>NZ_JAODTZ010000012.1 GCF_025399795.1 Streptomyces rhizosphaerihabitans | reverse complement strand
AGACGGCCAAGCCGCAGGGAGCAGGCCGGGCGGGCCGGCGCGGGCGCCCGGTGCCGGGCCGCCTCACCGTCCGACCGCGTACCCCTGCATCCCGCGCGGATTGGCCCCCGCCGACAGGACACCCGTCGCGGGATTCCGGGCCACCGCGCACAGCCGTCCCTCGGACCAGGACTCGGCGACCGTGACGTCGTGGCCCCGGCGGCGCAGCTCCTCGACGACCATCTCGTCCGTGCGGGACTCGACGGTGAGGCTGCCGGGACGCATGCCGCGCGGGTGGAAGGAGCTGGGGAAGCTGTCGTTGTGCCAGTTCGGGGCGTCGATCGCGCCCTGGAGGTCGAGTCCGCCGCGCACCTGCGGGCGCAGCGCCACGGACAGGAAGAAGTGCGTCTGCCACTGGTCCTGCTGGTCGCCGCCGGGGGTGCCGAACGCCATGACCGGCACACCGTCGCGCAGCGCCAGGGAGGGTGTCAGCGTGGTGCGCGGGCGGCGGCCCGGGGTCAGGGAGTTGGGCAGTCCCTCCTCCAGCCAGGCCATCTGGAGCCGGGTGCCGAGCGGGAAGCCCAGTTCGGGGACGACCGGGTTGGACTGGAGCCAGCCGCCGCTGGGGGTGGCGGCGACCATGTTGCCCCAGCGGTCGACGACGTCCAGGTGGCAGGTGTCGCCCCGGGTGCCGCCGTCGGATGCCACCTCGGGTTCCGCCGCCGCGCGGGCCATGGTGGGCTCACCGGCGCCCGGCGCCGCGAGGGCGTCGAAGCCGGGCTCCCCGGTGGCCACCGCACGCGCGTGCCCGCTCAGCCGTGGATCACGGCCGCCCGGACTGCCGGGACGCAGCTCGTACGACGCCTTGTCCCCGACGAACGCCCGCCGGGCGGCGTTGTAGGGCTCCGAGAGCAGTTCGTCGAGTGGCACCTCGGCCGCGTCGCCGTACCAGGCCTCCCGGTCGGCCATGGCGAGCTTGCAGCCCTCGACGAGCAGGTGGACGTACTCGGCGGAACCGTAGCGGGGCAGTTCGGGCGGGAGCAGCGCCAGTTGCTGGAGCAGGACCGGGCCCTGGCTCCAGGGGCCCGCCTTGCACAGGGTCCAGCCCCGCCAGTCGTACGTCGCGGGGGCCTCGTAGGTCGCGGACCAGCCGGCCAGGTCGGCGGCCGTCAGGGTGCCGGTGTGACGCTCCCCGCTGGTGTCCATGGTGGGCCGCCGGGCCTGCCGGACCAGGGCCTCGGCGATGAAGCCGGAGCGCCACACCTCCCGTGCCGCGTCGATCTCGGCGACCCGGTCCCCGGCACCGGAGACCTCGTCGAGCAGCCGTCGCCAGGTCGCGGCGAGAGCCGGATTGCGGAACAGCTCGCCGGGACGCGGCGACCTGCCGTCCGGCAGATACACCTGGGCCGACGAGGTCCACTCCGTCTCGAACAGCGCCCGTACGGCGTCCACCGTCTCGCCGACGCGCTCCACGGGCGCGTGCCCGTCCTCGGCGTATCCGATGGCGTACTTCAGGACGTCCGCGAGCGGCTTGGTGCCGTGGTCGCGCAGCAGCATCATCCAGGCGTCGAACGCGCCCGGCACGGCGGCGGCGAGCGGGCCCGTGCCGGGTACGAGATCGAGACCGAGTCCCCTGTAGTGGGCGATCGTCGCTCCGGCGGGTGCGACGCCCTGTCCGCACAGCACCCGCACGGCACCGTCCGCGGGGGCGAGGATGATCGGGACCTCGCCCGCGGGTCCGTTGAGGTGGGGTTCGACGACGTGCAGGACGAATCCGGCCGCGACGGCGGCGTCGTAGGCGTTGCCGCCGTCCTCCAGGACGGCCATCGCGGACTGCGAGGCGAGCCAGTGCGTGGAGGACACCATGCCGAAGGTGCCCTGGAGGGTGGGTCGGGTCGTGAACATGCCTGCCACCTCACGGATATGGAGCGATCAACCTCGGTCCCGACTATGACATTCACCCGGGCCAGGGCGGCAGGGCGGGCGTGCGGTCCGGGGAGAGCCAGATGGAGGGGTGGGACCGAGCCGCCGTGCGGGTCTCGGAGCGGACCGGCCGACCGACCGGCGTTCAGGACGCGGGCGTCCAGGCCGTGGTCCCCAGCGTGTTCTCCGGACCGATGTCGAGGTAGTCCGGCAGCCGCAGGGTGACGGCGTCCTGCCCCTTCTGCGGTGCGACGCGCAGATACACGCCGTGCTGGGCAGCCATCCGCCAGTAGAGGGCCGCGTGTGCGCTGTCGCCCGGGTTCAGCGTGAAGGGCTCCGGACCGGGGTCGGCGGGCGCCATGGGCACCTTGTCCGTCCCCAGCACGCTGTGCACCCCGGTGATCGGGGCGCCCTCCTCGTCGAGGACCTGGGCGATGGCCGGGTAGCCGTTCACCTTGTACGGCCGCTTGCCGCAGTCGGTGAGGGTCAGTGTCACGGCACGCAGGCCCATGGCCGCGTCGACGAGTCCGGTGTCGAGTCGCAGGCCGGACGGCGGACAGCCGCGGTCCTGTTGCAGCGGCGGGGCTTTCGACGACCCGGGCACCACGATGACGAGAGGATCGCCGGTGGAGGTCCCGGCCGCGTGCGGGGCGTGGGAGGCGTCGGTCCCGACGACGCTCGGTACCGGGTCCGGGGCGGATGTCTGTCCAGGGTCGCGCTCACGGTCGATCTCGGCGGACAGCCCGCAGCCGCCGGTGGCCGTGGAGATCAGGCAGGCGAGGACGACCGGGCGGATCCACTTCGCACGGAGACCGACGGCCGGGCGCGTACGGCCACCGCGCGGAGGTACGGCGACGGCGGGGGCGCCGGACCGCCTCGGAAGCTCGGCGGCGGCTGCCGCGCCGGCCCGTTTCGGGCTTGTCGCGATCACGGGCCGATCATGGCACGGAAGCCCGGCGGAGGGCATCACCGCTCCCGCCCTCGTGCCGTCACCAGGCCCGACTCGTAGGCGAAGACGACGAGTTGGGCCCGGTCGCGAGCGGCCAGCTTCGTCATCGCGCGGCTGATGTGGGTCTTGGCCGTCAGGGGGCTGATGACCATGTGCGCGGCGATCTCCTCGTTGCTCAGGCCACGCGCGGCGAGCGCGGTGACCTCGCGTTCACGGCGGGTGAGGCCTTCGAGGCCCGGCGCCGTGGCCCGGTCGGGAGGCCGGGCCACGAACTCCCCGATGAGGGTTCGGGTCACCGAAGGCGACAGCAGCGCCTCGCCGTGGGCGACGACTTCGATGGCCTGGAGCAGATCGGCGGGCTCGGTGTCCTTGAGCAGAAACCCGCTCGCCCCGGCCCGCAGCGCCTCGAAGACGTACTCGTCCAGGCCGTAGTTGGTGAGGATGACGACGCGCACATCGGCGAGCTCCGGGTCGGCGGCGATACGACGGGTCGCCTCGATGCCCGTCATCACGGGCATCTGCACGTCGACCAGGGCGACATCCGGCAGTTCGGCGCGGACCAGGGCGAGCCCCTGTGCCCCGTCGGCCGCCTCGCCGACCACCTCGATGCCCTCCTCCGCGTCCAGCAGAGCGCGGAAACCGGCGCGCATGAGGGCCTGGTCGTCGACCAGGGCGACCCTGATCAGGCGGGCCGCCGCAGTCGGCGCGTCCGGGTCGCTCATCGCGCCTCTCCCGGCGCGTACAGGGGCAGTTCGGCCCGGACCGAGAAGCCGCCCTCCGCGCGCGGGGCGGCCCGCAGGGTGCCGCCGAGGGCGGTGACGCGTTCACGCATGCCGATGAGGCCGATGCCCGGGGTGGGCGGCCGGGACAGCCGAGCCATGCCGTCGTCGTACACGCCGATCGTCAACTCGTCGGATTGATATGCAAGTTCGACCGTCACCTTGGCGGGGCCCGCGTGCCGGGCGGCGTTCGTCAGGGCCTCCTGGACGATGCGGTACGCGGCACGGTCCACGGTCGCCGCGAGCGGGCGTTCCTCTCCGGTCACCCGCAGATCGACGGCGAGCCCGGCTGCTCGGGCCCTCTCGACCAGCAGCGCCGGCGTGCCGGTCGGCTCGTCGGTGCGCAACACCTCAAGCGTGGCGCGCAGTTCACGCATCGCCTCACCGCCGGCCTGCTGGATGGCGAGCAGTGCGGGCGGCACCTCCTCGCCGCGCTTGCGCGCCAGATGGACGGCGACTCCCGCCTGGAGCTTGACGATCGAGATGCTGTGCGTGAGCGAGTCGTGCAACTCACGTGCGATGCGCAGGCGTTCCTCGCCGGCGCGGCGCAACGCCACTTCCTCGCGGGTCCGTTCGGCCTCCAGGGCGCGCTGTTCGGTCTGACGCAGGTAGGCCCGCCAGTTGCGGTCGGCGAGGCCTGTGACCAGGGCGCACAGGAACCAGCCGGCGAGCAGCAGCGTCCGCTCCACCGCTTCCCTCGTCCCCGGGCCCGTCGCCACGAATCCGGCCAGGAACACGGCGCTCGCGAGCGCCGCGACGCCCCGGTGGCCGGCTCTGGCGGCCGTGTGCACCGCGCTCAGGACAGGAAGGGCGGACAGGGTGCCGGGATGGGCGTGCACGACGTAGCCCGTGGTGGTGGCGGTGGTGATCGCCAGTACGGCGCGCGGGGCTGCGCGGTGGGCAGCCAGCGTCAGCGAACCGAGGGCGATCAGGGTGTAGTCGAGGGCGGTGGCGCCGCCGCCGAACGCGGCCGCGGTCACCACGAGGCCGCCGACCACGACCGCGAGGGCCACGTCGGTCAGACGCCCGCGGACGACTGGGTCGAGCTGCATGTCCGGCACTCTATGCGGGCGTGCCGACCACCGCGTCAGCCCTGCGGACGGATGTCCGGCTACTCCCGTGGGAGTAGCCGGCGCCGGGCGCCGGGCCGACGACGGTAGCCCGGATCACCCTCGGCCGTACGACGCCCGCGACGCCTCCTCCGGGCCATCGTTGACCGTGGTCGCCGGCCGTCCGGCAACCACCCGGTCCACTCAGGAGGCACCCATGGCCATGTCCATCTCCACCCCCTTCCGGTACACCACCCCGCCCCCACGGAAGTCCGCCACCGGCGCGACCGCCGACGCCTACACCCAGCTGGCGTCGGACTTCGGCATGGAGCGTCCGGCCACCTTCGTCGTCCTCTCCTCCGCGCCCGAACTGCTCACCGCCACATGGGCGTTGACGCGGGAGTCGCTGATCGCGGGTGCAGGCGACCGGACCGGGAAGGAACTCGCCGCGCTCGGAGTGTCGTTGGCCAACCGGTGCCCCTTCTGCGTGGACGCGCACACGATGCTGCTGCACGCCACCGGGGACCATTCCCTCGCCGAGGCGATCGCGCGCGGGGAGACACCCTCGGACGAGCGGCAGGCACGCGTGCTGGCCTGGGGCCGGGCGAGCCGGACGCCCGGAGCACCGGAGTTGGCGCCGTATCCGTTCCCCGCCGCGCACGCTCCGGCGTACATCGGCACCATGCTCACCTTCCACTTCATCAACCGGATCGCGTCGGCGCTGCTGACGGAGAACCTCCTGCCGGGCAACGCGCAACGGTTCCGCGCGGTACGGAGTCTGGGTGGGCGATCGCTGGCCGGGACCGTGCGCCGCCGGCCCGCCCCGGGCGCGGGTCTCACGCTGCTCGACGCCCCGGGTCCGGGTCCCGACTGGGCACGGGACACCTCCGTCGGCCCCGCTTACGCCGCACTGCGCGACGCCGCCACCGCGGGCGGAGGACTGCTCGACGAGGCGGACCGTGCTCTCGTACGGGAAACGCTCCGGGGATGGGACGGCGCGCACCCGTCACTCGCGTGGGAGGGTCTCCCGGACCGTTCACGTCCGGGCGCGCGGCTGGCGCTGCTGGCCGCTCTCGCCCCGTACCGCATCACGGACGAGGACGTGACAGCATGGCGCAAACCCGACTATTCCGACCGCCACTTGGTGCGCCTCGTGGCCTACGGCGCGTTCGCGGCCGTCGACCGGGTCGAGCGGGGCCTCCCGGTCCACACCCCGAAGCGGTAGCCGTGACCGCGATGCGACGGAATGACGGAATGCAGAGCGGATAGCGATCATCGGGGCGAACAAAACAGGCATCTTGCCACAGGGTCAGTCAATCAACGCCAAGGTGAGTCACTGTCACTACACGGGCACAAGGTCGGTTGACCCTTCCGCACCACAGCGTCTCGTGTGACACTGGCGTCCCGTCCGCAGTGCGGACCATCTCCGCACCATCCCCCACGAGAAGTGCGCTTTGGGTTCTCTTCCTCTGCCGCTCGCGCTCGCCGCGCGCCTGCTGCCGGTCGCTTTGCTCGCCTCCGCGGGCTGGGCTCTGGCCGCGGGCCCGTCCGCAGCGACCCCCAACGCCGAGGACAAATCGTCACAGAAGCAGAAAAACGGCTCATCGTCGGCTCCTTCGGCGTCGGCTGCCGTCAAGACGTTCGCCGCGTCGCCCGCGCCCTGTGGCGGCATCCAGGTCTCGACGATCAAGTCTCTGGTCCCCGGCGCCAAGACAGCCGGCCAGGAAATCGCGTCGACCGACAAGGCGCTGCGCCGCACCTGCTCGTGGAACGCGCTGAAGGGCTTCGACTACCGCTGGCTCGACGTCTCGTACGAGATCAAGGACTCGGACGCCGCGGCACAGAAGGCCTACAAGGACCGCGTCGCCGACAAGCGCGGCGGCGGGGCGGTGCCGGGTGTCGGCGACTCCGCCTACTCCGTGGTCAACCTCAGTACCGAGGACAAGCAGCAGACCCGCGAGGGCGTGGTGATCGTCCAGGCGTCCAACGCTCTCGTGGTCGTCACCTACAACGGCAGTGACTTCGAGACCAAGAAGGCGCCCGGCACCGACGAGATCAACAAGGGTGCCATCAAGGCGGCCAAGGACGCGACGGCGGCGCTGAAGGCCGGCCAGAAGAGCTGAAGGACGGCCAGAAGAACTGGCCGTCCTCCGGTCGCCGCGGTCAGACCGTGGTTCTGCCCTTTCCGCGCAGCAGCATCAGGACCACGTACAGCGCCATCGACGTGCCGAGGCCGACCGCCCATCCGTAGTCGGCGAGCGATTCCAGCGCCGGGACGGGCCGTCCGTCGATCAGCGGGTGGAAGTCCGCGCCGCCGACGGCCAGGACGCCGCCGGTGACGAAGGCGACCACGGCCCGCCAGTTCCAGCCGCCGTCGTACCAGTAGCGGCCGCCCACCCGATACAGGTCGGCGAGGTCGAGCTTGGTGCGGCGCAGGATCCAGTAGTCGGCGATGAGGATGCCGGCAACCGTCCCGAGCAGACCGCCGACGAGACCGAGCCAGGTGAAGATGTAGCCCTGCGGGTCGGAGTACAGCTTCCACGGGAAGATCAGCACGCCGAGGACACAGGTGGCGAGCGCGCCGGTACGGAAGTTGATCTTCCGGGGTGCGATGTTGGAGAAGTCGAAGGCCGGCGAGACCAGGTTGGCCGCGATGTTCACGGACAGCGTCGCGACCAGCACGGTGACCAGCGCGAAGATGATGCCGACGACGTTGTCCGTCTTGGCCGCCAGTTGGACCGGGTCCCAGACGGCCTTGCCGTACACGGCCTGCGAGCCCGAGGTCACCATGACGGACAGGAAGGCGAAGAGCGTCATGGTGGTGGGAAGCCCGAGCGCCTGCCCCCAGGTCTGCGCCTTCTGGCTCTTGCCGTACCGGGTGAAGTCCGGGATGTTCAGCGACAGGGTGGACCAGAAGCCGATCATGCCCATCAGCGAGGGCCAGAACAGCTTCCAGAAGTCACCGCCCCAGCCGAGCTTCGACGGCTGGTCGAGCAGCGGCCCGAAGCCACCGGCCTTGCTGCTCATCCACCACAGCATCACGCCGGCGCCGACGAGCACGAAGGGCGCGGCCCAGTTCTCGAACCGGCGGATGGTCTCCATGCCCCGGTAGATGATCGCGACCTGGAGTACCCAGAAGATCGCGAAGGACAGCCACATCGTCCACGCGTAGCCGCCGATGTGCGAGGCGTTCGCCCAGCTGTCGCCGAAGAGCTTCCCGGCGAGGAAGTAGATCGCCTCGCCGCCGATCCAGGTCTGGATGCCGAACCAGCCGCATGCCACCAACGCCCGCACGACAGCGGGGAGGTTGGCCCCGCGGACGCCGAAGGAGGCACGGGCGAAGACCGGGAAGGGGATGCCGTACTTCGGTCCCGCATGCCCGGTGAGCAGCATCGGGACGAGCACGATCAGGTTGGCGAGGGCGATGGTGAGGACGGCCTGCTTCCAGTCCATGCCGACGGCTATCAGGCCCGAAGCCAGCGTCCAGGAAGCGGTGTTGTGGGCCATGCCGACCCACAGGGCCGAGAAGTTGTACGTGGTCCAGGTCCGCTTCTCGACCGGAACCGGCAGCAGGTCTTCGTTGGCGTAGGGGCCGGTCGGGGCGGGAGCGTCGGGCGCGATCTCCACCCGGCCGTCGGGGAGCGTGACTTGTCCGGCGGGCGGGCTGTCCGGGGGGACGGTTTCTGTCATGAGCAGGCCAATCAATGAGGAGTGACGGGAAAGGCCGTGCGGGGACGGACTGGGGGGTGCGCGGGGAGCGCCCTGATCCCCTTCCCGGGACGGCGGGAAGGGGAGAACGAGGAACGGGCCTTCGGTTACTGCCCGTTGATGCCGGGGATGACCCGCGTTCCGTACGCGTCGATGGTGGCCTCCTGGGCGTCGTGCATGTCGTAGACCGCGAACTGGTCGACGCCCAGCTCACGCAGCGCGTTCAGCTTCTCGATGTGCCGCTCGGGCGTGCCGATCAGACAGAACCGGTCGACGATCTCGTCGGGCACGAACGCCGTGTCGGGGTTGTCGGCCCGTCCGTGGTGGGAGTAGTCGTACCCCTCACGGGCCTTGATGTACTCGGTGAGTTCGTCGGGTACGGCGGCCGAGTGCTCGCCGTACTTGGAGACCAGGTCGGCGACGTGGTTGCCGACCATGCCGCCGAACCAGCGGCACTGCTCGCGGGCGTGGGCGAGCGCCTCGGGCGAGTCGTCCTCGGTGATGTACGCGGGCGCGGCCACGCAGATCTTCACCTCGGCGGGATCGCGCCCGGCCCCTGCCGCCGCGTCCTTGACGGCCTTGACCATGTACTCGGTGAGGTAGAGGTCGGCGAGCTGGAGGATGAAGCCGTCGGCCTCCTCGCCGGTCATCTTGAGGGCCTTCGGACCGTACGCGGCCATCCAGACGGGCAGTTCGGCACCCGGCTTGACCCAGGGGAACTTGATGACCGTGCCGCCGAGGTCGGCCTCGTCGCCCCGGCCGAGGGCGCGGATGACCTTCATCGCACCGCTTATGCGGGCGAGCGTGTTGGGCTTGCGTCCTGCGACGCGCATCGCCGAGTCGCCTCGCCCGATCCCGCACACCGTGCGGTTGCCGTACATGTCGTTGAGCGTCGCGAAGGTGGAGGCGGTGACCTCCCAGGTCCGGGTGCCCGGGTTGGTGACCATCGGGCCGACCGTCAGCTTCTCGGTGTTGGCGAGAATCTGGCTGTAGATCACGAAGGGTTCCTGCCAGAGCACGGCCGAGTCGAAGGTCCAGCCGTACGTGAAGCCGTTGGCCTCGGCCCGCTTCATCAGCTCGATGACGCGGGAGGCCGGGGGGTCTGTCTGCAGGACGAGTCCGAAGTCCATTGGCGCCACTCCTGGTCGCTCAGAGAAGGTACTGACAGGTGGAACGGGGGGTGTAGACACCGTGGCCCGCGCGTCCGGTGAACTCCCGCTCGGTGATGACCGGTTCGCCACGCGAGAGCACGGTGTCGACCCGTCCGGTGACGCGCTTGCCCTCGTACGCCGAGTAGTCGACGTTCATGTGGTGGGTCTCGACCGACATGATCTGCTCGGCGTGCGGGTCGTAGATGACGACGTCGGCGTCGGCACCGGGCGCGATGGTGCCCTTCTTCGGGTACAGGCCGAACATCCGTGCCGGGGTGGCACAGGCGATCTCGATCCAGCGGCGCCGGGAGATGTGTCCGTCGACGACGGCCTGGTGGAGCAGGTCCATGCGGTTCTCGACGCCGGGAAGGCCGTTGGGGATCTTCGAGAAGTCGCCGCGGCCGAGCTCCTTCTGGCCGGTGAAGCAGAACGGGCAGTGGTCCGTGGAGACGACCTGGAGGTCGTTGGTGCGCAGACCGCGCCAGAGGGCCGTCTGGTGCTCCTTGGGCCGAAGCGGCGTACTGCACACGTACTTCGCGCCCTCGAAGTCCGGTTCCGCGAGGTTGTCGGTCGACAGGAACAGGTACTGGGGGCAGGTCTCGCCGAAGACGTTCAGACCCTCGTCGCGCGCGCGGGCGATCTCGGCGACCGCTTCGGTGGCGGAGACGTGCACGACGTAGAGCGGGGCGCCGGCGACCTGGGCGAGCTTGATGGCGCGGTGGGTGGCCTCGGCCTCCAGGAGCGCCTTGCGCACCTCCCCGTGGTAGCGCGGGTCGGTCTCGCCGCGGGCCAGCGCCTGTTCGACGAGCACGTCGATCGCGATGCCGTTCTCGGCGTGCATCATGATGAGCCCGCCGTTCTCGGCGGAGCGCTGCATGGCGCGCAGGATCTGGCCGTCGTCGCTGTAGAAGACGCCCGGGTAGGCCATGAACTGCTTGAAGGAGGTGACGCCCTCCTCGACCAGCAGGTCCATCTCCTTGAGCGTCTCCTGGTTCACGTCGGAGACGATCATGTGGAAGCCGTAGTCGATGGCGCACTTGCCGTCGGCCTTGGCGTTCCACGCGTCGAGTCCCTCGCGCAGGGAGCGGCCGACGCTCTGGACCGCGAAGTCGATGATGGTGGTGGTGCCGCCCCAGGCGGCGGCCCGGGTGCCGGTCTCGAAGGTGTCGGAGGCGAAGGTGCCGCCGAAGGGCAGTTCCATGTGGGTGTGGGCGTCGACGCCGCCCGGGATCACGTACTTGCCGGTGGCGTCTATGGCGCGCTCGGCCGTCCACGACTCGGCCGCGGGCGTGCCGCTCGCGGCGAGGGCGGCGATCCGGCCGTCCTCGATCAGGACGTCGGCGTGGATCTCGTCGGACGCGGTGATGACGAGACCACCCCGGATGACGGTACGGCTCATGCTCCCTCTCCTTCCGGTCGTGCGTGCGCTGAGGGGGTTGAGAGGCTGTCAGGGACTGGGGTCGGCACTGTTTCCTGGCGAGAAGGCTCGTGAGGCGGTCCGCGAGCGGGACCGTGCGGACCGCCGTGCCGCGGGTTGCTCCGGGCGCCGCCGTCCGGCGCCCGGAGCCGGTCCGGGCCCGCGGCACGGGGAGGCCCTAGGGCGCGGTCAGCGGCCCGTAGGCACCCGGAGCGCGGTCGCGGTAGAACTGCCACCGGTCGCGGACCTCGCGGAGTTTGGCCATGTCCAGGTCGCGGACGACGAGTTCGGTCTCCTTGTCGCTCGCCACCTCGCCGACGAACTGCGCTTCGGGGTCCACGAAGTACGAGGTCCCGTAGAAGTCGTTGTCGCCGTACTCCTCGACGCCCACACGGTTGATCGCGCCCACGAAGTACTCGTTGGCGACGGCCGCGGCCGGCTGCTCCAGCTGCCAGAGGTAGCCGGACAGACCGCGTGAGGTGGCCGACGGGTTGAAGACGATCTCGGCACCCGCGAGGCCGAGCGCCCGCCAGCCTTCCGGGAAGTGCCGGTCGTAGCAGATGTAGACGCCGATCCGGCCGACGGCCGTGTCGAAGACCGACCAGCCGGAGTTCCCGGGACGGAAGTAGAACTTCTCCCAGAATCCGGGGACTTGGGGAATGTGGGTCTTGCGGTACTTGCCCAGGTAGGAGCCGTCGGCGTCGATCACGGCCGCGGTGTTGTACAGGACGCCGGGCTGTTCCTCCTCGTACATCGGCAGTACGAGGACGAGGCCCAGTTCCTTCGCCAGCGCCTGGAAGCGCCGCACGATCGGACCTTCGGGGATCTGCTCGGCGTACGCGTAGAACTCCTTGTCCTGGACCTGGCAGAAGTACGGTCCGTAGAACAGCTCTTGGAAGCACAGGACCTGGGCGCCCTGCGCGGCCGCGTCGCGGGCCGCCTGCTCGTGGACCTGGATCATCGATTCCTTGTCGCCGGTCCATGCGGTCTGGAAGACGGCGGCGCGGATCACTCTGCTCATCGGGACCTCCGGTCGCTCGGTGTGCGAGGAGCCTAGAAAGCCCGGACGGCCGCTTTGAGTTGCACCGTGTCACGTCTGAAGTGCTGTGCCGTTCCACGGTGTCACCTCCGCGTGGTCCCGTGTTTCACCTGAGTCGTCGTGTGTTTCACCGCTGTTGCCCATGAGGTCTTCACCGTTGCTGCCCATCGGGTCTTCACCGTTGTTGTGCGTCGTGCGCGAGCAGGGCGATATGGACGGAGGCGGCCTGTTCGAAGTCGTCGAGGTCGACGCCGAGGCGCGCCTGTATGACCTCCAGACGGCGGTAGAGCGCGGGCCGGCTGACGTGATGGAGCTGTGCGGTGCGGGACTTGTTGCGGCCGGTGGCGAGATAGGTCCGCAGGACGGGCAGCAGCCGCGGGTCCGCCTGTGCCCCGCAGAGCAGCCCGTCGAGTTCCCGTTCCGCGAAGGACTGGACGTGCGGGTCGTCCCGGAGCAGCCGGACAAGGCCGCGCAGGTGGACGTCACGCAGCCGCACCAGCGCGGGCCGGTCCTGGTCGACGGGTGTGTCGGCGGCGGCCTCGGCGACGTGCAGGGCTTCGCGCAGTCCGGCGGGGACGTCGTCCCAGGCGGTACGGGGTCCGGCGGCGGCCACGGTGGTGGGGACGCCGGTCTCGTGCCGCAGCCGCAGGGCGAAGTGCGCGGCCAGGGCGTCCGCGTCCTGGTCCCGGGCGAGGCTGAGCAGCAGGGCGGTGGCTCCGTCGGAGAGCTCGGCGACAAGCCCCGGCAGCCCCAGCAGCCTTAGTACACGGTCGAGTTGGGCGGGGTCGCCGTTGCACACCACCAGGGGGACGAAGGTGCGGCGGTTGACGGGCAGTCCGGCGGCCCGCGCTCGCGGCAGGAGCTGACGGGCCGGTACGACACCGCTCACCAGGTCGGTCAGCAGGCCCTGCGCGGACTCCTCCTCCCAGGTGTGGGCGGACCCGCCGAGCATGCGGTGCAGGACCAGGGCTTCGGCGGCGCGGTCGGCGAGCAGCCGTCCGGTCGCCGTGTCGCCCCGGTGGCCGCACAGCACGATGCGGCCCCATCTCTCTCCGCGTCCGCCCAGTTCGGCGCGGATCCATCCGTCGCCCTCGGTGCCGCCCGCCTGCCGGGCGATGCGGTCCCAGTCGCGCAGGACGTCGTCGACGGCGGAGCGTTCGCCGGCGGTGGCGAGGACCCGGTGGGCGAGGTTGGTGACGACGACGGGGCAGGCGGCGTGCACGGCGATCTCGTCGAGCATGCGCTGGAGCGGGGCACCGGTGGTGATGAGTCCGGTGAGCGCGGTGCGTACGGCCTCGGAGAGGCTCACGGCGGCGAACTTGCTCCGCACCAGCCGGGACTGGACCTCCTCCGTCAACTCGGCGAAGGGGAAGGGCCGGTGAAGGACGACCATCGGCAGTCCGCAGCGTTCGGCGGCCCGGCGCATCACGTCCGGGGGTGCGGGGAAGGCCCGGCCGAGTCCGAGGACGACGGCCGCGGCCTCGGCGCGGTGCAGCGAGCGGATGTACTCGGCCTGGGCGTCCGGGTCGCCCGCGAGCAACACCCCTGTGGTGAGGACCATTTCGCCGCCGCTGAGCATGACGCCCACGTCGGCGGCCTCGGCGACGTGCACCCAGCGGACGGACCGGTCGAGGTGGCCGGCGCCGGCCACCACCTCGGGTTCTCCGGCGAGCACCCGGTCCAGGGCGAGGACCTGACGTACCGACAGAGCGGGTTCCAAGGTGGTGGTCATGGCGGCGTTCCCCTTTTTCTGTGGCTCGGTTCGCCTCCGGAGCGCTGCGGCCGGTGTCGAGGACCCGACGCGTACCCGGTCCTTCGGGTCTTCGCGCGCCGGGGCTCTCGTCACCGCCCGCCCCTTCGGCTCACTCGCCCTTGCTCACGATCTGTTACTGGGCCCGCCTCAGAGCGCGTTCCAGGATCGCCGCGCCCTCCTCCGCCTCCGCGACGGTGAGCGAGAGCGGCGGTGCGATGCGCAGCACGCTGGTGTCGTGAGCGCCGCCCTTGCCGATCAACAGGCCTTCCTCGCGGGCCGCTTCGAGTACGGCCGCGGCTCCTTGGGGGTTCGCCCGGTCGGTGCCGGGCTCGACCAGTTCGACGCCGATCATCAGTCCGCGCCCGCGCACCTCGCGCACTCCGTCGAACTGCGCGGCGATCGCGCGGAGCCGTTCGATGAGCAGGCCGCCGACGCGCCGGGCGTTGCCCTGGAGGTCGTGTTCGAGGAGGTAGGTGAGGTTCGCCAGTCCCGCCGCCATCGTGACCGGTGAACCGCCGAAGGTCGAGATGGAGTTGGAGTCGAGGCTGTTCATGATCTCGGCGCGGGCGACGACACCGCCGATGGACGTGCCGTTGCCGATGCCCTTGGCGAAGGTGAGCATGTCGGGCGGTCCGGCGGCGGCGTGGGCCTGCCAGCCCCAGAAGTGCTCGCCGGTGCGGCCCCAGCCTGTCTGCACCTCGTCGGAGATCCAGAGGATGCCGTGCTCCTGGAGGACTTCGCGGAAGGCCGCGTACAGGCCGTCGGGCGGTGCGGTGAAGCCGCCGACGCCCTGGACGGGTTCGGCGATCAGCGCTGCCGGCGGGCGCACATGGCCGAGCAGGTCCTTGAGGTCCTCGACACAGGCGGCGATGAACTCCGCGTCGCCGAGGCCGGCGTACGGGCCACGCGTCCGGACGCCGCCGTGCACGTACAGCGTCTGGAGCGGTGACAGGGAGGTGGGTGACCAGCCCTTGTTGCCGGTGATCCCGACCGCGCTGAACGAGCGGCCGTGGTAGCTGTTGCGCATGGCCAGGATCTGGTTGCTCCGCCGGAGGGCGGTGGCGAGCAGCAGGGCGGTGTCGTTGGCCTCCGTGCCGGAGGTGGTGAAGAAGACGCGGGCGTCGGGGATGCCGGACAACTGGGCGATGCGCTCGGCGAGTTCGACCATCGGCCGGTTGAGGTAGAGCGTCGAGGAGTGGATGATCCGGCCGGCCTGCTCGCTGACCGCCTTCGTCACCTCGGGCAGGGCGTGGGCGGTCATCGTGGTGAGGATGCCGCCGAAGAAGTCGAGGTACTTGTTGCCCTTGGCGTCCCAGACGTGGCGGCCCTCACCGTGGGTGATCTCGATCGGGTCCTCGTAGTAGAGGGCGAGCCAGTCGGGCAGGACGGCCTGGTGGCGGGTGTACAGGTCGGTCATGGCTGCACCAGCCCTTCGTAGGCGTCGGGGCGCCGGTCGCGGTAGAACGCCCACTGCTGGCGTACTTCCTCGATGAGGCCGAAGTCCAGGTCCCGGACGATGAGTTCCTCGGCCTTGTCGCTCGCCGTCTCGCCGACGAACTGTCCGCGCGGGTCGACGAAGTACGAGGTTCCGTAGAAGTCGTTGTCGCCGTACTCCTCCTGACCGACCCGGTTGATCGCGGCGATGAAGTACTCGTTGGCGACGGCCGCAGCGGGCTGTTCCAGCTGCCAGAGGTGGGCGGAGAGGCCGCGGGAGGTGGCGGAGGGGTTGTACACGAGCTGGGCACCGTTCAGGCCGAGCTGCCGCCAGCCTTCGGGGAAGTGCCGGTCGTAGCAGATGTAGACGCCGATCCGGCCGACGGCCGTGTCGAAGACGGGCCAGCCGAGGTTGCCGGGCTTGAAGTAGTACTTCTCCCAGAAGCCCTTCACCTGCGGGATGTGGTGCTTGCGGTACTTGCCGAGATAGGTGCCGTCGGCGTCGATCACGGCCGCGGTGTTGTAGTAGAAGCCGGACTGCTCGACCTCGAACACGGGGACGACGATCACCATGCCGGTCTCGCGCGCGAGCTCCTTCATACGGGTGACGGTGGGCCCGTCGGGGACCGGTTCCGCCCAGCTGTAGTGCTCCGGCTCCTGGACCTGGCAGAAGTAGGGGGCGTTGAAGACTTCCTGGAATCCGATGACCTTGGCACCCTGCCGGGCTGCCTCGCGGGCGTGTTCCTCGTGCTTGGCGACCATGGATGCGGTGTCACCGGTCCAGGTGGCCTGGACCAGGGCGGCACGTACGACGTTGGCCATGAGCTGCTCCTTCGACGGGACGTCAGAGAGCCTCTACGCCCGTAGACAAAGGCTGTAGAGGCTCGAAAGTAAGCCCCCCGGACAGCCTTGCCAAGACCATCGTCGTTAACCCGCTGAGTCGATCACGTTTCTGACCCCCACGGGTGAGTGACGTGGCCGATGGGGCCGGACGGTGCGGCCGATCGGAGGACCGGACGGTCGCCCGCGCCCGCGCGCGCCCCGCCGTCCGCGGGCGGGGCGGGGGCGGCCGGACGGCGTGGCCGTCCTGCCGGGCGGGCGGTCACGCCGTGAAGCCTGCGACGCGCAGGGCATGGACCAGGTCCCATTGACATTCGTCGGACACGCTCCCGGCCGCCTTCAGGAGGAGCGGCACGAGGCGCTGCGGGTCCGTCTCGGCGCTGCGGGCGGCCTCCTCCGGGGTGCGTACGCGGACGTAGGCGTCCAGGAGGGCGCCGATCTCGCGTCCGCGGCCCTCGTCGGCGAGCCCGAGTACGGCGGCCCCGATCTCGGGTGCGGGCCGGGTGACGCCCTGGCGCAGCATCTGCCGGCCGTCGGCGGTGCGGCCGCTGGCGGTGAGCGCGTCGGCCGCGGCGACCAGCCGGTCGGCGGGCAGCGAGGCCGCCTCCCACAGCAGGGTGGCCCAGTCCGCGTCGAGGCCGGCGCGGTGGAGTTCGGCGGCGAGCAGGGGGAAGCGTGCGGGTGGCCAGTACGCCGCTTCCACGAGCAGGGCGTGCGCCTCGCCGCTGCGGCCCTCGCTCCGCAGCCGCGTGAGGGCCCCGACGATCTCCGCGGTGAGCTGTCGCGCGCCCTCGTCCGGCGACTCCGTCTCCGTCGTCGTCCGCGGGGGCGCGGGTTCCTCGGCGGCCCCCGCGAAGCGTGCGCCGCGGGGCGTACGCCCGCCCTGCGAGGGCGGGGCGGGCGACACCGGCGCCGTCTGTGGGGCGGCCGCTGGCGCCGGGTCGGGCGCCGTCATACCGGCGAAGCGGGCGCTGCCCCTGGGGCGCGGCGCACGCCTGCCGTGCGCGGGCGGTGCGGGCGGTGCGGGCGGCACCGGCGCCGTCTCCGGTACGGCCATGGGCGCCGACTCCGGCGCCGTCATGCCGGCGAAGCGGGCGCTGCCCCGGGGGCGGAGCTTGGAGCGTTGCTCCGGGGCGGGAGGCGCGGGGTGCTCCGGGGGAGGCGCGGGACGCTCAGGGGCGGGCCGGGAGCCGTCGGCGTGTCCGGCAGGCGCATAGGCGTCTTCAGGGCGCGTGGTCGGGTCGTACGCCCGCCCTTGCCGCCTTAAGACGCCCGGCGCGCCCCCGACTTCGCGCCCGGGGCCGCCACCTTCACGCCCGGCGTACGGTCCCTCGCGCCCGGCGTGCGTGGCGTACGCGTCCGCGCCGGAGCGCACGCCGGGAGTTCCCGCCTCCGGGCCGCGCCGGGCGCCTCCCGTTTCGGTCGGGCCCCCTGAGGACTGGTCCCATTCGGACGGATCCCCTTCGGACGGGCGTCCTTCGTACAGGCCTCCTTCGGGCGGGTCTCCTTCGGAGGGTTCCGCCCAGTTCTCCGGCTGACGCGGCCATACGGCGTCCCCGGTGGCGGGGGCCGGAAAGCTCAGCGCGCCCTGCGCGCGGGTGCGCAGGGCGCGCCGGTCGACGTCGTCCATGCGGTGACGCAGCTCGGTGCAGCGCGCGGTGGCGCGTTCGTGATCGTCCTGGGCCCAGGCGAGGTCCAGGCGGATCGCCTCGGCCTCTTCCCGGGAGGCGGCCGAGGGGAGCAGCCTGTTCAGTTCGGCCTGGCGTTCGGCGGCGTAGCGCTGTTCGCGGAGCATGACGTCGAGGCGGTCGCCGAGGGCGTCCCGGCCACCCGGACGGGCGTCGTACGCGGCCAGCGAGGCGCCGTGCAGGACGCGGGCCCGTCGGGTCTCCTGAGCGGCGGCACGCTCCCCGTACTCCGCGAGGACGTCCTGGAGGAGTGCCTCCACGACGTCCCAGGGCGGCACCTCCCAGCCTTCCAGGCACGCCCGCATACCGTCTGGGTCGCGTTGCCAGAAGACTCCGCACCAGCCGCCGCCGCGGTCGAGTCGGTCCACCAGCCCGTTCAGGTACCGCGCGAACTCCAGTACCTGTCCCGGGAGTTGTTCTACAGCCATCACCCAACTCCCCGCCCGACGTGAGTACTCCGACCCGATAGAAAACACCAGCCGTGTTACGGATCGACTACGGGGAGTTTTCGGCACGGACGCGGAGCTCTCGACGACGGACACATCGACGTGTTCCCGTACGGGCGCGCCGAGTGCGGGAGGGGACCCTGCACCCCTCCCCCGTCCGCCTGTCCCAGCCGAGCCACCAGGCACCTACCGCGCACTCCGCACACGCCCGCAGTGCCGGGCGCGTACGGACCGGCACCCGGCACGCCCGGACGCCGACGCCCGGCAGACCGGCAGACCGGCAGACCGGCAGACCGGCAGACCGGCAGCAGTGAAGGGTGCCGCACCGGAGGGAGTTCGTCCGAAGCCCTCGTACGTCCGCCGTACCGGCGGGAGTTCGGGCCGGGCCCTCGTACACGCGGGAGCGGCCCGACGCACGGCGGGCAGGGGCCCTCCCCCGTGCCGGACCCGCCCGAACTCCCGCCGGAGCGGTGGACGTTGCGGCGGCCTCAGACGCGGCACGCCTCCCCCGCGCCCGCGCGGGGCAGGACCAGCCGGATGAGGGCGGCGACGCCTTCGTCGTCGTTGCTGGGCAGCACGATGTCGGCTGCCCGCAGGGCGTCCTCGTGGGCGTTGGCGACGGCGGCGGCGAGGCCGGCCGCGCGCAGCATGGGGATGTCGTTGGGCATGTCACCGACGGCGGCGGTGTGTTCCAGCGGGAGTCCGCGCCGCTCGGCGAGCGACCGCAGCGCCTCCCCCTTGTCGACGCCGGGGGCGGACAGTTCGAGGAAGTCGCCGGTGGACCTCGTGATCACCACGCGGTCACCGACGACCGCGCCGAGCACGGCGGCCAGTTCATCCACGAGCAGCATCGGGTGGGCGACGAGGATCTTGACCACCGGGTCCCCGTCCACCGGCGCGGACCCGCCCTCCAGCGTCACGTGACACCAGGGGTTCGGCACCAGCCGCACGAAGGCCGCCTCCAGCCGGAGTCCGGACACGGAGTCGACGCCCACCGCGGCTCCGGGCACCGCGTCCCGTACCGCGCGCAGGATTCCCGCCGCGTCGCCGGGGCCGAACCCCCGGCAGTCCAGCAACCGCCCGGACGCGACGTCCACGGTCACCGCGCCGTTGCTGCACACCACGGGCCCCGTGAGCCCGTAGCGCCGGGCCAGGTCCAGGGTGTCCCGGACGGGCCGTCCCGTCACCCCCACCACCGCGACACCGGCCCGCCCCGCCTCCGCGAGCGTGCTCAGGGTGCGCTCGCGGATGGCGCCGGCCGAGTCGAGCAGGGTGCCGTCGAGGTCGGTGCAGACGAGCCGCACGACAGTGCGGGCGCGACGTCCGCGTCCGGCCGTGGGTTCCGTACGGGTGGAAAGCCGCGCCTCGCCGGGAGGCGGCTCCTGCGAAGTCGCCACGCCGGAGCGGGCGTTGGTGTTCGACATGGCCGGAGGCTAATGACTACGCGCGTAGACGACAAGGGGATATTCCATGAATTCAACAATCTCTTGATCATGCTCTTGATCACGCTCTCGATCACGCACGACCGTCGGCACGCGAGACCGGGGCGCGCGACCGCACCCACTCCTCCACCGAAACCGACCGAATGGGCCTCCGACCAGGCACGACCGCCCACCGAGCACCGCCCACCGGCAGGGGTGGCCGACCGGGACCAACATCGGGCGGTCAGGCCGCCGGTACCAACGCGCACCGCACGACGAGGTCGTCCATCGAGATTCCGAGGACCCGCGCCAGCGCGGCGACCGTGAAGAAGGCCGGCGTGGGCGCCCGCCCGGTCTCGATCTTGCGCAGTGTCTCCGCGGAAATCCCGGCCACCCCCGCGATGTCCGCCATGCTGCGGCCTCCACGGGCTTCGCGCAGCAACCGGCCGAGCCGCTCGCCGCGTTCGCGCTCTTCGGGGGTCAGGGGGGTTCGCACCATGACCCCATTCTAATACCGGTATAATAATTGGCATGGTGGAACTGAAGACGGACACGTCGATCGACGAGATGTACGCGGCCGGCCAGGTCGTTGGCAAGGCACTCACGGCGGTGCGGGAGGCGGCCGGTGTGGGTGTCTCCCTGCTGGAGCTGGACGAGGTGGCGCACCAGGTCCTGCGCGACGCGGGCGCGAAGTCGCCTTTCCTCGGCTATCGCCCCTCCTTCGCGCCCACGCCCTTCCCCGCGGTCATCTGCGCCTCCGTGAACGAGGCGATCGTGCACGGCATCCCGACGAAGCACCGGCTGCGCGACGGCGACCTGGTCTCCATCGACTTCGGCGCCGAACTGGGCGGCTGGGTGGGCGACTCGGCGATCAGCTTCATCGTCGGCAGGCCGCGCGCCGCCGACGTGCGGCTCGTGGAGACCGCCGAGCGGGCCCTGGCCGCGGGTATCGAGGCGGCCGTCGTCGGCAACCGCATCGGGGACATAGCGCACGCCGTCGGCACGGTGTGCCGCGGGGCGGGGTACGGAATTCCGGACGGTTTCGGCGGGCACGGCGTGGGCCGCCGGATGCACGAGGACCCGCCCGTCCCGAACGAGGGCCGCCCCGGCCGCGGCCTGCCCCTGCGGCACGGGATGGTCCTCGCCATCGAGCCCATGCTCATCGGCGGCGGCACGGACGGTTATCACGCGGCCCCCGACGGCTGGACGCTGCGCACCGACGACGGCTCCCGAGCAGCCCACGCGGAACACACGGTGGCCATCACGGACTCCGGCCCGCGCATCCTGACGGCGCGCTGACCGCCCGGGCGTCGACCGCCGCGAGGCGGAAGGGCGTTCCGGCCCCGCGGCACGAGCGCTACGGAGCGGGCCGCACGACCATGGCCGATCCTCCGCCCCGCCGGACCGTCTCCGCCGCGGCCAGCCACTTGCCGTTCGCGAGGCGCTGGACGCCCGTTGCCGCGCCGATCTCCGGGTTCACCTTGAAGGAGTGGCCGATGGCTTCGAGCTGCGCCCTCAACGGGCTGTCGTACAGGCCGGGTTCGAGCTCGGTCTGGGCGGCGTTGCGCTGGCTGGCGCGTGGCGTGGCGATCGCGTCGACCAGCGGGAGACCCCGGTCGACGAACTCGGTCAGTGTCTGCAGAACGGTCGTGATGATGCTCGCGCCGCCCGGCGAACCGAGCGCCACGACGGGCTTGCCGTACCGGTCGAGCACGATGGTCGGCGAGATCGACGAGCGCGGGCGCTTGCCGGGACCCGGCAGATTGGGGTCGTGCACGGCCGGGTTGGCCGGCGCGAGGGAGAAGTCCGTCAGCTCGTTGTTGAGGAGGAAGCCGCGTCCCGGGACGGTGATGCCGCTGCCGCCGGTCTGCTCGATGGTCAGTGTGTAGGCGACGACGTTGCCCCACTTGTCGGCCACCGTCAGATGGGTCGTGTTCTCGCCCTCGTACGTCGTCGGGGCGGCCGTCCCGGCGGTGGTGCAGGCGGCGGGACCGCTCGGGTCGCCGGGTGCGAGCGGGCTCGTCAGCACCGCGTCGTCCTTGATGAGGCAGGCCCGCCCGTCCGCGTACTTCTGCGAGAGAAGGCCCTTGGTGGGTACGTCCTCGAAGGCCGGGTCGCCCACCCAGCGGCCCCGGTCCGCGAACGCGATCCGGCTCGCCTCGATGTAGTGGTGCAGGTACTGCGCCTCGCTCGCCTTCGAAAGGTCCGTCTTCTCAAGGATGTTGAGCGCCTCGCCGACGGTCGTGCCGCCGGAGGAGGAGGGCGCGATCGAGTAGACGTTCAGTCCGCGGTACGAGGTCCTGGTGGGCGCCTGGCGCTTCGCCTCGTACGCCGCGAGGTCCTTCAGGGACAGCTTGCCTGGCCGGGCGTTGTAGCCGGACGCCGGGTCCACGGGCGGCTTGTCGACGGTGTCGACGATCTCCCGGCCGAGGTCACCGGCGTAGACCGCGCCCGTTCCCTTCCTGCCCAACTCCTCGTACGTGCGGGCCAGATCGGGGTTCTTGAAGGTCGATCCGACGACCGGCAGCGAGCCGCCGGGCAGAAAGAGCTTCGCGGTGTCGGGGAAGTTCTTGAAGCGGTCCTGGTTCAACTCGGTCTGCGAACGGAAGGTCGCGTCGACCGTGAATCCGGCGCGTGCGATGCGCTCGGCAGGCTTCAGGACGGCGCCCAGGCGTCTGCTGCCCCACGCGTCCAGCGCGGTCTGTCAGGTGGCGGGCGTGCCCGGTGTGCCCACGCTCAGCCCGCTGGTGACGGCGTCCGCGAAGGCGAGCGGCTTGCCGTTCTCCAGGAACAGCCCGGAGTCGGCGGTCAGGGGTGCCGTCTCGCGTCCGTCGACCGTATGCACCGTTCGGGACTTGGCGTCGTAGTAGACGAAGTAACCGCCCCCGCCGATGCCGGACGAGTAGGGCTCGGTGACGCCGAGGGCCGCCGCCGTGGCGACGGCCGCGTCGACGGCGTTGCCGCCCTTCCTCAGCACCTCGATGCCGGCGGCGGAGGCGTCCGCGTCGACGCTCGCGACGGCGCCTCCGTAGCCGACCGCGACGGGCACCTTCGCGACGGGCGTTCTCGCGAGCGTGCCCGCGGCCGGCGCCCCGGGTGGCGCCGCCGCACCGACCAGCACCGTCGCGGCCGAAACCGCCAAGACCGTCAGATTCCGCGCAAGAGGGCGTCGCATCCGTACCTCCAGTCAACAGCCGTCTGCGCAGCGTAACTGCACCGCCATGCCCGCGTCAGGCCCCCTCGAACACCGTTCCGTGGGCCCGCTAGCATGCGCGCACATGACTGACGACGTGCGCAACATCGTCCTCGGCGTCCTGGCGGCCGGCATCAGTGCCGCGCTCGGCTGGCTCGCCCGCACCTATCTGTGGAGGCGCAAGCTCCGCCGCAAGCAGGCGTTCTTCGGGCTGCCCGACAACTCCGAGTCGCTGCTGGTGGTGAACCGCGAGGCGGGCGGCCCCGAGCTCACGGTGATGCGCCACGACGTGTTCGCACTCCTCGAACTGTCCGCACTGATCAAGGACTGCGGCGCGCACGCCCAGGTCATCGCGCACGACGCGACCCAGCAGGGTTTCGGCGAGCGGACGGAGTTCTGTGTGGGCGGGCCGGCGTCGAACCGGCGCATGGCCGCGCATCTGCACTCCCTGCTGCCCGGCATACATGTCAACGTCGACTCCGAACCGGGGCCCGACCGGGGCGCCTTCCAGATCGGCAGCGAGCGCTACCGCCTGGAGTCGGGCAAGGCCGAGTACGTGATCCTCGCCCGGCTCACCGCCGGCCAGAGCCGTGACGTGAGACCGGTCTTCCTCTTCTGCGGCCAGCGCGCGATCACCAACCAGGCGGCGACCCGCTATCTCGCCCGCAACCACACGCGTCTCGCCCGCAAGCACGGCGGCAGCAGCTTCGTCCTGCTCCTGAAGGTCGTGAACTCCCAGGCGTACGGCCCCGACGTCGTCGAGGTCGTCGCGGACGTCACCCGCGCCGCCCAGACCCCGCTGCCGACGCCACCGGCACTGGACCCGGCATCGGACCCCAAGCCGGACGAGGAGTCGGCGGCGAAGCCGGCCACGCCCCGGCCGCGTCGGCGTACATGAGGCCTGGCGCGCCTGACGACCGGCACGCCCGACCTCCGGCCACCCTGGCACCGACGCTTTCCGGCCGTCCGTGCGAGCAGATACCGGCGAGGCTCCTGGTAATGAAATGAACACTTCAACAATCGTTACCCGCACGTAACTTACCGACGGGTTACTTCAAGTATGCCGCCGAGGTTACCGTCGGGTCACTTTGCACTGATCGAGTGAGGAGTGACCCGGTGGGACACGGTCGCAACCGCAACGCCCTGCGCACATCCGCCGTCGGTGCCGTCTCCGCGACGCTGATCGCCGCGGCGGGCCTGGGCCTCGCGCCCGCCGCCCAGGCAGCCACCGGCACGAACGGTGTCCGCTTCGTCGACATCTCCGGTGACGGCGGCACGGTCCTCAAAGCCAACGTCGTCACCCCCGCGGGAGCCGACGGCACCCGCGCCTACCCGCTCATCGTGCTGCCCACGAGCTGGGGCCTGCCGCAGGTCGAGTACCTCGCACAGGCCCAGAAGCTGGCGAACTCCGGCTATGTGGTGGTCAGTTACAACGTCCGCGGCTTCTGGCAGTCGGGCGGGGAGATCGACGTCGCGGGCCCCCGTGACACCGCCGACGTGTCCAAGGTGATCGACTGGGCGCTCGCCAACACCCCTGCCGACGCGGCGAAGGTCGGCGTGGCGGGCGTCTCGTACGGCGCCGGAATCAGCCTGCTCGCCGCCGCGCACGACAAGCGCATCAAGGCGGTCGCCGCGCTGAGCGGCTGGGGGGACCTGACCGAGTCCATCTACTCCGGCCGTACCGAACACGTCCAGGCGGCCGCCCTGTTGGACGGCGTCGGAAACATCGTCGGCCGTCCCAGCGCCGAGACCCAGCAGGTGTTCAAGGACTTCTTCGCCTCGAACCTGGCGAAGGAGCAGGATCTGATCGACTGGGGGAAGAAACGTTCCCCCGAGACCTACGTCGACCAGCTCAACAAGAACGGCGCCGCCGTCTTCATGGCCAACGCCTGGGGCGACACGGTCTTCTCGCCCAACCAGTACGCGAAGTTCTACGGGGAACTGACCGGGCCCAAGCGGCTGGAGCTCCGCCCGGGTGACCACGCCACCCCGGAGATCACCGGCCTGTTCGGACTCCCCAACGACGTGTGGACCGACACCGGTCGCTGGTTCGACCGCTATCTGGCGGGCAAGGACAACGGCGTCGACGGCGAACAGCCGGTACAGATCAAGTCCCGTTCCACGGGCGGCTACGAGGGCTACCCGGACTGGAAGTCGCTCGGCGCGACCACGAGGAAGATCGCCCTCGGGGGCACCACCAGGATCCACACGAACGTCGACTCGGGCGCGGACGGCGGGGTCATCTTCCTGTCCAGCATCCTCGACCAGCTCACGCGGATTCCGCCGATGGCCTCGATCCCGCTGCTGCCGCGCTACTGGGCCGCGGTGTGGCAGTCGGAGCGGTACGAGAGCGCCCAGCACATACGCGGCACCGTCAGGCTGCACACCACGGTCACCGGGACCAAGGAGAGCGGCACCCTCGTCGCCTACCTCTACGACGTGGGCCCGCTCGGCCTCGGCAAGCTGGTAAGCAACGCACCGTACACCTTCCACGGGCAGACGCCCGGCGAGCCGTTCGGTGTGGACCTGGACCTGTTCTCCACGGCCTACGACGTCCCGGCAGGGCATCGTCTCGCCCTGGTCGTCGACACGGTCGACCCGCTCTACATCGAGCACAACCCGTCCGGCGCGCAGCTGACCTTCTCCTCGCCGGAGCACGACCCGTCCTTCGTGTCGGTGCCCCTGCGCGAGCAGTGATCTCCGGCTGCCGCCGGCCGGGCCTGGCCCTGTGAGCTGCTGCTCCCCCTACAGTCTCGGGGCTGTGGGGGGTACCCCACCCGGCAGCAGCGTCCCTGGTTCGGCCGGAGCCACGTCCACGGCCTCGGTCTCGGGACTGCGCCGCTCCCACCCGTTCGCCCGCGGGGCGAACCAGGAGAGCAGCACACACATCCCGATACAGACCGGCGCGATGACCGTCACCACGGGGATGAACGGCAAATCGTAGTCCAGGATCGACGCGATCAGCTTCCCAGCGCCGAGGAAGTCTTCGTACGTGAAGGGCACGGCCCCCTGCCGCGTCCCCGGTACCAGGAGAATCACCACCGCAGGCACGGACATCAGTGGCTGCTCCCGGGCGGCCGGGCGCGGCGCGTCGTCCCCGCGTGGAGCACGATCGTCGTACGGTCGAGCCGACTTGCCACCGGCGGTGAGGCGTGCGCGCTCGCACGCCCACGGCCGGGCCGCACGCCGATTCCCGTGCCTCACTCGGCAGTTGAGAATCTGGACCCCGAGGGTCCCGTGATCACGACCACCTCTCGCTTGCCGACGGTGAGGTCGACGCCCTGCGGAACATGCGGCTCCCCGAAGTACGTGTTGACGTCGTGCGGCTCGATCAACGGATCGACGGCCATTGCGGACCTGCCCACTCTCAGCTGTGTCGGTCAGCGCAAACTATCGACGCAGATCAGCACTTGAGGGACGACACGCACACAGGGCAATTAACCGTATTTGAGGCCGGACGGCGAGCGGATCACGCTACTCCGGGAGATCCCCCCGATGCCGCTTCAGGCACTTCAGGCCTCCGCGGCCTCGGCATACATCTGGGACAGCTCGGGGACGCCCTGTACGGCCCAGTCGAGGCCTGCCTCGACGACCGGGATCTCACGGCCCGAGGGAAGCCGGACCGCCGGACTGCCACCGGGCCAGACATGCCAGGCGGCACCCGGCACCGTGCGCACCACGACCGTGCCGAGGTAGAGGCCCGCGTCGTTGCCGAGCCAGGGCAGCGCCTCGGGGTCGTCGCGCCACAGCGGCAGGAGCTGGTCGAGCGCCACCAACGAGGCCGGGGTGTCGTCCAGTTCGAGGCCGACGGCCGCGGCCTGGGAGCGGAGCAGTTCACACTCGGAGAGCAACTCGGCGACACCCGCCGGATCGTCCTCGAAGGCGGCGGCGAGGCCCCGTTCCCGCCGCACCGGATGCCGCTTGAGCCACTTGTCCAAGAAGGGGATGTTCATGACCGGCCTCTCCGTGGGGTGCGATCGCCGAAGCTCCGCGTTCCCGGCATGTGAACAAAATGTAGCTTGCGGCAGTTGATCACGGAATCGGGCGAATCATGATGCCCATCGGATCACCGCCCGGGCCTCACCACATTCCTTCCCCGACCGGGCGGGGCGCACCCTTGCCCACGGCTGAGGGCTGCGGGGCCGGCAGCGGCGGCTTGAGGCCGGGCCCCTTCTAGACGTCCAGGTCCACGACGACCGGTGCGTGGTCCGAGGCGCCCTTGCCCTTGCGCTCCTCGCGGTCGACGTACGCGTCCTTGACCGCCGTCGAGAACGCTTCGTTGCCGTAGACCAGGTCGATGCGCATGCCGCGGTTCTTCGGGAAGCAGAGCTGGCGGTAGTCCCAGTACGTGAACGGGTGCTCGTACTTGAGGGGGCGCGGGACCACGTCCGTCAGCCCCTCCTCGCGCAGGGCGGCCAGTGCGGCACGCTCGGCCGGAGTGACATGGGTCAGGCCCTCGAACGCGGCCACGTCGTAGACGTCGTCGTCCGTCGGCGCCACGTTGTAGTCCCCCAGCACCGCGAACGGCCGGCCGCCCGCCGCGTCCCCCGCCACCGCGGCCCGCAGGGCCTCGAACCACTGGAGCTTGTACGCGTAGTGGGCGTGGTCCACCTCACGGCCGTTCGGCACGTACACCGACCAGACGCGGACCGGTCCGCAGGTCGCGGAGACGGCCCGGGGTTCCTCCGCCCCCTCGTACGCGGGGCCGCCGGGCAGGCCCTTGACCACGTCCTCCAGGCCGACTCGGGAGATCACCGCCACGCCGTTCCACCGTCCCGTGGCGTGCACGGCCGCCTCGTAGCCCAGCTCGCGCAGCTGTTCGGTCGGGAACTGCTCGGCGGCGACCTTGGCCTCCTGGAGGCACAGCACGTCCGTGCCACTGCTCTCCAGCCAGGCCAGCACCCTCGGGAGACGGGCGGTGATCGAGTTCACGTTCCAGGTGGCGATGCGCATGTCTCACAACCTACCGGGCGGGTACGACAACGCGTCCGCCGAAGACACCTGGTCCGCCCCTCGCCGCCTGGCCGGCCTGCCGGGGCGAGCCGTTCGATCATGGAGACCCGGCGGGAGCAGCACGGGTTCACGCACGGGCGGCTCAGATCTCCGCCGACGCTCCCGGCGTGAGCCGCAGGTGCTCGGCGCCGCCGAGAGCGCCGATCTGACGGTCGTAGATCGGCCGGGCGAGGTCCGTGAGCAGGGCGTCGTGGATGTCGTACGCGCGTTGCGGCTTGACCTCACGGACGTACTCGATGACCTCGGAGATCTTGTTCCACGGGGCCATGACCGGGAGCATCAGCGTCTCGACCGGCTGGTCAGGGACGGTGAGGGCGTCGCCGGGGTGGAAGACGCGCCCGCCGTCGACGAGAAAGCCGACGTTGGTGATGCGCGGGATGTCCGGATGGATCACCGCGTGCAGCTCGCCGTGCGCCTGGACGTCGAAACCGGCGGCGGTGAACGTGTCACCGTGGCCGACGGTGTGCACCCGGCCGGGGAAGGCGGCGGAGACCTGCTCCGCCACCGACCGCAGCGTCCAGATCTCCGCCGCCGGGTTGGCCTCCATGCCGGCCCGAAGGCGGTCCTCGTTGAAGTGGTCGAGGTGCTCGTGCGTGACCAGGATCGCGTCCGCTCCGACGGCCGCGTCCTCCTCCGTGAAGGTCCCCGGGTCGATGACGAGCACACGCCCGTCCTTCTCGAGTCGAATGCAGGCATGCGACTTCTTCGTGAGCTTCATGGGTCCATCCTCCCCCTTCTCGGCGCCGGGGAGGGCTGCCGAGAGGGGTGCTCCCACTACCAGGCTCAAGATCACTCCTGGGGTGTGGTCTCCTCCCGGATGACCTGCTGCGCCACCTTGAAGGCGCTGTTGGCGGCCGGAACACCGCAGTACACGGCCGCCTGGAGCAGTACCTCCTTGATCTCCACCGGGGTGAGACCGTTGCGCAGGGCGGCACGGGTGTGGACGGCGAGCTCGTCGAGGTGGCCGCCCGCGACGAGGGCGGTCAGCGTGACGCAACTGCGCGAGCGCCGGTCGAGTCCGGGCCGGTCCCAGATCTCGCCCCACGCGTACCGCGTGATGAACTCCTGGAAGTCCCCGGAGAACTCGTCCGCCGAGGCCAGCGCCCGGTCGACGTGCGCGTCCCCCAGCACCTCGCGGCGCACCTTGATGCCGATCTCGTACGGATCCGGCCGCTCCAGGGTCTCGGGCGGTACCGGTGCCGGGCCGATCTCGGCGAAGGGCGCGACCGGCGGCGGGGCGGCCTGCACGGGGTAGGCCGGCGCGGCCTGGATCGCCATCTGGCCGGTGGACGAGTCGAAGGCGGGCTGCCAGGCGCCGGAGAAGTGCCGTACGAGCAGATCCGTGACGGCGGCGGGCTGCTCCACGGGAACCAGGTGCGAGGCACCAGGGACGACCGCGAGGCGGGCGTCCGGTATCCCGGCGACCAGTGTGCGCGCCTCCGCGGGCCCGGTGACCTGGTCGTCGGAGCCGGCCAGGACGAGGGTGGGCACACCCACCATGCCCAGTTCTGCCCGCACGTCGAAGGCGGCGAGCGCCTCGCAGGCCGCGATGTAGCAGCCGGGGTCGGTGGTGCGCACCATCTGCACGGCCCACTCGGTGATCGCGGGCTGGGCCGCGGCGAAGCCGCCTGTGAACCAGCGTTCGGGCGAGGTACGGGCGATCGGGTCGAGGCCGTTCGACCTCACGATCACTCCGCGCTGCCGGAACTCGTCGGGCGTGCCGAAGCGGGGCGAGGCCGCGATCAGGGCGAGGCAGGCGACCCGCTCCGGACGGCGCAGCGCCAGCTCGATCCCGAGGGCCCCGCCGAACGCACAGCCCGCGTACCCGAATCGCTGGATGCCGAGCCGGTCGAGCGTGGCGAGCAGCCGCCCGGCGAGTTCGGCCACCGATCCGGCCGGGTAGGCGGGGGCTCCGCCGTGTCCCGGCAGGTCGAAACGGAAGACCCGCCAGCTCTTCGCGAGCTCCGGGACCTGCCTGTCCCACATGTGCCATGTGGTGCCGAGCGAAGGTCCGAGTATGAGGACCGGGGCGTCTTCCGGGCCGTCGATGCGGTATTGAAGGGCAGGGGTCTTCGTCTCACTCACCGCCCCACGCTAGCTTCCGACCCCGTGCGGGCGGAAATGGGGCCCATTCGTCCACGTCGCCCACACGGGGTCGCCACACATGTCCACGCCGTAGTCGAACCGGTCGCGGCGGTTCCGCCGGTCTGGGCTCGGACCCGGCTCGGCATGGCTCGGACCGGCTCGGACCGACACGGCAATCCGGTCCGCTTCAGAACTCGCCCGGTGCGCCGAGGCCCGTCAGGGCGCCGACCGGGTCGAGGTCCGGGGTGCCGCGGGGCCACCAGTCTTCGTGGCCCGGCTCGGACTCGTAGGCGTACCACAAGCCGTTGCGGCCGAGGCGGAGCTGGGCGTGGCCGCGCGGGTGCGTGAGGTGGTTGCGCCAGGGCCGGAAGGCCGGGAAGTCTGCGGCCATCAGCAGCGGCCGGGCCCGGTCGAACCGGCCCGCCGGGGGGTCCCAGGGTTCTTCGAGCACGCTGAGCGCCTCGAACCCGCCCTGCCGCCAGGCCGCGACCGCCCGTGCCAGATCGGCCGGGGTACGGCCGGTCGCGGAGGCGAGCGAGGAGTAGAGGGAACGGGTGGTGGCCGTGAGACCCGATCCGGGGCGGGCCGCGGCGATGCGCACCGCGTCCTGCCAGAGCGTCAGTTCCGCTACGGGATCACGGCCCGAGGTGAGCAGTGCGTGCGCGCGGGCGGCCGCGTCCGTGGCCAACTGGTCCAGCGCGAACGGGTCAGGGCCGCCCGGCGCGCCCGGGTAGGTCGGCGGCTGCTCGGGATGCGCGGGCGGCGGCAGCGGAGCCGGGAGGGGTGGCAGCACGCGTCGCGCGAGGGCGTCGCGGGCGCGTACGCCGGGCAGCGGAGCCGGTTCCCGCTCCTGGGCCGCGCGGGCCGCGCGGGCGGCGTTGCGCCGGGACAGCGCGTCGAGCAGCTCGCGCTCGCCACGGCCGCGCAAGAGGAACAGGACGAACGGGTCCTGGTCCAGCAGCCGCGCCATCTGATAGCAGAGCGCGGCCGCGTGCTTGCAGGGGTGCCCGAAGTCGGGGCAGCTGCAGTGCGGTTCGAGTTCGCCGGGGCCGGGGAGCAGTTCGACACCGCAGTCCGCGAGCGACTTGGGCATCTCCTTGTCGAGCAGCGCGGCGATGTGTCCGGGCCGCTCCGCGGCGGCGTCGAGAAAGCGGTCCCAGTCGTCGTCGGACAGGGTCCACACCCTGACCTGGACGCGGTACGGCCGCGGTCGGCTCCCGTGCACATACGCGAGTACCAGGCCCGGGGTCACGGTGATGGCGTCGACGTACCCCTGCCCGGCATATGTCCGGCCGCGCGCCAGCCGCGCCGCGTCCAGCGCGCCTTCCTCCAGCGCGGTGACCCACGCGTTGCCCCACCACGTCTCAGCGAACCCACCGGTCTTCCGGACCCGCGCGGGGAAGGCGGGGAAGGTACGGCGCAACTCGCCGTCCCGGCCCGGGGATGCCATGGAACGAGGGAGCCGCCCGGCAAGGACCGGGGAGACCGGTTCCCTGGTGGTGCCGGTGGTGCCGGTCGGGTTGAGGGCATTGGTCGGCGAGTGGAGGGCGCGGGACTCCGGGTGGAGAGTCCCGGGGGTGAAGGACTCAACGGTCTCAAAGGACTCGGTGAAGGGTTCGGCGGTGAAGGGCACGGGGTCGGGCGAGGTGGGGGCGAAAGGCCCGGTGTCCGCCGGTGCCTCCCTCTCGGACACGCGGTGCGCGGGGTTCACCGGGTCCGCGGGTCGGCCGTGGTCCCGGTCGTGCACGGCCTCGCCGGTGTCGTCCGCCGGATGCGTCGGGTGGCCGGTGAGGGCGGCCACGTCGGGAGGCAACTGGAAAGCGCCCGCGAGCAGGTCGCGCAGGTCCCGCTCCTGGGATGCCCGATCCGTGTTCACAGGGTGCACGGGACTCCGGCTCCCGCGGGAGCCGGCGGGTGACGTCCTTGCGGACCGGCTCCTCGGGCCGATTCCCTTGCCCTCAGCCTCTGTTGTCCGGTTCCCGCTGCTGTCCGTCCCGTCGGACCGAAGCCGCTTCGCCTCGTCCCGCGCGGCGCGCAACGCCTCGCGGGCGATGTCACCGGGGCGTGCGCCTGCTGTGGTCTCCTCACCGGAACGGCCGGTCGTGGCGGGCTCCTTCGCCTCCGGACGCCCCTCCGAGATCCCCGCGGGGCGCTGCCCCGAGCCGGGCTCCGCCGCACCCTCGGATGCCGGAAGAGCCGCATCACGCGCGTCAGGCACACCACGCACACCGCTCACATCACGCACACGAGCACCGGCGTGGGTGTCCGAACCCGCATCCGCATCCGGAGGCACGTTCGCAATCGGCTGTGCACTGGCGCTCGCACCGACACCCTCGCGGTCACCGACACCGACACCGGCCCCGGCACCAGCACCAGCACCAGCACCAGCACCAGCGACCTTCGCCGCTGCGGTCGCCCGGCGCAGGGCCTCGCGGGCCGCGTCACTCGGCCTCGATCCCGGAGCGGACGCCCTTGGCGGCTCCTCGGGCACCCTGGGCGAAGGGGACGGTGCGGACGGCGCGGGCGTCGAACCCGTCGCAGCCTCCCCCTCAGCACCCGCAACGGCAACAGCATCCGCACCCGCACCCGAGTGCTCGTCGGCCGCCGCGGCCTCGCGCGCGGCGCGCAACGCCCGACGGGCCTCATCAGCGGGGCGGTCTCCGGTCACGGGACGAGGCCGATCGGCGCCGTCGGCCGGTTCGCCGCCTCCGGCCTCCGCCGCACGGGGCTCCTTCTCGGTCCCGCTCATGTCGGCCTCCGGAGCGACACGAGGTCCGACAGCTCGCGGTCGGTCAGCTCCGTCAGGGACGCCTCGCCGGAGCCGAGGATCGCGTCGGCGAGGGCTCGCTTCGCTTCGAGCATCTCCGCGATGCGGTCCTCCACCGTGCCCTCGGTGATGAGGCGATGGACCTGGACGGGCTGGGTCTGGCCGATACGGTAGGCGCGGTCGGTGGCCTGCTCCTCGACCGCGGGGTTCCACCAGCGGTCGAAGTGGACGACATGGCCCGCGCGTGTGAGGTTCAGACCGGTGCCGGCGGCCTTGAGGGACAGCACCAGGACCGGGGTCGCTCCGCTCTGGAAGCGGTCCACCATGTGTTCGCGGTCGGCGACGGGGGTGCCGCCGTGCAGGAGCTCCACCGGGACGGCGCGGGCGGTCAGGTGTGCCGTGATGAGACGGGCCATGCCCACGTACTGCGTGAAGACCAGCGCGGAGCCGTCCTCGGCGAGCAGGGTGTCCAGCAGCTCGTCGAGCAGGGCCAGTTTGCCCGAGCGGGCGGAGGTACCCTGCGCGACGGCCTGCGCGTCCTCCTTCAGGAACAGGGCCGGGTGGTTGCAGATCTGCTTGAGGGAGGTCAGGAGCTTGAGGACCAGTCCCCGGCGGGCGATGCCGTCGGTGGTCTCGATCGCCAGCATGGATTCGCGGACCACCGCCTCGTAGAGGGAGGCCTGTTCGCGGGTGAGCGGGACGGGGTGGTCCGTCTCCGTCTTGGGCGGCAGCTCGGGGACGATTCCGGGGTCGGACTTCTTGCGGCGGAGCAGGAACGGGCGGATCAGCCGGGCCAGTCGGGCCACGGCCTCCTCGTCCTCGCCGTTCTCCACGGCGCGCGCGTGCCGGGCGCGGAAGGACTTGAGGGGGCCGAGCAGTCCGGGGGTCGTCCAGTCCAGCAGGGCCCACAGTTCGGAGAGGTTGTTCTCCACGGGTGTGCCGGTGAGCGCGACGCGCGCGGGGGACGGGATCGTCCGCAGGGCCTTCGCCGTCGCGGAGTACGGGTTCTTGACGTGCTGCGCCTCGTCGGCGACGACCATGCCCCAGCGCTGGTCGGCGAGGTGGGCGGCGGCCGACCGCATCGTGCCGTAGGTGGTGAGGACGAAGCCGCCGTCGAGACCGTCGAGGGTGCGGTCGGGGCCGTGGAACCGGCGCACGGGGACGCCGGGCGCGAAGCGGGTGATCTCCCGCTGCCAGTTGCCGAGGAGCGACGCGGGGCAGATCACCAGGGTCGGTTCGCTGCGGGCCCGTCGCAGGTGGAGCGCGATGAGCGTGACGGTCTTGCCGAGTCCCATGTCGTCGGCGAGGCAGCCGCCGAGGCCCAGGGAGGTCATGAGGTCCAGCCAGGCGAGGCCGCGGAGTTGGTAGTCCCGCAGGCGGGCGTCCAGACCGGGCGGCGGCTCGACGGGCCTCACGCCCGCCGTGAGGCGGTCGCGCAGTGTGGCGAGGGCGCCGACCGGCACCGCCTCGACGGTCTCGCCGTCGACCTCGGCGGTTCCCGTGAGCGCGACGGACAGGGCGTCGACGGGGTCGAGCAGGCCCAGTTCGCGCTTGCGGGCCTTGCGGACGAGGGCGGGGTCGACCAGGACCCACTGGTCGCGCAGCCGGACGACCGGCCGGTGGGCCTCGGCCAGGGCGTCCATCTCGGCCTCGCTGAGCGGATCTCCGCCGAGGGCCAACTGCCAGCGGAACTGGAGGAGTTCCTCGCTCTCGAAGAATCCGGTCCCGTCGGTCGCCGATCCGGGCGCGGGGCGCACCACCGCGGCGGCGCTGAGGTCGTGCGCCAGATCCCGGGGCCAGTGCACGGCGACACCGGCCGCGCCGAGCCGGGTCGCCACGACACCGAGCAGATCCGACAGCTCGTCCTCCGAGAGGGCGAGCACATCGGGCACGTCCTGTTCGGACAGGCGGTCGAGAGGTGGCCAGACCCGGGCGGCGCGACGGACTGCGAGGGCGGCGTCGACGCGGGCGCGGGGTCCGAACACCGTGTCGGCGTCCCCCGCCCACAGGGCGGCCGCGTCGACGACGAGGGTGGGGTCGGCGAGGCTGTGCACCTGGACGACGGCGGCGCCCGCGCGCCGCGCCCCCTCGCCGTCGTCGAAGAGCTGGTGGGCGGACAGGTCCAGGCGCAGCGAGATCCGTACGCCCGCGTCCATGCCCGCGGCGACCTCGGCGGCCCAGTCGTGGGCGCCTGCCAGCCGCTGCGGCTCGCGCGCCGCGAAGGGTTTGCCGGAGGTGTGGGGCGCGGCCGGGGTGCGTGGCAGGGTGTCGGCGACCGCGTCCAGGAAGGACCGCATCAGCGCTTCCGGCTCGGGGAGCCGGATCGGTCCCTTGCCCGGCAGCGGTACGGCGTGTCCTTCGAACGGAAGGGCCCCCGCGATCGACCTCAGGTGGGCGATGTCGTCCTGGTCCAGCGGGCCCGCGCGCCAGGAGTCGAAGCCGTCGGGGGTGAGCCCCGGCAGCAGCCGCCCGCGGGCCACGAGGCGCAGCGCGTGCAGCGCGGCGGCGCCCCAGCAGGCGGTGGCGGGATGCGCCGCGGGGTTCCGCCGGGCCCCGGCCAGCAACGGCAGGGCTTCGGCGACGGAGAGGGTCAGTGCGGGGACGCCGCCTCTGCGGACTCCCGAGCCGTGCGGCCGTACGACCGTCAGTTCGGTGTGCTCGCGCGCGGACGCTGCCGCGCGGGGTGCGGCCGACGACGCGCCCTCGGGGTGCTCCCCCGTCGGCGCGCCCTCCCCGTGGTCTTCGGCATGGTCTTCGGCGGGCAGGGGTTCGCCGTCCGGGTCCCAGAACGCGATCCGTCCCTCGCGGGGCAGCGGCGCGGGCAGGAAGACGGCGGCGAGCCGCACGGAGGGCAGCTGATCGGGAAGCGGCTGCGCGGAGAGCTCGCGCGCCCGGGGATCCGCCGCGGACGCGGGGCGCACCCATGCCGAGGGCGCCCCCGCGGAAGGCACCCGCGCGGTCACCACGTCCGCCCCGTCCCGCATACGCCCGGTCACCTCCCGCCCTCGGTCGAATCAGTTGTCTTCGACTCTACGGGCGGGGTCTGACAATCGGCTCCCACGACCGCGCCGGGCGGACGCGGACCCGGTGGGCCGGGCTACGGGATCGTGCGCGAGACGACGTACACCATGGGGTGGCCGGGCACGGAACCGTTCACGACGATGTCCTGGGTGGGCGCGGGGTCCTTCTGGTCGTGGCCGAGTCCCCACCAGGGACCGGGGCCGGTGATTTCCCAGCCGACGACCTTCTGATTGCGCTCGCTGATGGTGATGTGGTCCCTCTTCAGGGCGGCGCGGGTGGTGCCGACGCCCTTGAAGAACTGGTCGAGACCTGCCTGGGTGGTGCTGAACTGGACGTACAGCCGGCTGGTCTTCCAGTTGTTCGTCTCGTAGTACGCGACGTCGGTGGCGTTGCCGGGGATGGGCACCTGGTAGAGACGGCGCTGGACGCGCGAGGGCCAGCCCGAGGTGAGGCCGGTCGCCGAGTACTTCGCCTCCTTGTCCTTGCCGCTGTTGCGGCTCTGGTCGGCGGAGATCACCAGGTAGCCGGCCGGTACGCCGATGAGCAGCACGATGATCAGCAGGGTCAGAGCGCGGCGGCGGAACTTGTGGCGCGGGTCCTCCGGCGGACGCCGCGGCTCGTCCGGAGACGACGACGCCTGACGCGGGAGCGAGGCCGTCACCGCGACTCCTGCTGCGTCGTGCGACGGGACTCGGCGTAGCGCTCGTACCGCTCGTAGCGCTCCACGCGGCGCCGCTTGGCACGCCGGAAACGGCGGGCGACGAGACGCGCGAGGTCGGCGGCGCCGACCATGCCCGCCTCGGGTCCGAGCTGGGCGCGCGCGATCCGCGCCTCGGGGCGGTAGCCGCGGCCCGTGAGGTGCCGGCGGAAGGCCTCTCGGGCGGGGCCGATCAGCAGGTCGTCGGCCGCGCTGACGCCGCCGCCGATGACGAAGCAGGAGGGGTCCAGGGCGGCGGCCAGGTTGGCGATGCCGACGCCGAGCCACTGACCGATGTCCTGGAGGAGTTCGACGCACATGGCGTCGCCCTCGCGGGCCAGCTCGGTGATCATCGGGCCGGTGATCTCCCCGATGTTGCCCTTGACGTGCTCGATGATCCCGTACGCCACCGGGGAGTCGGCCGCGGCGAGTTCGCGGGCCTCGCGGACCAGCGCGTTTCCGGAGCTGTACTGCTCCCAGCAGCCGCGGTTGCCGCACGGGCAGCGGTGTCCGCCGGGCACGACCTGCATATGGCCGAACTCGCCGGCGACACCGAACTTGCCGCGCTTGACCTGGCCGTCCTCCAGGATCGCGCCCCCGATACCGGTCCCGAGCGTGATCATCACGAGGTGGTCCTCGCCGCGCCCGGCGCCGAAGCGCCACTCGGCCCAGGCGGCGGCGTTGGCGTCGTTGTCGACCAGGACGGGCACCGCGAGCCGCCCGGCGAGGCGGTCGCGCAGCGGTTCGTTGCGCCAGGACAGGTGGGGGGCGAACAGGATGCGGCTGCGCTCGGCGTCGACCCAGCCGGCCGCGCCGATGCCGACGGCGTGCACGTCGTGCCGGTCGGAGAGGTCCAGCACCAGTTCGACGATGGTGTCCTCGACGACCCTGGGGCTCTTGGACTTGTCCGGCGTCTCGGCGCGGACCTTCTCCAGGATGTTGCCGTCGGCGTCCACGACGCCCGCCATCACCTTCGTGCCACCGATGTCGATGCCGACGGTGGGCACTCGGGGTGCCGTGAGATGGGAACGGCGCTCGCGTGTCCCCACGGTCCGCAGGACGGTGGCCCGCGCGGAGCCGATGGGGGTACCCCCTGCTCGAGCGGAGCCGAGAGCTCGGGGCAGCGCGTCGCGGTAGGTGCTCATCGCGCCGATTCTGCCCTACGCCGCACCGGGGCCGCACCGTGGAAGCGCCGGGACGTATGTGACCCGTGCGCCGCCTGTGGCCGGTCCCGGCCGGCCTGCGGAGCCGTACGGGTCACGACCCCGCGCCCCTCGCACGGCACGGTTCTCGAACTCGTACCGCAGGTCGTCCAGCTCGCTTCCGCCCGCCATCCGGCGGGTGAGCTCGTCCGGCGTGATCCCGTCCAGAGGGTCGCTGCCCGACATGGTGCCGCGCTTCAGCAGGACGAAACGATCTCCGACCCGGCAGACGTGATGCGGATTGTGGGTGATGAACACAACACCCAGTCCGGCTGCCCGTGCGGCGGCCACATACCGCGGTCGGCCGTCGAAGGGGCCGCGACAGGGTCGCAGGGAGATCAGGGTCGTACGAGGAGCTGGAACTCGAAGGAGTAGCGCGAGGCGCGGTAGATGTGGGAGCCGAACTCGACGGCGCGGCCGGTGTCGTCGAAGGTGGTGCGCTGCATGGTGAGCACGGGAGCCCCGGCCGGCTCACCGAGCCGCTCGCCCTCGTCCGCGCTGGCCGCGCGGGCACCGACGGACTGGCGGGCGCTGTGGAGGGTGATGCCGGCGCCGCGCATCAGCCGGTACAGGCCGGTGGCCTCCATACGGTCGCTGTCGAGCTCCAGCAGCTTGGGGGGCAGGAAGTTGCAGAGGTACGCCATCGGCTCACCGTGCGCGAGACGCAGCCGCTCGACACGGTGGACCTCGCTGCCCTCGGCCACCCCGAGGGCGGCCGCGACCTCGGTGGACGCCGGCTCGACGGTGTTGAGGACCACCTGGGTCGCGGGGCGCTGGCCCGCCGATTCCAGGTCGTCGTAGAGGCTGCTGAGTTCCAGGGGGCGCTTGACCTGGCTGTGCACGACCTGGGTGCCGACGCCTCGGCGCCGTACGAGCAGGCCCTTGTCGACGAGGGACTGGATGGCCTGGCGGACCGTGGGGCGGGACAGGCCGAGCCGCGCGGCGAGCTCGATCTCGTTGCCGAGGAGGCTGCCCGGGGTCAGTGCTCCGTGCTCGATGGCCGCCTCGAGTTGCTGCGACAGCTGGAAGTAGAGCGGGACCGGGCTGCTGCGGTCGACGCTGAGCTGGAGCGACACGGTCGGATCCACATCTGGTTTGGCCACGGCTCGAGCGTAGCTCCGGGAGATGTTGACGGGAAGTTGTGAAGTTCGATTGTCCGGACAAACCATTGACAGCATGATGGGTCGGCCTTCAGTTTGTTCCCATGCGCATCGGACTTATCGGAGCGGGTCGTATCGGCACATTTCATGCGACCACTCTCAGCCGTCACCGTGAGGTCGGCGGCTCTCTCATCGTCACGGACGCGGACCCCGCACGGGCCCAGCGACTGGCGGACCGGCTGGGCGCGACGGCGGCGCCCAGCGTGAACGAGATCTTCACCTGGGGTGTGGACGCGGTGGTCATCACCGCCGCCACTTCGGCGCACTCCGAACTGATCGGTCGGGCAGCACGCTCCGGACTCCCGGTCTTCTGCGAGAAGCCCATAGCCCTCGACCTGGCGGCGACGCTGTCCGCGCTCACCGAGGTCGACGCCGCCGGAACGGTTCTGCAGATGGGCTTCCAGCGTCGCTTCGACGTGGGCTACACGGCGGCCCGCGAGGCGGTGCGCTCGGGCCGGCTCGGCCGGCTGCACACCATACGCGCGATGACCTCGGACCAGGCGCCGCCCCCGGCCGGCTACCTCCCGCTCTCCGGCGGGCTCTACCGCGACTGTCTGATCCACGACTTCGACATGCTGCGCTGGGTCAGCGGCCGCGAGGTCGTCCAGGTGTACGCGACCGGCTCCGACGCCGGGCCCGCGATGTTCCGCGAGGCGGGTGACATCGACACCGGCGCGGCCGTCCTCACGTTCGACGACGGCATGCTCGCGACGGCGACCGCCACCCGGATGAACGGCGCGGGCTACGACGTCCGCATGGAGCTCTCCGGCGAACTGGACCAGATCGCCGTCGGCCTGGACGACCGTACGCCGATCGCCTCGACCGAACCGGCGGGACCGCCGCCCGCGGACAAGCCGTGGATGGGCTTCCTGGAACGTTTCGGCCCCGCCTACGAGGCGGAGCTCGCCGCCTTCGTCGAGGTGGTCCGCGGCGAGCGCGCCAACCCCTGCGACGGCCGTGAGGCACTGGAGGCGCTGCGCATCGCCGAGGCCTGCGAGCTGTCCCGGCGCGAGCGCCGCCCGGTCTCACCGGCGGAGATCCCGGGCGGCCGGCACTGAGACGGGGCGGGCACGGCGTCGGAAACACGGCCGCGAGGCCCCGGATCACGACCGGGTGCCCCACAACCAGGACTGGGCGGCCGAGTCGTACGACCCGGTGACCCACGAGTGCGGCCGGGCGGCCCGGTGATACGGCCGGGCTGCCCGGGAACGACACGGCCGGCAGCCGGCTGCAACCTCGGACCAGTCAGTCACGAACCCCCGGCCGCGCCGTCCCTCATCCGAGGAGCCGTACGGCCGGGGTCTCCGTGTCGACGCCGAGCAGCCGGTCGCAGTGCTTGCACGTCAGCCGGTACGGCCGCACCAGGTTGGTCTGGATGCTGTCGGTGCCCGACTCCTTCGCCTCCGGGCAGTGATAGGCGAGATACAACCGCACCCAGGGGTGGCTGGTGGGCGCGGCGGCCTTCCGGCCGTCCCGGGTATCGGTGAAGGGCGCCCACCAGAAGTCGACCAGGGCCCGGACCGCCAGCCGCTCGCGGCCGCTCGTCGTGTCGAACCCCGCGATCCTGGCGGCGGTGTGGTGGCGCTTGAATCCACTGCGGCTGCCGGAGCACAGTGCCTGTTCGGCCCCGCGCTCGAACACCGTCGTCCGACCGGTCCGTTCACAGATGAAGCAGTCGAGGCTGAACTCCAACCGGGAGCGCCAATAGAGCTGGTGGGAGTCCTCCAGGCCGGTCAGCTCCGCGGTGATCTCCGCCGTACGCAGCACGGTCGACGCTCCTCACGCGGCACCGGGCCGCTCACCAGCGCACCGGCATACGGCGCACGCCTCGCATCAGCATGCCGGGCAGCCAGCCGCTCGGCGGTCCGTCGAGCGCCAGGTCCGGGCACCGCTCCAGCAGTGAGCGGAGAGCCACTTGGGCTTCGAGCCGGGCCAGCGGCGCGCCCAGACAGTAGTGGATGCCGTGCCCGAAGGCGAGATGGCCGCGGGTCTCGCGCCGGATGTCGAAGCGGTCGGGCGCCGGATACCGCACGCCGTCACGGTCGGCCGCGGTGAGGCCGATCATCACCTCTTCCCCGGACGCGATCGCCGTGCCACCGATGTCCAGCGGCTCCAGGGCATAGCGGAAGGTCGCGTTCTCCACCGGCCCCTCGTAGCGCAGGGTTTCCTCGATGGCGCCGTCGAGGAGTGTCATGTCCGCCCGCACCGACGCGAGTTGGTCGGGGTGCCCGAGCAGGGCCCGGACCGCGCCGGAGATCAGGTTGACCGTCGTCTCGTGCCCGGCGACGAGGAGCAGGAACGCCATGCCGCGCAGTTCCTGCGACGAGAGCCGGTCACCGTCCTGCGCCGTGGTGCGGATGAGACTGCTGAGCAGGTCGTCCGTGGGACCCGCGCACCGCTTGTCCTCGATCAAGTCGCTCAGATAGGCGGCAAGTTGAACGAAGGCCTGGTACTCGTTCTCGGCGCTGGTGGGCGCGACCGTCTCCGTGGACAGCGCGCGGAAGGCGGCCCGGTCGGGCTCGGGCACCCCGAGCAGCTCGCAGATGACGGTCAGCGGGAGCGGATAGGCGAACGCCTCGACGAGGTCGGCGCGTCCGCTCGGCAGCATCGCATCGAGCAGCTCATCGGTGATCTCCTGGATCCGCGGGCGCAGTGCCGCGACCCGCCGGCCGGTGAACTCGCCCGCGATGAGCGTCCGCAGCCGGGTGTGCTGTGGCGGGTCGGCGACCAGCAGATGCTTGCCGATCAACTGTTCGTCGTAGAACGTGACCCCTATTTTGTCCGTGTCCTTGGCGAGCCTCGGGTCGGCGAGCGCGGCCCGCGCCTCCTCGTGACCGACGACGAGCCAGGTCTCGTGGGACGCGTCCGGCGGCGGCAACCGCACCCGGTGCACGGGACCGAGTGCGCGTAACTCGGCATAGACCGGATGCGGGTTCTCGTTGAACCGCGCTCCGTACTTCCCCAGATCGATCACGACTTCCCCTCCCGTTACCGATCGAACGCGCGAGGGTCCCGATCAGTGCCCGTCCCCCTCCAGCATTCCGGCGTCGTACGTCAGCAACGCGATCTGCACACGGTTGTTGAGGCCGAGCTTGGCGAGGATGCGGGAGACATGGGTCTTGACCGTGGCGACGCTCATGAACAGTTCGGCGGCGATCTCCGCGTTCGAACCGCCCCGGCCGACCGCGACGGCGACCTCGCGCTCACGCTCGTTCAGGACGGCCGTCCGTGAACGGGCGCCGGATCTGCGGGTGTCGAGGGCGGAACCCGCGGCGTGCTCCATCAACTGGCGGGTGACGGTGGGCGACAGCACCGGGTCTCCGGCCGCGACCCGGCGTACCGCCGCCAGGATCTCCGCGGGCGGTGTGTCCTTGAGGACGAATCCGGCCGCGCCCGCACGCAGCGCGCGCAGCACCTGCTCGTCGGCGTGAAAGGTCGTCAGGACCACGACCTGGGGCGCCTCCTCGCGTCGGCGCAGCCGCTCGGTGGCGGTCAGCCCGTCGACGCCCGGCATCCTGATGTCCATCAGGACGACGTCGGGCCGGGTGCGGTCGACGAGTTCCTCCACCTCACTGCCGTCGGCGGCCTCACCGACGATCTCGACATCCGCGGCGCCGCCCAACATGAGCGCCAGCCCGGCTCTCACCAAGGGATCGTCGTCGACGAGCAGCAGCCGAATCGCAGTCATGAACCCCACCCAACCAGCTCCCTCAGCAGTTCGTCGCCCCCGGCGCCCCTGCCCGGCCCACCCTGCGGCTCCGCCTCGAACCCGCCTCGGACCCGCTCGTCGAACTCCGGAGGGTCCGAGCGGGGCCCGCGGCCGCCCGCGCACCCGGGGGCCGCGACGAACCCGCACCCGAAGGCCGCACGCGAACTCTCACGCACCCCACGGCCGCACGCGAACCCTCACGCACCCCACGGCAACCACGCCCGAATCCGAAACCCCCCACCCGCCACCGCCCCGTGCTCAAGCCGCCCGCCCGCCAGCGTCGCCCGTTCCGTCAGCCCGATCAGCCCCTGTCCGGACCCCGGCACCTTCGGCACCGGACCGGGCGGCGCCGGATGGGCGACGGTCACGGTCAGGCCGTCTCCGGCGGCCCCCCGGAGCGTCACCGTGACCTCCGCTCCCGGCGCGTGCTTGCGGGCGTTCGTCAACCCCTCCTGGGCGATGCGGTACGCGGTGCGGCCGACGGACGCGGGCACGGCGGCCGGGTCGGTGACACGGTTGTCGAGAACGACCTTCGCGCCCGCCGAGCGTGACTCGGCGACCAGCCCGTCGAGCGCCGCGAGCGTCGGTTGCGGCCGCCCCGCGTCGTCGGATTCCCCGGCCCGCAGCACCCCGATGATCTCGCGCAGATCCTGCAAGGCCTCGTGCGCACTCTCCCGGATGACCCCCGCGGCCCTGGCGACCTCCTCCCGGGGAGCGTCGGGCCGGAACTCCAGTGCTCCCGCGTGCACGCTCAGCAGCGTGAGCCGGTGGGCGAGCACGTCGTGCATCTCGCGCGCGATCGCCTCACGGGCGAGCCGCTGCGCCTGCTCGGCCCGCAGCGCCGCTTCTGTCTCGGCCCGCCGCGCGCGGTCCCGCAGACTCAGCATGAGCTGGCGCTTGGACCGTACGAACATGCCCCAGCCGACCACCGCGGAGGTGAGCAGCGCGGTGACGGCGAGGGCGGCGAGGTACGGCAGGTCGGGGTCGGGCCGCAGCCAGAAGAACGCCGGGAGCAGCGCGAGCTGGATACCGGCGACGCAGGCCACGTACCGGAAGGGCCGGTGCACGGCGAGGGTGAAGAGGGCGACCAGACCCGCACCGCCCGCCGTGTTCGAGACCAGTCCGACCGGGATCATGGCGACGGCGAGGCCCAGCGGCCACCGTCGGCGCAGCCAGACCGCCGCGCAGGCGAGTGCGCCGAGCAGTTGGTCGGCGACGGCGAGGCCGTGCGGGATGTTCGGGTCGTCGGTCACGGTGTTCGCGGCCGCGACTCCGATGGCGACGGCCAGCAGGAAGCAGCCGAAGTCGACGACCCAGTCGCGCACGGTGCGCCGCGGCCGGCCGGAGGGCCCCGCGCGTTCGGCGTCGGGGTCGAGTTCCGCGGCCACGGCCGACGGCAGCAGCCAGCGCCTGCCGGGCAGGGGCGGCGCCGGAACGTCACGCGGCGCAGACGCCGGATTGTCACCACTCACGGTCGACAAATCTACGCAGCCGAACCCGCCGCCACCTCCCCGCGAGCCCCATCACCGACCAAAGTCGGGCCGCCTCGGACTTTCGTCGGCCGAGGGCGCGACGCCCGCGACTTCGGTCGGACATGCCTCGCCCCGCGGCCGATGTACTCGGGGGGTCCGCGGGGCGAGGGTCGTCGCATGAAGCAGTTGCTGGAGGTGCTCGGTTTCGTCGCCCTCGTTCAGGGCGTCCTCGGTCTGGTCCAGGAGATCACCGGCGAACCGCACGGGTGGGGACTCGGGCAGCGGCTCGGTTTCCTCGACGGTCACGAGATCTACGCGAGCGCCACGCTGCTCGTACTGGCGGTCGCGCTCTTCGCGGCCGCGGCGAGCCGGAGGCCCGGGTGAACCCGGACCGGCCCTCCGGCTGCCCCGGCCACCGTCCGATCACGACCGATCACGACCGATCGCGACGAACCCACAGCGGATTCACTTCGGTCACAACGGATCGCAGCACATCACGGCGGATCGCAGCGAAGCCGTTGATCACTCGCGGTTCAGCAACCGAAGTTGACCAGCTTGAACGTGACGTAGTGGTCCGAGGTGTAGTAGTCCTCCAGGGTCTTCTTGCCGGTCACGATGCGACGGGCACCACGCGTCGAGGATCCGGGCGTGATGACCGTGTACTCGTGGTAGTACCCGGTGGACTGGGAGGGCAGGACACCCTCCCGGTTCTGGAAGACCGCCCCGTCCTGCGAGTACGGGAAGGGACCTCCCGAGTCGATCAGGTCCAGCGTGTCGTACGCCTGGGACGGCAGCGCGCTGTAACAGATGCTGCCGACGGCGGTCGCCGCCGCGTTGGCCGGAGCCACGGCGGTGCCGCCGACGAGCAGGGCGGACATGAGGGCCACGAGGGCGCCGATGCGGGTGGTTCGTGGGGGGAATCTCATGGACTTAGAATGACGCGCGTAGACTATGACATGTCAATGTCAAGGACGTTGATTTCTCCCGCCGAGTCCGATGAATTTTCCGGGAGTTAACTTGTCGCGCGGCGCCCGCACACGGCCCCCACAAGCACCGCGACACCGCCCACCTGGCCCGTCGCCCGAGACGTTCACCGCCGGGTGCGATCCCTGCCGGAACGACCCACGGCGGCTCACTGCCGGGCGGCGGGCGGCGGGCAGCGGGCAGCGGGCAGCGGGCGGGCGATACGCCTAGTAGCTGCCGTACGTGGGGCGGCCTTCGCGCTCGTACGTGTGGATGGCGACGCCCGCGCCGGTGGTCGTGCCGCCGGCGTGCCGGAACGCGGTGGGCACGGCACCCTCGGCGAAGAGGCGGCGACCCGCGCCGAGCACGACCGGGAAGGTCATCAGGTGCAGGGTGTCGATCAGGTCGAGCGCGAACAGGGACTGGGCCAGCGCGGCACTGCCGTGGATCTGCACCTCACCCTCGGTGCGCTCCTTGAGGGCGGTGACCTCCTTGCCGAGGTCGCCGGTGATCACGGTCGTACCCTGCCAGGCGGGCTCCGTGAGCGTGGAGGAGGGGACGTACTTGGGCAGCGCGTTCAGCTTGGAGGCGATCAGGTTGTCCGGGTCGGTGATCTTCGGCCAGTAGCCCGCGAAGATCTCGTACGTGCGCCTGCCGAGCAGGAAGGCGTCCACGCGGGAGAAGCCGTCGGTGACGAAGCGCCCGAAGTCCTCGTCGCCGTAGGGAACGCTCCAGCCGCCGTGATCGAAGCCGCCGCTCTTGTCCTCCTCCGGACCGCCCGGCGCCTGGTGGACTCCGTCGAGAGTGACGAAAGCGGTGAGGGTGAGCTTGCCCATGACGGTGCCTGCTTCCTTGAGGTGGGGTCTGCTGTCATCAGGGCAGACCCCACCGGCGCCCGCAACTCATCGGTCCCGCGGCAGAGCCGCCCGGCGTCCGTTCAGCAGTCACGCGACCGGCTCACCCCGCGCCGGTCGAGAGTTCGCCACCGCGTCGGCCCACGAGTCGCCCCGCTTCGGCCGACCGACGGTTCACCCCTCGTTGGTCGAGAAGAGTCCGCCCGTCGGGCCCTGCTTGTCGCCTCCCTGGGCCTTTCTCAGGGCGTTGGCGAGGCTCTCGATGGTGAGGGACTGAAGGATCACCCGTCCGTTGCCCTCCAGGGTGGCCAGCGACAGGCCCTCGCCACCGAAGACCGCGTTCATCAGCCCCTGCCGGTTGAGGCCTCCGATGCGCTGGACGCCGTAATGAATGCCCTCCTCGAAGGCGACGACACAGCCCGTGTCGACCTCGATGCGACCGCCGAAGTCGGCCGGGTTCAGATCGATGAAGTTGCCCGCGCCCGCGATGATCACCGTGCCGTGCCCGGTGAACTTCTCCAGGACGAATCCCTCGCCGCCGCTGCGCCCGGTCCGGCCGCCCTGGAAGGCGATGCCGAACTGCACGGTCGATTCCGCCGCGACAAAGGCGTCCTTCTCGGCGAACCACGCGCGTGTGCCGTCGAGCTCCAGAGCGCGCATCTCACCGGGCAGCACACCCGCGAAACCGACGGTGCCCTCGCCGCCCGTCGACGTGAAGTACTGGAACGCCAGCGACTCGCCCGCGAGGGCGCGCTGGCCGGCCTGCATGGCGGTACCCACGGCCTGGCGCAGCATGCCGCCCATGCCGGCGCCACCGCCCTGCCGGGCGGCGCCGGCGCCGCCCGGCGGCCCGGACAGCCGCGTCTCCATGGTCACGTTGGTCGTCTTGAACAGGAACTTTCCCGCTTCGCAGTACACGGTCTGGCCGAGGCGCAGGTTGACGACCACCATCTGCATGGCGTTGCCGACGATTTCTTGCTGAAGAGTCACACCGAAAGAACGAGGGAGACGGAGCGAAGAGTTCCGGCCCGGCGGGTGACAGGTGGATCCCGGTGCGGCTCCGGGCGAGGGCGGTGCCCCTTGAGGATCTTGGCGGTGCGACGGAGGTGATGCCGGAGTTCCCCGACGCCGGCATTGTCTGCGCGGTCCAGGCGTTCCTGTGCCGGACCAGGGCTCAGCGGGTCCAGGCAGAGGGACTCGGTCTGGACGTCTGTTGCGCCGGGGAACTCGCACTCGCCGTCGCCACCGGCTTCCTGCCGGAGAAGATCGTGCTGCACGGCAACGCCAAGAACCCGAGGACCCCCGTACAGCCCTCCGGCTCGACGTCGGACGCATAGTCGTGGACAGCATCTCGGAGATCGCCCGGTCGGCAGCGATCATCCCCACCGAGAGCCGAGAGCCGCCAGCCGCCAGCCGCCAGCCGGTCATGGTCCGCGTGGTGCCCGGCATCACGCCCGGCGGGCACATCGAGGTCGCACGGGCGCCGACGACCAGAAGTTCGGCCGGTCGCTCACGGACGGCTCCGCGCGGCACGCCGTCACCCGGATTCTCGACCAGGCGCACCTCGAACTCGTCGGCCCGCACTGCCACATCGGCTCGCAGGTTGCCACCACCAAGCCGTAGGTGGCGGCGGTACGGGCGCATGACGAATGGTCATGCGCGTCCCTGCGGAAGCCATTTCGATGTGACTGTGGGCGTCACCATCCGACCGAGTCCGCGATGTCGGCTTGTTCTGGCGTCACTTGGGGCTTGCGGTTGGCCCGCGAGGCGCGCTTCTCCGCTGGGGCCTCATGGGTGCTCGCAGTCGAAGGTCGAGTGTCACCGCGTCGGACAAGCAGTCCGCCGCTCCCGACAAACCGACTTGACGATCCTTTGACCTTTGCCCCAGACTCCCCTGCAACTCCCCACCATCGAAGGAACTTTCGAAATAATGAAGAGATTCGCGCGGCCCCGTACCGGCGCCGCAGCGGTTGTGTCCGTTCTCTCCCTCGCCCTGGTCACCGGCTGCTCCGACAGCGGCTCCGGGTCGGGTTCTGACGACAAGGACAGCGGCAAGGGCTCGGCCTCCGCCACGAAGCCCCTCGGCGACAGCGAGCTGGGCAAACTGATCATCACGACGGCCGACGCCAAGGGCTTCAAGGTCAGCACGCCCGGCAAGGCCGACGCGTTCGCAGCCTCCAAGAAGGACGTCAAGGTCGTCGACGAGAAGTGCGCGCCTCTCGCGTACGTCCTCACCGGCCTCGCGCCGGGCGACTCGGCCTCCTACGTGAGCCGCATGGCCCATGAGGACCCGACAGCCAAGGCAAGCGCGTCACCCACCAAGGACATGAAGGACATGTCGCCGGAGGAGCTCGAGAAGGCACTGAGTCCCATCACGGACGCTCTCGGTTCGACGACGACCATCGTCTCGCTCTCCTCGTACGAGGGGGACGGCGCGAAGGAGACCATGTCGTCGGTCTCCGCGGCCATCGAGGCCTGTGGCGGCGGATTCACCGTCACGGCCGAGGACGAGCCGCAGAAGTTCTCGAAGGTCGTGGGGGAGAAGGCCTCCGGGAACGGTGACGAATCGGTGGCGTTCGCGGCGACCGGTGACGCGGAGGGATCCCCGCTGACCGTGCACGCCGAGGTCGCGCGTCACGGCAGCACCGTCGCGACGTACTACTCGCTCAACCTCGCGGCCCTGGCCGGCGACGGCAAGGCGGCCGCCTACAGCGTGCCGGCCGCGCTCATCGAGGCCCAGACCGCCAAGCTCGGCTGACCCGGAGCCCGGTGGGAGTGCGGGCGCCGTCGACCGGACGACCCGCCCTTCCGCCGGACCCCCGCGGTGGCCCTCGCGCCGCCCGCTGCAGGCCCGCATCGTGCCGCCCGCGGCCGTGGGGTCCCCGCCGCAGCCCTCGGCCGGGCTCCGGCGGGGACCCCACGGCCGGCGGACGTCCAGGTTCACCACGGCCGTCTTCGCGCCCTCGCGGCTCCGCTCGGTGAAGTCACCCTTGAACGGGTTCTTCGAGTGTGACCAGGAAGTGGGCCTGTGCGGCCTTGTCCCATCCTGCCTTCACAGGTGTCTCACGTGGGCATCTCGCCGGTTTGACAGAGGAGTTGGCCGCGCCGTGGCAGGCCCGGAGCGAATCAGCACAGGCGATAATGATCGCTGGCCGCCTGTGCGTATCACATGGGGAGGTCTTGTGAGTCCGAGTCCGCGCGAGGTGTTTCTCCGGCTTGTTCATGGGGTCGCCGACGGGAACTTGAACGAGTTGCCTGACCTGTACGGCGAGGTCACCGATGTCCGGCATCCGATGGCGACGCCGGAGTCCGAGCCGTTGACGAGTCGGCTTGCACTGCAGGAACACTTCACGGTGCCGCCGGAAGTCCGGGAGTCCTTGCCGAAGAGACGGGTCGTCGATGTCGTCGTTCACGAGACCGCCGATCCTGAAGTGATCGTCGCCGAGTTCGCCTATGAGTTCACGTTGCCGGACGACTCCATGGCCAAGGTGCCCTGCGTCTTCGTCATGCGTGTCCGGGACGGTCGGATCATCGAGTCACGCGACTACATCGACCCGATCCGCACGTACACGGCACGCGGAGATCTCGACCGCCTCATCGCGTCGTTGCGGAAGGAAGTCTCCTGAGGTCCTGGCGTCGCGCCTCCACTCACCAACGAGCCTGAAAGGCCGATGCCCACGCCCCACGTGAAGGTGCAACCCGGGCACGGCAGCCGCCAACGCAGATGCCCGTCCCGGCGGCTGCATGCGCAACGGGACGGCCCGAGCGGACACAGTCGACCAGCAGGCGCCTGCCGTTAACGGTCAGCCGGGCATTACCGTGGGACACGAAGTCGAGCCGAGCGACCGCGGGTTCGCCGTGCCGGCCGCAGGCCCGGTGGTCGAGCCCGATGAAGCACGGCGCGCCGGCGGACACGAGGATCACGTCGGCGGGAAGCCCATTCCTCGACCAGGTACGGGCTGTCGAGGACGGAGAGCCGCTCGGCCTCCGCGATCGCCTGGTCCGTCAGCGCCGGCTGGACGACAGCCTCGCCACCGTTGTCCCACAGGGAGCGCCAGAGATCTTCAAAGCGCGCCATGCCGGCATCGTACGAGCGAGGCGCGGGCGTTCGGTTTCCTCCCGCGGCTGACTGGCCCCAGGTCCGGACTCGTACGCGGCACGGGGGCACCGGCCTCCAGCACACCCGCACAGCGACGTTCGAACCAGTAGTGTCGCCGCCGCGCAGAGCAAACCAACACAGAGGGAGAGCGGGGCAGTGATGCACGTCCTGGAGCCGGGGGATCCGCGGCAGATCGGGGACTTCACGCTGATCGGCAGGCTGGGCGCCGGCGGTATGGGCCAGGTCTTCCTTGGACGTTCCGCGGGCGGGCGGGCCGCGGCGGTGAAGGTGGTCAAGGCGGAGCTGGCCGAAGAGCCCGAGTTCCGGGCCCGGTTCCGCCAGGAAGTCGCCGCGCTGCACCGGGTGGGCGGCGAATGGACGGCGCCGGTGCTCGGCGCCGACACCGAGGCCGCCGCACCCTGGGTGGCCACGGAGTACGTGCCCGGTCCCTCTCTGCAGCAGGTCGTCGACTCGGACTACGGGCCGCTGCCCGAGGCCACGCTGAATTCCCTGGCCGGGCGCCTCGCCCGGGCGTTGCGCGCCATCCACGGCGCCGGACTGGTGCACCGTGACCTCAAGCCGTCGAACATCCTGCTGACCGTCGACGGCCCGCGCGTCATCGACTTCGGCATCGCGCGGGCGCTCGACACCGTGGCGGGCAGTCTGCGCACCTCCACCGGGCTGGTGATCGGCTCCCCCGCTTTCATGTCGCCGGAGCAGGTGCGCGGGCAGCGGGTGACGCCTGCCTCGGACGTGTTCAGTCTCGGGTCGGTGCTGGTGTACGCGGCGACGGGGCGGCTGCCGTTCGGCTCCGCCGAAGTGGGCCTGCACGCACTGATGTTCCGTATCGCCGAGGAGGAACCGGACCTCACCGGGATGCCGCACACGCTGACCGGTCTGGTTGCCGCCTGTCTGGCCAAGGACCCGCAGCAGCGGCCCACCGCCGAGCAGATCGCCGCCCACACCCGCACCGACGCGGCCGACCCGTGGCTGCCCGCGGAACTGCTGGCCGATCTCGGCAGGCTCGCCGCCAGGCTGCTCACCGCGGAGACTCCGCCGCAAGGCTCACCGGTGCCGGCACGGCCCGGGCAGCGGTGGAAACCGTGGCTCGCAGGTGTGCTGGCACTCGCCGCGGTGGCCACGGGCACGGCGCTGACGCTGACGCTGCATTACGACGGCGACACGGATCCCGGGGCGGACGGGAAACCCTCCGCGCCCCGCTCGGGCGCCTCGGATTCCTCGGCCTCCGAAGCGGCGGGGTCGCGGAGTACCGGGCCGAGCGTCCCGAAGGACTTCCTCGGCGCCTGGGAGGGTGTACTCAAGGGCGATGTCGATTATCCGAGGCGGGTGCTGCGCCTGGACATCTCGACGGGCCGGCCGGGCGACAAGGTCGCCGCGTACATCGACACCGACGGCTATGCGCAGTGCACCGGGCGCGGCAAGCTGGTCTCCGCCGACGCCGACTCACTGGTCGTGGGCAAGGGCCAGGTGACCGCGGAGGTACCGCAGGGGCGTTGCAAGCCGCTGCCGCAGCAGACCCTCACGGTGCGGTCGCGGGACGTGCTGGTGTGGAAGTCCGGCGGCTTGACGGCCGAGCTCTACCGGTCGGCCGGGGGGCGGAAAGCGGTGCCGGACGAGTACGCCGGCGTCTGGGTGCCGGCGATCAAGGCTTACCGGGAGAAGGGGATGCTCCGGATCTCTCAGGGCCCGGTCGGCGGCCGCCTGGTGCAGATCTGGGCCACGGGTGCCGCGGAGGACGGCTCGGAGAACTGCGACAACGCCTTCGTCGTCGGCGCCGTGTCCCCCGTGCTGGCGCTGAGCCCGGCGATGTACGCCGCGGACGCGGGCAAGGACTGCCGTCAGCCCGACTCGATCTTCTTCATCGTCGACCGCAACGGTCATCTGCTGCAGTTCAGCATGGCCGTGGACGCCGAACCCGCAGAGTGGGTGCGGAAGTAGCGGCGGCCGTCCTGGGACGGTCTTCCAGGGCTTCCCGGACCGCTCGGGCAATCGCCTTCCGGACAGCGTTGCCGGTCGGCCGGCCCGGCCCCACGAGATCGGACCGCTGACAGGCTTTCAGACGCCCTCCGGTTCGGCCTGTGTGCGGCCCTGCACCGGAGATCGCTACGATGCGCCGGGGCCGCGCCCCAGGAGGCGCGGAAACGTTTCCGGAGGGGGATACCTGTGTTCGCGCTGTCCATCCTGCTGCTCATAGCTGCGGTAGTGCTCGTTCTCGTCAGCCGCGGCCGCACTGCCGCAGGCCACTGGAAGCTCGGGGCGGCGCTCAGCGCCGTGGCGGGCGTACTGGCAGGCACCTTCGCCTGTACCCATGTCGTGAGTGCCTACGAGGTCGGCGTGCCGGTGACCTTTGGCAGGATCGGCACGCCGCTGGTCCCGGGCATCCACTTCAAGTCACCGTTCACCGACGTCACGTCCTTCTCCACCCGCCCGGTGGACCTCGACCTCAACGGCAAGGACGTAGTCGAGGTCCGCTCCTCGCAGGGCGGTGTGCTCTATGCGGACGTCACCATCAAGTGGGCTGTTGCGCCGGCCAAGGCGGTCGCGCTGTACCGGCTGGCGGGCAGCGAGGAAGCCGTCCAGGAGCGGCTGGTGTTGCCGGACAGCCGCGAGATCATCCGCAATGTCTTCGCGAAGCACACCAGCGAGGAGGGTTACGCATCCGCCCGCGAGCAGATCAGCTCGGAGATCGCCGGCCTCGTCAAGGAGCGACTGGCGCCGCGCGGCATCGACGTCACTTCCGTCAACCTGCGCAATGTGAGGCCGTCGGAGAAGCTGCAGGACCAGATCGACAAGAAGATCCAGCAGGAGCAGGCCACCGAGCGGGCCACCGAGGCGGCGCGTACGGCCAAAGCGGAGGCGGAGCGCAAGCGGATCGAGGCGGAGGGCATCGCCCGTGCCAACAAGATCATCGGGCGGTCTCTGAGCGACAAGGTGCTGTACAACCAGTGCCTTGAGGCGTACAAGGAGGCTGCGAAGGCCCACCCGGTGTACGCGGTGCCGTGCGGTACGGACTCGAACGGCACGCCGGTCATCGTGGACAGCGGCAAGAACTGATGCCGCCGCAGGCAACGCTTGCCTCGTTCTGGGTGTGATGGGCGTGATGGGTGTCATGAGCCCCGCACAATCAGTGACGGCCCGGTCTGTCCTAAGTGCGGTCGGCAGCCCATGACGTCCGGCTCCTTCGTTCTCTCCGAGCGGGAGGGCGAAGGCCGGCGGACCTGCCGGTCACTGTGGAAGTGTGCCGGACGGCATGTCCGGCGGGGTTGGGCCGACCGGCCGGGACGAGCCGCTCCAGGTCTGCCCGTGCCGGAGCTGTTCCGCTGACATCAACGACCACAGACAGCGGTGACGACCGGCAGCCGCCCACGGCACCCGTGCGTGCGGTGAACCGCGATCCCACCGGGCCGAGATCGAATGCGGTTGGCACGCCCGCCTTCGGGCTCGCGTCTTGGTCGAGCTCATCGTCTGAAGGCTCTGCCCAGGTACTGGGGCAGAGCCTCCTCACTGCACGATCAGCAGGCTGCGGGGTGGCGTCCTGTCCTATGCGCTGACGGCGACCAGCTCCGGTTCGCCCGCTGCTCGGGCAGCAAGGTAACGCTCGGCGTCGAGGGCGGCTGCGCATCCGCCGGCTGCGGCGGTGATGGCCTGGCGGTAGGTGCGGTCGACGACGTCGCCGGCACCGTAGACCCCGGGGACGTCAGTACGGGTGGAAGGGGACTGGACCTTGAGACAGCCGTCGTCGTCCAAGTCGAGCCGGCCGTTGAACAGTTCGGCGCGCGGGTCGTGGCCGATGGCGATGACCTCGCGCATGCCGGTGCCCGTCACGGACGTCACGCCTCCCGCTTCGCGTCGATCTCGGCGATCAGCGCCTCGATGCGGGTCTTGATCTCGTCCCGGATCGGGCGCACCGACTCGACGCCCTTGCCGGCCGGGTCTTCGAGCGCCCAGTCGAGGTACTTCTTGCCGGGGAAGACGGGGCAGGCGTCGCCGCAGCCCATGGTGATGACGTAGTCGGAGGCCTGGACGGCCTCGGTGGTGAGGATCTTCGGCTTGGCGTCGGCGATGTCGACGCCGACTTCCTTCATGGCCTCGACGGCGGCGGGGTTGACCTGGTCGCCCGGGATCGAGCCGGCGGAGCGGACCTCGATCCGGTCGCCCGCGAGGTGGTTCAGGAATCCGGCGGCCATCTGCGAGCGCCCGGCGTTGTGGACACAGACGAACAGGACGGAGGCGAGCGGGCTGGAGGACATCGGTGCTTCCTTTGCGAGTGATCGAGCGGATGGTGCGGGTTGAGCGGATGGTGCGGGTTGAGCGGGTTGAGCGGGTTGAGCGGGTTGAGCGGATGGTGCGGGATGGGAAGTTCAGGTGATCCGCATGGAGTCGAGCAGTTCGGTGATACGGGTGTCGATCTCGTCGCGGATTCCGCGGACGACGGCGATCGGTGCGCCCTCGGGGTCCGTCACGGGCCAGTCCAGGTAGCGGCGGCCGGGCACGACCGGGCACGCGTCCCCGCACCCCATCGTGATGACGATGTCGGCGGCCCGCACGACCTCGTCGGTCAGCGGCTCGGGACAGGCGTCCGTGACGTCCGCTCCGGCCTCGGCCAGAACCTGCGCGACGACGGTCCCGACCTCGGTGGCAGGGTGCGTACCGGCTGAGGAGACGACGACATGGCCGCCGGCGCGGTGCGCGAGAAGGGCGGCGGCCATCTGCGAGCGGCCCGCGGTGGGGGTCCCCCGCGCGAGGTTGTTCGAACGTGGGGGAGGCTGCACACGAACAGCACACGGGGCAGACCGACACCAGGCGCCCCCTGCACGCGGGCGAGTGCGTCGAGCCTCTCGGCGGCGAGGTGCTCGGCCGGCACGACCAGGTGGGTACGGACGCGCGCGTGCTCGGCGAGGCGGTCGTAGGAGTCGATGACCAGGCGCTGGACGGTCTCGGGCGAGAAGCGCCCGCGGTAGCGGAGGGCGAGAGCGGAAATGCCGGCCGCGAGACGTTCGTCCGGCAGGACAGGGGGCGGGGGTGCGGTCATGGCAAACCCCTTTCGGAGCATGGGTCCCCACCTGCGTGGGGATGCGGGTCCCAAGAATCACTCCATGCTGGTATCAGCCTGGAGTGATGTGAAAGTATCAGTCCATGATGACGTCAGTCGACACTGATCTGATGCGGGTTCTCGCCGACCCGTTGCGGCTCCGGATCGTCACCCTGCTCGCCAGGGAGACGCTGTGCAGCACGCACCTGATCGAGGAGACGGGAGCCAAGCAGACCAACCTCTCCAACCATCTGAAGGTGCTGCGCGAGGCCGGGATCGTGGACACCGAGCCGTGCGGCCGGTTCACCTACTACCGGCTCAGGCCCGACGTCATCGCCTCCCTCGCGGGCCAGTTCGCCGACCTGGCGGAGACCGCGCGCACCACCGCCGAGAACAACATCAAGCGGTCCTGTCCCTGATCTCCGCACCCTGCGGAGACCTGCACCGAGGAGTCCTGTTGACCGCCACCGAGGCCACCGAGCACGACAGCACCGAGGGAACCGCCATGACTCCCGCCACTGTCGCACCCCAGCCCGCCCCCGGTGCCGCTCCGCCTCAGGCACCCCCGCTGATCGCCAAGGTGGCAGCCGAACTGGTGGGCACCGCGGCCCTGGTGGCCATCGTGGTCGGCTCCGGCATCCAGGCCACCGAGCTGACCAAGGATGTGGGCCTGCAACTGCTCGCCAACTCCACCGCCACCGTCTTCGGCCTCGGAGTCCTGATCCTTCTGCTCGGCCCGGTCTCCGGCGCGCACTTCAACCCGGCCGTCACCCTTGCCGAGTGGTGGACCGCCCGCCGCGGCGGCGCCGGAGTCACCCTGCGCGAGACCGTCTTCTACGTCCCCGCCCAGATCGTCGGCGCGATCGCCGGCGCCTTCCTGGCCGACGCGATGTTCGGTGCGCCGATGGTGAAATGGTCCACGCACAACCGTTCGGCGGGGTACCTGCTGCTGGGCGAGGTCGTCGCGACCGCCGGGCTGATCCTGCTGATCTTCGGCCTGGCCCGCACCGACCGGCTGCGCTTCGCGCCCGTCGCGGTCGCCTCCTACATCGGCGCCGCCTACTGGTTCACCTCGTCGACGTCCTTCGCCAACCCGGCGGTCACGATCGGCCGCGCGTTCACCGACACGTTCGCCGGCATCGCTCCCGGCTCGGTGCCCGGGTTCATCGCCATGCAGCTCGTCGGCGCAGTGGTGGGGTTGGCGCTGGTGGCGCTCATCTTCATGCCCGGCCGACGCGAGGCCGAGCAGCCCGCCGGATGACGCGGACAACCCAGGTCGTAGTGATCGGCGGCGGCCAGGCCGGACTCACCGCCGGTTACCACCTGCGTCGGCAGGGCACCGAGTTCGTCATACTCGATGCCCAGACCGCACCGGGCGGCGCCTGGCAGCACACGCGGGACTCGCTCCGCCGCTCGCTGCCATCCTGGCCGTGCTCTCCGCCGGAGCCTGGTGGCTCGGCCGGCGTCGCCGTTCCTGCTCCTGCTCCTGCTCCTGCTCCTGCTCGCCGAAGAGTGCAGGTGCGGGTGCATGCGGCCGCAAGGCGTCCGGTGACCGGCTGAAGATCACGGGCGCGGGCCGCCAGTAGGGTCAGCCGGTATGACCGTTGCTCGTTCCGTTGCCCTGTTCGTCGTCGCCGCCTTCTTCGAGATCGGCGGCGCCTGGTTGGTGTGGCAGGGCATCCGCGAGCACAAGGGCTGGGCCTGGGTCGGTGCCGGCGTCATCGCCCTTGGCCTCTACGGAGTAGTGGCGACCTTCCAGTCCGATGACAACTTCGGGCGCATCCTCGCCGCGTACGGCGGGATCTTCGTGGCCGGGTCGATCGCCTGGGGCATGGTCGCCGACGGATACCGCCCGGACCGCTACGACGTCATCGGAGCCCTGGTGTGCCTTGCGGGCATGTCCGTGATCATGTACGCGCCCCGCAGTCACTGACTCGGCCACGCCGAGGCCCGACCATGTCGGCTCGCAGGTCTCAAAGGTCATTGCGTTCATCGATGCCTGCCCGGCAGATCTCCGAGACCTGATCTGCGCACCCGGTGGGGCAGGGCACAGCACTCGCCCTCCGTCGGTGGTCGGGCTGGCCATGGTGAGGCTTCCTTGGCTTCCCGGCCACAGTCAGACCGCGGCCGGGGCAGTGCTCAGCAGCTTGCCCATCGCGGCCAGCACGGACGGCTCGACCCGGTAGTAGACCCAGGTGCCGCGACGCTCCGAGGTGAGCAGGCCTGCCTCCTTGAGCTTCTTCAGGTGGTGGGAGACCGTCGGCTGGGAGACACCGACGTCGGAGATGTCGCACACGCAGGCCTCGCCGCCCTCGTGCGAGGCCACTGCCGAGAACAGCCGCAGCCGCACCGGGTCACCCAGGGCCTTGAACATCCGTGCGGCCGTCTCGGCCTCCCCGGCGGTGAACGGGCGCTCGGTGAGCGGTGGACAGCACGGTTCCACAGCCTGGTCGGTGGGCTCCAGCAGCGGCAACAGCTCCATATTCGACATGCATCTATGTTGACACACATCTAACCAGCCCGCGAGGACCGGACCGGCCACCGAAACACTCCTCGCCCAGCCAAGATTAGATGATTATCTATGTTGACGCTTATCGAATCAGGTGCCATGCTGACCAGGCAAGCCATCGACGGATGTCGAAATACCGAGGAGTCGACCGTGAACGCGCCTGTCACCACCGATCTGCCCGTCGTCGTGATCGGAGCCGGCCCCGCCGGACTCGCTGCCGCCGCCCACCTGGTCGACCGCGGTCTCACGCCGCTGGTCCTGGAAGCCGGGCCGGTCGCCGGCGCGGCGGTGCGCGAGTGGGCACACGTGCGACTGTTCTCCACCTGGGGCGAGGTCACCGACCCGGCCGCAGAGAAGCTGCTCGCCCCCACGGGGTGGGTGAAGCCGGATGCCGCCACCTACCCCTCGGGCGGGGACTGGGCCGAGCAGTACCTCCAGCCGCTCGCCGACGTCCTCAGCGAGAAGGTGCGCTTCGGCGCCACCGTCACCGGCGTGTCCCGTGCGGGCCGGGACCGGATCGTGGACGCCGACCGGGAGGCTCAGCCGTTCGTCGTCCACGTCACCCACGCGGACGGCGGTGAGGAGCGGCTGTTCGCCCGCGCGGTGATCGACGCCTCCGGCACCTGGACCACCCCGGGCCCGGCCGGCGGCAGCGGCCTTCCGGCCCTCGGCGAGAAGGCCGCGTCCGACCGGATCACCTACCGCGTGCCCGACCTCAAGGATCCGGCCGTCCGCGCCCGGTACGCGGGCAAGCGCACTGCGGTCATCGGTTCCGGCGCCTCCGCGTTCACCGCGCTCGCCTACCTCGCCGACCTCGCCAAGTCCGACGACGGCACCGGCACCAAGGGCGTGTGGATCCTGCGCCGGGGCATCTCCGGCTCCACCTTCGGCGGCGGTACCTCCGACCAGCTTCCCGCCCGCGGAGCCCTGGGCCTCGCCGCCAAGGCCGCCGTCGACGAGGGCCACGCCGACGCGGTCACCGGCTTCCGCACCGACGCCGTCGAACGCGACACCGACGGCCGCCTGGTCCTCGTCGGCGAGGACGGCCGCCGCCTCGACCCGGTCGACGAGGTCATCGTCCTCACCGGCTTCCGCCCCGACCTGTCCTTCCTGTCCGAGCTCCGCCTCGGCCTCGACGAGCGCCTCCAGGCACCCACCGAGCTGGCCCCGCTCATCGACCCCAACCAGCACTCCTGCGGCACCGTCTACCCGCACGGAGTCAACGAACTGTCCCACCCGGAGAAGGACGTCTACCTGGTCGGCATGAAGTCCTACGGCCGCGCCCCCACGTTCCTCGCGATGACCGGCTACGAGCAGGTCCGCTCCATCGCCGCCGCGCTCGCGGGCGACCAGGAGGCCGCCGAGCGGGTCGAGTTGACCCTGCCGGAGACCGGAGTCTGCGGCGGCGCCGGCCTGTTCGACGACTCGGACGCCACGCAGGACAGCGCCAGCGGAGGATGCTGCGCGGCCCCGACCACTCTCCAGATCGGCATCGGCACTCCGGCCCCCTCCGGCGGCTGCTGACCACCACCCCACCCATCACCAGCAGGAGGCTCGCCATGTCCCGCGTCCAGCTCGCTCTCCGCGTCCCCGATCTCGCCGCGTCCATCGCCTTCTACACCAAGCTGTTCGGCACCGGGCCCGCCAAACTCCGCGACGGATACGCCAACTTCACCATCGCCGAGCCCCCGCTCAAGCTCGTCCTCGTCGAAGGCACCGCGGGAGAGGAAACCCGTATGGACCACCTCGGCGTCGAGGTCGACACGACAGAGGCGGTGCACGCAGCCACCCTCCGGCTCGCCGAAGCCGGGATGGCCACCGTCGAGGAGAACGACACCACCTGCTGCTATGCCCTCCAGGACAAGGTCTGGGTCCACGGCCCGGGACAGGAACCCTGGGAGGTCTACGTCGTCAAGGCCGACGCGGGCACCCTCGCAAAACAACAGGGCAGCGCCTGCTGCGCCGACCAGAGCGAGGAGACGCCGGACGAGTCGACGACCTCAGCGGCAGGCTGCTGCTGACCGTCGACGACCGACCTTCAGACCAGCGGGGCCGCGACCGGAACCGGGGACCGGTCGCGGCCCCGCGCCGCCCTGCCCGCCCTGTGCGTCACCCAGATCACCAGCTGGGGCATCGTCTACTACGCCTTCCCGGTCCTGAACCCCCGGATCACTGCTGCCGCCCGGTGGCCGGCCGGAGCGACCACCGCAGCGTTCTCTGCCGCCCTGCTCGTCTCCGCCCTTACCGGGATCCGCGTCGGCCGCATCATCGACCGCCACGACCCGCGAACCGTGATGACCGCCTGTCCTGGCGGCTCGACGTACTCGTCAACAACGTTGGGGTGGGAGTGCTCGGACCGTTGGACTCACTGTCCCCGGCGGAGGTCGAGCAGGTGCTCGCCGTCAACGTCCGGGGGGTGTTTCTGGCCTCCCGGTGGCCGCGCCGCACCTCGGGGCGGGAGGGCGGATCATCACGATCGGCAGTTGCATGACACAGCGGGTCCCCGGCCCCGGGGGGACGCTCTACGCCACGAGCAAGTCCGCGCTGATCGGCCTCACCAAGGCGCTGGCCCGGGAACTGGGCACCCGGGGGATCACCGCCAACATCGTCCATCCCGGCCCCATCGACACGGACATGAATCCGGCGGACGGCCCGTACGCACCGGGCCAGAGCGCGATGACCGCCCTCGGCCGCTTCGGCGCCCCCGACGAGGTCGCCTCGATGGTCGCGTATCTGGCGGGAAGCGAGGCGGGGTATGTGACGGGGGCGGAGTTCGCGGTGGACGGAGGCCACGCGGCGTAACGCGGCACGACACACCCCGCACCCGATACCCGGACCAGCAAGGGCCAGCAAGGGCCAGCAGAACTACCAGGACACGCGTGGTACCCGGCCCAAGGCGGACCACGGCCCGTGGGGGCGCACCGGCATCGGCGCGCCCCCACGACCCCCACGACCCCCACGACCCGCTCGACCCGCTCGACCACCAGACCGCTAGACCAGAGGACCGGGACCAGGACCGGGACCAGGGGGAGCGCCGCAGGCCCCACGGCTCCGGACGACGGATCCGGAAGGCTCAACCGCCCAGTTCCTGGTGGCGTGCCGTCAGGCGTGAGGTGCCCTCCTCCGTCAGGGAGCCGAAGAGGCGCAGGCGGGAGATGCCGCCGTCCGGGAAGATGTCCACGCGCGCGTGGGTGCCGACGACGGGTGCGGTGAGGGTGAAGCGGTGGTTGGTGTCGGGCTGAAGGCGGGTGCGGGGCAGGATCTCGGCCCACTCCCCCGCGTCGCCTTCGCCGTCTTCGCCGCCGTTCCTCACCGAAACCGAGGCCCATCCGGCGCTGTTGCCCTTCAGGTACGCCGTGTCGATCTCGATGGCGCGGATCTCGGACTGGGCGACGAGCCGGTAGCGGATCCAGTCGTTGCCGTTGTCGCGGCGCCGGCGGGTCTCCCACCCGTCGTCCATCTTGCGGGAGCGGCCCGGCTGGATCGTGTTGGTGGCGGGTGAGTAGAAGAGGTTGGAGGCGTCCTCGACCTGTCCGCCGTTCTCCAGGGCGACCACATCGAAGGTGCCGAGGACGGACAGCCAGCGCGGGTCGGGCACGACCTCGCCGTACACGCGCAGCCGCGCGATGCCCCCGTCGGGATGCTGGTTGACGCGCACGTGGGTGAAGCGCTGTTCGACGGAGACGGCGAATCCGTTGGCCGCGTGACCGCCGACCGGCGTGCGCGGTACGAGGGCCGTCCACTTCACGTCGTCCGCCAGAAGTTCCTCGGGAGAGGGCGAACCGGGCACCGACGCGCCCTCGACCGACACCGCCTGGGGATAGTTGCCGCGGAAGTGGGCCGTGTCGACGACGATCCCCCGGATCACGCCGGGGGCTCCGAGGCGTACCAGGGCCCAGTCGTGGTCCTCGGCGGTCGGCCACGGGTGCCCGGCCGAGGCGCCACGGCGCCGTCGGGTCTCCCAGCCGTCCATGATCTTGCCCTTGTGGCCGAAGTGCTCGGGGTCGAACGCGGCGGCCTCGGCCACGAGGAGGTTCTCACGCTGGGCGAAGAACTCGTCGTTGGCGGCGACGACCCCGGCGCCGAGCTGCCGGTCGGCGAGGTTGACGTACTGGGTGAACGGGAAGTCAGCGGTGCGGTAGTCCGCGTACGGGTCGCCGCCTCCGTAGGGGTTCGCGTCTCCGGTGAAGGTGGCCGGAACGATGGGGCGCTGCGCCGTCACGATGATCGATCTGCCTTTCGGGGGTTGGCCGTTGCGGGTGCGGATGCGGATGCGGAGCGTGTGCCGGAGTGCGGTGCGGCGGTCGGTGAACGGACCGGTGACGTGGATGGGTCGCGGATGGGTCGCGGGAATCGGTGACACGTATCAGAGTTGTGCGGATCGGCGGCGGGAAACGGCGGTGGGCTTACGGGTGGGGCGGGTGAGGAGAGATCCGGTGGACTTACGGGTGGCGGGTGAGGAGGCGTCCGGTGGGCTCGGTGAACTCGCCCTCGGCGACGATGCGTTCGCCGCGGAGCCAGGTCGACTTCACGACACCGCTGAGGGTCTTGCCCGCGTAGGCCGTCACCCGGTTGCGGTGCTGGAGCGCGGTGGGGTCGACGGTGAAGGTCTCGTCGGGCGCGAGCACCGCGAAGTCGGCGTCGCGGCCCGCCTCGATGGCACCCTTCCGGTCTCCGAGGCCGACCAGTTCGGCCGTACGGGAGGACATCCAGCGGACCACGTCCTCCAGGCCGTGGCCGCGCCTCCGGGCCTCGGTCCAGACGGCGGGCAGGCTCAGTTGGAGGCCGGAGATGCCGCCCCACGCGGTCGCGAAGTCGTCCGTCTTGAGGTCGGCGGTCGACGGCGAGTGGTCGGTGACCACGCAGTCGATCGTGCCGTCGGCCAGCGCCTGCCACAGCAGGTCCTGGTTGGCGGCCTCGCGGATGGGCGGGCAGCACTTGAACTCGCTGGCGCCGTCCGGGACTTCCTCGGCGGTCAGGGTGAGGTAGTGCGGGCAGGTCTCCACGGTGAGCCGGACGCCGTCGGCCTTCGCGGCGGCGATCAGCGGGAGCGCGTCGCTCGACGACAGGTGCAGCACGTGTACCCGTGCGTCGAGGCGCTCGGCCTGTGCGACGAGGCTCGCGATGGCGGTGTCCTCGGCGTCGCGGGGGCGCGAGGCGAGGAAGTCGGCGTACTTCCGGCCGCTCTTCTGCGGGGCGGCGGCCAGGTGGTGCGGGTCCTCGGCGTGCACGATCAGCAGGCCGCCGAAGCCGGCGATCTCGGCGAGGGACCGGGTGAGCTGCTCCTGGTCCAGTTCGGGGAACTCGTCCACCCCGGAGGGTGACAGGAACGCCTTGAACCCGAAGACACCGGCGTCGTACAGGGGGCGCAGGTCCTTGACGTTGCCGGGCAGCGCGCCGCCCCAGAAGCCGACGTCGATGTGCGCCTTGGAGCGGGCGACCTCCTTCTTCGTACGGAGGTTGTCGACCGTCGTCGTCGGGGGGAGGGAGTTGAGCGGCATGTCGATCAGGGTGGTGATACCGCCGGCGGCCGCGGCGCGCGTCGCGGTCCAGAAGCCCTCCCACTCGGTGCGGCCGGGGTCGTTCACATGGACGTGGGTGTCGACGAGGCCGGGCAGCAGGACATCGTCGCCGAAGTCCTCGAACCGGGCGCCGGGTGGTACCTCGGCATCGTGCGGCAGTACGGCCGTGATCTTCCCCGCGGCGACCGCGACCGAAGCGGCGCGCGTCCCCTCGGGAGTGATGACGCGCGTCGAGCGCAGCACCAGTTCGGCATCGGACACGCCGGACCCCTCTCTCCGCAGCCGTTGACTCCCGCTGTCGCCGGTTTACTTCCGCGTAACGGAATTCAACTTTCTGTTGAAGAAGTCTTCACTCCGGCCCTCCCGCCGTCAAGGGCTCGTTTCCCCACCCTGCCTCGCCGCGCCCCGCTTCCACCGCCGACCTGCTGAACTCTGGATGTTTCCACAAGGCGAAACAAAACTTCCGACAGGCAGAATGTGGTGACGCACAACCCGGGAGCCGATCGACTGCCGGGTAGGCTGCGTCTCTGCCCGCCCGCCACCCGCCGCCGCTCCACTCGAGACTCTTCGCGTCACCCCTCTCGATTCCGCGCCCCGAAAGGACCGCCGCCGTGCCGCCGTCCAGCGCCAGCACCACCGACGCCGCCAAAGCATCCGCTCCCAGTGGCGGCGTCCAGTCCCTCGAGCGCGCCTTCGATCTGCTGGAGCGCATGGCGGACGCCGGGGGCGAGGTCGGTCTGAGCGAGCTCTCCGCGAGCAGCGGGTTGCCACTGCCCACCATTCACCGGCTGATGCGCACCCTGGTGGTCTGCGGATACGTACGCCAGCAGACCAACCGCAGGTACGCCCTCGGTCCCCGTCTGATCCGCCTCGGCGAGTCCGCCTCCCGGCTGCTCGGTACCTGGGCCCGCCCCTATCTGGCGCGCCTGGTCGAGGAGACCGGCGAGACCGCGAACATGGCGCTGCTCGACGGGGACGAGATCGTCTACGTCGCCCAGGTGCCGTCCAAGCACTCCATGCGCATGTTCACCGAGGTGGGCCGCCGGGTGCTGCCGCACTCCACGGGCGTCGGCAAGGCGCTGCTGGCCCACACCCCGGACGACGAGGTGCGCGCGCTGCTCGCCCGTACCGGGATGCCCGCCGCGACGGAGAAGACGATCACCACGCCGGACGGCTTCCTCGCCGCGCTCGACGAGGTGCGCAGGACGGGCTACGCGGTCGACGACAACGAGCAGGAGATCGGCGTCCGCTGCCTGGCCGTCTCCGTGCCCGACTCCCCGACCGCCGCCGCGATCTCGATCTCCGGTCCGGCCGGCCGGGTCACCGAGGCCGCCACCGAGAAGATCGTGCCGGTGCTCCAGCAGGTCGCGGCCGAGCTGTCGGAGGCCCTGGCCAGCTCCGGTCCGGGCACCAACTGACCGAACCGACTCAGCCCGGGCCGGTCCAGGTCGGTCCCGCCCCGGTCCAGGTCAGCCCCGGCGCAGCCCAGGTCAGTCCTGCTTGCCCCGGAGCAGTCCAGGGCTTGCCCCGGAACAGTCCAGCCACGGCCGGCTCCGCTCCGGGCACCGGCTGACCGACTGACCGACATACCTGAGCCCCGCCCCTCCGTCCGCGCCCACCCCACCCACCCCACCCCGCCCCGTCTCAGTTGAGTCCCGGGGCTCCGACGGGTGCCTCCAGGCGCCCGTCCGTCATTTCCCGCACCGCGTCCGCCTCGCCGAGGTGGGCGCGGTCGTGTGTCACGAGGACGGTCGCCGTGGCGCGTTCACGGGTGAGCCGGACCAACAGGTCGAGCACCGCCGTGCCGCGTTCGTGGTCGAGGGCACTGGTCGGCTCGTCGACCAGGAGCACCGATGGGTCGTTGACCAGCGCGCGGGCGATGTTCACCCGCTGCCGCTGACCGCCGGAGAGCTGGTGGGGACGCCGGTGCGCCAGCTCTCCGAGTCCGACCGCGGCGAGCAACTCCCTCGCGCGGTCCGCCACTTGGCGGCGTCCGTCCAGGTGGCCCATCACCTGGAGCTGCTCCAGCGCGGTCAGCGAGGGCAGCAGGTTCGGCTGCTGGAACACGATCCCGATCTCGCGCCGTCGCAGGACGGCCCGCTCGGCGGAGGTCAGCGCCCCCGTCTCCGTACCGCCGACGAGAACGCGCCCGCGGTCCGGGGTGACCAGGGTGGCCGCGACCGCGAGGAGACTGGACTTGCCGGATCCGGAAGGACCGACGACGGCCGTCATTGTTCCGGCAGGCACCTGGAGACCGACACCGTCCAGGGCTGTCAGGCGGCCCTCGCCGTCCGGGTAGGTGAGGGTGATGTCGTCAAGCGTCAGGCTCATGGGGCACTCTCTCGTGGGTCGGTCCGGCGCTTCCACGCACCGTCATCAGTCACACCCGCGCGCGTGAGCGGGCGGACTCGGGTGTCTGGGAGGACGCGGGGACGGACCAGTCACACCCGCGCGCGTGAGCGGGCGCTTCCACACACCGTCATCAGGCACTCCCGGCGCCACCGTCGGACACTCCCGCGCACCGCCATCAGGCATCCCCGGCGCCCTCACCAGGCATTCCCGCGCGGCGTCATAGGGCACTCCCGCACGACACCATCAGGCACTCCCGGCGCCTTCTTCGGGCGCTCCTCGGTAACCTCATCAAGCACTCCCGGGCACCTCATCGGGCACTTCCCAGTGCGGTCAGCGGGTCGACGGAGGTGATCCGCCGGACGGACAGGCCCGCGCCGAGCGCCCCGAGGGCGACCATCACGGCGGCGGGTCCGAGTACGGTCGGCCCGTCCAGCACGAACGGCACGTCGCCGCCCCGCACGAGTGCGCCGGCTCCGGCGGCGAGCCCCGTACCGAGCAGTGTCCCGGCGGCCAGCATGAGAACCGCCTGGCCGAGCGCGTCCCGCAGCAGATACGGCGTGGAGGCGCCCAGCGCCTTCAGGACGGCGATGTCGGACGACCGCTGGATCGTCCAGACCGTGAAGAACGCCCCTATGACGAGCGCCGAGATGACGAAGAGGAATCCGCGCATGAGCTGGAGCGAGCCGTTCTCGGCCCGGTAGGAGCCGATGGCGGTGAGGGCGTCGTCCCTGGTGAGGGTCTTCGTCCCGGCCTCACGGTCGGCCGTCGGCAGGTCGGCGCCGTCGGTCCGCAGGGCGAGCACGGTGGCCGGCCCGGAGAGGTCGGTCCACACGACGGGTGTGTGGCTGTACGAGGCATGGCCCGCCACGGCCGCGACGGTCAGGTCGGCGCCGCCCAGCCGCACCCGGCCCCCGGGCCTGACGTCGAGCGCGGCGGCGGCCTTCTCGGACAGCACGACACGGCCGGGGGCGACCGCCGCCGGGGCGATCCCGGAGCCCGGCCGCACCGCGAAGGAGGACACCGCGGCCGTACGGTCCCCGGCGGCCGCGTTCAGGGTGCGGATGCCGATCGGCTCCGCCGAGGTGACGCCGGGCCGGTCGGCCCAGCTCCCCCGGGCGCGAGAGGGCAGCTCCGAACCGGTGAAGGACACCGACTGCCCCGCGGGTGGCGCGGCGAAGGCGAGGTGGTCGGCGGGCAGCCCGGTGACCGCCGAGGTGTTCTCCTCGGCGAGCCCGGCGGTCAGCCCGGACAGCAGCCCCACGAGCAGGGTGATCAGTACGACCACGGCCCCCATGAGGGTGAACCGCCCCTTGGCGAACCGTAGATCTCTCCATGCGACGAACATGCCTCCACCCTGCTGCCCGGACCGGGTCCGGGGCATCGCGCCACGGCATGGTTCACCCGCGCCGAAAGAGGGGTGTGCGCGTCACCGGGAGAAGGACCGGCCGGAACCGGAGGAACGAGGGCACACGGACAAGGGAGGGAAGCCGTGCGGACAAAGGCGGCAGCGCGCTTTCAATCTTTCGGTTGACCGGGGCCGGCCCCGACCCGCCTACCCTGGAACGACCATGAATGTCCGCCGCCGCTCCCCCGTCGTCGCCACCCTGCGTCTGTGCCTGTACGCCCTGCTCGCGGGGCTTCTGCTGCTGGCCGCCCTCCGTTCCGGGGACAACGGGCACCCGACGGCGGTCGTCGTGTCGGTTCTCGTGACCGGCGCGGTGCTCGCGGCGGGCGCGGTCGGCCCGGCGGTGCACCGCTCACGGCGCACGGCCGCGGTGTGGGTGGCCGCCCTGAGCGCGAGCTGGCTGGTGCTGGTCGCGTTCTCACCGGACGGTCTGTGGGTGGCTTTCCCGCTCTACTTCCTGCAGCTGCACCTGCTGCCGGTGCGCTGGAGCCTGCCCGCGGTCGCCCTGACCGCCGGAGCGGCCATCGCGAGCTTCGTGGCGCACGGCGCACCCCTCACCCCCGGCGCGTTCATCGGCCCGCCGCTCGGGGCGGCGGTCGCGGTCGCCACGGTCCTCGGATACGAGGCGCTGTACCGGGAGAGCGAGCGCCGTCGCGAGCTCATCGAGGAACTCATCGCCGCCCGCGCCGAACTCGCCGAGGCCGAGCGCGCCGCGGGCACGCTCGCCGAGCGGGAGCGGCTCGCCCGCGAGATCCACGACACGCTCGCGCAGGGCCTGTCCAGCATCCAGCTCCTGCTGCGCGCCGCCCAGCGCCTGCTGCCCGCTGACTCCCCGGCCGCCCCGCACCTGGAGCAGGCCCGCTCGACCGCACAGGACAACCTCGCCGAGGCCCGCCGCTTCGTGCGCGCGCTCACCCCTCCCGATCTGGAACACGGCTCGCTGGCCGCCGCGCTGGAGCGGCTGTGCCGTTCGGCCGCCGTGGACACGCCGAAGGTCCGCTTCTCGGTGAGCGGCCCGCCGGTCGAGCTGCCGACCCCGTACGAGGTGGCCCTGCTGCGGATCGCCCAGTCGGCCCTCGGCAACACGCTGCGCCACGCGCGCGCCGACCGCGCGGAGATCACGCTCAGCTTCATGGACACCGCGGTCGCCCTGGACGTGGTCGACGACGGCGTCGGCTTCACCCCCGGCGGCGTACGGCCGGCCGGGGACCGTACGGAAGCGGACCAGACGGAAGGGGACCGTACGGAAGGGGGCCAGACGGAAGGGGACCGTACGGAAGGGGGCCAGACGGACGGGGGCTTCGGTCTCCCCGCGATGCGCTCGCGGGCCGAGTCGCTGGGCGGGACGTTCACCGTCGAGTCGGCGCCCGGACAGGGCACGGCCGTGGCGGTCACGCTGCCGCTGCCTGTCACGGGGGAGCCACCGGAGACGGTGTCCCTGGACGCCGATCGCCTTCCGCTGCCGAGCGCCGCGGGGAGCCGGACATGACCGTCCGTCTGCTGCTCGCGGACGACCATCCCGTGGTCCGCGCCGGGCTGCGCGCCGTGCTGTCCGCCGAGCCGGACTTCGAGATCGTCGCGGAGGTGCCGACGGCGGAGGCCGCGGTGGAACGTGCCGGGGCGGGCGGCGTGGACGTCGTCCTCATGGACCTCCAGTTCGGTGCCGGGATGCACGGAGCGGAGGCCACGGCGGCCATCACGGCACGCCCCGGCGCGCCCCGGGTCCTCGTCCTCACCACCTACGACACCGACGCGGACATCCTCGCCGCGGTCGAGGCGGGCGCCTCCGGCTACCTCCTCAAGGACGCCCCGCCCGAAGAGCTCTCCGCCGCCGTGCGCACCGCCGCGTCGGGTCACTCGGCGCTCGCCCCGAAGGTCGCCGACCGCCTCATGGACCGCATGCGCACCCCCGCAGCCGCCCTCAGCCGTCGCGAACTGGAAGTCCTCGAACTGGTCAAGGACGGTCTCTCGAACCAGCAGATCAGCAAGAAGCTGTTCCTGAGCCAGGCGACCGTGAAGTCCCATCTGGTGCACATCTACGCGAAGTTGGGCGTGGACTCCCGCACCTCGGCGGTGGCGGCGGCCACCGAGCGGGGTGTCATCCGCAGACGGGGCTAGGCTCCCGGGCCGCACCGGGGGCCCGGCCGACGGCGCGGGTTCGTGTCAGGCCCGGCCCGGCAGAATCAGCCCGGCAGGGCGGGCCCTGCACCGGCCCGCGGTCATCGCAGGGTTCGGTGCGGGGGTCCTCCGAAGAGTTCGACCGCGTCGCGGACGTCCGCGAGGCGGGTCGCCAGGGCGCTCACCGAGCCGATCGCACCCGCGACCAGGAGGAGCGAGCGGCGCAGCCGGGGGATCTCCGGGATACCTCCGGCGGCCATCGCGGCGAGGGCCGCGAGCTCGTCCTCGGCGATGCCGCGGTCGGGGAACTCGGCCGGATGCGCGGCGAGTTCACGGCGCAGCCGGGAGACGGCCGTGCGTAACTCCGCCACCCTCGGATCCTCGTCGCTGCCGGTCACTGGCCTCTGCCCCAAGCTCCGCAACACAGCTCTCCCCCTCGCGCGCCGTTCTGCGTCGGTCCCTCTCATGGCGGCCTCAAGTCGGCCCGAACTCCCCGTGGCGGTGGTCGGGCGCCGGGGGACGCGGGCCAGTAAACGCCACCCGGTGCGCCGGGCGCCACTGCCCGGACCGAAATTCAGCCCCAGGAAACCGAGGTGACGGCCCGGGTTGCGGGGCGCGCTCCGGCCCGGTCGGGTATGCAGGGGACATGACGGAGAACAAGGACGAGGTGGCCGGGCTGTTGCTGGCGGCCGGTGGCGGCCGGCGCCTCGGGGGACGGCCCAAGGCGCTCCTGCCCCACCGGGGACGGCCCCTCGTCGAACACGCGGTCGGGGTGCTGCGCGCCGGCGGCTGCGCCCGCGTCCATGTCGTCCTCGGTGCGGGGGCCGACGCCGTACACGAGCAGGCGTCGCTGTCCGGGTGCGTGCTCGTGGACAACCCGCGGTGGGAGGAGGGCATGGGGTCCTCGCTGCGGGCGGGGCTCGACTCGCTGGCGGACTCGGGGGCGCGGGCCGCGCTGGTGTCACTGGTCGACCAGCCGGGGATCGGCCGGGAAGCGGTGGCCCGGGTGCTCGCCGCGTACGCCTCGCCGCTGACGCTCGCCGCGGCGGCCTACGACGGGGAACGCGGACATCCGGTGCTCTTCGGGGCCGGCCACTGGGCCGGGATCGCGGCGACCGCCACGGGCGACCGGGGGGCGCGCGCCTATCTGAAGGCCCACGAGGACACGGTCACCCTCGTCGAGTGCGGGGACGTGGCGCGGGCGTACGACATCGACACGGAGGCCGACCTGGTCCACCTTGAGTGAGCGGGGTGGCACCGAGCGCCACCTTCTGTCGGCCCGGAGAATCTCGACATCAACAAACCATTGAACTTCCACCATGAGGAAATTAGTATCCACTGCTCAGAAGCGCCCCGTCGTGTCGAGGGCGCCCGGCGCCGTCCCCGCGCGCCACGGCACCGGGTGCCAGGCGCGGTGACGCCGCCCATGGTTCGCTCGCATGACCCGTGTGCGGATCGCCCGCACGCGGTTCGTCGGCACGCGGTTCGTCCGTACGTAGCTCGCCCGCACGTAGCTCGCTGAAGGAAGTGACAGCTCATGTCCGCACCAGCGCCGTCCTCGCTGGCCATCGTCGACGCCGAGCCCCTGCCCCGGCAGGAGGAGGTCCTCACCGACGCGGCCCTCGCCTTCGTGGCCGAGCTGCACCGGCGGTTCACGCCCCGGCGTGACGAGCTCCTCGCCCGCCGCGCGGAGCGCCGCGCCGAGATCGCCCGCACCTCCACGCTCGACTTCCTCCCGGAGACCGCCGCGATCCGCGCGGACGACTCCTGGAGGGTGGCCCCCGCTCCGGCCGCGCTGAACGACCGCCGGGTCGAGATCACCGGACCCACCGACCGCAAGATGACCATCAACGCCCTCAACTCGGGCGCCAGGGTCTGGCTCGCGGACTTCGAGGACGCCTCGGCGCCCACCTGGGAGAACGTGGTCACGGGTCAGCTGAACCTGACCGACGCGTACGCCCGCCGCATCGACTTCACCGACCCGGCGTCCGGCAAGTCGTACGCCCTCAAGCCGGACGAGGAGCTCGCGACCGTCGTGATGCGCCCGCGCGGCTGGCATCTGAACGAGCGTCACCTCGTCGCCGCCGACGGCACGCCCGTGCCCGGCGCGCTGGTCGACTTCGGCCTGTACTTCTTCCACAACGCCCAGCGTCTGCTCGACCTCGGCAAGGGCCCGTACTTCTACCTGCCGAAGACGGAGTCCCACCTCGAAGCCCGCCTGTGGAACGACGTGTTCGTCTTCGCGCAGGACCACGTCGGCATCCCGCAGGGCACGGTCCGCGCGACCGTCCTGATCGAGACGATCACGGCCGCGTACGAAATGGACGAGATCCTCTACGAACTCCGTGACCACGCGGCCGGGTTGAACGCCGGACGCTGGGACTATCTGTTCTCCATCGTCAAGAACTTCCGTGACGGCGGCACCAAGTTCGTCCTGCCGGACCGCAACGCGGTGACGATGACGGCCCCGTTCATGCGGGCGTACACCGAACTCCTCGTCCGCACCTGCCACAAGCGCGGCGCGCACGCGATCGGCGGCATGGCCGCGTTCATCCCCTCGCGGCGCGACGAGGAGGTCAACAAGGTCGCCTTCGAGAAGGTCAAGGCCGACAAGGACCGTGAGGCGGGCGACGGCTTCGACGGCTCGTGGGTGGCCCACCCCGACCTCGTCCCGATCGCGATGGCCTCCTTCGACGCCGTCCTCGGCGACCGGCCGAACCAGAAGGAACGGCTGCGCGAGGACGTGTCGGTCGCGCCCGGCGACCTCATCGCCGTCGACTCGCTCGACGCCCGGCCGACGTACGACGGTCTGGTCAACGCCGTGCAGGTCGGCATCCGTTACATCGAGGCCTGGCTGCGCGGCCTGGGCGCGGTCGCGATCTTCAACCTCATGGAGGACGCCGCCACCGCCGAGATCTCGCGCTCGCAGATCTGGCAGTGGATCAACGCCGGTGTCGTCTTCGAGCACGACGGCCGGACCGTGGCGGCCACCCCGGAGCTGACCCGTGAGATCGCCGCGCGGGAACTCGCGGACATCCGCGCCGAGATCGGTGAGGAGGCCTTCGCGGCCGGCCGCTGGCAGCAGGCGCACGACCTGCTCCTGAAGGTCGCGCTGGACGAGGACTACGCGGACTTCCTGACGCTGCCCGCGTACGAGCAGCTGACCGGCTGACCCGGCAACGGCCGACCCGACGGCCCCGTCCCGCCCGGCCGGTGCATCCAGCCTCGGTCCGTCGGCGCTTTCGGCACCGGTCCGCCAGTCCGTCAGGTGTCAGTCCGCCGGTCCGTCCGAGTGGCCCAGGGATCTCTCCGGGGCCACTCGGTCGCGTACCAGGCGCTTGACCGCCGTGGGCTCGGGAAAGCCCTGCTCACGGCGGTCCCAGATCACCTCGTCGTTGACCCGGACGACGAAGACGCCACCGGTACCGGGCTTCAGGGACAGCTCGTCGAGCTCCGTCTCGAAGGTGGTGAGCAGTTCCTGGGCCAGCCAGGCCGCGCGGGGCAGCCAGCGGCACTGGGTGCAGTACTCGATCTGGACCCGCTGGACGTCCGTCATCCGAGATGCACCGACCAATCCTGTTCAGCCGCCGGTTTGCCGTGCAGGTCAGGCACCCGTTTGAGCCAGTCCGGCCGCCCGCGCTGAGTGCGCTCCGCGCGGTCGGCGTCCTCGGCGGCGAGCTGCTCCCGGGTCGGGAAGTCCGTGGGGAGCCAGGCGGCGGAGGCCCGGACCCGGGCGAGGAGATAGCCGACGTACGCCTCACGGACCGCGTCGGGGCTCGCGAAGCCGGGCTCGTCCGTGAGCCAGGCGTCGGGCACCTCGGCCAGCACCGCGCGCAGCAGATCCTCGGTCACCCGGGGCGCGAGTTCGGCGTCGGCCGCGCGGGTGTCCGGGTGGTGGCCGCCGAGCGCGTGGCGCCGGAAGTCGTACGCCTTCTCCGGCGACGAGGCGTCCCAGCGGTGGTGGAAGACGAGGGCGGCGCCGTGGTCGATCAGCCAGAGCCGGGGCGGCGCAATGCCGAGGGTGGGCCAGACCATCAGGTTCGAGCTGTGCACCGTGCGGTCCACGTTGACCGTGAGGGCGTCCAGCCAGATCACCCGGCCCGCCTCCAGCGGGTCGACGGGGAAGGTCCTCGCGATCTCCGGGGTGAAATCCTTCGCGCCCGGCAGATAGTCCATGCCGAGGTTGAGCCCGGCGCTGGCCCGCAGCAGGTCCTGGACCTCCTGGTGGGGCTCGTGCCCGCCGACGGCCGGGTCGAAGTGGACGAGGACCAGTTCGGGGAACCGCAGCCCGAGGGCGCGGGCCAGCTCACCGACGACGATCTCGGCGACCAGCGCCTTGTGGCCCTGGGCGGCACCGGTGAACTTCACGACGTAGGTCCCCAGGTCGTCGGCCTCGACGACCCCGGGCACTGAGCCGCCGGAGTGCAGGGGTGCGACATAGCGGATTGCGGCGACCTCTTTCAGCATTTTCACAGGCCACCAACCCCTTCAACCTTGCAATCCATGGTCGACTCCGGAGGTGTCAAACAGCAGGATTTTCCCGTCGCCAGCCCTGGGGAGAATCTGGGGAGTTTCGACCGGCATGCAGATCCCCCTGCCTCCCCAACAGGCCGGAAGCAATGGCCGTCCGGTCCTTGCTGCCGGTCTCCGGCATGAAGTGAGCATAGTAACCGAGGGTGATCGCGGGCGAAGAGTGCCCGAGCCACCGTGCCACGGTCACCACGGACTCTCCCGCCTCCAGCATGATCGAGGCGTAGGTATGCCGCAGCATGTGGACCGAGGGCCGCGACGTGTGGTGGCACGACATCGTCGGACGGCAGTCGGCCGAGCACACACCGGAGGCCTTCGACGCCGAGCACCCGCTGTTCATCCTCTACACGTCCGGGACCACCGGGAAGCCGAAGGGCATCCTGCACACCTCGGGCGGCTACCTCACACAGGCCTCGTACACGCACAACGCCGTCTTCGACCTCAAGCCCGAGACCGACGTGTACTGGTGCACGGCCGACATCGGCTACGCGACGACCCACAGCGCCGGCCGGACCGACACGGCACACAACCCCGGTGCTGCGGCGGCCGCGGCCCGCACACCCGCGATCCACCGCGACCTGGCTCCGCTGACCCCCGTGAACTCGAGGTGCCGGCCCTGATGGGCCGGGACCTGTCGAACACCGAGCTCGCCACGGCTCTCACCCTCACCGAGTCCACCGTGAAGACCCGCGTCGCCCGGATCTTCGCCAATCTCGCCTTCCGCGACCGCGCCCAGGCCGTCGTTCTCGCCTACGAGACAGGCCTGATCGCGCCCGGCGACCTCACCGCCGACTGACACCACGTCCACGGCACGCTGCACAGGCCCCGCCCGGGCCGTGGACCCCGAGCTTCGCCACACGTCCATGGACGCTGATGACGGTGAATCATCTACGGCGCCTGGGCCGTGCGGCGCGGACAGGGGCGGTGGGCGCAGGACTGCACGGCACCGGCACCGGCACCGGCACCGGCTGCGCACTGCTACAGCCCGGCGCTGCCCAGCCGTCCGGGTGATCACCCGTCATCGCCCGCGTGTGCGAGCAGTTCCTCGGGTGACCAGGCCAGGCGTCCGTCCGCGAAGTCGGCCAGCACGCCCCGGACCCACGCCAGTTCCGCCGCCGTCATCGTGCGCATGTACCCCAACTCCAGCGTCGCGATCCGCGGCAGCCCGCTCTCCGCCTCCCGGGCGAGGTCCGCCTCGTGTCGGGCGAGCGCCGCCTCCAAGGCCTCGGCGCGGCGGCCGAGCGCGTCCCGCAGCGCCTCCGGCGTCAGCATCATGAGCAGCGACAGCGCGGCGGGAAACTCCGGGAACTCCTGCTTCGGTGTGGAGAGCATCTCGTCGAGCCAGCGGTGCGCCGTCTCGCTGCCCGCGTCGGTGACCTCGTAGACCGTGCGCTCCGGGTACTGCGCGTCCCGGCCCGTCTCGCGGACGGCGATCAGCCCGGCGGCGAGCAGGCGGTCCATGGTCCGGTACAGGCCGGCCCGCTGGCCGACGTTGACGACCTGGTCCTTGCCCCATTCCTTCAGCAGACGTTGGACGCCGTAGGGATGCAGTGGCTTGTAGTGCAGCAGGGCCAGGACGGTCAGGGCGAGGGGGGAACTCCGGGGCGCAGTGCTCATGGCTCGATGCTACCCACGGCCGAACTAGTTGACTAGAGACTAGTCACAGTGCAACTATCCATTCATGACGAACTCGACTGGCACGACGAACGGCAAGGTTCGCTCCGCACTGGTCATCGGTGGCGGTATCGCCGGTACCGTGACCGCGATGGCACTGCAGCGGGCGGGCGTCGAGGCGACGATCTTCGAGGCGTACGACGGCCCGGCCGACGAGGTCGGCGGCGGCATGGGCCTGGCGCCGAACGGATTCCAGGCGTTCGACGCGATCGGCGTGGGCGACGCGATCCGCGCGGTCAGCACCGAGATGAACGGCATCGTGCTGCAGAGCTGGAACGGCAAGAAGCTGGCCGAGTTCGGCACGCTGCCCGATATCGACCCGACGCGCTTCGTGATCCGCGCTGAGCTGTTTCGCACCTTGCGTGAGGCGGCCGAGGAGCGGGGCGTGACCACCGTCCACGGCAAGCGCATCGTCGACGCGAGCGAGGACGCCGACGGTGTCACCGCGCGCTTCGAGGACGGCGGCACGGCGACCGCCGACGTGCTGATCGGCGCGGACGGGCTGCGCTCCACGGTCCGCCGCCTGATCGACCCGACCGCCCCCGCGCCGCAGTTCGCGGGCACGGCCGGGTTCGGCGCGATGGTCGCCGACGCCGGTGTCGCGCCCACTGACGGCATGATGCACATGACCTTCGGCAAGCGGTGCTTCTTTGCCTGGCAGGTCTTCGCCGACGGCACGGGCATCTGGTTCATCAACCTGCCGGTGGCGCAGCCGCTCCCGGTCAACGAGCAGCGCGAGCGCGGTGGCGCCTACTGGCTGGGGCACCTCGCGAAGGTCTGCGAGGGCGACGCCACCCCGGCGAAGCGGATGCTCGCGGCCACCGACCCGAAGGCGATGCTCTTCGCAGGCAGCACCGAGAACATGCCGCGGTCGGTGCGCTGGAGCCGCGGCCGGATGGTCCTCACCGGAGACGCGGCCCACGCGCCCTCCTCCAGCTCCGGCCAGGGCGCCTCGCTCGCCGCGGAGAGCTCCGTCGAACTCGCCCGCTGCCTGCGCGACCTGCCCCTGCCCCAGGCGCTGGCCCGCTACGAGGAGCTGCGCCGGCCCCGGGTGGAGCGGATCATCAAGGAGACCGCCCGCACCAACGCCCGCAAGGCCGCAGGCCCGGTCGCGCGGGTGATCCGCGACGCGCTGCTGCCGATGATGTTCAAGTTGATGAAGCCCGAGAAGAACGCCTGGCAGTTCCAGTACCCGATCGACTTCGACGCCCCGGTGGCGTGACAGCCGGTCGACCGGCCCCCGGGCCTCACCCGTCGGCCGGTGGGTGTCACCCCCGGGCTGGGTGTCACGTGTCGGCCAGCGGGTTCGGCAGCGGCACATAGCGCGCGTCGGCGCCGTCCGCGTCCGTCCAGCGGAGCAGCAGATTGGTCTTGCCCGGGAGGGTGGGCGAGGAGAGCAGCGCGGCGATCTCGGGGAGGCCGTGGTCCGAGCCGTGGCGGTGGAGCTCCTGCCGTACGGCGGGCCAGGGGTCCGTGCCCGGGAACCGTTCGGCGAGGAGGGCGGCCAGCTCGGCGAGGTGGTTGACGACCAGGCAGTACACGAGCCGTTCCCAGCCGGCCGCGCGGGTCACCCCCGGCAGCAGTTTCACGCCTTCCGCGTCCCGGTACAGGGCCTGGACGGGCATGCCGTCCCCGTCCACGGCCACCAGCGTGTTCTGCAGATGGGCCTCGACGACGACTCCGTGGCGGGCGAACGCCTCCAGCACGGGGGGAACCGCCTGGCGGAGGTACGCGGCCCACCAGGCGGCGGGGTCGGTGAGCCTGTCGAGCGGGCTGCCGTCGAAGCCCTCCACGAGGGCGGCGGCGAGCAGCGGGGTCGCGCCGGGGACGAGGTGGTCGCGCAGTCCGTCGCGGACCAGGACGGCGAGTTCCTCGAAGGCGAAGTCGGCGGTGCGGTAGCCGCGGTCGCTCAGCCAGGCGGCGGGCCCCGGCCGCGCGGCGAAGGCGGCGGAGGTCGCCGCGTCGGTGGTGCGCATCTTGAGCAGGTCGTGCTTCCACAGCCGGCGGATGTCGTTGGTGATGCGGACATCGAGGCTGAACTTGACGAACAGGTCGTCCTCGGGGTCGTAGAGCGTGCGGACGGCCGCCGTCGGCCAGTACGGGCGGCCGGTGGGCCCGAGGCGTACGAGCCGGCCGTCCGCGAAGGCGTCCCGGATCGCCGGGCGGGTGCCGGTCAGGCGGAGTTGCCAGGGGTGGGCGGGCAGCAGCCGGTAACCGGGCGGGGCCTCGCCCAGCGCGTCCAGCGCCGTCGTGTCGCCCTCCTCGACGACCGCGTCCTCGCGCACCGCGAGCAGCTCCAGCGGGAAGCGGGTGTGCGCCTCGGGGGCGTACGGCAGCCAGTCGGTGACCGGGCCGCCGCCGCGGGTCTTGGGCGCCGGGTGGTACGGGTGCCCCATGATCAGGGACTGTTCGGAGCGCAGGTACGGGTCCTCGGGCGGCGTCGTGCGGGCGCGGGCCCGCAGGAGGGCCGCCACGACGTCCCGGCTGTCGGTCATCTCCGCGGGCAGCCCGGAGTCGACCACGCCGGTGAACCGGCGGAGTTCCTCGGCGGCGAGTGCGACCAGTTCCGGGTGGGTGAGCCGATGCCAGGCCCCGTCGGCGTGCACCTCGGGCCGGAAGGGGCGCCGCGTCCCCCGCACACGCAGCAGCCGGCCGCTCGCGCGCAGCCGGTGGACGTCCGGTTCCCCGGTGGGCTCCGCCAGTTCGCGAAGGAGACAATTGAGCAACGGCGCGGCGGCGTACGCGTCGGCGGCCTCGTCCATGTCGCCCCGGGTGAGCTGGGGGAACACGGTCGGCTTGAAGTCCACGCGATCCATCCGGTTCATTCGATCCATGCGGTGCACTGGTGATCAGTATGTCTGCCGCGGCGGACGATCACGATGCAGTCCCGTACTCAAGGAGTCCGCCTGTGCGACGTCCCTCCACGCCCGACACCGAGGCCGCGTTCGCCGGGGAGTTGAGCGCCGTACGCCCCGATCTGTCGGCGCGGTACGCGGAGGCGCTGCCCGGCGCTCGGGCCGCCGTGCTGACCCGGCTGTGGCGCGCGCTGGCGTACGAGCCGCTGCCGTGGATCGCCCGCCGCGACACGGACCGCGACGGCCTGACGGTCCGCCTCGCCGACGGCCGCCGGCTGCGCGGACCGCACCCCGACCCGTACGCCACGTCCGCGTATGTCACCGAAGTGCGGCTCGGCGGGCGGACGTATGACCGTCCGGAGCTGCTCGTCGGCGCCCTCGGCGTGCCGCACGGTCCCGCCTTCGCCGCCGAACTCGCCGACAGCGTGGCCTCGTTGGCGCTGTCGCGGGCGGACCAGGCGTCCGACGGCGCTCCTGGAACGTCCGAGGCGAGCTGGCGGTGGGAGCAGCGGATCGTCGACGGGCATCCGTATCACCCCAACTGCCGTGCGCGGCCGGGGTTCTCGGTGGCCGAGCAGCTCGCGTACGGGCCGGAGCACCGGCCGTCGGTGGAGCTGGGTCTGGTGGCGGTGGACGACGCTCTCGTCACGGGCGAGTGGCCCAAGTGGCTGCGGGACGGGGAGCGTGTGCTGATCCCGGTGCATCCGTGGCAGGGCGACCATGTACTGGACGCACCGGTACAGGAAGGCTTCGCCGCCCGCCCGTTGATGTCGCTGCGCACCCTCGCGGTGCCGGACGGGCCCCATGTGAAGACCGCGTTGAGCGCCCGGCTGACCTCCTCGGTGCGGGACATCTCGGTGTACTCGGTGGAGACGGCGGACAGAGTCTCGGCGTTCATGGAGGAGATGGCGGCACGCTTGGACGCGCCGCTCCACATCACCCGCACCCTCGGGGCGGCCACCGCCGGTTTTCCCGATCTCGCCGCGGTGGTGCGGGAGTCGCCGGACGGGTACGCGGGTGCGGGCGAGCGGTGTGTCCCGGTGGCCGCCCTTCCGCTGACCCGACTGCCCGAAAAGCCCTCTTGGCTGGCCGAGTTCACCCGCCTCGTCCTCACCGTGGGGCTGCGGCTGCTGGAGTTCGGGGTGGCCCTGGAGGCGCACGGCCAGAACCTGCTCGTGATCCTCGACCCTGCGGGCTCCCCCGTCCGGCTCGTCTACCGCGACCTGGCCGACATCCGGGTGAGCCCGGCCCGCCTCGCCCGCCACGGCATCCCGGTCCCACGGCTGTCCGGACGTATCGTGACCGACGACGAGACCGCGCTGCGCCGCAAGCTCTTCGGTTCCCTCGTCGGCGGCGCGCTGGGCGCGACGGCGGGCTCGACGGCCGCTCTCCGTGCGGCCCTCGAGAAGGTCGCGCCGGATCTTCCGCACACCGCGGACCTCCCGGCGCTCCTCGGCGAGAAGCTCCCCACCAAGGCGCTGACCTTGATGCGGCTGTCCCCCGACACCCCCGGCGACCTGTGGACACGGCTCCCTCAGCCGCTCGTCGGACCCGGCTCGTCGTGACGCGGGACACCTCTCGTTTTTACGCGCGGCACCTTTGATCAATAGGATCCGCCGATGATCACAAGACAACGGCTGGCGGCGGGCGTCTGCGCCCTGCTCGCCGCCCTGGCCGCCGGGATCGCCTTCCCGGCCGGAGCGGTCGCCGACGAAACCACGGCCACCGCTCCCAAGGTCGAACTCCTGCTGGACGTCAGCGGTTCGATGCGTGCCCGGGACATCGACGGCGAGTCGCGGATGTCCGCGGCCAAGCAGGCGTTCAACGAAGTGCTCGACGCGACACCGCAGGAGGTGCAGCTCGGCATCCGCACCCTCGGCGCCAACTATCCGGGGAACGACCGTAAGACGGGTTGCAAGGACACGGCCCAGCTGTACCCGGTGGGGACCCTGGACCGCACCGAGGCCAAGACGGCCGTCGCGACCCTCAACCCGACCGGCTGGACCCCGATAGGTCCCGCCCTGCTCAAGGCGGCCGACGACCTCAAAGGCGGTGAGGGCACCCGTCGCATCGTGCTCATCAGCGACGGCGAGGACACCTGTCAGCCGCTCGACCCGTGCCAGGTGGCCCGCGAGATCGCGGCCAAGGGCATCGGCCTGACCATCGACACCCTGGGGCTGGTCCCCGACGTCAAGGTGAGCAAGCAGCTGAGCTGCATCGCCGAGGCCACCGGGGGCTCGTACACCTCGGTGGAGCACAAGGAGCAGCTCAGCGACCGCGTCAACCAGTTGGTGGACCGCGCCGCCGATCCGGTGGTGAAGCCGGTGGCCGTGGAGGGTACCGACTCGTGCACCGGGGCGCCCGCCGTCAAGTCGGGTCTCTACACCGACCGCGAGGAGTTCGCGCAGCACCGCTGGTACCGCGTGGAGGTCGCGCCGGGCAAGGAGCTGCGCGCCTCGGTGAGCATCGCGGCCGACCGCCAGGTCAACCCCGACTACGGGGTGTTGCTGCGGGCCGTCACCGTGCACGGCCGGGAGATCGTGCGCGGCGAGGCGGCCGGGAACGGCCGCACCGACGTCGTCTCGACCGGTCTGCGCTATCCGAAGGCCGAGAGCGACGACGACAACGCGCCCGCCGAGGTCGTGTGTCTGCAGGTGTCCAACTCCTTCTCGGCCGCGTCCGGCGTGAAGGTCACGCCCGGACTGCCGCTCGAACTGACCGTCGACGTCGTCGACGGCCCCGACCAGGCGGGTGACGTGGCCTCGTTCGGCCTCGGGCGCGGCTGGTGGCTGCTCGGCACCCTGGTGCTCGTCGGCTTCCTCGCGGGTGTGCTGTGGGGCTGGATCTCTCGCTGGCGGTTCTCGGTCTGGAGGACCAACTGATGCGTATCCGACGTGTGCTGAGCACCGCCGTCCTTCTCGCGGGGGTCGCCGCGGCGCCCGCGCTGCTCGGTGCGGCCGCTTCCCCGGCCTTCGCCGACGCCTCGCCTTCCGCGAGTCCCTCGGGTGACGCCGCCGCGCCCACCGAGGCCGGTACGTCGTTCCGTACGGCGACCGAGATCGAGCAGGGCGCGCAGGCCACCGCCGGCGCCTCCACGGGCGACTACCTGTACTGGCAGTTCCCCGCGGACGCCGGGCAGCGGCCCACCGTGAAGGCGACGGTGAAGCTGCCCGAGGCGTCCAAGCGCGCCTCCTCCGAGACCTGGCAGATCGACGTGTACGACGGTCTGCGGCGCCGTCAGGCCTGCCAGTACGGGGCGCAGACCCGGACGGCGACGGCGGACGTGTCCTCCGTGGAGCTGTCCTGCACCCTGCGCACCGTCCGTGCCTGGTCGGAGACCTGGGCCAACGACCCGCTGCCGGGCACGTACTACATCCGGCTCACCGCCACCGGTCTCGGGGCGGCCGATCTGGGTCTGCCGATGAGCACGGAACTCCAGGTGGACTCCAAGGACATCGGCGGTTCGGCGGCGGTCGACGGCTCGCTCGCCAAGCCGTTGGTCCCGGGCATCGCCACCACGGCGTCCGAGAATCCCGAGGAGGACGGTTCCGGCGACACCTCCGGATCCAAGACGGCGGTGCTGTCCTCTCTCCGGCCCGACGGCTCCGGCTGGTGGTCCGACCGCTGGGTGTGGACCGCGATCGGCGGCATCCTCGCGGCCCTCGCGGGCATCGGCGGGTACGCGCTGACGCGGGGCAGGGGACGCCCGTCCCGGATTCCGCCGGGCGCCTGACCCGTAGGCCGCAGGCCGAGGCCCGCCGCGCTCCCCGCCGGGGAGCGTGGCGGGCCTCTGTCCTGCGGTCCCAGCGGCCGCTCAGGTGCCTCCAGCGGCCCGCCAGGCCCCTCCGGCGGGCGGCGGGTGACACGGCACCCGCCCCGCGTCGTCACGCCTCACGGAGGGCCTTGGCCAGGGTTCCGTCGCCCGTCACGTCGACGCTCCGTTCGCGCAGCGCGTCGAGCAGGGTGGAGGTCCCCCGGTTCAGGGCCTCGCACGTCCGCGTGTCCAGCGTCAGCCGGGCGTCCGGTTCACCCGGAGCGGGCCCGTCCCCGTAGAGCGGCCCTTCCGCGGCACCCAGCCGCACATGGAACCGGCCCTCGTCCAGGTGCACTTCGACCAGCCCCTCGCCCGCCCCGGCGGCTTCCAGCCCCCGCAGCAGCGGCAGCGCGAACCAGTGCGCCCGTACGGCGTCGGTGGGCCGCCGCTCGCCCAGCGCCGGCGCGCCCCACTCCCCGAGCGCCTGGAGCACGGGCAGCAACTCCTGCCCGCGTGCCGTGAGTTCGTAGACGTAGGCCGCCCCCGGAGGCGGCAGGCGGCGCCGGGTGGTCAGACCGTCGCGTTCCATGTCCTTGAGCCGGGAGGCGAGGACGTCGGTGCTGACGCCCGGCAGATCGGCGTGCAGATCGGTGTAGCGGCGCGGTCCGCCGAGCAGTTCGCGGACGATCAGGAGGGTCCACCGGTCCCCGACTGCGTCGAGGGCACGGGCGGCGGAACAGTACTGGTCGTAGCTTCGGCGCGGTGACATGCGACGCAGTCTAGCTATCTTGTTGGACTTTCCAAGCTCCCACTTGGTAAAACCAAGCAACACCACAACCGGAGGGCGCAGCGCATGGAGTTCCGGCAGTCGAGCAAGCTCAGCGAGGTCTGTTACGAGATCCGCGGCCCGGTGATCGAGCACGCCGACGCACTGGAGGCGGCGGGCCACAGCGTGCTGCGCCTCAACACCGGCAACCCCGCCCTCTTCGGGTTCGAGGCCCCGGAGGAGATCCTCCAGGACATGATCCGGATGCTGCCCAGGGCGCACGGCTACACCGACTCGCGCGGCGTCCTGTCCGCCCGCCGGGCCGTCGCCCAGCGCTACCAGGACCGGGGCCTGGAGGTCGGCGTGGACGACGTCTTCCTCGGCAACGGCGTGTCCGAGCTCGTATCCATGGCCGTACAGGCCCTGATCGAGGACGGCGACGAAGTCCTCATCCCGGCACCGGACTTCCCGCTCTGGACAGCCGTCACGACGCTCGCCGGGGGCAAGGCCGTTCACTACCTCTGCGACGAACAGTCCGAGTGGTACCCGGACCTGGACGACATGGCGGCGAAGATCACCGACCGGACCCGCGCGGTCGTCATCATCAACCCCAACAACCCGACGGGCGCGGTCTATCCGAGGGAGATCGTCGAGGGCATCCTCGACCTCGCCCGCCGGCACGGCCTGATGGTGTTCGCGGACGAGATCTACGACCAGATCCTGTACGACGACGAGGTGCACCACTCGGCCGCCGCCCTCGCCCCCGACCTGGTCGTCCTCACCTTCTGCGGCCTGTCGAAGACCTACCGCGTCGCCGGCTTCCGTTCCGGCTGGCTGGTCGTCACCGGCCCCAAGCAGCATGCCCGCAGCTATCTGGAGGGACTGACGATGCTGGCCTCCATGCGGCTGTGCGCCAACGCTCCGGCGCAGTACGCCATCCAGGCCGCGCTCGGCGGCCGCCAGTCGATCCACGAGCTGACCGGGCCCGGCGGCCGGCTCCGCGAGCAGCGCGACCGCGCCTGGGAGAAGCTGAACGAGATCCCCGGCGTCTCGTGCGTGAAACCCAAGGGCGCGCTGTACGCGTTCCCGCGCATCGACCCCGCGGTGCACCCCATCCACGACGACGAGAAGTTCGTCCTGGACCTGCTGCTGCGCGAGAAGATCCAGGTCGTCCAGGGCACCGGCTTCAACTGGCCGCGCCCCGACCACTTCCGCATTCTCACCCTCCCGCACGCCGACGACCTGGACGCGGCGATCAGCCGGATCGGGCGGTTCCTTAGCGGGTACCGGCAGTAGCGAACCGGGGGCGGGAGCGGACGGGGTGCGGCCGGTCGGAGGAGCCGGTGCTGCGCCCCGGCCCGGCCGGTGTCACCGTACGAGGGACAGCAGCTGGCGCAGGGACGGAAAGGGCGCGGCGATGGGTGACCTCCTCCTCGTACGGCACGGTGAGACCGAATGGTCGATGTCCGGGCGGCACACGGGGTCGACCGATGTCCCGCTGACCGACAACGGCCGCGAGCAGGCGCGGCGGCTCGGTCCGCTGATCGCGCGGCACCACATCGCGGCGGCGTTCGTCAGCCCGATGCGCCGGGCGCGGGAGACGGCCGAGCTGGCCGGGGTCGTCGGCGCACGCGTCGACGCCGACCTCCGCGAGTGGGACTACGGCGGGTACGAAGGGGTCACGACCCTCGAGATCCACCGGGAGCGGCCCGACTGGTTCCTGTTCACGGACGGCGTCGCGGCCGGGCCGCCCGAGCACCCCGGGGAGAGCCCGGACGAGGTGGGGGCGCGCGCCGAGCGGGCCCTGGCCAGGATCGACGCGGCGCTGGCCGAGTCGGAGGGCAGCGTGGTCGTCGTCTCGCACGGCCACTTCCTGCGGGTGCTGACCGCGCGGCGGCTCGGGCTGACCGCCCAGTCCGGTGCCCTCTTCCAGCTCGGCACCGGGACGATGAGCCGGCTGAGCACGGAGCACCGGCGGCATGTGGTGGCCGGCTGGAATGTCAGACCCGACGCGTACTGTTCCCATGGACCGCTCGCCCCGGCGGGAGAGGGGTCGGAGGAACACTGAGCCGTGGCCGGGCAGGAGCGCCGCGGCACCACCCGGTGGTGGAGGGAGCGCGCCGTGACACGACCGCCGAGCGCCGCGCAGCGGCGCCTCATCGACAGCGCCGACCCCGTGACCGGGCGGCTGAAGGGCACCGATGCCCAGCTCGCCGCCCTGGTGAAGCGAGGGCTCGCCTTCCGCCATCCGCGTCCCCCGCGCGACCACTTCCTCACACCGGCCGGGCATCGACTGCGCGAGGCCCCCGGGACTCCCGAGCCGGCCGTCGCCGCCGAGGAGTCCGCTCCGGCGGCGTCCGGCGTGTTCGCCGCGCGCATCGGCGGCGAGGAGGGGCCCGCGGCGGGCCCCTCCCGGCTGAGAGAGGTGCACAGCGCATGGCAGGGGCTCCTTGAGCTGCGCCGGATGACCCGTCCGGACGGTGCCACCGACCTTCCGTGCGCCTGGGAGCGTACGCATCTGGTGCAGGCCGCCGCGCTCGCGCTGGAGGCGGCGGGACACCGGCCCGCCGGAGCGGAGGGCGGCGGCTACCGGATACGGGCGACACCGCAGCCGGAGGCCGTCGCCGTGCGCGAGCCGGACCCCGAGGCACTGCGCGCCTGCGCGGCCACCCTGGAGAAGGCGGGCTGGCAGGTCGGCGAGCACACGGAACCGCGCACGGGCGCCCGCTACGCACTGGCCTCGCCCCGGCGGACGTGAGGGGCGGTGCGCCGGCAGAACCCCCAAGAGAGCGGGGCAGTTGCGGTCTTGTCGCCGTCGCATTCGGGCAGGCACGCAGGCACGCAGGCACGCAGGCAGTTGCAGTCTTGCCGCCGTCGGCGTCGGGTAGGCAGTTGCAAGTCGGACCGGCAGTCGCAGTCGTGGAAGCAGTCGCAGTCGTCGAAGGGAAAGTCGTGGCAGAGCCGTTTTTCGTCCCCGTGACCGTTCGCGGATACGAGACCGACGTGCAGGGGCATCTGAACCAGAGCGTGTATCTGCAATACGCCGAGCACGCCCGCTGGTCGTTGCTGCACGCGGCGGGGATCAGCCAGCCGGAGCTGGCGGACCGGCGCGTGGGCCCGGTCGTGCTGGAGACGACCATCCGCTATCGGCGCGAGCTGCTCGCCGGCGACGAGGTCGAGGTGACGTGCGCCTTCATCTGGGGTGAGGGCAAGAGTTTCCGCATGGAGCAGACCATCCGGAAGGCCGACGGCACGGTGTCCGCCGAGATCACGGCGGTCTGCGGTCTGATGGACCTCACGGAACGCCGGCTCCTGCCGGGCCCCCGGGATGTCTTCAAGTCCCTGGCCACCGACCCCAGTTATTTCGAGTCCTGACCTCTGCGGACCACGCCGCCGGGCGGCCTACGCGTCGACCGGCTCCGGCCGGTGCTCGGCGTCGTAGGCCGCGCGGGATTCGGCGATCGTGACACGGTGCCGCTCGGCCCAGTCGGTCAGGGAGAGCAGCGTCGCATGCAACTCACGGGCCACCGGGGTGAGTTCGTACTCGACCTTCGGCGGTACGGTCGGATGCACGGTGCGTGTGACGAGGCCGTCGCGCTCAAGGTTGCGCAGGGTCAGGGTCAGCATGCGGCGGCTGATCCCCTCGACGCTGCGCTCCAGTTCGGTGAAGCGGATCGGGCCGTGCGCGGCGGCCACGATGATCAGCACGCTCCATTTTCCGGCGACCCTGTCAAGAACCTCGCGGACCGGGCACGCCTGCGCGAGCACTGCCTGCGAGGTAACACCGGTGTTCCCCTGGGACATCGAAGTACCTCCTTACGCCGATCTCCATGGTCACTGACGATGTACCCCGTTACAAGTCGTGCACCAAGGGAGAACGTCCGTGGAACCGACGCGGTCCATATCGACGCGGTCCATGGAGAACACGGAGGTCATCGTCATGCTGTCCCGGACCGAACCGGCAAGGCCGTCGACACCACGAACGTACTCCCGGTGGGCCTCGCTCGTCGTCCTGTGCGCCGGCACGCTGATGACGATCCTGGACGGGAACATCGTCACCGTAGCCATGCCCGCCATCCAGGGCGACCTCGGCTTCTCCGCCCCCGGGCTCGCCTGGGTCGTGAACGCGTATCTGATCCCGTTCGGGGGGCTGTTGCTGCTCGTGGGCAGGCTCGGCGACCTGGTGGGCCGCAAGCGGATGTTCACCACCGGGCTCGCCGTGTTCACCGCGGCGTCCGTACTGTGCGGGGTCGCCGACGGGCAGGGCATGCTGGTCGCGGCCCGCGCCCTCCAGGGGGTCGGCGGGGCCATGACCTCGGCCGTGGTCCTCGGCATGCTGGTGGCGCTCTTCCCCGAGCCCCGCGAACAGGGCCGCGCCATCGCGGTGTTCAGCGCGGTCGGCGCAGCGGGCGGGGCCCTCGGCACCTTCCTCGGCGGCGCGCTGACGCAGGCCCTCGACTGGCACTGGATCTTTCTGATCAACCTCCCGATCGGCGTACTGGCCCTGGTTGCCGCACTGCGGATCCTCACCGCGGACAACGGAGCCGGCCTCGGCAGCGGCGCCGACTATCCGGGCGCGGCCCTGGTCACCAGCGCCCTGATGCTGACGGTGTACGCGATCGTCGGCGCCGGGGAGCGCGGCCTCGGCGGCACACTCGCCCTCGGCCTGCTCGCGCTCGCCCTCTTCGCCGGCTTCACCCTGCGCCAGGCGCGGGCCGCCCGCCCCCTGCTGCGGCTGCGGCTGCTCCGCTCCCGGACCCTGACGAGCGCGAACGGTGTGCAGATCCTGATGATCGCCGGGATGTACGGCTTCCAGTACATCGGCGCGCTCTACCTCCAACGCGTCCTCGGCTACAGCGAGTTGCTCACCGGCACGGCGTTCCTGCCCGCGCCGATCACCATCGGCGTACTGATGCTGAGCCTGTCGGCGCGCACGATCGCCCGCTTCGGCCCGTACCGCGTCCTGCTCGCCGGACTCGCCCTCATCACGGCGGGCCTCGCCCTGCTCAGCCGGGCCCCGGTCGAAGGGGCGTACGTCACCGACGTGCTGCCCCCGCTGCTCCTGCTCTCCGCGGGATTCGCGGCCGCGATGCCCGCGGTGACCGGGCTCGCCATGTCCGGCGCCCGCGCGGAGGACGCCGGCCTGGCCTCCGGACTCTTCAACACCACGCAGGTGGTGGGCGGTTCACTGGGCCTTGCCGTGCTGACGACACTGGCGGCGAGCCGCACCGAGCGGCTGACCGGCGCGGGCGAGCACGTCGTCGCGGCGACGGCAAACGGCTACCGGCTGGCGTTCACGGTGGCCACGGTCATCGCGGCCACGGCCCTGACCCTGGCCGCCGCCCTGCTGCGCCCTGACCGAACCTCCTCAACCGCATCCGCGGAGGAAGTACCTCCTCACACGCCCTCTTCTGCCGACCCGGCCGTCCCGGGCGAACGGATCGGCACCGGCACCTGATTGAAGCCGTAGTAGACCGCGAGCAGCCCGTGCGCGGCCAGGGTCAGCGGCGCCGAGACGAACGAAAGCGCGACCGTCGCCGGATAGGCGAGGGAGCCGAGGGCGAAGCGGACGCGGGTGCGCCGGGCGCCCTCGACGTCGACGCGGCTGTCGAGAAGGCGCCCGGTCCGGGTGAGGTGCCACCACACGGCCTGGAACGCGAGGGCCATGGCCACCATGACCAAGCTGTAGACGGCGGCGGCGACATGGGACGCCCTGCCCTCGCGCAGGTACTCCGCGAGCATCGCCGTGGGCCAGGGAATCGCGGCCACCACCATCAGCAGGAGCAGGTTCAGGAACATCAGGGTGCGGTCGACCCGGGCGACGTAACTGAACACCTGATGGTGGTTGATCCACATGATGCCGATCACCAGGAAACTGACGACGTAGGCGGCGTACGAGGGCCACTGCTGTCCGAGCGCGTGCCACAGTCCGCCGTGCTCACCGGCCTCGGGGACCTTGATCTCCAGGATCAGCAGCGTGATGGCGATGGCGAAGACACCGTCGCTGAAGGCCTCCACACGGCCCGACTCGTTCATGACCGACTCTCCCCGTTGTGACGCGTCCGCACATGTTTTCCGCGCGGAGTCTGCCGCGCGGCCCGTGCGCCGTCCGTGCGCCGTCCGTGCCATTCGTACCGTCCGCACGGCCCGTGCCGCTCGTGCCGTTCGTGCCGTTCATCCGCTCAGACCGTAGCCCAACGCGGTTCGCCTTCGGCTCCGCATCCCCAACTCGCCCTCCCCTGACGGGTATACGCCGCCTCCAATCTCTGGTAGGAAACTTTCCTAACAGTACGCGACAGCACCACTCCCCCATCGGAGGTACCGTGCACACCCCCCACATAGGCACTTCGCGTCGCACCCTGCTCACCCTGATCGGAGCCTCATTGGTGGCAGGCCCGCTGGTCGCCACCCAGACCGCGACCGCCGCGCCGGTCGGCCTGGACGACCCGGCGAAGAAGGAGATCGCCATGAAGCTGGTCTCCAGCGCGGAGAACTCCTCGCTGGACTGGAAGGCGCAGTACAAGTACATCGAGGACATCGGCGACGGGCGCGGCTACACCGCCGGGATCATCGGATTCTGCTCGGGCACCCACGACATGCTCGACCTCGTCGAGCTGTACACGCAGCGCAAGCCCGGCAACGTCCTGGCCAAGTACCTGCCCGCGCTGCGCGAGGTCGACGGCAGCGACTCCCACGAGGGCCTGGACCCCGGCTTCCCGGCCGACTGGCGCAGGGCCGCGCAGGACTCGGCGTTCCAGCAGGCCCAGAACAACGAGCGCGACCGCGTCTACTTCAACCCCGCCGTAGGGCAGGGCAAGTCCGACGGTATCGGTGCCCTCGGCCAGTTCACGTACTACGACGCCATCGTGATGCACGGCGACGGCGGCGACAGCACCAGCTTCAGCAACATCCGGCGGCGCGCCCTGGCGAAGGCCAAGCCGCCGGCCCAGGGCGGCGACGAGGTGACGTATCTGAACGCCTTCCTCGACGCCCGGGTGTGGGCCATGAAGCAGGAGGAGGCCCACTCCGACACCACCCGGGTCGATACCGAGCAACGGGTCTTCGTACGCAACCGGAACCTGAACCTCAACACACCGCTGGACTGGAAGGTCTACGGCGACAGCTACCACATCGGCTGACGGGCGCGGCACGGCGGAGGGCGCGGCACGGTTCTCGTGCCGCGCCCTCCGTGTGCCCGGTCAGCCTCCGTAAGTCCGGTCAGCCTCCGTAAGTCCGTTCACCCTTCGGACCGTTCGGTCCCCTCAGTGCGCCGGTACCGCCTTGAGGTCCTCGCCCGCCTCCATGGGGTGGGTCACCTCGCCCGCGTTCTCGCGTCCCCCGCCGAGGTGGTTGAAGACGAGGTTGAGGACGACGGCCGCGACACAGCCCGTCGAGATGCCGGAGTCGAGGACGATCCGTACGGTCTCCGGGAACGCGTGGTAGAACCCGGGCGCGGTGATCGGGATGATGCCGACCGCGAGGGAGACGGCCACGATCAGCACGTTGTTGTCCTTCTCCAGACCCGCCCTGACCAGCGTCTGGATGCCGCTGGCCGCGACCGAGCCGAAGAGGACGACACCCGCCCCGCCGAGCACCGGGCGCGGTACGACGGCGATCAGTGACGCGGCCATCGGGCACAACCCCATCAGCACCAGGAAGCCGCCGCCGGTGGCGACGACGTACCGGCTGCGGATCCTCGTCATCGCGACGAGGCCGATGTTCTGGGCGAAGGCGCTGCACATGAAGCCGTTGAAGAGCGGGCTCAGCGCCGAGCCGAGGGTGTCGGCGCGCAGTCCGGCCGCGATGGTCCGCTCGTCGGCGGGGCGCTCCACGATCTCGCCCAACGCCAGCATGTCCGCGGTCGATTCGGTCATCGAGACGACCATCACCACGCAGAGCGAGAGGATCGCGGCGAGGTGGAACTGCGGGGCGCCGAAGTGGAACGGCGTCGGGAAGCCGACCACGTCCGCGTCGGCCACCGGCCCGAAGTCCGTTACGCCGAAGGGGATCGCCACGAGCGTACCGATGACCAGGCCGAGCAGGACCGCGATCTGTTTGACGAAGCCGCGGGTGAAGCGGCGCAGCAGCAGGACGATGACGAGGGTCACCGCCGCGAGTCCCAGGTAGGTCCGTGAACCGTAGTCGTCCGCCGCGGGATTCGGGCCCTGCGCCCAGCCGAAGGCGACGGGCAGCAGCGATACGCCGATGAGCGTGATCACGCTGCCGGTGACGACGGGTGGGAAGAAGCGGACGGCCTTGCTGAAGTAGGGGGCCGCGATGAATCCGAGGACACCGGCGACGACGACCGCGCCGAAGATGATCGGCAGGGCGTCGCTCTTGTCCTCGGCGGAGGCGACGACGGCGGTCATCGGGGCGACACCGGCGAAGGTGACGCCGTTGACGAAGGGCAGCCGCGCTCCGATCTTCCAGAAGCCGAGGGTCTGCAGGAAGGTGGCGAGACCCGCGGTGAACAGGCAGGCGCCGGTGAGGAAGGTGAGTTCACCGGCGGAGAGACCGGCCGCGGCGCCGACGATCAGGGGTGGGGCGACGACTCCGGCGTACATGGCGGCCACGTGCTGCAGGCCGCTGGCCGCCATCTTCAGGGCAGGCAGTCTCTCGTCAACCGGGTGCACCGACGGGCCTGTTGATCCAGGCGATCCCGTTGATCCGGGCGATCCCGATACTGCGGGCGATCCCGGTGCTGCGGTTGATCCGGTGGTTCCGGTGGTTCCACTTGCTTCGGTCGATCCGGCCGATCCGGTTGCTTCGGTCGATCCGGTTGCTTCGGCCGGTCCGGTGATTCCGGTTGCTTCGGCTGTTTCGGTTGGTCGTGCATCGGTGCTGGGCTGGGCGGCCACGGCGGCTCCTCCGGTCGGGTACACGTCGCCGTCGACGTGGGTGTCAGGGAGGTGATGCGCGGTCGTGCGGGACCGGGACGATGACCACCGCGCGGACACGGCGTCCGCACGGCGGGGACCGTTCCGGGGCGCGCACGTCCATGCACGCCCCGGCTACGGCCGCCGTGGACCCCGCTCGGGTCCACGGCTACCGGCCGAGGGCCGTCCCCCTCCGCCGGAGTTCTGTGGTGGTCAGGCCTGCGCGGCGATCCGCGCCAGGCGCTGTGCCTCGTCCCGCGTGGAGCGGGCGATGGCGTCCTCGTCGACGTGCAGCAGGTGGCTGTCCTCGACGACCGGCCTGCCGTTCACGAGAGAGAGGGTGACCGGGGCGGCGGCGCCGAAGACGAGCGCTGTCACCGGGTCGGCGATCGAGGCGTGCGCCAGGGTGTCCAGTTTCCACAGCACGAGGTCGGCGAGCTTGCCCGCCTCCAGAGAGCCGATCTGGCTCGCGCGGCCGAGGACCTGGGCCCCGCCGAAGGTGCCCAGGCGCAGCGCCTGACGGGCGTTCAGGGCGGCCTCGCGGTGAGCGCCGAGCCGGTTGATGAGCAGGGCGTTGCGCAGCTCGGTGTGGAGTTCGCCGGACTCGTTCGACGCGGTGCCGTCGACGCCGAGGCCGACCGGAACGCCGGCCGCCAGCATGTCGGGGACCCGGGCGATGCCCGCGGCCAGCCGGGCGTTGGAGGACGGGCAGTGCGCGACACCCGTCTTCGTGCGGGCGAAGGCGGCGATGTCGGAGTCGTTCATATGGACGCAGTGCGCCATCCACACGTCCTCGCCGAGCCAGCCGGTCGACTCGAAGTAGTCGGTCGGACCCATGCCGAACAGTTCCTTGCAGAACTGCTCCTCCTCCACGGTCTCCGAACCGTGCGTGTGCAGCCGTACCCCCTTGCGGCGGGCCAACTCAGCGCCCTGCTTCATGAGTTCGGTGGAGACGGAGAAGGGCGAGCAGGGTGCGACGGCGACCTGGGTCATGCTGTCGAAGGAGGCGTCGTGGTGCTCGTCGACGGTCGCCTCGGTGGCGGCCAGCGCTCCTTCGAGAGTCTCCACGGCGAAGTCCGGCGGCAGCCCGCCGTCCTTCTCGCTGCGGTCCATGGAGCCGCGGGCGAGGGTGAAGCGGACGCCGGTCTCGCGGGCGGCCCGGATGATGGCGCCGGACAGGTCGCCGGAGCCCTTGGGGAAGACGTAGTGGTGGTCCATGGCTGTGGTGACGCCGCCGCGGGCCATCATGGCGAGGGAGCCCTGGGCGGCCGCGTAGGCCATCCGCTCGTCGATGCGCGCCCAGGTCGGGTAGAGCGCGACGAGCCAGTTGAAGAGGTTGTGGTCCGTGGCCAGGCCGCGGGTGATCCACTGGTAGAAGTGGTGGTGGGTGTTCACCAGACCGGGCGTGGCCAGATGCCCGGTGCCGTCGACGCGGCGGACCACGTTCTCCAGGTTCTCGGGGGCCTTTCCGGCGCCCACCGACTCGATTTTGTTGTCGGCGACGACGATGTGGCCCGAGGCGTACTCGGTGTCGCCCGCGTCCACGGTCGCGATGGCGCAGTTCTCGATGACGATGCGCTGGACTGCCACGGCGGTTCCTCGTTCTTCCCATTGGCGGACGGACCCGGGGGCCGAGCGGGGTGACGACCGGGTCCGTGGTGCTGTGGTTGCGCAGATGCCCCCGCTCTCCCCTGGGACGTGACGCCGGCGCCCGCGTCGGGGGTACAGCGGCAGTACCGCGGAGGCGGTCCGGGTGGACCGCCGGGTGCGGTCCTACAGGTTGGTGAGGTCCACCGGGATGCGGGGCTCGCAGCCGTCGCGCAGGACGGTGCCCTCGATGAGCCCGTACGGACGGTCGGCCGCGAAGTAGACAGCTCCGTCAGCGGTGTCGTTCTCGAGGCCGAACGGCGTCAGGTCCACCAGGAAGTGGTGCTTGTTCGGGAGCGAGAAGCGGACCTCGTCGATCTCGCCGCGGTGGTCGATGATCCTGGCGCCCATTTGGTGCAGGGTCTGCTGGAGCGAGAGGGAGTAGGTCTCCGCGAAGGCCTGGAGCATGTGCTTCCTGACCTGGTCGTAGGATTTGTCCCAGTCGGGCATCTTCTGCTCGTCGCCGGTCCAGTTGAAGCGCCAGCGGCTGGAGACCTGGGTGGCCAGGATGCGGTCGTACGCCTCCTGGAGCGTCGTGTACTTGTCCTTGACGTAGCCCCAGAACTCGGAGTTCGTCGAGTTCATCACGACGAGGTCCTTCAGGCCCGAGACGACCTCCCATGTGTCACCGTCGTAGGTGATCTGGGTGACGCGCGTCTCCTGGCCCTTGCGTACGAACGAGTGCTTGCCCTCGTCCGCGCCGACGCCCCGGGAGCCCGCGTCCGAGGCCTCGATCCGCTCCCAGGCGTACTCCTCGATGCGGATGCGCGCCCGCTTGATCGGCTCCTGGCTGGTGACGAAGTGCCGGGCCAGATGGATGCCGAACTGCTCGGCGGACTCGATGCCGTGCTCCTTGGCGAACGCGTACACCGTGTTCTTGGTGGTGTCCGTCGGCAGGACGTTCGCGTTGGAGCCCGAGAGGTGGACCTCCTGCATGTCGCCGCTCAGCGCGACGGACACGTTCAGGTCCTTGATGTGGTGGGTGTCGCCGTCGCGGGTGATCTTGACGACGCGGTTCTCGGCCTTGCCGTACTGGTTCTGGCCCAGGAGCACAGGGCGGCCGTGGTGGGAAGGGTCGGTGCCGCGGTGGGAAGGGTCGGTCATGTCTGCTAGCTCCCTCGGTAAACGGAGTAGCCGAACGGGTTGAGCAGCAGCGGTACGTGGTAGTGCTCGCCCGGCCTGACGGCGAAGGTGATCGTCACCTCGGGGAAGAACGTCTCGCTGTCCCGATTCGCGGGGGCGTCCTGCTGCGCATCGGCTTGCTGTGTCGCTGAATCCGACTCGAAGTACTGCTCGACCGCGAAGTCGAGCCGCACGTGGGTCGTGCCCTCCGGCAGCGCCGGAAGGTCCTTGCACCGGCCGTCCGCGTCGGTCGCGGAACCGCCGAGCGCCCGCCAGTCGCCCTCGCGCCCGGCGCGGGCGGCGAGTTGGACGGCGACGCCCTCGGCGGGGCGGCCCACGCTGGTGTCCAGGATGTGGGTGGACACGGAGGCCGTGGTGTCGGTGCTCATGCCTCTTCTTCCTGTACGGGACCGCCGGGCTCTTCGTGTACAAGTCCGCCGGACTCTCCCTGTACGAGACCGCCGGGGTCCTCCTGCACGAGACCGGCGAGCCGGATGCGGTTGATCTTCCCCAGTTCGACGCGGACGATCTCGCGCTCCCGCTCGGCCGGGTTGCCGATCCGCTCCCTGACCGCGTCGCGCATCTGCTCGCCGGTCCGGCCGGTGGCGCAGATGAGGAAGACATGGCCGAACTTCTCCTGGTAGGCCAGGTTCAGTTCGAGCATCTCCTCCTTGAGCTCCGCGGAGGCGCCGGCCATGCCGCGCTGCTCACGGGAGGAGGTCGGGTCGCCGGGCTTCGGCCGCCCGATGGGCGGGTGCCCGGCCATCGCCTCCGCCAGATCCGCCGTGGTGAGTTCGGCCGTGGCGGCGTCGCTCGCGGCGTACAGGTCGTCGGCGGTCGCGTAGGGACGGGCGGCGAGCAGCCGCTCGGCCCACGCGCGGGAGGCGCACGCCTCGCGGAGGACGGCGAAGGCCGCGCGCTCCTGAAGGGCGTTGAAGCGGGCCAGGCCGCCAGATGTCGTACTCGACGTCACGGGAAGCCTCCGTGGCCTTGTGCTGGACGGGCTGCGGACAGCTAACGCCCTCGGAAACACCACGTCAACACTTTGTTGAAAACTTCGAGTTACAAAAAACCCCGCCGCCGAAAACCGCCGCCCGGTCGTTCCGGACGGCGGCGGGTGACGGCGGGCGGACCCTGTCGCCCTGAGGCGCGTTTTCGCTGGTCAGGCGTCCTTTTCGCGATTCAGGTAGTTGTAGACGGTGAACCGGCTCACGCCGAGCGCGCTCGCCACGGTCTCCACACCGTGCCGCACGGAGAAGGCCCCGCGCGCTTCCAGTATGCGCACGATCTCCTGCTTGGCCTTGCGGTCGAGCTCCGCGAGCGGCTTGCCCCGCTTGCGCTCCAGGGCGGCGAGAATGTGGTCGAGCGAGTCGGCGAGCTGGGGCAGGCGTACGGCGACGACGTCCGCACCCTCCCAGGACAGCACGACGTCATCGACACCGGCCAGCTCGGGCGGCAGCATCTCACCCCCCATGGCGTCGACCAGCGGCTTGACCGCCGTGACGAAGGGGTCGTCCCCGATTCCGGTCACTTATCGCCCTCCCCGGCCGCGCCCACGACGTTCACCTGGAGCGAGACCCGGGTGGCGCCCGCCTCCAGGACCTTGCGCAGCAGCGCGTCGACCGCGGTGAGCACGCTGTCCGCGCCGCCTTCCGCCGTGTTGCCGAACGGGCCGACGTCCACGGCGTCCAGTTCGGCCGCCTCGATGACCTCGCGGGCGACCAGCGCGTGCCGGGGCGCCTCGTCGAGATCGAAGGGCTCGGTCGTGAACTCCACTCTCAATCGCACGGGCTCAACCTACTGCGCGCCGCGGACATCCCGGCAGCCCCCCGTGGCCCGAGCGGGTCACGGCTGCGGCTTTCCGTCGGCACCCCCTTGACAAGCTCCGACACACGACGGCAATCTTCCATTAAGCAGAAACGAACTTCCGCAATACGGAATACCCCTGAATCGCCGGCCCGGCCGACAGCACGGCCGCCAGTACGGAAGGGAGCGCCGACCCCCATGGGATTCGCGGACCAGCGCTTCAACGTCAACCTGTCGATCCTCTTCACGGAACTCCCGCTCCTGGAGCGCCCCGCGGCCGCCGCCGCGGCAGGCTTCAACGCGGTCGAGCTGTGGTGGCCCTGGGTCGACTCCCCCAGCCCCGAGCGGTCCGAGCTCGACGCCCTGAAGAAGGCGATCGAGGACGCGGGCGTCCGGCTGACGGGGCTGAACTTCTACGCCGGACAGCTGCCCGGACCCGACCGGGGCGCCCTGTCGATCCCCGGGGAGGAGTCGGAGAGGTTCCGCGCCAACATCGACGTGGCCGCCGAGTTCGCCGGGTCGCTGGGCTGCACGGCGCTCAACGCCCTGTACGGCAACCGCGTCGAGGGCGTGGACCCGGCCGAGCAGGACGCGCTCGCGCTGGAGAACCTGGTGCTCGCGGCGCGGGCCGCCGACCGGATCGGCGCGATCCTCCTCGTCGAGACTCTCAACGAGCGGGAGTCACCGCGCTATCCACTGGTGAGCGCAACAGCCGGTGTCGCCGTCGTCGACAAGGTCAACGCGGCGACCGGCCTCGGCAACACCAGGTTCCTCATGGACCTCTATCACCTCTCCATGAACGGCGAGGACCTGCCGCGGGCGATCGCCGACCACGCCGACCGGACCGGCCATGTGCAGATCGCCGACAACCCCGGCCGCGGCGCTCCGGGCACCGGCAGCCTCCCGCTGGAGGAGCTCCTCGACCAGCTGGCCGAGGCCGGTTACGCGGGCTGGGTCGGCCTGGAGTACAAGCCGGGCGACCGGCCGAGCGCCGAGGCCTTCGACTGGCTGCCCGCCGACGCCCGAGCCGCCCGCTGAGCGGCACCCCGATGACGCAGCAGAGATTTCAGAGAGGCACCCCCATGAGCAACAACCTCCCCAAGGTGGCATGGATCGGTCTCGGCATCATGGGCTCACCCATGTCGGAGAACCTGATCAAGGCCGGGTACGACGTCACCGGTTACACGCTGGAGCGGGACAAGCTGGAGCGCCTGGCCGCCGCGGGCGGCACCGCCGCCGGTTCGATCGCCGAGGCCGTGCGGGACGCCGACGTGGTGATCACGATGGTGCCCGCCTCCCCGCAGGTCGAGGCCATCGCGTACGGCCCCGACGGCATCCTGGAGAACGTGGGGTCCGGCGCACTGCTGGTCGACATGTCCTCGATCACCCCGCAGACCTCGATCGACCTCGCGAAGGCCGGCGCCGAGAAGGGCGTTCGCGTACTGGACGCCCCGGTGTCCGGCGGTGAGGCCGGCGCGATCGAGGCCGTGCTGTCGATCATGGTCGGTGGCGAGCAGGCCGACTTCGACGAGGCGGAGCCCCTCTTCGAGGCGCTCGGCAGGACCATCGTGCTGTGCGGTCCGCACGGCTCGGGCCAGACCGTGAAGGCGGCCAACCAGCTGATCGTCGCCGTGAACATCCAGGCGTGCGCCGAGGCCGTCGTCTTCCTGGAGAAGTCCGGCGTGGACCTCAGGGCCGCGCTCGACGTCCTCGGCGGCGGCCTCGCGGGCTCCACCGTGCTGGCCCGCAAGAAGGACAACTTCCTGAACCGCGACTTCAAGCCGGGCTTCCGCATCGACCTGCACCACAAGGACATGGGCATAGTCACGGACGCCGCCCGTACCGTGGGCGCCGCGCTGCCCGTCGGCACCGTGGTCGCCCAGCTGGTCGCCAGCCTGCGCGCACAGGGCGACGGCGGCCTGGACCACTCCGCGTTGCTGCGCGCGGTCGAGCGTCTCTCCGGCGCACAGATCTGAACCACGGCCGGGAGCCGAACAACGGCCAGGTCCTGGACACCACGGCCTGGAGCCGAACCATGGCCGAGTCCGCCGGCTCGACCGAGGGCTGAACACGGCCGAGGGCCCGCCGCGCCGGCCCTGCCCGGGCACCTCGAACTTCCGGGCATCTCGAACTTCCGGGCATCTCGAACTTCCGGGCCGCGGTGGCGCTGACACCTGTCCTGTCGCGCCCAGGCGCCGCCGCGGCCCGGATCCGCCTCAACGAACCGCCTACGGCCTTGAGCCGACCGCCCCGAGGAACCTACTTCAACAACTTGTTGACGTTTGGTCCACACCGAACCTAGGCTCCACCAGGCGGCGCACGTCCACATGGCGGAAGAAGTTTTCCGCTGAACCCGCCACCCTCTCGTACGGAAGGTCCACGATGTCGAAGCGCGTGCCCACGACCGAGTCCGGCGCCCCTGTCTCCGACGACCGGAACTCCGCCACGAGCCCAACTCCTACGACGGCCCGGCCGAGACCGGCCGGTCTCGAACCGAGAACCCAGCTCGCGTACCGCCCCTGACGGGAGGTCAGGAACGGTACGCGTAGCCCGCGGTGGATCGAGCGGCCCGGATGAGGGGTGGCCGCACGACAGGACCGCGGGCGAGGCGAGGACCGCGGCGGCATGCGAGCCAGTGCGGTGGTGAAGGTCCCGGGACCCGCTTCTCGACCTGAGGGAAGCGGCGTCACGGTTCCGTCGCATCCGCCGCGGTCCCAGCCACACCGGCCAACGGGGCCCGCCCCCACCGGCCTCAAGGGCCACAGACCCCGTCCGGCGGCGCGAACGTACTGTCGCGCCCAGCCTCGCGCCGTCGGACGGCCACAACCCCTCAGCACGACGAGCCGGACTCCGGGTGCGGATTCCGGCCGCGCGCAGCAGCCTGGGAGCATGGAGGCTGACGGCATGGATTTTCCCAGGATCGTGGTGCACACACCGGCGCTGGACGGGTCGCGACGGGTGACCGAGGGCGACCGGGTTCTCGGCATGGCGTACCACCTCGACGACGTGGTCGAGATCCTGCGCCAGGCGGACGTCGACCTCGACGCGATCGAGGTCGAGGAGAGCGACATCATCGAATGGCAGGGCGGTGGTCCGGACGACTGGCCGGGCCTCTCGGAGCATTCGGACCACTCGGACCACTCGAACGGATGAGGACCCCGGGCACCGGCCGACACCGGACCCCAACCGCGAGCCGAAACGGGCGACAAACAGACTCCGAACGTACTCAAGCGGGCGTAGAGCGCCTACGGAACCCTCAAATCAACCTCTGAACACCGCCCCAGGGGCTTCACCTCACGCCGGATGAGGCACATTCTCGGCACACGGGGCCCGCCGGCACGGGGGCGGCGGGTCCCGAACGGGGGTAACGGGGGCACGGGGGAAGCACCATGAGCGGGAGCGCGGCGGTCGGGCCTGGGCCTTTGACCGTCGCGCTGCTGCGTGGCGGGCCCCGCGCGGCCGTGAAGGTCGCCGTGGTCGCCCTGCATCTGAGGGGCGCGGTGGTCCCGGGCCCGCCGGTCACGATACGGACCTCGACCCCGGCCCCGGGGACGTCCTTCGTACCAGGGCTCTCCCTGGAGAGGGCCGTGCGCGGCTCGCTCTATCTCCCGGCGGGAATGCGGGAGTTGATGGACCGGCCGCGCGTGCGACGGGCGCTGGCGGAGCTGCGCGGCGAGGCCGCAGCGGCCGGACTGCTGCGCCGCCTGCCCCCGCGCCGGACGCGCGCCGCCCGGCGTGTCCTCCGGGAGCTTCGTGCCGCGGTCCCGCCTCCCACCGGACCGGAGGGCCTGTCCACGGCCGATGTCCTGCTCGCGGTCGCCCTGTACGGCGACGCCGCCCTGACCGTGCTGGTGCCGCGCTTCACCGAGGCTGCCGGCCTGAAGGGGCGCGGCGGCCGGGAGGAGCGCGGGCTGCCCCGGAGCGGCGACGTGGGGGGCGATGGCTTCACCGGCTGCGCGGGCGGCTGGGGGGCTTGACACTCCGTGCGGTGACCGCCCGCGGATTCTCCAGGAACGGCAGGACATGCCGGAGGAAGAGACCCGGGCGTTCGTTGTACGGCTCGTGTGCCGTGGGCAGCCGGACGCTCGACGTCCCCGCGGGGAGCTCGCGCCGGGCACGCCGGCCGTCGAGGAACGCGGGGACGACCGGGTCACGGCTGCCCCACAAGAGCAGGATCGGCAGGCCGAGGGCGGCCGGGTCCGCGAGGCCGAATCCCGGGTCGGCGAGACCGCGCCACAGCGCGCAGTGCACCGCCAGTCTCCGCTCGTCGTGGGGCAGTTGACGGACACGGGCGTACGTCTCCCGCGCGCTCGGCGTGCCCAGCCGGCCCAGATAGGCGCGGGCCAGCGGGACGACCAGCCGGCGGGCGCGGGCGGGGCGGCCCATCACCTCACGGCAGAACCAGCGGGTGAGCGCGGTCTGCCGGGTGAAGCCCGCGGGGTCGACCAGGACGAGCGCGGTGACCGACGCGGCGCGGGGGCCCTCGGCGAGGCGGCAGGCGACATAGCCGCCGACGCTGTTGCCGAGCACGGCGACCTCCCGCACACCCTGCTCCTCCGCGAGCGCGTCGATCACCCGCTCGGCGACCTCCACCAGCCCTTCGGGAGTGACCCGCCCGGGTTCCGGCGCGGTGGAGTCGCCGTACCCGGGCCAGTCCACGACAAAGGTGCGGTACCGGTCGGCGAGGGCGGGCAGCACGGCGTCGAAGTCACGGCCGTCCCCGGGGTTGGCGTGCAGAAGCAGCAGCGCGGGGGCGTCGGGCGGGACGGAGGTTCCCTCCGGGCGTGCACCGGGAAACGGGGGACGGCAGCGTACGGCGATGTCGCCGAGGGGGGTGGGGACGGTCATCCGCATGGGGCGAGCATGCCGGACCCGCCCGTCCCTGTGAACAACGCGCGAGGGCGGCCCGTCATTTGGGGTGGGCCGCCCTCGCGAGCGGACGAGCGCCCGCGTCACACCTTCAGCGTCCTGATCGAGGTGGGCGCGTGGCCCGGCTCGGTGGCGATCTCCTCGAACTCCACGACGTTTCCGATGTCGTTCGTCCTGCTCATGGCGATGTTGGTGACACGCTCCAGGATCGCCTCGACAACGACCGGGACCTGGAACTCGGCCGCGAGCTTCTTGGCCCGCTCGAAGGCGGCGCCGAGTTCGCCCGGGTCGGTGACGCGGATCGCCTTGCAGCCGAGGCCCTCGACGACCTTGACGTGATCGACGCCGTAGACGCCGAGTTCCGGGGAGTTGATGTTCTCGAACTCCAGGTTGACCTGGAAGTTGATGTCCAGTCCGATCTGCGCCTGCCGGATCAGGCCCAAGTAGGCGTTGTTCACCAGGACATGGACGTACGGGATCCGGTGCTGGGCGCCGACGGCCAGTTCCTCGATCATGAACTGGAAGTCGTAGTCGCCGGAGAGGGCGACGACCTGCGCGTCGGGGTCGGCCTTGGCGACGCCGAGCGCGGCCGGTATGGTCCAGCCGAGCGGGCCCGCCTGGCCGCAGTTGATCCAGTGGCGCGGCCGGTAGACGTGCAGCATCTGGGCACCCGCGATCTGCGAGAGGCCGATGGTGGTGACGTACCGGGTCTCCGGACCGAAGGCCTTGTTCATCTCCTCGTACACGCGCTGCGGCTTGATCGGGATGTCGTCGAAGTGCGTCCGGCGCTGGAGCGTGGCCCGCTTCTCCTGCGCCGAGGCGGCCCACGCGGAACGGTCGGGCAGGCTGCCCGCGGCCTTCAGCTCCCTTGCCACCTCGACGAAGAGCTCCAGGGCGGCCTTGGCGTCGGAGGCGATGCCGAAGTCCGGGGCGAAGATCCTGCCGAGCTGGGTGGGCTCGATGTCGACGTGCACGAACTTCCGTCCGGCGGTGTAGACATCCAGGCTGCCGGTGTGGCGGTTGGCCCAGCGGTTGCCGATGCCGAGGACGAAGTCGGACTCCAGGAAGGTCGCGTTGCCGTAGCGGTGCGAGGTCTGCAGGCCCACCATGCCGGCGTTGAGCTCGTGGTCGTCGGGCAGCACGCCCCAGCCCATGAGCGTCGGGACGACCGGGATTCCCGTCAACTCGGCGAACTCGACGAGGAGTTCGGCGGCGTCGGCGTTGATGACGCCGCCGCCGGCCACGATCAGCGGACGCTTCGACGCGTTCAGCAGCCCGATCGCCTTCTCGATCTGGGCGCGGGTCGCGGCGGGCTTGTACGCCTGGAGCGGCTCGTACGTGTCGGGGTCGAACTCGATCTCGGTGAGCTGGACGTCGATGGGCAGGTCGATGAGGACGGGCCCGGGGCGCCCTGAGCGCATGAGGTGGAAGGCCTGCTGGAAGACGCCGGGAACCTGCGCGGCCTCCAGCACGGTGACGGCCATCTTCGTCACGGGCCCCGCGATCGAGGCGATGTCGACGGCCTGGAAGTCCTCCTTGTGGATCACCGAGGTCGGCGCCTGGCCGGTGACGCACAGGATCGGGATCGAGTCGCCGGTCGCGGAGTAGAGGCCGGTGATCATGTCGGTGCCGGCGGGGCCCGAAGTGCCGATGCAGACACCGATGTTGCCCGGGTGGGTGCGGGTGTAGCCCTCCGCCATGTGCGAGGCACCCTCGACATGGCGGGCGAGGGTGTGACCGATCCCGCCGGACGCCTTGAGCGCCGCGTAGAAGGGATTGATCGCCGCACCGGGGACGCCGAACGTGTCGGTCACGCCCTCGCGCTTGAGGATCTCGACTGCCGCGCGGGCAGCGGTCATACGAGCCATGGAGTACTCCTGCTTCGGCTGTCGGATTCGCAGCTCCCGTCGCGCCCCGCGGAGAGTCACTTATTCCGTATTGCGGAAACTAACTTCTACTATCTGGAAGCAATGTAGGCGTAGGGGCAAGGAGCGTCAAGAGTGGGCGGCGCTGCGGACCGGCCTGGTGCGCGTCGCGGCGTTTCGCTGCCGGACGCCGCCCGGCAGGAGGACGATGGACGCGCTGACCCGACGTGAGTTCCTGGAGCGGTCCATGGCCGAGAGCGTGCCGGTGCGTTGCCCGGCCTGCCGCCGCGAGCACCTTTACGCGGCCCCGTCGTATCCATGCGTGTGCGGAGCACCCGTGACGGCGCCGCTCGACCGCCTCGCGGAGCCGGTCCCCGTCACCCACCGGGCGTGGGACGACGAATGGACCGCGGTCCACTGCGACGCCTGCGGCCGCGAGAGCCAGTGGCCGCACCCGGAACTGGGCTGCCCCTGCGGAACGACGCTGCGGATTCCGCTCCGCGGGGTACGAGAGGAGCGAGCCGTCGGCCGGCCTCCGCGCGCGGAGGCCGCGCCCGGCACGGCCGACACCATGCGACGCGCCGGCACCGACGCATCGGTGCCGGGCGACGAGGGCGGTCGACGGAGCGCGGAAGCGGGCGGCCCTCCCGACGGCGGCGAAGCCGACCGTCGGGGCAGCACCCCGGACGGGTCCGGAAGCGGCCATCGAGCCCCCGGCCCTGGCACGGTCCCGGACAACGACAGGGACGAGGAACAGGTACAAGGCAGAGCCGCCGGAATCGGCACACCCCAGGACACCGCCCGGCCCCAGACTTCGGACCAGGACACCGAACCCGGCGCGCCTCAGGGCACCGGCAGGAGCGAGGACCGGGACCAGGACACCGGGGTCGGCTCACCTCGCGGGACCGGCCGCGGCGAGGACCGGGACGCCGAACCCCGAGCGCCTCGGCGCACCTCCCGGGGCGCGGACCGGGACCCGGACACCAAACCTCGCGCACCCCAAGGCGCCGCCCAGGGCGAGGACCGGGACCAGGACACCGACGTCGGCTCACGCCGGGGCACCGCGCAGGCCCGGACCCCGGACCGGGGTGCCGGGGCCCGCGCGGACCGGGGCGTCGGAGGGCGCGGGCGCGACGGCTCCCCCGAGCGCCGACCGGCGTTCCAGCCGGTCACCATCCGTACCGCACGCGACGCCGTCACCGCCGCCGCGCTCTATCTGGGCTGGCTCGGCTATCGCGACATCCGGCGCGCGGACCAGCGGCCCCCGTCCGGGATCGGGCTCGCCGCGCGCGGCATCCTGGCCCAGGTGGACCCCACCGTGCGGCCGGCCTCGCTGCGCGATGTGGAGTGTCTGTGGCTGACCGCCATGACGGAGTCGGCGGACTGCGTGTTCTTCTCCCTGGCGGGGTACGCCGACGACGCCCGCTCCCGTGCCGACACCCTCGGCGTCCCCCTCTTCGTCCTGGACCTCACGGGCACCCCGCAGCCGGTGAACAGCCCGGCCGACGAACTCATCGCCGTCACGGGCTGATCACCGGGCAAAAGTACCGACGCGGGCACAGGCAGGGGCAAAACCAAAGGCAGGGGCACGAGCGCGGGTGCAGGTACCTGTACCTGCACCTGCACCTGCACCTGCACCTGCATCCCTGGCGCCTACTCCGCGTACGTCTCCCGCAGTTCGATCTTCCGTACCTTCCCCGAGACCGTCATCGGGAAGGTCTCCAGGACGCGCAGCCGACTGGGGATCTTGTAGTGCGCCAGCCGGCCCTCGCAGTAGTCGCGCAGTTCGTCCAGGGTGAGGGGGTCGGCCGGATCGCGCGGGATGACACAGGCGAGCACTTCCTCGCCGTAGCGCTCGTGAGGGATGCCTACCACCTGGACGTCGGCGATCTTCGGGTGCGCGTACAGGAACTCCTCGATCTCGCGCGGATAGATGTTCTCGCCGCCCCGGATGATCATGTCCTTGATGCGGCCGACGATCTCGACGTACCCGTCCTCCCGCATCACGGCGAGGTCGCCCGTGTGCATCCAGCGCCCCGCGTCGACGGCCTCGGCGGTCTTCTCCGGCTCGTTCCAGTAGCCGAGCATCACGCTGTAGCCACGGGTGCACAACTCTCCTGCGGTGCCGCGGGGTTGCGTCACCCCGTCCACCGGGTCGACAACCTTCACCTCCAGGTGCGGGAGCACCCGGCCGACCGTGCCCGTGCGATGTTCCAGGTCGTCGTCCCGGCGGGTCTGGAGCGAGACGGGCGAGGTCTCCGTCATGCCGTAGCAGATGGAGACCTCCTCCATGTGCATCTCGGCGACCACCCGCTTCATCACCTCGACCGGGCAGGGCGAGCCCGCCATGATGCCGGTGCGCAGGGTGGACAGGTCGTACGCGCCGAAGTCGGGGAGGTTCAACTCCGCGATGAACATGGTGGGTACGCCGTAGAGCGATGTGCACCGCTCCTGCTGCACGGCGTTCAGTGTCGCCGCCGGGTCGAACGACGGCGCGGGGATGACCATGCACGCGCCGTGCGAGGTGGCGGCCAGATTCCCCATCACCATGCCGAAGCAGTGATAGAAGGGCACGGGGATGCAGACCCGGTCCTGCTCGGAGTAGGCGATCAACCCACCCACGAAGTAACCGTTGTTGAGGATGTTGTGGTGGGAGAGCGTGGCCCCCTTGGGGAAGCCCGTCGTGCCCGAGGTGTACTGGATGTTGATGGGGTCGTCGCAGGACAGCTCGCTCCCGCGGACCTGGAACTCCTCGTGCCGGTCAGGGGTTCCGCGCCTCACCAGCGTGTCCCAGCCCGGGTCGCCGATGTACACGGTCTCCCGCAACTGCGGGCACCTGCGGCGCACTTCCTCGACCATCGCCCGGTAGTCGCTGCCCTTGTGGCTGAGGGAGGCGAACAGCAGCGAGATCCCGGCCTGGTTGAGGACGTACTCGACCTCGTGGGTGCGGTAGGCCGGATTGATGTTCACCATGATCGCGCCGATGCGGGCGGTGGCGTACTGGACGAGTACCCACTCCGGGCAGTTGACCGCCCAGATGCCCACCCGGTCGCCCTTGGCGATGCCACTGGCGAGCAGCGCGTACGCCAACCGGTCGACGTCCGCGCCGAATCGGGCGTACGTCCAGCGCCTCCCGGACGGCACGTCGACGAGCGCCTCGCGGTCCGGCCAGGCCGCGACCGCCCGGTCGAGGTTGGCCCCGATGGTGTCGCCGAGCAGCGCCGTGCCGCTCGTTCCGTGCGCGTACGACAGTTCACTCACCGGAAGTCCTCCTCGCGGTACTCGGCGTCCGAGCCGGCGGCCGTGGCCTCGCGCAGCTCGATCCGGCGGATCTTGCCGGAGACGGTCTTGGGAAGTTCGCCGAACTCCAGACGGCGGATGCGCTTGTACGGCGCCAGGACCGAACGCGCGTGCTCGAAGAGCACCTTGGCGGTGTCGGGGCCCGGCTCGTACCCGGCCGCGAGGACGATGTACGCCTTCGGTACGGCGAGGCGCAGCTCATCGGGGGCCGGGACCACGGCGGCCTCGGCGACCGCCTCGTGCTCCAGGAGCGCGCTCTCCAGCTCGAAGGGCGAGATCTTGTAGTCGGAGGCCTTGAACACGTCGTCGGCACGGCCGACATAGGTGATGTAGCCGTCCGCGTCGCGCGAGCCGATGTCCCCGGTGCGGTAGTAGCCGCCCGCCATCGCCTCCGCCGTACGGTCGGGGTCGCCGTGGTATCCGGTCATCAGGCCCACGGGGTGCTCGGACAGGTCGAGGGAGATCTCGCCCTCCGTCGCGCCGGGCGCGCCCGAGACCGGGTCGAGCAGCTCGACGCGGAAGCCGGGGCTGGGCCGGCCCATGGAGCCGGTCTTGAGCGGCTGGCCGGGGCTGTTGGACACCTGGACGGCGGTCTCCGTCTGCCCGAAGCCGTCCCGGATGGTGACGCCCCAGGCGTGCCGGACCTGCTCGATGACCTCGGGGTTCAGCGGCTCGCCCGCGGCGACGACCTCGCGCGGCGGGGTCCGCAGCAGGCTCAGATCGGCCTGGATGAGCATGCGCCACACGGTCGGCGGGGCGCAGAAGGTGGTGACGCCGGCCCGGTCCATCTCGGCCATCAGGCGGCCCGCGTCGAAGCGGGTGTAGTTGTAGAGGAAGACGGTCGCCTCCGCGTTCCACGGCGCGAAGAGATTGGACCAGGCGTGCTTGGCCCAGCCGGGTGAGGAGATGTTCAGATGGACGTCCCCGGGCTGGAGCCCGATCCAGTACATGGTGGTCAGGTGGCCGATCGGGTACGAGGCGTGGGTGTGCTCCACCAGCTTGGGCCGGGCTGTGGTGCCCGAGGTGAAGTAGAGCATCAGGGGGTCGTCCGCGTGCGTGGGGCCGTCCGGCTCGAAGGCGGCGTCGGCGGCGGCCGTCTCCTCGTACGCCTGCCAGCCGGGCCGGGTGCCGCCGACCGCGATACGGGTGTAGCGGCCGGGTACCGCGTCGAACTTCGCGGTGTCCTCGGCCCGGACGACGACGTGCCGCACCCGGCCGCGTTCGACCCGGTCGGCCAGGTCGACGGGGCCGAGCAGCGGGGTGGCCGGGATGACGACCGCGCGCAGTTTCATCGCGGCGAGGGCCGTCTCCCACAGCTCGACCTGGTTGCCGAGCATGACGAGGATGCGGTCCTCGGCCCGCACTCCCCGGTCGCGCAGCCAGTTGGCCACCCGGTCGGAGCGCTCGGACATCGCGGCGAAGGAGACCTCGACACGCTCGCCGTCCTCCTCCACGATGTGCAGGGCGGTGCGGTCGTTGTCCCGCGCGATGGCGTCGAACCAGTCGAGGGCCCAGTTGAAGTGCTCCGGGCGGGGCCAGCTGAAGCCCTCGTAGGCCGTGGTGTAGTCCGCGCGGTGCTCCAGCAGGAAGTCCCGTGCGGTGCGGAACTCGTCCGCCCTGCCCGTTGTCGCCGTCATGTGTCCTCCTCGTTGCCGGACCGCCGCCTACCATCGTGTATTCCGTGTTGCAGGTCTCACCACCCCCGAACGGGGGGTGCGCCGCGATGAAGGGGAGAGCCGGTGGCAGCAGACACGGCCGAGTCGGTGGAAGTGCGCGCCGCGCTGGTGCGGCTGCGCCGTGCCACGGGGCTGCCGGTCGCCTTCGGCGGCCTGGTGGACTCCGGCGGCCGCCTGGTGCGCATCAGTGAGCTGAGCGGTACGGCGACGCCCGCGCTGAGCGCGCTCGCGGTCTCCTCGGGCAACGGCCTGGGCGGCAAGGCGGTCGCCCTCGCCCGGCCCTGCGCGGTGAGCGACTACTCGGCCTCCCGGAAGATCAGCCACGAGTACGACACGGCGGTGGCCACGGAGGGGCTGTGTTCGGTCCTCGCGGTTCCCGTTGTCGTACGGCGCCGGGTGCGCGGGGTGCTGTACGGCGCTCTGCGGACGGCCCAGCCCCTGGGCGACCGCACGCTGGGAGCGGCCGTGGCGGCGGCCCGGGACGTGGAGCAGGCGCTGGTCGTCCGGGACCAGGCGCGTGATCTGCTCGGTGTCGTCCGTGAACCCGGTCCGGCGGCGGGAGTCACGGGAGGCGCGGCATGGGAGGAGGTCCGCGAGGCGCACGGGACGCTGCGGGCACTCGCCCCACGGATCGCCGACCCGGAACTGCGCGCCGAACTCCTCTCCGTGTGCGGCCGGTTGGCCGACGCGGCGGCACCGTCCGCGGGGGCGCCGCGCGAGGTCGGACTCGCTCCGCGCGAGGTGGACGTCCTCGCCTGTGTCGCGGCCGGCGCGACCAACGCGGCCGCCGCCGAACGGCTCGGGCTCCGGCCGGAGACGGTCAAGGGGTATCTGCGCTCGGCGATGCGCAGGCTGGGCGCGCGCACCCGCCTGGAGGCGGTCGTCGCGGCGCGCCGGGCCGGTGTGCTGCCCTAGCGGACCACCCGTTCTGGCGCTCCCCATTCAATCGGCCGGACCGTGAAATGACTTATGCGCGACATCTGTTATTTCCCTCACCACCCAGACTGTCCGAAATTCAAAGAGACATTGCCTAATATTGGCCAGGACACGACACACGAGGGGAGCGGTGACCGTGCGAGGGGACTTCAAGGAACCTGCGAGACCGCGCCCCGACCTGGTCATCGGCCGGGAGGAACTCTTCGCGGGGGCTCGTGAGCAGCTCTCCGGCGGCGGCAGTGTGCTCGTGCACGGGCCGGCGGGAATTGGAAAGTCGACCGTCCTGCGGGCGTTGGCCGCCGAATGCGCCGAATCGGCCCGCACCGTCCTGCGGTGCTCGGCCACCGAGTCCGAATCCCATCTCCCCTTCCTCGCGCTGGCCGACCTCCTCGGTCTGGTCGTCGACGAGATCGCCGACCGGCTGCCCGCGCCACAGCGCACCGCCCTGGAATCCGCGCTCACCGGCCGCGGCGAATCCACCCTCCAGCGCGACGGTCTCGCGCTGCGGCTCGCGGTGCTGTCGGCGTTCCGCGCCCTGGCCGCCCAGGGCCCGGTGCTGATCGTCGCCGACGACCTGCAGTGGCTCGACCCGGCCAGCGCCGAGCTGCTCGGATTCGCCGCCCGCAGGCTCGGCGGCACGCCGGTCCGCATGCTCTGCGCGGTCCGTACGGAGACCGAGCCGCAGGCACAGGACCACGACCGCTTTCTACGCGCGTCCCCGCCGGAGACCCTGGCCCTGCGGGTCGCCCCGCTGGCCCGCACCCAGGTGGCCGAACTCCTCGGACAGCGCGGCTACACCGGTCTGCCCCGCTCCACCGTGCGCGACATCCACCGCACCAGCGGCGGCAACCCGCTCTTCGCCCTGGAGCTGGGCCGCGCCCTCGCCGAGTCCCCGACCCGGCCGTCCCCCGGCGAGCCGCTCCCCGTGCCGACGTCACTGCGCGCGCTCGTCCTCAGCCGTCTGGACATGCTGTCCGCCGAGGCCCGCCGCACCCTGCTGGTGGTGAGCGCGGGAGCCCGCCCGACACTCGCCCTGCTGCACGCCGCGGGCCGGGAGAACGCCGAGGCGGAGACGGCCTCGGCCACCGCCCTCGGACTCCTGGCCACCGAACGCGAGACACCCGGCATCCGCTTCGCGCACCCCCTCGTCTCGGCCGCCCTGTACGCGGAGGCCGACGCCCAGGAGCGGCGCGCCGCGCACGCCGCCCTGTCCCGCGCGGCCTCCGATCCCATCGAGCGGGCCCGGCACCTCGCGCTGGCCACCACCGGCACGGACCCCGCGGTCGCCGCCCGGCTCGGCGAGGCGGCGACCGCCGCCCGTGACCGCGGCGCCCCCTCCGTCGCCGTCGGGCTCGGGCTGCTCGCCGCCCGGCACACCCCGGCCGACATCCGGCCGGGCCCGGACGAACGGCGCCTGCAGGCGGCCGAGGACGCGCTGACGGCAGGGGAGACGGACCTCGCGCGGGACATCGCGCGCCAGGTGCTGTCCCGGGCCACCGCCCCCGCCGACCGGGTCCGGGCCTGGATGGTCGTCGTCGACGCCGCCGGACAGGCCATGTCCGAGATCGACGCCGTCTTCCCGCAGGCGCTCGCCGACGCGGGCGACGACCCCGGCCTGCTCGCCCTCGTCCGCTACCAACTCGCCTGGCGTGCCCTGCTCATGGACGGCGAGATGACCAAGGCACGCGAGGAGGCCGCCCGGGCCGCACGGCTCGCGGCACGCGCCGGGGACCGGCGCACCGAACTCCTCGCGCTCGGCTTCCAGGCGCAGATGGAGACCCTGATGGGGCATCCGGACGCACCGTCGACCATCCAGCGGGCCATGCGCGAGCCGCAGGACCCCCGGGTCGCCTGCGACCACAACGGCGCCGGTGCCGCCCGCTTCCGCTGGCTCGTCATGGGCGACCGGCTCGCCGAGGCCCGTACGGCCATCACCGCACTGCTGCGCGAGGTCCAGCGGCGCGGCATGGTCGAGAGCGAACTGCACTTCCTGCGCGGCCTCGCCGAGACCGAACTGCGCTCAGGGCACTGCGGCCGCGCCCTGGACCTGGCCCGGGAGAGCCTCAGGCTGGCCCGTGACACCGGCATCGGCGAGGCGGCCACCGCCATGCTCACCTCACTCACCGAGGCGGCGGGCGGTGACGTGGACCGGGCGCTCGCCCTCGCCCACGAGGCGGTGGACCGCGCCGAGGAGGACGGCGACCTGGTCTATCTCTCGCGCGCCCTGGGCGCCCTCGGGCACGCCCAGCTGGTCGCCGGGGACGCGTCCGCCGCGGTCCACTCCCTGCGCCGGGTCCGGGAGTTGGAGGAGGGGCTCGGTGTCATCGACCCCGCCCGCGGCCGCTGGCACGGCGACCTCGCCGAGGCCCTGGTCAGGATCGGGGAGACCGCGGAAGCACAGGACGTCATCGACGTGACCCGCCGGCGCGCGCTGCGGCTGGAGCGCGAGAGCGTGCTCGCCGTGCTCGACCGCGCCGAGGCCCTGGTCCGGGCCGCGCGCGGCGAACAGGGGCCCGCGGAACGCCAGTTGGCGTCAGCGCAGGACCGCCTCGGCAAGCTGGGCTACGGCCTTGAGGAGGCCCGCGCCGCGTACGCCCTCGCCGGTCTGCGCACCCTCCCCCAAGCTCTCGGCTCCGCCAGGGCAGGGGGGACCCCCGTCCCGGGACCCACGTCCTACGACGAAGCCGCCCGTCTGTTCCGCCGGTGCCGTGCGCTGCCCTGGCTCCGTCAGGTGGAGACGGCGTCCGCGCCCCCTCCGGTCGCTCCGCCCCTCGCCTCCGCCGCCCTCAACACCCTCGCGGCGACCGAGCGCCAGGTCGCCGCCCTCGTCATGGAGGGCGCCACCAACCGCGAGATCGCCGCGCGCCTGTTCATCAGCGTGAAGACCGTGGAGGCCACCCTCACCCGGGTGTACCGGAAACTGGGAATACGGTCACGGGTGGACATCGTGCGGCTGGCGGCGGAACGCAGGCCCGACTGAGGCCTGCGGTGGCCAGGGCGGAAAACGGCCGACTCGGCTGGACCGGCGGCCGGAGCCATGGCACAGCCCCTGGTGGGAGGCCGGCGGACCGCTGAGGCCGCGAGCGAGACGGTGACGGGGCCTCCGGCGGGAAGGGGCCGGACCGGTGAGACTGCGGGCCGGAACGGTGACACTGCGGACTGGAACGGTAGAGCTCCGGGCCAGGGCGGTAGAGCTCCTGGGTGACTCCTTCGGGTGAACGGGCGTCAGACGGGCGAGGCTCCCGGGCCGGGACCAACCGGACGGCGCCCGCGTCAAACACCGCTCGCCCCGGGCAAGGGTTTTCCCTCCCCCATCTCCACTAGGGGGTTCCCTCATAGAGAGGGAGCGGTCCCACGCCCTAGCGTGTGGCCGTGCCGCTCGCTCGGGCACACGACACCCCACCCAGAGGCGTCGTGACTCACCCCCCACACCCGCGCGTCCCCCCACCGGCAACTTTCAAGGAGACCGATGTTCGGGCTCAACCGCGTCAAAAAGACCGCCGCCGTCTGTGCGGCGACCGCCGCAGCCGCCGCGACCACGCTGCTCGGCGCCCCCTCCGCCGCAGCCGCGCCCCAGCCCATCGTCGGCGGCACGACGACCACGACGACCGCGTACCCGTTCATGATGCAGATCACCGACGCCTCGCAGAACCAGTTCTGCGGCGGCACCCTCGTCGCCGCCAACAAGGTCGTGACCGCCGCCCACTGCATGTCCGGCGAGACCACCGGCAGCATCCGCGTGGTGGGCGGCAGGACCTACCTCAACGGCACGAACGGCACCGTCAGCAAGGTCAGCAAGATCTGGATCAACCCCGGCTACACGGACGCCACCAACGGCGACGACGTGGCCGTACTGACCCTGTCGACGTCGATGTCGTACACCCCGGCGAAGTACGTCGCCTCCTCGGACACCGGCCTGTACGCGACCGGCACCACGGCCCGCATCGTCGGCTGGGGCACCACCTCGGAGAACGGCAGCTCCTCCAACCAACTGCGCACCGCGACCGTACCGATCGTGTCCAACTCCAGCTGTGCGAGCTCGTACGGCTCCGACTACGTGGCCTCCGACATGGTCTGCGCCGGTTACACCGCCGGCGGCGTCGACACCTGCCAGGGCGACAGCGGCGGCCCGCTGCTCATCGGCGGTGTGCTGGCCGGCATCACCTCCTGGGGCGAAGGCTGCGCCGAGGCCGGCTACCCGGGTGTCTACACCCGCCTGACGACGTTCTCCAGCCTGGTGACCACACAGGTCAACTCGTAGTAATCGATGATCTCCTGAGTACCCCTCAGGTAAAAGCCGAGGGGCGTTGCGAGCCTCCACGAGCGGCCCGCAACGCCCCTCATCCACTTAAGGACAGGTCCTGGGTCGCCAGTCCGTTCTCCCCCTCGGCCTCGACTTCGGTGGCCCTCGCACTTGCCGGCGGACGGCTGCTTCCCCGCAGCCCCCCAACCGTCCGCCGGCACCTCAGGTCGACCCACTTGATGTCGCACACCGCGACGAGGCCTCAGGGCCGTGCGACCGTGCCGAACCGGACGTCGTGCCCCTCCCCCTCGTGCATCGTCGCGAGCATCCGCTCCCCCTCCGCCGTGACCTCGTCCCGCTGCGCCTTCGTGAGCCTGCCGAAGGGCTCGACGACGAGCGCGCCCTCCTCCAGCTTCCACAGGCCGGACAGGAAGCCGTCGACGAGCAGGGTGCAGTAGGCCTGATTTCCCTGCCAGGTGCGCCCCTTGAGGTCGGCGGGGACGACCCGGGAGCGGTCGGCGTGGGACAGCAGCAGATTGTCGAACTCGGGCAGGAAGCGCGGCGGGGCAGGGGTGTCGGCGTCGGGCCGGGACGCGCCGGGAAGGTCGAAGAGTTCCACGCCGCTCTCGTCACGGAACGTCGTCAAGCTGGGCCGGAGCCGCTCGAAGACCTCACGGAGCCGGGTCAGACCGGCCCAGGTCTGCATGTCCTTGACCGAGGCGGGGCCGAAGGCGGTGAGATAGCGCAGCACGGTCGCGTCGGGTGCCGGGGCCGGCTCCGCGGAGCGGCCCAGCCAGTGCTCGGCGGTGGTGAGGGCGACCTGACCGCTGCGGCCCCACAGACCGCGCGGGGTGACCTGGACGAGCGGCAGGGTGCAGCGGGCCGCGACGGACAGGGCGAACGGGTCGGCGTCCGGCCACTTTGCGAGCAGCGCCTCGCGCAGCTGCTTCATGGTGCGCGGCTCGGTCTCCACCAGCTCACGGCTGATCGTGGCGAGCCGCTCCAGATCGACGCCGACGAGTCCCTTGCGGAACTGGCCCAGCTCCCGGTCGCGGGCGGCCTGCACCAGCGGACGCAGGGTGAGGACGTCCTCGGCGGTGTGCGTGTGGATGGTGGAGCGCATGGTGACGATCCGGACGACCTCGCGTGCGCCCATGGCGGCCGACAGCTGCTCGGGCCGGAAGCCGTCCAGCCGGGCGGCAAGGGCGTAGTACGGCGGCTTCACGTTCTGTGCCTGGAGGCCGAGGAGATGCTCGACGGCGGTCGTCGCGGACAGCGGGGAGCGGCGCAGCAGGAGCTGACGGTCGAGGGTCGCGCGGTTGAGGGCGCGGGTCCCGAGCACGGGGGCCGTCGCGGTCGTCTTCGTCATGTCCGGCACGCTAACGCCGTTTGCGGACACCCCCTGTCCGCAACTCCCACCCGATCCCGATCCCGATGCCGCCGACCACTCACTGAACGTTTGCCCCGTATATCCTGCTCCGTGATCACACAGACGTACGTTCGACCCTGGAGGCAGCCGCGATGTCCGAGCGACGCGCCCGCCAAGCCTCGAAGAACCGGAAAAGCACCAGGGACGCGGACGGCTCCCCGGAGACGAGGAACCCCGAGGGCTCGAAGGGCGCGAAGGCCACGCGGAAGTCCCTCTGGCGGCGCGCCCTGACCCCGCCGTCCGCGCCGCCGCCGCAGCCTCCGGCGCCGCTCGACTCCCCTCCCGCGCCAGAACCCGCCGAGGTCGCCAGCGTCGTCCAGTCCGCGCTCTACCGCGACGGGGTACGGGTGTCGACGCCCGCGTCGCTGGCCGAGACCTTCCGTGAGCTGCGCGAACAGCCGGACGGTATGGCGTGGATCGGCCTGGCCCGTCCGACGGAGACCGAACTCCTCTCGCTGGCAGCCGAGTTCGACCTGCATCCGCTGGCCGTCGAGGACGCGATGGAGGCGCATCAGCGGCCGAAGCTGGAGCGCTACGGCGAGACGCTCTTCGTCGTGCTGAGCGCCGCCCGTTATCTGGACGCGGTCGAGGAGGTCGACTTCGGCGAACTGCACGTGTTCGTGGGACCGGACTTCGTGATCACGGTCCGGCACGGCGCGGCACCGGACCTCTCGGCGGTGCGCCGCCGCATGGAGGGCAGCCCGGAGCTGCTGAGGCTCGGTCCGGAGGCCGTCCTCTACGCGATCCTCGACTCCGTCGTCGACGGCTACGTCCCGGTGGTCTCCGGCGTCCAGAACGACATCGACGAGATCGAGACCGAGGTCTTCCGCGGCGACCCGGCGGTGTCCCGCCGCATCTACGAACTCTCGCGCGAGATGGTCGAGTTCCAGCGTGCCACCCGCCCGCTGGTCAGCATGCTGCACAGCCTGATGGCCGGTTTCGCCAAGTACCGCACGGACGAGGAGCTCCAGCGCTACCTCCGCGACGTCGCCGACCACGTCACCCACACCAGCGAACGCGTCGACGGTTTCCGTCAAGCCCTCACCGACATCCTCACCGTCAACGCGACGCTGGTCACCCAGCAACAGAACGCCGAGATGCGGGCGTTGGCGGAGGCGGGTTTCGAACAGAACGAGGAGATCAAGAAGATCTCCTCCTGGGCGGCGATCCTGTTCGCCCCGACACTGGTCGGGACGATCTACGGAATGAACTTCGACCACATGCCGGAGTTGCACTGGGTGTTCGGGTACCCTTTCGCGATCATCCTGATGGCGGTTGTCTGCACCAGTCTGTACGTCATCTTCAAACGGAAACGCTGGCTCTGAGCAGTCACCGCGAGAGGCGCTGTCGCGGTGAGGCGTCGCCCCGATCGCAGGCGCCGGCAGAGCATCCGTGGCCGCTGGGGAAATCTGGGGAGAATGAGCCGCCCTCCGTTCCGGGCGGGCTCCCGCGATCACGGGCGTCGAGCTGCGAAAGCGTCCGTGCTGCGGTGCGGGTTGGAGTGCCGACGATCACGGAAAGCAGTGGACTTCCGGGCCGAGAAACCAGAACGCATGGGCACAGCGAGGTGCTGTGTCCATCCGTTTCGCGAGTTGCGGAGGGTTGCCGCCCATGTGGTCGTGACAACGACGGCAGGTTGGCCGAGCAGGGCATCGACGGCCCCGCGCCCTGAAGTGATCCCCGTGGTGTGGACACATCTGACAGTGGATCTTGTTGATCCTGGAAGGTGCAGATCCACGTGGCACGGCCCTCGAAGTACAGTGCGGAGTTCCGGTCCGACGTGATCGCGTTGCGGCGGGCTTCGGCCGGCAGGCGGACGTTCAAGGACGTCGCGGCCGATCTGGATGTCGATCCCGAGACGCTGCGAACCTGGTGCGGGACGCCGACGGCCGTGCAGTCGCCGCCGGGGCGTCGCAGGACACCGAGGCCGAGCCGGCCCGGCTGCGGGCGGAGAACGCGCGGCTGGCCAGGGCGGAGGAGGAGTGGCGGTTCGAGCGGGATGAACCATCCTCCGACGGCGAGCCCCGGGCTGTGCTTCTGGGTGCCCGGCGCCAGGATCTCCGCGTTCACCCTGCAGCCCCGGAACCACACCAGGAAGGCGATCACCGAGCCGAGCAGGGCCGGCGGCACCACCGGCGACGCCACGGCGAACGCCCGGGTGCCCGTCCCTCCGGCGAGCCCCACCCCCAGCTGCGTCAACGCGTGCGCCGCGATGAACACCTGCGCCGCCCGCCCGACCGACCGCGGATCGGCCGGCCTGACCGCACCACCCTGGGCAGACGCTCCTGGGGCCACCCCCGAGGGAATCGTGGGCACCATGAACTCCCTTGCTCTGCAACCTGCTTGCTGCCGCCTTCCCGGCCGCCCGCATCTCCTTGCTCTGAGCGCCCCGTCACCACGGTCCGCCACAGATCCCGACGACAGCGACGACCCGCCGCTTCGCGCGGCACCCGTTCTCTGACGCTGCCGTCGACTGCCGCCGTCACACACGCCGAGAGCCCCACCGGAATCACATCCGGTGAGGCTCTCAGTTCACTCGGCCGAAGGAACTCGGTCAGTCGGCGGCAAAGAACTCGACGATGCGACGAGCCACTTCGTCAAGGCCGCCCAGGGCGTACTCCCGGCGCTCCGGTCCGGATTCCCGCACACGGAACACCGCCCCGTCGCTCTGAACGCGGAACATCCGGTCGCCCTGCCGGGGCGGAGCCTCGGTGAAGCGGAGCTCGCCGTAGCTGATCTCCGGAAAGAAGCTCCGCAGTTCACCGAACTGGGCAAGCCGGACGAGCAGTTGCTGGCCCCCCGTGCGGTACTCCGAATCCAGCAGATCCTGCCACTGGGCCTCGGCGACCCTTCCCTCCGCGAATGCGCGCGCCAGCTTCCCCGGTTTCATGAACGGGAATTCCAACACGTGGTCATCGAGAGGCTCGCCGTCCTGCCAGGCGGCGATCGACCGGAGGACCTGACCGAGGTCATCGGTCGCTCCCGACGCCCATTCGATACCGGACTCGTGAATTCCGATGCCGAAGCCCCTCTCCCAGGCCCCGACGTGGATCGAGACGATACCGCGGCCGGTGACGAGTTCCGCCCGGCCGAATCCGTCGACGAGCCCGTCAAGCGTCAACCCGATACCGGAAGCGCTGCGCTTCAGCGCTTCGGCCAGACCCTCGGACATGTCGAGGTCGGAGTAAAGAACTGTCGGATCCCATGAGTCATTCGATGGCATCTTGCTATTCATCCCAGGGAATCGACCCTTCACAATTGCACGTGGTCATCGTGCTCCTGACCGGATCCAGTTTACCGAAGGTGGACCAGTCGGGCTCAGCGGGTCGGGGCACTTCGACGATCTTTCCGCCCGGACCCTCGTTGTAGAAATGCACACTGTCCCATGAACGCTGACCATTGGCCACCGCCCTGGCGATCCAGCTCATCTCGAGTTCCGTGGCTTTCCCATCTCCTGAGAGACCGTTCCTCACCGCACCGTTGAAACTGGTGTCCCACCCCTTCATGTTGACGTGAAGACCGGTGACATTGGGGTCGCCGATCATACGCTGCACAGGGGCCTTCCACCCGTCATTGGGGTTGTTCAGCATGTGAAGGAATTTGTTCTCCTTCGCCCACTCCTCGGTTCCCATCGTGCGCCAGCCAAGAGCGAGATTGCAGTTGTGGACCAGTACCGGCGTGGAACCGGCGAGCACGTAGTACGTGTGCAGGTCCTCGACGGTGAGGTTGTACATGTCGGCCGCGCCGGGAACGGACTTCACCCCGGCGAGGGCGATCCGGCGGCCGGCGGCGGTGATCAGGGCATGGCCCGGCACCAGGGTGCCGGCCTGGACCCAGGCGCGGGCGGTGTCGTCCCAGAAGGGGTGATTGGCCGTGGCGTGGATGGTGGCGGTCCGCCCCTTCGCGTCACGGACGCTCAGGTCGACGAGTTCGTCGTCGCGGTGGACAAGACGGGCGGCCACCTTCCGGGGGCCCTTGTGCCGGCCGGTCCCGGGATCGGCGGCCTCGACCTCGTCACCCGGCTTGATCTTGGCGATCGCCTTGGTGCGCCCGTTCTTCATGAGCACCTTGGTCTTCGGGGTGAAGCTGCACAGCCCCCGTTCCATCCGGGCCAGCATGCGGGCCATCCGCGTCGACCCGCGAGCGATACCGCCGAGGTCCCAGGTGGACATCGCCTCGCCGAGGGTGTCGCACTTGTCCTGGTTGTTGTTGACCATGCACTGGTACGCCGGCTCGAAGACGGTCATGTCACCGAGCGCGGAGAGGAACTGCTTGTCGAGTTCCCTGCTGGCGTCCATCTCCGCCTGCGTGAAGCAGCTCAGGGCGAGCGGAGTGTAGACGGTCGCGTAGGGGCTTGCGTTATAGCGGCACTGGTCGGCCTTGAAGAAGTAGTTGTAGGCATCCTGGAGTTCCTTCTTCCGCTTCTTGGCGAAGTACTCCTGGGTTTCCCGGTTGGCCTTGTCGCCCTTTTCTTTGTTCTTCTTGATGCAGGCCGCTTTGCAGGTGTTGGTGTTGTCCTTCTTCCCGCAGAGTTCCGGGTTGACGTCGCACTTGGTGCGGCCGGTCGGATCGCTGAAGGTGACCGGATTGTTCTCGGTGTAGCTGTAGCCGTTCATCTGCTGCGGGTCGGCCGTGTTCATGACCGGGTCAAGGCTGGCGAAACGGCCGGTGTCCGGGTCGTACTCGCGGGCGCCGAGGTGGGTGAGGCCCGTCGAGGCGTCCTGGGTGCCGCCGATGAAGCCCTTCTCGCCGGGCCAGGAGGACGGGGCCTTGCCACGCGGGGCTCCGAACGGGGTGGAGCGACGCTGCTGCATGGACAGATCGGCCGCGTTCACGGCGAGTTCGGAGGTGCCGTGGTGGTCGCCGAGGAGGAAGGAGAGCTTGCCGTCGTCGGTGCGAATGGCCTGGTTGCCGCCGCCGAGGTCGTAGTAGCGGGTGGCCTTGGGAGTGCTGCCGGAGGTCTTGGCGAGGGTGATCTCGGTGGAGCCGAGGTAGAGGGTGGTCTCGCTGTCGGTGCGCCGGATCAGGCGGTTGCCGTCGGCGTCGTACACGTACGAGGTGCTCTTGGCACCCTGGGTGACCTTCGCCAGGTGGCTCTCGGCGTCCCAGTCGAGAACCTGCTTGTCACCGCCGAGGGTACGGGTCTGGGTGTTGCCGATCCCGTCGTAGGTGTACGAGTCGACCGCCGTGCCGGCGGGGCTCTCGGTGCTCACCTTGGTGAGGCCGTGCGGCTGCGGCAACTTCGGGTCGGGATAGGAGTAGGTGCGCTTGCTGTCCTTGGCCGCGTCGCCCGTCGGGTCGTGCAGGGTCTCGGTGTGCCGGTTGCCGGTGACGTCGTAGGTGTAGGACGTCCAGTACGGCGCCGGGCCGCCGAGAAGGGAGCCGCTGGGGGTGGCGGAGCAGCCGGTGCTGCCCTGGGCCCAGGCCTCGGTGAGACGGTCGAGGTAGTCGTACTGGAAGCACTGGTTGTCGGTGCCGTCACGGGAGACGTCGCTGATGGAGGTGATGTTGCCGGCGTCGTCGTACCCGAAGGTGGAGGACTTGTCGACGCCGGGCACTCCCTCGCGGTCCACCCGCGAGTTGTCCAGGCGCTGGGTGCCCCACTGGTAGGTGTTGGTGACCTGGGTCTTCTTGGCACCGCTCTGGTAGGTGAACTGCAGCGGCTTGCCCGTGTAGCTGTAGGAGGTGTTGGTGATGTAGCTGACGCCGCCGGTACCGGTGAGGGCGACCGGTCGCATCAGGTCGTCGTAGGTGGGGGTGATGACGTCCGCGGCGAGGCTGCCGGCGGCCGGGTAGCTGCTCGACTGCACGGTGCCGTCGGTGTTGTACTTGGTGTTCGACTGGTAGGAGCCGGCCAGGGCACCGTTCTCCGTCGTCGCGGGGATGCTGATGGTGGCCCGGTTGACCCGGTAGAGAGTGTCGTAGATGTTGAAGGTCGTGGTGTAGGCGCTGCCGCTCGCCCCGCCGATGTAGCGGGTCACCGAGGCCGGCTGCCCCTCGGCACCGGACGGGTCCCAGACGCGCTTGACGAGCAGCGGGCCGCTCGCGTCGCCGTCGTGGGTTTCCAGCTCACGGCCGAGATCGTCGTAGACGTGGGTGATCTTCTGCTTCGGCGTGCGGTCGTCGGTGCTGGAGATCAGCAGGTTGCGGTCATCGAAAACGTAAGTGCTGTCGCCCTTGTCCGGGTCGTGTGCGCCGGTCAGGTTGCCGCGCTGGTCGTAGGTGTACGTCCAGTGGTTGCCGGCCGGGTCGGTGACCGCGGTGACCCTGTCCGCCGGGTCGTAGTCGTAGTGGGTGGTGTCCGCCGCGCCGGTGGGCGTGGCGGCCTTGTACTGCAGCAGGTCTGTGGTGCGGCCCCGCGCGTCGGTGATCGTGGTGGTGGCCGTGCCGCCCGCAGGCGGGGTGACCGAGGTGCGGTCGCCGCCGTAGCTGGTGCTGGTGGTGGCCAGCACCTTGCCGCCGTCGCCGTTGCCCGCGACCTGCTGGGACTTCACGACGCGGCCGAGGCCGTCGAAGGTGTTCCAGGTCTGGGTCTCCACCGCCAGCGCGTCGTCGAGCTTGAGCAGCTCGGTGGAGGGGGCCGCCGTGTTGTAGTACGGCGCGAACGCCTTCGCCGTCAGACCACGCTCGTCGTAGAAGGTGTCGCTGACCACCCGTCCGCCGCCGGGACCTGGTGCCTGGGCCTGACGCTCCCGCAGGAAGCCGTCGTACAGCACGTACGAGGCCCGCTGGGAACCGTCGTTCTTCAGAACCTTGGTCGTGACGGCGACGGGCTTGCCGTCGGTGATGGTGTAGGCGAACTCGTAGTTCGGGGTGTCGCTGGTCTTGGAGCGGTTGGGCAGCCAGATCTTGAGCCTGCGGCCCAGCGCGTCATAGGTGGTGTCGCTCTGCTTGTTGTTGGTGTCGAGCCCCGAGACCGGCAGGCCGCGGGCGGCGTCGTAAGTCGTGGTCTGGGTCTGCGCCGTGGTGCTGCTGCCCGCGGTGGCGGGCGGGGTGGTCACCTTCATCGTGGTCGGGAAACCGGTCGCGGGCGTGTAGACCGTGGTGGTGGTCCGGCCGTCGGTCCGGTCGGTGCGCACCGGCGCGGTGCTCTCGGTGGCGGTGACGGTGCCCGTGATGTCGGTGCTGCTCAGCTGGCGCCCGTAGGTGGTGTCGTAGGTGACACCGGATTCCATGTAGGTGGCCGTGGTGCCGTTGTGGGATTTCAGCGCGGCCAGCCTGGTGGAATCGCCCTTGGTCGGCGCCGCGTTGTACCCCTGGCCGTCATAGGCCGTACGGACGTCGGTGATGACGTCGGCCTTGCGGTCCGGCGTGGTGTCACACTTGACCGCGACGGTCTCCACCCGGGACGGCTTGGTCAGGATCCAGGCGGTGGTGTTGTCGACGTAGGTGGTGCGGGTGCACTGGTCGTCCTTGGCCGTCGAGATGTCGCCGAGGTCCTCGCTCTGCACGACCCGGCCGGCGGTGTTCTCGAAGGTGCTGGACTCGGACGTCGTCTGCCACTTCTCGCCGACGCCGTCGTCCAGCGAGGTCCAGGTGCGGGTCGAGGCGGTGCCGGTCAGGTTGGCGGTGGTGGTGCCCCAGGAACGCACCCGCTTGGCTGTCTCGTGGTGCCAGGGGGTACTGACGGACTTCTCCAGCACCCGGCCGCCCGGACCGCTGTACTGCTCGGTCTTGTACTCGAAACCGGCCGCGGAATCGTGGTCGGTGATCGTGCCACCGTTGTCGTCGGATACCGTCACGGACTTCGTGCCGTCGTCCGTGGACGTGCCCTTGCGGTCGCCGTCCATGCCCCGCAGGAACCAGTGATCGTCCTGCGACTTCATCCCGACCGGGTCCTGACCGCCGGTGCGCACGCGGACGTGGGCGTAGCCGCGCCACTGCGACCAGGTCTTGTACTTCTCCTTGGTCAGGCCGTCGTCGTCGGTGTAGTGCCAGGCCGCGCCGTCCAGGTAGTCGTAGCGCGTGACCTGGTCGGGGGAGGCCTTGGTGCGGTCGGTCTGGGTGATCGCCTCGACGACGTACTTGTTGAACCACTGCAGCGACGGGTCGGCGTCACCGGACTTGGTGAAGTACACCGGGTAGCAGCGGGTGGTGTTGGTCTGCGGAGTGGGCAGGTTGCTCGCGTCGCAGGCCGAGGAGGAGTAGGCGACGTCGATCTGGCCGCCGGACTCGTCGGCGATGGTGGACAGCCGCTCCTTGATGAAGGGGGCGGTGTCGTCACCGGCGATGTCGAGGCGGTTGGCCCGCTGGTCGTAGCCGAAGGTGACCTTCGGCAGCGTGATCGCGGGGGTGGCCGACTTGCCGGTGTGCTGGATCGAGTCCAGCAGCAGCTGGTAGTCGATGTCCGCCATGCCCCAGCGGTAACCCAGGGCCCAGGTGTCGATCGGCGTGTAGGTGCCGTCCGACTTCAGCACGTTGGTGGTGACCGAGGACAGCTTCTTGCGGGTCCAGAAGCTGGGCGACGCGGACTTGGTGCAGTCCTCGCCGGACTTGCAGTTCAGGTCCCACGGAGTGTCGTACCAGTAGAACTTCTTGTCGTCGATCGTCGACGGGTCACACGTCACGCCGGTCTCGGGCAGGCAGCGCTCGGTGTTGGAGAAGTCCACCCGGGCCAGGGCCTTGGCCGAGGAGACGGTGTCCTTGCGCAACCCGTAGTCGATGTGGTCGACGTAGCCGCCGCGGTCGTAGACCGTCTCGTCGGCGGGCTTGAAGTTGCGGGCGTAGTAGTTGGATTCCTTCTTGTAGTAGTACGCCATCGCGTTGCCGTGCACGTCCACGACGTAGTCGAGGTTCCAGCGCCACGCCTGCTGGCACCAGGAATCCTCGAACGACGCCTGGTGGCACGGCTCGCCGGCGTCGTCGCCGTAGACCGGGACCGTCCAGGTGGAGTCGGTGGTGTCCTTGCCCGACGCCCAACCGGGGAGACGGTTGTATCCGAAGAAGTACTGGGTGCCGTCGGTGGTCGTCACCTTCCAGTACTCGTCGTTGCGGGCGCCGTTGGAGCGGACGTCGGTGGTGGAACCGTAGACCCGCTCGACCTTGGTGCCGTCGTCGCCCTTGATCTTGAACTTGTCGGTGCCGTCCGGGATCAACTCACCCGCGTGACCGTTGAACGAGATCGTGGCGTTGTCGTACGCCCAGCACATGTCGCCGGGCTTCTTGCCGTCGGCGTTCTTCACGTCGTCGTCGGCGCACGGCTTGTAACTGCGATCCACCGAACCGGGCCACAGCGCGAAACCGTCACCGGCCCACGACGACTGGTTGTTGGTCGCCGACGTCCGACCGTCGACACCACCGGAGTTGTACGACAGACCCACCTGGGGCGCCATCTTGCCGGGCACACCCGGCACCGGCATGTCGTACGACCACGAGAAGCTGCCGGAGCTGAGGTCCGTCGACCAGGTCGCCGAGGCGGACAGCTGGCTGGCGGAGTAGTCGCCGTGCTCGCTGGAGGTGCCGCCCTCGGCGGCCGTGGTCGCCGCGAGCAGGGTCGGCGTGGCGCCGAGGGTGGTCGCGGCGGTGAGCGTGGTCCCGCTGTTGCGCGCGTCGAGAGTCTCGCCGGTGCGGCACTTCGCCAGCTCCGGGGTCGTCGCGGCGCACGCGGGCAGCTGCACCAGCTTCAGACGGGACGCGTAGGCGCCGCCGTAACTCTGCGCGAACGCGGAGGTGTCGACGCCTATGCCGACCTTGGTTCCTTCGGCATCGGGCGCGCGGCGAACGGAGAACAGCAGTCCGTCGACGCCCGCCTTTCGGGCGGCGGTCTCGCCCAGTACCTTCACGGTCGCCGTGCCCGAGAGCGTGGTCGCCGACGCCTTGGCCGTCTTCTGGTTCTTACTCGCGGCAGGAGCCGTCAGGAACACTGGCAGCTTGCCGGCACGCCGGGTCACCGCCTTGGCCCCCGGTGTCAGCGTGACCTTCGCCGTGCCACTCTGCGGCCAGGCATGCCGGGGCGCCTTCGCCGGTACCCTCGGCTCGTCCTCCGTCCCACGCGGCAACGACTTCACGCCGTGGCCGGTGAGGGCCTTCTCCGACGCCGGGATCCCCGGCATGTCGTCCGCCTGGGCAAGAGGCGTACCCGCCCCTTGCAACAGGGTGCCGATCAGCACCGCCGATACGGCCCCGGCGATTCTGCGCCGGGGCCATCTACCCGTTCTCAAAATGGTTCCTCTCATCTTTGTGGTGATCCGCAGCCCGTGACGGGCCGGGGGTCGGTGGCCGGAACGGCGACACACGCATCCGTGATGCCAGGCCGCCGGTATTCGCCCCGGGTGCGGCCGTCGGTCTCTTGGCGTATGCCGAGACGTGTTCGGTGCGGAAGGGGCCGTTCGCGGCTACGGGGCGGCCCGGTGGGCTCGCCCCGTAGCTGTGCGCTGTTCGGGCGGACCCGCGGCCCAGCCGTCGTCGGCCAGGCCGCGGGTCCGCAGGTGTCAACTCGTCTTGAACAACACCTACGGACCGGGGTTGGTGGCCAGGTCGGCGCCGTTGGCAAGGGCGGCGATCTGCGTGTCGCTCGCCACGCCCTCCATCACCCAGACGTCGTCGATCGCGCCGGGCCAGTACTCGCCCCAGGTGCTGGTGCCGGTCTTGACGCGGCCGAGCTGCAGACCCTTGGTGGCGTCGAAGGAGGTCACGTTGGAGTTCCAGGAGACCTTTTCGGTGCAGGTGGGGTCGTTGGGGTTGCCGTCGTCATCGTCGTCGGCGCACAGGGTCTGCCTGCGCTCGCCGTCCACGTACAGGCTCATCTGGTCGTTGAAGGCGTCGTAGACGACGGCCAGGTGGTTCCAGGACGTGTTGTTCTGGAAGTTGGTGTGCTCGGCGGACACCGTCGCGGCGCTGGTGGAGTCCGCGCCGGCCATGACCAATTGCCAGCGGCCGCTGATCGACTCGGTCTCACCGGCGGGCGGCGGATCGGGCAGGTAGCGGACGGTGAAGCCACTGTTGTTGGCACCGGCCTGGCTCAGCACCGTGACCGGCTGCTGAGGTCGTGCCGCGGTGGTCACCCAGGCCCCGACGGTGAAGCCGGTGTTGGTGTGCACCGGTGAGGTGGCCGTCGCCGCGTAGTCGCCGTTGCCGTCGAGCAGCAGGCCGCCGGTGCCGACGTAGTTGCTGCTGCCGGAGGTGTCGACCTTGGCGTTGCCGCCGAGGGTGAGCGCGTGCTGGTCGGCCGCCGTGGGCATGTCGTCCGGGGACGTGGAGGGGGTGCCGGTCGCCGTGTCCAGCTTCCAGCGTCCCTTCACCAGGGGCCGGGCCTTGTACAGTTCGGCGATCTCGGGGGCGGACAGCGCCCGGTCGTAGAGCTGCACGTCGTCGATCTGGCCGGGGAAGAAGCTGACCGGCGTCCCGTTGTTGAAGCTGGCGCCGATCTGTACGGCGCCTCCCGCGTAGAAGGGCGTGGACCACTTGGTGGTGGCCACCCACTTGCCCTGCACGTACAGTCGCAGGTCGTCGGTGACGGCATCGTAGGAGCCCACGACCTGCGTCCACACGCCGCCCGGTGCCATGGCGGGATCACCCTGCGCGGCGCGCACCGGGGTGCCGTCGGCGGTGTCGGCGGAGTAGTTGTTGAACGTCCAGCCGTAGGTGGGCGAGTAGTACAGCTCGAAGCCCGGCCGCACCGTGCCCGCCTGGGTGGCGATGACCGCCGCCTTGGTGGGCTTGGTCGTCGACAGTTTCGCCCAGGCGGCGACGGAGAAGCTGCGCTGGTTGTTCAGCATCGGGCCGCCGGTGGTGGCGTAGTCGTCGACACCGTCGAGGGTCAGGGCCTTGCCGTCGGCACCGGTGTCGCCGGGCTTTATGCCTCCCTGGAACACCGCGGGCTTCACATCGCCCCGGCCGTGCACCTGGGTGGTCGCGGTGCCGTTGTCCTGGAGCGGCGGCTCGTCCAGCGGGAACGCCGCCAGGGCCGGGCGACCCGCACCGAGCGGCTGCTTGTTGTACAGCCTGCCGACCTCCGTGACGCTCAGCGGCTTGTCGAAGAGGCGCACGTCGTCGATGACGCCGGGGAAGAAGGACCCCGGAGCGCCGTCGTACGATCCCGCGCCGATCTGGAGACCGCGGCGGGCGTCCCACGGGGTGGAGTAGGCGGTGGTGCCGACGGCGACGCCGTTGACGTAGAGGGTGAGTGCGTCGCCCGCGGTGGTGTAGGTGCCCGCGAGGTGCACCCACTCGTTGGCCTTGGCTCCCCCGGCTGCGGCCTGCATGACCCGGACGGGGGTCGCCGTCGCCGTGTCGGCGGAGTACTGGTTGAAGGCCCACCGGTCGTAGGTCTTGGAGTAATACAGCTCGAAGCCCGGCGCGTGGTTGCCCGGCTGGGCGGCGATGATCGCGGCACCGGACGGCATGCGCGACAGCTTCACCCAGGCCGACACGGAGAATCCGGCCGAGGTGTCCACGGCCGGGATGTCCGACTGCAGGTAGTCGTCCGTCCCGTCGAAGGACGCGGCGGTGCCGACGGCGCCCTCCACGCCCAGGGTCGGTCCGCCCTTGAGGTCGAGGGTGCGAGTGCCCGAGATTCCCTCCGCCTGGGTGGCTCCGGCGGGCTCGTCCAGCTTCCACTGGCCACGGGCGGGCTGCCCGGCCGAGACCCTGAACTGGTAGGTGCGGATCTCGCTGCCGTTGCCCGCGTTGTCGAAGGCCTGGGCGGTGACCCAGTTCAGCCCCGAACGGGTGGGCCGGAACTTCATGGTCTGCGCGCCGCCACCGGTGGTGATCAGCTCGTTCTCGGAGGTGGGGTCGGTGTTGATGCCGAACCAGTACTTGGTGACGTCGGTGTTGGGCACGTCGAAGGTGAAGTTGGCGTATTTGCCCACGCCGTCGTACCAGGGGTCATTGGGATCCGACGGGTCCGAGGCGGGGTAGTCGCCCGAGGCGATCGTCGGGCCGGCCGGCACGGAGGTGTCGTAGACGAAGTAGCAGGAAGTCGCGTCGCCCGACCAGGACCAGGGCGAGTAGCTGTAGTACTTGCCGTCCTCGTAGTCCACGGCACGTGCGGACCACGCCACGGTCTTGTTCTTGGGGATGGAGGAGGGAAGGGTGATGGGGAAGTCGGAGCCGGACTTCTTGGGCGTGGTCTTCGCCGAGGTCCAGCGCGCGATCATGCCCTTGCCGTCACCGGTGTCCCAGGCGGCCTGGAACTGGACGCTCACCTGGTCGCCGTCGGGGTCGGTCACATTGCTCGCGACGACCTTCGGCAGCGAGCGGACGTACGCCTTCTTGTCCGGCTTCTTGCACGACCCGCCCGGGTCCATGGCCAGCTGCGACATCGAGATCTGCGCAGGCGGACGGTTGTACTTCACCCGCAGATAGGCGTCGTCCGAGAACCGCTTCCAGCCGTAACGGTCGGTCTCGCTGCCGGCGCGCAGTCCGAAGGAGGTGTACGAGTCGTCGTGCGCGGCCGCGTACTTGACACCGGCCGTCGCGTCGAACTCCACGGTTCCGCCGGGGCAGGAGGAGCCGAAGCCCTTGGCGACGTCCCGGCTGTCCAGCTTGTCCAGCCAGTTGTCCTTGGAACTGTTCCAGGTCGTGGAGGAGCTGAAGCTCTTGGTCCGCCACAGCTCGACCGACCGGCCGTCACAGGAGGCCGACCAGGTCTCGTTGGCCACGAACTCCGCGCTGATGATCGTCTTGTCCGCGAACTTCGAGGTGGGGAACTTGTAGAACAGCCGCTTGGTGTCGTACGGCGCGCAGTAGTCCCACTCGCAGTAACCGACACCCGCGTCCGAGTTGCCGTTGAAGCGCCACTGCGGTGAGTCCGCCCAGTACTTGGAGGCCATCGTCCACTCCCCCGCCTTGGGGGTGTAGGTCTGCGGGTCGATGTAGATCGGGAACTGGGCCTTCGGGTCGGACAGCAGCTTCGCGTCCGGGGTCAGACGCAGCTCACCGGCCTTGGCGTCCACGTCCACGCCGATCGGGGCCACCTTCGCGGCGTCTCCGGGCCCCTCGTCCGCCGTCCCGGCGGGGACCGGATCCGGGGAGTCCGCGTCGGCCGCGGAGCTCAGCTTCATCGCGGCCGCCGCCGGAGCCGGGGCACCCGTGCCGGAATCCCACATGACCGGCTTGGGGGCCTGGAAGACCACACCACCGGCGCTCGCGTCACGGGCCTCCAGCCCGCCGCCCCCGGACTCCTTCAGGGTCAGCCCCGAGGTGTCGAACCCCAGCTTCAGCTCCGCCAGGGCCGGGCTCTTCGCGGCCTCCGCGGTCCGCACCACCAACAGCTCCGAGAAGCCGTCGGTGTCGGAGCGCACCTGAAGGTCGACATCGGGGAGCACGTCGCGGTAGGTCGCGGTGTCCCCGTCCAGCACCGGCGCCGGAAGCGCCTGGGGCCACTCGAAGGCCAGCGTGCGCCCGGCCCGCTCCAGCTCCACCAGCGGGCCCTTGCCACCGCCGGAGAACGTCAGTCCCACGGCCGCGGCCTTCGGGGCGACCCGGTCGCCGTCCCCCCGGACCAGCGTGTTGTCGATCTTCGCCCACTGGCCGTCGACCCTCGCCCGCACCGGCCGCAGGTGCTGCACCGACTCCAGCTTTCCGTCCGGAGTCGCGTACACCTCCTCCGACTCGTTGCGCAGCGCGGTGATCTCGACGTTCTCACCGGTCGAACGGGCCCGCGCGAGTGCCGCGCTCTGCGACCGCGCCGCCTTCCCCGCCGACGATGACGACGCGGCCGACTTCGCCGGCGTCTTGCCCACCGACTGCGAAAGCGCCGCAGCAGGGCCGGCCGCCAGCGGCGGCACCGCCCCCATCACCACCGCCGCCACAGCGGTCAGCAGCACCGTTCTACTTCGGATGCGTCTGCCCAACAGACACGCCCCCTCGCGTTCGAGCCCCCGGACCGGGGCTTACAAGATCTTTACGAATACAAGATCAAATCCGGCCACGGTCATCACCGTCAACAGGCTTCCCGGCCAACCCCAGCTGGTTACCGCCCAGTTGGCTTGTTCTTGTTCATGTCAAAGCGACTCCCTGAGCCTCCACGACACGAGCCCTCACACCACCCAACCGCGCCCCCTCACCCAACAGGCAACAGGCAACAGGCGGTTGACACCCCGTTCCCAAAGCACAACAGCCACCCGGCAGATCTCTCCTCTCCCTTTCTCGCTGGAGCCTCGCAACCGCTCGCTCGGGGTCGGACTCCGGCAACGGCAACCAGGTCGCCGCGGCCGAGGTGCACGACTGCAGGGACAACTCCACCGGGGATGAAGGCCACCGCTGGCATGACGCCCAAGAGATGGGCACCTCGGTGAGCCTGAAGCTCTCCGAGGTGCGCGGCCCGCTCACCTGCCACTTGGTCGCCGTCGGCAAGGACGGCTCCCAGCAGACGGTCTCCAACTGGTCCGTGGGCAAGGAGGGTTACGACACCTCCGCGCAGCCCGAACCGCTGTCGCTCGACGGCGCGACGGGAATGCAGCCGGACGCCATCGACCACGTCGACGTGGTCACCACGCAGGGCCGGCGACTGGTGTCGGTGAACCTCTGACGCCACCGGCCACCGCCGGCCGGCGAGCCGCACGAGGACGGCTGAGGGGGTACACGCGATTCGCGTGTACCCCCTCAGCCGTCCTGTCCGCTGTCGCGTCGCTCAGACCAGGAACGCCTTGGGCGAGGACGCCTGGGCGGTGGTGATCCGCTGGATCAGCAGAACGACCAGCACCGCGGCGATCACGCCGGCCACCTGGTCGTAGACCGTGTAACCGCCGCCCTGCCCGGTGACCCAGGCGGCTATCAACCCGCCTGCCGTCTTGACCAGCCAGACCCCCCACCAGACGTTCACCAGGACCGTACCGCCTTCGACGCCACTCGCCCGCACGATGTCGGCGGCGACCCGGCGCGGTATCCACCACATGGCGACCGGGATGAACCACGCCCCGACGGCGAGCCCCGGACTGTACTTCTGGGTGCCCGGGGCCAGGATCTCCGCGTTCTCCCGGCAGCGCCGGAACCACACCAGGAAGGCGATCGCCGACCCGACCGTCGCCAGCAGCAGCAGCGGCACCGCCATCCGGAACACCGTAGTCCTCGTCCCCCCGGTCAGCCACAGCCCCAGCTGCGTCAGCGTGTACACGACGATCAACACCTGCGCGACCCGCGCGATCTTCCGCAGGTCCGCCAGGGGCTCTTGCGGCGCGGTCGGCGCGGACTCCAGTTCCCCGGTGGCGTCGGCGGATGGTGCTTCCATGGGAACAGCCCTTCGCTTCAAGATCGCAAGCTGCTGATCACAGCGCCCCTGCGCACACCGCGTCAACCCTCGTGGAGTCGTTTACCGCCATCCGCCCCGGACTTGGCCGATTCCCCGCGCGTGACGCTCCGGCCGGTCCGTACGAGATCACCGAGTGGCCGTCGATACACCACTCCAGCGGACGTGACCGCCCACCGATCACCGTATAGACCGAAACCCGGCAAGGGGGGCCGGCGGCAAAGAGGCGCTTCACGTACAACCCTCTTGCTCGGCCGGTCGGCGGCTTCCCCCTCGGCAGTCGCCGGGGACGTCGGTGCCGCAGCTGCAGAGGACGACGAAGAACGCAAAGAAAGAAACCTCGAAACCCTCCGACGCAATCCGGGCCTGCGTCCGTTACGTGCCGCAGATCTCGACGACTCGATCCGGCTGAGGCCATGGGACGTTCTGCACACCCCCGCGAGAGCCATCTCCTTGGCACGCCGAAGAGCAGCCCGCGGCCCGGCCGAGCACTGGGGCAGCCGGAAATACAGCCTGTCACTGAACGGCAGCGCCACTTCGGTCATGTGGCTCTCCACCGAAGGGCGAGACCACAACCGACTACGACAAGGCGCTCCAGTCGGGGGAACTCGGCATCGGATTCGCGCCGGCCGTCACCGAACGACTTCTCAGCCACGCTACCCGGATCACGCGGTATCGATCGTTCCCTCGGACACGGTCCTCCGCGATGGTTGGGCCCTGAACAGCAAAGACAAGGGCCCCACGGTGGGCCACCGATGCCGCCCGCAGTACTTCGCTGAGATCTGGAAGCCAGGCAACCGTCGCGGAGCCCCCTTGTCGTCTCACACGGCAACCACGGCACGATGGCCACCTCCTACAGCCAACTCGTCAGCGACTGCCGACAGCTTCTGCCCCAACCGTCGGCAGTAACCACCTGTGATCACCGGAGCGTCGAAGGAGCTTCGGCAGACGATCGCTCCCGGTCGGGCACGAAGCGACGTTGACACCCGAGCACGAAGGACCGAGGCTCGCGCCATGGCCGAACTGTTCGACCTCGGTGGGGAATGGCCGCGGTGGCCGGATGCCGCGGTTCGGCTCTGGCGGCGGGCGATGAGCCGGGCCGGTGCGGCCACCGATCCGTCGTGCTGGGTGCCGCAGGAGGGTGATCCGCTCCTGCGGGAGCAGCTCGCGAGCGAACTCGGCGTGTCGGCCAGGCAGTTGGTGGTCACCTCGGGCGTGCGAGCGTCCGCGGCCGCCCTGGTGCGCACCTGCAGCCCCGTGCTGGTCGAACGCCCGACCTTTCTGGGGGTGCCCGATGTACTGGCCTCCTACGGGATTCCCGTGCGGTCGAGCCGATGGGAGCAGATCACCGAGGCTCCCCGGGGATCGGCGCTCTGGGTCACCGTCCCCTGCCGGAATCCCGACGGGCGGCAACCCGACAGGCGGTTCCTGGACGACCTCGCCGCGGCTGTCGACCGCGGGGTCCGGGTCATCTGCAACTCCGCCTACGCGTGGTACGCGGGACCCGCCGACCTCCCGCCGGGCGTGGTCCGGGTCGGAACGCTGCACAAACTCGCCGGACCCGGCGCCGGTATCGGCTGGGTGATACGTGACGACACCGAGGCCGTCTCCTGGCCGCCGCCGGGCATGCCGGTGCCACCGCCCTTCTGGCAACGCACCTGGGCCCATTTCATCGAGGACGGCGGGCTGTCCCTGTTGCGGGCGCCGCTCCGCGAGCTCGAGACCGTCCGTTCGGCCTTTCTCGCCGGGGCCGGTCGCCCGGACGAAGGAGCCGGGCCGCATGTGCTGCTGCCCGTGCCGGTACCGGAGCCGTATGCGCTCTCCGCGCTCGCCGCAGTCGGCATCGTGGCCTCACCCGGGGCCGCCTTCGGGGCCGGGGAACCCGCGGTACGGGTCTCTCTGATCGGCCTGACCGCCGACGCCGCGCGAGGTGTCGGCGAGCGCATGAGGGCCGCGCTCTCCTGACACCGCGTACCGCCCGTACCGGCCGGCGATCACCGGCAGCCGCTCCCCTGCCAGTCCGTGCGCCGCCGCGCGTGGCGTCACACCCTCCCGGTCGGCCCGCCGCAGCACCTCGTCGATCAACCGCCGCATCGAGCACCTGATGTGCCTGAAGGTCTGCTCCACGTCAGCCTCCAGATCGCCGAACAGCGTCCACCACCACCAGGCGTTGGTCGCGGAGTTCACGATGACGTCCGGCAGCACGGTGATGCCGCGGGCTCCCAGCCGCCGCTCGGACGACGGCAGCACCGGGAGGTTCGCGGCCTCGACGATCCACCGGGCCCGTATCCGTGCCTCGTTCGTATCGTCGATGCAGTACGAGACCGCGGCCGGCACCAGCACCTCCGCGTCCGCCGACAGCCAGGCCTCGCCCTCCCGTTCGGCGTCGCCGGGCCGTAGGCACTCTCGGTCCACGGTGCCGTGCGCATCTCGCGCAGCGAGCAGCCGCTCGACGTCGAGGCCGTCCGCGTTGACGATCGTTCCCTTGACATCCGCGACCGCGACGACCCTCAGCCCCGCCTGCGCCAGAAACCGGCCGGTCGCCCCTCCCATCGTCCCGAAGCCCTGGATGGCCACCCGGGTGTCCTCGTACGCCCGGCCGGCCCGTTCCAGCCCGACCAGCACCGACTCGGCCACCCCGCAGCCGCCCACCAACTCACCGAGCCCGACGCCCTCGACCCGCAGGGCGAACGCGTCGGCGAGCCGCTGCCGGGCGGCCTCCTCGTCGTCCAGCAGGGGCCGGACCGCCTGCGCCGCGGAGGCCACTCCGACCTCCATCAGCGCCTGGTCCACGGTGTCCTGGGACAGCCCCAGATCCTCCCCCAGGGCCCAGCAGTTCTCCACGTACGGCCTCATCGCCCGCAGATAGCGCACCAGTACGCCATGAGCCCGCGGATCCAGCGGATCGCAGTCGATGCCGCCCTTCGCGCCGCCGAGTGGCACATAACGGGCCTGCGGGTCGTAGTGCAGGGCCTCCTTCACCGTCATGCCGCGAGCCAGGTCGGCGACCTCGCCGAGGGTGCAACCGACCCGCATCCGCAAGCCGCCGCTGGCGACCCCGCGGACCAGCGTGTCGATGACCAGATGGCCCTGGCGGCCGGTGACCGGGTCGGTCCAGGTGACGGCGAGGAGAGGTGCGGTGGATATCAACGGCGCTCCTGCACGACGGACGCGGATGAGGGCAGCTGAATTCAACGGCCCTCCAGGGGACGGGCGTTGGGCGGTATTGACACCGGCTGAGGCGATCCACTAGTCACGTCAGTGTGCCATCGACACCAGAACCTCACGGCGGCTTCCACCGATTACGGCCGCCCTCCGGGGCCCTGATCCGCATCACCCCTTCGCTGCTGCTCGCCGAAGCGGGAGAGCTGACCTGGCATCCGTCGGCCGCGCTGGTCCATGCCGTGACCGAATGTCTGGCACTCACCGGGACGAGCCCGCGGCTGGCCCTGGTCCATCATGCGATGCCCACCTTCCGCGCGGCCGGGCTGGCCGAATCGGAAGCGGTCGAATGGACCCGGCGCTTACGCCGGGAGCTCTGCGACCAGGCGTTCGAGCGTCTCTGCGAGCGCTATCCGGATGAGCTGAACCCTTCGGGGCTGCCGCTGGAACCGATCGAGTTCGATCTCGACGGCTACGGCATCAACGTGAACTTCATGGGCGACGGCATCGATTTCCGAGCCAATCAGCAGGCCCACTTCGATATCGTCGAACCGCTCGGCTCGAACCTCTACGGCCCCAACGTCAACATCCGCGGCGGCTGGCCCGTCTTCTGTGACGGCCGAGCCTATTGCCGCGACCGGGGCCTCGACATCAGAGAGATTCTGGACAAGGTTCCCGCCAGCCGGAATCTCACCTTCCGGTTGCCGCACTACCGCGCACTGCTCGAGGACTACTCCGTCGCCTACCAGGTGGACATGACCGACGACACCCCGTTCACCGTCTTCGTCAACCGGGTCGAGGAGGCCGGGCTGCTGCACGGCGCCACGGAGGTCGCCAAGGCGGACCCCGAGACCGACGCGCAGCGGCCCATCCGGCATTACGCCTGGGACAACGTCTCCTCCGCGGCCGCCGACCGCTGGTACGCGGAACTCGGCCAGGAGAACCGGCGTACGCCGGGCGAACCGCACCGCCTCAAACCGCTCATCCCGGAGAGCGTGCGGACGGCCAGAACCCCGCTCCTGATTCCCGTACCAGGCGATCCGACCGGTTTGCCGGAAAGGCACTGACTTGCCACCCTCTCCGTTCACCGAGGCGGCGCCTGGATGGCTGAGCCTGGGGGTGCCCGCGGGAGCCGGCGCCCTCACCGGGCTCGCGCTGTCGGCCGATGGCATGCTCGTGGCCGCCACCCTGGTGGCCCCCGACCCAGCCGCGGACCGGGACCGGGCCACCACCTGGATCCGCTCGACTGCCGCATCCGCGGCCTGGACCAGACTGGATACAGGCTGCACCGAGCTGGTGTTCGCCCCGACCGGGCGAAGGCTTCTTGGCCTGGCCCGGGCCGAGGAGGGACAGGTCTGCGTGGTGATCGATCCGGATGCCGGTACGGCCGTCCGGGCCACACCTCCGATGATCTCCGGCGGCGCACCGGTGTGGCACCCGCAGGGCAACGGTTTCGCGTGGTCGTGCGCAGCCCTTCCGGGCGGCCCGCGCCCGCTGCACCGCACCCGGCGGCTCGGCTTCGACCTGGACGGGCGTGGCTGGCTCGGCGAGGACGTACGGCAGGTCCATGTTTTCCGGGGCTACGACGGCTACGGGGGTTTCGGGCCCGGCGACGAGAAGCCCACGGTGATCGAGTCGCCCACCGACTGCCGACACCTCAGCTGGGCGCCGGACGGCCGGACGCTGCACTTTGTCACCGAACGGCACGACGAACGCTTCCGCGACTTCGGCGCCCAGCTCTTCGGAGTCGACCTGGACAGCGGCCACGAACGTCAGCTCACCGAGCCCGACCTCGTCGCCGCGGCCTCGCTTCCGCTGCCCGGCGGGGCGGTCGCCTGCGTGGCGCTGACCCGTGCCGCGGGCTGCGGCAGTGTCGGAGCCGTGTACACCGTCGATCCGGAGTCCGGCGAACGGGTACTCCGGTTGACCGACCCGGCGGCGTGCGACATCGCCCATCCGCTGACCTCTTATGCCCACGGGCTTGCCGCCGTGGGCGGTCTGCTCGTCACCGTGCAACTGGCCCGCGGCGCGATGCCGCTGCTGCTGCTCGATCCGGAACGGCCCGGCAGACAGCGCCGGATGCTCGACGGTCCCTGCGAGGTGCACGCGTACGACGCCGGGCCCGGCGGGATCGCCGCCCTGGTGCGCTCGGGGGCGACCGCGGAGGACGTACTCTTCCTGCCCGCCGAAGAGCTGCCCGAGCCTGCGGCGACCGTCCTGCCCGTCCCGCCGGCCACCACCTGGCAGACGGACGGCACGCCCCGGCTCCGGCCCCTGGACATCGCGGGGATCGACGCCTGGCTGGTCACGCCGGAGGGGCCCGAGCCCGCGCCCCTCGTGGTCTGGCTGCACGGGGGTCCCGGCGCCCAGGCCGGCTGGACGGTCCCGCCCGATGTCCAGCGGCTGGCCGCGCACGGCTACGCGGGCCTCTATCTGAATCCGCGCGGTGCGGCCGGACGCGGCGAGGACTTCACGGCCGCGCTGCTCGGCGGGCCCGGGACGATCGATCTCGACGACGTCGCCGCGGCGCTCGACGCCGTGGTGGGTCTGCCCGGGATCGATCAGGACCGGGTCGGCGTGCACGGTGTCTCCTACGGCGGCTACTTGGCCGCGCTGCTGTGGAGCCGGACACCGCTGATCAAGGCCGCCGTGGTGGAACGCGCCATCGTCAGTTGGGACTTCCACCGCACCGGCAGCGATCTGGGCATTCCGGTCACCGACGGCTACTGGCGGGGCGGCCCCGGGCCCGGACAGCGTCCGGATCCGCTCACCGTACCGCTGCACAACTCCTCGCCCGTGCTCGTCCTGGCCGGGGAGTTGGACCGGCGCTGCCCGCCGGCCGAATGCCAGCTGCTGTTCGGCCGGCTGGTGGAGGAGGGTGTGCCTGCCGAGTTCGCCGTACTGGCGGATTGCGGCCACAGCGTCGGCGCGGCACCGCCGTCCGTCCGGCGCGCCCGCGGTGCGGCACTACTGGACTGGTGGACGACTCAGCTGCCCGGGACAGCCGCTACATCAGCTCCCTGATGAGCCGCAGCAGCCGGACGGCCGTCTGTCGCTTCTCCTCGCTCAGGGCCGAGAAGGCCGAGGTCAGCGCGGCCAGTTCACGCAGCTCGGCGTCGGCCTCCACAGCCTCGCCCACCGTTCTGTCGCGCTCGACGAGTTGCAGCACGATCGACGCCTGACCGGCGAAGGGCGCGACGAACTCCAGACACCCGATCCCGCGCTCCTCGTCCAGCTCGTAGTCGAGCACCTCCATCACACCGACCGGCGCATCGTCCTTGATCAGTGGAAAGGCGACGATCGACCGTGGTACGTATCCGGTGGATTCGGCGACGTCCTTGGCGAAGGAGGGCTCCACCGACACGTCATCCACCACGATCGACTGGCGGGACAGCAGCGTCCAGCCGGCGATCCCCCGGTCGGACGGGTACCTGCGGCCGATCATCGAGTCCTCGCCCTGTCCCGCGACCGCCTCGAAGACGAATTCACGCCGGGCGATGTCGAGCCGCTGGATCGAGCAGGCCTGGGCGACACACGCCGCTCGCGTGGTCTCCGCGATCGACTGGAGGAGCAGCCGGTGCGCTCGCCCGTTCTCGGCGCTGCCCGCGCCGAGCAGCAGGGCGAGGTCTTGTCCCTCCATCAGGTTCCTCCCGTGACGTTTCCCGCGATGAGATGAAGCACCGTCTTCACTTGATACGGAGTCAGGCCGCCGTGTGCGCCGAGGATGCGCGCGCACATGCCGCTGACGTGCGGAGTGGCGAAGCTGTTGCCGCTGCAGACCATCTCGCCGCCGTTCAGCCAGCCGACCGGCACCCGGTCACCGCGGGCGAAGAACTCGACCGGCGGCGCCGGGTTGTACACCAGCAGCTCCGGGTCCGGCTGTTTGTGGCTGCCGACGGAGATCACCGAGGCGAAGCGCCAGGGGAAGCTCTCTATCGGCGTATTGTGCGCCGACGCGACGATCAGGTTGCGCCGGAAGTACGCGACATCGGCCAGGTGGTAGAGGGTCCGTGCCACCTCGGGTTTGGTGGTGGACAGGCTCATGTTGATGACGTCGAAGTCCTGTTCCAGCGCCCAGCGCAGACCCGTGATCAGCGCCTCGCCGCTGCCGAAGTAGCCGAGTCCGAGCACGCGCACACTGATGATCTCGCAGGCCGGGGCGAGCGACCGGATGATGCTGGCGCACGCCGTGCCGTGCCCGCAGACATCGCCTTCGGTGTCCTCGGTGACGACCGATTGCCCGCCCTGGGTCTCCTGCACCGCGTACGCCCCCTGGATGGGACCGACCTGCGGATGATCCTGTTCGACCCCACTGTCGAGGATGCAGACCCGGGCCCCGGCGCCCGAGCCGTCGCCCCAGGCCCACTCCTTGCTGATCGGGTGCGGCCAGCTCGCCGGCTGCGGTGCCGTGCCGGCGGGGTCGTCGCCGAGCCGCCAGGACAGGGAGAGTTCCGCTCCGCCGCGCCCGGGGGTCATCGTGGGTCCTCCCCTCGGGTGAACCGTTCCGCCTGTTCGATACCGGCCAGATGGCCCTTGGCCCGGTACCGGGCCAGCGCCAGATCCGCCGCCCGTCGAGCTTCCGGCTCCCGGCCCAGTTCTCGCGCCAGATGCGCCTGGTCCAGCAGCGCGACAGCCTGGATCTCCGGGGAATCGGTCATACCGGCGAGCCGTAGGGCGACTTCGACGCTCGCCTCGGCGGCCTCCGGGTTCCCCCGGGCGAGCTCCGCCCGGGCCCGCGCGCCGAACCAGCCGGCCGGGAAGTCGCCGTCGTGCTGCCATTCCGACTGCGAGCGCAGGAGGTCGACGGCCTCTGCGGCCCGGCCGAGCCGCAGCAGCACCCTGATGAGATCGCCGGCCACCGCGGCGTGCTGTACGCCGCCGAACCGGCCGAGCGCGGTGCAGGCGGTCCGTAAGCGCTCCTCGGCCGCCGGTAGATCTCCGCCGAAGGTCTTGACCGTGGCGGCGAAGACCGCGATCGAGATCCTGGCGAACTCATGGGCGAACTCCGAGACCAGCCTCTCAGCTTCGCCCAGCAGCCCCTCGGCCCGCGTCAGCTGCGATCTGCTCGCAAGCAGTACGGCGAGGGGACACATCGCCGCGACGCGCACCAGCCGCCCCGAGGCGGGCACCCCGGCCAGCAGTGACTCGCACTCCTCGATCGCCCGCGGCGCCGGTGTGGGGCCGCGCCAGAGAGAGAAGGCGAGGCCCCCGATGCTCTGCGCGTGCTGCAGATCGTCGGCCCCGGGCACCGTACCGGACCTGCTGCGTTCAAAGGCCTCGACGGCCCGCAGATAGCGGCCGTTGGACTGGTGGACCTGGCCCATCAGTGAGTAGGCCTTGCTCAGTCCCCTGGCGTCGGACGCCTCGGTGAAGACGGGCACCGCGTCGGACGCCAAGCGGAGCAGACGATCGGCGGTCAGCTCCGAGGTGGGCAGCTGGACCAGCCCCAGCCGGGCATGGGCCAGCGTGGCCCCGTCACCGTGCCGGGCGGCCTGCGCGACCGCCTCCTCGTAAGCGGTCCGTGCCTCGTCGAGCCGGGTCGTGGCCATCAGCGCGGTGCCGAGCTCGGTCAGCATCGGGCTGCGGGCCGGATCGGCCTCGGGCACCGCTTCGAGGGCACGGCGCAGCAGATCGGCCGCGGTGTGCAGATCGCCCTGGCTCATCTCCTGCCCCGCGGCGGTCCGCAGGGCCGCTGCCGTCCGGGACCGGAGCGGTTCGGCCGCCTCGGCGTTCCCCAGTTCGTGGAAGTAGGCAAGGGCACGTTCGAGGTGTCCGCCGATCTCGTCGGCCGCCTTCTCGCCGTGCAGCTCGTCGAGCAGCTCGCCGATCCGCTGGTGCATCCGGGCCCGGATCCGCTTCGTGATGGACTCATAGGCGACCTCTCTGATCTGCAGATTGTGGAACCGGTAGGCGCCGGCGCCGGCGGCCTCCAGCAGCCGCCGGTGCGCGAGCCGGTCCAACGCGGGCTGCAGTTCCGCCAGTTCGAGCAGGGCTCCGAGCAGTTCAGCCGTGCACTCCATGCCGTGGACCGCGGCCCACTGCAGGATGGCGGTCTCGTGGGCGTCGAGGGTCTGCAGGCGGGCCGCTATCAGCGCCCGGATGGTGAGGGGCAGCGAGTCGATGCCGGAGCCGTCACCCACCGCACCCACGAGTTGCTCGATGTACAGAGGATTGCCGCCCGAGCGTTCCGCGATTCCGCGCACCGTCGCCTCGGCGGTCTCGCCGTGCAGCGCGACGTCGAACTGACTGCGGGCGAGGCTCTCGGCGGCCTCGCGGTCCAGCGGGGCCAGCAGCGCGGACGCCGCCGACAGGATGCCGCCCGACCAGGTCGGGCGGCTGTCGAGAAGTTCGAGCCGGGTCAGGCAGAGCAGCATCACCGGCACATCACGCAGCGAGTGGGCGAGCTGCCCGATGACGTCGAGCAGCAGAGGCTTGGCCCACTGCATGTCGTCGAGTACGAGGATCAGGGGGCACTCCGCCGCGGCCACCTCGAAGAGTCTGCGGGCCGCCCAGAGCACATCGTCCGCGGTGTGGTCGACGGCGCCGTCGCCGAGCGCCTCGGCCGCCGCCCGCAGCCCCGGCTCGACCTGCTCGCCGCGAGCCAGCTCGGCGAGGGTGCCGAGCAGCGGGCCGAGCGAGACACCCTGCGAGAACGGCGGGCATCGTCCCGTGAAGACCTTGGCGTAGCTCTGTGCCCAGCCGAGGAACTCGTGTGCCAGCCGCGACTTCCCGATGCCCGGTTCGCCGTAGACCGTGACGATCCTGGCCATCCGGCTGTCCCGCAGATGATCGAAGTTGCCCCGCAGAAACCGCAGTTCGGCCTCCCGGGCCACCAGCGGCGCGGTCATCCGCCGCTGGATGCCGCCGGCGTCGGGGTCGACGTCGCGCACCAGCCAGGCGGGGACCGGTGTGCTCTTACCGGCGAGCTGCTTCGGTGCGAGCGGTTCGAGCAGGACGGCCCCGCTGACCAGCGCGCGGGTCGCGCCGCCGATCACGATCTGCCCCGGTGCCGCGGTCTGCTGGAGCCGCGCCGCGACATTCACCATCTCGCCGTTCACCCGCACCTGGGCTCCGTGCCCGGAGACCATCACCTCGCCGGTGTTCACTCCGATCCGCACCGCGATCCGCACACCGAGCCGCTCGGACAGCTCATGATCGAGCAGTTCGGCCTGCCGGCACATCGCCACGGCTGCCCGGACCGCCTGCAGGGCGTCGTCCTCGTGCAGTTCGGGGACGCCGAACACACCGACGACCGCGTCCCCGATGAACTTCTCCACCGTCCCGCCGTGCCGCTCCAGGGCACGCCGCATCCGCTCGTAGTAACGCCCGACGACGGCGCGCAGCGGCTCGGGGTCCAGGCGTTCGCTGAGCGCCGTCGAGCCGACCAGGTCGCAGAAGACCACGGAGACGACGCGTCGGGTCTCCGACGGGTCGTCAGCCGCGACCTGTTCACCGCAGTACGGGCAGAACCGCGCCTCGGGCAGCCCCGGCCGCCCGCATGCGGCGCAGTCCACGATGTCTGACGATCCGTCGGCTACCAGACCACACCCCCGGCCCACTCGGAGTGCGCAACCACATCGGGCGTCGCCTCGTCGAGCCGTGACTTCAGGGAGATCAGCAGGTCGGCCTCGTCCTGTGTGAGCGCGGCCATGGTGGCCAGCTGCGGCTCCGGCATCTGGTCCACCGGGAACCCCGCCGCACGCAACTGGTCGAGCACCGCTGTGCCGTGAGGATCACTCATGCGGTCCTGTCCTCTCCTTCGACCTGGCCGGCGAGTCGATCGAGGGTGGCGACGAGCATCTGCACCGAGTGTAGGGCAGCGATACCGGCCGCGGACCGGTGCCGGTCCTCGAGCGGCAGTGAGTCGAGCAGCTCGGCGAGTGCTGTGCGGTGCAGCTGGTCGAGTTCGGCGTGCCGGGCCAGGGTTCGGAAGGCCGCGGCCGGCAGACCCGTGCTCCGTCTGATCCGGCCGAGCAGGACCGGCGGCGGTGGGTAGCCTTCGAGTACGGCGATATGGCCGATGAGCGCCACCGGGTGGCCGTGCCGCGTCCAGTAGTACTGGGCGCCGACCAGCGACGCGATCTCGGGGCGGGGGATTCGCCGGAGCAGCAGCGCCGCGTCGCCGCCGGCCGCGGTGAAGTCCGCGAGCAGTTCGGTGTCATGGCCGCGTTCCTCGGCGATCTGATCCCGGTAGTACCCGGCGAGCCGTGCGGCCACGGCATCGTCCCGGCCGCGTGCCACGCATTCGGCCACCGCGAACTCCAGCAGCGGCACGGTGGCGCGGATCGCCATGTGGCACACGGCGAGGAACTCCCGGTAGCGCTCGGGGCTGGGCGGCGCCCAGGCACGCTGCGCGGCGGTCGCCAGGGCCGGCACCACCGTCTCGATCTTCAGCCGCAGCCGGGTGCTCTCGGCGATCATGACAACCCGCCTCTGAGCCCGCGCAACGCATCGACGAAGGGATGGGAGCCGGTCGGCGGGAACCGGTCCAGCACCCGCCAGCACTGTGCGCACAAGCCGCCCTGCGGGGATCCGGTCTCGAGCGCTGCGGGACCGGCTTCGCCGATGGCCCACAGCAGCGGGTCCTCGGCGAAGCCGTCGAGCGCCTCGTCCAGTGCGGGGGCGGAGTCCGCCGTCCGGCGCAGCCGCGCCGGGCCACCGCCCATGATCACCGTTTCGTTGCAGCAGGCGCTCACCGTACCGTCGTAACGGACCACCGCCGTGCCCACCAGACCGCAGCGCCCGGGGCCCGCGGCCGGTGGCGCCGGGAACCAGTCCGCGCCCCGTCCGTGCGACAGGCCCGGCTGTTCCTCGATCTCTGCCCAGCCGGCCCAGCCGGGGCCGAAGGCGCGGCGCAGCAGTCCGCGAGCCTGGTCCGCCTCCCCCTCGAGGGTCTGGACGATCAGCCAGGCTCCGCTTCGCCGGGCGAGTACGGCCGCGGCCAGCCACGCCTCGTCGGGTACGAGCGCTCGATGGTGCCGGTCGGTGCTGAGGACGATGGTCTCAGCGCGGCGCAGCACCTCGGCAGCCCACCCGGCGGCCGCCGTTCCGCCGAAGTAGCCGCTGGTGTAGAGCACCAGGTGTTTGCCCGCTGCGTGGAGTTCCTGTGCGGCGTGGATCAGACCCCGGCGTTCGGCGAAGGGTTCGCCACCGGACACGGCGACGACCTGGATCGCCTCGCGTGCGGCGAGTGACGCCACCAGCGCCGTGAAGCGGGGCCAGTCGGTGATACCGCGGCCGCCGCGCAGCGAACCGACCGAGCAGTGGGCGCATTCGACCGGGCACCGGTCGGTGAGGAACAGCAGGGCGGAGCTGCCGGGGGACGCCCTCGTCCGGGCGATGTCGCTAGCGGTCAGGGCCATCGGAGGTTCCGTTCCGGGAGCCGGACTCGACCAGCTCCGCGTAGGCCGGCGCCCCGTAGCGGCGCGCGAAGCCGAGCGCACCGCCGTCCCGTATCGAGCGCTCCACCAGCGATTCGGCCAGCACGCCGAACGGCGAGTCGAGTTCGGCTGCGATCCGCTCGCCGGTCGCGGCGTCAGCGGGCAGCCGCAGACAGGTTGCGCAGTATCCCGGCCCGGGCGGCCCGGAGTGGCGTGCGGCCAGATGTCCGGGCCCGAAGGTGCGCAGTGCGCGTGGCAGCGGAAGGGTGAGGCAGCGCTGCCGGATCTCCGGCCAGCCTTCGAGGTCGATACTGCCGAGTTGCAGGTGCGGCGCGGCAGCTCCCGCCACGACCTGTTCGTTGCAGCAGGCCGTGACGGCTCCGGTCGACGCGACCACCGGCCAGGCCGCCATCGCGCAAGGTGCCAGGGTCTGCTCCGCGGGCGCCTTGGCAGCGCGGTGCCAGGCGGCTGCCCGACCGGAGGCGACGAGCGGGGTGACGAGCACGGGCACCTGATCACCGAACTCGTGCCGCAGCCGGCCGATCAACTCGTCGGCGTGCCCGGCGACGGCCTGCACGCTCGTCGAAACCCCGCGGGACAGCAGCAGTTCGAGCAGGGCGAACACGGCTGCTCCGGGGACCTCGCGTTCATGGAAGGCGTCCATGCTCACCGCGAAGTGATCGACCGCCTCGACGGCGGCGAGAACAGCCGCGGGCACCGTCGGCCGGGTGGCGAAGAACGCGCCGGACAGCAGATAGGTACGGGCGCCCGCGGTCCGCGCCCGCTCGGCGAGTGCGGTCACGAGTCCGGGCCTCATCAGCGGTTCGCCACCGGACATCACCACGATCTGCGGACCCGGCCCGATGGCGAAGGTGTCGGCGAAGCGCAGCAGGCGGTCGGCGGGTAGTTCGGCCGATTCCAGTGACGAATCGGTGAAGCAGTGCGCACAGTGCAGCGGGCAGCGCCTGGTCACTTCGAGACAGATGCCCGCCGCAGGGACCGCCCGGAGTCTGAGCACTTCAGACAGATGCACGTGACAGCGCCTCCCTCGACGGGTTCCGGCCGAGCTCTTGCCCGGCTTCATCCTAAGTAGGGCAATTTGCGAGGTCAACGACGGAATCCGGCCAGGGAATTGTGACGGTTCGCACGCGAGAAATGCGCCGACACCGAGGTCGGAAGAGAGGATTCCGCAGGGTGAACGCTTTTCGCCTGGAACGCAGTCCGAGAAGGCCTGCCGGGAAGGTCTGGCAAATATCGAGTGTTGCCGGAACAGTCCAACTGCCCGGAAGGCCGCGGGCCTTGAGTCGTTTAGATCTCCTGGATACACTCCTTCACGATGTCCAGCCCATACCGTCGGCAGGTAACGCTGGAGGTAAAGATCTTGCGATCCACCCCGACAAGCCGCCGGCGTACGACATTAGCGGCCCAGGAAATTGACGCATGCCGGAAACTGATCGCCGGGTTACCCACCGATGACGCACTGACCGTCTTCGTCAGCGGATCCCGTGCGGAGGGCTGGTCGAGCGCCGGGTCGAACTACAACTTCTACGTCATCGGCGACATCCCCGCGGGCGTCAAACCGATCGGCGGATTCAGTGTCCCGGGCGGTACGCAACGGGTGGCCAGCCATCATCTGCTGCACGACGACGACCGTGTGGTCGTGCGGTACTGGACGCCGGCTGATGTGGAGTGGGCAATAGAGCAGGTCCGCTTTCACGAACTGCGACCCACGCTGGAGATCTGGCCGGTGGCGATCGAGTTCCTGCACCGTCTCAGTATCGGCAGCCCCATCCACGGGGAAGCCGAATTCGAGCGGATACGGGCCGGGATCGATCTGGAGCTGCTGGCCCGGTACATCACACAGACCAAGGCGATGTACGCGGAGTCGTACTTCACCGACGCCGTGACCCGGCTGGGTGCGGGCCGGGTGTACGACGCCCTGCTCCAGGCCCGGCTCGGTCTGGAGGCGCAGCTCGACGCCTATCTCGCCTCCCGGGGAGACACCAACACGCAGGAGAAGTGGCGGCACAAACGGCTGCAGCACGCGGACCGGAGCCCTGCGCTGCTCCACGACTTCGAGCGCGCGCTGTGCGGACCCGGCGCCGTCGGCGAAACGGAACTGGCCGGTCATGTCCGTGACTTGGTGGTGTTCTCGGAAACCCTCAACTGCTGTGTGCAGCTCGCCTGCACGTACGCCCGGTTGAGCCCTCCGGATCCGGACACGGCAGAGGAGCACGACCGGGTCCGGCGCAGTCTCGACGTCCGGCTTGCGCGGATGTACGACGGGAGTGTGCTGGTCGCCCATATCGACGGGCGTACGGCCGAGCTCCAGCCGTTCGCCGCCCTCGTCTACGGATGTGCCGGCGGCCGTTGGTCGGCGTCACAGATCGCCGGGCACGCGGAGCGGACGCTCGGCATGCCCCCGGCGCAGGCACGGGACGACACGAACGAGGTCGTGCGCGGACTGGTGGATCGCGGCTTCCTGCACCCCGTCCCGGAAGCCGCCCGGTGAGCCCCGGGCCGGCGATCGAAACACGGGAACTGCGCCGGGAGTTCCGGGTGCGCGGTGGGCGGGGCCGCCCGGCGTCGCAGGTCACAGCGTTGCACGGCATCGACCTGGAGATTCCGCAGGGGATGGTGTTCGGGCTGCTCGGGCCGAACGGCGCCGGCAAGACGACACTCACCCGAATTCTGTCCACGCTGCTGGTGCCGACCTCGGGGTCGGCGCGCATCATGGGACTGGACGCCCAGCGGGACCTGCGGGCCGTACGCAGGACGGTCGCCGTGGTGTTCGGCGGTGACTCCGGCCTCTACGACCGGCTGTCCGCCCGGGACAACCTGCGCTATTTCGCCGAGCTGTACGGCATCCCGCCCCGGGTCGCCCGCCCCCGGACGGCGGAGCTGCTCGAACAGTTCCGGCTCTCCGATGTCGCGGACCGCGCCGTGGAGGGCTTCTCCCGTGGCATGCGGCAGCGTCTGCATCTCGCCCGCGGACTGCTGCACGATCCGCAGGTGCTGCTCCTCGACGAACCGACGAACGGCATCGATCCCGTCGGCGCACGGGAGCTGCGCCAGGTCATCGGCGGGCTCCGGGACGCCGGCAAGACGATCCTGCTCACCACGCACTACATGTTCGAGGCCGAGGAGCTCAGCGACAAGATCGCGATCATCAACAAGGGCCGTATCGTCGCCACGGGCACGCCGAAGGAGCTGCGGGCGGCCACCACACTGGGCCGGGTCGTGGAGGTCGAGGTCCGCGGCGTCGGACCGGACCTCGTCGACACGGTGCGACAACTGCCCATGGTGCGCGCCGTGGACGTACAGGACCGTGATCAGTTGCAGGTCATGCGGGTGCACTGCCTGCCGGACCACGATCCCGGCGACACGCTGGCCGAGCTGCTCGGTGACGCCGTGATCGGACCCATGACGCGGCGGGAGCCGACCCTGGAGGACGCCTACGTCGAGCTGGTCAGCCGGTCCGCGGGCGACCTGTCGTGAGCCCCGCCACCGAGAACGCCCGCGCGACGGTGGCGGCCACGTTGTTCACGGCGAAGCTCCTGATGAGGAGCAGGTTCTCGCTGATAGCGGCAGTGCTGCAGCCGATCGTCTACGCGTCGATCACCGGCTTCATGTTCGAGGCCGGTGCCAGGGAACGTCTCACCACCGGCACGATGCTCGGGGCCGCGGTGATGGGCTCCTGGACCTCGGTGCTGTTTCTGGCCGGGGGGACGCTCAACTGGGAGCGCAGACAGGGCACTCTGCCCTTCCTGGTCGCTGCGCCGGTCCCGCTGCTCGCCGTGGCGGCGGGGTCCTGCACCGCGGCTGCCCTGTTGTCGCTGTACTCGATGGCCGGGTCCCTCGCACTCGGCGCACTGGTCTTCGACGTACCACTGGAGCTGGCACATCCCGCACTCTTCGTCCTCGCGACGCTGGTGATGATCGTGAGCATGAGCCTGCTCGGGCTCCTGCTCTGCGGCGCTTTCGTGCTGTACCGCCAAGCGGGGATGTTCACGAACATGCTCGAGTATCCGGTGTGGATCGTCTGCGGCCTTCTCGTTCCGGTGAGCACGCTCTCGCCCGGATTCGCCGCACTCGGTGCACTGCTCGCTCCGCGCTGGGCCTTGGACGCGCTGCGCGGCGCGGCGATGGGAGGGTCATCCGTATGGCCGGGAACAGCGGCGTGCTGCGGGCTGGGTGCCGCCTACGCGATCGGCGGCGCCTTCCTGCTGCGGTACGCGGAACGGCAGGCCCGGGTGACCGCGACCCTGCATCTGCGGTAGGTGCCCGATGACCGCACCACTGCGTCTGCTGCTGCTCGGCGGATATCTCTCGTACCGGGCTCTCTTCGAGTGGCTGCGGCCCAGCCTGTTCATCTCCGTGATGCTGGTGACCCCGGTACTGCAGATGCTCTTCTTCGCGGAGCTGGGCCGCTACGCCGGGTCGGCCGATCCCTCGTACTTCGTCATCGGGAACGCGATCGTCGGCTGTACCGTCGCCTGCGTCTACGGGCCGATGCTCGCCATGTCGGAGGAACGGGCGACGGGCACGCTGCCCGTACTGCTGGCATCACCGGCCAGCCGGATCTGCATATTCGTGGGACGACTGATCCCGTTCGCCGTCAACGGCCTGCTGGTCTCCGCCTATACGCTGTTCTTCGGATCCCTGGTGACGGACGCGCACATCCCGGCAGACCGGATTCTTCCCCTGGCCCTGACGCTGCTGATCGCGGCCTCCGCCTGTTCCGGCCTGGGGCTGTGTCTGGGAGCAATCGGTCTGGTCAGCCGTGACGTCCCCTTCCTCGCCAATCTTGTCGCCCTCCTGATGCTGCTGGTGAGCGGGGCGAACATCGGCATGGACCGACTGCCCACCTGGCTGCGCGTCCTGGGTGAGGCCCTGCCGCTGAGCCGGGGAATCGAGGCGGCACGCCGTATCGCACGTGGTGATTCCCTGTCCGCGGTGGGCGGTCTCCTGCTCGGGGAAATCGTCATCGGCCTGGTGTACCTCGTGGCGTCGGTCGGCGTGTTCGCCTGGGCCGAAAAGACCGCGCGCACCAAGGCGACTCTCGAGCTGGCGTGAATCAGCGCTACTTCAGCAGTGAGATGGGCTGCAAATGGAAGGAGCACGCCAGATCATCCATGATCACCACGCGCAGGTTATAGGTGCCCGGCACGGCGTCCGCGTGCACATACAGACGCAGAGTGCAGTGACCGGCCGGACCCGGCCCCGGCCCGACGCTCACTCCCGGCCGGCAGCGCCCCCGGGCGCCGAGCACCGCGGCGCCCACCACTGTCGTTCCGGGGAGCCCCGCGGACGGTGCGGACATCCGTACGGACACCGGGAACGGGGCCTTGCGTTCGGCGACCTGCGGCGCGAAGACCTCGAGCCGGCCGGCGTCGGCGGGCACATCGGCGACGACGGTGCAGCTCGGGCACAACCACAAAGTGCGTTCGACGCGGGGGAGATAGACGTCCCGGGCGGTCACCCTGAACAGCGGCGAGCCGCAGCTGTGGCAGTCCTCCCCCGTCTCCTCGACGGCGTCGTAGACGACTCGCTCCTCGTCCACCGCCATCATCGGGCCGCCGAGCGCGTCGCTCCACTCCCGGACCATGCGCTGTACGGCTGCTCCTTGTGTCAGAGCCAGACGGCTCGTCAACTCTGCGGTGGCGCGCTCCCGTGCCGTGACGGTGAGTGGATGCTGCGGCGGCAGGTGTACGGCACGCAGGGCGGCGGCGAGGCTGTGGGCCACCCGGGCCACGCCGTCGTCGGGTACGGGTACTGGCAGCGTGGTCAGCGCGGTGAGACGGTCCTGCAGCAGCCGCAGGCCTCGGGCGTCGACTGCCGGATCGGTGAGCCCGCCCAGCCGGACCACCGGATCGTCGGCCATCGAGCCGCGGTCCGACACCACAACGATCTCTCTTCCCCGCGGCACCGGGACGACGAACGCCCGTCGCCCGTCTCGGTGCTCTCCCACCGGCTCGGCCCGTAGGCCGTCACCGCCGCCGGCCAGCGAGGCGTACGTGACATGGCTCGCCGAGAACGGCAACCGGGCGGTCATGTCGCCCCGAGCCGCGGCGTCGATGACCGCATCGGTGTCGGCCGGTGGGTCGCCGATCGTCAGATCCGGATCACCGAAGAGGACGAAGACCGGCGAGCCGGTGAAGCAGTCGGCCTGCAGCCTGTTGAGCGCCAGGGTCGCCACACCGGCCGTGTGCCCGCTCCACAGCAGCCCGGACACCAGCAGTGCCTCCGCCGGATCCGCCCGGCGCTGGATCTCGGTCGCGATGACCGCGCCGGTCATCCCCTCCACGCACCTGGTCAGCAGGGAGTTCTCGAGCCGGTACCGGTATCCGGGCGCGGCGAGCAGGGTGTAGCAACTGTTCAGGAACAGCACACCGGCGAGCAGTTCCCCGGCGGGCACCAGCACGCTTCGCTCGGCGGCAAGTCCCGTTTCCGGCTCGTGGATGCGCGCCCGATAGCAGGTCTGTTCGGCGCAGCACCTCATCACCGAGTCCCCTCGTGTCGCGTCGACCAGCGCGGCCGCGCCCGAAAGGTCCCTGCTGCACAGCCAACCGCCGTGCAGATAGAGGTCCGCCTGGTCGCCATGGCCGCTCAGGGCGAGGAAGTCGTGCGGCAACGAGCGCATCCGCCGCAGCACGTCCGGCGTGATCTGCTCGTTCTGCAGGCTGGTGAGGGGACCGGCCCGGCCTGCGGGGCTCGTGGTCTCGGTGAGGGTGGACAGTGACAGATGACGCGACCAGCGGTTGCCGCGGTACAGATGCTGTTTGGCCACCACCCAGCTGAGTGCGGGAAGGTCGCGCCCGATCAGCACGCCCCACGGCACCTCCGCGTCCGTCAGCTCCCGCTGAAGGGTGCGGATGGCAGCCGGCCCGAAGTGCTCCGCGAGCCCCACCACGGTCACACTCGACGGCAGTTCGCCGAGCAGCGATGCCTTGAAGTCGTCGAGCCCCGCCAGCTCGATCAGCCGACTCCCGCTGTGCGCCGCATGGCAGGCGCCGGCCATGGCCCCGGCGGATCCGAGACCCACCACCACCCGCCCGGGACCCCGCGAGGCCGGCCGATGGAGGGTCCCCGCTCCATGCCGTGCCCGGATCAGCCGCTCCAGTCGGCGGGTGTGGTCACCGAGGACCGGAAGAAGGCCACGCTCGCCGAGCTGTGCGGCGTACTCCTCGGTCGAATGTACGGCGACGATGGTCGGCATGGCCCTCCGCCAGGCAGAGCGACGGGGGTGTACGGGACATCGGTTCCGTACACCCCTCGCGGGAGATCTCAGGAGTGCAGAGCGCTCAACTTCACCTCGGGATCGGTGACCAGCGCACTGCGCCTGCGGTCCGTCCGGCTGACCGATCCGACGATCGGCGAGACCGTCTCACCCGAGTGGGCCATGACCGCCAGCTCCTGCTCCGGGACGTCCCCGAAGATGAACGGAGTCCGCGCGATCGGCTCGACGGCCGTGAATTTGCTGGTCAGTTCTTTGGTGCGAGCGAGTGACCTGCGGTCGTTGATCACGGCGATGATCTGCAGCGTGGCCAGGCTCGGCGCCCGCAGACTGCGCTCCATCTGCAGCTTGAAGGTGCTCTCGGCCAGTTCTTCGGCAAAGTCGAAGTCGCCGAGCTCGGCCCGGGCCCGGGCCAGCAGCGCCTGGCTGCTCAGGACAAAGATCTTGTCGCCCATGGCGGCACGGACCTCGACCGCGCGCTGCGCGATCTCGGCGGCCGCCGGCCACTCCTCGTCGGCCGTCTTGAACAGCGCCTTGTAGTGCAGACCGAAGCCGATGAGGAACTGGTCGCCCATGGATTCCGCCTGGGCGTGGGCCTCGTCGAGCATGGCGTGTGCCATCTCCTCGGCGCTGCGCATGTCGGCCGTGGCCGCGTCGCCACTGGACTCCGCCTGGTCGACGTAGATGTCGGCGAGCCGCATCGCGTTGAGAACGTGGCCTCGCTCGTGCCCGTTCTCGGTGAACAGGTCCGCCGCCTTCTCGTACGCGGTCAGGGACAGATCGAAGTCCCACTGGAAGTGGTACAGATCGCCCAGGTAGTGGAAGCCGAACGCTCGGACGAGCGAGTCCTCGTCCTTGGTCGACGGCAGGATGAGCTCGAGAGCCGTTCGCTGGTCAGCGTTCATCAGTGCCTGGAACGCGCGCGTCAGTTCCGCCGCACGGTGCTCGGGCAGCCGTTTCTCAGGGTCGAGGTACTGAATGCTCATGGGTCACCCCTCCATCGGTTCCAACCGATTGTGGTAGTGGCTGAACCGCACCAGGCTGCCGCCGGTGTTCAGCGGGTCGCTCGACGGCGTCCAGCGGAACGGTCCGGTGCCCACCAGGCCGTGCCAGCCCGCGAACTCGTCGCCGCCGGCTCCGCGCGCCTCGTCCGAGATGGCGTACAGGCCCGTGGTTCCGCGGTACGTGGGCTGGGTGTAGTCCGGCCCGAGGTGGCGCCAGATGTGCATCGGGACGATGGGCATGTCACCGAACCACTCGTGCAGGTAACGGCTGCTGTGCGTGAAGTAGAGACTGATGGACTTGGCGTCCGGCATCTCGATGTGCTCCAGCCAGCGCGCCATGTCGATCCACGCGGGGATCTCTTTCTCGTTGACCAGCGCGGACTCGAACTCGGCCGTGGAGGCGTTCCGCTTCGCCAGCTCGCGGCCGCGAGCGCCGAGCATCGACAGATAGGTGAACGCCACGTCCTCGGCCGTGAAGTCCTCGCCGTCATGCCAGCGGACGCCGGGCTTGACGGTGAGGTGCAGGGCGTAGCGGATCTTGCCGCTGCTGAAGAACTCGCTGTGGAAGGAGTCGGCGAGGTTGACCGCGTCCTCGGCGACGCCCTTCATGAGCAGGAACGGGTTGAGTCCGAGCATGGACTCGTACATCCGGCTCCAGATGAGGGCGTCCCAGTAGTTGCCGACCCCGAGCGGGTTGATGTGGCGCAGGCGGTTGGTCACGCCGAGGTTGATCTCCTGGACCGCGGGATCGGTCTTGCGGATCCGCTGGAAGGTCCAGTGGCTCATCGTGCCGCCGGGGTACGTCGACTCGATCGGCTGGCTGGCCCCCGGGTAGGTGAAGCTCTCGTGCGGGTCACCGTTCCAGATGCCCAACACGTCCGAACTCCGGGCGAAGCGCACGGACGCCGCGAACATCGGGACCACCGGCGCCTCGTCGGCGATCATCCACTGCAGCTTCCACAGCAGCAGCAGGGCGTCCGCGTTCTTGGGCACGTCGCCGCCCTTGGCCCAGAACTCGGCGTTGTTCCACCACGGTTCGAGGTGCTCCTCGGTGATGACCGCTCCACGCAGGTCGCGTGGGTACAGCGTGGTGAGGAACTGCTGGGCGACACGGTCGTACTCGGGGCTGTTGAAGCCGGGGTAGTTGCGGGTCTGGCTGTTGGCGGACTGGAAGTCCGCGGTCCAGTCCAGCGACAGGCGCAGCTTGCTCATACCGGGGTTCCACCGCGACAGGTTGTCCTGCACGTACTGCCAGCCGCAGAAGATGTGCCACTCACCCTCGTCACCGGAGTAGACGGTGGTGGCGACGTCGTTACGCGTCGTCTCGACGAAGCTGATGACGCGAGCGAGTTCGGGTGACCGCTCGACGCGATCGCGGAGCGCGACCATGATCGCCTTGGAGATGGCGTCGTTCGTCGTGATCAGGCACTTGACGGAGTCATCGGCCAGACCCTCGAGTTCGGAGCCCAGGGTCGCGAGCGCCCGGGCCACCGCGTCGTCCGGACCGCTGGTCGCGTACTGGGGCAGGTAGCGGTTCACCAGGCGCCCGTAGTACTGGACCATGATGCTGTCCATGACCTCGACGCGTTCCGAGGTCACCGTCCGGCTGACCGTCTTCTTCACATCGTCGAGGAGATACGCGAACGCCTGGCGGAAGGCCTTCGAGTGTGTGGGCGCAAGCCTGTTGTTGAAGGCTACGAAGTAGTACCCGAAGTCGCGGCATGTATCGACGGCCACGCCTTCGGGTAGCGGATCCGAACTCGTGACGGGAAAGTCGACGAGGTCGATCTCGCCCGCGCCGAGAGCGGTGAGGGCGTCATCGGGGGCGGCGAAGATGCGATAGTTCAGACGCTCGACACGGGGCCCCTGAAAGAGCTCCGGCAGCGGCATACAACTTTCCTTGTACGGCCGGCCGGAGTTGTCCGCCTTGCCGGTGGATGTCATGACGCTATTCCCTTCATTTCGACCACTACTGGACTCCCGAGGGGTTTTCGCTGGTCGCGTGAACCGGCATGAACCGCTTTCATCCGATTTCACAATGGGTCTTCGCGCTATGTGATCTTCATATGCTAACGGTCGGTGCGGGCGTCGGACCACGTCCTTTCTGACAGGTTGGCGAACCTGGGGATACAAACAGTTGCACCCTGGTAAATCTGCCAGGTCGGCCGGTTCGACTGACAGGTGAATCACGGGTCGGGCCAGGGTTGTTTTCGGCCTGGCCGGAGACACTCTGGGAAAAGTGTGGGCGTCATGGAATCCTGCTGCCCGTGATGGCCAATGGCTGAAATACTGCTGGCGGCGCTGCGCAAGGGATTCACCACCGGGCGGAGTTCCGGCCTGCGGCGGTGGTATCACCCGGAATGCACGCTGGAGAGCTTTGCCAACGGCCGCGCGGAGGTGGTCCCCGGAGCGTCTGCCGTCCTGGCGGCGTGGCCCCGTGTCATCGGCCCACCCGGACGACTGACCTGGTGGTCGGTTTCTGCCGCGCCCGGTGGCTACGAGGTGGTGACGCAGCGCGAGATCGTCAAGGGCGGAACCCGCTTCCCCGTGCGCCAACTGCACCAGCTGCATGTGGAGTCCGGCAGGATCCGTCTGCATCTCGTCTCGTCGGCGGCACCGCATGAACCACCGGTTCTGGTCCCGCACGATGTGGCCGGCGTGGCTCCCGGTTCGGTCGCCGAGTTCGGGCACGACGGGCTGTCGGGGGCTGCCCTGTTCAGCGCGCGCCTGCCGTCCGGGCGGCCCGTGGTCGTCAAGATCGTCAGGCCGGGTCGGGACTGGCTTGCCGTGGCGAGCCGGGACGCGGGCCGGGAGGGCCTGCTCTTCACCGACGGTGTCTACACCGCGCTGCCGGCCGGCCTGCGTTCTCCGGTCCTCTCGGCCCGGCAGCACGACAGCGGGTGGATCATCGTCATGGACGACATCTCCGCGGAACTCGACTCGGCGCAGAGGGCAGGCCGGCAGCGCATGGCGCGCGACATCCTCACGGCGGCCGCCGACATGCACGCAGGGTTCCTCGGAAGGCAGGCGCACCCTGGTCTGTGCACCCTCGCGGACCGGCTGCGGGTGTTCTCACCGCTGCAGCGGCTGCTGAACTGGCGCAGCTCCGACAATTTCCCCACGTTGATCGGCCGGATGTGGGAGACCTTCGCCGAGCGGGCCGATCCGAAGGTCTCCGATGCCGTGCTCCGTCTGGTCGCCGATCCGTCCGCACTGCTGACCCGGCTCGGGCGCGAGGCGCCGAGCACGCTGTTGCACGGTGATCTCCGGCCGCCCAATCTCGGCGTGCGTGGTTGCGATGTGCTCGCCATCGACTGGGGGCTGGCCACCTACGGCCCGGGCGACCTCGATTTCGTCTACTTCCTCTGCAACAGCGCCTGGGGCGACGACGGGGAGCGGGACGCGCTCGAGGAGATGTGGCTGAAACTGACCGATTCGCCGCCAGGGAATCCCGTGCTCGACCTGGCCGTCGTGTACCACGCCGTCGCGGGCGAGTTGGGCGTGCTGCTGACCACGGCCGCCCATCGGCCCGAGGGGCTGCCCCGTCCCTCCGACGCAGCGGTCGCCTGGTGGATGCGGCGGGTGCGGACGGCCTTCGACCGCTTGGGGGACCTGGCCTGACAGGCCGCACGGCCGGTGTCCGGTGTCCGGTGTCGGGGCGGTCCCCCTATGGACCTCCGTACGGCCGGGACGGAGGTGTGAGCAGGCCGTTCTGGTAGGCGTACGCGACAGCTTGGGCACGGCTGCCCGCTCCCAGCTTCGACAGGATGTTGGACACATGGAAGCCGACCGTGCGCTTGCTCAGGCGCAGACTCGACGCGATGTCGGCGCTGGACCTTCCCTCCGCGAGTTTGCCGAGTATCTCCGCCTCACGGCTGGTCAGCGCGGTGTCGTTCCGTGCCACGTAGGCGGCTTCGCCCAGCTTGGCGAGGAGCGGGCTGAAGACACTGGCCGACAGGTAGTAGTCACCGGACGCGGCCGCCCGCAGAGCGGCGTGGAAGTCGGACGGCCGGCAGTCGGCGGGAAGGATCCCTCTGGCCGGCCCCTCGAGAACCGCGATGGCCACATTGATCGTGATCGGGGTACCCACCACGACCATACGCGGCGCCATCGCGGTGCTTCCGTCCATGGCACGTGCGAATTCGGAAAGCGCCATGACATGTGAGCGCCCGTCGACGACCACCACTGCCGACGTGTTCAGCGTCTGTACCAGTCGGGCCAGATCCCCCCCGAAGTCGACCAGTTCGGCCCCACCGGGGTGACTGTCGACATACTGTTGAATTCCCGCGCGGAATAATTCGCTGTCCGAACAGACAGCTACTTCGAGCATGTCGGCTCCCCCGGCGACACCGTGCCTGGTGATCGCACTGAGGATCAAGACTGTCCCGGCATTCCATCAACGCATCGGAGACACAATCCTCTTGGCCATCAGGGCGTAGGGCACATACGAGCACATCGTTCAGAGCGGTGGGCATGCAAGCGGCCGGACATTGCAACGGCCCCGCCTTCATCCATTTCTCTGCCGGCCCCACTGTACCGTCGGCCGCCTTAGGCGGGCAGTTGGTTCCACCGCCTGCAGAAAGCAGGTTCTTCCGCACAGCGCGCACGCGTCAATTGCGGAGGCAGGCTTTCAATACAGTGCGCTGGTCCATGGCGGCATAGGCGTCGGCGGCGGCCGCGAGCGGCAGTTCCAGGTCAATGACCGATGACGGGTCCATGGTTCCCTTCACGACGTCCGCGAGCAGCTCCGGGAGGTAGTTCCGCACCGGCGCCAGTCCCCCGCACACGGTGATGTTTCGGTCGAAGGTCGTGCGCAGCGGGATCGACACTCCCGTCGTCGGCCACCCCACGTAGCTCAGGGTGCCGCCGTCCCGGACACAGCTGAGCGCCGCGTCGACCGAATCCTGGGTGCCGACGCATTCGAGCACCGCGTCCGCCGGTCTGCCGAAGGTGCCCAGGACCAACTCTGCGGCCGCTTCCGGCCCGCCGACCTCGGCCACGGCCATGCCCGCTGCTCTGCTCACGGCCAGGCGGGACGGATGATGTCCCAGCACCAGGATCTGTTCGGCCCCCAGTCTCCGCGCGGCGAGTCCGGCGCAGGCCGCGACGGGGCCGTCACCGATCACCACGACGCGCGTCGCGGGTCCCACACCGGCCCGGCTCGCCGCGTGATGGCCGGTCGGCAGCACATCGGCCAGCGGCAGGAAGCGCCGGATGTCGGAGGCGCTCAGCTCAGCGCCGGGCAGCCGGACGAGCGTCGCATCGGCGAAGGGCACCCGGATCGCCTCGGCCTGCGCACCGCCGGGAGTTCCCGGATCGCCCCAGACGCCGCCTGCCGGGCAGGAGACCGGCAGGCCGCCCGCGCAGGCGGCGCAGTCGCCGTCGCTGTAGCTGAACGGGGCGACGACGCAGTCGCCGGGCCGGACCGATGTCACGGCCGACCCGATCGATTCGACCGAGCCGATGAATTCGTGCCCCATCCGTTCGCCCACCGGAAGCGGCTCGAGTCCGCGGTACTGCCAGAGATCCGAACCGCAGACGCCGGCGGCTTCGATGCGGACCACGGCATCGGTCGGTTTCTCGACGACCGGGTCGGGCACCTCCACGATCTCGATTTTTCCGGGGCCTCTGAATTCGACGGCGCGCATCAGTCCCGCCCCAGGTCGCCCGCTGCGACGTCGCGCTGGACAGGGCAGATGTCGTAGTGCACCGTCGTGGCGAACAACTCACCGTTGAGCTGGGCGAAACTGTGCCCGGAGACCACGAGTTCACGCAGTCGAGTGCTTCCCTGGACGGACGAGCTCTCCGGTTTGCCGGTCTCCTCCGGTGGGGGCGGGGATGCCGGGGCGAGGCCATGCACCATGTCCAGGGGTACGAGCCGCACGCATACATCGTTGCGCAGATGCCGCACGGGGGCGGCTGCTTCGGCGTCGTGCGTGCACGACCGTTCGGCGGTGAGCCGTAGCGGCCGCCGGTAGTAACGGTAGGAAGCCGCCGCCAGTTTCATCCCTGCCAACGGTCCGTCAGCACTGCGATAGGCGTCGATCACGGTACCGCGGACCCTCCTGCGGGCGCTGGGGACCGCGAAGGGCGGAGATTCTCGGGGCACACCGGGCAGGGCGAGCGTACCGGCGCGCCGGGCGGCTTCGCCGGAAAGACGGGAGGTGTGCGCCGTCGCCTCCAGGAGGGCATTCCAGAAAGGCCCGAGTCCGACGTGCCGGATGCGATGGAGAGCACTGCCCCACTCCCAGCCGGGCTGCTCCAGCATCAGCGCAATGTCATTGACGTCCTTCTGCCGGATCAGGAAGTCGCCCGCCGCGTTGCCGACCAGCAGCGGCAGATTCTCCAAGGGCGTCCACCGGTTGAGACCCGGTTCGGTCACGTCGAGCGGCAGGAATCGGCAGTGCCGGACGGAATAGCCGGAGAAGTGCAGGTCGACCCCGAGCCGTTCGGTACCGCGGACCAGATCCAAGGGCGCCTGGCCGTAGATCCTTCCGGTCGACCGGTCGCGTTTCACCCAGGGAAGCTCGTTCTCCCACCACTCGAAGCCGCGGGCGCGCAGCACCTCGACCAACGCCATCGCGTCATCCACGCTGCCGACCAGCAGATCGACGTCGGACATGTCCCGGAGGGCCGGCTCCTCATAGAGCGACATGGCCGCCCGGCCTTTGATCCCGGCGACCGGAACACCGGCCTCGGCGACCGCTTCGCCGATCTGCGACCACAGTTCGTCCAGTTGAGCGCGTTCCTTGCGCTTGGCGGCCGCCGCAGACAGGATGACCGACCCGGTCGGTGCCCGCCCGGACTCGGCGAGCTGGGCGGCGCCGTAACTCAGCACCTGGTTGGCGCGGAGGACCGAGAGGGCCCTCTTCTCGTCGCGGAGTACGGCATCGACGGCGTCTGCCCGGGGGATACGGGGCGCGACATGCGCCAGAGCCAGGATCGCCCGGGTCTCGCTGTCGGGCGTCATGACGGATACCCGTCGAGCAGCCCGGCGGCCGCCGGGACTTCGCGCAGGCCCGCGAGCAGAGCGGGGAAATTGACGGCCGGGTCCGCGTCCGTCACCTCGAAGAGCGGCCAGCCCCAGTCCGCGGCGACCTTGCGGAAGAACTGGTCGGAGGCGCTCTGGTGCTCAAGGAATCCCGGCCATCCGCGGGCGCCGCCGACCGGCGACATGTCTTCCAGTACCCCGAGAGTGCCGTCCTGTTCCGTGCGCCATTTGAAGGCGACATCGACAGGTCCGGAGACGATGACCGGGACATCGGGCGGGTATGTACGGAACAGGGTCAGCAGCGACTCTTCGGCTCGGTCGATTTCCTGAGCCATGTCCGGGTCGTCGTTCAGGGTGCGGGCGTGCTGAATGGCCTTGTAAGCCATTTTCAGACTTGAGCTGTCCTCAATTACCGTTATTCCCCGGGCCAGCAGTGGTCTGATCGATTCGTGGCGCAGTACGGTGTAGCCCGACCATTCGAGCCAGGCGGCCGCCAGAGGGCCGGCGGCGCGTCGCTCCGTAATGGACGCGGAGCCGAATCGGGATTCCCAGTCTTCCTGCTGAAAGGTACTGAAGTCGGCCGGCGGCTGGAAGTCGGCTCCCATGCCGAGATGCATCATACGGAATGACTCGACCCATAATTCCTGTTGAACGGTGCGGGTGGAACGCCAGGGTTGGTCGGTGAGTTCACTGCGCCAACTCACCAAGCGCGCGTCGTGGCCATTCGCGGTCAATGCGCTGTGCAACAGGCCGGCGAAGGTCGATTTCCCGACGCCGTCTATCCCGATGAATGAGAAGTACACCCCAGCAGTCAAGCTCGGTCCCCCTCCGGAGCGGCCGACGCCTCCGTGCCGCCAGGTAGCGGTGATCCATTACCACACCGTGCCTGGGGTTGCGCTGGCCAGATGACGGAATACCTGCGATTCTGATCGGAAGTGCAGCTTAGTGGCCACTGTTGTCAATGTCGATACCCCGCCAATGTGGGTACGGCGATAAAGATCGACGATGCCCTTCGCCTCACGGAGTGCCGGCCGGTCGGCGGCAAAGAGGTCATTTTCGGGCACACGACGCCGACGGCCGTCAGGCGGGACAGCCACCTGGCGGGACAGCCGTCCGGTGGGTGGTGGAGGCGACCGAGCCGGCTATCGGGCGTTGTCCACCTGGTCGGCGGCGGCCGGCGTGATGGTGACCTTGACGTGTTTCATCAGGGGCTGGTCGCTCTGGACGCTGTAGTCGCCGATCGCGCAGAGTACGTTCATCTCCGGCATGTAGCCGGCCGCACAGCCGCGGGGGATGTCGTAGGGGATGGCCAGATAGCCGTCGAGATTGCGGTGGCTGCCGTCCTTGGCGGTGCTGACGATGTCGACAGGGGTGAACTCGGAGATGCCGCGTTCCCGCATGTCGTCCTCGTTCATGAAGACGAGCGTGCGCAGGTTCTTGACGCCCCGGTAGCGGTCGTTGTCCGAGTAGATCGTCGTGTTCCACTGGTCGTGGGAGCGCATGGTGCCGAGCGCCAGGGTGCCGGGGGCTGGGACCACGTCGGGCAGGGGGGCCGCGGAGAACTCGGCCTGGCCCGACGCAGTGAGGAAGACCAGCTCGCGGGCGGGCTGCTTGATGCGGAAGCCGAGCGGCAGGCGCACGCGGCGGTTGCAGTCCTCGAACCCGTCGAGGGCCCGCGCCATCGTGTCGCGGATGCGGTCGTAGTCCTCGATGTACCACTCCCACGGAGTCTCGCTGTCCGGAAGGGCGGCGCGGGCCATTCCGGCGATGATCGCGGGCTCGGACAGCAGGTGCTTCGAGGCGGGGCGCTTCATGCCGACGGACAGGTGGACCATGCTCATCGAGTCCTCGACCGACGTGCTCTGGACACCGGCTCGCTGGTGGTCCTTCTCGGTGCGGCCCAGGCACGGGAGAATGAGCGCCCGGCGGCCGTGCACGAGGTGACTGCGGTTGAGCTTGGTGCTCACCTGGACCGTGAGATCGCAGTTGCGCAGTGCCGCGTAGGTGTACGGGGTGTCGGGCGCGGCGAGGGCGAAGTTGCCGCCCATGCCGACGAACACCTTCACGTCGCCGCGGTGCATGGCCCGGATGGTGGCCACGGTGTCCATGCCGTGCTCGCGGGGCGGGTCGATCCTGCACACTTCGGCCAGCCGGTCCAGGAACTCCTCGCTCGGCCGGTGGTCGATGCCGCACGTCCGGTTGCCCTGGACGTTGCTGTGGCCGCGCACCGGTGAAGGACCGGCGCCTTCCCGGCCCAGATTGCCGCGCAGCAGAAGGAGGTTGACGATCTCCCGTACGGTGTCGACGCCGTGTTCGTGCTGGCTGACACCGAGACACCAGCTGATGATGGAGCGGTCGGCTTCGCGGTACACCCGCGCCGCCTTGAGGATGCCGTCCCGGTCGATCCCGGACTGGCGCTCGATCTCGTCCCAGGAGGTGGCCTCGCACACCGCGCGGTATTTGTCGAAGTACGCCGTGTGGCGGTCGATGAACTCCTGGTCCAGGGCCTTGGGGTCGGTGCTCGACTGCTCCAGGATCGCCTTGGCCATGCCGCGCAGGAGTGCCATGTCCCCGCCGATGCGTGGCTGGAGGTTCAGGGTGCTGGTCCGGGTGGACTTGAGGACGGCCATGTCCGTGAAGTCGTGCGGAACGATGGTGCGGGTGGCGGCCGCCTCGACCAGCGGGTTGATGTGCACGATCTGGGCGCCGCGGTGGTAGGCCTCGGCCAGGGCGGTGAGCATCCTGGGAGCGTTGGAGGCCGCGTTGACGCCCATGATGAACAGGGCGTCGGTGGTCTCCCAGTCCTTGAGATCGGCGGTCCCCTTGCCGGTGCCGAGCGAGGCCTGGAGAGCGCGGCCGCTGGCCTCGTGGCACATGTTCGAGCAGTCGGGCAGGTTGTTGGTGCCCAGCTCGCGGGCCATCAACTGGTAGAGGAAGGTGGCCTCGTTGCCGAGACGGCCGGAGGTGTAGAACGAGGCCCGGTTCGGATCGTCCAGTTCCCGCAGGGTGCGGCCGGCCAGTTCGAACGCGTCGTGCCAGCCGATCGGCACGTAGTGGTCCGACTCCGGGTCGTAGACCATGGGTTCGGTCAGCCGCCCCTGGTCCTCCAGGTCGTAGTCGCTCCAGCCGAACAGCTCGGTCACCGAGTGGGCTGCGAAGAACTCACGGCCGACCCGCTTGTTCGTCATCTCCCAGGTGACGTGCTTGATGCCGTTCTCGCAGATGTCCAGGTGCAGGCCCTTGGTGTCGTCGGGCCACGCGCATCCGGGACAGTCGAAGCCCGTGTTCTCGTGGTTCATGCGCATGATCGCCCGCGGGCCGTCCACGAGGGCACGTTCGCGTACGAGGAACTGTCCCACGCTCTTGGCCGCACCCCAGCCGGCGGCCGGGTGATGGTACGGACGGAATTCCGGTTCACCCCGGGGCTCGGGCCCGACATGGGGCTCGAGCCCGTCCTCCTGGCCGTTCCGGGATGCGTTCAAGAGTCTCACCGGGCCTAGGACTGGGGTCGTTTCCCGTGGTTCGCGGCGTGCTTGCGGCGGCTCTTCTTCTTCCGGCGTCGCTTCGAGGACATGCGGACCTCCCTCAACTCGCAGGACATCAGGAAGCGCATCAGGAAGCGTCCTGAGCTCCAGGGACCCACGATTCCATACATCACATATCGTCGCGATTCGACTCAATGGCGAATCGAAATGGATGGATATGCTGATACTGCTCCGATACGACTCAGCTTTCGGCACCCGAGGAGTAGGCATGCCCAGCGAACCAGCACCGATCAGCGAGGCTGCCCGGCACTCTCTGGAGCAGGAACTCACCGACCTCCACGCCGAGCGCGCCACGGTCGCGGCGACCCTGCGGGACTCCGACGCGCAGGTGGGCGACCGTGCCGACGAAGCGGACGAGTTGCAGCGCGCCGACGACCTCCGGCGTCTGGACGACCGGATCTCCGACATCACCACGCGGCTCCGTCAGGCGGAGGTGGCGGGTCCGCCGCCCACCGACCTGGTCGGCGTGGGCAGCACGGTCACCGTCCGGTTCACGGACGGCACGACGGACACCGTTCAAATCGGCGAAACCGCCGTGGTGTCGGACCGGACGCTCGTCACGGCCGACAGCCCGCTCGGACGTGCTCTCCTCGGCCACAGGGCGGGAGACACCGTGAGTTTCCAGGCACCCGACGGACCGGAGAGCGCGGTGGTGGTCTCCCTGGGCCAGTCGCCCGACGACAGCGGCTGATCGGACGCGCCGCTGATCGAGTCCGCCGCTCAGCGAGCCAACTGCCCTGCGGGCGCGACCGAGTTGCCGAGGGCGGGGTCCGGGGCGCGAGTCCGGCCGCCCGGCCGAGGGCCTTCCCTGAATCGAGGGGCGCGCCCGTGAACGCGCCCCTCGGTACGGTGATGTGGGTCTTGCGGTGATGTGGGTCTTGCGGTGAATTCATTCCTCGTAGCTGGAGGGCGGGTAGGGGTTCCGGGCCCGCCGGGTGAAGTTGCCCGTCGGGATCCGACCGGCGCCCACCTCGAGATCGATCTCCACACGCTCTCGCCTGTACGCGGCTTCGGGGTCGTCCATGGGACCGCCCAGCAGACCGGCTTCCCGCCGCTCACGGACCGTACGTGCGTGGAGTTCGTCATCGTCGGACCGCAGCGGCATTCCCCTGTTGTGGGCGTGCTCCGGATCGCCTTCGACAGCCTGGTTGGACTTGTGGTGCGTCATGCGCAGCCTCCTCAAACGACTACCCGGCGTTCACGCGCCCGGGTACGTCTTCGGTGTGCAGGAGTCCTCCGTCCCGTCCTTCGTCGTGCGTTGGTCACTCGTTCTGCGTGGCGTCGGCGGGCTTCCCGCCTCCCCGTTCCGCCTTCGTGCCGTCGCCCGGGGCGTCGTCGCCCGGGGCGGCCTTGCGCACGGTGCAGTGGACGGAGCCGTCCCGGTCGTCGGCGACGATGGTGTCGCCGGGTTCGGCCTCGCCACCGAGCAGGAGCTCCGCGATCCTGTTGTCGAGTTCCGTCTGGATCGTGCGCCTCAACGGGCGTGCGCCGAACTCCGGTTGGTGACCGTGGGTGATCAGCAGCTTCTTGGCCGCCTCCGTCACCTCCAGCTTCATGCCCTGCGCGTGCACCCGGCGTTCGCTCCGGCCGAGCAGATGCTCGACGATCTGCGCCAGATCGCCCTCGTTCAGGCTGTGGAAGATGATGATGTCGTCGATACGGTTCAGGAACTCGGGCAGGAAGCGGGTCCGCAGCTCGCCCATCAAGGCGTCCTTGAGGTCGGACACATCCCCCTTGTGGTCCAGGATGCGATGCGCGCCGATGTTGGACGTCATGATCACGACGCAGTGCCGGAAGTCGACGGTGCGGCCCTGGCCGTCCGTGAGCCGACCGTCGTCGAGGATCTGGAGCAGCGTGTTGAAGACGTCGGGGTGCGCCTTCTCCACCTCGTCGAACAGCACGACGCTGTACGGCTGCCTTCGGACCTTCTCGGTGAGCTGGCCCGCTTCGTCGTAACCGACGTATCCCGGAGGCGCTCCGACGAGACGGGCGACCGTGTGCTTCTCCTGGAACTCGCTCATGTCGAAGCGGATCATGCGGTTCTCGTCGCCGAACAGCAGCTCCGCGAGGGTCTTGGCCAGCTCCGTCTTGCCCACGCCGGTGGGACCGAGGAAGAGGAAGGAACCCACGGGACGGTTCGGGTCGCCCATGCCGGCCCTGTTGCGGCGTACCGCCTGCGAGACGGCGGTGACCGCCTCGTCCTGGCCGACGATCCGGGCGTGCATCTCCTCCTCCAGTCTGAGGAGCTTCTCCTTCTCGCTGGCGGTGAGTTGGGACACCGGGATGCCGGTGCGCCGGGAGACGATGTCCGCGATGTCGCGGGCGGTCACGGAGACGACACCGGCGCGCCGCTCCTCGATGCCCGCGAGCTCGCCCTCCGCCTCGGCGATCCGCCCCTTCAGCTGTCCCGCTCTCTCGAAGTCCTCGGCGGCGACGGCCTGATCGCGTTCCCGGCGCAGTTTCGCGATGCGGTCCTCGCGCTCGGCGACCTCGGTCGAGCGCGAGGCGCCGCGCAGCCGCACCCGAGCGCCCGCCTGGTCCATCACGTCGATCGCCTTGTCGGGCAGGAACCGGTCGCTGATGTACCGGTCGGACAGTTCCGCCGCGGCGGCCAGGGCACCGTCGGCGAAACGGACCTGGTGGTGCGCCTCGTACGCGTCGCGCAGACCTTCCAGGATCTGTACGGTCTCCTCGACCGTCGGCTCCGGAACCAGCACCGGCTGGAAGCGCCGTTCGAGCGCGGCGTCCTTCTCGACGTACTTGCGGTACTCGTCGATGGTCGTCGCCCCCACCACGTGCAGTTCTCCGCGGGCGAGAGCGGGTTTGAGCATGTTGCCGGCGTCCATCGAGCCCTCGCCCGTCGCGCCCGCGCCGACGACCGTGTGCAGTTCGTCGATGAAGAGGATGACCTCTCCGTCCGAGGCCTGGACGTCCTCGATGACCTTCTTCAGCCGCTCCTCGAACTGCCCGCGGTACTGGGCACCCGCCACCATGCCGGACAGATCGAGCGAGACCACCCGCTTGCCCTTCAGGGTGTCGGGGACGTCACCGGAAACGATGCGCTGCGCGAGTCCCTCGACGATCGCGGTCTTGCCTACTCCCGGCTCACCGATGAGCACGGGGTTGTTCTTGGACCGTCGCGAGAGGATCTCGATGGTCTGCTCGATCTGCTCGGCCCGGCCGACGACCGGGTCGAGCCGCCCGGCCTTCGCCTCTTCCGTCAGGTCCCGGCCGAACTCGTCCAGGGTCGTGGCGGGCTTTTCGGGCTCGGCGGGACGGTTGTCCGGGCGGGCCGCCCGTTCCGTGAGGCCCGCCAGCTTCTGCGCGTCCTGCCCGTCGGCGCGCAGCAGCTGGGCGGCACCGGTGTCGGCGTCGCCCAGCAGGGCGCCGAGAATGTGCTCAGGACCGATGTAGGACACTCCGGCCGCCTGCGAGCGGGCGTACGCGGCGGCGAGGGTCCGCTTGGCCGCCGGGGTGAGTCCCGGTTCCGAGGACGGTTCGCTGCTCTCCCGGGGAAGCACCTCGGCCAGCTGGGCCGCGAGGGCGTCGGGATCCACCTCCGCGCGGACCAGCAGCGAGCGCGCGGGTTCCACTTTGGTGGCGGCCCACAGCAGGTGCTCCGTGTCGAGATCGGAGGACCCGTCCTGCAGGGTCCGCTGCACGGCCAGGTTGAGAAGTTCCTGCGAGGACTCTGTCAGCAGTCGCCCGATGGGCACCCGCTGCACCGCCGGGGGAGACGACGCGGGTGACATCCCGAAGAAGCGGTTCAGCAGGTCACCGAAGGGGTCGGACGAGCCGAAACCGTAGGACGACATCGACATGGGCAGCTCCCGGTGCGGCGATGAGTCCTTTCCACCATTTCGCGGCGCCTATTGCTCCGCAACTGGAGCGGTCATACGCGCCACGAGCGCCCTGGCCTGCGGTATCTCCCTGTACCAGGCGGAACTCGCCCACGGGAAAGGCATGTTGGGGAACGCCGGAAGGCGGAGCCGGCGGCCGGGGCGGACCTCCTGCCGAGGGCCGCGCACCGGGCGAGGTCAGGCCGTGTCCGTGCTCGTGTCGGTCCACGGGTCGAGTGCCACCACGGCCTCGTCCGTGTGGACCAGGAAGGTCAGGGTCTGGCGGAAGTACAGGTCGATGCCGGTGGCGTCGTGGGCCGCGTAGCCGATGGCCAGATCCTCACCGAGCCGCAGTTCGTAGTCACCGCCCCGGGTGGTGAGCAGAAAGGCCCCCTCCACGGCGGGCGCCCAGATCAGCCGGCCGTCGAGCATCCGGCCGAGGTGGGCGGCGACGGGGTAGCCATGGTCGGAGGTCTCGCTGACCGCCGTGTACGCCTCCGCGCCCAGCAGCAGCGCGTACGGGCCCTGCACTCCTGCCAGCCGGAGGGTGCTCAGGGCATGGCTGACTGCGTCCGGGAAATCGCGCGGCTCGGCGGGAAGGCGGAGCACGGGGTTGGAGGTGCGTGCGCGAAGACCGTCGATCCGGGCCGCCGTGTACCCGTTGAAGACGGTCTGGTCCTCGGCGAAGGCCATGGTGCGGGCGGCGTCCTTGACCGGTTGCCAGTCGGAGTCCTTGGCGCCCCGGTCCACGTCGTCGACGGCGGCGCGGCTCACCCGGAACGGCACCGTCAGCTCGACCAGGGGCTGTACCTGGCGCAGCCGTGCCGCGACACCGGGTGACGGCCCGTCGATGCCGGACAGGTGGCCGGTCCCCACGGCGGCGAGTCCGGGGCCGTCGGGGCCCGAGACGTCCACGGCGCGCCGCCCGGCGAGGTTGCGCCGGAAGGTGCGGCGCGCCTCGTCCTCGATCTCGTTCCACGCGGCGGGCGTGATGGGGGCGAGTTCGCGGTGCAGGTTGCCGGCGACGGGCACGGTGGCGGTAGCAGTGGCGGTGGCATCGGGCGTGGTCGTCATGGGCGGACTCCTTTGAGGCTGCCGATCCCCAGTGAGCCGTCCGCCGCCGCACGCACGCCGGGAGAGGCGGGGAGGCCGGGAGAGGCGGGGAGGTCCGTCGTCCGCTCGTCCGCCGCCTGCTCGCCCGGGGCGGCGGGGAGGTCGTCGAGGAAGTCGACGGTCGGTACGTGGAAGAGGCATCCGGTGATCGCGGTCGAGAAGTCGAGGATGCGGTCGTGCGAGGCGCGGCCGTCTCCGAGGAACATGTTCCGCAGCATCTGCTCGGTCACCTCGGGGGTGCGGGCGTAGCCGATGAAGAAGGTGCCGAACTCGCCCTGTCCCAGGGTGCCGAACGGCATGTTCTCCCGCACGATCTTGCGTTCGTCGCCGTCCTCGTCGGTGATGGTGTTGAGCGCGACGTGGGAGTCGGCCGGCTTGATGTCGTCGGGGAGTTCCACGTTGGCGAGCTTCGTGCGCCCGATGACCTTCTCCTGCTCGTCCGACGGCAGCGCGTTCCACGTCCGCAGGTCGTGCAGGTACTTCTGGACGATCACGTAACTGCCGCCCTCGAAGGCGGGGTCCTCGTCGCCGACGAGCACGGCGTCGGCGGCCGGCCGGCCTTCGGGGTTCTCGCTGCCGTCGACGAAGCCGAGCAGGTCACGGTCGTCGAAGTACTTGAATCCATGGACTTCGTCGACGACCGTGACCGCGCCGTCCAGTCGTTCCACGATCAGCCGGGCGAGTTCGAAGCAGAGGTCCATGCGGCGGGCCCGGAGGTGGAACAGGAGGTCTCCCGGCGTGGACGGGGCCCGGTGGCGCCTTCCCGTCAACTCGACGAACGGGTGCAGCCCTTGGGGGCGAGGCCCGCTGAACAGCCGGTCCCAGGCCGCCGATCCGATGCCGACGACGCAGCCGAGGTCGTCGCCGGGTGCCCGGAAGGCGACGGAACGGCGCAGTCCCGAGACATCCTCCAGCAGGCCACGGACCGTGTCCTCGTGCCCCGGCGTGACGGTGACCACGAGGAACACGGTGGCCCTGGCCGGTCGGGAGACCACAGCCTGCGGCTCGGCCAAGAGTCGGCCTCCTCATGAGACGCGGAGGTGTCCGTCGTACGCGGACCCGGTCGGTTCTTCCTCCCATCCTGCTGCGTCCCGGGGCAAACCGCACCAGAACCGGGCGCGCCGACGGCGACGTCAGCCGCTCACGAGTCCCACGACGACGTTGATGGCCGTGGCGAGAATGCTGGTGCCGAACACGTACGACAGGAGGGAGTGCCTCAGCACGATCGAGCGGATCTTCGGACTCGAAACGCCGGTGTCGGACACCTGGTACGTCATTCCGAGGTTGTAGCTGAAATAGAAGAAGTCGCGGTACGCCGGTGCGTCGTCCGTGTTGAAGTCGATGCCGCCGTTCGCCTCGTAGTACACGTAGGCGTAGCGGGTGGCGTACATCAGATGCAGCGCGGACCAGGCCAGGAACACCCCGCACAGGGCGGTCACGGCCGCCGCGTGGCCGTTGTCGGACCTGCCCCCGCGCAGGAGCAGCAGCACGATGGCGAACAGTCCGCACAGGGCGACCGCGACCACCACGAGTTCGTCGGTCAGGGGGCGGAAGTCCTCGCGTCGCGCGTTGTCGCGGGTGGCCGTGGCCGTCATCGGCCACAGCACCGCCCAGCCCGCCAGGACGAAGAACAGTTCCGTCGCGGCGATTCCGGCCAGCAGGCCCAGAAAGACGTCGGTCGACAGTCCGACGACGGCGCCGACCGCGGCGCCGAGAACCACCGCGCCGATCAGGCGCGGCACGGCGTCCAGGGGCAGGCTCGGCAGGCTCGTCCTCATACACCGTCACGCTAGCTCCGGGACCGCCGGTCGGCCCGGCGGAACGCGTCGCCTGGCCGAGGGATGCCGGCATCGACCGGCGGCATCACCCGTCCTCGGACGAGGAACAGCGGTCGCCGGCGGTCAGCGGTCAGCGGTCAGCGGTCAGACGGGGAACAGCAGGCAGCTGCTGGTGGTATGCGCCAGCAGCCGGTCGGCCGCGTCGAAGAGCTCCGCCTGGGCGAGGGCCGTACGGCGGCCGCTGCTGAGGACGGTGCCGACCGCGCGGACCTCGCCGGTGTCCACGGTGATCGGCCGCAGGAACTTCACGTTCAGGTCGAGCGAGGTGTACCCGGTGCCCCGGGGCAGCACGGACTGCACGGCGCAGCCCGCCGCCGAGTCCAGCAGGGTGGCGTAGACGCCTCCGTGGACGCTCCCGATCGGGTTGTAGTGCTCCTCCCCCGGAACCAGGGCGAAGACCACCCGGCCGCGCTCGACCTCTTCGAGTGTCATGCCGAGAGTCGCCGAGATCGGCGGTGCGGGGAGCCGTCCGGCCTGCATCTCACGGAGGAAGTCGAGGCCGCTGTACTGGCCGACGGCGGCCGCGGAGACGGCCGGGTCCTCCCAGTCGTATGTACGAGACCTGCCCATGGCTCTGCCACTCTCCCTGTTGCTCGGCGATCCGACTCCGCCCGCCTGACTCTTCTTTTCGAAGTTAGCCAGTCCCACACCTGGCTGTCAATCTCATAGTCAGCCTAGGATGAGGCGCATGACGTGGCTCGACACAAGCACCGAGAACTGCACGGTCCAGCGGACGCTCGACCTGATCGGCGAGAAGTGGTCGATGCTGGTCCTGCGGGACGCGATGAACGGCGTACGGCGCTTCGACGACTTCCGGCGGCATGTCGGACTCTCCGAGAGCGTGCTGGCGGACCGGCTGAGGAAGCTGGTCGCGGCCGGGATCCTGGACACCGTGCCGTACAGCGAGCCCGGCAGCCGCACCCGTAACGAGTACCGGCTCACCCGCAAGGGCTGGGAGCTGTGGCCCGCCATGATCGCCCTCAAGCAGTGGGGCGACCGCTACACGGCGGATCCCGAGGGCCCGCCCCTGGAGGTCGTGCACGCGGACTGCGGGGAGCAGGTGCACACGGTGGTCGTCTGCGGCGCCGGGCACGGCGCACTGGTTCCGCCGGAGGCACGTACCCGCCCCGGCCCCTCGGCGAGGCGCACGGAGTCCGCCGCCGACCGACCGGTGTCCGCAGGGGGAACGGTCCGTGGAGCGAGCCAGGAAACGGGCCGGGACACAGGCCGCCTCGTGGTGCGGGAGCCCGGCTCGTGACAGCGTGACCTCATACGGGCCGTCCCGGCACGTCGGCCATGGGAGTCCGTCCCACGGGCACATGGTTCCCGTGACGGGTGGAACGGTTCCTCTCGTCCGGTGACCGCGGCACGCGAGGGACCGACCAGTGGAGGAACGATGAGCACGGATACGGGTCCGCCGGCCCGCGAACGGTGGGCGGCGAGAGCCTCCCTGGCATCGGCGGCGCTCGCTGTGGCGTTGCCGCTCGTCTTCGGAGGCGTACGCGGATTCCTGCTCCTCCTCGCCGCTCTCGCCGGCATGGCCGTCGCGGCGGCGGCGCTGTGGTGGATGCTGACCCGTAGGGGCCTGGTGCGCTGGATCGCGGGGCTGCTGGCGATCGTCGTGCCCATCGCCAGCATCGTGGTCCTCGCGGTCACGCTGCTGTGGACCCTGCTGCTGTCCCCCGTGCTGTGGATCGTCGCCGTGTGGTGCGGGCGCTACGCGCTGCGGAGTGCCCGCGGCCGGGTCCGGCCCATGAAGGAGCACCGCACTCCGCCGCCACGACGGCCCTTCGTCCTCATGAATCCCCGGTCCGGCGGCGGCAAGGTGGAGCGGTTCGGTCTCGTGGAGAAGGCCGAGCGACTCGGCGCCCGCGTCGTCCTCCTCGACCCGGAGCACCACCAGGACGTCACCGAGCTGGCCCGGGAAGCGGTCGCGGACGGAGCGGACCTGCTGGGCGTCGCGGGCGGCGACGGAACGCAGGCGCTCGTCGCGGCCGTCGCCGCCGAACACGGTCTGCCGTTCCTCGTCGTCTCGGCCGGCACCCGCAACCACTTCGCCATGGACCTCGGCCTCGACCGCGACGACCCCGCCACCTGCCTCGACGCCCTGACGAACGGGGTCGAGCTCCGGGTGGATCTCGGCTTCGCCGGGAAGCACCCCTTCGTCAACAACGCCTCGTTCGGCGCGTACGCGGCGGTCGTCCAGGATCCCGCCTACCGGGACGACAAGATCGGCACCATCCTGCAGCTCCTTCCGGACCTGCTCACCCGCCAGCGGGGACCGCAGCTGACCGCCCGGGCCGCCGGGACGACGCTCGACGCGCCGCAGGCGCTGCTGGTGAGCAACAACCCCTACCGCACGAACGATCCGGCCGGCCTGGGTCGCCGCGAGCGGCTCGACTCGGGGCTGCTCGGCGTCCTCAGCGTCAAGGTGGACAGCGCGGTCGAGGCCGCCGCGCTGCTGCTCTCCCCGGACCCGCGGGGGCTGTCGGTCCTCACCGCGCGCGAAGTCGCCGTCGGTGCCGACAGCGACGAGCTGGAGGTCGGCATCGACGGCGAGGCCATGATCCTGCCCACCCCGGTGCACTGCCGTGTCGAACCGGGCGTGCTCCGCGTCCGCGTCCCGAAGAAGCGGCCGGGCGTCCCCACGGTCCAGCCCGCCCTGGACTGGCGTCGGCTGCTCGCCATGGCGATGCTCGTGGGCCGCACGGCCGGCGTACACCGCTCCGGCCACAAACCGAGGCCAGGGCAACCGCCGGAGCAACCCCCGAAGCAATAGCCGGAGCGACGATCCGACAACCCGTGAGCAGCGACGAACGGCCGGACGCGGACTCCTGACGACCTGGCTCCGCCAATGCAGTCGGCAAGGCGGCCGCCGAGGCCGAGCAGGGCTGTCGGCGCGAGATGGAGGACAGCGCCGAAGGCTACGGCTACGGCTACGGCGCAAGGCAACAGCATCAACCGAGCAGGGTATTTACGCAGCTCACAGCACTATACATCGAGTGTATACACTCCATATATAGTCGCGGCATGCCTTCTCTGACCAGGAAGATGAAAAGACCGGCGACCAGGTTCCGCACGGCGGCCGCGATCTCCGCCGCCGTCGCACTGGCCCTGCCACTGACGGGGTGCACGTCCATGGCCACCACCGCGCCGAGCGCCGCGAGGGCGCATCCGGGAGCCGCCGGACCGGCGGAATTCGGGACGGTGGACTGCCGAAAGGCCAAGTGCATCGCCCTGACCTTCGACGCCGGGCCGAGCGAACACTCGGCCCGGCTGCTCGACATCCTCAAGGAGAAGAAGGTCCAGGCGACCTTCTTCCTGCTCGGCAAGCGGCACATCGAGAAGTACCCGGAGCTGGTGCGGCGCATGGCCGACGAGGGCCACGAGGTGGCCAGCCACACCTGGGACCACAAGATCCTCACGCAGATCTCGCCTGCGGAGATACGAGAGGAACTGCGCCGTCCGAACGAGGAGATAGAGCGGCTCACCGGGCACAAGCCGACGCTGATGCGGCCGCCGCAGGGGCGGACCGACGACACGGTGCGGAAGGTCGCGCGCGAGGAGGGACTCGCCGAGATCCTGTGGAGCGTGACCGCCAAGGACTACCGGACGAACGATTCCGGGCTGATACGCGAGCGGGTCCTTCAGCAGTCGTCCCGGGACGGGATCATCCTGCTGCACGATCTCTACCCGGGCACCGTCCCCGCGGTACCCGGGATCATCGACGCGCTGAAGGAGCGCGGGTATGTGTTCGTGACGGTGCCGCAGCTGCTGGCACCGGGGAGGGCCGAGCCCGGAACGGTGTACCGCCCCTGACGATTCATCGCCTCTCGCGGGGCAGTTCGGATTCCGAGGCCGGCTCCCCGACCACCGCCCTCGCCACCCACCCTGACGGGTAATCAGCTCCAGCGCACGGGCAGCGTCCGATAGCCGTGGCCGATGAACGACTCGGCAAGGCGCGCCGGGCCCTGCGAGGTGTCCGCGCTCAGGGTGGGAAAGCGCTCGAAGAGCGCCGGGAGCGCGATCAAAGCCTCCAGCCGGGCCAGCGGCGCACCGATGCAGTAGTGGACGCCGTGGCCGAAGGCGAGATGCTCCTTGTCGACGCGGGTGATGTCGAACCGGGCCGCGCTCTCGCCGTGGCGCAACGGGTCGCGGCCGGCCGCCGCGTAGGTCGCCAGGATCGCGTCACCGCACGGGATCAGGGTGCCGTCGGGGAGCTTGATGTCCTCGACGGCGTAACGGAGCGGGAGGTTGGCGATCGAGGGGGCCCAGCGCAGGGTCTCCTCGATGACCTCGCTCCAGGGAACCTCACCGGCGAGCACGCGGGCGAGCTGGTCGGGGTGGGCGAGCAGGGCGTGGACCGCGTTGCCGATGAGGTTCACGGTCGTCTCGTGGCCCGCGCCGATGACGAGGAGAAGGGTGTCGATCAACTCGGCCTCGGCGAGCTGGGATCCCTCCTCGTCGCGGGCCGCGATGAGCGCGGTCGTCATGTCGTCGCCCGGCCGCTCCCGCTTCGACTCGACGAGCTGCGCGAGCAGTTCGTGTATTTCCCGGTAAGTGGCCATGGCCTGCTCGGGGGTGAGGGTGGTGTCCATGTTCGCCTCGATGAGGCGCGCGATGTCGGACCGCTTCTCCTCCGGCAGGCCGAACAGTTCGCAGATCACCCGCATCGGAAGCGGGTGCGCGTAGGCGGACCGGAGGTCGGCCCGGTCGCCGGGCGCTTCGGCCATGCGGTCGAGCAACTCGGCGGCGATCTCCTCGATACGGGGCCCCAGTGCGTCCGTGCGCCGTTTCGTGAACGCGGGAGACACGAGCTTGCGCAGCCTGCGGTGGTTGGCGCCGTACGCGGTGAACATGTTGGTGACGCCGACCCAGAGGCTGACCCAGCTCTCTCGATGGGCACCGTCGATCCAGGCGGGCCAGTGCTGATTGGGGTCCTTGGAGACCCGGTCGTCGGCGAGAAGCCGCTTGAGCGTCTCGTACCGGGTCGGGAACCAGGCACTTATCCCGCCCGGGAGTTCGACGAGGGCGGCGGCGGGGGCGGCTCCCGTGTCCGGCGGGGTGCGTCGGAGGCCGCGTAACCGTTCGGCCTCCCCATGGATGTCGGCACCTGTGGGGTCGATGACGAAGGGCTGGTCCGGCACGTGGGCTCCTGTCGCGGGAGGGGCACCGGTCGAGGTGCCGCGTCTCGGGCAAACGGTGGATCACGGTCGGCCGCATCGTAACCCGGTGCCCCTCCGGACCGGGGAGTGGCAAAGCGACTCTCAGCCCTCAACTCCCTTACCATGATGCGGTGTTGACAGTGACCTGGTCAGGTGCTTCGACCGGAAAGGGCTGGCCGGGACAGCGGGGCGGGAGAGTTCACCCTCCGTTCGACGTCCTTCGAGCGCCTACGATCATGCCGTGGTCCTCTTCGTCCTGGAACGCGTCTCCCGGCACTCCGTCGCCGAGAGCTGGCAGCGCCTGACCGACTGGCCCCGGCACGCGGACGTCGTCCCGCTGACCCGGGTCAGCGTGCGCACATCACCGCCGACGCGGGAGGGCACGGTCTTCGTGGCGCGCTCGGGGCTCGGGCCGCTCGCCTTCGACGACCCGATGGAAGTCGTCGCGTGGCGGCCGCCGTGCGACGGGGGCCCGGGAACGTGCCGCCTGGTCAAGCGCGGCACGTTCGTCACGGGCTGGGCCGAGTTCGAGGTGCACCCGGCGGACGGTGACAGCCACGGCGGCTCACGGGTGATCTGGCGGGAGGATCTGAGCGTGCGCGGGCTGCCCGGGTTCACCGACCGACCGCTGGGGTGGTCGGCGCGGTGGATGTTCGGGCGGGCGATGGACGGGCTGCTGGGCGGAAGTGAGAGCAGCCGGGGCGGGGGCGAAAGCGGCCGGGCGCGGGGGTAAGTGCGGCCGGGCGCGGAGGTGAGAGCGGCCGGGCGTGGCCGAGAGGTCGACGCCCGCGCCCCCTCTCCTGTCCGTCAGTCCCCCGGAAGAAGGGGTGGATTGGCCAACTGGGCGAGTTCCAGAGCCTGTTCCGGGAACCAGTCCCCCGCTTTCGGGTCGACCGTCCCGCGCTCCGGGTCCTCGGGCCCCGCCGTTCCGCGCAGGCAGAGCCCGTCCGACTCGCCCGGCGTCTTGATCCACAGCCGGGCGTCCTGGAGCGGGTCGCCGGTGCGCAGCGTGGGGCGGGCGCCGAGACCGCGGTCCGGCGGGTTGCACCAGTCCTGCGCGTCCGTGTACTTGCCGGCGGGCGGGGTCCAGGTGCCCTGGCCGTTGCGGCTGGAGTCCGTGACGAAGTGTTTCATCCGGGACGGCGGCGTCCGCAGATGGGCGTCGAGCCAGGCCTGAGCGTCGGCCCGCGGCCACCACTGGTTCGGGCAATCGGCTACGTCACCACCGCCGTCGGCATAGGCCAGACAGGACGAGATCAGCTTGCCGTACCAGGAGTTGGCGTCATCGGTGTTGTAGTTCGAGGCGTTGGTGTAGAAGCCGGAGGCCCGCGCCACCCCGCCCTTGATCAGGCGCGGCACGATGGAGTTGACGGTGTGCCAGCCCGGATGCCCGGTGTCGAGATAGACCCGCGTCCCGGCCAGTGGCTCCAGGGCGTCGACCGCGTAGTTGACCTCGGTGTACCGCGCGGCGGTCTTCGTGCCCTGGGCGTCGTCCTGGCCGCAGTCGGAGGGCAGCAGGGCGAGGGCGTCGGGTTCGAGGGTGACGATCGTGTCGCCGCGCCCGATCCCGCGCGCCACGGCGTCGATCCACGCCTGGTACTCGGCGGTGTCGGCGGCGCCGCCCGCCGAATAGTTGGAGCAGTCCCGGCCGGGGATGTCGTACAGCGTCAGGACGGGAATCGCGTGGTCACGGCCCGCGTCGCGCACCACCGCGCGGACCAGTCGCTCCACCTCGGCCGGTGTCTGGTCGCCGAACCACACGGCCTGCGGGGTGTTCACCATCGCCAGAACGCCCGCCGCGTCACGGAACCGGCCGGCTCGGGCGAGACCGAGGACCTGTTGATACGCCGCCGGGTTGGCGTCCGGGACGTACAGCGACGGTCCGCGGTCCGTGGACTGCGCGGCGTGCGCCGGGGGTACGGCGAAGAGGGCGGCCAGCCCGACGGACAGGGCGGCGAGCCATGTGGGGGTACGTCGTCTCATGCGCGTTCACTCCTGGTTCGCAACGGTCACGAGGGACTTGCGGGAGCGCTCCCACAGGAGATTCGCCGAGAGGCACGCCTGCGTCAATACAAGGCACAGAAGACAGGCACAGAAACGCAAGGGCCAGGCTCAGGGGCGGTTCAGGGACAAGCTCGGAGAAAGGCCCGGAAAACGAGCCCGGGAGAGGGGCCGCGGCGACCGATCCCGCCCCTCTCCCGCAACCGTCTCTCAGGCCACCGACCCGATCCGCCGCACCGGAACGGAGGCCGCATCGTGATGGATCGGCGTATGCGCCCCCGTGAGCGAAACCCCGCTCCCCCCGCGCCGGTCGGCCACGATCTCCGAGGCGATCGACAGTGCCGTCTCCTCGGGCGTACGCGCTCCGAGGTCCAGGCCGATCGGTGACCGGAGGCGGGCCAGCTCCAACTCGGTCACGCCGACTTCGCGCAGCCGCTCGTTGCGGTCCAGGTGGGTACGGCGTGAGCCCATGGCACCGACGTAGGCCACCGGGAGCCGCAGCGCGAGCCGGAGCAGCGGGACGTCGAACTTGGCGTCGTGGGTGAGGACGCACAGGACGGTGCGGGAGTCGACCTCCGTGCCCTCCAGATAGCGGTGGGGCCAGTCCACGACGATCTCGTCCGCGTCGGGGAAGCGGGCCTCCGTCGCGAAGACCGGGCGGGCGTCGCACACCGTGACCCGGTAGCCGAGGAACTTGCCCATGCGGACCAGCGCCGAGGCGAAGTCGATGGCACCGAAGACGATCATGCGCGGGGGCGGGACCGACGCCTCCACCAGAACCGTGAGCGGCGCTCCGCAACGAGAGCCCTGCTCTCCGATCTCCAGGGTGCCGGTGCGGCCGGCGTCCAGTCGGGCCGCCGCCTCGCCCACCACCGTACGGTCGAGTTCGGGGTGGGCGCCGAAGCCGCCCTCGTACGAGCCGTCGGACCGCACGACGAGGGCGCGGCCCATCAGTTCGGCGGGTCCGCTCACGACACGGGCGAGCGCTGCCGCCTCGCCGCCCGCCGCGGCGGCCAGCGCGGTCGCGAGGACCGTCCGGCGGGCGGTGTCCCGCGAGCGGACCGGGGTGACCAGGATGTCGATGACGCCGCCGCAGGTCAGACCGACCGCGAAGGCGTCGTCGTCGCTGTAGCCGAAGCGTTCGAGGACGGTCTCGCCGTCCTCCAGGGCCTGTCGGCACAGTTCGTAGACCGCTCCTTCCACGCAGCCGCCGGAGACCGAGCCGATCGCCGTGCCGTCGGAGTCGACGGCGAGGGCGGCGCCGGGCCGGCGGGGCGCGCTGCCGCCGACCGCCACCACGGTGGCGACGGCGAAGTCGCGGCCCTGCTCGACCCACCGGTGGAGCTCTTCGGCGATGTCCAGCATCTCTCGGTCTCCTTGACTGTTTGTCCGCTTGCCTGCGGTTGCGTGGAAGGAACGCGGGCGTCAGCGGACGCCCAGCCAGCTCTCGATCGGGTGGAGTGCGAAGTAGACGAAGAAGACCGCCGTCAGACCCCACATGAAGGCACCGATCTCCCGGGCCTTGCCCTGGGCGATCCTGATGGCGACGTAGCTGATCACGCCGGCCGCCACGCCCGCCGTGATCGAGTAGGTGAACGGCATGATCACGACGGTCAGGAAGACCGGGACGGCGGTGGCGCGGTCGGCCCAGTCGACATGGCGGGCGTTCATCATCATCATGGCGCCGATGACCACCAGGGCCGCCGCCGCGATCTCGCCCGGGACGATCGCCGTGAGCGGGGTGAAGAACAGGCAGGCCGCGAAGAAGAGGCCGGTGACGACGGCGGAGAGGCCGGTACGGGCACCTTCGCCGACGCCGGTCGCGGACTCGACGAAGACCGTCTGACCGGAGGCGCCGGCCACCCCGCCGACCGCTCCGCCCGCGCCGTCGATGAACAGCGCCTTCGACAGGCCCGGCATCCGGCCCTGGGCGTCGGCGAGTCCGGCCTCGGTGCCGACGCCGATGATGGTGGCCATCGCGTCGAAGAACCCGGCGAGCACGAGCGTGAAGACGATCATGCCGACCGTCATCGCGCCGACCTGGCCCCAGCCGCCGAACTCGACCTTGCCGAAGAGCGAGAAGTCCGGCATCGAGACGGCGCTGCCGTGCAGTTCGGGGGCGCCGCCGGCCCATTGCTTCGGGTCGATGACCCCGGCGGCGTCGAGGACGACGGAGACGACCGTGCCGGAGACGATGCCGATGAGGATCGCGCCGGGAGTGCCGCGCGCCTGGAGCATGAAGATCAGCAGCAGGGTGGCGGCGAAGAGCAGCACCGGCCAGCCGGCGAGTTCGCCGGCCGGGCCGAGGGCGAGGGGGGTCGCCTTGCCCTGGTGGACGAAGCCGGCCTTGACCAGGCCGATCAACGCGATGAACAGGCCGATGCCCATCGTGATGGCGTGCTTGAGGGCCAGCGGGATCGCGTTCATGATCATCTCGCGAAGCCCGGTGACGACCAGGAGCATGATGACCGCGCCGTACAGCACGCACATGCCCATGGCCTGCGGCCAGGTCATCTGCGGGACGACCTGCGAGGAGAGCACACCGGACACCGAGAGTCCGGCGGCGAGGGCGAGCGGCACCTTGCCGACGAACCCCATGAGCAGTGTGGTGAAGGCCGCCGCGAACGCGGTCGCGGTGATCAGGGCCTTCTGGCCGAGCATGTCCCCCGCCACGTCCTTGCCGGACAGGATGAGGGGGTTGAGCAGCAGGATGTACGCCATCGCCATGAAGGTGGTGACGCCGCCGCGCACCTCACGCGCGATCGAGCTTCCCCGCTGGGATATGTGGAAGTACCGGTCGAGCCAAGACCGTCCCGCCGGAACGCGGCTGCCCGCGCCCGCGTCCTGCGCGGTGGTCTTCGGCTCCAGTGACTGCTGGGTCATGTGGGCCTGCTCCCAAGGTTCAAAGGGGCACCCGGACAGCCGTCCTGACGGCTGGTCAACCGCGGGAGCGGTTGCGGGATTTGGGATGGTGCTTCGGCCGCACGACCCGGGGGACGGCCCGAGACGAACGTGAGGAACGACAAGAACTCTGCCGCGGTACGTGCCTGTTGCTTGCTGTTCCCTGCCGGGTTCCCGGTTCCGCGAGCGGTGCGGTGACCGGGTGCTCCGGGCGGTGCGGCGAAGTGTGACGTTCCCGGCGCCGCCCGGAGAGAACTGCCCGGCGCCTACGCGGTACCCGTGAGGTGTTCGGGGCGTACCGGCGTCCGGTCGAGCTCCAGACCCGTCGCGTTCCGGATCGCCGCGAGGACGGCCGGGGTGGACGACAGGGTCGGGGCCTCGCCGACGCCACGGAGCCCGTAGGGGGCGTGGTCGTCGGCGAGTTCGAGCACATCGACGGGGATGGTCGGTGTGTCGAGGATGGTGGGGATCAGGTAGTCCGTGAAGGAGGGGTTGCGCACCTTCGCGGTCTTCGGGTCGACGATGATCTCCTCCATGACCGCGATGCCCAGGCCCTGGGTGGTGCCACCCTGGATCTGGCCGATGACGGACAGCGGGTTGAGGGCCTTGCCGACGTCCTGGGCGCAGGCCAGTTCGATGACCTTGACCAGGCCGAGTTCGGTGTCCACCTCGACGACGGCGCGGTGCGCGGCGAAGGAGTACTGGACATGGCCGTTGCCCTGCCCGGTGCGCAGGTCGAAGGCCTCGGTCGGACGGTGCCGCCACTCGGCCTCGATCTCGACGGCCTCTCCTTCGAGCACGTCGGCGAGATCGGCGAGGACCTCGCCGCCGTCGGTGACGACCTTGCCGCCCTCCAGGAGGAGTTCGGCGGTGGCCCACGCCGGGTGGTACGTGCCGAACTTGCGGCGGCCGAGTTCCAGGACCTTCTCGCGGACCAGCTCGCAGGAGTTCCTGACGGCGCCACCGGTGACGTACGTCTGACGCGAGGCGGACGTCGAACCGGCGCTGCCCACCCGGGTGTCGGCCGGCTGGATGGTCACCTGGGCGACGCCCAGTTCGGTGCGGGCGATCTGCGCGTGGACGGTGACACCGCCCTGGCCGACCTCCGCCATCGCGGTGTGCACGGTGGCGACCGGCACGCCGCCGACGACCTCCATACGGACCCGTGCGGTCGAGTAGTCGTCGAAGCCCTCGGAGAAGCCGACGTTCTTGATGCCGACGGCGTACCCGATTCCGCGGACGACGCCTTCGCCGTGCGTGGTGTTGGACAGGCCGCCGGGCAGCTGCCGTACGTCGGCGTCCTCGCCCGCGGAGAGCCACTGCTGCTCGGGCGGCAGCGGCATCGCCTTGACGCGGCGCAGGAGTTCGGCGACCGGGGCCGGCGAGTCGACGCGCTGCCCGGTCGGCAGGAGCGAGCCCTGCTCCATCGCGTTGAGCTGACGGAACTCGACCCGGTCCATGCCCACCTGGTCGGCGAGCTTGTCCATCTGGGCCTCGTACGCGAAGCACGCCTGGACCGCGCCGAAGCCGCGCATGGCGCCGCAGGGCGGGTTGTTGGTGTAGAGCGCGATGGCCTCGATGTCGACGTTCTCGACCACGTAGGGGCCGACGCCGAGCGAGGAGGCGTTGCCGACGACCGCCGGGGAGGCCGACGCGTAGGCGCCGCCGTCAAGCACGATCCGCGCCTTCATGTGCGTGAGCCTGCCGTCCTTGGTCGCCCCGTGCTCGTAGAAGAGCTTGGCGGGGTGGCGGTGGACGTGTCCGAAGAAGGACTCGAAGCGGTTGTAGACGATCTTGACGGGCTTGCCGGTGCGCAGGGCCAGCAGGCAGGCGTGGATCTGCATCGACAGGTCCTCGCGGCCGCCGAACGCGCCGCCGACGCCGGAGAGCGTCATCCGTACCTTGTCCTCGGGCAGGCCGAGCACCGGGGCGATCTGGCGCAGGTCGGAGTGCAGCCACTGGGTGGCGATGTACAGCTCGACTCCGCCGTCCTCCGAGGGCACGGCGAGGCCGGACTCGGGGCCGAGGAAGGCCTGGTCCTGCATGCCGAAGGTGTACTCGCCCCGGACGATGAAGTCGGCCTTCCTCGCGGCCTCTTCGACGTCGCCGCGGACGATCGGCTGGCGGTGCACGATGTTCGGGTGCGGGACGTGGCCGATGTGGTGGTCGTCGCGGTTCTCGTGGACGAGGATCGCGTCGGACGCGGTCGCGGACGCCTCGTCCGTGATGACCGGCAGCTCCCTGTACTCCACCTTGATCTTGGCGGCGGCGCGGCGCGCGGTCTCCGGGTGGTCGGCGGCGACGATGGCGACCGGCTCACCGTGGTGGCGTACCTTGCCGTGCGCGAGGACCGGGGTGTCCTGGATCTCCAGGCCGTAGTTGCGCACGTCGGTGGGCAGGTCGTCGTACGTCATGACGGCGTACACACCGGGCTGCGCGAGGGCCTCGGAGGTGTCGATGGACACGATCTCGGCGTGCGCGACCGTGGAGCGCAGGATCTGGCCCCACAGCATGTCCTCGTGCCACATGTCGGAGGAGTAGGCGAACTCGCCGGTGACCTTGAGGGTGCCGTCCGGACGGAGGGTGGACTCGCCGATGCCGCCCTTGGTCCGGGAGCCCTGCGTGATGTTCGTGGGTGTGCCGGTCGTTCCCATGGTCAGACCGCCTCGGACTGCCGGGCGGCCGCGAGGCGGACCGCGTCCATGATCTTCTCGTAGCCGGTGCAGCGGCACAGGTTGCCCGAGAGCGCCTCGCGGATGTCCGCGTCGGTCGGGTTCGGGGTGTGCTCCAGCATCTCGTCCGCCGCAATCAGCAGACCCGGGGTGCAGAAGCCGCACTGGACGGCTCCGGCGTCGATGAACGCCTGCTGGATGGGCGCGAGTTGTGTGCCCTCGCCGGTCTGCGAATCATGACCCTTGGCCGCCCAGCCCTTGGCCTCGTCGAGGGAAATCCCGTTCCCCTCCGGGGTGTCGCACGCGCCGGTCGCACAACCTCCGTGCTCCGCGCGCTGTTCGGCGAAGTCGGCGAGCCCCTCGACGGTGACGACCTCGCGGCCCTCGACCTGGCCCGCTGCGACCAGACACGAACACACGGGCACGCCGTCCAGGCGGACGGTGCAGGAGCCGCACTCGCCCTGCTCGCAGGCGTTCTTGGAACCGGGCAGACCGAGGCGCTCGCGCAGGACGTACAGGAGGCTCTCGCCCTCCCAGACGTCGTCGGCCTCCTGCCTGCGGCCGTTGACCGTGAAATTGACACGCATTACGCGACTCCCTCCGTACGGGTGGCGCTGCCGCGGTAGGACTCCCACGTCCAGGTCAGCGTGCGGCGGGCCATGACGCCGACCGCGTGGCGGCGGTAGCTCGCCGTGCCGCGGACGTCGTCGATCGGGTTGCAGGCGGCGGAGCACAGTGCGGCGAACTGCTTGGCGACCGACGGGGTGATGATCTTCCCGTTGCCCCAGAAGCCGCCCTCGTCGAGCGCCGCGTTCAGGAACTCCTCGGCGGTCTTCGCGCGGACCGGGGTCGGCGCCGCCGAGCCGATGCCGGTGCGGACGGTGCGGGTCTCGGGGTGCAGGGCCAGACCGAAGGCGCACACCGCGATCACCATGGCGTTGCGGGTGCCGACCTTGGAGAACTGCTGCGGTCCGTCCGCCTTCTTGATGTGGACGGCGCGGATCAGCTCGTCGGGCGCCAGCGCGTTGCGCTTCACGCCGGTGTAGAAGGCGTCGATCGGGATCAGCCGCGAGCCGCGCACCGACTCGGCCTCGACCTCGGCGCCCGCCGCGAGGAGGGCGGGGTGGGCGTCGCCGGCCGGGGACGCGGTGCCGAGGTTGCCACCGACGCCACCGCGGTTGCGGATCTGCGGGGAGGCCACGGTGTGGGAGGCGAGGGCCAGCCCGGGGAGCTCACCGCGCAGGTTCTCCATGATCCGGGTGTACGGGACAGAGGCGCCCAGGCGCACGCTCCCCTCGCCGACCTCCCACTCGCTCAGCTCTCCGATGCGGTTCAGGTCGAGGAGGTACTCGGGCCGGCGGTGATCGAAGTTGATCTCGACCATGACATCGGTGCCACCCGCAATCGGCACAGCTGTGGGGTGCTCGGCCTTCGCGGCGAGCGCCTCCTCCCAACTGGCAGGGCGAAGGAAGTCCATGAGTGGCTCTCTTCATTCGTATCGTCGGTCGTTCCGATCAAGCCAGATCGTGTGCGGGCGGCCCGGCTCGTTCATGAGGTGTTCACGCGGAGTGAGGTCAGTACACAGCCGCGTCCCGCACCGGGGTCAGTCACCGAAACCATGAAGGAGTTGGCTGGCCAGCGCGTGCATCTTGTAGATTCGTATGAACCGAGGTCATCAGCAACCTCTTCGTTTTCCTCTGGAAACGGAGAGCACAGCTCTTGAATGCCCAGGACACAGGCCCAAGGGGCCGGGACCACCGATTCTCGGAACCCATGGACCCGCTCCGCGGAGCACGGGGACCGCCGACGGGCCTCACCCACGATCCATCGTAGATTTCGAGACAAAGAACGGCGGCGACGAGAATGCGGCTGCGCGCACTGCTGGACACCGACGCGCTGGGCCTGCGGCTGCTCGGCGGCGAGGACGAGCTCGACCGCACCGTGCGCGGTGTGATGACCACCGACCTCAAGGACCCGAGCCGCTACCTGTCGGGGGGCGAGCTGGTCCTCACGGGCCTCGCCTGGCGGCACGACGCCGACGACTCCGAACCGTTCGTCCGCATCCTCGCGGGCGCCGGCGTCGCGGCCCTGGCCGCGGGTGAGGCGGAGCTCGGGGACATCCCCGACGACCTGGTCGTGGCCTGCGCCCGGCACCGGCTGCCGCTGTTCGCCGTGAACGAGTCGGTCGCCTTCGCCACGATCACCGAGCACGTCGTGCGCCAGGTGTCGGGCGAGCGGGCCGGGGATCTGGCCGCCGTCGTCGACCGGCACCGGCGGATGATGACCTCGGGCCCGGCGGGCGGCGGCCCCGACGTGGTCCTCGATCTGCTCGGCACCGACCTCGACCTGCGCGCCTGGGTCCTCTCGCCCGCCGGACGGCCCATCGCGGGCTCGAAGGTCACGGGCAGCGCGCTGTCCGCGGACACCTGCGCCAAGCTGGCCGCCGAGCATCTGGCGGCGGCCCGCACCGGGCGCCGGGCACCGCACCGGGTGACGGTGGGCCACGCGATGTACTCGCTCTTCCCGATCCGCTCCTCGGGGCGCGCCACGGGCGCCTCCCGCGATGTGCGCGAGACAGTGCTCTCCGACTGGCTGCTCGCGGTCGAGGCGGACGCCGGGGACTGGCCCGAGGAGCGGCTCGACCTGCTCCAGGGTGTCACCCAGCTGATCGCGGTGGAGCGGGACCGGCGGGACGCGGCGCGCACGGTTCGGCGACGGCTCGCGCAGGAGGTCCTTGAGCTGGTCCAGACGGGTGCGGCACCCGCCGAGATCGCGGCACGGCTGCGGGTCGCGGCTCCGGTGCTGCTGCCGGGCCTGGGTGCGGCCCCGCACTGGCAGGTCGTCGTGGCGCGCGTCGAGTGGGACGGCGGCGAGGTCGAGGGCGGCCCGGTCGCCCAGGCGCTGCTGGAGGAGATCCTCGTGGACCCGCTGTCGCCGGGTCCGGAGCACTCCGACCGGATCGCCGTCGCCCACACCGGGGAGGAGGCGGTCGCGCTCGTCCCCCTTCCGGCGGTCCCCTCCGACGAGGACGGCCCGGAGCCCGGCCTGCACGCCGACACGCTGCTGGCGGCCGTACGGGACCCGCTGTCGGCCGGCCTGAACGACGACGGGCGGCTCACGCTCGGCGTCAGCGCCGCCGTCCACTCGGCCGAGGGGCTGCGCGGTGCCCTGGAGGAGGCCCGGCACGCCCGCCGGGTCGCCGCGGCGCGCCCCGGGCGGGTCTGCGCGGCCGGACACCAGGAGCTCGCCTCCCACGTCCTGCTGCTGCCGTTCGTCCCGGACGACGTGCGCCGTGCCTTCACCGCCCGGCTGCTGGACCCCCTGCGCGAGTACGACAGCCGGCACCGCGCGGAGCTGATTCCGACCCTGGAGGCGTTCCTGGACTGCGACGGCTCCTGGACGCGCTGCGCCGCCCGTCTGCACCTCCACGTCAACACGCTGCGCTACCGCGTCGGCCGTATCGAGCAGTTGACAAGTCGTGATCTGTCGCGCCTGGAGGACAAGTTGGACTTCTTCCTGGCACTGCGGATGAGCTGACCTCAGGGGCCCCCGGTGAGCGTCTCGCATCCAATGACTTTGTGAAATCCTTCACCCACCCTCTTGGCCGGGCCCGGTGATCCGTGCTGAGATGCCACCACTCAACAGCTCAATGGTGTGCTCGGGGAGGGCAACGTGGCGCATACCGCCATGTCTGGTACCGGAACGACTGCAGGGGACGATCCACTCCAGACCGCGGTATGGCGGCTGCGCTCGCGCGCCTGCTGGGCCGACGCGGCGGCGCTGATCCGGCCGCACACGGCGGGGGCCGCCCTGCAGAGAGCGTCGCTGCTGGTCGAGCGCTGTCTCTACACCGAGCAGGGCTGGGCCGAGGCGGAGGACGCGCTGCGCACCGCCGAGGCGCTGGCGCAGAGCGATGACGAGCGGGGCGCGGCGGCCTGTGAGCGGGGTCAACTCGCCTACGCCGCCACGCTGCTGACCGTGCGCGACCGTGCCGACGAGGCGCGCGCGGCGCTCGGCCGGGCCGCGGCGCTGCTCGCGCCGGGCGCGCCGGGCAGGGCCCTGCTGGACTTCCGGCGCGGACTGCTCGCCGAGAACCTCGCGCACGCGCCGCAGGCCGCCCGTGCCGCGTACCGGCGGGCGCACGCGGGCGCGACCGCCCAGAACGACGCGCTGCTGCTGTCCTTCACCTGGCGGCATCTCGCCGGACTCGCGCTGCGCGAGGGGGAGTTGGCGGAGGCCCGGCACGGCTTCGCCGAATCCCTCAGGATCCGGGAGGAGTTGGGGTACCTCGTCGGTACGGCACCGGCGCTGGCGTCCCTGGCCGACGCCGAGGTCGAGCCGGAGGCGTCGCGGCTGCGGGCGGAGGCGGGACGGCTGTTCCGGCTGCTCGGGGGCGTGCCCATCTGGCTGGCGGGCCAGTTGAATCCACCCGCGGCGACGGCCTGATCACGCACGGGCGGGCGGACACTCCGCCCGCCACCGGCTCCCACCACCGGCTCCCGCCGCCCGGCACGGACGCGTACGGTCCGTGCGGCGCGCCTCGCGGAGGGGGCGGGCCACACGCTTCAGGACACGGCGGGCACTTCAGGACGCGCCGGCGAAGTGCTCCCGCACCAGCGCCTGGACGACTGTCAGATCCTCGGCGATCAACGCGTCCAGCAGCGCGGTGTGTTCGGCCGCGTCGGCCACCAGGTCGGCGCGGCCCCGGGAGACGGGACCGCCGACGAGGGGCCACTGGGCGCGGCGGTGCAGATCGTCGGCGATGCGCACCAACTGCGCGTTGCCCGCGAGGGCGAGGACCGCACGGTGGAAGGACCGGTCGGACTCCGCGTAGGTCGCGCGGCAGCCCGAGGACGCGGCCCGCACGGTGGCCTCGGCGAGCGGGCGCAGTTCGGCCCAGCGGGCGGCGGGCACGGTGCGCGCGAGCCGGAGCATCACCGGGACCTCGATCAGGCTCCGGATCTCGGCGAGTTCGGCCAGCTCCCGGGTGCCGCGCTCGATGACGCGGAAGCCCCGGTTGGGGACGACCTCGACGGCGCCTTCGAGGGCGAGTTGCTGCATCGCCTCACGGACGGGCGTCGCGGACACCCCGAAGCGCTCACCGAGCACGGGCGCCGAGTACACCTCGCCGGGGGCGAGTTCACCCGCGACGAGCGCCGTGCGCAGGGCGTCGAGGATCTGCCCGCGCACGGAGGCACGCTGCACGACGGGCCGGGCGGCGTCGGCACGCAGGGCGGGGTGGGCGTCGTCGGCGCGTACGGGGCGGGCACCCTGCTCGCGTACGGCCGGGCGGGCCTCGCCGGCATGCACGGGCCGTACGTTCTCGACACCTCCGGGGCGCGTTGCGTCCGCGTGCCCGGGGCGGGTGTTCTCTGCGTGTACGGCGGGGCGAGTCTCGTCGACGTGTGCGGGCCGGACGTTCTCGGCGCGTACGGCGGGGTGGGCTTCCTCGGCGTGTACGGGGCGTACGACGGGGCGGGCGCCGTCCGTACGTACGGTGGCTCGGGGGTCCTCGGTGCGCCGGTGCGGGATCGGCACCTCGCTGTGCGTGTGCTCGCCGCGGGCCGAGGCCGGGACCACGGCGGGACCGCCACCCGGCCCACCACCTGACCCACCGCCGGGTGGGATCGCGCGCGGGCTCAGCAGGGACTCGCGCGGGCTCAGCAGGGACTGTGGAGTCGATTTCGCCGACCCACCGTTCGCCGGCCCACCACCCGTCCCGGCACCGGGACCGTCGTCCGCGACGCCCGCGGGGACTCCCCTCGCCCGGCCCGCGTCCGCGGGCCCGGGCTGCGGCGGAACCCGGAAAGCGCCCGCATGGATGTCCGGGTCCAAGGACTCGGCGGAGCCGTGCGCGCCGCGCGGACCGGCCTGCTCCACGGGGTCCTCCTCCGGGTCGGTGGTACTCGAGGTGATGGTGTCGGTTGTTACTCGTCCGTCAAGCACGATAGGCGTACATGGCCTCAGTTCAAACACCCACGAGGCGGGGTAAGGTAAGGCTTACCTGCTAACGATCGTGAAGCGATGGTTCCGCGTGTCCGCTCCCGCCCTGTCCGCCGACGCCGCCACGACCACCCCGTCCACCCCGTCCGCCACGGGCGACCCGGCGGCCCGCCCCGGCGCGCCGCTCGCCGCCGGGTCGCCCGTGGCGGACGCGTACGCGCGGCTGAGCGAGGCCTTCCCCGGACTGGGCATCACCGAGCTGACAGCGGGCGAAGCGGCCCCGCGGGGCGCGGGCTGGGCGGCTGCCGCCCGGCTCGCGGAGGGCGGGTCCGACCTCGACGCGTTTCTTGCCTGGGACGAGGCCCAGGTGGTCCGGGACCACGGTCGACGGGCACGGCCCGATGTCGTGGCGACTTTCGGGCTGCACCGGTACGCCTGGCCCGCCTGCCTGTTGATCACCGTGCCGTGGTTCCTGCTGCGCCGGGTGCCGCGCCTGCCTGTGGAGGACGTCACATTTCAGCGTGAGCCCGGCCGGATGGCCGTCCGCGTCACCACGTTCGCCTGTCTGCCGGACGACCCGGCCGCCGCTCTGCCGGGCGCCAGGGTCGTACCGGACGAGGAGGCGCTGCGCGTGGAGGTACGGGACGCGGTGGCCGAACACCTGGAGCCGATCCTCGGCGGGTTCGGGCCGCGGATGCGACGCCGCGGCCGGGCGCTGTGGGGCATGGCGACCGACGAGATCGTCGAGGGCCTCTGGTACGTCGCCCACCTGCTCGGCGAGGAGCGGCGCGCGATGCGCGAGCTGGAGCTGCTGCTGCCCGGCTCGACCCGGCCGTACTCCGGTTCGGCGGCCTTCCGCGAACTGACCGGCCCGGACGGGGAGTCGCTGCCCACCCGGGACCGGGTGAGCTGCTGCCTCTTCTACACACTGCGCCCCGCGGAAACGTGTGCCACCTGCCCGCGCACCTGCGACGCGGACCGGATCACCGCATTGACGGCCGTCGCGGCGGGTTGAGACACCCCGGGCGAGCACCTGCGGGCACCGGTCCGTTCGCGCCCGGGACCGGAACCGGTCGAGGCGCCCGCGCGCCCTTCGCGGATCACAGGTGCTTCACAAATTCCTCACTTGTCACGGGAACTTTCCGTGGAACCATCCGTATGGGTACTCTTATTCGTACTCAACTCCCGTCCCTCGCGCGGCAGTTCGAGCAGAAAGTCGCCCTGCGCACCTCCTTGCACTTCCTTGGCGGCCTCTTGCCCCGAAACCCCCTGAGGGCCGACGTGATTGGGCCACTATGGCGGGCGTTACGCCCTATCCCAATGCAAGGGACCCCAGATGAGACTTACCGACATATCGCTGAACTGGCTGCTTCCAGGCGCCGTTCTGCTCCTGGGCCTGCTGGCGGCGGTGGCGGTGCTCGCGCGCGGCAAGCGGTCCGGGGACGGCGCGAGCAGCGACGACTCCTGGGAGCGGACCGAGGAGCGCCGCAGGCGTAAGGAGGCCGTCTACGGCACGGCCTCCTATGTTCTGCTGTTCTGCTGTGCCGCGGTCGCGGCGGCACTCTCCTTCCACGGCCTGGTCGGCTTCGGCGAGCAGAACCTCGGCCTCTCCGGCGGCTGGGAGTACCTCGTCCCGTTCGGCCTGGACGGCGCGGCCATGTTCTGTTCCGTCCTCGCGGTGCGCGAGGCCAGCCACGGCGACGCGGCGCTCGGCTCCCGCATACTCGTGTGGACCTTCGCCGGTGCCGCGGCCTGGTTCAACTGGGTGCACGCCCCCCGGGGCATGGCCCACGCCGGCGCTCCGCAGTTCTTCGCGGGGATGTCCCTGTCGGCCGCGGTGCTGTTCGACCGGGCGCTGAAGCAGACCCGTCGTGCCGCCCTGCGCGAGCAGGGTCTGGTGCCGCGTCCGCTGCCCCAGATCCGCATCGTCCGCTGGCTGCGCGCGCCCCGTGAGACGTACAGCGCCTGGTCGCTGATGCTCCTGGAGAACGTCCGCTCCCTGGACGAGGCCGTGGACGAGGTGCGCGAGGACCGGCGCCAGAAGGAGCAGAACCGACTGCGCCGCCGGAACGAGGAGCGGGTCGAGCGAGCGCACCTCAAGGCGCTCAGCCGTGGTCACCGCGGCTTCCCCGGACGCGGTGGCGCCCGGGAACTGGAGACCGCGACCGTGGAGCGTGCGCCCGCGCAGGCCTCCACGGAGCCTGCCATATCCACCGCGGAGCAGCTGCCCGTACGATCGCGGCCCTCCCTCACCCCCGTCCGCAAGAGCACTGAGCCGATCACCGTCGACCTCACCACGGAGGACGAGACGATGGCCCTCCCGCGGCTCGACTCCCTGGAGCGCAAGCTCAAGGATCTTGAGCAGCAGTTCGGCTGAGGCACGGACGCCCGGCCCCGGACGACCGTCCGGACGGCCCGGACGGAGACTCCGGCCGGGCCCGGACACGACAATGGCGGCGCGGTGTTCCTACACCGTGCCGCCGTTCAGTTCGAACCACACCGCCTTGCCCACCCCGTGCGCCCGTACGCCCCACGCGTCGGCCAGGGACTGGACGAGGACGAGACCTCTGCCGTGCGTACCGTCGTCGGCGTTCGGTACGCACAGTCTGGGCCTGCATGCCACGAAGTCCCGAACCTCCACGCGCAGTCCGCGCGGTCCGACCGTCGCCGTCAGGAAGGCGTCGTCGTCGGTGTGAATCAGTGCGTTCGTGACGAGCTCGCTGGTCAAGAGCTCGGCTATCTCGGACCTTCCCGGTTTCCCCCAGTGCCGTAACAGCTCCCTCAGTGCCTTGCGCACCTCGGGCACCGCTCGCAGATCCGCCTTGCCCAGCCGGCGCCGGAGCTGCACGCCGTCCGGTTGGTCGATCGCCCCGTCGGACGCTTCCTCCACTGGATCGGTGGAGAAGGCCCCCCTGGTCATGGGACCACCTCCTGGTGCCTGCCGCTTCATGACCCCCGCCTGCGTGCCGATGTCGGTTCCCCTCTGCTCGAACACGTTCACCGGAATCCATGCCCTCTTCGGGAACGTGACAGTCATGCCGAATCGTCGGCCGACTGACGTACGGTCACGGGTGCGCGCCGCCCGCACGGGGAAGTGAAGGGTTCGACAGAGCCGTCCGAGCACCGAGGAGCCGCCGTGCACGACGACCGTTCGCTGGTGGAGGCGCGCCTGGAACGCGCGCTGCGGCAGCGCCTGCGCCCCGCTCAGTACGCGGACCGGGTGCCGCTCTCGCTCTCCGTATGGCATGTACCGGGCGAGCCGGTGCCCGTCGGCCAGGCGCTCCAGGCCTCCTACGAGCCCTTCACGACCGGCACGGTCTGGGGAAAGCCCTGGTCGACGAGTTGGTTCCGCATCGAGGGCCGGGTGCCCGAGGAATGGGCGGGCCGCCCGGTGGAGGTGGTGATCGACCCCGGGTTCACCGGGGACGGACCCGGATTCCAGGCGGAGGGACTGCTCTACGACGCCGCCGGCATCCCCCTCAAGGGCATCCACCCGCGCAACCGCCACCTGACGGTCGGGGCACCGGCGAGGGGCGGCGAGGAGGTGCGCCTGCTGCTGGAGGCTGCTGCCAACCCCGCCGTCCTGCACGGTTTCGAGCCCACGCGTCTGGGAGACGTACTGACCGCCGGTGATGGGCCGATCTACCGATTCGCGGCTGCCGATCTCGCCGTACTCGATGAGGACGTGTGGCATCTGGTCCTCGATGCCGAGGTCCTCTCGGAGCTGATGTACGAGCTGGATCCGGAGCGGCCGCGACGGCACGAGATCCTGCGCGCGCTGGAGAACATGCTCGACGCCCTCGATCTGCACGACGTCTCCGGCACCGCGGCGGCGGCCCGGTCCGAGCTGGTGGAGGTCCTGTCGCGGCCCGCGTCGGCCAGCGCGCACCGCGTCTCGGCGGCCGGGCACGCGCACATCGACTCGGCGTGGCTGTGGCCGCTGCGCGAGACGGTCCGCAAGGCCTCCCGGACCTTCGCCAACGTCACGGCGCTGGCCCTCGACTACCCGGAGCTGGTCTTCGCCTGCTCGCAGGCCCAGCAGTACGCCTGGGTCAAGGAGCACCAGCCGCACATCTGGGAGCGGATCAAGAAGGCCGTGGAGGAGGGCAATTGGTCTCCGGTGGGGTCGATGTGGGTGGAGTCCGACGCCAATATGCCGGGTGGTGAGGCGCTGGCCCGGCAGATCGTGCACGGCAAGCGGTTCTTCCGGGAGGAACTGGGGGTCGAGACCGAGGAGATCTGGCTGCCGGACTCCTTCGGCTACACGGCGGCCTTCCCGCAGCTCGCGAAGCTCGCCGGTGTCCGCTGGTTCCTCACCCAGAAGCTGAGCTGGAACCAGACCAACAAGATGCCGCACCACACCTTCTGGTGGGAAGGCATCGACGGCACCCGGGTCTTCACCCACTTCCCGCCCGTGGACACCTACAACTCCCAGTTCCACGGCCGCGAACTCGCCCACGCGGAACGCAACTTCGCGGAGAAGGGCCGGGCCACCCGCTCACTGGTCCCGTTCGGCTGGGGCGACGGCGGGGGCGGCCCGACCCGCGAAATGCTGGAGAAGGCCCGGCGGTTGCGGTCCCTGGAGGGCTCACCGCGGGTCCGGATCGAGAAACCGGAGGCGTTCTTCGCCGCCGCCGAGGAGGAGTACGGGGTCCACGCGCCGGTGTGGTCGGGCGAGCTGTATCTGGAGCTGCACCGGGCCACCTACACCACGCAGGCCAAGACCAAGCAGGGCAACCGGCGCTCGGAACACGCCCTGCGGGAAGCCGAGTTGTGGTGCACGACGGCCGCCGTGCGCGATCCCTCGTACACCTACCCGTACGACGCCCTGGACCGGCTCTGGAAGACGGTGCTGCTGCACCAGTTCCACGACATCCTGCCCGGCTCCTCGATCGCCTGGGTGCACCGGGAGGCGCGCGAGACGTATGCGCGGGTGCTCGCGGAGCTGGAGGAGATCACCGCGAACGCGGTGCGGGCGCTGGGGCCGGGCTCCTCGCCCGCGGTGCTGAACGCCTCGCCGTACGAGCGGACCGAGGTGGTCGGGGACGGGCTGGTGACGGTGCCGGGGCTCGGCGCCGCCGCGGCAGTGACCGGCAACGGACCCACCGTGCGGGCCGAACAGGCCGACGGCACCATCGTGTTGGAGAACGACCGGCTCCGGGTGCGGATCGACGGGGACGGGCTGCTGACCTCCGTACGGGATCTCGCGCACGGCCGGGAGGCGCTGTGCGGTCCCGGCAATCTGCTCCAGCTCCACCCCGACCATCCCAACGCCTGGGACGCCTGGGACATCGACCGGCACTACCGGCGCACGCACACCGACCTGACGGCCGCCGAGTCGGTGGAGCTGGTGGAGAGCGGGCCGTTGCGGGCGACCGTGCGCGTCACCCGGGTCTTCGGCTCCTCCCGGATCACCCAGGAGATCCGGCTGACGGCCGCGAGCCGCCGGCTGGACATCGTGACCGACGTCGACTGGCAGGAGTCGGAGAAGGTCCTCAAGGCCGCCTTCCCGCTCGACGTCCAGGCCGAACGGTCCGCCGCCGAGATCCAGTTCGGGCACGTCCACCGCCCCACCCACGCCAACACCGGCTGGGACGCGGCCCGTTTCGAGATCTGCGCCCACCGCTGGCTGCGGGTCGCGGAGGAGTCGTACGGCGTCGCGGTGCTCAACGACTCGACGTACGGCCATGACGTGACCCGCACCCCGCACGCCGACGGCCTGGGCACCACCGTACGGCTGACCCTGCTGCGCGCCCCGCACAGCCCGGACCCGGAGACCGATCTCGGCACTCACCGGTTCACGTACGCGCTGCTGCCGGGGGCGGGCGTGGGGGACGCGGTGGCGGAGGGGCTCGCGCTCAATCTGCCGCTGCGGCAGGCCGCGGTGCCGGCGCTCGAACCGCTGGTGAGCGTCGACGACCCCGCCGTCACCGTCGAGTCGGTCAAGCTCGCGGAGGACCGCAGCGGCGATGTGGTGGTGCGGTTGTACGAGTCCCGGGGCGGGCGGGCCCGCGCGAAGGTGACCGCCGGATTCCCGGTCTCCCGGGCCGAGGTGACCGATCTGCTGGAACGGCCGCTGCGCGAAGCCCCGCCGGAGATCGAGCTGCGGCCGTTCCAGATCCTCACCCTGCGGCTGCGGCCTGGCCGCTAGGGCCTGTCTGACGATTCACGTCGGATCGGACCGCGGCGTCCGGTGCCGTGCGTCGCAAGGCGGGGGGGTCGCCCTCGTACCGGGCGTACTCGGGCGTACTCGGGCGTGCCCGACAACGCGGCGCGGGGGTCCCCCTGCTCGAAGAGCTCGGGGGAGTGCGGTGCCAGGCGCCGCGGGCCCGGCGGGAATGGTCGGACAGGCCCTGGGACGGCCGGGGCTCCAATGGCCGGGCCGCAGATCGCGTGCCCGGCCCCCGGCACGGGCGGCCCCTCGGCCTCCGTGGTGTGGGGGCCTGTCCGGCCGCACCACGAGCATCAGCGACACCCCGCGGTCCGGGCACGACGGACGGCGCTCCATCCACAACGGTGGAACCGTCCCAGGCCTTCCGGCCCTCTTCTACGGGGAGTGCCTGGGATGCCGTCCTGGGACGCTAGGCGGGGAGAATCGGTGTCATCCCAGGACGACGTGGAGGAATTCGCGGCGCTGCTGCGGCGTCTGAAGGCACGCACGGACCGCAGTTACGCCGCACTCGCACGCCGTCTGAACATGAACGCCTCGACGCTGCACCGGTATTGCGCGGGAGAAGCGGTGCCCCTCGGCTTCGCACCCGTGGAACGGTTCGCCGCGTTGTGCCAGGCCAGTCCGGCCGAACGGATCGAGCTGCACCGGCGGTGGATCCTGGCGGTGGCGGCACGGCAACGGCCCCGGACGGCGGCCGAGTCCGTACCGCAAGTCGCCGACGCCCGGTCGGCGGGCGGCGAGGGCCCCATGGCCGACGGCGCACCCGAGCTCGTTTCCGCGGTGGCCGCCGACTCCGTTTCCACGACGGCCGCCGACTCCGTGCCCACGGCAACGCCCGACCCCTCGCCCGGCCACCCCCGGGAGAACCCCGCGGAAAGCCTCCACGGCTCGTCGCCCGGGCCCGACGCGGCGTCGCACCCCGCCTCGCGGAAACCCTGGTACAGGCGCCGCGTCACGGTTGCCGCGGCTGTCGTGACCGCGCTGATCGCCACCCTGGGCAGCCTGTCCGCCCTGCCGTCCGACCACTCCGGGACCACCGGCGACGACCGGGCGTCCGGCACGGACACCGCGAGGACCGCGGGAGCGCGGGGCGGTTCCGCGACACCGTCCGCGCCCCCCTCCACCGCGCGCGGCCGGTCGTCCGGCACGCCGTCCCCGAAGGCATCCGGCGAGCGAGACGCCTCGCCTGGCCCGTCCGCGAGCCCCTCCCCCATGGCCGGCTCCGCCGTCACCCCCGTCACCTGGACCGCGAACTCCCATCGCTGGGCGACCGGTTGCTTTCACGACTACGTCATCGACAAGGCGCCCGAGGAGGTACCACCGCCCCCGGCCCCGCAGGACGCATCCCCATGGGCGAGGACACAGAACGCGGTGCACGGCGGCCAGACCTTTGTGGACATCACCGTGCAGGGGCGGACGGACGCGGCTGTCGTCCTGGAGGCGCTGCGGGTCCGCGTCGTCGGACACTCGGCCCCGGTGAAGGGCAGGGTCTACTCCACGGGTCAGGGCTGCGGCGCCGACCTGGCCCCCCACTCTTTCGCCGTCGATCTGGACATGGACCGGCCCATCGCCCGCGCGGTCCCGGGCAATGACGCCGGAACGATCACTCCGCCGCTGCAGATGCCGTACCGGGTGTCCGTCACGGACCCCGAGGTGCTGACGGTCGACGCGCGAACCGACGGCTGCGACTGCCGCTGGTACCTGGAGCTCGACTGGTCCTCACAGGGCCGCACAGGCACCGAGCGCATCGACGACGACGGCGTCCCGTTCCGTACCAGCGGTATCAAGGGCCTGCCGCACTACTGGTACGCGCACGACGGCTGGACCCCGGCGTGAGACGGGGTTGGGCCCCGGGTCCGCGCCTGGCCTGACGGGCGTCACGGGCGTCACGGGCGAGGCACGTTGCGCAGGTTGGAGCGGGCCATCTGCACCATCCGGCCGACTCCGCCGTCCAGAACCATCTTCGACGCCGAGAGCGCGAAGCCCGTCACCATGTCCGCACTGATCTTCGGCGGGATGGAGAGCGCGTTCGGGTCGGTGACGATGTCGACGAGCGCCGGCCCCTTGTGGCCGAAGGCGTCCTTGAGGGCGCCTTCGAGCTGCTTGGGCTTCTCGACCCGGACGCCGTACGCCCCGCACGCCCGGGCCACCGCCGCGAAGTCCGGGTTCTTGTTGGTCGTGCCGTAGGAGGGCAGCCCGGCGACCAGCATCTCCAACTCGACCATCCCGAGGGACGAGTTGTTGAAGAGAACGACCTTCACCGGCAGGTCGTACTGCACGAGGGTGAGGAAGTCGCCCATCAGCATGGAGAATCCGCCGTCGCCGGACATCGACACGACCTGCCGCCGCCGGTCGGTGAACTGGGCGCCGATCGCCATGGGCAGCGCGTTCGCCATGGACCCGTGCGAGAACGAACCGATCACCCGGCGGCTGCCGTTGGGCGAGATGTAGCGGGCCGCCCAGACATTGCACATTCCGGTGTCGACCGTGAACACCGCGTCTTCGTCGGCGAGTTCGTCGAGCACGGAGGCGACGTACTCGGGATGGATCGGGACGTGCTTGTCGACCCTGCGGGTGTACGCCTTGACGACCCCTTCGAGGGCGTCCGCGTGTTTCTTCAGCATTTTGTCGAGAAAGCGCCTATTGCCCTTGGGGCGCACCCGCGGAATCAGACAGCGCAGCGTCTCCCTCACATCGCCCCACACCGCCAGGTCCAGCTTCGACCGGCGCCCCAGATGCTCGGGCCGCACGTCGACCTGGACGATCTTGACGTCGTCGGGGAGGAAGGCGTTGTACGGGAAGTCGGTGCCCAGCAGGATGAGGAGATCGCACTCGTGGGTCGCCTCGTAGGCGGCGCCGTAGCCGAGGAGCCCGCTCATGCCGACGTCGAACGGGTTGTCGTACTGAATCCACTCCTTGCCACGCAGCGCGTGTCCGACCGGGGACTTGATCTTCTCGGCGAACTGCATGACCTCGGCGTGCGCGCCCGCCGTGCCGCTGCCGCAGAAGAGCGTGACCTTCTCCGCCTCGTCGATCATCGCGACGAGCTTGTCGATCTCGGTGTCGCCGGGCCGGACGCTGGGCCGGGAGGTGACGAGAGCGGTCTCGATCGTCTTGTCCGGGGCGGGCTCGGAGGCGATGTCGCCGGGCAGCGAGACCACGCTGACTCCGGACTGGCCCACCGCGTGCTGGATGGCGGTCTGCAGCAGCCGCGGCATCTGCTTGGGGCTGGAGATCAGTTCGCTGTAGTGACTGCACTCGCGGAAGAGCTGGTCGGGGTGTGTCTCCTGGAAGTAGCCGAGGCCGATCTCGCTGGAGGGAATCTGCGAGGCGAGGGCGAGCACCGGAGCCATGGAACGGTGCGCGTCGTACAGGCCGTTGATGAGGTGGAGGTTGCCCGGTCCGCAGGAACCGGCGCAGGCCGCGAGCCTGCCGGTGATCTGGGCCTCGGCGCCCGCGGCGAAGGCGGCGGTCTCCTCGTGGCGGACCTGGATCCAGTCGATGGCCGCGTTGCGCCGGATCGCGTCCACGACCGGGTTGAGGCTGTCGCCCACGACTCCGTACAGCCGCTTGACGCCCGCGCGGACGAGGATGTCGACGAACTGCTCGGCGACGTTCTGCTTGGCCATGCTGCACGCACCTCTTCGTGATCCTCGAAACCCTCGGGTGTCCCGGGCCCCCCGGGTTGCCCGTCCCGTCCCTCGGTTCCATGAATTCACACCGTGCGCGGTTACGCCTCCCACACGGCGGCGGCCGTCCGGTCGTCGGCGTACCCCTTGACCCGCACCTGGCTGTCCGCGAGGAACGCGGCGAGGCCGGGCGGCTCCCCCGTCGACCACCGTGTCGTCAGGTACTCGGCCAGCTCGGGTTCGCCGCGCAGCGGCTCCGCCAGGCCGCCCGTGCACAGCAGGAGCGTGTCACCCGGGCGGGCGACGGAGGCCCGGAACCGGAAGGGGGCGTGCGGCGGCCGGGGGGCGGGTTCGTACGGGCTCGGGGGCGTCGTGATGCCCAGGTCCATGGTGAGCCGGTCGCCCTCGGGGGTCTCGTGGGGCAGCGACCCGAAGCCGACGACGGCCTCCCCGGTGGTGTCGGCGACCCGTGGTTCGATGTCCTGCCACTCGCCGTCCCGCAGCCGGAACAGACCGCCCGCGCCGACGCCGAAGAAGACGCGGGTACGGCACTCCGGATCGGCGGGCAGCAGCAGACAGCGCAGGCCGGCGGTGTACTCCTCGGGTTCGACGCCCTGCTCCGCCGCGCTCGCCCGCAGCTTGCCGAGGCTGCGGTCGGTGAGCCGGTGCAGCCCGGACTTCAGGTCGCCGCGCCGGGCGGCCCTGATGTCGTCGGCCAGCCGCTCGTGGCTGCGCCCGACGGCCTGCCCGATCCACCGGCACGCCTCCGCCGCGGCCCGGTGCGCTCCCGGGGTGGCGCGGGCGCCGGTCGCCATCGCCACCAGCACGAGCGCCTGCTCGCCCGCACCGAACCGGGCGGTGAGCAGCGCGTCCCGGCGTGGCTCGCCCCGGTACCGCGCGGAGTCCCCGCGAACGGACACGGCCCGCAGGGTGCTCGTTCCGTACCGTGCGCCGTCCAGCACGGTGTCGGCGACCAGGTCGCCGAGTTCGTCCGGCTCGGCGGGCGGCAGCGCGGTCGGTTCGGGGGCGTAGGTGGGCGGTCCGGAGCCGACGTGGCCGACGGAGGCCGGCGGCTGGACGACGGAGAGGACGGTCTCCCGGGACCCGCCCGCCGGCATGTCCTCGGGGGACGCCTCGGACGGTGGTGTCCGGAAGCCCCCGGTGGTGCTGGGCAGCGCGACCGCCGCGGGACCGGAGGGCGCGGCCCCCGGGGGCGGGGCAGGAGCCGACGCGGGTTTCGGCGGCACGTCCGACGGCGCCCGCGCCCCGGGCACCTGGGTCGCGGGAGGCTCCGAGGGTGTGTCGCCCCGGGTGTCCCGGAGCACGTCCGGGCGGGGCTCCTCCGCGGTGAACCCCTGCGGCTTCGGGCCGGGCGGGAAGGGTGCGGGAGCGGCCGGAGCCGGGGCCGGGGCCGGGGCCGGGCCGGCGGGCGGAAGCTCCCAGGACGGGGGCTCCCAAGGCGTGGGCTCCCAGGCGGTGGGCTCCCAGGCGGGGGGCTCCGAGGGGGGTCCGCCACGGCCGGGCGGTCCCGTATAGGCACCGGGCCCCGGCACCGGGCCCCGCTCCCAGCGGCCGGACCGGGAGGCGGGGTCATCGCGCGGGACCGCGCCGGGCCGGGACGCCGTCTCGTCGCGCGGGGCCGTGCCGGGCCCGGCGTCGGAGGCCGGGGGGCCACCGCGCTGCCCCGGTACGGCGGGAGGCCTCGTCGGCCGGGAGGGAGGCCGCTTCCCCGTCCCGGGAGACGGGGACCCCGGCACGGCGGGCGGCTGCTCCGGACGCGGCGGACCGTCGAGCCCGCCTGCGTCGGACCGCCGGTCGGAGCCGCGCCCCGGTGCGGACGCCGAATCCTGCACGGACTTCGGATCCGAAGCGGACCTCGCGTCCGAAGCGGACCTCGCGTCCGAAGCGGACCTCAGTTCCGATGCGGACCTCGGTTCCAACGCGGACCTCGCATCCGACGGTTCCGATGCGGGCCGCGCGTCCGACCCGGATTCCGGACCCGGATCGAGGCCGCCCCCGACCGTCCCCGACGCCGACGCGAACCGGTCGTCGAGGGAATCGGCCACGGGCGCGGGCCCCGTGTCCTCGGTGGAGTCGTCGTACAACTGCCTCCACCAGTCGTCCTCGTGACCGGTGGGCTTCTCCCCCTGCTGGCTCATGCTCCCGATTGTCCACCGAGACAGCCGGTTGAAAACGGGGCATCCGGAAAAACCGGCCAAGGTGCAGGCCGTCGAACGGCGTGCCGAGTGAACCGTCGAACAGGAATACGCGCCGAAACGTGCGAACACCTGACCGCCGGGCGGTCCCACCCCCCACGGGGGAACCGCCCGGCGGCGCCTGGGTGACCGGGGCCCGACACACATCGGGACAGGCCCGGGTCACGGCCCGGAAGACCAAATCGCCTTTGGCGTCGGCCAGTTCGGCACTGGATTCGGCACTGCATTCGGCACTGGGCTCGATACCGAATGCAACCTGCTTGCCGGCGGGAGCGGGAGATCGACGGTCGCCCGCCACGGCGCGTCACGCCGGGCCGTCCAAGCCGTCCAGGCCGGTGGTCTACATGCGCGTACGCGAGATTCCTCTCCTCGAAGTCCCGCTTCCCAGGGCTGGTTCGCCCATGTCCGCGAGCCGGCGACGGTCGCGGTCCGTGAGCCGGTACGGCCGCTTTCACGCAGGTCGAGCCCAAGTGGGGTATTACGGACGCCGGCTGATGCTGCGGTGACGCGAGCTTGTCAGAGGGGCGGGGGGTACCGCGATGATGTGCCGGGGCGGGTTTGTGCCGTGGCCGATTTCCGCCACAGCTCCGCCGACCGGCCGGAACGCATCCACGGGAGGGACATCGCCGCATGCTGGGAGCGATAGGTCTGGACGAGACCCACGAGTCGGCATACCGCGCGCTGGTGTCCGTGGGCGCCGCCGAGGTGCCCGATCTCGCACGTCGGCTCACGCTCGGCGAGTACGAGACGGAGCGCGCGCTGCGCCGGCTGGAGCGGCACGGTCTGGCCGCCCAGTCCTCGGCGCGGCCCGGACGCTGGGTCGCCGCGCCGCCGGGAGTCGCCCTCGGCGCTCTGCTCACCCAGCAGCGCCACGAGCTGGAGAAGGCGGAGCTGGCGGCCGCGCTGCTGGCCGAGGAGTACCGGGGTGCGGCCGGTGAACCGGCCGTGCACGACCTGGTCGAGGTGGTGATCGGCGCGGCGGCGGTCTCGCAGCGCTTCCTCCAGCTCCAGCTGGGCGCCAGCGACGAGGTGTGCGCGCTGGTCACCGGGACCCCGATGGTGGTGTCCGGCGCGGACAACGACGCCGAGGAGCAGGCCGCGGGCCGGGGTGTCGGTTACCGCGTGGTCGTCGAGCGGTCCGTCCTCGACCAGCCCGGCGGGATCACCGAGCTGTCCGCCGCGCTCGGCCGCGACGAGCAGGTGCGGGTCGTGGACCAGGTGCCGACCAAGCTGGTGATCGCCGACCGGGCGCTCGCGATGGTGCCGCTCACCTCGCACACCGCGGAGCCGGCCGCGCTGGTCGTGCACGCGAGCGGACTCCTGGAGCTGCTGTCGGGGCTGTTCCAGTCGGTGTGGCGGGACGCGCTGCCGCTGCGGCTGGGCAGCCGGGGCGTGCTGGAGCAGGAACCGGACGGCCCGGACGGCACCGACCTGGAGATCCTCTCCCTCCTCCTCGCGGGGCTCACCGACGCGAGCGTCGCCAAACAGCTCGACCTGGGCCTCAGGACCGTACAGCGCCGGGTCAAGCGCCTGATGGAGCTGACCGGTGTGGCGACCCGGCTGCAACTGGGCTGGCACGCGTACGAGCGCGGCTGGGTGGCCCGGGACTGACCTGCGGTTTCCCGCCCTCTCGGGCAGGCTGGGCAGATGGGAGTGTGGGAACTCCTGCTGGTCGGCGTGGTGATTCTGCTCGGCCTGGTCGGAGTACTGGTGCCCGGTCTGCCGGGGTCGTGGTTCGTATGGGCCGCGGTCCTGTGGTGGGCGCTGAGCTACCCGCAGGCCCTGTCCTGGGCCGTCCTCGTCGGTGCGACCGCGGTCCTGCTGCTCGCTCAGGCCATCCGCTGGATGCTGCCGCCGCGACGGCTGCGCGAGAGCGGGGCCACCACCCGAATGGCGGTGTACGCGGGTGGCGGGGCGATCCTCGGCTTCTTCCTGGTGCCGGTGGTCGGCGCCGTACCTGGATTCATCGGCGGGATCTACCTCGGTGAACGGCTGCGCCTCGGCGGGCACGGGCCGGCGAAGGCCTCGGTGCGGACCGCGATGCGGGCGGGCGGCTGGAGCGTGCTGACGGAACTCTTCGCCTGTCTGTTGATCATGGGCGCCTGGCTGGGCGCGGTGATCTGGGGCTGAGCGGGCGGACGGGGAGGTGTGCCCGGACCTCGGCCGGCCGGGGCAGGCGCCCGTACGCCGTCGACACGAGGGAACGCAGGTCGATCGTGTCGGCCAGCGCCCGCATTCCGGCGTCGTTGAAGTGCAGGTGGTCGCCGGGGTCGTAGGCGGGGAGGATACGGCTCGGGCGGGCCGGGTCGCGGACGGTGGCGTCGAAGTCCGCGGTCTCGTCGAAGATCCGGTGGGTGCGGATGGCGGCGTTGACCGCCTGCCGCACGGCTTCCCGGGCCGGGGTGTACGCGGCATGACCGCCGTACGGGGTGATCGTGGCGCCGATGACCCGGATGCCGCGGGCGTGGGCGCGGCGCACGACGAGCCGGTAGGCGTTCTCCAGAACGCCGGGGTCCTTCTGCTCCGGTGTCCCCTTGATGTCGTTGATGCCCTCCAGCACGATCATCGTGCGGACGCCCGCGCGGGAGAAGACGTCGGTGTCCAGACGGGTCAGAGCGCTCGGACCCCGGTCGTCGAGCAGGATGCGGTTCCCGGCGATCCCCGCGTTGAGGACGCCCGGCCTGCGGTGCGCGGGAAGGCCGCGCAGCCGGGCGGCGAGCCGGTCGGGCCAGCGGTGGTCGGCGTCGGACGAGGAGCCGGTGCCGTCGGTGATCGAGTCGCCGAGCGCGACCACACTGCCCGCGGCGGAAGGGCCGAGCACGTCGACGCCGGTCACGTAGTACCAGCTGGCGACGGTGGTGGTGTAGGCGGCGCCGCTCTCGTCTCCGGTCCGATCGCCCCGGGGAGCGATGAAGTTGGTCTGGAGCGCCGAGCGGTGGTACGTCGCCGGGCCCGAGTCGGCCGGGGTGTGCACCGAGACCAGGAGGTTGGCGTCGGCGGGGACCGGCAGGGCGACGGGATCGCTGACCACGTCCCGGCCGGCGGGGACGGTGACCGATCGGGCGTCGGCGAAAGTGACCGCGCGTACGGAGCCCGCGACGGCCCCGGGGCTCCTCGGTTCGCCCGGCCGCTGCAATGCCAGTGTCACGGAGCCGAGTTGGAGCGGTCTCGTGCCGAGCCGGTTGGAGAGACGGACGCGAGCGGCCCGGCCGCCGACACTGGTGTGCACGACGTTGCGGATCGAGGCGCCGGCCGGCGCGGGCACGGTACCGGAGGCCGCGGCCTCCCAGGTGCCCGTCCAGATCCCGGCCGGCTTCGGGGCGCCCCGGCCTGGCGCGGACCGGGCTTCGGTGATCTCGCTCGGCGAGGCGAGGACCAGGGCGGTCACCAGGGGGACGAGGAGACGCCGGAACATGATCGCGCGGGTCATGGGGCCATCGGTTCCCCGAGCATGGTCCCCACAACACGACGTCACGCCATCGGCCGCACCCGAACGGACCGGACTGGTCCGGACCGGGTACGAGACCCCTCCTCCCCTGGTCCTAGGTCCGGAACCCGATGCGCTGCGGGCAGGGGCGTGTTTGGCTGCTGTCATGACCGAATTCAGTGAAGCCGAGCGCGCGTATCTGAGGTCGCAGCGGCTGGGGCGGCTGGCCACCGTCGATCCTCTCGGACAGCCCCAGGCCAACCCCGTCGGCTTCTTCCCGCAGGAGGACGGGACGATCCTGATCGGCGGTTACGCGATGGGCACCACGAAGAAGTGGCGCAACCTTCAGAAGAACCCGAAGGTCGCCCTGGTGGTCGACGACATCGTCAGCCTCGATCCGTGGAAGGTCCGAGGCATCGACATCCGCGGAGAGGCGGAACTCCTCACCGGCGCACACGACTTGGGACCACATTTCAGTGAGGAACTGATCCGGATCCATCCGAGGCGGGTCCACAGTTGGGGCCTCGACGAATGAGCGGCCTCACGGACGGGCCGAGTTGGCGGACCGGGGCGTTGGCTGGTCGAGGGAACACGGCGGTGGAGGAACGGATCGAGCCCCGCCCGCTGTTGTCACCGTCGCCCCGGAACTGAACGGGTACCGCCGCGAAATGGCTGTCGCGCCGCCGAAGACCCGTGGCACGATGCCGCGATGATCACCGTCCCGCCCCTGCCGCCCACCGTTCCCGCAGGCCGGCTGGCCCGTCGGCCACAACCCGTGCTGGGCCTCGCGAACGGACTGGAGCTGCGCCCCTGGCATCTCTCCGACGCCGATGTCCTGGTGACCGCCGCCCAGGACCCGGCCATCCGCAAGTGGAACCTGCTGCACGTGGAGTCCCCGGAGGCCGCGCGCCTCAGGATCGAGCGCATGCACGAGCGTCGGCGGGCCGAGACGGGCGCGGTCTGGGCCATCGCGCGCACGGCGGACGGACAGGCCGTCGGGCTCGCCGGGTGGAACGACATCGATCTCGATGACGGCAGCGCGGAGATCGTCTACTGGGTCCTGCCGGGCGCCCGGGGCGGGGGCGTCGTGGCCGAGGCCGTACGACGCCTCAGCCGGTGGGCGCTGGAGGACCTCGGTCTGTACCGGCTGCGGCTGTGCCACTCGGTGGCGAACCCGGCGTCCTGCCGGGTGGCGGACAGGACCGGGTTCACCCTGGAGGGCACCATGCGTGGCGCGCTGCTGCACGAGGACGGCCGGCACGACCAGCATCTGCACGCGATGGTTCGGGGGGACCTTCCGGACACCCGGTGAACCCGCCGCCCGGCTCGGGCCATCCGGCTCGGGGCCGCCCGACTACAACTCCCCGGCCACCCTGAGGTGTTGGGCGGCGTACGAGCGCCACGGGCGCCAGGTGTCCGGGGCGTTCGCGCCGGGCGGTGCCACGTCCGGGTCGCCGAGGGCCCGGGTGCGGATGACGACGGCGGTGCCTTCGTCGATGCCGGGCAGTGCCGACAGCGCCGCCCGCGCCTCTTCGCGGTCGGCGCCCGGGTCGAGCCGCAGGGTGCCGTCGGCGAGGGCGGCGGTCAGCGCGCCGAGCGGGCCGTCGGGCTCCGCCTCCGCGAGCACGGCGGCCTCGGGGAAGAGGTGCGTGAGCGTGTCGCACGGGGCGTCCAGTGCCTTCCCGTACCGCAGCACCAGCCGCTCGGCCTCCGCCTCCCCGACCAGCGCGCGCACCGCCAACTCGTCCGGATCGGCGGCGCCCGGCGACCGCAGGCCCGGCCGCGCCGCGACCAGCGGACCCAGCCGCGCGTCGGCTCCCAGCCGCTCGTCGACGGCGTACGGATCGGCGTCGAGGTCGAACAGGCGCCGCAGCCGCTGTACGGCGGTCGTGAGGTCCCTCAGATCGGTGAGGTGCAGGCGTGCGTCGAGCCAGCCGCCGGGGTGGGCGGCGTCGGTGGGGCCCGGTGCTCGCGCGGTGCGGTTCGTCCCGCCGGCCCGGGGGCGGCCCGCGCCTGTGCCCGGCCGCTCTTGGACGGCCACGATTCCCGTGCCGTACGGCAGCCGGAGCGTGCGCCGGTACGTACGACGGCCACGGCTGCCGCCGACGGCCTCGACACCAGGGACGGCCTGGCCGGCCAGCAGGTCGAAGACGGCGGTGGACTGGTAGGGCCCCCGGTAGGCGAGACGGAGCGGGACACCCGCGCTGGGGGTGGCCGTGCTCCGGGCCGCTGGGCCGGTACGCGGCGCCGCGGCGCGCAGCTCGCTCGGTGTCGACGCGTAGACCGTGCGGATCGTGTCGTTGAACTGGCGCACGCTGGCGAACCCGGCCGCGAACGCGATCTGGGTGATGGGGAGTTCGGTGGTCTGGAGCAGGATCCGCGCGGTGTGCGCCCGCTGGGCCCTGGCCAGCGCGACCGGACCCGCGCCGACCTCCGCCGTGAGCTGCCGCTGGACCTGGCGGGCGCTGTACCCAAGGCGCGTGGCGAGGCCTCCGACACCCTCGCGGTCCACCACGCCGTCACCGATCAGGCGCATGGCGCGGCCGACGACATCGGCCCGTACGTTCCAGGCCGCGGAGCCCGGCACGGCGTCCGGACGGCATCTGCGGCAGGCCCGGAAGCCCGAACCCTGCGCGGCGGCGGCCGTCGCGTAGAACCGCACGTTCCGCCGCTTCGGCGTCACCGCGGGGCAGCTGGGCCTGCAGTAGATCCCCGTCGTCCGCACGGCGAAGAAGAACTCCCCGTCGAACCGGGCGTCCCGGCTCCGCACGGCCTCGTACCTGGTGTCCTCGTACCTGGTGTCCTCGTACCTGGTGTCCTCGTACCTGGTGTCCTCGTCGTTCACCCTTCCAGTGTGACCCGGTCCCCACGACGGGGCTGGCGGAAATCGGACACGGCACTACGCCCGGGCGACGGCCCGTGCCCATGCCCGCGCCACGACACACATCGGTCCGGGCGCAGCCCCGGCCCGTCCCGGAAAACCGGCCCGGAACGCGGTCCGGACAAGCCCGGACGACCTGGGCGAGCACGGGAGCGGCACGTCCGGGGTGGCTTGAGCGGACCGGGATCGTCTGGGCGGTCCGGGGTGGAGGCGCGGTCCGGGGTGGAGGCGCGGTCCGGGGTGGAGGCGCGGTCCGGGGTGGAGGCGCGGTCCGGGGTGGAGGCGCGGGAATCCGCGCCTCCACCCCGTCGCCGGCTACCAGCGCCCTCGCTTGGCCTCCATGGCTGCGCGGCCCTCCGCCCCCTTGCGCTTCCAGTCCCGGCGGATCTCGGCGCGGACGCGTGCGTCCGTCTTGGCGACGATCCGCTGGTTCTCGCGGAGCAGCTTGCGGTAGCTCTCCAGGCGCCGCTCCGGCAGTTCGCCGGAGTCGAGGGCCGTCAGCACCGCGCACCCGGGTTCGGCGACATGGGCGCAGTCCTGGAAGCGGCAGTCGGCGGCGAACTCCTCGATCTCGGAGAACACCTGCCCGACCCCGCTCGCGGCGTCCCAGAGCCCCACTCCGCGCAGCCCCGGGGTGTCGATGAGGACACCCCCACCGGGCAGCGCGAGAAGGTTGCGGGTCGTCGTGGTGTGCCGCCCCTTGCCGTCCATGTCGCGGGTGGCCCGTACGTCCATGACGTCCTCGCCCAGCAACGCGTTGGCCAGGGTCGACTTGCCCGCACCGGACTGCCCGAGCAGAACGGCCGTACCGCCGGCGAGCACCGCTTCGAGGACGTCGAGCCCCGCCCCCGTCGCGGAGCTGACGGCTAGCACGGGAACCCCGGGCGCGGAGGTCTCCACGTCCTGGACGAGGTGCCCGAGGGTCGCCGCCTCCGGAACCAGGTCGGCCTTGGTGAGGACGACCACGGGCTGCGCGCCGGGCTCCCGGGAGAGTGCCGACTCATGCAGCAGTGCCTCACCGGTCGAACAGGACATCGCCAGCGCGAGGAACCGCTCGATCCGCCCGAGGTCCAGTTCGACCGCGAGCGACACACAGATGACGGCGTAATCGATGTTCGTGGCCAGCACCTGGCCCTCGGAACGCTTGGACGAGGTGGAGCGCACGAACGCGGTACGGCGGGGCAGCAGCGTCCGTACGTACCGCGGGTCGCTGCCTTCAGGGTCGACCGCGACCCAGTCCCCCGTGCACACGACCTTCATCGGGTCACGAGGAACGACGAACTCGGTGTCGGCACGGACGGTACCGGCCGGGGTGACGACGTCGCACAGGCCTCGGTCGACCCGTACGACACGGCCGGGCAGAAGACCCTGCTCGGCATGGCGGGCGAACTCGGCCTCCCAGTCCGCATCCCAGCCGTACGGCACGAGGGGATGCGAGGAGGACGAGGACGAACCCGGGAGAGAAGAGAAAGACAAGGGGTGACCCTTCACAAGGGTGGCCCCGGCACCGCGCGCTTGCGCGGGAGTGGAAAGAGGTCAGCCGGAGGCCACGGAAGTGGACTTGATGAACTTCCGGATGCGGGCAGCGCCCATCTCAAAGACAGCCATCGGTCACACCTCCGAACAAGCCGAATCACCCGCGGCAACCCGAAGTCGCCGCTCGAACGACTTTGACTGTAGAGGTACGCGGGCCACGCCGCCATCGATTTACGACGCACCCGGCAGCCGTCCCTACAGCGGTCCGCACGAAGTGCCACAACTGCGTTGGCGCGCGGCTGCCACCCATCGGACACCATGTCGGTCAGGCACGCACACCGGAACACGGTGAGGCATCTTCGGGAACCCGTCCGGGCGTGCTCGCATCTCCCTGTCGGGGAGGCAGGAGTGGGGGCACCCGGCCTTCGCGGGAATGGCTTCGCCAGGGGGAAGTTCTCATGGCACGGCGGACCGCGGCGGTCATTGCCGTCAGTCTGGGCGTGGTTCTGGCTGCTGCGGCCTGTGATGCCGCCGACCACGTGGCCACACGGACGACCACCGAACCGCCACGGACGACCGCGTCCGCCTCGACGGGCGCCCGCCGAGCTGCCGCATGCGGGACGCGTCAGCTGCGGTGGAAACTGACGCGTCTCACCGGGAATCCGAGGAGCGCGTCCGCAGCCCTGCTGAGCGCGACCAACACAGGCACCGCGCCCTGCGCCTTCGACGGCTACCCGGCTGTCGAGGTCCACGCGGGCAAGGGACCTTCGGTCTCGTCGAAACCGAAGGCGCCCGCGCCGGTTCGGCACGTGCTGAACCCCGGTCGCGGGATCGAGTTCCCGCTCTTCTACGAGACGTCCGCCTCCCCTGACGGGAGCTGCTTCCTCCCGGCCGAGGACGACGCCAGCATCGATGTGCGGCCACCACACCCCGCTCGCAACGACTATGGCACCTCAATAGAGATGACCGACGCACACGGCCGACATCTGCGCGCGGCGGTCTGCGGGGTCGTCGTCCAGATGGGCTCACCTCGGCTGCCGTAGCGCGCGGGCGGCGGCCCCGTGCTGCTCCCCGTCCACGGCGCCCACGTCCCTTCCTGCCCGGTTTCGTGGAACGAGGACCCGGCCTCGCGCATCGCGACGGCCGTCGACCACACGCGCGGACGCCCACTATGCCGTCCGGCGTGTCTGACCTGGAGTAGATGTACTTGCGTTATTTACGAATACGGCTTGGGACTGCCGCCGCGCTGTGTGCCGCGCTGCTGCTGGGAGACGCCGCAGTGGCCCAGGCGGCCGCCCCACCGGCTCCGGCGCCCACCGGACCCGCGACGGTCGAACCGGCACCCACCGGCAGGACCGACACCGTGCCGATTCCCTCGACGTCCATCACGCCGTCGCCGGCCGGCAGCGACAGCGGCAACAGCTGGACGGTTCAGAACGCCATCCGTTTCTGGACGCCCCAGCGCATGGCCTCGGCGACCGACCCCTCAGGCCGCATCGCCCGGCCACGGGGCTGGACGGCGCCGCGCAAGAAGCGGTCCGTCGCCGCCGGGATCGACGGCGAACACTTCGACGGCATCAAGTCCGTCGGCGTGCTTTTCAACACGGACAAGGGCATGAAAGCCCACTACTGCACGGCGAGTGTGGTGCGCAGCAAAGGGCACAACCTCATCCTCACCGCCGGGCACTGTGTCGGCGACAAGGCCGTGTTCGTACCCGAGTACGACCACACCAAGTCGGGGGCCGACCAGCCGTACGGAATGTGGCCGGTTCAGGAGTGGTTCCGCGACTCGCAGTATGCCTCGGACAAAAGTCCCAACTCCGACCTGGACTTCGCCTTCGGGAGCCTGAAGGCCGACAACGGCCGAGAGGCCCAGGACGTCGTAGGCGCCAACACCCTCGCTCGCACGCCCGGGTTCGTCAACAAGGTGACCGTCGTCGGCTACCCGATGGTCGGCCACAACCCGCAGGACCGCGCCTTCCGCTGCCCCGGCGTCCCGACGGCTCCGCTGCCGGCCTATAACCAGATGCAGATCGACTGCGGCGGCATGTGGGGCGGGGTTTCCGGTGGACCGTGGTTCTCCTCGCTCGGCCCTTCGGGCGACACCGGCGAGATCATCGGCAATGTGGGTGGCTTCCTGAAGGGCGGCCCCGATGTACCCGCCGACAACCCGCTGTACAACCGGATCACTTACAGCCCTCTGCACGGCGACCGGTTCTTCCAGCTCTACGACGACGCCCAGAACGGCCTCCACACCGACCATGGCGCTTATCACCAGCCGCCGTTGCCCTACTCCATGGGCAACGGCGAGACCTGGAAGCACGCCAGGCTCATGGCCGCGGGCGACTTCAACGGCGTCGGCCACAGCGATCTGATCGTGGTGTGGACCGACGGCGAGGTGACCCTCTACACCAACGGCGCCAACGGCCGCTTCATCTCGGAACGGCAGTTGCTGGCCCCCAGCTCCACCTGGACCCACGCAGAGACCATCACCGCGGGCGACTTCACCGGCTCGACCCGGTTCGACCTCATGGTGCGCTGGTCCGACGGTGAGGTCACGCTCTACGGCGACGTCGGCACCAAAGGGCTCAACTGGGCCGGCACCCAGATGATCGGCCCCAATTCGACCTGGCAGCACGCCACCCAGATCGCCGCGGGACGCTTCAACGCCTCCACCTACGTCACCGACCTGATGGTGCGCTGGTCCGACGGCGAACTCACCCTCTACACCGATGTGGGCGCGGGAAGCTTCGGACAGGAGCACAAGCTCAAGGACCCCAACTCCACCTGGCAGAAAGCCACTCTGCTCACCAGCGGCGAATTCTCCGGCAACCAGAAGTGGGACCTGATGGTGCAGTGGTCCGACGGTGAACTCGACAACTACGTCGGCACCTCGGTCTCCGCCCTCGGCACCGAGGCACGCGTCCAGAACCCCAACGGGCTCTGGACCCACAACACGGTGATGACCACCGGCAGCTTCACCGGCGATCACCGCACCGACGACCTCGTCGTCCGCTGGTCCGACGGCGAGACGACGATGTACATCGACACCGGCATGGATCACCTCGGCACGGAAGAGAACCTGGTTCCCCACGCCTGAACGCACCCCGGGCGCCCGGCCGTCGCCGACGAAAGCGATTCCTCGTCCGCATCGGGTCCCTCTGGGCTGCTCGGGCTGCTCGTGTTCACTTCCGCCGGTCGGCCACGGCACACCGTCGCCGACCGGCGCCGCCGCCGATGGGCCCCC
>NZ_JAODTZ010000011.1 GCF_025399795.1 Streptomyces rhizosphaerihabitans | reverse complement strand
TAGCCTTCAGGAAGGTCAGGGTGGTTTCGATACCTTCGATCTCGCCGAGCCAGTTTTCGGCCTCTGCTCGTTTGCGACGTAGCAGGAGATCCTTCTCGATCTCAGTGAGCCGGGACAGCATTTTCGGGTTGACCTGGAGCATCGGGCAGCGGATGCAGGCGTGTTCGTGGTTGCAGGGGGTTCCGTAGGGGCGGGCGCAGTTGCCGAGTTCGACCTTGCGTTTGTCGAAGTGCTCCTCGAAGTCGGCCCACTCTTCGGGGGTGACCTCGGTGTACTCGATCTCGGGGCGGAGGGATCGCCGGTGGTTCAGGAACCGCTGGTAGTTGATGACGATGTCCTCGGCGAACACCGCGACATAGCCCTGGAGGGTCTGCAGGTTCAGGTGTCCGAGCAGGGCGGCGCCGATGTGAATGGGCAGGCCGCCGTTGACGATCTCCGTGGCGAAGAGCCTTCGGAAGTCGTGTGGCGTGAACGTCATGTCCGAGAAGGCCCGGTGGGTCTCGGCGAGCTCCTCGCAGCTGCGGGCGAACATGTGGATGAACGTGGTCGGGGCGATCACCGAGCGCTGGGTGCCGGTCTGCCGCTGCATGAGAAACGGCGCTGGCTCTGACCAGGTCTTCTCGTGAGGGTCGTAGCGGTTGAGCAGGCGGACCGGCTGGCTGGCCGGCGTGAGACGGCGGATGACCTGGGCGATGGCGTGAAACAGGTCTGCGGACATCGGGATCACGCGCTCGCGCTCGCTCTTGGACGGAGCGATGACCAGCAGAGCGATGACCTCGCCATTGGGCCGCTGATACTGACGGATGCTCAGGTGAGTGAGCTCGCACAGTTCCTCGACGCGGATGCCGCTGTGCCGCAGGATCTCCAGACCGGCCCATTCCCAGAACGCGGTGTCCTCGGCCAGGGTGAGGTTGAGGACGTGCCCCTCCTCGTCGGTGACGCGGACGGGCGGATCATCCTCGTTCTTGGCCCAGATGCGGTCCCGTTCGGTGTCCGTGCGGTGGTAGGAGTGTCTCTCGTGCATGAAGTGCTCTCCGAGCCTGGCGGTGCGGGCCGTCTTGAGCAGGCTCGTCAGGTGTTCGTATCGGCCCTCGACATGGGCGACCAGGGTGGGCAGTAGAGGCTGGCGGACCCGGATCCGGTCGGCCATACGCTGATGGATCTCGCGCTTGCGCTTGGCGAAGCCTTTGAGCTCCCTCGGCCGGATCGGACAGGGAACGACCCACTCCGCCCACCGTTCGGGCTCGTCGATGGCCCAGCTGTGCAGGTCGAGGTAGAGGGCGCGGACGGCCAGGAGGATGCCGGAGTCGTCGGCGCGGGTGCGGTCTGCGTCGCGGTCCCACCGCTTGATGGCTTCGCGCCACTGGGCGTAGACCTCCGGGCTCAGGGCGAGGTCCCGCTGCCCGGGGTTGATCTTCTCGATCTTCGCCCAGAACGTACTCGTGAGCTGGCGGGCCAGCGCCGTGATGGTGGTGTAGTCGGTCGAGGCCCGGCGGCGGGCGAGGTAGTCGATCAGGAGTTGCCGCACGCCCTGGTGCTGAATGGGGTAACGGTCGACGAGTTGCTCGATGGTGAGCTGGCCGCGATAGACGTAGGCCCGCAGGGTCGGCGGGGTGCCGGGCGGGAAGTGGCCCATGTGGTGCAGCACCTGCCAGGCGCCGAGGCCCGCGAAGCGCGTCTTGCTGCGTGTGCTGTGGTGAGTGAGACCCAGACGTTTGGATTCCAGCCCGTAGTGCAGTAGCGCAGGCGGCGTGAGGTCTTCCAGGGCGATGCCCTGCGTGGTCAGCGCGACCGTCAGGTCGAACTTCGCCCGCTGCCGGTGCATGTGGTTGAAGTCGAAGGTGTCGACCGCCGCGAAGAACTTCTCCAGGTAGGGATCGGCCTGCAACGCGCGGAACCGTTCGGGATAGTCGAGGAACTTGTTCGCGCGAAAGCCCGAGATGGAAGGGCGGATGACCCGAAGGCAGTAGGCGAGCTTGACGCCTGCGATCAAGTCGGCGCTGTCGAGGCGGTCACCGTCCCTGGCCAGGACGTTCACCGAGTCGGCGCCTTCGCGGTCGAAGCCGCTGGCCTGCCACCTGTCCTGCCAGGTGGAGCCCGGCATCTCCTCCAGGACCGCGAAGAACCGTTGGACGGCCTGGCGTCGGCGCCCCGGGTTCGGCTGCCCCTTCGTCGCCTGTTCGATGATCCGCAGGATCTCGCCGGCCGGGGCCCTGGACAGGTCGCCGAAGGGCCCGGGCGGCGTGCTCGGCAAGGGCGCCGGAGCCGCCTTCAGCTCCGCGCCGTCGAACCGGGTGACGGGAGCCGGGATGAACGGCTCATCACGGTAGTCGGTGCGGCGGTTGCGGGGGGTGAAGGTCTGCGTGTCAGCCACCGAACACCGTCTTGAAGTCTTCCGGGTCGTAGCCGGGCGCGATACTTCGTTGGATGCGGGGCCGCTGGTAGTGGGCCTGGAGGGCGTCGAAGAGATCCTCGACCCGGGCATGCAGGTAACGGCCGGTGGTGGCCAGATCGGCGTGCCGGAGGACGGCGCGGACTTCCGCGAGCGTCAGGTTGGGGTCGTTCGCCATGCGCTTGGCCGCCGTGTGCCGAAGGTCGTGCAGGCTCCAGTTCGTCTTGAGCTTGTCGTTGGCGCGCTGGATGACGCGCCTCATAGCCCAGTAGGTGAGCGGCTTGTCGGGACCGCGGCGAGTGCGGAAGACCGCCTCGTGCGCTGCGGGCATGCCCATCGCGTCGAGATAGGCGGCCAGCACCACCAGGGCCTGCGGGCTGGCAGGAATGGGCTCGCGCAGCCTCGTGCCCTTGGAGACGACGTAGACGGTCTGGCCGGGCCAGTCGATGTCGGCCGGGGTCACGCCGAGCAGTTCCGAAGCACGGGCGCCGCTGGAGACGTAGAGCAGCACCGCGGCGCGGTCGCGGTCATGGTTCATGACGGCGAAGAACTCGTCCCACATCGCATCGGGGATAGCCCGCGGCTCGGTAGCCGGGACGCGCTGGCGCAGCCGTGCCCGGCGGAACACCGGCTTCGTCTCCTTCGGTCGGTGGTGGGCCAAGGCCCGGCGCCGGGCCTCCGAGACCGGCACCGGGTTCATCAACGGACCGTTGCCTAGGTCGCGGTGGAAGTCGTAGAAGCTGCTGACCACCGTCAGGGCGTGATTGAGGGTGGTGGGCGCGTATCCGGCCCTGAGGTACCGCTTGCCGGTGCGTGGGTTGACCGACCCAGGTTCCGGGGAGCCCGGCCGTGTGCGGCGACGCTGCGGATTCGGCGCGGTACGAAGCCATCCCACCATCACCGCCACCTCGCCTTCCGTGGCCTTGTTCCAGGACACATCCAGCAGCCACAGGAACCGGAACCACCGCAGCAGGTCATTAGCGTAACTGCGGCCCGTTAATGGGCTGTTGTCATTCAGGGCGAGGTCCCGAAGGTACGGCGTCACGGGCTCGACAGGCTTCCCGTCAGGGCCGAGCAGGACGTACGGCGGGTGCTGGGTCTCCAGCTGAACGACCGAGCCGACGCGGGGGAGGAGGGCCCGCCCCTCCATCAGCTCATTGCGCAGGTGCGACGTCACACAGAACTCCTTGGGCAGTCGGACATCGCAGTGTCCAACGACTACAAGAAGGTGCAGTTAACACACCAGCCCTGCTCGGGGTGGGCCGAAACGATGTGCGGGGCGGCGGCGTCCACGGACGGGCACGAAGACCGGTGTGAACACATGGTGCACCTCCACATGGGATGCGAAGAGTGTCGGCGGCGTTGTCGTCGCCCTCGCATGAATAGACCATGCGCGCCCGGCGAACTCACCGGAACAGCCGGTCGTGAAGCGTGACAACACGAGGACAACTCTCGGACGCCCCCAAGACGGACGATGCCAACTCGCCACCAAAGGGGTGATGATCACCGTCCTCGGGGCCTCGGACCGGTACCTGTTGAGCGTTCCTTCCAGGTCCCCGCTCTCGGAGGTATCCCATGTTGTTCCGCCAGACCGTCGGTGCGGCCGCCGGTGCCGCGCTGCTCCTGCTCCTCGCCCCGTCCGCCGTCGCCCTGTCCGCCCCGTCCGACGAGGTGACCGTCGACCCCACCGGCACGGTCGCCGCCGACGGAACCGTCACCCTCTCCGGCACCTACCGCTGCACGGGCGCCGCCGGGCCCGTGTTCGTGTCCTCCACGGTGTCCCAGGGCGATCCCTGGGTCAGCCACCCCATCGGCGGCTCCTCGACGGTCTGCGACGGCGCGGAGCACCGCTGGAGCAACTCGGAGAAGAAGGCGCCCAAAACCCTCGTCCCGGGACCGGCGCATGTCGAGGCCACGGTGTTCGACATCAGCGCCACCGGCCTCCCCCTGCCTTCGGTCCACGCCGTCCGGGAGCAGGACGTCGCCATCGTGCAGGGCTGATCGACCGCGGAGGGCCGTCGGTAATCCGGGCTGGCGGCCTCGCCGGGGCATGGAACGAGGCCGAAGGGGTGTCCGGCGATTCGAACATGGTGCAGGTGATGTGCGACAGCAGGCGCATCGGTCACGGACGGTCCTCACTGCCGGGGAACACACCACCTGCTGCCCGGCACGCCTCAGTCAGGTGGGGCGGCGGCTCGGGCGTCGCGGGTGGCGGCCCGGATCTTCGACTCGTCCGGCTTCTCCGCGTCCTTGCTTCCGGTCGGATCGTCCTTGTACTTGTCCGCTTCCTTGTTGGCCTTCGTCACCCACGAATCGGCGGAGGACAGACGGGACTTGGCGGAGGTGAGATCGGCCTGCGCCTCACGGCCCTTGGCCAGTGCCTTGTCCGCCAGCGCCTGGGCGCGCTCCAGCTTCGGCCAGTAGTCGACGAGCGCGTCCCCCGCCATCCCGTACGACTTCTTCAGCTTCGTCAGTTGCTTGGGCACACCCGAGAATTCGTCCTGGAACGCCTTCGCCGACTTCCCCGCCCACGCCAGAACAGCGTCCTCGCCGGCCATCGCCTTGACCGACCGCAATGCTTCACTCAACGCACTTACGCCTCAGCAAAGTTACTTGATGCCCGCTCATAGACTTCGGGCGTGAACGACAACCCGGTGACACCCGGTGACGGCGCGTCCCGCCGGCCCCTCGGGGAACTGTCCGACGCGGCAGAACTCAAGCTCTTGGCTGAGTCCCGTCCCGAGGAGCTGTACGAAGCGGCGGATCGGCTGTGCCGTGACGTGTCCGATGACGGGCCTGCGGGGTCCGCGGCCCTGCGGACCGTCGGACGCTTCGCCGACGTCCTCGCGGAGACACGGTCCCGGGAGTGCGCGCGGTTCGCCGTGGACCTGGTGGGCCGGCTGCTGCCGGTCGGCCCCGCGCATCGGGAAGAAGGCGATCTGCTACGGCGATCGGTGGCCGCGAAGCTAGCCAGGTCCCAGCAACTGCGCGACCTGGCCCCCCTGTTCGCGGAGCTGCCGGACACCGCTCAGGACCCTTCGACGGACGTGCGCGCCTGTCTTCTCGGGGAACTCGCGCTGATCGGCGTGTGGCAGGGACGACCCGCCCTGGATGCCTACGCGGAGCGCCTACGAGAATTGGGGCACCCGCTGGCTGTGCTGCCGAGGACGCGGCTCGACGTCGAACACCGTTTCACGGTCCGCGTCCGGGGTCTCGGATCCGTCAAGACCTCTGCCCAGCTCCGGTCACGATTCCCGGAGGTTCCCCCTACCGACAGCGGCGCGGCAGCTGGACGCGCGGTCGGACAGGTACCCGACGGAACGCGCGCGCGGGCCGCCTCCGAACCCTTCACCGCCGGCGGATGGGCCCGCGAGCCGGAAGCACGCTTCTTCACGCTGCCGAGCCCGCTCGACCCGGACGACTTCAACATCTCCTTCGTCAAGGAACTGCCTCTCGACTGCCTGGCGGGCGAGGGCACGCGTCGTGGTGGAGCCGTCGCCTGTCGGACGGCGCCCGACGACGTGCTCAACACGTTGTTCGCGGCCGCGTACGACGGTGGGGCGAACGGCCGGGCGCAAGGCGGCGCGTACGCCCGTCTGTACGCGTGGAACAGCCTGTACGCGTTCCTGGGTCTGCCCACCGACGTCCTGTTCCTGGAGGCGGTGGGACAGGCCCTCGACCACCGCTGGCTGCGCTTCATGGCGTTCACGGACTGGTTCCACCACGACACGGCTGACGAGGCTTTCGCGGTACTGGATCCCACCCGTACACGGGTGACAGTGCTGGCCGCGACGGACACGGACGCCGACGCCGACGGTTAGCGGGCGGGCGTCGACCGGGGGAGACGGTGTCGCACCGGGACGCGGGATTCCTGGGGGCTTCCCGATGGCTGATCCGCAGTCTGACGCGGCCGTGCCCGCGTACCCGTTGTCCGAGCACTCGCTGCCCGCGCCTCCGGCACTCCCACCGGACGTGCCCCGCGCCGGAGTTCTCCACGTACGGCACCGACACACCGACCGCTGCACCGTCGTCGGCAACCACCTCGCCCAGCACCCCCGCCTCTCCGCCACGGCGGTCGGTGCCGGGGTGTACATCCAGTCCCTGCCCGACGGCGCCTCGGTCATCATCAAGGCGCTCACCCAGCACTTTGACGCGACGGTCGACGAACGAGTGACGGGGAGGCCGGCGCGTCAGGAGTTCTCCGCCCGGCGTCCCACGCCTCCGGCCACGTTCGTCATCGACGAGTCGGTCCTCAGAAGACCGATCGGTGGACGCCACGTTCTGCGCGGACAGTTGGAGCACTTGCTCCTCGCCGGCCGCCGGCCGCCGGCGAACCGCCGACGTGCAGATCATGCCGCTTGACCGGGAGGGCAGCCACAGCAGTGAAGAAGGCGGCGAGTGCGTCGAGGTGGCCGCCCGCCTTCACACCGTCCATGTCCGGGACTCCAAGGACACCGTCCGACCCGGGCTCGCCGTCGGCACGGATGCCTGGGCGGTGTTCGTCGGGTACGCCGTCCACGACGTGGGCTGAGGTGCTGGGTGCGGTCGTGAACGGGACCTGTGCGGCCGGGATTCGGACCGCGGTGCGGGATCCCGTCCGGGCAAGTGCGCCACCGCCTCACCTCCCGACCGCGTACGCCCTGGTCGGTAGGTGAGGCGGCGGCGACGTTCACGCCGGAGTCGCTCAGATGTCCCGGAAGAGACCAGCGAAGGCCGTGACCTGCCGCGATGGGTAGCAGCGGGCGGCTGGCCTGCACAAATAACCTTTCGATTGTTTCACGCTCGTGTCCGTTGACGCAGCCGGAAGTCCCAGAAAGGTCCCAGGACTCCCACTGCCCGCGGCCACCCTTTCGGTTCAACGCGGTGTGCGAGTGCGGTGCGGGCTGGTGATCACGCACCGATGCCCGCGCTGAATGAACGGCAACGCGCGCTTCTGGAACGGTTCGCGGCTGGTAGTCGATGTCGTGCGCAGTGAGAAGTGCCAGGCCATCTTGTCCTTGGGGGTGAGGCGATGGCTGGGGGCTTCGCGAACTGCCAGGTGTCGTCGCAGAGCACCTCGCCCTGTTCAGGTCCTGCGATGTGAGCTCCCGATTGCGCCTGGAACCGCTGTTGCACCAGTGCGTGGCGCTCGGTGTGTGACAGTGGGCGACACCAGTCCGGCCGCCCGCATGTCCGGGCGGCCGGTCGCCTTTCAAGGTCATCTTGCCGATTGCCGACCAGACACGGCGAGGCAGGCTCTGGTTCCTGCCGGGGCCGTTCCATTTTATTCCGTGCCCGGCGGAGCCCATCCCCTCGATCGCATCCGCGTCAGCCAGCTTGCCAACCTCGGCATCTCCCTCACCGCGTGAGTGGATGAGCCAGCAGGATCGTCACCAGCCGCAAACGTCAGTGATCAATCCTCGGACCTGGCAGGCCTAGGCAGTTCCGCCGTGTTGGTCACCTCGGCGAGTGCGAGGCGGTCGCTTGGGCGTCGGCACGCATCCGCGTCCACCCCACCGCGGCCGGTCAGATCCCGCAAGGCGGCCGGGTCCGAATGGCTGGAGCCCCGTGCCCACGCCACCCGACATCGGCGCCGGCAGTTCTTCCGAGCCCGGACCAGGTACTTCGCGGCGCAATACCGGCCTAAGACGATGTGGGCCGTAGCTCCGCCATTCGGCCCCGGTTCGCTCGCGCGCCTTGCCGGACCGGGGTGTTGTTGACCGGATGCGTGCCGACGTCCAGCGCACGAGTGGCGTCGGGCTCTCAACCGGGAAGGACAAGACATGCACATATCTGTACCGATAGCGGGCCGTCGGCATCATGCCGCGGCCCTCGCCGCGGTGGTGATCTGCTCGACGGCATTTACCGGATCGGCTGGCGCTCCGGCCGGTGGCGCGCCGTCCCCTTCCGTGACCGCCCCGCAGCTGGACTGGAAACCCTGCGTCCAGGGCAGTCCGTTCGACTGCGCGACCGCGAAGGTCCCGCTCGACTACGACGACCCAAGTGGCCGCACCATCGAACTCGCCGTCGTCAAACGGAAGGCCACCGGCCCCGGACAGCGCATCGGCACCTTGTTCTTCAACCCCGGTGGCCCCGGCGGCCCCGGAACGGTCCAGATGCCACAGAACTACGAGTCCTTCCCGCGCGAGGTGCGGGAGCGGTTCGACATCGTCAGCTGGGACCCCCGCGGCATCGGCAACAGCACCGCGGTGAACTGCTTCGCGAGTCCAGAGGAAGCAGCAGACTGGCATGCAAGCAAAGCGGCAGGCTTCCCGGTGGGAGAGAAGGAGCGGGCGGCCTTCACCGCCGCGTACGAGGAACTGGGCCGGCGCTGTGAGCAGCGTGCCCCCGGGCTCCTGCGCCATGTGTCGACCGCCGAGAACGCTCGCGACCTCGACCAGCTTCGCAAGGCGGTGGGTGACCAGCAGCTCACCTACTACGGGATCTCTTATGGCACGTACCTGGGCGCCACCTACGCGAACCTCTTCCCCGGCAGGGTCCGCGCCATGATCTTCGACGCCAACTGGGACCCGCAGGCCTGGACGAACAACGCCTCCGACGAGGCCCCCCGGACCACGTCGTTCCAGCGCTTGGGCTCCGGCCGCAGCGCCGCGGAAACCGTGAACCGGTTCCTCACGTTGTGCGGATCCACGACGACCGCCCGCTGCGCGTTCTCCGCCGGCAGCCCGAAGGCGACCCAGGACAAGTACGACCAACTGCTGCAGCGGCTCCGAAAGGAGCCCGTGGGCCCGTGGACCTACGCCGGCACGGTGGCTGGCATGGTGAACAGCCTCTACGACATCCAGCTCGGGGGGACGGAACTCGCCGGCAGGCTGCAGGACCTGTGGCAGGGCCGTGTCCCGGAGCCGTCCCCCCTCCCGCCCCCGCCACCGGTCCCCAACCCGAATCCGTACCTGGGCGAGGAACAGAGCACTGCGGTCTTCTGCGGCGACAGCCCCAACCCGCGGGACCCCGGTCTGTACCACACCCTGGCAGAGGCCGCAGCCGCCCGTGCGGGGGACACCGGGCGCTACTGGATTTGGGCCTCCGCAGGCTGTGCCTCCTGGCCGGCGGTCGCCGAGGACCGCTACCGCGGACCATGGAACAAGCCGACGGCGAACCCCATCCTGGTGGTCGGGAACACCTACGACCCCTCCACTCCCCTGTCGGCCGCGCAGGCTATGGCGAAGGAGCTGGCCAATGCCCGCCTGCTGACCCACGATGCAGTTGGGCACACGGCACTGCTCAACCCCAGCAGCTGCGTCAACGCTTATGCAAGCCGCTACCTCATCGACGGCACCCTCCCGCCGACCGGAACAATGTGCCGCCAGGACGCGCCTCCCTTCGCCGCACCCAAGCCGCGCGGCAGTGTGGATACCGGTGGGGGCGGGTTGGCCGACGCCGCGCAGTAGGACAACACGCTGGCCGAGACCGGTTCGGGAACGACACCACCCCATGCCGCCAGCGCTCGAGGCACCCGGCTCGGCCGCCCGCCGGCCATGACCGACGAACAGGTACGTCACGCCTCCGACCTGCTCACCCGCCCGGCGAACACCGTCACCTCGATCGCGAAGCTCCTCGGAGTCTCCCGCAACACCATCTACAACTAGTGCCCGAACCGAAGGGCGGCCGTCTCGCGCTCGCCGAGTCGACCAACACGGCAGAACTGCCCCGACCCTCCAGGTCAAAGGACTGATCACCGCCGTTTGCGGCTGATGACGATCCTGCTGGCTTATTCGGTCAGAACCCGTCTTTGAACCGCCGAGCCGTCCGCGTCCGTCACGGCCTCACGGTCAGCGGGGCTGCTTCCTGACGTGCCTTGGAAAAAAAGTTGCGGGCCGCTGTCGATCCGGCCACATCCTGTTCGACGTCATGATGTGCGGCGCCTCGCCACACGATGACGCGACAGGACCTGACGAGGAAACACGTGGATCAACTGCTGAGAGTCATGAACTTCAACGTCTCAAGTGACGGTATCGGTGCCGGTGAGCACCAGAGTCTCGAGCGGCCGTTCGGCTACGACCGTCCCGAGAGGCTGTTCGCCTGGGCCGGAGCCACAGCGAGCTGGCCCATGCGCACGGATCCCGGCGGGAGCCGGGGCCTCGACGACTACTTCACGCGAGACTTCGCACGCAACATCGGTGCCGAGATCATGGGCCGCAACAAGTTCGGGCCCCAGCGCGGTCCCTGGCAGGGCCATGAGTGGCGCGGATGGTGGGGGGAGGAGCCCCCGTTCCGCACTCCGGTGTTCGTCATGACCCACCACGAACGTCCGTCGTTCACGCTCTCCGACACCACGTTCCACTTCGTCGACGGCGGCTCGGTCTCGGTCCTCGAACGGGCGCGGGAAGCGGCGCAGGGCAAGGATGTCCGACTCGGTGGCGGGGTTACCACCATCCGGCAGTTCCTTGATGCTGACCTCGTCGACACCATGCATGTGGCGGTCTCGCCGGTAAAGCTCGGGTCCGGACTACGGCTGTGGGAGTCCCCTGATGAGCTGCTCGACCGGTTCCACCTGGAGGTCGTGCCCAGCCCGAGCGGCGTGACGCACCACCTGTTCTGGCGAAGGTGACGTCAGGGCCCACTCGGGCGGCTGAAAAGGCTGGCCGGCACTCAACGAGGACCAGCCGTTCAGCTGATTCGCCCTGATCAAGGATTCAAAGACGGATTCTCACGCGGCGAGGGAGAGGTCGAGGCGGGCTAGGTGGCTGACGCGGGTGCGGTCGAAGCCGACGCCGGCACGTGCCTGGGGTGAGCTGTTCATCAGGACCGGGGTGACCCCGAGGTTCTTCTTCATGCCCACGATCAATTCGGCGGAGGCGTAACCGGAGTCGAGGAAGTGCTCGGCGGGCAGGAGATCGCGGGCGGCGAGCATGTGATGGACCGGTTCGGCCATTTCCGCGTCGGTCACTGTGGCGTCGGTGGTCGCGATGCCGGTGATCAAGCGCGGCGGCGGTCCGTCGGCTCCAGGGATCAGCGTCTGGCCGCCGGGAGCCGAGTCCTGGTCATCGGTAGCGTCGCAGGATTCACTTTGCCTCCGGCCTTCACCAGGCCCCGGTCCTTGAGAGCGGTCAGCAGCAGGTCGAGCACCTTCTCCTCCACCCCGTGCTTTACCGGTCGCGTGCGGAACTCGGACAGCACCGAGGCGTCGAACCCGGGATCATCCAGCTCCAGGCCGAGCGCGTACTTCAGGTCCATGCCGTATCGCCCCCGATGCGCTGCCGCCCGGTCGGTGAGGTTCTCGGAGAACTGCAACACCGTCACCAGTGCCAGCTGGCCAGCCCGGCCGCCCTCTGGATCCGAACGCCTCGGCGAACTCGGCGTCCGCAAACAACTCGCCCAGTTCGTCACGGACCCGCATCGCCAACGGATACGGGCCCCGTGCCGCCACCGCCCGCGCCACCTGCGCGGTCAGCTCAGGCACCTTCGGCCACGGCCTCGGCCGCATCGACATTCCACACCCCACCCGCGACCGGGAACGCCAAGACGGCCGCTGCTGTCCCGACCAACGAGCCGTCGTCCGAGCGAGTGCTCGGGGTACGCGCGGCCCTGCCGGAGCGGTACCGGCTCCTCGTCGAGATCGGTGCGGGACTCGGGCTCCGGCAAGGAGAGGCACTCGGCCTGGCCAGGGAGGACATCGACTTCGACCAGCAGGCCGTCCAGGTGCGGCGGCAGGTCAAGATGGTGCGGACGAAGCTGTGCTTCGCGCTGCCCAAGGGGCGCAAGGTCCGTGACGTGCCGTTGCCCCCGAGTGTCGCCAAGGCGATATGGCGGCACCTCGATCTCTTCGCGCCCGTGCCGGTCACCATGCCGTGGGACGACCCGAGCCCTCCGCAGACACCCGTGGAGGCCAAGCACCGCCGGCCGAGGACGTACGACCTCCTGGTGACCGGACGCGAGCGGAAGGCGGTCAACCGGAACTACTTCAACTCCTACGTCTGGAAGCCCGCTCTCGCCGAGGCCGGCGTCATCGCGCCTCTGGAGGAGAAGGCTCCGGACGGATCACGCGTCTGGGAGCCCTCCCGGGAGCACGGCTTCCACGCCCTGCGTCACTTCTACGCCTCCGAGCAGCTGGAGGCCGGCGAGTCCGTCGTGTCCCTCGCCCGGTGGCTCGGCCACTCGGACCCGGGGTTCACGCTCCGGAAGTACGCGCACTTCCTGCCCCGCGCGGGTGCGCGCGGCAGCGCCGCCATCGACGCGGTCTTCTCGTAGAGCCGTAGTGCCGTGGCGTGGGCGTGGATCCGGGCGGCCGGAGCAGCCGTCACGGCCTCAAAGTCCCAGAGAAGTCCCACAGGCGCCGCCGCATCCCCTCGGGACCAGCGTTCCGGCTGGTCAGGCGGGGTGCGGCGGCACCGTCACATCAGATGTCCCGGAAGATCTCGATCTGCGCGCCGATCGAGTTCAGGCGCTCGGCGAGGTCCTCGTAGCCGCGGTTGATGACGTACACGTTCCGCAGCACCGAGGTGCCGTCGGCCGCCATCATCGCGAGCAGGACCACCACGGCGGGCCGCAGCGCGGGCGGGCACATCATCTCGGCGGCACGCCAGCGGGTCGGGCCCTCGACGAGAACCCGGTGCGGGTCGAGCAGCTGGAGCCGGCCGCCGAGGCGGTTGAGGTCCGTCAGGTAGATCGCCCGGTTGTCGTAGACCCAGTCGTGGATCAGAGTCTTGCCCTGCGCGGAGGCCGCGATGGCCGCGAAGAACGGGACGTTGTCGATGTTCAGGCCGGGGAACGGCATCGGGTGGATCTTGTCGATGGGCGCCTCCAGCTTGGAGGGCCGTACGGTCAGGTCGATCAGCCGCGTGCGGCCGTTGTCCGCGAAGTACTCCGGCGTACGGTCGTGGTCGAGGCCCATCTCCTCCAGGACCGCGAGCTCGATCTCCAGGAACTCGATCGGCACCCGGCACACCGTCAGCTCGGACTCGGTGACCACGGCGGCGGCGAGCAGACTCATCGCCTCGACCGGGTCCTCGGAGGGCGAGTAGTCCACGTCGACGTCGATGTTCGGCACGCCGTGCACGGTGAGCGTCGTGGTGCCGATGCCCTCCACCCGTACGCCCAGGGCCTCCAGGAAGAAGCACAGGTCCTGGACCATGTAGTTGGAGGACGCGTTGCGGATGACCGTGACGCCGTCGTGGCGGGCGGCGGCGAGCAGCGCGTTCTCGGTGACCGTGTCCCCGCGCTCGGTCAGCACGATCGGCCGGCCGGGCGTGACGGACCGGTCGACCCGGGCGTGGTAGAGCCCCTCGGTCGCGGCGATGTCGAGGCCGAACCGGCGCAGCGCGATCATGTGCGGCTCGATGGTCCGGGTGCCCAGGTCGCAACCGCCCGCGTACGGCAGCTTGAAGGCGTCCAGGCGGTGCAGCAGCGGGCCGAGGAACATGATGATGGACCGCGTACGGATGGCGGCCTCGGCGTCGATGGCCTCCATGTCCAGCTCGCTCGGCGGCACGATCTCCAGGTCGACCCCGCCGTTGATCCACCGGGTGCGGACACCGATCGAACCGAGCACCTCCAGCAGGCGGTACACCTCTTCGATCCGGGCCACCCGGCGCAGTACGGTGCGCCCCTTGTTCAGGAGCGTCGCGCACAGCAGCGCGACGCAGGCGTTCTTGCTGGTCTTGACGTCGATCGAGCCGGACAGACGACGCCCGCCGACCACGCGCAGATGCATCGGACCCGCATAGCCGAGCGAGACGATCTCGCTGTCCAGCGCCTCACCGATTCGGGCGATCATCTCAAGGCTGATGTTTTGATTGCCGCGCTCGATGCGATTGACGGCGCTCTGACTGGTGCCGAGCGCCTCGGCAAGCTGCGACTGTGTCCAGCCCCGGTGTTGCCGGGCGTCACGGATGAGCTTGCCGATACGTACGAGGTAGTCGTCTGCCATGGCGCGACCGTATATCGGATGTGAGATAAAGAGAAATGGAGCGCCACCTTCCGGGTGGCTGGGTCCAGTGGACGTTGTTCGAGGGGGAGTTCGGGCCCCCGGCGCTGGCGCGGCGGCGCCGCTCGCGGCGTGCCGGGCGGCGCCGCGGGTCCACTCGCCGCCGGGGAGTGCCGTGAAGAGGCGCTTCCGTGACGGTTCGTCGATACTGGGGTTCTGTGTCGCCGTTTGGACGCTATTGGACCAATTCGGTCACTTTGTCTTACGGGTCGTCTTGCGCCACCCGAACGGTCCCGGCAGGTCCATCGACGTCGTCCTGCGTCCGGTGCTGCTGTGCGTGCGCTTCGGCCCGTTCTTTCCGCCCGAGGTGATGGACCACGACTTGCGGTTGATGTTGAGCCGCAGCCCGGGAAGGATGCGGAAGCTCTTGCGGAACGTGAGCGGCATGAGTGCCCCCTTGCGTCGGTCGTGCCGGGGCGTTCCCGGCGGACACCGGGTACCCCGAAACGGCCCCGATGTGCCTGTCCTCGGCTTCGGGGTGCCAACTTTCGCCCTGAGGGGGAGAGTCGGCTCGCCGGGGTGGCGTCGGATTCCCCCCTGGGGCCCGCCCTCGGGATGAGTGACCGTCACCGGCGGGTGCCCGACCGGCGTCGGGCGCCTTCTGGCCCGGCCGCTGGCGGCCGCCGCGCCGGCCGCCGTTTCTCCTGTGCGGCGCCCGCCGTGGAAACGAACAAACCCCAGGCTGCTGACCTGGGGTTTTTCTCTGGAGCGCCGTGGTCGCGTCAGCTCTTCAGGAGAGCCGCGCTCCTCAGGAGAGCGATCCTCAGCGTCCGGCGACCGGGGCGGCGGACGCGACGGTGTTGCCGGTCACCGCGCCGGTCGCACCGTCGAGGGTCACCAGGTGTCGGACGCCGTCGGTGCCCAGCACCTCGACCTCCCAGCCGCTTCCACCGCCCTGCTGCACCACCACGCGCAGCGCGTCCGGCTTGCCACCGGGGACCGCCTTGGCGGCCGCCTCGATCGCCTTGGCAGCCGACACGGTCGGCACGGGCGCGGGCGCGAGACCGCTTTGGCCGTTCTCGCCGTCCTGACGGCTCTCGGTGTTCTGACGCATCCTGGACTCGTCGTTCCTGAAGCCGCTCTCGCCGCGGTCCTCTCCGAGAACGCGACGCTCGCCACCGGCGCCGCCCTTCCAGCCGGGCGCTGCCTGGATGTGCATGCGGTCGCCCTTTTCGCCGTGCTCATGGCCGGCGACCACGGCGGCGCCGGCCACGGCTCCGCCCACCAGGACGACCCCGACGCCGAGTGCGAGCCAGCGGCTCCGCCCCAGCTGCGGCAGGCGCGGGAGGCGCTTCCCGGACGACTTGGCCGGCGTGGACTCGGACTGCTCCGGCGTGGACTCGGACTGCTCCGGCGGGACGGGCTGGGACATGCTGGGGCTCCTGATCGCCTCGGCCGGCCCGGTGCCGGCTCCTGCGGTCAGCTTGTAACACCGTTGCTGAAGCCAGGCTGAAGGCAGCTGAAGGCGTCTTCAGCCACCGCACGGGCGGCATGCGAGGCTGTACTCCGTGCGCGTACTGGTGGTCGAGGACGAGAGGCGGCTCGCCGCCGCCCTGCAGCGAGGCCTCACGGCCGAGGGATTCACCGTCGATGTCGCCCACGACGGGAACCAGGGGCTGTGGCTCGCCCTGGAACAGAGCTATGACGTGATCGTGCTCGACATCATGCTGCCCGGCCTCAACGGCTACCGGGTCTGCGCCAGGCTGCGCGCGGTCGGGAGCGAGACGCCGATCCTGATGCTCACCGCCAAGGACGGCGAGTACGACGAGGCCGAGGCGCTGGACACCGGTGCCGACGACTTCCTGTCCAAGCCGTTCTCCTACGTCGTCCTGGTCGCCCGGCTCCGCGCACTCCACCGTCGCACCGGCCGTCGGCTCCCTCCCACCCTGGAGCTCGGCGACCTGGTGATCGACCCGGCCCGCCGCACGTGCAGCCGCGAAGGCAACGAGATACGGCTCACCACGCGGGAGTTCGCCATCCTGGAGTACCTCGCGCGGCGCGCGGGCGAGGTGGTGACGAAGCGCGAGATCCTCCAACATGTCTGGGACTCCGCCTTCGAGGCGGACCTCAATCTCGTCGAGGTCCACGTCAGCGCCGTCCGCCGCAAGATCGACGCCCCGTTCGGCCGATCCGCCCTGGAGACCGTCCGAGGCGCCGGATACCGGCTGGCGGCCAACGGTGGCTAGGCGATCCTTCCCCCGCCCCGACGCGATCCTGGCCTCGACCCGGCGCCTGGGCCCCGACGTGGTGAGGCTCGCGCGGCGCCTGTGGCCGGGATCGGTGCGAGCCCGGGCGACGCTCGGGGCGACCGCGGTCGTCGCCCTCGCGCTGACCGCTGCCTCCTTCGCGCTCCTGGGCACCCTGCACGCCAACCTCCAGCGCAGCGCCAAGGAGGCCGCCACCCAGCAGGCGGACAAGGTGGGGCGGCTGGCCGCCCAGGGCAGGCTCCCGGACCTGCTGCCCGTCGCCCCGGGCGCCGACTTCATCCAGGTCGTGGACGCCGACGGCCGCGTGGTGGCCGCCAGTCAGAACCTCACCGGCCGTCCGGCCATCGGCCATATCCGCCCGGACGAGGGCCCGTTGCGCGCCACCTGGTCCGGCGAGCCGTTCCGCGACGAACACCGCCAGCGGATCGTCGCCGTCACCGCCATCACCCCCGGCAGCACGGTCACCGTGTACGCGGGCACCTCACTGCGAGACGCGGACCAGGCGGACGAGATCACCTCCGTCGCGCTGGGCATCGGCGCCCCGCTGCTGCTGGCCACCGTCGCCCTGGTCACCTGGTGGGTGACCGGCCGGGCGCTGCGTCCGGTGGAAGCCATCCGGGCCGAGGTCGCCGAGATCACCGGGCACGCGCTGCACCGCCGGGTGCCGGTCCCGGACGCCCAGGACGAGGTCGCCCGTCTCGCCCGGACCATGAACGTCACCCTCGACCGCCTGGAGGACGCGGTCGTCCGCCAGCGCCGGTTCATCGCGGACGCCTCGCACGAACTGCGCAGCCCCATCACCGTCCTGCGGACCCAGCTGGAGGTCGCCCTCGCCCATCCGGACCCGGAGCTGTGGCCGGACCTGGTCAGCGAGGTCCTGGAGGACACCATTCGGCTCCAGGACCTCGCGGCCGACCTGCTGTTCCTGGCCCGGCTGGACGCGGCCGAGCCCGTCGAGAACGGTCCGCTGGACCTGGCCGACCTGTGCCGTACGACCCTCGCCGCACGCCACGGCGACCGGATCCGGATCGACGCCGGGCTGGAAGCCGGCGTCACCGTCGAGGGCAACCGCAGCCGGCTCACCAGACTCCTCACCAACCTGCTCGACAACGCCCAACGCCATGCCGACCAGCGCATCGAACTGACCCTGCGCGCCGATCAGGCCACGCAGACGGCCGTGCTGGAGGTGCGCGACGACGGCCCCGGCATTCCGGAGGCCGACCGCGACCGTGTCTTCGAGCGCTTCACGCGACTGGACGATGCCCGCAGCCGCGACCTCGGCGGTGCCGGCCTCGGCCTGGCCATCGCCCGTGACATCGCGGGCCACCACCGCGGCACCCTCACCGCCGAGCCCCACCCGCACGGCGCCCGCGTCGTCACCCGTCTCCCGTTCTCACCCCGGCCCCCCGAAGCGTCGTAGCGCCGAGCCTCGTCCCTCCCTTGGGCCCTGTCCTTCCCGGTTCCGCTCTGCCCTGTCCGACGGGGTGGACAGGGCAGCCGAGTTCAGCCGCGCAGGGAGTGCGGCAGGGCGCCGATCCTCGCCGGACAGTGCCCTCCTGTCTTGCCTCCCCGTCCCCGGGCCCGTTACGTTGCGGCGGAGTTTCTGGCCAGGTACGCGGTGCGGTCCGGCGCGTCAGCGTTCGGCGTACGGAACGGACATCGGGTGACAGGTCGAATCAAGGGCCGGCAGGAAGCACAGCACGGCCTGCTCACGAGCATCGCCGCCGAGGCGGGGGTCTCGCTCAGCACCGTGTCCAAGGTGGTGCACCGGCGCCGGGACGTGGGCACGGCGACCCGGGACCGGGTCGAGGAACTGCTGACGCGGTACGGGTACGTCCGCCCGTGGGAGCGGGATTCCGCGGCGCCCCGGCAGATCGTCGTCGTCTTCCGTGACCTGTCCGGGCCGTACACCCTGGAGGTCGCCCGTGGCATCGTGGACGCGGCCGGTGAGTTCGGCATCGACGTGGTCACCGGGACGACGAGCCGGCGGTCGATCTCCGGGTGGCTGGAGGAGTGCGTGGCACTCGGCGCGGCGGGCATCGTGTTCGTGATCTCCATGCTGGCCGAGGAGGACCAGCGGCGGATCGTCGAGCAGCGGCTGCCGGTGGTGCTGATCGACCCACTCAGCGCGCCTTCGGAGGACATTCCCAGCATCGGGGTGACGAACTGGAGCGGAGCCCGGGACGCCGTCCAGCACCTGCTGGCGCTGGGGCACACCCGGATCGGCATGGTCGCGGGCCGCTCCCACTCCCTGGCAGGGGCGGCGCGTGTGCACGGTTACCGGGCCGCGCTGGAGGAGGCCCAGGTCGCCTACGACCCGGCGATCGTCCGCTCGACCGACTTCGACTACACCGAGGCCCTCGCCGCGAGCCTGCAGATCCTGCGGGCCGTAGACCCGCCCACGGCCGTCTTCGCGGCCAGCGACGCGCAGGCGCTCGGCGTGCTGGAGGCCGCCCGGCAGCAGGGGCTCTCGGTACCGGACGACCTGTCGGTCATGTCCTTCGACGACACGCTCGTGGCGGCCATGGCCTGCCCGCCGTTGAGCGCGGTGCGCCAGCCCTTCGAGGAGTTGGGCCGCGAGGCGACCCGGGTGCTCATGGATCTCGCCGAGGGCCGGCCGCCCGCGGCGCCGCGCATCGAACTGGCCACGGAACTCGTCGTACGGACCTCGACAGCCCCGCGCAGCCGCGTGAATATCCCGTAGCCCGCGAGGTCAATACCCCGTAACCCGCAACTCCGCGAAACCCTTTCGCAACGTGCCGGTGACAGCGCGATGTCGCCTGCGAATACTGGCTTCCTGCCCCGCACCCCCTTTCCCCTCCCCATGGAACCCGCCGGATTTCCGCGCAACCGCACGGAAATCAGTGCAACCGCACGGGGTTCCGTGCGACCCCACGGAACCCCATGCAACCCGTGGAACCCCATGGACCGGGGGGCGCGGTGTCCCCCCGGTGAAAGGAACGCCGTTGAAAAGATCCTGGGCGCGAAAGGTTTTCGCCACCGCTACGGCCTTCGGCACAGGCGTGGCCTTCGCCATCGCCTCCGCGACGAACGCGTCGGCGTATCAGCCGAGTCCCGCCACCTTGTATACGGCGGGCAACACCGCCGCGTGCAACAAGAGCCCGTGCGTGCTCTACCCGAAGTCGGCCCAGCTGCCGGACGGCCGGATCGTGGCCACGTTCGAGAACGACCAGACCGCTCCGGTGGGCCAGACGCTGCCCGTCTACAAGAGCGACGACGAGGGCACGACGTGGGCGAAGCTGACCGACGTCAAGGCCCCGGCATACCTGTCCGGGGACAGCGCGTACGCGAAGTACACGAGCAACTGGACCAACCCGTATCTCTACGTGCTCCCGCAGAACGTCGGAAACCTGAGCGCCGGCACGCTGCTGCTCGCGAGCATCGTCTCCGGCGACGACTCCTACTACCAGGAGCGGAAGGCCGCCGACTCCGGCTGGACGCCGACCAGTGACGGCGACCGCAAGGACGTGGCACTCGCCCTGTACGCCAGCACGGACGACGGCGCGACCTGGAGCTTCGAGAACATCATCGCGGCCGGGGGCTGGCAGGGCGGCAGCGCGGGCAGCGTCGGCCGCGTCTCGACGGCCAACACCCACGCCCAGGTCGACCCCGTCTGGGAGCCGCACCTGCTCGCCCACAACGGCACGCTCATCGCCTATTACTCCGACGAGGACGACTACACCGGCTACGACAGCGGCACCGGCGCCCCGATCCTCGACCCGGCCAACGACACGGCGACGGACTCCGGCGGCCAGGTGCTCCTCCACCGCACCTGGAACGGCAGCACTGCCACGTCCTGGAGCGGCCCCGTAGTCGACGTCCCGGGCGCCACGGTGAGCATGGGCAGCGGCAGGACGGAGATCGGCGGCGGCCGCCCGGGCATGACGACCATCGCCCCGACGACCGACGGCAAGTGGCTTCTGACGTACGAGTACTGGGGAGGCGGGACGAACGTCCGCTACCGGATCTCGGACGACCCGACGAAGTTCTTCTCGGCCACGGACTCGCCGGTCACCTCGCTGCCCGTGCCCTCGGGCGGGAGCACGCCGGCCACCGGCGGCAGCCCGGTTCTCCTCCCGATGCCGGACGGACGGATCGTCTACAACGCCGCGGGCAGCGGCGACGTCTGGGTGAACGAGTCCGGGCTGAGCACGGGCACGTGGAAGGAGTACAGGACGCCGATCGCCGCCGGATACAGCCGCCATCTCCAGTACGTCGACGGCACAGGGCGCGTCCTGATCCTCCAGGCGTCCTGGAGCGGTGGCAGCGTCGGGCCGGTGAAGTACGCCGAGGTCGACCTCGGGCGGTCCGACGGCGCCTACTACAGCCTCGTCAACCGGCTGACCGGCCAGGTCCTCGCCACCGCGTCCGGCAGGACGCAGGACGCGAGCCTCACCGGGAACACCCCCGACCTCGTCCTGAGCGCCGGCTCCACGGCCGACACCCAGCGCTGGCACCTGGGCGCCAAGGGCGGCAACGTGACCCTGCTCAACAAGGCCGGGGGCCGCTCGGTCGCCGTCTGGACCGGCACCGCGACGGCCGGGCAGAAGCTGGCCCAGTGGGTCGACGACGGGGCGACCGACAAACAGTGGACCCTCGTCTCTTCGACCAGCGGGTACTACAAGCTCCGCTCGGTCCTCAACACCAGCCTGTACATGACCGGTTCGACGACGGGCGGCTCCGTCACCGTGGCGGCGTCGGCCACCGACGGTTCACAGGACTGGCAGCTGGTCCAGGACCCCCTCCCCACGGACTCGGCCTTCACCCTGAAGGGGACGTACTCCGGACGCTGCCTCGACGTCCCGAACGGCCGGACGGGCGTCCAGGTGCAGATCTACGACTGCTCGGGCAACGCCGACCAGACCATCACCCGGACCGCGGCCGGCGAACTGCGCGTCCTGGGCAACTGCCTGGCCGCCGACGGCGACGGCACCACCGCGGGCACCAAGCTCATCCTCTGGGCCTGCAACGGAAAGTCCGGTCAGAAGTGGTCGTTCCGCGTGGACGGCACCATCGGCAACCGCTCCGACGGCCTGGCCATCGACGTGACCGGCTGGGGCACGGCCAACGGCTCGAAGGTCGAGCTGTGGACCCCACTGGGCAACGCCACCCAGCAGTGGAGCCGAGGCTAGGGCCTTACGGGGAAGCAACACCTTGATTCCCCGCGAGCCTTGACCGCACCGGTTCGACGAAAGGGCGGAGCCACCGGACCGGATCGACCGGTGGCTCCGCCCTCGTTCACGCGTTCCCGCGGCTCACTCCCGTTCGACGGTGACCGGCACGGCGTGCTGCCGCAGGACCGTCGCGTCCCGCTCCTCGCCGACCAGCCGCACGACCTGACGCACCGGAGTGTCCAGGCTGGAGGAGCCCGCCTGGAGCACGATCTCGCCGGGTTCGACGATGCGGCGGCCGGCCAGGCCGGTGAAGGCCAGGCGGTCGGTGTGGACGTGGAAGCGGACCGTGGCCCGCTCGCCGGGGGCGAGAGCCACCTTGGCGAAGCCGAGCAGGGCGCGCACGGGCCGCGTCACCTGGGCGACCGGGTCGACGGCGTACAACTGGACGGTCTCGGCGCCCGCGACCGCCCCCGTGTTGCGCACCCGCGCGCGGACCGTGAACTCCCCGTCCGTGGGCACCTGTTCGCGGTCGACGGCCAGCAGGTCGACCTCGAAGTCGGTGTAGGACAGCCCGTGGCCGAAGGGGAACGCGGGGGTCGGGTCGAGGTTGGACAGGAAGCTCTGCCGGTCGGCGAGCGGCGGGTGCAGGTAGGTGTACGGCTGACCGCCCGGCGAGGCGGGGATCTGCACGGGCAGCTTGCCGCTGAAGTTAGCTCCGCCGGAAAGGAGTTGGGCCACCGCCCGGCCGCCCTCCTCGCCCGGCAGGAAGACCTGCACCATGGCCGCGGCGGCGGACGTGAACCGGCCCACGGCGTAGGGCCGGCCGCTGCTGACGATCAGCACCACGGGCTTCCCGGTCGCCAGGACCGCCTCGACCAGCTCCTCCTGGACGCCCGGCAGCCGCAGGTCCTCGACATCGCAGCCCTCCCCCGAGGTGCCGATGCCGAACATGCCCGCCTTGTCGCCGACGGCCAGCACGGTGAGGTCGGCGACGGCCGAGGCCGCCACGGCGGCCGGGATGCCGGAGCCGTCCTTGTCCCGGATCGGGCAGCCCTGGACGAACTCCCACTCCACGCACGGAAGTTCCTCGGCCAGCGCGGTACGCAGGGAGACAGCCTCGACCCCGTTGCCGAGGTCGTCGCGCTCGGCGAGGACGTGGTTGGGGAAGCTGTAGCAGCCGAACATGGTACGTACGTCGTCGGCGCACGGGCCGATCAGCGCGATCCGGCCGCCGGCCGGAAGGGGCAGGGTCCCGTCGTTGGACAGCAGGACGGCGCCGGCCCGCGCCACCGCGCGGGCGAGCTCCCGGTTCTCCTCCTTGTCCAGCTCGAGTTCGCCCGTGCGCAGGGCGGGGGGCCGCGGGTCCCAGTCGCCGTCCAGGAGCCCGAGTTCGGTCTTCTGCCGCAGCACCCGGCGTACGGCGCGGTCGACCAGGTCCTCGTCGACCGCGCCCTGCTCGACGGCGTGCACGAGGGCGTCGCCGAAGCCGCGCTGGTCGGGCAGTTCGACGTCCATGCCGGCGCGCAGGGCGAGCGCCCCGGCGTCGGACAGGTCGGCGGCCACCCGGTGGGCGTCGACCAGGAAGGGCAGGGACCAGTAGTCGGAGACGACGGTGCCCTCGAAACCCCAGGCGTCGCGCAGGACGTCGGTCAGCAGCCACCGGCTGGCGGCGGGTGCCTCACCGTCGATCTCGGCGTACGAGTTCATGACCGAGCCGACGCCCGCGGCGACGAGCCGTTCGAAGGGCGGCAGGATGACGTCGAGGAGTTCGCGACGGCCTGCGTGGACGGGGGCGTGGTTGCGGCCGCCCATGGAGGCGGCGTATCCGGCGAAGTGCTTGAGGGTGGCGTACACCCCGGCGCTCTGCAGACCGGTGACGTACGCCTCTCCCATCTCTCCGACCAGGTACGGGTCCTCGCCGTAGGTCTCCTCGCAGCGGCCCCAGCGGTAGTCGCGGATCACGTCGACGACCGGGGCGAGCCCCTGGTGGACGCCCGCCTCGGCCAGGTCGGCGCCGATGGCCTCGCCGACCCGCCGGATCAGTTCCGGGTCGAAGGTGGCCGCCATGCCGAGCGAGGTGGGGTAGATCGTCGCGCCGTAGGCGGTGAAACCGGTCAGGCACTCGTCGTGCGTCATGGCCGGGATGCCGAGCCTGCTCTGCCGGACGATCTGCCGCTGACGCTCGGCCAGGGCCCGGGAGTGCTCCAGAGCGGGCCGGGGCAGGGTGCCGTACGGGCGGGTGAGCTGGCCGAGGCCGTGCCGGGCGGTCTCGGCCAGGTCGCCGACCCGGTCGAAGATGCTGGTGCCCGGCGCCACCTCCGGGCCGGCCGGTTCGACGTCCTCCCACGCGCTGCTGAGCTGCGCGACCTTCTCCGGGAGGGTGAGCCGGGCGAGCAGCGCCTCGACCCGGTCGGAGACCGGCAGGGCGGGGTCGGTCCAGGGGCGGTCGTCCTCCCGCTGGGGGATTCCGCCGTGGTCCGGGACGGTGGTCGTCATTCACGACTCCTCAGGGATTGCGCGGGTGCTCGCGAGGGGGCGTGCGGGGTGCGCGCGGGCACGCCGACGGGGCCGGGCGTGCTGCCCGGCCGCTGCTCGGAGCGAACTGTCGGCTGAAGTGGGTTACGAACTCGGTTACTTGGAGAAGCCGGCGGTGAGACCGGCGACGAGCTGGCGCCTGGCGAGGATGAACAGCGCGAGCATCGGCAGGGTGGAGAGCACCACCGCGGCCATGGTGGCCGGTACGTCGATGCCGAACTGGCCCCGGTAGAGGGTCAGCGCCAGCGGCAGCACGGCCTTGTCGCCGCTCTGGGTGAGGATGAGAGGGAAGAGGAAGCCGTTCCAGACCTGGAGGCCGTCGTAGACGGCGACGGTCATCAGGGCCGGGCGGGCCAGCGGTGCCGCGAGTGAGAAGAGCATGCGCCAGTCGCCGGCACCGTCGACGACCATCGCCTCGAACAGCGAGCGGGGCACGTCGCGCAGGAAACTCACCAGGATCATCACGGTGATCGGCAGCGCGAACGCCGCGGACGGCAGGACGATCGCCGGCAGGCTGTCGTACAGCCGCATTCTGATGATCAGCAGGTACACCGGGATGATCACCGCCTGCAGGGGGATCGCCAGGCCCAGCAGGTACAGCCGGAAGGACACCCGGGACAGGCGGCTGCCGGCGCCCCGGACGATCGCGAAGGCCGCCATGAGGGCGACGGTGACGGTGAGGACGACCGTCCCCGCGGTGACGACGACGCTGTTGAGCAGATAGGTCGTGAAGTCGCCGTCCAGGACGGTCCGGTAGCTGTCGAGCGTCGGGTGGCCGGGCAGGGCCAGTGGGCTGTCGGCGGTGAAGTCGGCGCGGCTGCGCAGGCTGGTCACCACCAGCCAGTACACGGGTACGACGACGATCGCCGCCCAGAGGAGCGTGGCGCCGCCGGTGAGAGCGCGCCGTACCCGGGCGACTGCTGTGCGGCGGCGGGCGGGACCGGGTCGCGAGGGTGCTGCCGGTCGCCCGGTGGCACGGTCGCGGCCGGTACCCGTGCGGGGGTCGTGGACCTTGGTCACGGTGGTACTCACATGCCCTCCTGCCGGCTGTCCATCCGGGTGAACCCGGACAGGCGGGTGGTCAGCAGCGACAGACCGAGGCCGAAGACCACCAGGAGGGTGGCGACGGCGCTGGCCCGGCCCATGTCGTGGGCCTGGAATCCGGTGATGTACATGGCGAGGGGGAGGACGCGGGTGGCGGTGCCGGGGCCGCCGGTGCCACCGGACAGGACGAAGATCAGGTCGAAGTAGGTCAGCGAGCCGACGAGCATGAGCGTGCTGGAGGTGACCATCGTGTACTTCAGCTGCGGCAGGGTGATGTGCCGGAAGCGGGCCACGGGCCCGGCACCGTCGAGGGCGGCGGCCTCGTACAGAGCCGTCGGGATCTGGCGTATGCCCGCCTGGTAGAGCAGGGCGTGAAACGGCACGAACTGCCAGGCGATCACGAAGACCACCGTGTAGAGGGCCAGCTCCGGCGAGCCGAGCAGTGGCTTCGCCAGCCAGTGCAGGCCGGGCGTGGCACCGATGCCGAAGGACGGATCGAGCAGCGCCTGCCAGGTCAGTCCGACCGCCACGGCGGACAGCAGCAGCGGGAGGAAGAAGAGGACGGCGAACAGCGACCGCACCCTTCCCCTCGGTGCCTGGAAGACACCGAGGGCCAGCGCGATCGGTGTCTGGACCAGCCAGCTCACCGCCATCACCTTGACCGTGAGCCCCAGTGCCTGCCAGGTGGCGCCGTCGGTCAGGACGCTGCTCCAGTTGGCGAGGCCGGCCCAGCCGACGGAGCCGAGACCGTCCCAGCGGGCGAGGCTGAGCGCTGCCACCCCGACCAGGGGGACCAGGCCGAACAGGCCGAAGAGAAGCAGTGCGGGGGCGGCCATGAGGAGGCCGGTGCCGGTGGCGCGGCCTCCTCTCCGGCGCGCGGGGACGGTGACCGTCACGACGCCGCCTTGCTCATGTTCACACCGAAGTCGGCGGGCGAGATCTGGCGCAGGAACGACTTGTCGGTGTTGGTCAGCAGCGGGTCCGCCTGGTCGGACGGCAGTGCCTGGTCCCAGGAGAGCTGGAAGCCCGGCGCCTTCTCCACCAGGTTGTAGACGAAGGTCAGCCACGCCTTGTCGGACGACGACTTCACCGCCGCCAGCTTCGACTCCAGGTCCTTGACCGGCGGCACGCTGCCGGCGGCGAGATAGGCGTCGACCTGGGAGCCGTCCAGGACGTAGTCCTTGAGGTATGTGAGGGCCGCGGACCTGTGCTTGGTCGACGAGTTCAGCGACAGGAAGTTCGAGGGGTTGCCGACGATGCTCTTCGGGTCGCCGGCACCGCCGGACAGTGACGGCAGGGCGGTGTAGCCGAGATCGCCCTTCTTCAGGAAGTCGGGCGCGGCCTTGGCGATGTTGGCGTACTCCCAGGTACCCATGACCTCCATGGCCGCCTTGCCCGTGTAGAGCAGGGCCGTCGAGGCGCCCTGGTCGTAGCCGACGGAGGAGGCGTTGTCCCCGAAGGCCCCGGCCTTCGACAAGTCCTGGAGGTACTGGTTGGCCTTGGTGACCGACGCGTCCTTCCACATCGCCGCGTCACCGGAGGCGATCTTCGAGAACACCTGGGGGCCGCCCTGGCGGTCGAGCAGGTACTCCAGGTACATCAGCGTCGGCCACTTGGAGTTCGCGGCGAGGGAGAGCGGCGTGACGCCCTTGCCCTTCAGCTTCTTCACGGCCGCCAGCAGGTCGTCGTACGTCTTCGGCGGCTCGACGCCCGCGTCGGCCAGCACCTTCTTGTTGTAGTAGAGGACGACCGGAGCGAGGCCGTTGGCGGGCACGCCGTAGACCTTGCTGTCGAAGGTGGCGCTCTGCATCACGCTCGGGGTGAACCGGTCCGTGTTCGCCTCGGCCGCCGTCAGCGCGTCGACCTTGCCGGCCTTGACGTAGTCGTTCAGGGCCCCGCCGCCCCAGCTGAAGAAGATGTCCGGGGCCTGGCCCGCGCCGAAGGCGACGCGCAGCTTCTGCTTGTAGTCGTCGTTCGCGAACAGCCGCAGGGTGATCTTCTCGTCGGGGTGGTCCTTGTTGTAGGCGTCGACGGACTCCTTGAGAATCGTCTGGTCGTTCAGCGCCCACATCGTGAGGCCCTTCGCGGACGAGTCCGCGGACGATCCGGACGGTCCCGAAGTCCCGCACGAGGCAAGGCCCATGGCCGCCGCGAGCGCGACCGCGGATGCGACGACGCGTCGGATTCTCGGGCCTTTGAGATTTCCGTTGACCGGTGTTCCCCGCATGGTGTGCCTCTCTTCGTTCCACAAGCCGTCGGTGAGCCAGGCGGATCGGAGACCGGTGCGAAAGCCTTTCGCATGCCACGCTGCCGACGGCCTGCCTGCTGGCCGGGACACTGACACGGAGTTCACGGCCGGGACAAGGACGGGAAAAGCCCTGGTTACGAAATGTTTTCGCGAGCGTGTGCCCATGTGCGGAAAGGCGTCTGCGGACCCGGCGCCGACCGTGCCCTGCCGGCGGGTTGTGGTGGTGGCGTCGGGCGTTGCGGACGCGGAGACGGCCGGGCCGCGGCCGGGCGCGCGACGGAGGAGTCCGCGGTCTTGTCGTGGAGCGGCCGGACCGGGCGGGGCGGGGCGGCCGGCGCGGGGTCGTCGCCCCGCGACCGGACGGCGATCCGGGTCGGACAAGTGGCGCCGATTGGGCAAGTGGCTCCGATCGGACAAGCGACACCGGCCGGACATGCGGGCGCCCGGACATGACCTGCCCGCCCCCATGTACTAGAGTTATCTCGACATCGAGATATCTGCCGAGGCGTACCGCAGCCGCACTGCGTCGTCCATCCGGCGGTAAGGGTTACCTAACTTAGCCTTACCTTAGCGGATCGGCCATGACGTCGTGGCGGCAGGATGCGGTGGGAACGCGCACATCAATGAAGGAGACTGTCGTGTCGGCGAACAGCTTCGACGCCCGCAGCACGCTGCAGGTGGGCGACGAGTCGTACGAGATCTTCCGGCTGGACAAGGTGGAAGGCTCGGCTCGCCTTCCGTACAGCCTGAAGGTGCTGCTGGAGAACCTGCTCCGGACCGAGGACGGCGCGAACATCACCGCCGACCACATCCGGTCCATCGGTGACTGGGACTCCCAGGCGCAGCCGAGCCAGGAGATCCAGTTCACGCCCGCCCGCGTGATCATGCAGGACTTCACCGGCGTGCCCTGTGTCGTCGACCTCGCCACCATGCGTGAGGCCGTCAAGGAGCTCGGCGGCGACCCGGCCAAGGTCAACCCGCTCTCCCCGGCCGAGCTGGTCATCGACCACTCCGTCATCGCCGACAAGTTCGGCACGAAGGAAGCCTTCGGCCAGAACGTCGAGCTGGAGTACGGCCGCAACAAGGAGCGCTACCAGTTCCTGCGCTGGGGCCAGACCGCGTTCGACGACTTCAAGGTCGTCCCGCCGGGCACGGGCATCGTCCACCAGGTGAACATCGAGCACCTGGCGCGTACGGTCATGGTCCGCAATGGCCAGGCGTACCCCGACACCCTCGTCGGCACCGACTCCCACACCACCATGGTCAACGGCCTCGGTGTGCTCGGCTGGGGCGTCGGCGGCATCGAGGCCGAGGCCGCGATGCTCGGCCAGCCGGTCTCCATGCTGATCCCGCGTGTCGTCGGCTTCAAGCTGACCGGTGAGCTCACCCCGGGCACGACCGCCACCGACCTCGTGCTGACCATCACCGAGATGCTGCGCAAGCACGGTGTCGTCGGCAAGTTCGTCGAGTTCTACGGCGAGGGTGTGGCCGCCACGTCGCTGGCCAACCGCGCCACCATCGGCAACATGTCGCCGGAGTTCGGCTCCACCGCCGCGATCTTCCCGATCGACGGCGAGACCATCAAGTACCTCAAGCTCACCGGCCGCTCCGAGCAGCAGCTCGCGCTCGTCGAGGCGTACGCCAAGGAGCAGGGCCTCTGGCTCGACCCGGCCGCCGAGCCCGACTTCTCCGAGAAGCTGGAGCTCGACCTCTCCACGGTCGTTCCCTCCATCGCCGGCCCGAAGCGTCCGCAGGACCGCATCGTCCTCGCGAACGCCGCCGAGCAGTTCAAGAGCGACGTGCGCAACTACGTCGCCGACGACGACGAGGCGGGCAAGGAGTCCTTCCCGGCCTCCGACTCCCCGGCCGCCGCCAACGGCGTCCCGTCCAACCCGGTCCCGGTCACGGCCCCCGACGGCTCGACCTACGAGATCGACCACGGTGCGGTGACGGTCGCGGCCATCACCTCCTGCACCAACACCTCGAACCCGTACGTCATGGTCGCCGCCGCGCTCGTCGCGAAGAAGGCCGTGGAGAAGGGCCTGACCCGCAAGCCGTGGGTCAAGACCACCCTCGCCCCGGGCTCCAAGGTCGTCACCGACTACTTCGACAAGGCGGGGCTCACCCCCTACCTCGACAAGGTCGGCTTCAACCTCGTCGGTTACGGCTGCACCACCTGCATCGGCAACTCCGGCCCGCTGCCGGACGAGGTCTCCAAGGCCGTCAACGACCACGACCTCGCGGTCACCTCGGTCCTCTCGGGCAACCGGAACTTCGAGGGCCGTATCAACCCCGACGTCAAGATGAACTACCTGGCCTCCCCGCCGCTGGTGGTCGCCTACGCCATCGCGGGCTCCATGAAGGTGGACATCACCCGCGACGCGCTCGGCACCGACACCGAGGGCAAGCCGGTCTTCCTGGCCGACCTCTGGCCCTCCGAGGCCGAGGTCAACGACGTCGTGGCGAACGCCATCGGCGAGGACATGTTCAACAAGTCCTACCAGGACGTCTTCGCGGGCGACGCCCAGTGGCAGGCGCTGCCGATCCCCGAGGGCAACACCTTCGAGTGGGACCCGCAGTCCACGTACGTGCGCAAGCCCCCTTACTTCGAGGGCATGACGATGGAGACCACCCCGGTCTCGGACATCGCCGGTGCGCGCGTCCTCGCCAAGCTCGGCGACTCGGTCACCACCGACCACATCTCCCCGGCCGGTGCGATCAAGGCCGACACCCCCGGAGGCAAGTACCTCACGGAGCACGGTGTCGAGCGTCGTGACTTCAACAGCTACGGCTCGCGCCGCGGCAACCACGAGGTCATGATCCGCGGTACGTTCGCCAACATCCGCCTGCGCAACCAGATCGCGCCGGGCACCGAGGGCGGCTACACCCGCGACTTCACGAAGGACGGCGCCCCCGTCTCCTTCATCTACGACGCCTCGCGCAACTACATCGAGCAGGGCATCCCGCTGGTCATCCTGGCCGGCAAGGAGTACGGCTCCGGCTCGTCCCGCGACTGGGCCGCCAAGGGCACCGCGCTCCTCGGCGTCAAGGCCGTCATCGCCGAGTCGTACGAGCGCATCCACCGCTCGAACCTCATCGGCATGGGTGTCCTGCCGCTCCAGTTCCCGGAGGGCGCCACGGCCGAGTCCCTCGGACTGACCGGCGAGGAGACCTTCTCCTTCACCGGCGTCGAGGAGCTCAACAACGGCACCACCCCGCGCACGGTGAAGGTCACCACCGACACCGGCGTCGAGTTCGACGCGGTCGTCCGCATCGACACCCCCGGCGAGGCGGACTACTACCGCAACGGCGGCATCATGCAGTACGTGCTGCGCAACCTGATCCGCAACTAAGCGGTCCGGTAAGGCAGTTGCCAGGCGATTGCCGAGCAGCTCCAAGGCGGTTGCAGGACAACTCCAAGGCAAGGTGAGGGCCGTATCCCCGGTGACGGGGATGCGGCCCTTCGCCGTCGGCCCCGAAGCCGGTTTCAGGACATCGGCGGTGCTCAGGTGGAACACAGGGTTCCCCCAGCGAGCCGGGACAGGATTGCCCCATGTCTGGCGCTTGTGGGGTCCTTGTCGGCCGTGTCCGTGTCCGTGTGCCGATCGTCCATGACGAGCCGGTGCTCGCCGAGTTGCCGTCCGTCGCCCGACCGCGCCGGAAACGCGACCCGGGGACGCCCCGCACCGTGCGCGCCTTCGGGTACGCCGTCAGGGCGCCGGAGGGCGGGAGATGAGCCCCCTGCCCGGCGCACGCCGGCCACCGTGGACACGGCAGCGCGGGCGATCCCGGCGGACGCGGTCCCTTCGCGCAAGGTCCCTGCCGACGCGATCCGCACGGACTCGATTCCCGCGGCCCGGTTCCTTGCGCAGCCGGTTCCTGCCGACACGGTCCGTGCGGACTCGATTCCTGCGGAGCGGTTCCTTGCGCAGCCGATTCCTGCCCGCGCAATTCGCACGGACTCGATCCCCGCGGACCGGATCCCGGCGCGGCGGATTCCTGCCGACGCGATTCCTCCGCACCCCATCCATACGTACGCGCACGCGAACCCTGTCGCCGCGCGTCCCGCGCGCCGGCTCCTCGCGGGCCCGCTCCCTGCGCACGCGGCTTCTCGTCCTCATCGGACTGGCACTCGTCGCGGTGTGCGCGATCATGGCGTTCAGCACGGTCCTCGCGCAACGCGCCTACCTGCTCGGCGACTTGGACCAGCGGGTCGGCGACGCCGCGGAGCGCAGCCGGGACGGCGTCCTTGGGGGTACGGGCGTGGGTACGGGCGTCGGGCCCGGCGCCGGATCTGTCGCCGGACCTGTCCTCGGGCCGGACCTCGGGACGGATCTCGGGTTCCTCGACGTGCGGGGGCAGCCGATCGGCACGATCGCCGCCCGGCTCGACGACGGCGGGGCCGTCGTCGCGGCCAAGGTGGTGAGCCGCTCCGGCGCGCCGCGCGATCTCGGCGCCGCCCAGCGCTCCACCCTCGCCGGCATCGAGGCGGACGGCTCACTGCACACCCGGACGGTCCCCGGGCTCGGCACCTACCGCGTCACCGCGCTCGACGGCGGCGGACGGCCCGTGCTCACCGCCCTCCCGATGGACGACGTACAGGACATGATCAGAGGTCTGACCGTGGTCGAGGGTGTGGTGGCGGCCGCCGGTCTCACCGTCGTGGGCAGCGTCTGCGCGGTCGTCGTCCGGCGTCGGCTGAGCCCGCTCGAACGGGTCGCCGCCATGGCCGTCGAGGTCTCCCGGACGCCGCTCGGGCACGGTGAGGTGACCGGCCTGAGCCGGGTACCGGAAGGGGACACCGGCCCCGGCAGCGAGGCGGGCCGGATCGGCGCCGCGCTCAACCGCCTGATCGACCACGTCGAGACCTCCCTCACGGAGCGCCTGCGCGGCGAGGAGGAGGTACGGCAGGAGGTGCGCCGCGGCGAGGAACGTATGCGCCGCTTCCTCGCCGACGCGAGCCATGAACTCCGTACGCCGCTCGCGTCCATCGCCGGATACGCGGAGCTGATGAACCGGGGCGCCGGCGGGATCGAACAGGCGTCGGCCTGGCGGCGGGTGTCCGCCGAGTCGGCGCGGATGACGGGTCTGGTCGAGGACCTGCTGCTGCTCGCCCGGCTCGACGAGGGGCGGCCGCCGGGGTCGGCGGAGGTGGACCTGGCGGCGCTGGTCACCGAGGCGGTGTGGGAGGCACGGGCCACGGGGCAGGACCACATCTGGCGGTTGGCCCTGCCCCTGGACTCCCCGGCCCTGGTGGCCGGCGACGAGGCCCGGCTCCACCAGCTGGTGGCGAACCTGCTGACCAACGCCCGTGCGCATACACCGGCGGGTACGACGGTCGTCGCCACTGTGGAGGCCACCGGCGCGTTCTGCGCGATCCGGGTCCGCGACGACGGCCCCGGCATCCCGCCCACCCTGCTGCCCAGCGTCTTCGAACGCTTCACCCGCGCCGACGCCTCCCGCTCCCGCGTCTCTCCCGGACACGGCGGCTCGGGCCTCGGCCTCGCCGTCGCCGCGGCGATCACTGCGGCCCACCGCGGCCGTATCCACGTCGAGAGCGCCCCGGGCCGTACGGAGTTCACCGTCGAGCTCCCGGTCGGCCGGCCCGTCCCTCCGACCGGACGGGCCCCAGGGGAGCACACACTGGCGCGCCGGTCCACTGGGAGTGTCGCGCCACGGGCCCGGGTCGTCGGAGGCGCCCTGCCGACCGCACGGGCCCCAGGAGACAGCGCGCCGACCCCGCCTTCGGCGAAGGCGACACCGGCGCCGCGCGCCGACGGGGAAGCCGCCGTCCTCCCCGGAGGTGAGGACGTCCGGCTCACGGCCGCCGACCAGTTCACCGGCCGCAACCAGTTCACCGGCTGACGCGCAGCTCACCGGTCGCATCCTCAGACCCCGGGGGTGAGGACGTCCGGCTCACCCCCGTAGTCCGGCTCACCGCCGAAGCCCCGCTCACCGACGACGTCCGGCTCACCGCCCGCGTCCTCAGAACCAGCCCACCGCCTGCCCGAACAGGAAGGGCGCCGGGACGAGAGCGGCCATGCCGAGCCAGGGACCCATCGGGCGGCCCTCCTGGAAGGGCATCAGGATGTCCACCACCAGCACCGTGCCGAGGACGAAGCCGCCGCCCAGCACGGCGCCGGCGATCAGGCCGAGGGCGTTGCCGGGTGTCTCCCGGTGACAGCCGAAGGGGCCGCCGCAGTCGACGGACGGGAATCGCGTCAGCAGCCACCGCACGCACAGGCCGGGAATGATCCCGACCCCTCCGATCAGCAGGTTCGCGAACGCGGCCGCCGACAGGGCGCGGCCGAGGCCGTCGCGGCCGGTGCTCACGGTGCCGTTCCGGCGACCCCCACCACTGTCGGAATCCCGCACCGGTCCGCCTCCTCCCGAACTTCCTTTGATACGCGCCGTTTTCACAGGTAGAGGGCGCTGGCGTCCGTGAGGTTCCGGGAACGCGGCCTCGGGTCGGGGACCGCACCCTCTCGTGTGAGGGGCGAGGCCCATGTGCGCGCGCCGTGCGCGAGGCGTTTACAGGGGTTCCGGCGCGCGCTACTTTCCGAAGTGAGGTGGGAGCGCTCCCATGGGGCGGCCCGGAACCCGTCCCCGGAACCGCTCCCACCTCGCCCAGGCCCAGCCGGTCCCGCGAAGGAGTGAATTGTCATGCACTTAACAAGACCCCATTTAGTGAGCCCGCATTCGACAGGACTTCGACGGGCGCTCTCCCGATCGCGGCTCCCCGGCCGCCACCCGTCCCCCTTCCTCGTCCTTCTCGCCCTGCTGGCCGTGCTCCCGGCCCTCGCCCTGATCGTCGTGACCGGCGGCCGGGCGGAGGCGCACGGCACCCCCATGAAGCCCGGCAGCCGCACGTTCCTGTGCTGGCAGGACGGGCTCACCGACACCGGCGAGATCAAGCCGGTCAACCCGGCCTGCAAGGCGGCGCAACAGGTCAGCGGGACCACGCCGTTCTACAACTGGTTCTCGGTGCTGCGTTCGGACGGCGCCGGGCGTACTCGCGGCTTCGTCCCGGACGGTCAGCTGTGCAGCGGCGGCAACCCCAACTTCTCCGGCTTCGATCTGCCGCGCTCCGACTGGCCGTTGACCCACCTGACCTCGGGCGCGACCGTCGACTTCGCGTACAACGCCTGGGCGGCGCACCCCGGTTGGTTCTACGTCTACATCACCAAGGACGGCTTCGACCCGACCGGGGCGCTCACCTGGGACGCCATGGAGGATCAGCCGTTCCTCACCGTCGACCACCCGCCGCTCAACGGCACCCCGGGCACGGTCGAGGCCAACTACTCCTGGAGCGGCAAACTGCCGGCGGGCAAGTCCGGCCGCCACATCATCTACATGGTCTGGCAGCGCTCGGACAGCACGGAGACCTTCTACTCCTGCTCCGACGTCGTCTTCGACGGCGGGAACGGTGAGGTCACGGGCATCCACGATCCAGGCAACCCGACCGAACCGCCGCCCGGCACCTGCTCGGCGACCCGCCGGACGACCAACAGCTGGCCCGGCGGCTACCAGTCCGAGGTGACCGTCACCAACTCCGGCACCGTGCCGATGCTCGGCTGGATGGTCGACTGGACGCTGCCGGGCGGTCAGTCGGTCGCCAGTCTGTGGAACGGCAACGCGACCTACAGCGGTCAGGGCGTGATGGTGCACAACGCCGACTGGAACGGATCGCTGAGTCCGGGCGGCAGTACGACGTTCGGGTACGTCGTCCAGGGCTCGGGCGACGATCCGTCGACGACCCTGCCCTGCCGGGTCGGTTGAACGGGCAACGCTCGGGGCGGACCGGGTGGGTGGGTTCGGACCCGCCCGGTCCGCGAGCCCGGACGGGTCGGGGGAGGTCCTGCCCGGGATGGTGCGGCTTGTGGCGACCACGGTGCGCGACAACGTTGTCTAGCGGTCTGCGCAAGACTCTATCGCCTCAACGGACAACGATGTCAAGCAACTTGACGCCCGCCTCTGGGCGGACCGCCTCGTTTTGACGCTCGCCCCCTGTGCGGGCTGCGTCGTCGGGTGCGGGGGCCGCGTGCCGGGCCGCGCTCCGGGCCGCGTGGTCGGGCCTGTCATCGGCGTGCGCCATCGGGGTGGGTGCCGGGCGCGTCCCTGGTGGTGCGGGTGGTGGGTGCGACTGGACGCGTCGGCTGTGACCCAGGGGGCGTGCCCGGGCGCCTGCGTCGCTGTGACGCAGGAGCGTGCCGGGCGCGTCGCAGGAGGTGGAGGCTGCGCCGCAGGGGGCGCGGGCGGGGTGTGTTCCGGGCGTGCCGCCCACTGTGCTGTTGGAGTCCGTGCCGGGCGCGTCGCAGTTGGCGCGGGCGGGGTGCGTGCCCGGCGTGCCGCCCGCGGCGCCATTGGAGTGCGTGCCGGGCGCGTCCCCGGCGGCGGAGGCGGTCTTCCGTGGTACCCGTGGCGCACGTTACTGTCCCTGCGGCTTGTGCGACCCGTGGTGCGCGACCCGTCCGAAGGAGGAGGGGCCGCGTCATGCGTTTCCGTCCGTCATCCATCCTGCTGGCCGTCGCACTGACGGTCGCCGGCGCCACTCCGGCGCTCGCCGCACCCCCGTCGGGTCCACCGCGACTCGTCAAGGACCCCACCGCGTACGTCGACCCGCTCATCGGCACCAAGAACGGCGGCAATGTGTTCCCGGGGGCCGTCACGCCCTTCGGCATGCTCTCCTGGAGCCCAGAGAACACCCGCGGGGACGCCACCCGCACGGCCGCGCCCGGCGGCTACCAGTACGACGCCACGCGCATCCGGGGCTTCAGCCTCACCCACATGTCCGGAACGGGATGCGCGGGCGGCAGCGGCGACATCCCGTTCTTCCCGTACACCGGTGAGGTCACCTCCTCCCCGGCGAGCGACACCAAGGACGCCGTCTACGCGTCCGGTTTCGCGCACGCCGACGAGCGGGCCGAGCCCGGCCACTACAAGGTGGGACTCGCCTCCGGGGTGACCGCCGACCTCACGGCGACCGCGCGTACCGGCTCGGGCCGCTTCACCTTCCCCGCCGACAAGCCCGCCTCGATGCTGATCCGCACGGCCAACTCCGAGGTCGGGTCCACTGATTCGACCGTACGGATCGACCCGGCGACCCGGACCGTCTCCGGCTCGGTCACCTCCGGGAACTTCTGCGGCTACCTCGACCCCGAGGGCCAGCACTCCTACTACACCCTGTACTTCACCGCACGTTTCGACCGCGACTTCAAAGCCGCCGGCGCCTGGCAGGACGACCGGCTGAGCCCGGGGGCCACCGAGGCGAGCGGCGGCACCGGAGGCTTCGCGCAGGGCGGCCGTCCCGTCGCGGGCAAGGGGGCCGGCGGCTATGTGGAGTTCGCGCCCGGCACCGATCCGGTGAACGTCAAGGTCGGTATCTCGTACGTCAGTCAGGAAGGCGCCGCCGCCAACCTCGCGGACGAGAACCCGCCGTCCCGCTCCTTCGCCTCCGTCCAGCGCTCCGCCCACCGCGCCTGGCGCGAGCGGCTCGGCGCGATCGGCGTGGGCGGCGGCACCGACACCGACCGCACCACCTTCTACACCGCGCTCTACCACGCCCTTCTGCACCCGAACGTCATCAGCGACGCCGACCGCAGATACCGGGGCCCCGACGACAAGGTGCACACCGTGAGCCGGGGCCACGAAGCGCAGTACGGCACCTTCTCCGGCTGGGACGTCTACCGCTCCCAGGTCCAGCTGCTGACCCTGCTGAACCCGGACACCGGCTCCGACATCGCGCAGTCGCTGCTCGAACTCGCCCGGCAGAACGGGGGAGTCTGGGACCGCTGGCTGCACGGCGCGAGCGGTACGCACGTCATGAACGGCGATCCCTCGGCGCCCGCCCTCGCGGGCATCCGCGCCTTCGGCGGCACCGACTTCGACCTGCGCGGAGCGCTGGCCTCCCTGGTGAAGGCGGCGACCGTCCCGACCGAGGCGGACCTCTCCCCGGCGGGCAAGCCGGTGCTCTCGGCCGGTCAGCGGCCCTCGCTCGACAAGTACCTCGAACATCACTACATGCCGTCCGTGTCCAACGCCTGGGGCGGCGCCGCCGAGACCCTGGAGATGTCCGGCGCGGACTTCGCGATCTCCCAACTGGCCTCGGCGGCGGGGGAGCGGAAGACCGCCGCCGACTTCTCCGCGCGCTCCCAGTGGTGGCAGAACAACTTCAACATCGCGGCCGATCCCGGCGGCGGCTACATCGCCAACCGCAAGGCCGACGGAAGCTGGGTGACCGGCTTCACCCCGGCGACCGGCAACGGTTTCGTGGAGGGCACGGCGGCCCAGTACACCTGGATGGTGCAGCACGACCCGGCGGGCCTCTTCGCCGCCATGGGCGGGCGCGCGAAGGCCCTCGACCGCCTCGACACGTTCTTCCACGACGCGGACGGCGGCTGGGCGTTCACCGGCAGCGGCGGCGACAAGTCCGAACTGGACAACGAGCCGTCGGTCAACGTGCCCTACCTGTACGACTACGCGGGCGCGCCCTACAAGGCCCAGGAGACCGTCCGCGCGGCGATGACGCGGCTGTGGTCGACGCAACCGGGCGGCATCCCCGGCAACGACGACCTCGGCGAGATGTCGTCCTGGTACGTATTCTCCGCGCTCGGCATGTACCCCCAGGTGCCCTCACGCGCCGAACTCACCCTGTCCTCACCGCTGTTCCCGAGGATCGAGATCGAGCGTCCGGGCGGCGCCGACATCGAGATCCGGGCCCGGGGCGCGGCCGTCGACGCCCCGTACGTGCACTCGCTGCGCGTGGACGGCCGTACGAGTGAACGGCCTTGGCTCCCGGCCTCCTTCGTCCGCGACGGCGGCACACTCGACTACACGCTGTCCGCCACGGCCGACAGGAGCTGGGGCAGCGCCGAGACGGCCGCGCCGCCCTCCTTCCGCAAGGGTGAGCAGCCGTACCAGATCGGTGTGGGACCGACCGCGGCGACGCTCGCGCCCGGTGGCAGCACCGCGCTCGACATCCGCGCCCTCGCCCTCGGCGGCGGCGCCGGTCCCGAGGTCCGCTTCCACGTGGACGTGCCCGCAGGCGTGACGGCGACGCCCGCCGAGGGCACGGTGACCGACGGCGCCCAGCGGATCGCCCTCACCGCCTCCGACGACGCCGAGCAGGGGTTCTACGACGTCAAGGTGACGGTGACCTCAGCCGACACCTCGTACACCCAGCCGGTGGCCCTGACGGTCGCGGCACCGGGATCCCTTCTCGCGGCCTACAACAACACCGGTGTCTCCGACGACATCGGAGACCACGCCGAGGCGGACTACGACGGCGGTGGCTGGAGCTACTCCCGGCAGGCCCTCGCGGACGCGGGCCTCACCCCCGGCAGCCGGGGCACGGTGGACGGTCTCTCCTACACCTGGCCGAAATCGCCGTCCGGCCGCCCCGACAACGCCTCGGCGACCTCACAGAACATCGAACTGACGGACCCGGCAAGCCGGTTGTCCTTCATCGGCAGTGCCGTGAACGGCAACCAGGAGACCAGGGCGACCGTCACCTACACCGACGGCGGCACCGACACCGTCGACCTGTCCTTCACCGACTGGACCGTCGGCGGCGGGGGCGGCACCGTCCAGTACGGCAACGAGACCATCGCCAGGGCCGCCTACCGCAACGTCGCCGGTGCCGACAAGGACCCGGTGGCCACGTACGTCTTCGCCACCGAACCCTTCACCGCGCCGGCCGGCAGGACCATCAAGAGCGTCACCCTCCCGGACGACGCGGACCTGCACGTCTTCACCCTCGCCACCGGCTGAACCAGCGAACGCGTCCGGGCCGTCCGAACCGCCCAGAATGCCATGACGGTTCGCCCGCCGCGGCGTTCCTCGGATTCCCGCGTGGCCGTCCGTGCGGCTGGGAATAATCGTCCCGCACGTCGGAGCGCGCCTCGGACGGACACGGGGGAATCGGGGGAATGGCTGTGGGAAACCTTGGACTGGCCGAAACCATCGCCGCGTTGCGCGAGGAACTCACCGAAGCAGTCGCCGCCGGCACGGACGCGGACTTCTGTTTCGGTGTCGGGCAGGTGCAGTTGGAGATCAGTGTCGGCATCACCCGGGAGGCGAGCGGCACGGGGCGCGCCAAATTCTGGGTGCTGGAGCTGGGGGGCGACGGCGGGTACCGCAAGGAGGAGATCCAGCGGATCACGCTGACCCTGGAGGCGCCGACCGACCGTTCCGGGAGGCCGGTCCACGTGACGCGTGACTCCCTCACCAGGCCCTGACCCGGCTGCCCCGGACGGCATTGGTGATCAGCCCGGTCGATCGCGCGGTGGAGGTGCTGCGCAGACGTGCTTCCGGCACCTGGAGTGTCGGTTCCGGATACCTGGTGGGCGGCAGGCTGGTGCTCACCGCCGCGCACAACGTCCTCACGGACGGCCTCGCCGACGACCTGATCAGCGTCCGGCGAGGGGACGGATCCCAACTGCCGGCGGACGTACTCGCCGCGGAGAGGGACGGGGACATCGCCCTGCTGCGGGTGTCCGCCGATCCTTCCCTGGGCGACATGCCGGCCGTGCGCTTCGCCCGTGTCGACCGCCGTCAGACCAAGCTGGTCGAGAACTGCTGGGCGATCGGCTATCCGGGGTGGAACGAACATCCGACGGACGGCGCCGGCGTCCCCCTGCGCGACAGTGTGCAGATCCAGGGCGTCATCCCACCGGGTTCCAACGTGCGACGCAGACTGCTGGAACTGCGGACGACATCCACGCCGGAACAGCTGGGACCGCAGGCGGGCCACACCTCTCAGTGGCGCGGCATGTCCGGAGCGGTGGTGTTCAGCGACCACCCGGAGCTCGGGGCGCTGGCCGTCGGAGTCATCACCGAGCACCATCTGCCCGAGGGGGCCTCGACCCTGACCGTGGCTCCGGTGACGGGACTGACGGCGCTGGGAGAGGGCGCGCCGTGGTGGCGGGACCTCGGACTGGGCAACTGGGTCGTCCTGCCGCACGCCCGTACGGGCACCGGACGCCGGGCGACCCGGTACACGCGTCTGGGCCGTGCGGTGGCGGACTTCACCGACCGGGAAAGGGCGCTCGCGAAGGCGACCGTCCTGCTCACCGACCGCCTGGCGGACAGTGCCCCGGTGCTGGTCCTGCACGGCATGGCCGGTGTCGGAAAGACACAGCTGGCCACACAGATCGCCCACCATCTGGGACCCACCTTCTGGCACGCACGCATCCAGGTGGACCTCGGAGGCGGCCACTTCGACGTGTCCACCGACGCTGCCATGATCCAGGCACTGCAGGCGTTCGGACTCACAGGCGACAGGCTGCCGCCCGACGCGCCCGCACGCCGTGCCGAACTGCAGAAGCGACTCGAAGACGGCCCCAGCCTCCTCGTGCTGGACAACGTGGCCGACGTGGCCCGGATCGTTCCGCTGCTCCCCGTCTCGCCGGGCAGCGCCGCGCTCCTCACCAGCCGCTCCGAACTGCCCTCGGTCACGGGAGCGGAGCGGCTGCCCGTCGAGCCGCTGCCCACCGCGGAGGCGCTGCGGCTCTTCGAGCGGATCATCGGTGCCGAACGGATCGCCCGTGAGCCGAGTGCGGCGAACGGCATCATCACCCTTCTGGGAGGCCTGCCCCTTGCCATCCGCATCACGGGAGGGAATGTTCTTGCCCTGAGGAGGCCGTTGAGCGTCCATGCCATGTTGCTGGCCGACGAGCGGCAGCGCATCTCGCAGCTGGAGGGTCGTCTGGACGGCGAGGACATCGGGGTACGAAGCACGTTCGAGCTCAGCTACCGGGCCCTGCGGGAGGACACCCGTCGCCTGTTCCGGCACCTCGGCCTGCTCCCCGGAGCCGACTTCGTGCCCGAGCTGTCAGCAAGGTGCGCGGACCTCGGGCCGGACGAGTCCGAACGACTGCTCGGCGAACTCGCCGACCGGCAGCTGGTCGAGGTCATGGACGTCACGGGCGGCCGCTACCGGCTGCACGACCTGCTGCGCCTGTACGCGAGGGAGCACGCCGAGCGCACCGAATCGGAGGCCGAACGGCGGGAGGCCGTCCGGCGCTCCCTGGAGTGGTACGCGGACCGGATGGACGGCTGGATGAGCCGGCCGGGAGCCCACGAGCTGCCGCCCGAGGAGGCGATCGGGTGGTTCACCGAGGAACACCTCAACGTGCAGGCGGCCGTGCGCCAGGCGTACGAGAGCCAGGAGTGGGAGCCGCTCCTGAGGCTGGCGGGCTCGCTCTACGGGCTGCTCTTCCACCGGAGCCACTGGGAGGAGATGGAGGCGGTCAAGGCCATGGCGGTGGAGGCGGCACGCCGAGTGGGCGACGAGCCGGCCGAGCTGGGCTCGCTCATCCACCTCGCCGAGGCAAGACGCCTGCTGGGACGCCGGCAGGAGACCACCGCACTGTACGAGCGGGCACTGGAGATCGCGCGCGGCGCGGGCGACGAGGACAAGGCGGCCTGGATCCTGACGCACTTCGGCGATCTCCAGTGCGATCTGGACCGTCCCCGGGACGCTCTGCGCCGCTACGTCGAGGCCCGGGCCATCTACCGGCAACGCGAGGACAAGGGCGCCGAGATCTGGCTCGCCGCGCACATGGGGGACGCGTACCGGCAGATGGACCGTCCCGAGGACGCGGCACGCGTGCTGACGGAGGCCCTGGCGGAGAGCCGACGCCGTGGGGATGCCGCCGAGATCGTCTGGGTCCAGTGGCATCTGGCTCTGGCGTACGACCAGATGGGCCGGTACGCCGAAGCCGAGGAGGTTCTGTCGCCCGCGATCGCGTTCCATCGCGACCGGGGCGACCGGGCGGGGCTGGCGACGATGCTCACCATCCTCGGAGACATCCACCTCCACGCCCGGCGCCCCGCCGCCGCCCGTGAGGCGTACGGCGAGGCGCTGGAACTGGCTCGCTCGATCGACGCCACGCGCCGCGTGGCGGAGCTGGAGGCGGCGCTGGAACGGACGTCGGACTGAGCGGGTCCCCGGAGGCAGGCGTCAGCCCAGCAGTTCCACCTCCGCGAGCGTCGACTCGCCGTCGAGGACGAGACGGTAGTGGGCGTACGAGCCCGGGTCCGCGACCGTGAACGCCCGGGTCTGCCGGTCCCAGGGGAAGGACTCACCGGAGCGTTTGTCGAGGTCCGTCCACGTCGTCCCGTCCGAGGAACCCTGCAGGGTCCACCCGGTCGGGGCCTTCGCGTGGTCCGAGGACGTCAGCGTGTACTGGACTCCCTCGGTGGCGGCGCCGACCGGCAGGTCCATCGAGGTGACGGTGGCGTCCGTCGCCGAGGTGTTGTCGAACAGCGCGCCGTCCCCCTTGAGAACGTCCGCGCGCGGCGCAGGCACCTTGTCGTCCTCGGTGACCGACACCGGTGCCGCGTCCTTGCCCGTGCCCCACGAGGACGGCTTGGCGCCCATGTCGAACTCCAGGACTCCGCCACGGGTGATCAGCGAGTGGGGGAGCGAAGTCGAGTTCCACCGCTTGCCGTTGAACCGCACGCCCTGCACGTACACGTTCCTCGTGCTGTTCCGCGGGGCCTTGATCACCAGGTCGTGGCCGTTCTCCAGGTGGACCGTCGCCTTCGTGAACAGCGGCGAACCGATGGCGTATTCGCCACTGCCCATCACCAGCGGGTAGAAGCCGAGCGACGAGAACAGGTACCAGGCGGACTGCTCGCCGTTGTCCTCGTCACCGTGGTAGCCCTGGCCGATCTCGCTGCCGGTGTAGAGCCGGGAGAGGACCTCGCGGACGTTCTTCTGGGTCTTCCAGGGCTGTCCGGCCGCGTCGTACATGTAGTTCACGTGGTGGGCCACCTGGTTGGAGTGCCCGTACTGGCCCATCCGTACGTCCCGGGCCTCGGTCATCTCATGGATGACCCCGCCGTAGGAGCCCACGATGTCCGGGGACGCGGTCTCGGGGGTCGCGAAGTACGTGTCGAGCTTCTGCGCGAGCGCACTGCGGCCGCCGTACAGGTTGGCCAGTCCGCGCGAGTCCTGCGGCGCGGTGAACGCGTACCCCCAGCCGTCGGTCTCCGTGTAGTCGTAACCCCACACGCGCGGATCGTACTTCGACGAGTCGACCCGCCAGTTGCCCTTCGCGTCCCGGCCCTGGAAGAAGCCGGCCTTGGAGTCGAAGAGGTTCACGTAGTCCTGGGAGCGGTTGAGGAAGTAGTCCGACTCCTCCTTGTAGCGCTTCTCACCGGTCTTCTTGTAGAGCGCCTTGCCCATCTCGGCGATGCCGTAGTCGTTGACGTAGCCCTCCATGGCCCACGACAGGCCCTCGCCCGTGGCGGTGCTCGTGTAGCCGAGGAAGGGTGAGGTGGCCATGCCCTTGCGGCCCACGCCGGAGGTCGGCGGGACGACCGTCGCGTTCTTCAGCGCCGCCTCGTACGCCGACTCGGCGTCGAAGCCGACGCCCTTGACGTACGCGTCCGCGAACGCCACGTCCGACGAGGTGCCGGTCATCAGGTCCGCGTAGCCGGGCGAGGACCAGCGCGAGGTCCAGCCGCCGTCCTTGTACTGCTGCACGAACCCGTCGACCATCTCACCTGCCTGACCGGGCGTCAGGAGCGAGTACGCTGGCCAGGTCGTCCGGTAGGTGTCCCAGAAGCCGTTGTTGACGTACACCTTGCCGTCGACGATCTTCGCACCGGTATGGGTCGGGGTGTCAGGACCCGGCATCGGGGAGAACGGCGAGGCGTACTGGTACTTCGAACCCACCTTCTCGAAGCCGGAGTTGGGGTACAGATACAGCCGGTACATGCTGGAGTACAGCGTCGTCAGCTGGTCAGCGGTGGCGCCCTGCACCTCGATCCTGCCGAACAGCCGGTCCCACTGCTTGCGCGCACCCTTCTTGACCGCGTCGAACGACGTGCCGTCCGGGATCTCCTGGCTCAGGTTGTCCTTGGCCTGGTCGATGCTGATCAGCGAGGTGGCCAGGCGCAGGGTGACGGTGTGGTCGGCGCCGGCCTTGAACTTCAGATAGCCCTTGACGCCGCTGGAGCCGCCCTCGGTCACGGGCGCGTCGAACACCCCGTAGACGAAGAGCCGTGTGGCGCCGGTCGACAGGCCGGACTTGACGTCCGAGTAGCCGGTCACGACACCCGCCGAGGTGTCCAGCGACAGCCCCGCCTGCTCGGTGACGTTGTCGAAGATCACGCTCGCGTCGTCACCGGGATAGGTGAAGCGCAGGGCGGCGGCGTGATCGGTCGGCGCCATCTCCGCCTTGAGACCGTTCTCGAAGGTCACACCGTAGTAGTACGGCCGCGCGGTCTCGTTCTCGTGCCGGAAGGCCAGCTCACGGGCCGCCCGGCCGGTGTCCGGGGTGCCGGAGGAGGCCGACGGCATCACCTGGAAGGTCTGCCGGTCCCCCATCCAGGGGCTCGGCTCATGGCTCGCGCTGAACGCCTGGATGGCGGGCAGGTTGTCCGCGTTGTTGGCGCGCGCGTAGTCGTACAGCCAGCTCAGCGAGCCCGCGTTGGTCACCGGCGTCCAGAAGTTGAAGCCGTGCGGGACGGCCGTCGCGGGGAAGTTGTTGCCGCGCGAGAAGCCGCCGCTGGAGTTGGTGCCGCGGGTGGTCAGCGCGTAGTCCGCCAGGTGCGCCTTGGGCTTCTGGGGGGCGGCCGCCTTCAGGGAGACGTCGTCCAGCCAGCCGCGGAACTTCGAGGGGCCCTTCGGCGAGTCGTACGCGAGGAGGATCCGGTCGACGGTCTTCCCGGCCGCGACGGAACCGATCCGCGAGGTCACGTTGTTCCACTGGTTGACGTACAGCACCTTGGACGCGCCCTGGCCCTGCGGTGTCAGCGCGAACCCGTGCTGGTCCACGGCGTTCAGATCGCTCAGCGAGGTGCCGTCGGTGAAGACCAGGTCCACGGACACGTTCGTGGCGTCGTAGTCCCGGTCGCCGTCCGCCATCGAGGGGAAGACGCGGTACGCCAGTTCGGTGTCGCGCCGGACGGCGACGTTCACGTCGAAGACTTTGTTGTACGAGTACGCCCGGCCGTCGCCCTTGTGGGTGCCGGCGTAGCGCAGCGCACGCTTGCCGGTGAAGCCCGCGCCCGCCTTGGCGGTCGGTGAGCCGCTCGGCCCCCGGTCCACGAGCGAGAGCATGTCCTTGGGGGTCGGGTCGTCGCTCTGCCCCGTCGAGAACTGGACGTCGGCGATCTGAAGGATGTCGCCGTCGTTGTTCTTGGTGACGTCGAGCCGGAAGTGCTGGTACTCGACGGGACTTTGGATGTCGTACGTCTTCGTCTGGAACCGCTCGCCGAAGGACTCGCCGGAGCGGGTGTCGAGGGTCTTCCAGTCCTTGCCGTCGGTGGAGCCCTGGAGGGTCCAGTCCTTCGGGTCGCGCTCGTCGTGGTCGTTTGCGGAAGTGATCGCGTACGTGACCACCTTGACCGGCGCGTCCAGGTCGAACTCCGCCCAGCCGGTGGGCTCGAAGGTCAGCCACTTGCTGCTCGACTCGCCGTCGACGAGGTTCTCCTTGACCTCGCCCGCGCCGGTGTTCTCGCCGCTGGCCCGCACGTCGGTGACATGGTCGGTCACATTGCCGGGGATGCCGGTGCTGTAGCCGCCGTCGACCTCGGAGGACCGCTTTGTCCCGTCAGGAGCCGTATCCACCGTGTTGAGCCAGTCCGGAGCCGGATCGCCCGATTCGAACGAGGAGCTGAATTCCCGGTCGGCGGACGCCGTTTGCGCGGGCAGGGCGATGGCCGCTCCCTGCGAAGCCGCTAACAGGGAGAGCGCTGCCACCCCCAGTGCCGTCGAGGAAAGCCATCCGGTCCGACGCGTGGAACTCTGTCTGTACCGAGCTCTGTGCTGCATGCGCGAGCACCCTCCCTGCACCTGGACAACGTTGTCAAATTCGATGCGCAAGGACCATTTGGGAGTCAAGTTGACAGTGCTGTCAAGGGTGTTGGATGTGGCATCCGGGGTGAATACCGTGTGACGAACCGTGCATTGCGTTCATTGCGGGAGGTTGGCCTCCTGTGGATCTTCGCCGGGGTGGTCCGGGGGTGCCCCATATTTCCGGGAGGTCTCAACTCGGAAAAGACCGACGGGCAAACCTGCATTCGATCTTGCTCCGCTGGCGGGAAGTGGACTATACCTGTCGCGTCCGGCCAGTCGATCGACTGGCACTGGACAGGCAGGACCCAGGGGGAATTTCGAGGGCCGGCGGACCGTGGTCCATACACGTACCGCCGATTCGTCCCACTGAATCCCCCATGCACGACCCCAGCTTGACCTAACCGCGGTGCCGGGGAGGATCCGGTTCACCGCCTGAGTCCTGGAGAAGGCGAGGACTTGAGCATGGGATCCACTTCCGCCGAGAACAGCAGCCCCGAGGGTGTCGGCCGCCGTGACCTCATCAAGAGGTCGGCCGCACTCGGTCTGATCACCGTCCCGACGATGAGCTTCCTGTCCGCGTGTGCGAGCGGCGGGGGCAGTGACGACAACTCCGGCGACAAGGGCACCGGCAAGACCAGCAAGGACAACCCCTTCGGCGTGAAGAAGGGCGGCGGCAAGCTCGACGTCGTCGTCTTCAAGGGCGGCTACGGCGACGAGTACGCCAAGGCGTGGGAAGCGGCCTTCGACAAGAAGTGGGGCTCCAAGAGCGCCCACACCGGTACCCAGGAGATCACCGGCAAGCTCCAGCCGCGCTTCAACGGCGGCAACCCGCCGGACATCGTCGACGACTCGGGCGCCCAGCAGATCAAGCTGGACGTGCTCTACAAGAGCGGCCAGCTCCTCGACCTGGCCTCGGTCCTCGACGCCCCGTCCATCGACGACCCGACCAAGAAGGTCCGCGACACCCTGATCCCCGGCACGCTCGACCCGGGCCTGCAGGGCGGCAAGGTCGTGTCCCTCAACTACATCTACACGGTGTGGGGGTTGTGGTACTCCGGCAAGCTCTTCAAGGAGAAGGGCTGGGAGGTCCCCAAGACCTGGGACGACTTCCTCGCCATCTGCAAGGACGCCAAGTCGCAGGGCATCGGCGGCCTCGCCCACCAGGGCAAGTACCCGTACTACATCAACATCGCCATCATGGACCTGATCGCCAAGCAGGGCGGTCTGGACGCCATGAAGGCGATCGACAACCTCGACCCCAAGGCGTTCGTCGGGTCCGACGCCGCCCAGGCGGCCATCGAGGCGATCTACGAGGTCGTGGAAAAGGGCTACTTGATGCCCGGGACCAACGGCCTGACCCACACCGAGTCGCAGACCCGGTGGAACCAGTACAAGGCCGCGTTCATCACCTGTGGCTCCTGGCTGGAGAACGAGCAGCTCAAGCAGACCCCGGCCGACTTCGACATGAAGTTCATGCCGATGCCCAGCCTGTCCGGCGACAAGCTGCCGTTCGAGGCGATCCGGGCGGGTTCCGGCGAGCCGTTCATCATCCCGGCGAAGGCCGCGAACCTGCCCGAGGCCAAGGAGTTCATGCGCTCCATGCTCTCCAAGGAGTGGTCGACGCTCTTCGCGCAGAAAGCCAACTCGCTCACCATCCTCAAGGACAGCGTGTCCGAGGGCGTGCAGCTGCGTCCCGGTACGCAGTCCACCGTCGACGCGTCCAAGGCGGCGGGTGACAACACCTTCAACTACCTGTACTTCAACTGGTACAGCGAGATGGACGTCTCCATCCAGAACGCGTCCAACGAGCTGATGTCCAAGCGCATTCAGCCGAAGGAATGGCTGAAGCGGGCCCAGGCGGCGGTCGACAAGGCGGCCAAGGACCCGGCGTCCAAGAAGAACCACCGCGACTGATCACGTAAAACCCGGAACATCAGGGGCACGCGCACCCGGAACACCCGGGTCACGCACACCCGGAACACCAGGGCAGGATGCCATGCGAAAAGGGCAGTACCGGTTCGTCGCGGGGTTTCTCCTCGCACCTTTGGCGCTGTATCTGATCTTCGTGATCTGGCCTTACCTACAGACCATCGGTTACTCCTTCACCGACTGGAAGGGTCAGTCGCAGACGTTCAGTTTCGTCGGCCTGGACAATTACAAGGCGTTGTTCCAGGACGACGTATTCCTCGAAGCGATCTGGCACAACATCCTGTTCCTGGTGTTCATCCCGGTGATCACCATCCTGCTCGCCCTCTTCTTCGCCTTCATGGTGAACGCGGGCGGGCGGGGCGGCGCCGGTGGCGTACAGGGCGTCGCCGGCTCGCGGTTCTACAAGATCGTGTACTTCTTCCCGCAGGTGCTCTCGCTCGCGATCGTGGCGGTGCTCTTCGGGGCCCTCTACCGCAGTGACAGCGGCGGTCTGCTCAACGGCCTGCTGATCAAGCTCGGCCTGGTCGACGGGAACAACCCCATCGAGTGGATGAACGAGCCCAACCTGGTGCTCTGGTGCCTGATGGCGGTCGTCGTCTGGCACGGCGTCGGCTTCTACCTGGTGCTCTTCTCGGCCGCCATGCAGTCCATCCCGCGGGACATCTACGAGGCGGCGCTGCTGGACGGCGCGAGCCGCACCCACACCTTCTTCCGGGTCACCCTGCCCCTGCTCTGGGACACGGTGCAGACCGCCTGGGTCTATCTCGGCATCATCGCGATGGACATGTTCGTCCTCGTCTCGACCACGACCCAGGGCACCGGCTACGGCGGCGGGCCCGACCACCACAGCGAGGTCATGGCGAACGTCATGATGCGCAACTTCCTCTACTTCGGAAAGAGCGGCTACGCCTGCGCCATGGGCGTCGTCATGCTCCTTCTCACCCTGATCCTGTCCGTGGTCACGCTGCGCGCCACCCGCCGCGAGCGCATCGAGTTCTGAGCGGGAGACACGACTATGAGCGCACCCATCACGGAGCCGACGAAGGTCGACGGCGCCGGAGTACCCCCGCAACGAAACGCCAGGAAGGCCCCGCCCCGGCCGGGTGACAAGCGCACCGAGGGCATGGCCCTCAACGTCTTCTCGCACGGCTTCCTGGCCCTGTGGGCGGTCCTGATCATCCTGCCGCTGCTCTGGCTCGTCCTGAGCTCCTTCAAGACCGACGCGCAGATCGGCGGTTCGGCCCTCGGCTGGCCCTCGAACTGGCAGTTCGACGTCTTCACCCGGGCCTGGAACAAGGGCATCGGCGACTACTTCGCCAACACCCTGATCGTCCTGGTCTTCTCGGTCCCGCTGACCATGCTCCTCGGCGCGATGGCGGCCTACGTACTGGCCCGCTACGAGTTCCCGGGCAACCGGCTCGTGTACTACTTCTTCGTCGGCGGGGCCATGTTCCCCGTCTTCCTGGCCCTGGTTCCGCTGTTCTTCATGGTCAAACGTCTCGACATGTTGAACACATACCAAGGCCTGATCCTGGTGTACGTCGCCTACTCGCTGCCGTTCACCGTGTTCTTCATGCACGCCTTCTTCCGGACACTGCCCACGGCGGTCTTCGAGGCGGCGGTGCTCGACGGGGCCTCGCACACCCGGGCGTTCTTCCAGGTCATGCTGCCGATGGCCAAGCCCGGACTGCTCAGCGTCGGCATCTTCAACGTCCTGGGCCAGTGGAACCAGTACATCCTGCCCTCGGTGCTGATGCAGCCGCAGACCAGTTCGGATCCGGAACGCTACGTTCTGACCCAGGGCCTCATCCAGCTGCAGCAGCAGCAGGGGTACGCCACCGATCTTCCCGTCCTGTTCGCCGGCGTGACGATCGCCATGATCCCCATGCTGATCGTCTATCTGTCCTTCCAGCGTCAGGTCCAGGCGGGCCTCACCTCGGCGACTCTCAAGTAGCGAATCGTCCCGTTCTCCGCCTACGCCACCTCCGGCCCCGGGGGTGGCGTACGTGTGTCCGGGTGCGGCCGGAACTCGAACATGACCGGGTGGACCTGATTTTCGTCAAGGACTTGACGCCGGTAACCCGTTCAGCGGAGCTTGGAGTTCACAACTTGTAAGTGACCGGGTCACGTTGACGTGACCCGGATCACACGGGCGGCATCGGGGCCGCCCGCTGAGGGCAGGAGTGGATGAGTCGATGGAGACTCCGGGGTCGCAGTCTTCGCTGCACCGAGCCAATCTGGAGCGCGTCGTGCGAGCGGTGCGCCTCGCCGGTTCGCTCACACAGGCGGAGATCGCGAGGACGACGGGCCTGTCGGCCGCGACCGTTTCCAATATCGTTCGTGAACTCAAGGACGGGGGAACGGTCGAGGTCACGCCCACTTCGGCCGGCGGCCGCAGGGCGCGCAGCGTGTCCTTGAGCGGCGACGCCGGCATCGTCATCGGTGTCGACTTCGGGCATACCCATCTGCGCGTCGCGGTCGGGAACCTGGCCCATCAGGTGCTGGCGGAGGAGTCCGAGCCGCTGGACGTCGACGCCTCCGCCGCGCAGGGCTTCGACCGGGCCGAGGAGCTGGTCAGCCGCCTGATCGCGGCAACCGGCGTGGACCGTTCCAAGGTCGCGGGCGTGGGGCTCGGTGTGCCGGGCCCCATCGACGTGGAATCGGGGACCCTGGGGTCCACCTCGATCCTGCCGGGCTGGACCGGCGCCAGGCCCGCCGAGGAGCTGCGGGGGCGGCTCGGCGTGCCCGTGTACGTGGACAACGACGCCAATCTGGGCGCGCTCGGCGAGATGGTCTGGGGCAGCGGGCGCGGGGTCCGGGATCTCGCGTACATCAAGGTCGCCAGCGGTGTCGGCGCGGGCCTGGTGATAGAAGGCAAGATCTACCGCGGTCCGGGTGGCACGGCGGGAGAAATCGGGCATATTACACTTGATGAATCCGGCCCCGTCTGCCGTTGCGGCAACCGCGGCTGCCTGGAGACCTTCGCGGCGGCGCGCTATGTGCTGCCGCTCCTCCAGTCCAGTCACGGGACCGATCTGACCATGGAGGGCGTGGTCAGGCTGGCGCGGGACGGAGATCCGGGCTGCCGTCGCGTGATCGCCGACGTCGGCCGACATATCGGCAGTGGAGTCGCGAACCTCTGCAATTTGCTGAACCCGAGCCGGGTGGTCCTCGGCGGCGATCTCGCCGAGGCCGGTGAGCTCGTTCTCGGGCCCATCAGGGAGTCTGTCGGCCGCTATGCGATCCCCAGTGCCGCACGTCAGCTCTCGGTGTTGCCAGGGGCGCTCGGGGGCCGTGCGGAGGTGCTCGGAGCGCTTGCTCTCGCGCTCAGCGAGATGGGCGATTCGACCCTTTTGGACGGGTCTCTGTCCGCCGCTGCGCCTGCCTTCACTTAGAGAACGAAACACGCCGTTGCCAACCCGTTAAGTATTTACTTCTTGACGTCGCACGGGTGGCCGAGTTGACTCCAAACCACCTCGGCCGCAGCGTTGCGGCCCTGTCAGGGAGGCACCACCAATGAACAACACGATGCGCAGAGTCGTAATCGGTACCGCCGCTGTTTCCATGGCCCTCTCGGTGGCCGCCTGTGGCAAGGCCGGCGACAAGAGCTCCAGCGACAGCAGCAGCTCCTCCTCCTCGGGCAGCAAGACCATCGGTCTCCTGCTCCCCGACAGTGTCACCGCGCGCTACGAGAAGTTCGACCACCCGCTCTTCGAGAACAAGGTCAAGGAGCTGTGCCCGGACTGCAAGGTCCAGTACGCGAACGCGGCCGGCGACGCCGCCAAGCAGGCCCAGCAGGTCAGCACCATGATCACCCAGGGCGTCAAGGTCCTCGTGATCAGCGCGCAGGACTCGGCCGCCATCAAGTCCTCGATCAAGACCGCGGTCGACAAGGGCATCAAGGTCGTCGCGTACGACCGTCTCGCCCAGGGTCCGGTCTCGGCTTACGTCTCCTTCGACAACCAGAAGGTCGGCCAGCTCCAGGGTGAGGCGCTGCTCGCCTCGCTCGGCTCCAAGGCCACCCCGAAGTCGAAGATCGTCATGATCAACGGTGACGACGCCGACCCGAACGCCGGTCAGTTCAAGGCGGGTGCCCACAAGGCCCTCGACGGCAAGGTCGACATCGCCTACGAGCAGTCCGGCCTCTGGAAGGACACCGTCGCCGCCCAGAAGATGTCCGCTGCCATCACGCAGCTCGGTGCCAAGAACATCGCGGGCGTCTACTCCGCCAACGACGGCATGGCCGGTGGCATCGCGAACACCCTCAAGGGTGCGAAGATCAGTGGCATCCCGCTGACGGGTCAGGACGCGGAGCTCGCGGGTATCCAGCGCATCGTCGCCGGCACCCAGTCCTCCACCGTCTACAAGGCCTTCAAGCCGGAGGCGGACGCCGCTGCCCAGCTCGCGGTCAACCTGCTCGAGGGCAAGGACATCAAGTCCCTGGCCACCCAGGAGCTCACCAGCGGCTCCGGCGACAAGGTGCCCTCGCAGCTCCTGGTCCCGGTCTCGGTCACCAAGGCCAACATCAAGGACACGGTGATCAAGGACAAGCTCTACACCGTCGCCGACATCTGCACCGCGGACTTCGCCAAGGCCTGCAAGGCTGCCGGCCTCCAGTAAGCACGACCCTCTCGGGCGACCTCCGCGCAACGGGTGGTCGCCCGAGTTTCGGCCGCTCAGCGGTCTCGCGAACCTGTCCGACGCCTGCCCCACCTTCACACCCCGCTGCGGGGCGGGCGTCGGATGGATCCGTTGCGAAATGCAGCGGATTCGCGCATGTTCATCTTGTAAACCTTGTGCATTTCGCACATCCCTCCGCGCCGGTTGGTTCGAGCGCGGCATCCCCGCCGGTCAGGCGGCGAAGGAGATGGTTCACGTGTCCGCTACGCCCGTGCTGGCGTTGCGCGGAGTCTCCAAGCGATTCGGTGCTGTGCAGGCACTCACCGATGTCGAGCTGGAGGTCCACCCCGGAGAAGTGGTCGCCCTGGTGGGCGACAATGGCGCAGGAAAGTCCACCCTGGTCAAGACCATCGCGGGTGTCCACCCCATCGATGAGGGCGTCATCGAGTGGGACGGTCAGCCCGTCAGCATCAACAAGCCGCACGACGCCCAGGGACTCGGCGTCGCGACCGTCTACCAGGACCTCGCCCTGTGCGACAACCTCGACGTGGTCGGCAACCTCTACCTCGGTCGTGAGCTGCTTCACCGCGGCGTCATCGACGAGGTCACGATGGAGCAGAAGGCGCGTGAGCTGCTCAGCACACTCTCCATCCGCATCCCGAGCGTGCGTATCCCGATCGCGAGCCTTTCCGGCGGTCAGCGCCAGGTCGTGGCCATCGCCCGCGCCCTCATCGGCGACCCCAAGGTCGTCATCCTCGACGAGCCGACCGCCGCGCTCGGTGTCGAGCAGACCGCTCAGGTCCTCGACCTGGTCGAGCGGCTGCGCGAGCGCGACCTCGGCGTCATTCTCATCAGCCACAACATGGCTGACGTGAAGGCCGTCGCGGACACCGTCGCCGTCCTGCGCCTGGGCAAGAACAACGGCTCCTTCTCCGTGAAGGACACCAGCCACGAAGAGATCATCGCCGCGATCACCGGAGCCACGGACAATGCCGTGACCCGTCGTGCCGGGCGTCGCAACACGGAGGCCGCAAAGTGAGCGACACGTCCAAGGTTTCCAAGGCGGAGGCCGAGGTGGCGCACCAGAACACGGTGGCTCCCTCCGACGACCCCACAGCCGCTCCCGTGTCGGTCGTGGACCCGCGTCTGCTGGTCCGCGAAGAGGGCCTCAAGGGCTACGTCACCGAGTTCAAGCGCAAGATCAAGGGTGGCGAGCTGGGCTCGCTGCCGGTCTTCATCGGCCTGATCATCATCTGGACGATCTTCCAGACGCAGAACAGCCGCTTCCTCAGCGCCGACAACCTGTCGAACATCAGCTACTTCATGTCGGCCACCGGCATGCTGGCCATCGGCCTGGTGTTCGTCCTGCTGCTCGGTGAGATCGACCTCTCCGTCGGCTCGGTCAGCGGCCTCGCCTCCACGGTCTTCGCGGTGTTCGTGGTCAACCACGGCGTGAACGCCTGGCTGGCCCTGTTCCTGACCGTCCTGACCGGGGCCGTCATCGGCGCGATGCAGGGCTGGTTCTTCGCCAGGATCGGCGTGCCCGCCTTCGTCGTGACGCTGGCCGGCTTCCTGGGCTGGAACGGCCTGATGCTGTGGCTGCTCGGTACGAGCGGCACCATCAACATCCCGGCCGAGAGCGGCCCGGTCCACCTGCTCGGCCAGAGCTCGTTCTTCATGGACCAGGCCGTCATCGGTGCCTACGTGCTGGCCGGCCTCGGTGTCGCCTCCATGCTCGTGGGCTCGTTCATCGACCAGCGCCGCCGCCGGGCCGCCGGTGTGCCCTTCCGGCCCACCAGCGAGATCCTGCTGCGCGTCGGAGCGCTCGCCGTGGCGTCCTTCACCGCCGCCGCCGTGCTGAACAACGCCTCCGGTGTCTCCAACGCCCTGGTGATCTTCCTCGCCTCCCTGGTGATCGTCGACTTCGTGCTGCGTCGCACCACGTACGGCCGCAAGATCTTCGCGGTCGGCGGCGGCATCGAGGCGGCCCGCCGTGCCGGTATCAGCGTGTCCATGGTCCGCATCACCGTCTTCGCCATCTCCGGCGGTTTCGCGGCGGTCGGCGGTATGTTCTTCGCCGGCCAGACCGCGAGCGCCACGCTGAACGCCGGTGGCGGCAACACGCTGATGCTCGCCATCGCGGCGGCCGTCATCGGTGGTACGAGCCTCTTCGGTGGCCGCGGAAACGTTTGGTCGGCCCTCCTGGGCATGCTGGTCATCCAGTCGATCCAGACCGGTCTCGACCTGCTCAACATGAACACCTCCATCCAGTACATGATCACTGGTGCGGTGCTCCTGGGCGCGGTCGTCATCGACTCCGTCTCGCGCAAGAGCCAGAAGGCCGCAGGCCGCGCGTAACACTCCGCGGGGAACGCCGTAGCACAGCGCGACGGCGTCCCTGTGAAACATCCTGTGCCCGGCGCCAGTGGTGGCGCCGGGCACAGTCACGTCCGGACATGGAACGCGCGTTCCCGTCCGGTTGGGCCGATCGTGTGGCGTACAACGCCAGGCCCGGACCGCGCCCGCAAAGGCGGAACATTAGACTCGACCAAGCCCGGCAACAGCTCTACTGCAAGGAGGCACGGGTGCCGCTGCTGACCCGCATCAGGGGACCGCGCGATCTGGACCGGCTCAGCCTGGAGCAGCTGGACCAGCTGGCCGGCGAGATCAGGACCTTCCTCGTCGACGCGGTCTCCAAGACCGGCGGCCACCTCGGCCCCAACCTCGGTGTCGTGGAACTGACCATCGCCCTGCACCGCGTCTTCGAGTCGCCCAAGGACAGAGTGCTGTGGGACACGGGCCACCAGTCCTACGTCCACAAGCTGCTCACCGGCCGCCAGGACTTCTCCCGGCTGAAGATGAAGGGCGGCCTGTCCGGCTACCCCTCGCAGGCCGAGTCCGAGCACGACATCATCGAGAACTCGCACGCCTCCACGGTCCTCGGCTGGGCCGACGGTCTGTCGAAGGCCAACGAGGTCCTCGGCAGGAACGACCACGTGGTCGCCGTCATCGGTGACGGCGCTCTCACCGGCGGTATGGCCTGGGAGGCGCTGAACAACATCGCCGACGCCAAGGACCGCCCGCTGATCATCGTCGTCAACGACAACGAGCGTTCGTACGCGCCGACCATCGGCGGCCTCGCGAACCATCTGGCGACCCTGCGCACCACCGACGGCTACGAGCGCTTCCTGGCCCGCGGCAAGGACCTCCTGGAGCGCACCCCGGTCGTCGGCAAGCCTCTCTACGAGACCCTGCACGGTGCGAAGAAGGGCCTGAAGGACTTCATCGCCCCGCAGGGCATGTTCGAGGACCTCGGCCTGAAGTACGTCGGGCCGATCGACGGCCACGACATCGAGGCCCTGGAGTCGGCCCTCGCCCGCGCCAAGCGCTTCGGCGGCCCGGTCATCGTGCACTGCCTCACCGAGAAGGGCCGCGGCTACCAGCCCGCCCTCCAGGACGAGGCGGACCGCTTCCACGCCGTCGGCAAGATCCACCCCGACACGGGCCTGCCGATCGCCTCCTCCGGCGCCGACTGGACCTCCGTCTTCGGCGAGGAGATGGTCGAGCTCGGCAAGGAGCGCGAGGACATCGTCGCGATCACCGCCGCGATGCTCCAGCCGGTCGGCCTCGACCGGTTCGCCAAGGCGTTCCCCAAGCGGGTCTACGACGTCGGCATCGCCGAGCAGCACGCCGCCGTCTCCGCCGCGGGCCTCGCCACTGGCGGACTGCACCCCGTGTTCGCCGTCTACGCGACCTTCCTCAACCGCGCCTTCGACCAGGTCCTGATGGACGTGGCCCTGCACAAGTGCGGCGTCACCTTCGTCCTGGACCGCGCGGGCGTCACCGGCACCGACGGCGCCTCGCACAACGGCATGTGGGACATGTCCATCCTCCAGGTCGTCCCGGGCCTCAGGCTCGCCGCGCCGCGCGACGCCGACCAGGTCCGCGCCCAGCTGCGCGAGGCCGTCCAGGTGAAGGACGCGCCCACCGTGGTGCGCTTCTCCAAGGGCGCGGTCGGCCCGGCCGTCCCCGCCGTGGGCCGGATCGGCGGGATGGACGTCCTGCGGGAGCCCGGCACCGACGCGCCCGACGTGCTGCTGGTCTCCGTCGGCGCGCTCGCCCCGATGTGCCTGGAGATCGCCTCTCTCCTCGACCGGCAGGGCATCTCCACCACCGTCGTCGACCCGCGCTGGGTCAAGCCGGTCGACGAGGCCATGGCCCCGCTCGCCGAGCAGCACCGCGTGGTCGTCACGGTTGAGGACAACTCCAGGGTCGGCGGTGTCGGCTCGGCGGTCGCGCAGGCCCTGCGCGACGCGGGCGTCGACGTCCCGCTGCGCGACTTCGGCATCCCGCCGCGCTTCCTCGACCACGCCTCCCGCGCCGAGGTCATGGCGGAGATCGGCCTGACCGCGCCGGACATCGCCCGGCAGGTCACCGGCCTCGTCGCCAAGCTCGACGGCCGGTACGAGCGCACCACCGCGCAGGCCATGGACGCGGTGGAGCCCGCGCGCGACTGACGCGGCCACGTAGGGCCGATGGGCCGGTTTCAGCACCCTGTACGGGTGGTGAAACCGGCCCATCCGCGTGAACCGGGCCGCGCCGGGGAACACGTGCTACCTGCCCTCTCGATCATGTCGAGGACGACAAGCGTGGGAGGTACGTCCGTGAGCAACACCCTCTTCAGAACGAAGAAGGTCGAACAATCGATCTTGGACACTGAGGAGCCGGAGCACGCGCTCAAGAAGACGCTGTCCGCTCTGGACCTCACCGTGTTCGGCGTCGGTGTCATCATCGGCACCGGCATCTTCGTCCTCACCGGCAAGGTGGCCAAGGAGAACGCGGGGCCGGGGGTCTCGCTCGCCTTCGTCGCCGCGGGTGTCGCCTGTGCGCTGGCGGCCCTGTGCTACGCGGAGTTCGCCTCCACGGTCCCCGTCGCGGGATCCGCGTACACGTTCGCCTACGCCTCTCTGGGCGAGATGCCCGCCTGGATCATCGGCTGGGACCTGGTGCTGGAGTTCGCGCTCGGCACGGCGGTGGTGGCCGTCGGCTGGTCGGGCTATGTGCGCTCGCTGATGGACAACGCGGGCTGGCACATGCCCGAGTCGCTCAGCGGACGCGAGGGGGCCACCGGGTTCGGTTTCGACATTCTCGCCTCAGCACTGGTGCTGGTGCTCACCGCCATCCTCGTCATCGGCGTGAAGCTCTCCGCCCGGATCACCACACTGGTCGTCGCGATCAAGGTCACCGTCGTCCTGATCGTGATCATCGCGGGCGCCTTCTTCATCGAGGGCGACAACTACAAGCCGTTCATCCCCAAGGCGCAGGCCGTGGAGGCGGGCAGCGGCATCAAGACCCCGCTGATCCAGCTGATGTTCGGCTGGGCGCCGACCAACTTCGGCGTGATGGGCATCTTCACCGCGGCCTCCGTCGTGTTCTTCGCCTTCATCGGCTTCGACGTGGTCGCCACGGCCGCCGAGGAGACGAAGAACCCGCAGCGGGACATGCCGCGCGGCATCCTCGGCTCGCTGATCATCTGCACCACGCTCTACGTCCTGGTGTCGATCGTGGTCACGGGCATGCAGAAGTACACCGAGCTGTCCGTCGACGCCCCGCTCGCCGACGCGTTCAAGGCCACCGGGCACCCCTGGTACGCGGGCGTCATCAGCTTCGGCGCCGCCGTCGGACTGACCACGGTCTGCATGATCCTGCTGCTCGGCCAGACGCGTGTCTTCTTCGCGATGAGCCGCGACGGACTGCTGCCGCGGTTCTTCTCCCGGGTCCACCCGAGGTTCCGCACCCCGCACCGGCCGACGATCCTGCTCGGTGTGATCATCGCGATCCTCGCGGGCTTCACCAGCCTCAGCGAGCTGGCCGAACTGGTCAACATCGGCACGCTCTTCGCCTTCATCGTGGTCGCCGTCGGCGTCGTCATCCTCCGCCGCACCCGCCCCGATCTGCCCCGCGCCTTCCGCACCCCGCTGGTGCCGTGGGTGCCGATCCTGTCCGTCCTCGCGACGCTGTGGCTGATGCTGAACCTGCCCGCGGAGACCTGGCTGCGGTTCGCGATCTGGATGGTGATCGGCATCGTCGTCTACTTCCTCTACGGGCGCTCGCACAGTCGCCTCGGCCGGCACGAGGAGACGACACTCGGCGAGATCGGCAACCCGCCCGGCGGCACCGCCGGGTAGCGGCCCCGCCGGCCCCGCCCTCCCGCTCCGGTCGGGACTGCGGGGCCTTGTGGCGTGCTCGTACACCCGCTGGGCGGCGGCAGTGACGTGACGAGCGGACCGGCGTCACGGGGGAGTACGCCCCGGACCCGATCCCGTGTCCCGTCGTCGCGACGCGCGCCGGGCCGCCAGGTACGCGGGTGCGGATGCCGGAGGTGACGCCGCGCCGTCGGGCGGCGTCGAGGAGATCGCGGCGTCGGCGAGCTCGGCCCAGGGCGGTGACGCGGACCGGCGGTCAGGGCGGTACGCGGACCGGCGGTCAGGGGTGAGGGCGTACCGTGCGCGGCCCCGTGACCGCCGCGCCCAGTTCGCCGACCCGGCGTCGTAGTTCGCGGTCGGCCGTGACGACCAGACAGGCGCGGCCCCGAGCCTCGGCCACCAGCTCCACCATGCGGTCGTCGCCGCTGCCCGGAGCCTCGTCGACACGGACCCCGGGGACGGAGTCCACCCCGCGCGCCGCGCCCTCCACCACCAGGACGATCTCCAGCGGGCCCGGGTGACCGGGCAGGCCCCGCTCGGCGAACTCCGCCAGCGTGTCCCTGAGCCGCCCGGCGGCGCCGCGACGGTCCCGCCACCAGCCGTCCGGCACGGACCCCACCACGTTGGCGCCGTCCACGATGAGCAGAGTCGTCATGCCCTCACCCTGCCAGAACGCCCTCGGCCCGGCGCCGTGTCACGACGGACACGGCCCCGGCGGAACGGCACGCCCCCGATTACCGGGCGCCCCGCCCCCGATTAAGGTGAAGCGGTGAACGTCGACTGGCTCATACGCGGCCGCGACGGCAGGCTCGCTGCGTACCTGCTGTCGGAGGCCACGGTCCACTGCCGGGCGGAGCGCGGACCCGGTGGCCCCTGGGACCCTCCGCGTACCGTGGGCGGCGACCAACGCCTGCACTCCGTAGTCGCCTTGGGCCAGGGTTCTGATCGCTACACCCACCTGGTCTCCTGGCGTCCGACGGCCCGCGACCAGTCGGGCCTCGTCCACTCGACCCACTTCCGGCCGGACCTCGCCGCCCTCGACTGGAACCCGATCGGTCACCCCGACCGCACCGGGGACCGGACGGGCAACCCCGCTGCAGCGGTCGACGCGAAGGGGCGCGCCCATGTCTTCGTCCGCAACAAGGGCGGCGGAGTGAGCATGATCGCCCAGAAGGAGAAGGGCGGCTGGGGGCCCTGGTACGACCTCAAGGGGCATGACGTCCAAGGGGATCTGGCGGCCGTGACAGGCAGCTCCGGCCGTGTCGAGCTGTACGCGGCCGTCCCGGGCGGTGTTCTGCACTGGCGCCAGGAGGAGGCGGGCGCGCAACCCGCCCTGGACGAGGCGCTGGAGGCACCGGTCCGACCCGGCACCCTGCGCGCGCTCGCCACCTCCGCGGACTCCACCACGCTCTTCTTCACCGACGGCTCGGGCGATGTGTGCGCATGGCGTCCCGGCACCAAGCCGGTGGCCCTGCTGGCCTCGGCCGGCCCGGGTCCCGTCTGCGTCATCCGCTGCGAACTCGACGGCCACGACTGCACGTTGCTGGCCCAGCGTTCGGCGAGCGGACGGGTGGCCTTCGCCGCCTACCCGACCGAGGACGAGTCGGCGGGCGCGTGGTGGACGGAGTCGGGGCCCGAACTCCCCGCCGACGCCCTGCTGTCGCTGGCGGAGGACAAGGAGGGCCGAGTGGTCGCCGCGACTCTCTCCCCCGGCACGGGCGAACTCCGCGTCACCCGCCGCAAGGACGAGCCGGGGATCGCCCTGGAGGCATGGCGGTCGGTCTGACGCCGCCGGTTCTCGTTCTGGAACGCACGCCGACACCGCCGTACCGAAAGCCGGTACGGCGGTGTCGGCGTGCCAACCGGTGGGCGGAGCGACGCAGCCGGTCCGTGCTGCGCGCCCCTTCCCGTGGGATGTGTCAGGAAGTCCCGCCGGTGGCGGGCGACTTCTTCGCCGACTCGGGGATCACGGAGTCGGTGCGCAGTGCCTTCCAGAGCGTCGACGCCTGCGGCTCGGCCGCCACGACCCGGTTCGGGTCGATCCTGTCGTACGACACCGGGAGCATGATCGTCTCCATGGTGGACGGGTCGACGCCGTTCATGCTCTGCCCGAACCTGGCCAGCGACCTGAGCGAGGCGAGGTCGGAGTCGGTGGTGAGCGCCTGGGTCAGGCTGTCGGCGATCTCGAACGTCTTGGCGGGGCTGCCCAGCAGGTCCTGCTCCTTGATCTCGGTGAGCAGCGCGGTCATGAACTGCTGCTGGAGGCCGATGCGGCCGAGGTCGCTGCCGTCGCCGATGCCGTGCCGGGTCCGTACGAACTCCAGGGACTGGGCGCCGTCCAGCCGGTGCGTGCCGGCGGTGAGGTCGAGGCCGCTGGAGGTGTCGTGGATGTCCTCGTCGACGGTGACGGTCACGCCACCTATCGCGTCCACCAGGTCCTTGAAGCCGGCGAAGTCGATCTCCATGTAGTGGTCCATGCGGATCCCGGAGATCTTCTCCACGGTCTTGACCACGCAGGCCGAACCGACCTGGGAGTAGACGGAGTTGAACATGACGCGCTTCGCGGAGGGGACCTTGGAGCCGTCCGCCTTGGTGCACTCGGGGCGGGTCACCAGGGTGTCGCGCGGAATGCTGATCGCGACGGCCTTCTTGCGGCCCTCGGGTATGTGCATCACCAGCGCGGTGTCGGAACGAGCCCCGGAGACGTGACCCGTCTTGAGTGCGGCGTTGGCGCCGGCGCGCGAGTCGGATCCGAGGATCAGGATGTTCTGTCCGGAGGTGGGCAGCTTCGCCGGCCGGTCGTCGCCGATCGCCTTGTCGAGGTCGATGCCCTTGATGTTGCCGTCGAGGCCGCTGTAGAGCCAGTAGCCGGTGCCGCCGGCCGCGATGACGAGGACGGCCAGCCCCAGCAGAATCTTCCTGCCGATCCGGCGGCCGCCTGCGCGCCCGCGTTCGGCTCCTTGCCCGTCACCGCCGCCGTCGCCCCGGGACGGCGCGTCGGATTCAGTGGGCTGGGGCGTCGAGACATGGCTCATCCTGGTCCGGGTCCTAGCTTGTCGTGCCCTTGGGGGCGGATGTCGATGGCCTGAGGACTCGGGTGGGGGAGGCCGGTCCGTGCATTGCCGGGCTGACGTGCACTATAGACACGCGTTCGGACGTGTGTGCGGCCAGGGTTATCGGTGTCGACCGCACCGTTCAGGACGGTACGGGCCGCCTGGCCGGGAGGCCTTCGGCGGCCGATCCCGCGTTGTGACGCCGAAGATCCCTGGTCAGGGGTGCAAGTCGGGCATTGCTCCCGACTTGAATGAAAGTTGAGTGAAGCGCGTCTCACGTTTGTGCCTGCCGGGGACAAAAAGTGGACAGAGGGTGGCTGAGATGTGAATATTCGATGGCGTGATCTCGCCGTTCGGGGCCGGTGGTCACGCCTGGTTGATCACTTTGGGTGTGAGGGGGGCCTCAGCCCTTTTCTGTAGGACGCTGAGGAGCCGTGGTGAGCCCGGGTAACCCCGAGAACAGTGCCCTGGTATCGACATATCGATCTTTGGTGCCTGTGAGGGCGCGCCGACGCATCGTGCGTCGTGTGCCGCGCCCACTGCGGATCGCCGTCATGCGTACCCTCGCCGCCCTCGACTCGTTCCGCTCGGCTCTGGTGAAAGCCGCACGGGGTGGGCGCCGCAGTCCGGCCAGGAGCGGCGCCCGTGCTCCGATGCGCGTCGTGCAGTTCAACGGCCGACATGTCCTGGCCACAGTCGTCCCCGGTGCCACCGAGTGGGCCGCGCGGGCCAGGAACCTCCATCTGCTGGTGGCGGTGCTGGAAGATTCCGAGATCGACTACTTCGCCGTACGCGGCACCGGCAAGAACGTGCCCTGCGTGGCTGTTCCCGCGGTGCTCCGTCGCGACGTGGAGGAAGTGCTCCAGCTCGTTTTCGCCCGTAACCCGGGCTACGCCTGCGCGGTACCGGGGGGAGCGCCGCTGACCGGACGGTCGGCGAAGACCTGGCGCAGGCTCCGCTCGCAGCAGGTGCTCCGGCTGTCCTGGAACGTCTGCGACCCGACGGAGAACCTCGTCTTCGCCCACGAGTCGGGATGCGATCTCGAGTTCTGGGACGAGGTCGACGGTGAGCTGGTCGCGCCGCGCCCCAACCCGGTGGTCACGAGAACTCCGCCGCGGGGCGAGCGCCGTCAGGCCGAGCAGCGCCTCTTCAGCCCCGTCCCGTTCCTGTACGGAACGGGTCAGACCCGCACGCTGCCCGAGTTCACCGCTTCGTTGATCGGCGACCACCTCTATCCGATCGACGTCGTCTACACCTGGGTCGACGACTCGGACCCGGTGTGGCGAAGGCGCAAGGACGCGGCACGACGGGCGCTGGCCACCGGCACGACATCGCTCCACGAACAGGCGGCGAACGGCGCGCGTTATACGAGCCGGGACGAACTCCGGTACTCCCTCAGGTCACTCCACCAGTACGCACCCTGGGTGCGGAACGTCTTCCTGGTTACCGCGGGACAGGTCCCCGCCTGGCTCGACACCGACCATCCGGGCCTGCATGTGGTCGATCACAGGGAGATTTTCTCCGATCCGGATGCCCTGCCCACCTTCAACTCCCATGCGATCGAAAGTCAGTTGCACCGCATTCCCGGGCTCGCGGAGCACTTCCTCTACTTGAACGACGACGTGTTCTTCGGGCGCCCGGTGCGCCCGGAGCGCTTCTTCCATCCGAATGGACTGACTAAGTTCTTCATGTCCAAGGCGCTGATCCCGCCCGGCCAGATGGAGCCGGATGACCTGCCTGTGGACGCCGCGGGAAAGAACAGCCGGGGCCTCATCGCCCAGCAGTTCGGCACCGTGATCTCCCAGAAGATGAAGCACACCCCGCACGCGCTGCGGCGCAGTGTCCTCGCGGAGATCGAACAGGTCTACGGCAAAGCCCACTGGGTGACGCAGCACTCCCGCTTCCGGTCGCCCAATGACGTGCCGATCGCCTCCTCGCTGCACCACTACTACGCCTACGGCTCGGCGCGAGCCACGGTCGGCGACATCCGCTACGTCTACATCGACCTGGCCGACGAACTGGCCCAGCCGCGGCTGAACAAGCTGCTGGCCCGCCGCAACTTCGACACTTTCTGCATGAACGACACGGTCACCGCCGTCGATCCCGAAAGACAAGCGCACATGGTTGCCACATTCCTGGACTCCTACTTCCCGGTCCCCAGCCCCTTCGAGACCGTCTCCAAAGCCGCGCCACTCCGTGGTCCGGCACGCCAGGGAGAACTGGGACGCACCGAGTCATGACGCCTCGCTCCCAGAGTGCCGCCGCCCCCGGGGGCGCGACAGCCGGCCTGCGCCGCCTGCGTACCCGTGCCGTTCTGCTGCGCAACCGGTTGATGAAGCCCCTTTTCGTCCCCCTGCGCAGGCGCGCTGCCCTGCTGCACTACGCCGGCATCCTCGACGGCCAGACCGTGAACCTGCACGCCCGGCTACCGCTCTCGGTCGGCCAGCCCGAGCAGGTGGAGATCGTCCTGTGCCGCGGGCGCCGCAGCCACTCCAGCCAGGCCCGCGTCTACCAGGGCACCGCTGGTGAGGCACTCGTGGACGCGGCCGTGCTGCTGGGTGCCGAGATCGGCGGGGCCCCTGTCGGCACCGGACGCTGGCGTCTGAGACTGCGGGTGCGTACGGGGCGCCGTACGCGCTCGCTGTCGCTGCTGCTGCTTGAACCGTCGGTGCCCTACGCCGGACCCACCAAGCCGATGGAAGCCTCCCCGGTGACGGGCGAACGCCACCGCATCGGCCGCTCCTTCCGCGGCAGCGCCCGCGTGGTCAGCGCCGCCGCACAGGCCGCCGTCGAGGTGGCCAAGGTGCACCTGGGGCATACGGGCCTCACTGTTGACTTTCGTGTCCTGGGCACCCGGGTCGAGGAGCCCTGGGCGCAGTTCACCGCCTCCGGGCGCACCGTCGAGCGGGCCGTCACCGTCCTTGGACCGGACGTCTTCCGTGTCGAAGTACCCCTGGACGAGATGCCGCCCCGCGATCTCCAGCCCGAACACTGGGACGTCCATCTGCGTGACCGTACCGGCCGGTCGATGCGCCTGGGGCGCCGACTGCACGACGTGCGCAACCCGCTGCGCGTCTTCGCCATGCGCAGGCTCGCCGTCACACCGCCGGGCCACACCGCCATGATCGTCCAACCGCGTTACACCCCCGCAGGGAATTTCCGGGTGACCTGCACGCGCATGCCCGAGGCAGGCTGAACCGACAGATGAAAATCACGTTCCTGCTGACCACGGCCGACGCTGTCGGCGGTACCGAGCGAGCGGCGTTCAATCAGGCGTCCGAACTTGCCGAGCGTCACGACGTGCGCGTGCTCAGTGTCTTCAAGAGCACGTCCGAGCAGTTCTTCACCCCGGACACCAGGGTCCGCGTCGACTATCTGGTCGATCTCACCTCCGAGGTCCCCCGACCGCTGCGCCCGACCTCGGTCGAGGACTCCGTGTGGTACGAACTGGCGAGCCAGCCCAGCCAAGTGGTCGACCGCTCCTGGGAGCCGATCTTCAACCGTCTCTCGGACCTCGAGCTCGACCTCGCCCTCCAGGACACCGACACCGACATCCTGATCAGCACCACGCCCGCGTTGATGGCGCTGGCCGTTCGCTACGCCCCCGGGCATGTGATCACCGTCCACCAGGAACACCGGGTCTCCGAGCTACGCGGCCCTACCGGGGAGCCGCTGCGCCGCTACGCTGCCCAGCTCGACGCCCTCGCCGTGCTCAGCGAACGCACTCTCGAATGGTTCGCCGAGACCCTCGGCGACGCTGCGCCCCGCCTGGAGGTCGTACCCAACGCCCTGCCCAGCGGCTTCCGGCCGTGCTCCACCCTGCAGACCCGCACCGTGGTGATCGCCGGGCGGCTCGTGGCGGAGAAGCAGATCGACCACGCCGTCACAGCCTGGGCGAAAGTCGCCGAGCACCACCCGGACTGGCAGCTGCGGATCTTCGGCGACGGGCCGCTCAGCGGGGCCCTGCGCCGCCAGATCGACATACTCGGACTGCACGACTGCGTCCAGCTCAACAGCAATTCCCGGCATCTCGCGGAGGAGTGGGCCAAGGCCAGCATCGCCACCCTCACCTCTCGCAGCGAGGCGTTCGGCCTGGTGCTCGCCGAGGCGCACGCGGCCGGCGTGCCGGTCGTCTCCTACGACTCGCCGAACGGTCCGCGTGAGGTCGTCATCGACGGGCAGACCGGGATCCTCGTCCCACTCGGCGACACCGACGCCCTGGCCTCCGCACTGATGCTGCTCATCGAGGACACCGAACTGCGGCGTCGTATGGGCGCCGCGGCCCTGGCCTCGGTGGACCGATTCTCACCCGCCGTAGTCACCGCCCAATGGGAACGCGTCTTCCATGAGCTCGTCGTGGAACGGGACAGCGGAGGGCGTGCCACGGCCAAGGCCGAACGCCAGGCCGTGCACGCCTACCACGGCGGTTCCGACGGCATCGTGCCCGCCGCGGTTCCCACTCCCGCCACCATGGTGCGCTCCACCGAGCACCAGGCCGCGGAAGAACGACTGCTCCAGCGGCCCGACCTGATCCGTGACGGTGGGCAGGTGTGCCGACTGCTGGACTGGGAGTCGCCCTGGGACGTCGTCCAGCGGAACCTCGCCCTGGCGGTGAACGCCCTCGAAGCCGCCGCCATCCCCCACGTCGTGGTGAGGGACCACATGATCCGGCACACGGTCGCTGTGCACGCCGGGCAGAGGGATGCCGTGTTCAAGGCGCTCGCCGCCACCCACGCCGACAACGCCGTGTACGCCAGCGTCCTCAATGAGGGTCAGAAGACCGTCGCCACCGTCCTTGCCGGACTGGTCCTCCCGTTCGCGGACCCGACCGTCTCCGGTGTCCGCATCCACCAGAACCTGGTCTCCCAGTCGCGGCTGCTGCGCCTCGGCACCGTCTACGGCTGCACCATCTCGTTCTGGGAGACCGACCCGGAGGACGAGAAGTGGCTGCGGACTCCCGTCCGCACCCTGATCGGCGACCGGGTCCCCGAAAGCGCCCTGCGCCGCAGGGCCCTCTCTCTCGGCGGCCGCGCTTACCCGAGCATCGAGCCGTTCACCCGCAACCTGCACGGAGATGTCACCTTCCCCGTCGACGTTGTCTACACCTGGGTCAACGGCGGCGACGTGGCCTGGCTGGAACGCAAGAGTGCCGTCCTCGCCTCGCTGGGCATGGAGACGGAGGATTCGGCGACCAGCGCCGCCCGGTTCCGGGACCGTGACGAACTGCGCTACTCGCTGCGGTCCATCGACATGTACGCCCCGTGGATCCGCAACATCTACATCATCACCGACCAGCAGATCCCGAACTGGCTCGACACCGACCATCCGCGTGTCCGAGTCGTGGACCACAAGGAGATCTTCGGCGACCGAGGTGCCCTGCCCACGTACAACTCGCATGCCATCGAGAGCCAGATGCACCACATCGAGGGGTTGGCCGAGCACTTCCTGTACTTCAACGACGACATGTTCATCGGGCGTACCCTGCGACCGGACCACTTCTTCCTCGGCAGCGGCCAGGCCAAGCACTTCATGTCACCGACGGCCATACCGATGTCGCCGGTCTCGGAAGAGGACGAGTTCAACATCGCGGGCGCCAAGAACAACCGGGAACTGATCGAGAGGGACTTCGGGCAGACCCTGGTCAACGGTTTTCTGCACGCCCCGTATCCACTGCGGCGCAGTGTCCTCGAGGAGATCACCGACCGCTACCAGGAAGAGGCGGCGTCCACCGCAACTCATCAACTGCGCAGTCACAGTGACATCTCGATCCCCTCGTCGCTGCACCACTACTACGGCTACCACACCCTGCGCAGTGTGCCCGGCAGCATCTCGTGCGGTTTCGTCAACGTCGGCCTCAGTGAGCACAAGGCCCGTCTCAGCCGCATTCTCGCGGCACGGCCGCATGACGTGTTCTGCCTGAACGACTACCACGACGGTGACGTCACCGAGGACGAACAGGACGCGATTCTCGCCGCGTTCCTGCCCAGCTACTTTCCGGTGCCGAGTCAGTTCGAGTCCGGATCGACACGCAACGAGCGTGCTCGCCTCGGTTATCTGCCCGAGTGGCCCCTGTGAACACCCCTAGTCCCGTTATCGGGAGGAGAAGCAACGTGAACAGCCCCGCGTCCGTACTGCAGATCATGGCGCATCCGGACGACGACCTGTACTTCGTGAACCCCGCCGTCGTCCAAGGGCTGAATGCCGGTACTCCCACAACCACGGTCTACCTCACGAGTGGAGACTCGGACGGACGCAATCACCGGCCCTGGCAGTCGGGGCCGGCGACCGAAGAAGTGACCGAGAACCGGGCGGATTACGCCAAAGCCCGGCAGAACGGCATCAAGGCCGCTTACGCGGCGATGGCGCTGGGCGACCGCACCGCGGAGTGGAAGGACACGACCCTCACCACGGTCGCGGGCCCGGTGGCGGAGATCTACTCCCTGGCCGACGCACCGTGGGTGAAACTGATCTTCCTCAATATCCGACAGCACGGAACGCCGGAGGGTCCGCCGCGGAGCCTGCACGTGCTGTGGCGCGAGGAGACGGAACGGGTTCCCACGCTCGTGGTCAGCGGTGGTGTGGTCCATGAGCAGAACTGGTACAACCGGGCCGGCCTGGTCGAGACCCTTGCCCAGATCATGGGCATCGTCCGTCCGACCGTGATCCGCACCATGGACCCGGATCCGGACCGACTCGTGCACAACGAGCGGTTCCCGCAGCGGCACGACTACGGCGACCTCTCCGACCATTGCGACCACACCGCGGCCGCCCTGTTCAGCTGGCTCGCTGTAGCCCGCCACCAGGCAACCGTCGAGAAGCAGACGTTCGTGGTCGAGGCCTTCCGTGGCTACTACAACGAACGCTGGCCGCACAATCTCGGCGTCCGGTCCGTTTCCCAGAAGGAGCTCTTCCTCAACCTCTACGCGGCGGCCGACGGCTACGACTGCGGCGATCCGGCAGGCAGTGGGGACTACTCCGTCGGCCTGGGCGCCCGGCTGACCGGATGGGTGCAGAGCACCGCCCCACGGCACCCGGCTGGCGTCAATTGGCTGCTGACCGACCCCACCGGCCGGCTCACTGCTTTCGCCGTGGTCAACCAGCAGGCCGCGGTATGGATGGAGGCACAGCCCGGCTCCGGTCAGTGGCGCGGCCCCTTCTTCCTCGGCGGCGGACCGCTCGCCCCCGGCCTCGCGGTCTGCCTCACTCCGGACGGGCGCTGGCAGATCTTCGCCGAGCGGATGTCCCTCCTGGCCGTCGACGACGCGCAACGGCGAGAGATCGTCCTGCTCGAACAGGCAGAGCCCGGAGGCGCGTTCCGTAGCTGGACCCCACTCGGCAACCCCTCGGCCGGGAGCCGGACGCGTGACCGTCACCTCGGTGCACCGGTCGTGGCCCGGGACGGCGCGGGCCGGCTTCACCTCTTCGTACGCAATGCCGGTCAGGGCCTGCATACCCGAATCCAGATGCCCGACGGCACCTGGAGTGGCTGGACCGACCTGCGCGGCCACGAACTACAGGAAGGCCTCGCCGCGGTCACAGCGGCCAACGGCCACGTCGACGTCTTCGGCGCGAGCCGCGGCGCCGTCTTCCGCTGGGCGCACAAATCTCTGAACGAACCACTCACCCGTGCTCCGCGCTTCCGGCTCGCTCCGTCCGCCGGACCAGTGGCCGCCGTTCTGCAGCCGAGCGGCCAGGTCATGACCGTCTACCGGGAGCCTGACACGGGGCACCTGCTCATGGCCCAGGAAGACGATCCCGGGGGTCGCTGGGCGCAGCCCGCGGAGTCCGTGGGCGGTCGAGGCGGCTACGGTGCCGTGGCCCTTGCCGCAGGGCCGTCGCCGGAGGCGGGCACGCTCGTCGCCTGCCGCAGCAACCTCGGCGCGGTCGCCTACCGTTTCCTGCCTGGGGACCCGGACCAGCCCTGGCAGGAACTGCCCACCACATCGCTCGGTGGCACCTTCACCGGCGCCCCGGCAGCCGCGTTCGACGCCCAGGGACGTGCCACGATCGCGGTGATCGGCGCCGATGCCAAACTGGCGGTGGCCCGTCAAACGGTTCCCGAAGCCGCCGAGTTCGGGGCGTGGACGATCGTCGGCTGACCGGAACGCACAAGGGGTCCTCCGCGCCATCGCGCGGAGGACCCCTTGGTTCAGGCTGCCGAAGGTGTTACGCCGGAACCGAAGCCAGTCCCGGCTCCAGGAACCGCTTCCCGGTCACCCGCTCGGAGACGCCCTCGCGGTCCAGGTACGGCGTGATGCCGCCCAGGTGGAAGGGCCAGCCGGCACCGGTGATCAGGCACAGGTCGATGTCCTGGGCCTCGGCGACGACGCCCTCGTCGAGCATGAGCCCGATCTCCTGGGCCACCGCGTCGAGGACCCGGTCCCGCACCTGCTCCTCGGTCAGGACGACGTCGCCCTGCTTGAGGAGAGCCGCGACCTCGGGGTCCAGCTCCGGCTTGCCGGAGTCGTAGACGTAGAAGCCGCGCTTGCCCGCCTTGACGACCGCCGCGAGGTTCGGGGAGACCGTGAAGCGGTCCGGGAAGGCCCGGTTGAGGGTCTCCGAGACGTGCAGGCCGATCGCGGGGCCGACCAGTTCGAGGAGGACCAGCGGGGACATCGGCAGGCCGAGCGGCTCGATGGCCTTCTCGGCGACCTCGACCGAGGTGCCCTCGTCGATGACGTTCTGGATCTCACCCATGAAGCGGGTCAGGATGCGGTTCACGACGAACGCCGGGGCGTCCTTGGTGAGAACCGCGGTCTTCTTCAGCTTCTTGGCGACGGCGAACGCCGTGGCCAGCGAGGCGTCGTCCGTCTGCTCGCCGCGCACGATCTCCAGGAGCGGGAGGATCGCGACCGGGTTGAAGAAGTGGAAGCCCACGACCCGCTCGGGGTTCTTCAGCTTCGACGCCATCTCGGTGACCGACAGCGAGGAGGTGTTGGTGGCGAAGATCGCGTGCGCCGGGGCGACCGCCTCGACCTCCGCGAACACCTGCTGCTTGACGCCGATCTCCTCGAAGACCGCCTCGATGACGAAGTCGGCGTCGGAGAAGCCCTCCGCCTTGTCCAGCACACCGGAGACCAGGGCCTTCAGGCGGTTGGCCTTGTCCCGGTTCACGCGGCCCTTGAGCAGCAGCTTGTCGATCTCGGCGTGGACGTAGCCCACACCCTTGTCGACACGCTCCTGGTCGATGTCGGTCAGCACGACCGGCACCTCCAGGCGGCGCAGGAAGAGCAGGGCCAGCTGCGAGGCCATCAGGCCCGCGCCCACGACGCCCACCTTGGTGACCGGACGCGCGAGCGACTTGTCCGGCGCACCGGCCGGACGCTTGCCGCGCTTCTGCACCAGGTTGAAGGCGTAGATGCCGGAGCGCAGTTCGCCACCCATGATCAGGTCGGCGAGCGCCACGTCCTCGGCGTCGTAGCCCTTCTGCAGGTCGCCGTCCTTGGCCGCGGCGATGATGTCCAGCGCGCGGTAGGCGGCCGGGGCGGCCCCGTGCACCTTGCTGTCGGCGATGGAGCGGCCGCGCGCGACGGCCTGGTCCCAGGCCTCGCCGCGGTCGATCGCGGGGCGCTCGACGGCGATCTCGCCCTTGAGGACGGCGGCCGTCCAGAGCAGCGACTGCTCCAGGAAGTCCGCGCCCTCGAACAGCGCGTCGGCGATGCCGAGGTCGTAGACCTGCCCGCCCTTGAGCTGCTTGTTCTGGTTGAGCGAGTTCTCGATGATCACCGAGACGGCCTTGTCGGCGCCGATCAGGTTCGGCAGGATCGTGCAGCCGCCCCAGCCGGGGACCAGACCGAGGAAGACCTCGGGCAGCGAGAAGGCGGGCAGAGCCGCGGAGACGGTCCGGTACGAGCAGTGCAGACCGACCTCGACGCCACCGCCCATCGCCGCGCCGTTGTAGTAGGCGAAGGTCGGGACCGCGAGGCCCGACAGGCGCTTGAAGACCTCGTGGCCGCCCTTGCCGATGGCGAGCGCGTCCTTGTGCTCCTTGAGGAGCTCGACGCCCTTCAGGTCCGCGCCGACCGCGAAGATGAACGGCTTGCCGGTGACGCCGATACCGACGATCTCGCCGGCCGCGGCCTCCCGCTCGACCTGGTCGATGGCGGTGTCGAGGTTTGCCAGCGACGCCGGGCCGAAGGTGGTCGGCTTGGTGTGGTCGAAGCCGTTGTCCAGGGTGATGAGCGCGAAGCGCCCGGCACCGAACGGCAGGTCGAGGTGGCGTACGTTCGCGGACGTCACTACCTCGTCGGGGAACAGCTCGGCTGCGCCCTTCAGGAGTTCAGCGGTGGTCACTTGTCGCCTCCGGCGTCCTTGTGGTGCGGGTTCTCCCAGATCACCGTGGCGCCCATGCCGAAGCCGACGCACATGGTGGTGAGGCCGTAACGGACCTCCGGCTGCTCCTCGAACTGGCGGGCCAGCTGCGTCATCAGACGGACGCCGGAGGAGGCGAGCGGGTGGCCGTAGGCGATGGCGCCGCCGTACTGGTTGACGCGCGCGTCGTCGTCGGCGATGCCGTAGTGCTCCAGGAAGGCGAGCACCTGGACGGCGAAGGCCTCGTTGATCTCGAAGAGATTGATGTCCTCGATCGAGAGGCCGGCCTTGGCGAGAGCCTTCTCGGTGGCCGGGATCGGGCCGTAGCCCATGACCTCCGGCTCGACGCCCGCGAAGGCGTACGAGACCAGGCGCATCTTGACCGGCAGGTTGTTCTCGCGGGCGAAGTCCTCGGAGGCGAGGATCGACGCGGTCGCACCGTCGTTCAGACCGGCGGCGTTACCGGCGGTGACACGGCCGTGGACGCGGAACGGGGTCTTCAGGCCGGACAGGTTCTCCAGCGTGGTGCCCGGACGCATCGGCTCGTCGGCGGTGACCAGGCCCCAGCCCGTCTCACCGACCTCCGCGTTGGTGTTGCGCACCGAGATCGGCACCAGGTCCTGCTGGATCTTGCCGTTGGCGTACGCCTTGGCGGCCTTCTCCTGCGAGCGCACGGCGTACTCGTCGGCGCGCAGCTTGGTGATCGTGGGGTAGCGGTCGTGCAGGTTCTCGGCGGTCATACCCATGAACAGGGCCGACTCGTCCACCAGCTTCTCGCTGACGAAGCGCGGGTTCGGGTCCACGCCCTCGCCCATGGGGTGGCGCCCCATGTGCTCGACACCACCGGCGATGACGGCGTCGTACGCGCCGAACGCGATGGATCCCGCGGTGGCGGTGACGGCCGTCAGGGCGCCGGCGCACATGCGGTCGATGGAGTAGCCGGGGACCGACTGGGGGAGCCCGGCGAGGATGCCGGCCGTGCGGCCCAGGGTCAGACCCTGGTCACCGATCTGCGTGGTCGCCGCGATGGCGACCTCGTCGATCTTCTTGGGGTCAAGGCCGGGGTTGCGGCGCAGCAGCTCCCGGATGGCCTTCACGACGAGGTCGTCGGCACGGGTCTCGTGGTAGATGCCCTTCGGGCCCGCCTTGCCGAACGGGGTGCGGACGCCGTCTACGAAGACGACGTCCCTGACGGTACGAGGCACGATGGCTCTCCTCCAGATGCGGGATGGCACTGCTGCGCGGACACACGCCTGAGCGCGCGCTCAGCACCCATGCTACTTACGAGTAACCAGCCTGCCCAGTCCCGAGGCCGGGAGCGGCGAACGTCACATCCGAATGGCTCGGCGTCGTCGGCCCGGCCCGCCGTTGACAGGCGTCCGGCACCGGCGCTCCGTCCGGGGTCCGTCACGTCGGCGGTTCGCGGCGGACAGCCCGCTTGCGGCGCCGCTGCCCGCCGCGACGGGATTCCACCGATCAGGCGCCCGCCGGGTTGTGTGCGCGCTCGGCCGGCGCGCTCGGGCGGCCCAGGATCTTGGCGTGATCTCGTCGCCCGTTCGACGGGTCGGTCCCGCTTCAAGGACCCGTTCGGCGTAAACCGAGCACGCGGAGCACCCGGAACCCGTCGACGGAGGCGGTCGAACGGCAGCCCCTAGACGGTCTTCAGCGACAGCGCGGTCACCAGCACCGGCGTGACCAGTCCGACCTGCCAGGGTCGCGCCCCGCAGGCGGCGAGCGCCGCGCCCACGGACTCCGTGTCCGGTGTCGTCGGCGGCTCCCAGCACACGCGCCGCACGGTGTCCGGGGTGATCAGGTTCTCCTGCGGCATGTTCAGCTGCTCGGCCAGCGCCGATACGGCAGCCCGCGCGGCGGAGAGCCGGGCCGCGGCGGCCGGGTCCTTGTCGGCCCAGGCCCGCGGCGGGGGAGGTCCGGTCACCGGCTGTCCGGGCTGCGGCAGCTCGGTGTCCGGCAGCGCCTTCGCCCGGTCGACCGCGGCCTGCCACTGCTCCAGCTGGCGTCGGCCCATGCGGTGCCCGAAGCCGTTCAGGGCGGCCAGGGCGTGCATGGTGGCCGGCACGGCCAGCGCCGCCTCGACGATCGCCGCGTCCCCGAGCACCTTGCCCGGTGAGATGTCACGGCGCTGCGCGACGCGGTCGCGGGTCTCCCACAGCTCCCGGACGACGGCCATCTGCCGGCGGCGGCGCACCTTGTGCATCCCGGACGTACGGCGCCAGGGGTCCTTGCGCGGCGGGGCGGGCTCGGCCTGTGCGATCGCGTCGAACTCCTCCCGGGCCCATTCCAGCTTGCCCTGCCGGTCGAGTTCCTTCTCCAGGGCGTCGCGCAGGTCGACGAGGAGCTCCACATCGAGCGCGGCGTAGCGCAGCCAGGGCTCGGGCAGCGGGCGCGTCGACCAGTCGACGGCGGAGTGCCCCTTCTCCAGGACGAAGCCGAGGACGCTCTCGACCATCGCGCCGAGGCCCACCCGGGGGAACCCGGCCAGACGTCCGGCCAGCTCGGTGTCGAAGAGGCTGGTGGGGATCATGCCTATCTCGCGGAGACAGGGCAGGTCCTGGGTGGCGGCGTGCAGCACCCATTCGGCCCCGGAGATCGCCTCGCCGAGACCCGACAGGTCGGGACAGGCGACGGGGTCGATGAGGGCGCTGCCGGCGCCCTCGCGGCGCAGCTGCACCAGATAGGCGCGCTGGCCGTATCGGTACCCGGACGCGCGTTCGGCGTCGACGGCCACCGGGCCGGATCCGGCGGCGAACGCGGCGATCACCTCGGCGAGCGAGGCCTCGTCGGCGATCACGGGCGGAATGCCTTCTCGGGGCTCGAGCAAAGGGGTCGGCGCCGATTCGACGTCGTCCGGAGGGCCGCCTCCGGTGGTTCGCAGTGAGCTGTCTGCTGCGGTCTCTTGGGCGTCGGTCACCTGTCAAGAGTATCTGTGTATGGACAACGCCCGTCGACGGAACGTTCCGTCGACGGGCGTCTGATGGTCGTAAACCAGTCAGGTACGTGCAAGACCCGGTTCACGCGCGGGGGAAGCGGTGATGGGCGGAGGAGGGGAGAGGGGAGTGGCGAGGGGAGCTCGGGGTGGGGTCGGGGGAGGGGTCAGTGGATGATTCCGGTCCGCAGGGCCACCGCGACCATTCCGGCGCGGTCACCCGTGCCGAGCTTGCGGGCGATGCGGGCGAGGTGGCTCTTGACGGTGAGTGCGGACAGGCCCATGGAGACGCCGATGGCCTTGTTCGACTGGCCCTCCGCGACCAGTCGAAGGACCTCGACCTCTCGTCCGGACAGTTCGCGGTAGCCGCCCGGGTGGCTCGGGGCACCCGGGGGGCGGCGGTGCATACGGGCGGCGGCCGAGCCGATGGGCGCGGCGCCGGGCCGGGTGGGGAGCCCGACGTTCGTACGGGTGCCGGTGACGACGTAGCCCTTGACGCCGCCCGCGAGGGCGTTGCGCACGGCACCGATGTCGTCGGCGGCGGAGAGGGCGAGGCCGTTGGGCCAGCCGGCGGCCCGGGTTTCGGAAAGGAGGGTGAGGCCGGAACCGTCCGGCAGATGGACGTCGGCGACGCAGATGTCACGCGGGTTGCCGATTCGGGGACGAGCCTCCGCGACGGACGACGCCTCGATGACGTCGCGCACTCCGAGCGCCCACAGATGGCGGGTGACGGTGGAGCGGACCCGGGGGTCGGCCACGACCACCATGGCGGTCGGCTTGTTCGGGCGGTAGGCGACCAGGCTTGCGGGCTGCTCGAGGAGAACGGACACCAGGCCTCCTGGGGTGCGGGACGGGACCGGCTCTGGGGGGGGCGAGCCAGGACGAACCGTGCTTTCAAGGTCACAGACGTCTTCGGCACCAAACCCATCGACCTTTAGAGAATGATCACGATGTGGTGAGTAACAATCCGCGCAATTCGGACACGCGATCGATCATCCGAAGATCGAACCGAGCCGTTCCGCGTCGATACGCGGCCGAAAGTGGTCGTATCGACATTCGGCCGGTAAGGAAACGGAAAGGGCGCGCGCGTCGGCGCGCGCCCTTGTGGGGGTCAGCGGGACTGTGGTCCCCGGCGCTGCGGCAAGGTGACCACCGAGGCGTCACCCGGAGTCACCGGCGGCAGTCCGGCGATCTGGCACAGCAGGTCGCACCAGCCCGCGAGGTGCGCGGCCGTGTCGGGGACGCCGCCGAGTCCCTCCCGGGGTGTCCACGACGCGCGGATCTCGATCTGCGAGGCGGCCGGGCGCTCCGCGAGCCCGCCGAAATAGTGCGAGCTCGCGCGCGTGACGGTGCCGCTCGCCTCGCCGTACGAGAGACCACGGGCCTGGAGCGCGCCGGTCAGCCATGACCAGCAGACCTCGGGGAGCAGCGGGTCGGCGGCCATCTCCGGCTCCAGCTCCGCGCGGACCAGGGTCACCAGACGGAAGGAGCCCTGCCACGCGTCGTGCCCGGCCGGGTCGTGCAGCAGCACGAGGCGGCCGTCGGCCAGATCCTCGTCGTCGGCGACGACCGCGGCCTCCAGCGCGTACGAGTACGGGGCCAGGCGCTGAGGTGGTCGCGTCGGGTCGATCTCGATGTCCGGCCGCGGCCGGGCGGCCCTCAGCGCCTCGACGGCCGCCCGGAAGGGCCCCGGGGCCGTCTCCGCCGCATTCCTGTCCTCCTCCTTCTTCTCCTTCGCGTCGTCCATTCCGCCAGCGCCGTCCGACAGTCGTCCCTGAGCCGCAGCCATGCGGGGAAGATTAAGGGGAACGGAGCCCGCGCGCAGGGAGAGACACCCGTGCGTGGGACCCCTGTCCGGATCGTGCCGCGCGATCACCGCGCACGGGGTGGGCCGTCCGGAGGGCCGACGGGGGCGGCGGGCGGACCGGAGCCCGGGACGGGGGCGCCCGTGAGCCGTGGGAGACTTTCCGTCGTGAGCGCCAACCACAGCCCCGCCGGGCAGCAGCCGACAGCCACGTACGAGTCCGCCTTCCTCAAGGCGTGCAGGCGCGAGCCCGTGCCGCACACGCCCGTGTGGTTCATGCGGCAGGCCGGTCGCTCGCTGCCCGAGTACCTCAAGGTGCGCGAGGGCATTCCCATGCTGGAGTCCTGCACGCGGCCCGAGCTGGTCGCCGAGATCACCCTCCAGCCGGTGCGCCGGCACAACGTGGACGCGGCGATCTACTACAGCGACATCGTCGTCCCGCTGAAGGCCATCGGCGTCGACCTGGACATCAAGCCGGGCGTCGGCCCGGTCGTCCAGAACCCGATCCGCACCCGCGCCGACCTGGCCCAGCTGCGCGATCTGACCCCCGAGGACGTCTGGTACGTCACCGAGGCGATCGGGCTCCTGACGGCCGAACTCGGCGAGACCCCCCTCATCGGCTTCGCGGGCGCGCCTTTCACCCTCGCGAGTTACCTCGTGGAGGGCGGTCCGTCCAAGAACCACGAGCACACCAAGGCGCTCATGTACGGCGACCCGCAGCTGTGGGCCGACCTGCTCGACCGTCTCGCCGAGATCACCTCCGCCTTCCTCAAGGTGCAGATCGAGGCGGGCGCGAGCGCCGTCCAGCTCTTCGACTCCTGGGTCGGCGCCCTCGCCCCCGCGGACTACCGCCGCTCGGTGATGCCCGCGTCCACCAAGGTCTTCGACGCCGTCGCCTCGTACGGCGTGCCGCGCATCCACTTCGGCGTCGGCACCGGTGAACTGCTCGGCCTCATGGGGGAGGCGGGCGCGGACGTCGTCGGCGTCGACTGGCGCGTCCCGCTCGACGAGGCCGCCCGCCGCGTCGGCCCCGGCAAGGCGCTCCAGGGCAACCTCGACCCCGCCGTCCTCTTCTCCACCACCGAGGCCGTGGAGACCAAGACCCGCGAGGTGCTCGACGCCGCCGCCGGTCTGGAGGGCCATGTCTTCAACCTCGGCCACGGCGTCCCGCCGAGCATGAACCCGGACGCGCTGACCCGACTGGTGGAGTACGTCCACACGCAGACGGCCCGCTAGGGCCGACAGTTCACCAGCTGTGCCGCGCCTGTCTGCCGAACAGCAGGCGGCGCGGTTCCGGTGGTGGTGGGGTGCCGGGGCGCAGCGGCCAGGCCAGGAGCATGCCGGCCAGGAAGCCGACGACGTGCGCCGCGTAGGCCACGGTGCCCGCGGCGGGAACGGCGGCACCGGACGAGTACGCCGCCTGGAGAACGAACCAGAAGCCGAGCACGAGCCACGCGGGCAGCCGGAGCGGCAGGAACACCAGGAACGGCACGAGGACCCAGACCCTGGCCCTCGGATACAGCACCAGATAGGCCCCGAGGACCCCGGCGATCGCCCCCGACGCGCCGATCAGCGGGTCGCCCGAGCCGTCGTTCACCAGCGCGAAGCCGTACGCCGCCGCGAAACCGCAGGCCACGTAGAACAGCGTGAACCGCACATGTCCGAGCCGGTCCTCGATGTTGTTGCCGAAGATCAGCAGGAAGAGCATGTTGCCCAGCAGATGCAGCCAGCTCCCGTGCAGGAACATCGCCGTGAGCACCGACAGCGGCGGCGACTTGTCGTAGTCCGGCGGACCCAGCGCACAGCCCGACCCGTGCGGCCCGCCGCCGACTTCGCCGGTCGGCACCAGCCGGGGCATCCGATGATGGATCAGTTCCTGCGGCACGGCCGCGTAATGGTCCATGAACGCGTGCAGATGACACAGCTGCGACTGCGCGCTGTCCCCCGCCACCGACCCCGCGAGACCGGGCGTGTAGAGGAACACGAGCACGTTGGCGGCGATCAGCGCGTACGTCACATAGGGCGTGCGCCGCACCGGGTTCACGTCATGGACGGGAATGACCACGAGGAAGTACTGCCCCCGATGTGCGGGGTGAATCCGCGCTCCACCGGTCCGGGCGGGGAGTGCGGCCTGCCCGGCGGCCCATGCGGTTGCCCACCGAACACACTGAACACCTGTGCCCCTGCGGCCGTATGTCTCCTCAACCGCCCGCGCCGCGCCGAAGACGCGACGCGGGTACGACGACGCGACGACATGAAGACGTGAGGACACAGGCCATGAGCGACCGAGTTACTCCTCCGATGCATGCCCTGCCCGACGGCGAGGCGGAAATCGCCCTGGTGCTGCACCTCCCCTGGGAGGACGTCGCCGCGCTCGGCCAGGAGGCCGGACGGCTCGCGGCCCGGATGCAGCGGCCCGTGACCCTGGACGAGGCCGTCAGCCATCGCCTGCGGTCCTCCCGGTCGGCGGCACACGCGAAGCCCGCCCAGAGCCCGCCCGCGGTCACCGCGGCCGCCGGCTCGGTCTCCTCGCTGCCGCCCCGGCCGCCCGCTGAGCAGGCCCGGCAGACGATAGACCGGATCAACGGGACGGCCGGGCACGAGTCCGCCTAGCCGGCGCGCGGGTCGCCGAGCGCCGGCGGCCGGGCTCCGCATCCGCCCGGCAGGGCACCCGGCTTGCGCCCCCGCGTCCGTCATGAGCGCGGGCCGCGCACCCCCGTGCCCGTCACCGGTCGCCCTGGCGCACTTTCGCCACCGCTTTGCGGGCCGCCACCAGGACGGGGTCCCAGACCGGGGAGAAGGGCGGCGCGTAGCCGAGATCCAGCATCGTCATCTGTTCCACCGTCATGCCCGCGGTCAGTGCCACCGCCGCGATGTCCACGCGCTTCGCCGCGCCCTCCCGGCCGACGATCTGCACGCCGAGCAGCCGCCCCGTGCGGCGCTCCGCGAGCATCTTCACCGTCATGAGGGCGGCGCCCGGGTAGTAGCCCGCGCGGCTCGTCGACTCGATGGTGACGGTCTCGAACCGCAGGCCCGCCCGGTGCGCGTCCTTCTCGCGCAGTCCGGTGCGGGCGATCTCCAGATCGCAGACCTTGCTCACCGCGGTGCCGACGACACCGGGGAACGTGGCGTATCCGCCGGCCACGTTGGAGCCGATCACCTGCCCGTGCTTGTTCGCGTGGGTGCCCAGCGCGATGTGCCGCTCGCGCCCCGAGACCAGGTCGAGCACCTCGACGCAGTCGCCGCCCGCCCAGATGTTCTCGTGCCCGCGCACGCGCATCGCCAGGTCGGTGAGCAGCCCGCCGTGGTCGCCGAGCGGCAGCCCCGCCGCGCGGGCGAGCGTCGTCTCGGGGCGTACGCCGATGCCGAGGACCACCACGTCCGCCGGGTACGTGGCGTCGTCCGTGACGACCGCGCGGACCCGCCCGTCGTCTCCGGTGAGGAACTCGGACACCTCGGAGTCGTCGACCATGGTGATCCCGAGGCCCTCCATGGCGGTGTGCACCAGGCGGCCCATGTCCGGGTCGAGCGTGGACATGGGTTCCTTTCCCCGGTTGACGACCGTCACCTCGTACCCGCGGTTGATGAGCGCCTCGGCCATCTCCACGCCGATGTAGCCCGCGCCGACGACCACGGCACGGCGGCCCTCGGTCACCGCCAGCGTGTCGAGCAGGGCCTGCCCGTCGTCCAGGGTCTGCACGCCGTGCACGCCCGGCGCGTCGGCGCCCGGCAGATTCGGGCGGACCGGACGCGCACCGGTCGCGATCACGAGTTTGTCGTACGACGTCCACGCCTCGGCCCCGGTGCCGAGGTCCCGGGAGCGCACCCGGGCGCCCGCGATGTCGATCCCGGTGACCTCCGTACGCATCCGCAGGTCGATCGCGCGCTCACGGTGTTCCTCGGGGGTCCGCGCGATCAGCCGGTCGCGTTCGGGGACGTCGCCGCCCACCCAGTACGGGATGCCGCACGCCGAGTACGACGTGAAGTGGCCCCGCTCGAACGCCACGATCTCCAGCTCGGCAGGACCGCGCAGCCGGCGTGCCTGTGACGCGGCGGACATGCCCGCCGCGTCACCACCGATCACGACCAGCCGTTCCCGGGCCCCGCCCCGACCGCTCGTGCCATTCGTGCCGTCAGTACTGCCCGCGCCGTCCGTAACGCTGATGCTCATGCGAACACGCTACGGGGGCACGGCACTTCAGTCCTCCTCGCCACCTTCCGAGGACGTGCCGCGGGCGGGCGGTGCGGCCTTCGGCGTGGCCGTGCTCCTCGAAGCCGGGCCGGAAGCGGGGTCGGAAGCCGGGTCCGAAGCCGGGCGGGAGGCCGGAACCGGGGCCGCCGACGGACTCGCGGCGGGACCGCCGGACGCACCGGAAGCCACCGCCGGGGCCGGACCGGAGGCCACCGCCGGGGCCGGACTGCGGCGCAGCCGGGGGCTCACGCCGCGGAACCACACCAGGGCGATCAGGGCGAGGGCGGCCGCGAAGGGGAGCACCGCCCCGATCGCCAGGGCCAGCCACCGCACGACGGTGACCAGCACGTTCCAGCCGCCGGAGAGCGCGTCCAGGAAGCCCGGGTCCGCGTCCTTCTTCTCGGCCTTCTTCACCGGGGTCTCGGACAGCGAGAGCGTGATCGTGGCCAGGCTCGTACGGTCCTTCAGTGACGCCTGCTGGGCGAGCAGCGCCTCCAGGTCGGACTCCCGGCTGCTCAACTCCCCTTCCAGGGAGACCACATCACTGAGCCTGGTCGCCCGGTCCATCAGTTCGCGGACCCGGGCCACGCTCGCGCGCTGTGTCTTGACGCGGCTCTCCACGTCCACGACCTGGTCGGTGACGTCCTGGGCCTTGGCCGTCCGCTCGACGACCTTGCCGGCGCCCTCCAGATCGGCGAGCACCTGGTCGTACCGCTCGCTGGGCACCCGCAGGACGACGCGTGTGAGCTCGTGACCCCGCCCGTCGCGGGTGGTGGTCTCGTCGCCGACGTAACCGCCGGCGTTCTCGGCCGTGGCGCGGGCGTCGTCCAGAGCCTTGGGCACCTCCTTGACCACGACGATCAGCGAGGCGGTGCGGATGATGCTGTTCGCGGTCACCTTGGGCGGGGCGGCCTTGGAGCCGTTCGAGCCGTCACTCCCCGCGGCACCCGGCGCCGCCCTCTCGGCGCCGGCGCCGGCGTCGTTCGCGCTTCGTGCGTCCGGGGCGGCGGCCTTGCTGTCGCCGGCGCTTCCCGTCTCGGCGGCGCCGCAGCCCGTCAGTGCGAGCGCGGCGACGAGGAACATCCCGGCCAGGACCCGGACAGGGCGGGCGGGGCGGACGGGTGGTACCGGCGATCCGGATGAGGTGGACGGGACAGGTGACACGGGTCGTAGCGGATGTCCGGAGCTGCGTGTGTGCATGCGGGCCTACCCCCAGGGTGGTGACGACTGACGATTCTTCGACGCCGGACGGGTTCGGGACGTTGGCGGGATCCGGTCCCGATGCGGTCACGGTCCGGACTCGCGCGGGACACCGGACTCCCCGCCGGAGGCGCCGGTGCGGTTTGAGAAGGTGGAGTCATGCGCGAAGAGGACACCCGTACCCGTTCGGAACACGTCGTGGTCGTCGGCGGAGGGATCGCGGGGCTGGCCGCCGCCCACCGCCTGCTGGGGCGGGGCGCGCGCGTCACCGTCCTGGAGGCGTCGGACCGCCTCGGCGGCAAGCTGCTGTCCGGCGAGATCGCGGGCGCGCGCGTGGACCTCGGTGCCGAGTCGATGCTGGCGCGCCGCCCGGAGGCCGTGGACCTCGCCCGCGAGGCCGGACTCGGCGACCGCCTCCAGCCGCCCGCCACCGCGACGGCCTTCCTGTGGACCCGCGGAGCTCTGCGCCCCATGCCCAAGGGCCATGTCATGGGCGTTCCCGGCAGCGCGTCAGCCCTCGCGGGAGTCCTCTCCGAAGAGGGCCTGCGCCGTATCGAGCGCGACGCCGACCTGCCCCGCACGGAGGTGGGCGAGGACATCGCCGTCGGCGAGTACGTGGCGGCACGCCTCGGCCGTGAGGTCGTCGACCGCCTCGTCGAACCCCTCCTCGGCGGCGTGTACGCGGGCGACGCCTACCGGCTCTCCCTGCGCCTCGCCGTCCCCCAGCTCTACGCCGCGGCCCGCACGCACACCTCCCTCACCGAGGCCGTCCGCGAGATCCAGGCCAAGGCGGCCGCCGCCGGGCAGAGCGGCCCGGTGTTCATGGGAATCGACGGCGGAGTGGGCCGACTGCCGCTAGCCGTCGCCGAGTCGGTGACGGCCCGCGGAGGCGAGATCCTCACCCGGACGCCGGTGACCGAACTGCGCAGGACCGCGGCGGCCGGGCCCGGCACCGGTTCGGGGCCCGGCGCGGCCTGGCGCGTCGTCGCCGGAGACCGTGTCCTGCACGCCGACGCGGTCGTCCTCGCGCTGCCCGCCCCGGCCGCCGCCGCACTGCTGCGGGCCGAGGCCCCCGCCGCGGCGGCCGAGCTGGCAGCCGTGGAGTACGCGTCGATGGCCCTGGTGACCCTCGCCTACCGCAGCGACGGAATCACCCTCCCCGAAGGAAGCGGTTTTCTGGTGCCGCCGGTCGACGGCCGCACCATCAAGGCGTCCACCTTCGCCTCCCGGAAGTGGGGCTGGATCGCCGACCAGGACCCCGGTCTGCTGGTGCTGCGCACCTCCGTCGGGCGGTACGGCGAGACGGAGGTGCTCGGCCGGCCCGACGCCGACCTCGTCCAGGTGTCCCGGGACGATCTGCGCGCGGCGACCGGGCTGGACGCCGAGCCGGTGGCGACCCGGGTGACGCGCTGGGACGACGGGCTGCCCCAGTACCCCGTCGGCCACCACGCGCGCGTGGCCCGCGTCCGCGAGCACGTCGCCGCGCTGCCGGGCCTCGCGGTGTGCGGCGCGGCGTACGACGGGGTCGGCATCCCCGCCTGCATCGCGTCCGCGTACGCCGCCGTCGACCGGCTCGAAGGCGACGCCCGCGCCCTGGACGCGCTGCGCGCCGCCCCGGTGCAGAGCCTGCACGGCGGCGCGGGAGAATAGCCCCATGAGTGACGACGCCCCCACCACCGAGTCCGGCAGGGTCCCGAACAAGGGCAAGCTGGCCAAGGACCTCAACGAGACCATTCGCTACACCCTGTGGTCCGTCTTCCGGCTGAAGGACGTGCTGCCCGAGGACCGCGCCGGTTACGCCGACGAGGTCCAGGAGCTGTTCGACCAGCTCGCCGCGAAGGACGTCACCGTCCGCGGCACCTACGACGTGTCGGGGCTGCGCGCCGACGCCGACCTCATGATCTGGTGGCACGCCGAGACCAGCGACCAGCTCCAGGAGGCGTACAACCTCTTCCGGCGCACCCGCCTCGGCCGCGCCCTGGAGCCGGTCTGGTCGAACATGGCGCTGCACCGGCCCGCCGAGTTCAACCGCTCGCACATCCCGGCGTTCCTCGCCGACGAGACGCCGCGCGACTACGTCAGCGTCTACCCCTTCGTGCGCTCCTACGACTGGTACCTGCTGGCCGACGAGGACCGCCGCCGGATGCTCGCCGACCACGGCAAGATGGCCCGCGGCTACCCCGACGTGCGCGCGAACACGGTCGCCTCGTTCTCGCTCGGCGACTACGAGTGGATCCTCGCCTTCGAGGCCGACGAGCTCCACCGCATCGTCGACCTGATGCGCCACCTGCGTGCCTCCGAGGCCCGGATGCACGTCCGCGAAGAGGTCCCGTTCTACACCGGCCGCCGCAAGGACGTCGCCGAACTGGTCGCGGGCCTCGCCTGACCGTCCCGGCACAACGAGACGGGCGCCCCTCCTGGGGCGCCCGTCCTCACGTTTTCGGGATACCGGTCAGGGCGCCTTCCGGACGGACTTCGCGGTCCCGGAGCGCGTGGCGCCCTTCGACGGCACCGAGTCCTTCGCGGCCTTCGCCGGCTTCGTGCCCTTCGCCCCCTGGGTGCCCCGGGCGCGGTTGTCCGGTGCCTGCGGTGTCGGCTCCCGGTGCGGTGCGCACGCCGCGCTCCCGTCGGGGAGCCGGCCCTCCAGCAGGTAGGCGTCCAGATAGCCGTTGACGCACTTGTTGGGGCCGCCGGCGATCCCATGGGTACCGGCGCCGTTCTCGGTCACCAGCACCGAGCCCCACAGCCGCCGCTGCAACTCCTTGGCACCCTCGTACGGCGTGGCCGCGTCCCGCTCGGCGGCCAGGATCAGCGTCGGAGGCAGCTCCCCGGGCAGTGTCCGTACGTCGAGCGGCCTCTGCCGGGGCGCGGACCAGTACGCGCACGGCAGGTTCATCCACACGTTGTCCCAGGTCTCGAACGGAGCGACCCGCGCGAGACGGGTGTTGTCGTGGTCCCAGGTGCGCCAGTCGGTCGGCCAGGGCGCGTCGTTGCACTCCACGGCCGTGTAGACGGCGTTGCCGTTCTCCTGCTCGGCGGCCGCCTCCGGATGCGGTCCCGCCACCTGGATCAGCGGCTTCGGGTCACCCGACAGATAAGCGGACAGCGCCAGCGCGCGCTGCGGCCAGTAGTCGTCGTAGTATCCGGCCTGCAGGAACGTGCCCTGCAGCTGGGCGGGTCCCACCTTGCCGCCCGCGGGTGAGGCGGCCAGCCGCGCCCGCGCCTTCTCGTAGGAGCGCTGTACGTCCTCGGAGGTGCGGCCGAGCTTGTACACCTTGTCGTGCCGGGCCATCCACGCGCGGAAGTCCGCCCAGCGGACCTCGAACGCGGCCGACTGGTCGAGGTTGTTCTGATACCAGACCTTCTCGGGGGCGGGGTTCACCGCCGAGTCGAAGACCATCCGGCGTACGTGCGAGGGGAACAGCGTCGCGTACAGGGAGCCGAAGTACGTCCCGTACGAGGCTCCCATGAAGGTCAGCTTCCGCTCGCCGAGCGCGGCCCGCAGGACGTCCAGGTCACGGGCGTTGTTGAGCGAGGTGTAGTGGCGCAGGGCGGAGCCCGAGCGCCGGGCGCAGCCGCGGGCGTACGCCTTCGCCTCCGCGATCCGTGCCTTCTTGTACGACTCGGAGGGGACTGTCGGGGCCTCCAGGAGCGGCTTCGGCCGGTGCTTGGGGTCCCTGCAGGACAGCGGCGCCGACCGGTCGACGCCACGCGGGGCGTAGCCGACGAGGTCGTACGCGGCTCCGATCCGCTTCCACGCGGGCAGCATGCCGATCAGCGGAAAGTACATGCCGGAGGCGCCGGGACCGCCGGGGTTGTAGACGAGGGCGCCCTGGCGCGGCACCTTGTGCTTCGCGTTGTGCGGGTCCTTGCCGGTGGCCTTGACGCGGCTGACGGTCAGTCTGATCCGTTTGCCGTCGGGGAGGGCGTAGTCGAGGGGCACGGTGACCGTCCCGCACTGGAGGTTCGACGGCAGGTGCTCGACCTTCGCGCACGTGCCGAAGCGGATGCCCGCGGCCGCGGCGCGCTGGGCGGCGACGGCGGTGCCGCGCGCCTCCGCGGAGCCGGCCGGGCCGGGCCAGGCCGGTGCGCCGCCCGCCGGAGCGGCGATGAGGCCGGTCAGGAGCAAGGACCCTGCGGTTCCGTGGAGGACAGCAGCTCTCATCGCGAATCCCTTCAGCGCGCGGCAGCGACAAAAAGGATGCTTCGTTCGGCGGTTGGCGAAGTAAAGCACCGGCCGCCGGTGTCGGCGCCAATGACCCCGATGCGCCCCCTAGGGGCGCCTTTGAGCCCCCTAGGTCCTGGCCTGCCGTCGGCCCCCAGGGGTCTAGCCGGTCCCCTGCCGCCAGGTGCCGTGGCCGGTGCCGCGGTCCCGGTGCGACAGGGCCGCCCGCAGTTCCGGCTCGCCGATCGCGTGAATGCCGCGTACGGCCACGGAGGTGAGGTACGTACGGTCGTCGCCGTACGCGTCGGAATGCCGGTCCAGGGTGCCGAGCAGCCGCTGCCCGGCGGGGGAGGCCCAGCGGGTGCAGGGGTGTGCCTCGATCCGGGCGATGGCGAGACAGCTCACCGTCAGAATGAGCGGGAGCATGAACCAGACGGCCACCGGAACCTCGCTCCCGGGGGTCTGGGCCGGCAGCAGCAGGGCGGCGGCGGCCAGCGCGAGGACCGCGGCCGCGGCGGCCTGGACCTGGCGGACGCCCTCCGCGACGGTGGTACGGGCGCCGTCGGGGACCGCGAGGCCGGCCGCGACCAGGTGGTCCGCGAGACGGCGTACCGAATCGGCGGCGGCGGTGGCCGCCCGTACCGGCGCTATCCGGGACTGCCCCTCCGGGCCGATGGCTCCGATGACCGAGCGCTCCATGTCGTCGCGCCCGTGCGGATCCACCACCGTCGCCCAGCCGGTGTGCGCGAGCAGCAGCCGATGCTGCCGGGCCATCGACACCAGGGTCAGGTCGGCCACCCGGGCCGGGCCGCCGGACAGGAACGCCGCCTCGTACAGCGTGAGGCCGTGCTCGCGCGGGGCGTCCGCGTCGAGCGTCGCGGCGTGGACGGCGGCCAGGCACAGCCGGGTGCAGGAAGTACCCGCCGCCGCCCAGGCCAGGAGCAGGAGAAGGACCCAGAACATGGCGTTTTTCTATGCGAAGGACCGGGCGGGCGCCACGCCCTATTCACTATGTGGGACGGAGCCGTTGTGGGTATGTGACGTTCCGTCTGCCGGGCGTCACGGGGCGGCCGAGGCTGTGCGGCCACACACCCTCAGGAACTTGACGTCGGGTTGGGGCGTGCGGCGGCCGGTGGGAGCGGGTAGCCCGACGACGGGGCCACCGGGACGGGCGACGACGGGGAGCGGACCGGGCCGGGCGGCGCGGGGGAGTCGGTGAGCGGCGGCGGGCTCGCGGTCGCCGCGTCCTCGGCGAGCGCGTCGAAGTCGACGTAACCGGTCGCTTCCAGGACCTTGATGTGGTCGAGCACGGTGGTGTTCGCGTCGTCGGCGAGATCGCGTACCAGCGAGTTGCGGGTGTTCGCGCGGACCTGGGCCACCACGGCGAAGACCTTGCCGTGCGCCTTGCGCAGGATGTTCGCGAAGTCCTGGTCGTACTGCGTGCCGTGCGCCGCGTTCAACGTGTCCAGCCACTGACGCTGTTGCGGATTGGGCTGGTTGGGCAGTTCCAGGCTGAGCCGCGCGGCTACGCTGCGGACACGCGCGTCCAGGAACGTGTGCCCCTCGATGAGGTGTTCGCCGGCCGTCCGTACGGCCGGGGTGGTCCCGCGCTCCTGGGCCTGCCGGCCCGCGGGCAGCTCCCAGAGCCCGGCCAGCCGGACCCTGGTGACGAACTCCCGGTCCAGGGCCGACAGCGGACCGAACGGAGTCGGCACGGTCTGCGCGTTCAGGGTGTCCAGGCCGGTGCCGGCACGGTCCGCGTACGACCAGATCGGAAAGGCCAGCGCGACCAGGGTCGCCAGCAGGGCGGCGATGATGAGCCCTGTTCCACTGACCAGTCCGGTGCGGTTGTCGGATCGCATGGGTGCCTCCTGTCGCGGCACCGCACGCTAATGCGCTTCGGGTGCGGGTTGGCATGCTACTGCGGGCGCTACGCCAACTGCCGTACGGGAAGAATCGATTGAGCGGAGGGTGGAAGGCGCTGGTTGCGGTGGTTCGGGCGTACGCCATACCGTCCTGAAACGGTGGACACCGGACGCACACATCACCTTCACAAGGGGTGGTGTTACTCCGGGCACACTCTGCGGATGCGGCGTGCCGGGGTGTCCGGTCAAGGCGGCGCGCCGAGACCGGCGCGTCGGTGGGGACCCGGTCGGCGCGCTTGTTCAGCGGCCCAGCAGTGCCCTGCGGGTGGCTCGGGCCAGCCGGGCCGCGGGACGCCCCGACAGCGGGGCCGGACCCGATCGCTCCAGCCACCAGCCGCGCAGCCGCCGTGTCTGCGCGCCCTCCGGGAGTCCCGCGAGCAGAAGATGTCCGGCGAAGTCCAGGGCATCGCGCCGGTACCCGCCGGTCATCGGATGTCTCTGCGCGTACGCGAGGAACGCCGGCCGGTAGCCGTCCGCGAGGATCTCCGGCAGCTCCGGAGCCACCTTCGCCACGACGTCCGCCCGCTTGGCGGCGAGGGCGCGTGCCTGCACGCCGAGCCGGACGCGGTCGAAGCCCTCGGGTACGGGGGTCCCCGCGACGAGCGCGGACAACAGGGCGGCCTGCGCCAGCGCGAGCCGCTGCCGGGCGGCGCCTTCGGTGTCGGTATCGGCGCCGGATCCCGTGCCGAGGCCCGCGCCGACCGAAGTGCCGGGCCCGGCTTCGGTGCCTCCCGGTGTCCGGGATGCCGCCGGGGTGGTGGTGGGGGTCACGGCAGGGGTGACCGCGGGGGTGACCCGCGCGGCGACCGCCAGGGTGACCGCGGGGGCGGGGGTGGCCGGAGAGGTGTCCGCGGGGGTGTCCCTCTTGCGCGTCGGCGCCGTCCCTGTCGCCGCTTTCGCGTGTACCGCCACCTCGGCGCCCGCCGAGGAAGCGACCGGGCCGCCCACCGGGACGGCCGCGCCCCGATCGGCCGCTCCGGTCGTGGCCCGCGCCCTCTCCAGCGTGCCCCGGATCGCGGTCAGCTCCCGCTCCAGTTCGGCCGGTTCGGGGAAGTTCTCGTCCCGTTCGAGGAGGACTCCCGGCGGGGTCACCCGGGACGCGAGGTCGGCGAGGATGTCGAGAACGGGCCGGGGGACGGGGTGGGCGTGGCTGTCGTGCCACACGCCGTCACGTTCGAAGCCGCCGGCGACGTGGACGTAGGCGATGGCCTCGACGGGCAGTTCGTCGAGCGCCTTGGCGGGGTCCTCACCACGGTTGACATGGTTCGTGTGGAGGTTGGCCACATCGATGAGCAGCCGGACGCCGGTGCGGTCGACCAGGTCGTAGAGGAACTGTCCCTCGGTCATCTCCTCGCCGGGCCAGGAGATCAGCGCGGCGATGTTCTCCACCGCGAGGGGGACGGGCAGCGCGGCCTGAGCCGCGCGGACGTTCGCGCACAGGACGTCCAGCGAGTCCCGGGTGCGCGGAACGGGCAGCAGGTGTCCGGCTTCCAGCAGCGGTGACGCGGTGAGCGGGCCGCCCGCCCGGACGAACGCGATGTGCTCCGTGACGAGCGGAGAACCCAGCGCCTCGGCGCGTTCGGCGAGCGCGACGAGCCGGGACTCGTCGGGCCGGTCGGCGCCGCCGAGGCCCAGCGAGACCCCGTGCGGCACCACCGTGACACCCCGCTCGCGCAGCCGCAGCAACGACTCGGGGACATGGCCGGGGCACACGTTCTCCGCCACGGCCTCGACCCAGTCGATGCCGGGCATGCGCTCCACGGCCTCGGCGATCTCCGGCCGCCACCCGATTCCGGTACCCAGTCGCCTCGGCTCCCGCATGTCCCCTCCTCCATTACGGCCTCGACCGGGCCTGCTTGCGTGTCGTTCCCCCACGACGGCCCGTGTTCCGGCGTGACGGAGTCATGGCCCCGGGAGCGTGGGCCGAACCCACCGGGGCGGACGTTCAGAGCAACATTTGAGGTTCCGTGCCCGCTACCGGAGCACGTTGTCCGGGTCCGAAGGCTCCGGCCTGGCGGTGTTCACCTCGCCCGGCGGCAGCGCCGACGGGCTCGACGAGACGTCGACGCCGTCGCCCGGCCGGACGGGCGGAGCGGAGGAGACCGGCGCGCCGATGACCGGCGGCGGGGGGCCGGTGGGGCTGGCGGTCGACGCGGCGGCCGTGTCGTTGGCGATGGCGTCGAAGTCGACCTCTCCGGTCTTCTCCAGCACGGTGATGTGGTCGAGCACGGTCAGGTTGGCGTCGCTGGCCAGCTGCCGCACCAGCGTGTTGCGGGTGCTGTTCCGTACGGCACCGATCGCCGGAAAGATCTTGCCGTGCGCGGCGCGCAGCAGATTCGCGAACTTCTTCTCGTACTCCTTGCCCGTCGCGGCGCTCAACTCCTGCAGCCATCCCTGCTGTTGGGCGTTGGGCTGGTTCGGCAGATCGACGTTGAGCTGGGTCGCGATGATCCGCACCCGCTTGTCGAGGTCGGTGTGCCCGACGATCAGATGGTCGCCCGCCTTCTTGATGGCCTTGGTGGGCGCGCGCTGGATGGCCTGCTGTCCGGCGGGCAGTTCCCACAGTCCGGCCAGCCGGACCCGGACGATCAGATCGCGGTCCGAGGCGGACAGCGGCCCCCAGCGGGTGTTCACCGTCCCGGCGGCGAGGTTGGCCTGGCCCGTGCCCGAGCGGTCTGCGTACGACCACACGGGGAACGCGAGCGCTCCGAGGGTGGTGGCGAGCGCCACGATGACGAGGGCGCTGCCGTTGATGCGCGGCAAAGGTGCCTCCCGGGGCAGATCGATTGATCATTGGATACCAACTCTTGGCCAGCGCTTGGTGGTACGTATGGGGAGGCTGTGCCGTTCAATCTGTGCGGCCGGGTCCGCGGCGGCTAGCGTGCCGACGGCCATGCGTCCGGGTCGCGGCCCAGCAGTCGCAGTGCCTCGGTCAGGGGATCCGACCCGGAGGGCACCTCCAGCGCGGGCGCGAACGCGAAGCCGGGCCCTCTGCCCGCGGGGTCCGCCGGGACGCGGCGGGCGACTGCCGCCGCCGCTTCGAGGGCGGAGCCGGGTAGTTCGAGTCCGATGCCGAGAGACACGGCCGCGTCCCACGCGTGCACCACGTAGTCGATGAAGTGAAAACCCACGGCGACGCGACCGGGGAAGGAGCTCCCGAGTTCCGGCAGGTCGAACTCCCGCTCCGTGACGCCCGGTTCGGCGAAGGCGGCGAGCACCGTCTGTACCGCCGATCGATACGCCTGCCCGGGGTCGCTTCGGTATGCCGCGGGCTCCCGCCAGTGCGCGGCCACCCGGCCCGCGCCGCGTGCCGCCGCCGCGAACCCGTGGTGCTGCGCGGTCATGTGCGCCGCCAACCGCCGCAGTGTCCACCCGGCGCAGGGTGTGTTCCGGTCCCAGTCGGCCGACCGCGCAATGGCGAGAACCCTGAGCGATTCCTGTACGGCGATCCGGTCGAGTTCGACGATGTCCGCTCCGCTGATGGTCATGGGTGATGCCCTCCTGGCCGTCCGCTGTCGAGGTACCGCGCGGCCGGGGCCCGCCTCGGGGCGCCTCGGCCCGGTTCCGGTCGCCCTGAGCATAAAACTGAGCGAACGGTCGTGCTACTTGTTTTCGCGGCGGAACGTCGCCGAATCACGCCGAACCTCGCCGAACCTCATGGGGGTGCCGTCGCGTCAGTCCTCTTGCGGATCAGGAGAGTTCGGCTACCCGGGCCGGATCGGTCGCCGCCGCGCGCAGCCGCGAGGCGATCGCGACTCCGGCTCTGCGGTAGGCGGCCGTTTCGTCGTGCAGGACGGAGAGCGCGTTGGCCGTCTCCATCAACGCGACGAGCTCGAAAGCGAGTTGGGCGGCATCCGTATCGGACCGGAGTTCGCCGAGGTCGCGGGCCTCGACGACGGTGTGCTCGACGTGGTCCGCCCAGGCCCGCTGGGCCCGGGCCACCGCGTCGTGGACGGGGCCGGGCCGGGCGTCGAACTCGGCGACGACCTCGTAGAAGAAGCAGCCTCCGGGGAAGACCCGGCTCCGCGAGTACTCCAGCCAGAGTTCGCACAGCCGTCGGACGCGGGCGACGCCGGCCGGGGTCTGGGCTGCGGGCCGGTTCACCCGCTCGACGTGGATGCGCGAGGCCTCGCGCACGGTGGCCAGTTGCAGCTCCTGCTTGGACCCGAAGAGGGCGAAGACGCCGCTCTTGCTGAGCCCGAGCTCGGTGGCGAGGCGTCCGACGGACAGCGCCTCGAGTCCTTCGACCGAGGCGATGTCGACCGTGCGGCGGAGGACCGACTGCCGCGTGCGGTTGCCGCGTTCGACCCTGCCGTCCAGCCGGGTGCCGGTCATCCGGACCTCCCACCTTCACGTTTGTGGGCCAAGCGTAGCCCGACGGGCGCGGGGGCCCGCCGGGCCGGGTCAGGCGGCGAAGAGCAGGCCGGCGCTGACGAGGACGAGTGCGGCGGTGGCGAAGTGGATACCGAAGGCGACGGCCTTCGTCCCGCCGTGGCGCAGCACTATCAGGGTGTCGCCGAGCGGTACCAGGGCCACGGTCAGCATGAACCAGGCCGCGGCGGTGGCTCCGGCGAAGGCCAGCAGGGCCAGGCCCATGACGCCGAGGACCGCGTCACGCAGCCCCTTGATCTCCAGGTAGGCGGCGTCGCCGTCCGGCTTGGCCGGGACGCCGTAACCGGTGGCGGCCGCCCGCGGCTGGACCAGGAACCGCGCACCGATGAACAGGACGAGGAGGTCGAGCACGATGGCCAGGCCGTAGGCCGTGGGAGTGAGCATGTCGGATCTCCTTGCTAGCGGCGCTATGGACAAGAGCGAAGATAGCATAGCGCCGACATGAATTCTAGCGACGCTAGAATCGTGGTCATGTCGATCCGGACGCGCCGAGAGCGCGAGCAGCCGATCGTGACGGCCGTCCGCGAACTGGCTGAAAACGAGGGCTGGGACGCGGTGACCGCGCGACGGCCGGCCGCCGAGACCGAGTACAGCCAGCCGATGCTCTACAGCCACGTCAAGGGCAAGGACGCCATCATGGCGGCGGTCGCGGTGCGGGGTTTCGCCGAACTGGCGCAGGAGCTGCGCGCCGCGCGCGGCGGTGGCCGACCCCGGTGACGCCCTGGCCGCCGTGGGCGCGGCCTGCACCGACTCCCGTGAGCGCAGGCCCGCGCTGTACGACGCGATGTTCACGCACATCCTTCGACCTGCCGTTCGCGACCCCCGAGGCGCCACCCGCCCTGCGCGAGGCCTTCGGTGAACTGCGGGAGGTGATCCTGCCGCTCGCCGGGGACGACCGGGCATCCTCGCCGAGACCTTCCGGGGCGGCCTGCGCGGCCTTGTCACGCTCATGCGCAACGGGCGCCTGCCCCGCGCGGGGCACGACCGGCGGCTGTCCCTGCTGATCGGCCATTTCGCGCCACCCCGCTGAACGAAGGGGCGGGCCGACGGGCGGATCCGCCCCGCGTCCTTCGTTCGGGGACTGGTGAGGCCAACTTCCATTTCCCTAATATGTGTTGTCGGTCGTGCCAGTCGGGTTGGCGCGGCACGGATCTGGGGGAACGATGCAGCCTGGCGAGCAGCTGTCCACGTCGATCGATGCCACGGTGCCCACGGCCGCGCGCATGTACGACCACTACCTGGGCGGCAAGGACAACTACGCCGCCGACCGGGCGGCCTGCGAAGAGCTGGACAAGGTCGTGCCCAGCACGCGCGCGCTGGCGCTGAACAACCGGCGCTTCCTCCAGCGGGTGGTCAGGACTCTGGCGGACGGATACGGAATCAGGCAGTTCCTCGACCACGGATCCGGCCTGCCCACCCAGAACAATGTGCACCAGGTCGCCCAGTCGGTCGACGAGGCCTCCCGGGTGGTGTACGTCGACGTCGACCCGATGGTGCTGGTGCACGGCCGGGCCCTGCTGGACCAGAACGACCGTACGGCCGTGATCCACGCCGACCTGCGGGAGACCGAGGCGATATTCGCCCACCCCGACACCCAGCGGCTGATCGACCTCTCGGAGCCGGTGGCCGTGCTGTTCAACTCGGTGTTCCACTGCATCCCGGACAGTGACACCGACGGCCCTCTCGCCGTGATCGGCCGCGTCGCCGAGCGGCTGGCGCCCGGCAGTTTCATGGTGATGTGCCAGTTGGTCAGCGAGGACCCGGAGGTCCGGAAGTTCGTCACCGAATTCATGGACACCGCGACACAGGGCCACTGGGGTCGCGTGCGCCAGGAGAAGGATGTCGCGGAGTTCTTCGACGGCATGGACATCCTCGAACCCGGACTGGTCGAGGTGTCCACCTGGCGGCCGGACACCGACGTCGTGCCGCGCCAACTCACCCAGGAGTGGATCGAGTTCGGCGGGGTCGGCCGCATCCGCTAGAGCGGCGCCGGGAGGCCGGGTGACCCGCGCGCGCCTCACCGGCGCGACGCGGTGCCGCCCCGTCAGTGCGAAGCGCTGTAGCGCTGGTCCACCGTGTCGCGCAGCAGCGCCAGGGACGCGCGCGGGCTGAGGGCCTCGTCGGCGAGGCGGTCCAGTACCACCCGGTACTCCTCCGTCTCGTCGCGGTCCTCCAGGAAGTTCGCGCTCCTTATGTGCTCCAGATAGACGATGTCGGGCAGTTCGACGCCGCCGAAGCGCAGATAGGTGACGGGGATGGCGGGTGCCGAGGCGTTCGTGACGTCCAACGGCACGATCTGCACGATCACATGCGGACGCTGAGCCATCTCGATGAGGTGCTCCAGCTGAGCGCGCATCACCTCGCGGCTGCCCAGGACGCGGAGCAGGACGGACTCGTCGACAACGGCCCACAGATGAGGGGCGTCGGTCCGGTTCAGCAGCTCCCGTCGGCGCATCCGCAGCTCCACCCGGCGCTGCACCTCGCCGGCCGGCGCCGTCGGCAGACCGCGTTCCACCACGGCCCGGGTGTAGTCGGGAGTCTGCAACAGGCCCGGAACGTACTGGATCTCGAAGGTACGGATGGTGGTGGCCGCCTCCTGGAGCCCGACCAGCCGGTCGAACCACTCGGGCATCAACCGCTTGTCGTAGCGCTGCCACCATCCCGGCTCACCGGCGCGCTGCAGAAGTCTGAGCAGGACCGACGCCTCGTAGTCATCGGTCCCGTACAGCTCGAGCAGCGCGCGGACGTCGCCCTCCGTGGGAGGTCGGCGACCCTTGCCCGCCTCTATGCGCGACAGCTTCGCCGCGCTGAACCCCAGGGACCGCGCCGCCTGTTCCTGGGAGAGGCCCGCGTCCTCGCGGGCGCCCGCCAGCTGAACGCCGACCAACATCTTGAGCAGGGTGGGGGCGGGTTCCGCCCGGCTCAGATACGGTTCGAGGCGGGAGACGCGGGGTGACTCGACGGACATCCTGACTCCCAGTCGACCGGCAGAAGACAGCCAAAATTATCGCACCGCGCCCGACTCTGCCGCATGGGGAGACAGAAGTGGACAACTATCCTTCCACTTCAACGGAGTTCGAAGCGCCGGAGACCATTTCAGAGCAGGTGGTCGAACTCCCCGTCTTTCGCGCCGGCCAGGAACGCGGCCACTTCCGCCGGGGTGTAGACGAGGGCCGGACCGTCGGGGTCGCGGGAGTTGCGTACCGCGATACCTCCGTCGCCCAGAGCGGCCACCTCGACGCAGTTGCCCTCGGCATTGCTGTGCCTGCTCTTGATCCAGCGGGCCCCCAGCGAGCTCGCCCGCACTCCGTTCGGCACTGATGGCACCAACGCACTCTCCTTGCTGACGTTCCACCACGTGTGCGCCCGCCCGGTCGCGGGCGCCGGCCGGACCTCACGCGGCCCCTGCCTCTCTCCGTCTTCATGCAATTTCTCGTGCAATTGCACGAAGACGCTGTCAGCGTGGATAATAGCCGTGGCGTCAACCTCGTTACCAGCGGCGTGTACTGACGTCGTATCAAGGGCTCCCGAGGGAGCGTGATCGTCCGGGACGGGCTGGGCCCACCCGCGCACCTGACACTGTCCGACGCCTTCGGAGGGAGCGGAAATGGCAACACCACTCAGGAACCTGGAACGCGTGTCGTGGGACGAGATCAAGGACTCCAAGGGGTCGGCGGAGGCCATCCCGGTCCTGCTCAACACCGTTGCCTGGGGTAATGCGGCAACGGCCAGGGCCGCACTCCAGGACCTGCGGGAACGAATCTGCCAGTACGGATTCGTCGTGGAGCAGGCGACGGCCGCGACCGTCCCCTTCCTCTGGGAACTCGCCGAACTTCCCCAGGTCACCTGCCGTGTGCAGATAATCCAGCTCCTGAAGGACATCGCGGACGCCCGGCAGTGGGAGCGCACGGCCGCCGCCTATCCCAAACTCCTCAACCGCCGCGAGAACTGGGTGGGCTGGGAGCGCGAAGCCCGCCAGGCCGTACGCGCCCACCGCGGTACCCTCCAGCACCTGCTCGCCGAGCCGGACACCGAACTCGTCCGGGTCACCACGGAGCTCGCCTCCACCCTGGCCGACTGACGTTCCGGACTCAGGGGCCGGGCGCCGGACGTCAGGGGTCGGGCGCCACGTCAACCGCACCCCGGCGTACGCCTGGAGCCGAGGAGAGCGCTCGGTGTCCGGGCCTCGGTCGGCCCGCGGTCAGCCCGTCGGGTGCGGTGCGCGTTCCGGCAGGGCGCCGACTCGGTCGTGGCCCTCGACGGCGACAGTCAGTCCGGGCGCGATCTCCGTGAACCCCGCGTCACGGACCAACGGCAGCCCGGAAGTGGTGAGTTCACGCCAGCGGGCCGGATCCGCGGTGCGCACGGAGAGGGCGAATCCCGCATCGCGCCAGGCGACCCGCTCCTTCTCCGACAGCTCCCACCAGGCCAGTTGGGCGCCATGGCCGGTCTGCGCCATCGTCTTGCCGGCCGACATGTCCAGCTCCGGGTTGAGCCACAGCACGGGCGCCGCCGGATCGGCCGGTGCCGGCGGCTCCGGATCGTCGAGGTCCGTACCGGACACCTGGAGCCGCGCCAGGTCCTTGGGCCAGCCGTCCAGCGGCACCGGCGGGAAGACCCGTACCTCGGCGGACCCGCCGGTCACCGTGATGCCGGGCAGCGCCTCGGCCCGCCGCCACTCGGCTCCGCGCGCCCGCCGTACGACCTTGCGGATCCGGGCGTCCTGCCAGTCCCGCATCGCCTGAGCCCACTCGCCGTCCCCGAGTGAACGCTCATCGCTCAGAATGGTCAGCACGGCCCGCGCCGCGGTCTCCAGCGCGTCGGTGCGCGGCGGGGGAGCGGCCTTCTCGATGTGCACGACCAGCGGCAGCACGAACTGCCGTTCCTTGTCGCGCACGGTGGGTTCGGTACGGAACGGGCTGTCGTCGGGGGTGGTCGGGTCGCTGCTCACGCCCACCAGTCTGCCAGGCGGAAGATCCCTTCCGAACGGACGGTCCGTGTCTCGAGGCGGCCCGCCCCGGCCGTTCACGCCGGTCCGCCCGGCTGTCCGACCCCTGATCCGCGACCGCCGCCCCGCCCCATACCGGTCAGCCCGAACACGCGGTGCGCTGTGCCTCCTGCCAAGTGCAGACGGGGCACAGCGTGATCCCCTTGTGTGACTCCGGGTACTCGGTGGGCTCACGGCACAGTACGCACTCCGCGTACGGCGGCCCGGCTTCCCCCGCCGCGTCGGGGGCCTGGAGGGGCTCCCCGGCCGGCCCGTCCGCGCCGATCGCGCAGTAGTCGTCACTCATGCCGCCAGTTTACGAGCGGCGGGTGGCCGGGGAGTACGAGGAGCGGAGGGCCGGGGAGTACGACCGGGCGGAGAGCCGGATTACGAGGTACCGGTCAGCCGGGGGATCTCAGTGCCGCCCGTCCGCGGCGCCGATCAGCTCGGACACCTTCACGAACCGGAAGCCCCTGTGGCGCAGTTCGGGAATGATCGTCCGCAGCGCCCGTTCGGTCGCGGGTGCCGCGCTGCGTGTGCAGTGCATGACGACGACGGACCCGGACCGCACTCCGTCGAGGACTTGTTGTGCCACGGCGTCCGCGTCCGTCGCGAAGGCGTCCCCGCTCACCACGTCCCACTGCACGGCGGTGACCCCGGCCGCGCTCAACGCCCGCAGCGACCGCTGGTCGTAACACCCGCCGGGGAAACGGAAGTAGGGCATCGCGTCCCGTACCCCCGCCTTCCGGAAAGCGGCGTACGCCCGCTCCACGTCCGCGCGCATCCTGTCCTCGGGCATGGTCGGCAGCCCGTAGCAGTCGTCCGTGAAGGCGTAGTGGCTGTACGAGTGGTTGGCGATCTCGAACAGCGGGTCCTGTCCGATGCCCTTGGCCTCCCGGGGGTACTCGTCGGCCCACCGGCCGGTCATGAAGACAGTCGCGGGCACCTTGAACTTCCGTAGCGTCGCGATCAGCTGCGGATTGTCGAAACGTTCGCCGGCCGCCGCCCGCTCCCCCTGGTCGGCCGTCATGTCCGCGTCGAACGTCAGCGCGACGGTCTTGTTCCGCGCGCGTGGCCCGTTCTTGAAGACGGGGGTCAGTCCGGCGGGACCGGGCGCGAGTGTGGGCGGTTGCGAGGGCGTCGCGCTGATCGCGGCGCTGGTGGTGGCAGGCGCGTGGTGTCCCGGGTGGCCGGCATCCCGACTCGCCGGGCCGCCGCACGCGGCGAGTGCGGCACCGAGGGCTCCCGCGGCGCAGGTCACGGCGATGCCCCGTACAGAGAGAATCATCGTGCGACGATATGCAAATAAGTGTGATTATTCGGTCATCATGGAGGGCGTGCCGCTCGTGCGCCGCCCGGATGCGGCCCCGAGTCACCCGCCTGGGGCTCTGCCCGGGGCCGCTCTCCGCGCGGCCGGTCGCGTCGGCGGGGGCGGGCGGGGGATCTGAGGGCCCGCCCTCGCCGTGCGTGCTCCGTCCGGCCTGCTCGGCCAGGGTCAGCCTGCTCGGCCAAGGTCAGCCTGCTTCGCCCACTCCACCCATTCCGCCCGCGTCGGCCTGCTCGGCCTGGTCGAGCAGGCCGACGCTGCGAGATTCGATCTGCCGCGCGATGCGGTGCAGGATCTCGTCGGCCGGCCGGGGGTCGAGGCGGCGGCCGTCGCGCAGGCGCAGGGCGATCAGGTCGGCGGCCGCTTCCCGGTGACCGATCACCGCCTGGTACGGGACCAGGCGGGCGGCGCGCACCCGGGCGCCCAGGCTGCCCTGGTCCGGGGCGGCGAGCTCGGCCCGCAGGCCCCGGTCGCGGCAGCGGCGTACCAGCTCGAGAGCCCGGTCGGACTCGGCTTCGGAGACCGGCAGGACCACCAGCTGGACGGGGGCGAGCCAGGCCGGGAAGGCGCCTGCGTGCACCTCGATGAGGTGGGCGACGGCCCGTTCCAGGCTGCCGATCACACTGCGGTGCACCATGACCGGCCGGTGTTTCCCGCCGTCGGCGCCGATGTAGTGCAGATCGAAGCGCTCGGGCTGATGGAAGTCGACCTGGACGGTGGAAAGGGTCGACTCGCGGCCCGCCGGATCGGTGATCTGGACGTCGATCTTGGGTCCGTAGAACGCGGCCTCACCCTCGACGGCCTCGTACGCCACACCGGAACCGTCGAGGACCTCGCGCAGCAGTGCGGCCGATCTGCGCCACAGCTCCGGATCGGCCACGTACTTCCCGCCGGGGCCCGGCAGCGACAGCCGGTAGCGGGCCGCGTCGATGCCCATCGCGTCGTACGCGTCGCGGATCAACCCCAGTGCGGCGGACGCCTCTTCGGCGACCTGGTCCGGGGTGCAGAAGATGTGCGCGTCATTGAGCTGGATGGCGCGCACGCGGGTCAGGCCGCCCAGTACGCCGGACAGCTCGGACCGGTACATGGCACCCAACTCGGCCATTCGGAAGGGGAGTTCTCGGTAACTGTGCGGGCGGGACCGGTAGATGAGCGCGTGGTGGGGGCACAGGCTCGGTCGCAACAGCATCTGCTCTCCGCCGAGTTCCATCGGCGGGAACATGTCGTCGCCGTAGTGCGACCAGTGCCCCGAGATCTCGTACAGCTCCTTCTTGCCCAACACCGGTGAGTACACGTGCCGATAGCCCGCCCGCCGTTCGGCGTCGCGGACGTACTCCTCCAGGGCGTACCGCACCGCGGCGCCGTCCGGCAGCCAGTACGGCAGTCCGGCGCCCATCAGGGGGTCGGTGTCGAACAGGTCGAGTTCACGGCCGAGTCGGCGGTGGTCGTTCATGGTGGTCTCCTCGCTTGCGGAGGGCGAGCGACCACACGGCGAAGCCCCGGGGCACTCGCCCCGGGGCTTCGACTCACGTCAGCGGTCAGCGCGCCGGGACACTCTCCGGCGTCGTCGTGTTCAGTGCGGCACGCTTCATGGGCCTCACGCTAGCAGCGGGCCCCGGGACGGGCACGGTATTTATCCCGCGGGCGCCTCCGGCGCCTTCCCCGACCCCTCCACTCCCCCCGACCCCTCCACTCCCCGCGACTCCTCCGCTTCCCCGGACCCGTCCGGATTCCCGGAGCCGTCCGGTTCCCCGGGCTCCTTCGGTGTCCCGGGCGTGCGCAGGATCCCGAACGCGTCCGGAACTCCGAGCCCGTCCGTGTCCGCGAACGTCTCCGGAAGGCCGAGCGCCTCCGGCACTCCGTTGATCCGGTCCGGCGCGGCGGGGGGGTCGACCGGCTCGACCCCGGGCGGCGCCTCGGGCCGCCGCGCCCGCTGGGACTCCGCCACCACCGGCGGCTGTCCCGACTGCGCCCGTTCCAGGAAGCGCAGCAACTCCACCGGGAACGGCAGGACGAGTGTGGAGTTCTTCTCGGCCGCGACCGCCACCACCGTCTGCAGCAGGCGCAGTTGGAGTGCGGCCGGCTGTTCCGACATCACCTCGGCGGCCTGGGCCAGCTTCTTGGACGCCTGCAACTCCGCGTCCGCGTTGATGATCCGGGCCCTGCGCTCACGGTCCGCCTCGGCCTGCCGGGCCATCGACCGTTTCATCGTCTCCGGCAGTGATACGTCCTTGATCTCGACCCGGTCGATCTGCACACCCCAGCCGAGCGCCGGGCTGTCGATCATCAACTCCATCCCCTGGTTGAGCATTTCGCGGTTGGACAGCAGATCGTCCAGGTCACTCTTGCCGATGATCGAGCGCAGCGAGGTCTGTGCCATCTGGGAGACCGCGAAGCGGTAGTCCTCGACCTTGATGACCGCGTCGGCCGCGTCAATCACCTTGAAGTAGACGACCGCGTCCACCCGGACCGTGACGTTGTCCCGGGTGATGCCTTCCTGGGCCGGCACGGACAGGGTCACGATCTGCATGTTGACCTTGCGCAACCGGTCCACGAAGGGCACGACCATGGTGAAGCCGGGGGAGCGGACCTCTCCCGCGAGCCGTCCGAGGCGGAGGACGACTCCGCGTTCGTACTGTTTGATGACCCGGGCGCTGGCCGCGACGTAGACCAGGGAGGCGGACCCGGCCGCCACGATCCCCACGATGATTTCCTGGATCATGACGACCCCCTTCCGGGGTGCCCGTTCTGCCTGACATCTCCACTTTACGTCGCGGGGGCGGGGTTCCTGCCGGGTCTGCCCGTGGGAAATCGGGCCGGAGGAGTGCCCGACAGGGTGGCGTTCATGGCCGGGTCGGCAGGGCGTCCGGAACAGTTCCTCGCAGAGGATGGGCGGGTCGGCGAGGTTCCGTTCCTCGTGGGGATGCGGGCCCTAGACTCCCCGGCTGTCCACGAGGCCCTTCGCGTCGCGGGCGAGCGCCGTCAGCCGGGAGATCGCGCGGAAGTACTTCTTGCGGTAGCCGCCGTTCAGCATCTCCTCGCTGAACAGCCGGTCGAAGGGCATTCCGGAGGCGAGGACCGGCACCTCGCGGTCGTACAGCCGGTCGGCGAGCACCACGAGCCGCAATGCGGTGGACTGGTCCGGGACGGGCTGGACGTCGGTGAGGCAGACCGCCCTGATCCCGTCGGTCAGGGCGCCGTACCGGCTGGGGTGGACGCGCGCCAGGTGGTCCAGCAGGTGCGGGAAGTCGTCCAGGGACGCGCCGTCGGTGGCGTACGCAGCCTTGGTGACCTGCTCGTCGGAGAACGGGGCGGGTGCCTCGGGCAGCCCGCGGTGGCGGTAGTCCTCACCGTCGATGCGCAGCGGGCGGAAGCGCGCGGACAGGCCCTGGATCTCCCGCAGGAAGTCGGCGGACGCGAACCGGCCCTCACCGAGCTTGCCCGGAAGTGTGTTCGAGGTGGCCGCGAGTGCGACGCCCGCGTCGACCAGCTTGCCGAGCAGGGTGGAGACGAGGACGGTGTCGCCCGGGTCGTCGAGTTCGAACTCGTCGATGCACAGGAGTCGGTGCCCCGAGAGGGTCTGCACGGTCTTCTGGAAGCCGAGCGCGCCCACCAGGTTCGTCAGTTCCACGAAGGTGCCGAACGCCTTGAGTGCGGGCTCCGCCGGGGTCGCGTGCCACAGGGAGGCGAGGAGGTGGGTCTTGCCGACGCCGTAGCCGCCGTCCAGGTAGACGCCCCGGGGACCGGCCGGAGTCTTCGGCGCCTTGCCGAAGCCGAACAGCCTCCGCTTGGGGGCGCCGATGGCGTGGGCCCCGCCGAGCCCGCCGGCGAAGCGTTCGAGGATGCCAACGGCCTCGGTCTGGCTGGGCTGGTTCGGGTCCGGGATGTACGTGGCGAAGCGGACCGAGTCGAAGCGCGGCGGCGGCACCATCTCGGCGACGAGCCGGTCGGCGGGGACGTGCGGCTCGCGGACGCACAGGGACAGGGGGGCCGCTTCGGCTATCGGGTCGATCGCGGAGGCGGTGGAGGTGGACGACACGGTTCCCCACTCTATGCGCCGTGCCACACTGCACGTCATGCGACGCCTGTTCCCTGTGACCTACGAAACAGCAGCCCAGGCCTCCGTCGAGGCCTCCGGGACGGATGGGACGGAGCGCGAGTGGGAGCTCGGCGAACTGGCGGAGGCGTACGCCTACCCCGAGGTCCGCGAGCCCTGGCTGCGGGCCAACATGGTGTCCACGCTGGACGGCGCCGCCCAGCACGACGGGCGCTCGCAGCCCATCTCCAACGCCACCGACATGCGGATCTTCGGTGTCCTCAGGGGGCTCGCGGACGTCGTGGTCGTCGGAGCGGAGACGGCACGGCAGGAGGGTTACCGGCCGGCACGCGCGCGTGAGGCCTTCGCGGCGCTCAGGGAGGCCGCCGGGCAGGGCCCCGCGCCCGCGATCGCGGTGGTCACGGCGAGCCTCGACCTGGACTTCTCGCTGCCGCTGTTCACTTCGCCCCTGGTGCCCACGCTGGTGCTGACCGGCGCCGCGGCCGACCCGGACCGGATCGCGGCGGCCGAGCGGGCGGGCGCACAGGTGGTGATCGCCGGGGACGGCATGGGCGTCGATCCCGCCCGCGCCGTGCGGGCCCTGGGCGACCTCGGGCACACCAGGCTGCTGACCGAGGGCGGGCCCCGGCTGCTGGGCCAGCTGATCGCGGCCGGCGTGCTGGACGAGATGTGTCTGACGCTGGCCCCGCTGCTCGCCGCGGGCGACGCGCAGCGGATCGCCGGAGGACCCTCGGTGCCGGTCCCGCGACAGCTCGAACTGGTGTCTTTGCTGGAAGAGGCCGGGTTCCTGTACAGCCGATACCGTCGGCGCTGACAGCCGACGGAACAGCAGGTTCCGTTTATCTTCCGACGGGCACACTAAATCGCGCAGTACCCGTGCGATCACGGGGCAGGATGGTTTCCGCAGGGGCCGGGACGGCCCACGGACGAGAAGGGCGCCTGTCGTGTTCACAAGCGTATTGATGATCGAGAAGGCCCTGACGTCCGCCGACGTGGAGTTCGTCACGACCTTGCACGGTGACGAGGCGGTCGCCTTCCATGTGCTGCTCCAGCCCCGGGGCGACCAGGCGGACCGGCTGCTGCGGGCCATCGACGACGTCGCGCTCGGCGAGATCGACGAGGCGGCCCGCGAGGGCGACACCCCGGAGGGGGACGCGGCCGCCGGCCAGGGCGAGCAGGCGCTGGAGGTGTCACTGCTGGCTCTTCGCGCGTCCGGCAGCGCGGCCGAGGGACGGCTCATCGAGGATCACCCGCTCGACGCGCTGAAGACCCTGGTCGACGAGGTGGAGGCCGATGAGGTCATCGTGCTGACCGACCCCCACTACGTGGAGGAGTTCTTCCACCGCGACTGGGCCTCCCGGGCCCGCCACAAGGTGGGCGTGCCGGTGCTGAAGCTGTTCTCGCACAGCAAGGTGTGAGCCGGCTCCGGGTTCGGGGGCCCCGAGCGGGGCGTGAGTGTGGCGAAGCCCTGGGTTCCGGGCGTGAGCGGCGCAGCCCGGAGTCCCGGGTGCGCGCGGGGTCGGGGCAGCGGGTCCGCGTCCTGGCGACGTGAGTGGCGCAGTCCCGGCTTCAGGGGGCGCACCTGCCCACGGCTGGCGTGCTGAGGCCCGGTGGGTGACGGCTGGGCGTGCTGAGGCCCGGCAGGTCACGGCTGGGCGTGCTGAGGCCCGGTGGGTGACGGCCGGGCGTCCGGCCCGGCTGGCCGGGGCGGGTCCGCCGGTGTCCCTTGTGAGGCGCCGTCCGCCGCACCCAATAGGCTGGGTCCGCGTTCCCTTCGGGAGAGCGCGCCCACCTTCGTACCGGATCTTGGGGAGATACACGCATGGCACCCGGCCTTCCTACCGCGATGGACCGACCGCACTTCATCGGCATCGGCGGCGCCGGGATGTCGGGCATCGCGAAGATCCTCGCGCAGCGCGGAGCCCAGGTCGCGGGCAGCGACGCGAAGGAGTCCGCCACCGCCGAGGCGCTGCGCGCGCTGGGCGCCACGGTCCACATCGGGCACGCGGCCGGCCACCTCGCCCCCGACGCCACCTGTGTCGTGGTCTCCTCCGCGATCCGCGCGGACAACCCGGAGCTCGCCCGCGCGGCCGAGCTCGGCATCCCGGTCGTCCACCGCTCGGACGCCCTCGCCCGGCTGATGGACGGCCTGCGCCCGATCGCGGTCGCCGGCACCCACGGCAAGACGACCACCACTTCGATGCTGGCCGTGTCCCTGTCGTCGCTCGGCCTCGCCCCGTCGTACGCCATCGGCGGCGACCTCGACGCCCCCGGTTCGAACGCCCTGCACGGCGAGGGCGAGATCTTCGTCGCCGAGGCCGACGAGTCGGACCGCAGCTTCCACAAGTACGCGCCCGAGGTCGCGATCATCCTCAACGTCGAACTCGACCACCACGCCAACTACGCGTCGATGGAAGAGATCTACGAGTCCTTCGAGACGTTCGTGGACCGCGTCACCGAGGGCGGCACGCTGGTGATCTCGGCCGACCACGAGGGCGCCCGCGAGCTGACCCGCCGGGTCACCGGCCGCGGTGTGCGCGTCGTGACGTACGGCGACGCCGCCGACGCGGACGTCCGGGTGCTCTCCGTGGTCCCGCACGGCCTGAAGAGCGAGGTGACGGTCCTGCTGGACGGCGCCGAGCTGACCTTCGCGGTCTCCGTCCCCGGCCGTCACTACGCGCACAACGCGGTGGCGGCGCTGGCCGCGGGTGTCGCCCTGGGCATTCCGGCCGCCGAGCTGGCCCCCGCGCTCGCCTCGTACACCGGCGTGAAGCGCCGCCTCCAGCTGAAGGGCGAGGCGGCCGGCGTCCAGGTCGTCGACTCCTACGCGCACCACCCGACCGAGATGACCGCCGACCTGGAGGCCATGCGGGCCGGCGCCTCGGGCCGCATCCTCGTCGTCTTCCAGCCGCACCTGTTCTCCCGCACCCAGGAGCTGGGCAAGGAGATGGGCGAGGCCCTGTCGCTGGCCGACGCCTCGGTCGTCCTGGACATCTACCCGGCCCGCGAGGACCCGATCCCCGGTGTCACCAGTGAGCTGATCCTGCGGGCCGCGCGGGCCGCGGGCGCCGAGGTGACGCCGGTCCACGACAAGGCCGAGGTGCCGTCCGTCGTCGCGGGAATGACGAAGCCCGGTGATCTCGTTCTCACCATGGGCGCGGGCGACGTGACGGATCTCGGACCGGAGATCCTCGCCCGGCTGTCCGAGTGACCGTGGCCCCCAGTGGGCCTCCTTGAGCGTGAGGGGTTGAGCTTCATGTCGTACGACATCGAAAAGCCGGACGAGCAGTGGCGCGCGGAGCTGACCCCGGCCGAGTACACGGTGCTGCGCAAGGCGGGCACCGAGCCCGCCTTCACCGGTGAGTACACCGACACCAAGACGACGGGCGTCTACTCCTGTCGCGCCTGCGGCGCCGAACTCTTCACCTCCACGGAGAAGTTCGAGTCGCACTGCGGCTGGCCGTCCTTCTACGACCCGAAGGACTCCGACGCGGTCGAGCTGATCCAGGACCGTTCGCACGGCATGATGCGCACCGAGGTGCGCTGCGCCCGCTGCGGATCACACCTCGGCCATGTGTTCGAGGGTGAGGGGTATGCGACGCCGACGGATCAGCGGTACTGCATAAACTCGATCTCGTTGCGGTTGGCGCCGGACGAGGGCTGAGCCGTTCCGCCCGAGGTCGTCCGGCCCGCGGCCGTCGGCCCGTGCCGGTACGACCGCTACCGGTCGACCCGACACGGGCCCGGGCGTCTCGGGGCCGTCGGCGTGGGTGGCCCCAACTCGCCGTCCTCACATACGCGAACACCATCGACGTGAGTCCCGAACCGTGCGAGGACGCGTCCATGGCGTGCACGTGGCGAGTTCTGACAGCCTCGGCGCGGAACACGTCCGCGACGGTGGCCACGGCTGTCGTGCCATGGGCCCAACGGGCAAGGAACCAGGGTGTTCCGGGGGCCGGGGCCTCCGTCCGTGCCCCGGTTCAGAGCACCTTGCGGTGGACCAGGGCCGAGAGGACGAGCGTGCCCGGGAGCAGCGGGATCCAGACCGTCAGGACCCGGTAGCAGATGACGGTGGCCGTCGAGAGGCCCATCGGGGCGCCCAGCGCGACCATGGTGAATACCAGGGCCGCGTCCACCGGGCCTATTCCGCCCGGAGCGGGTACGGCAGCGACGGCGGTACTGGCTATCAGCAGCGCGAACACCACTTGCGCCCACGACAGCGGCAGCCCGAGCGAGAAGCCGACCGACGCGATCACGCTTCCCTGGAGCACCGGGGCGGCGGCCGATCCGCCCCAGAGGGCGAGCACGCGGCTGGGCCGGGTGTGCAGGAGCCGTACATCGGTCAGCGCGGTGCGAAGGAAGCCGACGACCGGGCGGCGCAGCGGACGGACGACCGCCAGGAGCAGGAAGGCGGTCGCGAGACCGACCGTTACGCTTCCGGCGGCCAGCAGCAGCGTCCAGCGATCCGGGGCGATCCCGCCGAGCCGGCGGGTGTCCTCGAACGCCACCAGGAAGGCGATGAGCACCGGCATTCTCGCCACCGGCTTGACCAGCGAGTACAGGGCGAGCGAGGCGGTCGCGCGGGCCAGGGGTATGCCTTGGCGCTGCAGGAAGCGCAGAGTGACCGCGTGGGCGCCGATGTTCGCCGGCAGCAGGAGGTTGGCGGCTCCCGCGGCGAACTGCGACGCCAGCAGCAGGCCGGGCGGCAGCCTGTCCGGCAGGGCGCCCTGCCGGACGCACCCGGCGACCACCCAGCCCAGGAGGGTGAAGAAGACCCCGGCGAGCAGCCACCACGGATCGGCGTCACCCAGCCGGGCGGCGCCGTCGCGCAGCGCCCGCCGGTCCAGCGCCGCCCAGGTTCCGATCAACAGGGTGGGGAGTAGCGCCAATACGAGGCGGGTGAGTCGCGCGAGGGATGTGTGGCGGGTGGTGGAGCGGGTGGGGGTGGCGCAGGGGGAGCAGACAGTGGAAGCGGGTTGGGCGGCGCAAGGTGTATCGCCGGGTGCGGTGGGTGTGACAGATGTGGGCGTGGGGGCGGGGAGGCTGTCGAGCGGGGGCAGGGACACGGCTCACGTCGTCCTTCCGCGTCACGCCCGCGTACGGACGGACGGATCCGAGGCGATGCAACGGGGACGGGGGAAACGTGCCCGTTCGGTGTGACGCCACGGTGTCCGCGAGAGGAAGGGGGGCCAGCGTGTGAGCGACACGGCCGGAGGTGCCGCGTCGGACGGGAGAGCGTCCTCTGCAACTCCCGTGGCGTCGCTGCGGTCCCGACACGGGTGGGGGTGGGGGTGGGCTGCCGCGCGCAGACTGCCCGGCGACGGCACGGGACCACAGCCGAAGGCATGGGACGGCGCGTGAACATCGGATTCACCGGGCCGGGGCGAATGGAGCGGCCGCACGGTCATGGCGTGAACCGGTCCGTCAGGACTCGGCCGTGCGACTCGGGAATGAAGCCGTGGGCCGCCGCCGGGGATTCGGCGAGTCGCCGTCCGTGACGCCCGCGCACAGCAGATCCTGACCTGACGTGCGGCCTCGGACTCCCCGGCCGGGGGCCGCGCGCCCACCGCCGCTCCCGCGCCGCCCCGGAACCTACGGAGAACCATGGACGCCGACAACAACCACCTCGCGGACGACGGCGACGAGGACGCCACGGGTACGGGCGGCGGTGACGCCCTGCGTACCGGCGGCCCCGGCGGCTCGGACGCCGGCCGGGGTGACCATGTCGCCGCACCCGCCCAGGCGCGTGCCGCCGCGCTCCTGCGTCGTCCGAAGCTGTGGGTGGTGCCCACCGTACTGACGGGGCTGCTCGCGCTCCTGCTGTCGTTGCTCTACATGGGCGGCATCGTCAACCCGAACCGGCATCTGCACGACCTGCCGATCGGCCTGGTCAACGAGGACACCGGCAAGCCCCCTCCGGGGCAGCGGCAGAACGTGGGCACCCAGGTCACCGCGGCCGTCGTCGCGAGCGACACTTCCGGTGCGGCCGGCTGGCGCAGACTCACCCGTGCGCAGGCCCAGGACGAACTCTCCTCGGGCAAGATCTACGGTGCCCTGGTCGTCCCCAGGGACTTCACCGACTCCCTGACCGCGCTGACCACCGCGAACGCCAGGGTCCGGCCCACCATGACGGTGCTGACCAACCCCGGTATGGGCAGCCTCGGTTCGTCGCTGGCCAGCCGGATCACCACGGCCGCCGCGCAGCAGGCCTCCGCTTCCATCGGCAAGGAACTCACGGCCTCGCCCGCGACCGCGAAGGCGGACTCCACCACGCGGCTGCTCCTCGCCGACCCCGTCGAGGTCGTCACCCGGGTGGGGCACCCCATCGGCGACCACAGCGGTCTCGGGCTGAGCGCGTTCTACTACACCCTGCTCCTGGTGCTGGCCGGGTTCCTCGGCGGCAACCTCATCAGTACCGGCGTCGACACGGCCCTCGGATACGCCGACAACGAGATCGGCCCCTGGCACACCCGCCGCCCGACCGTGCCGATCAGCCGGACCCAGACCCTGCTCCTGAAAATGGTCATGACCGCGGGTATCACCGTGCTCACGGTCTCCCTGGTCATGCTGGCCACCGTCGCGATCCTCGGCATGGACGCCACCCACCTGCCGTTGCTGTGGATCTACTCCTACTGCGCGAGCCTCGCCGTCGGACTGGGCGTCCAGGCGATCAACGCGGCCTTCGGCGGGATCGGACAGCTCGTGTCCATGTTCGTGTTCATCGTGCTGGGTCTGCCGTCCTCGGGAGCCACCGTCCCGCTCCAGGCGGTGCCCGGGTTCTACCGCTTCCTGTCCGTCTTCGAGCCCATGCGCCAGCTCAGCGACGGGGTGCGCGCCATCCTCTTCTTCGACGCGCGGGCCGAGGCCGGCCTCGGCAGGGCCTGGCTCATGATCGGCGTCGGCGCCGTGCTCGCCCTTCTCTTCGGCTTCGCGATGACCCGCTACTACGACCGCAAGGGCCTGCACCGCCTGACCCCCCAGCCCGCCGGATCCGCCTGACCGGCACCCCACGGCCACCGCTCGGCGGAGCCCGTCCTCAGGGCATGTGCCGCAGCAGCGCGGTGACCGCCGGAGGGGTGTCGCCGCGGGGGAGGACGAGCATGATCTTCCAGTGGGGCGCGTGCCGGGCGAAGGCGTGGGTGCTGAGGTCGGGGAACTGCCCGGCGATCGAGGCGGGCATGACACAGACGCCCAGGTCGCCCCGGACGAGTTCGGCCGCGGCGACGATGTCGTCGACCTCGAAGGTCGTCTCCCGTTCCACGGCGGCGGCACGGAACGCCCGGTCCACGCAGAGGCGGATCGCCCAGCCCGGTGTGAAGTCCACCAGCGGCAGCCGGGCGGTCTCGGTGAGCGTGACCGTGCCGTCCGGGCCGGTTCCGGTGAGCGCCCGCCGCGGGGCGGACACCAGCACCATCTCCTCGTACGACAGCAGCCGGGTCACCAGACCGCGCTGCCGCTGCCGGTCGAGTGCGACCACGGCCAGGTCGACGGTGCCCTCGCGCAGCGCGTGCCGGATGTCGGTCACGGACGCCTGCCGCAACCGCACCACCACGTCCGGATGCTCGGCGCGCAGCGCGGCCAGCGGCCGATGGAGATCGGCCCAGACGCCCTGCGTCGTGCCGATCGTGATCCTGCCCCGCAGCTGTCCCCGGACCAGGTCGACGGTGGCCCGCGCCTGTTCCGCAGCCCGCAGCGCGGCGCGCGCCGCCGGGACGAAGACCTCGCCCGCCGGGGTCAGGAACACCCGGTGCGTGGTGCGGTCGAACAGAGGGGTGCCCAGCTCCCGTTCCAGTGCGAGGACCGTGCTCGACACGGCGGACTGCACCACGTGCAGCCGTTGGGCCGCCGCGGTGAAACCGCCTTCCTCGGCCACCGCGACCACGACCTCCATCTGCCGCAGATCCATCTCCACTCCCGAACCAGCAGCCCGTCTCCGACCGAGATCCCGTCCTCTGCCGATTGTCCCAGGCCGTGCGCGTCGCAGGGGCGCCGACGAGGTGCCGACGAGGTGCCGACGGCGGACAGGCGGACCGGGCGTACGGGTGGCGGACGCCCGGGGAACGCGTGGTCACGTTCCGCGGACGCCGTTGCGCATCTCGCGCGGGCTCACCCCGAAGCGCTGCCGGAACGCGGTGCTCAGGGCGCTCGCCGAGGAGAATCCCGAGGCGTAGGCCAGATCGGTGATGGTCAGGTGTTCGCAGTCGCCGCACTGGAGACGTTCGCGGACCAGGCGCAGGCGCTCCTCACGGATCAGGTCGCGGGGGGTGGTGCCCGCGTGCTGCAGGGCCAGTTGGATCTGCCGCAGCGACCAGCCGAGGGTGCGGGCCATGGACGTACCGGTGAGCCCGGGGTCGGCGGCGTTCTCGCGGACGTGGCGGCGCACCACCGTCTCCACGTCGGCCAGGTGGCGGGCGCCGTCGGGGCGGTCGTCGCCGGTGGCGAGCATGCACACCAGCTCCACCACCCGGTCGGACACGGCGTTGAACTGGGAGTCGGTGAGATCGTCGCGCTCGGCGTACAGACCGTCGAGCATCGAGCGGACGACGCGGCCGAGACCCCTGCTCAGGTCGAGGGCGGTGGCCAGCGGCGACTTGCGGTTCAGCGGGCCGTCCACCTCGCGCGCCGGGATCGTCAGGACGAACGCCTGGGCGGAGGCGTCCTGGAGGCACTGGAAGGGCGCCCCGAACGAGACGAGCGTGCCCGTCCCCGGGGTCAGCCGGGCCTCGTGACCGTCCTGGCGCAGGATGATCTCCCCGCTCAGCGGCAGCAGTAACCGGTAGTCCCCGTCGGGATCCTCGCGGACCTGCCGCGCGGTCCTGCTGTACTCGATCTCGTCCGACCGGAACCTGACGAGCTGATACGCCTCTGTGCGCTGACGCACCGTCTCACCGCGGAAGTCGTCGGTGCGGCTGTACCGGTAGCCCATCCGGGACTGGTACGACCCGATGTGCTCGCTCCAGAAGTCGGTCCGCTCCCACGGTTGGACCGCACCCGTCGACCGGGTCTCCACCAGGTAGTTCGCCGCAGCCAACGACACCATCAACTCCCGCGTGGGTGAGGGTAGTCACGCGGTGTCAGCCTAGTGCACACAGTCGGTGCGCATGGCGGCAACTTCCTTGCGCGCCGGGGCAAGCGCGGACACCGCCGCGGGGCTACCGTCATGCGCCCGCGTCAACTCGCGTCCCACCCCTCACTTTTCTTGCTTCCTTCCCAGCAATGTGTCTCTGCACAAGAGGACTTGAGGACCATGACCGAACGGATACCGGAGGCCGCGTCCTGGTGCCTGGCCGCCGGCCTGCTCGCCGTCACCGTGCTGCTGCTGCGCCAGCGCGGGATCAGCACGCGACAGCGCCGACGGACCGCCGTGCTCACGGAGGACCTGCGGGTCCGCGACGAGGAGCTGCGGCACCTGGCCGAGGTCCGCCTGCCCGCCCTGGAGGACGCCCCCCACCAGCACGTTCCCGCGGGTGTCCCCGCCGCCGGCCCGCTCGACGCCCGGGTGGCCGGCACGGACTTCGCGAAGCACCTCGACAGCGTCCTCGAACGTTTCTCGGAAGCGGTGGGGCACGCGCAGGCGCGTGCCGACCAGTCCGCGAAGTCCGCGCTCAAGGCGTCGATGCGTTCGATCCAGGCTCTCGCCAATGAGCAGCAGGTGTCCATCGCGGAGATGCAGGACCGGCACGACCACCCCGACGTCCTGCGCGACCTTCTCGAAATCGACCACACCAACGCCCAGTTCGGCCGTCGTGCCCAGGCGATCGCCGTCCTGTGCGGTTCCTGGCCCGGACGGCAGCGCAGCACCTCCGCGCTGATCGACGTGGTGCGTGGCGCGACCTCCCGTGTCCGCGACTACCGGCGCGTCCGCGTCAACGGACAGGTCGACATCGCCGTCGAGAGCCGCGCGGTCGAACCGGTGGTCCTCGCCGTCGCCGAACTGCTGGACAACGCGGCACGCCACTCGCAGCCCAACACGAACGTCGAGGTCACCGTCCAGTCGGCACACAACGGCGCCTGCGTGGTCATCGACGACGCCGGTGTCGGTATGGACGGCCAGGCGACCGAGCGGGCCGCCGCGCTGCTGGCCGGCCGCGACCCGGTGGACGTGACCCGGCTCGACGATCCGCCGCAGTTCGGCTTCGCCGTCATCGGTGTACTCGCCGCACGGTACGGGTTCAGCGTCTCGGTGGACACGCGGTCCCCGTACGGCGGTGTCCGCGCCGTGGTGTTCCTGCCGTCGACGCTGCTCACGCATCTGGCCCCGGTGGTGGAGGCGCCGCCGCGGGCCGAGCCCTCACGGGCGGCCGGGCGGCCCGCAGGTCCGGGGGCGGCATCCGTGACGCCGGTGCGTCCCACGCGTCGGGCGGCCGAGCCCGTCGGGACGACGACGGCCGGTGGCCTGCCGAAGCGGCGGCGCCGCGGCCCGCAGCAGGCGACCCCCGCCGAACAGCCCGACGCCGTCCCCGCCGAGGACGTCAGCGCGCGGTCGGCCGAGGAGAACGCCCGGCGCATGGGCGCATTCGCCCGCGGCACCCGCTTCGGCCGCGCGGAGCGGGACACCACCGGAACACCGGCCGCCCCGCGGCCGCCCGACGCTCCCGCGAGCCCGGAAGCCCACGCGCCGACGAACGCCCCGGTGACGTCCACGGATGCTCCGGTGACGTCGGCGGACGCCCTGGTGACGCCGAGGGGTGCTCCGGCGACGCCGACGAGTTCCCCCGTGACGCCGACGCGCGCCCCGGTGACGCCGACGGACGCCTTCGTGATGCCGGCGAGTGCCCCGACGACGCCGACAAGCGCACTGAGGACCTCGACGGACGCCTCTGTGCCGACGGCGGATGCCCTCGCGGCGCCGGCGGAGACCCCCGTGATGCCCACGGGCGCCCCCGTGACGTCGTACGAAACACCTCACCGGATCGAAGGGAGCACACAGGGATGACCGCGCCCATGACCAACGAGCTGGGGTGGATGCTCGACGAGGTGCTGAAGGTGCCGCACGCGCGGCACGCGATCCTGCTGTCCGCCGACGGCATGCTCCGCGCCCACTCCGCGGACATCGGCCGGGACGACGCCGAACGGCTGGCCGCGGGCCTGTCCGGCGTGCAGTCGATCAGCCGCAGCACCGCCGAGTTCTGCGGCAGCCCGGACACACCGTGGCGGCAGACCCTGATCGAGTTCGCACACGGGTACGTCTTTCTCGTCGCCGCGGGCGAGGGCACCCATCTCGCCGTGTCCACGACCGAGGACGTCGACATGGAGGCGGTCACCTACCGCATGCACAAGATGGTCGACCGGCTCGGCAAGGAACTGACCAGCCCGGCCCGGCAGGACACCGGCAGTCCGGCATGACGCCGCCCGGACGTCGTCCCGGGGAGCGGCTGGTGCGGTCGTACGTCGTCACGGGCGGCCGCTCGCATCCGTCGCGCAACACCCTCGACCTCGTCACGCTGCTGATCGCGGCCCTCGGCCCACCGCTCACCGGGCTGAGCCCCGAGAAGCGGCGGCTGATGGAGCTGTGCCGGCCCGGGGCACTGTCGCTGGCCGAGGTGGCGGGCCATCTGGAGCTGCCCGTCAGTGTCACCAAGGTGCTGGTCGCCGACCTGATGGACAGCGGCCACCTCGTCACCCGCACGCCGATCCCCTCCGCCGGGCCGCCGTCCGACACCCGCATCCTCCAGGAGGTCCTCGATGGACTCCGCTCCCGACTCTGACACCGTGTACCTGCCCGAGGGAGTGCAGACCGCCGTGAAGCTGCTGGTCGTGGGCCACTTCGCGGTCGGCAAGACCACGTTCGTCGGCGCGCTCTCCGAGATACGGCCGCTGCGCACCGAGGAGGTCATGACCCAGGCCGGCGCGCTCGTGGACGACTTGGCGGGTACGCGGGACAAGACCACCACCACGGTCGCCCTCGACTTCGGCCGCGTCACCCTCAACGACACCTTGGTCCTCTATCTGTTCGGCGCCCCGGGGCAGCGGCGCTTCACCGGGCTCTGGCAGGACCTGACGCGCGGAGCGCTCGGCGCACTCGTTCTCGCCGACACCCGGCGCCTGGACCAGTCCTTCGAAGTCATGGGCGTACTGGAGGAGTTGGGACTCCCGTACGCAGTCGCCCTGAACGACTTCGACGACGGGCCGGGGCACGGCCTCGACGAGGTGCGCGAGGCCCTCGACCTGCTGCCCGCCACCCCGCTGCTGCGCTGCGACGCCCGCGACCGGGTCTCCGCCACCGAGACACTGATCGCCCTCGTCGCCCATCTGCTGGCCCGCACCGGCGAACTGGAGCACGCGTGAACGCCGTACCGCCCCCCGGCTGCCCGGCCCACCAGTCCCTGTACGGACCGGAGTTCGCCGCCGATCCCGCCACGGTCTACCGGCGGCTGCGGGACGCCGGACCGACCGCGCCCGTCGAACTCGCGCCCGGCGTCCGGGCCACCCTGGTCACCGGGTACGACGCCGCCCTGCACGTCCTGCGCAGTCCGGAGACCTTCTCCAAGGACCCGCGGCACTGGAAGGACCTCGCCGACGGCACCGTCCCGATGGACAGCCCGGTCGTCCCGATGATGATGTACCGGCCCAACGCCCTGTTCACCGACGGCGAGGAGCACAGCCGGCTGCGGGGCGCCATCACCGACACCCTCGCCCGCGTCGAGTCCAGCACCCTGCGCGGCTGTGCCGAGCGCAGCGCCGACACCCTCATCGACCGGTTCGCGCCGCTGGGCACGGCGGATCTGCTGGGCGAGTACGCCCAGGTCCTGCCGCTGCTCGTCTTCAACCACCTCTTCGGCTGCCCTGTCGGCCACGGTGTCCGGCTGGTCGAGGGGATGTCCGGGATCTTCGACGGGGTGGACGCCGAGAAGGCGAACGAGCTGCTCACCACCACCCTGCTCGACCTGGTCGGGCTGAAGCGGCGGCGACCCGCGCCGGACATGACGACCTGGCTGATGGAGCACCCGGCCGCGCTGACCGACGAGGAGATGATCCACACCCTCGCCGTACTGATGGGCGCCGGCACCGAACCGCAGCAGAACCTGATCGCGAACAGCCTGCGTCTGCTGCTGTCCGACGACCGCTTCGCGGGCGACCTGTCCGGCGGCACGCTGCCGGTGGAGGACGCCCTCGACGAGGTGCTCTGGACCGATCCGCCGATCGCCAACTACGCCGTGCACTACCCGCGGCACGACGTCGTGTACGAGGGCACGCTGCTGCGCGCGGGTGATCCGCTGGTGGTGAGCCTCGCCGCCGCGAACACGGATCCTGCTCTGGCCGGCAGTCAGCGAATCGGCAACCGGGCCCACTTGGCGTGGAGCGCGGGTCCGCACACCTGCCCTGCCCAGGGTCCGGCGCGGCTGATCGCGGCCGTCGCGGTCGAGAAACTCCTCGACCGGATCCCCGACATCGAACTGACGGTGCCTGTCGAGCGGTTGAGGTGGCGTCCCGGCCCGTTCCACCGCGCACTCGCCGCACTGCCGGTGAGCTTCCCGCCCGCTCCGGCCGTCGGACGCTCCGAGGGCGGCCGGCCCGGCGCCGGACGCCCTGAGGATACGTGGCAGACGCGGGCCGAGCCTTTCCCGGCGCCTCCCGCAGAGCCCCGGGCCCCCGCGCCCGGCCGCCCGAGGAGCGGCTGGGCGCGGCCGGCGGCCTGGTGGCGCGGGGAGTGACCCGGCCCCGGACGCCGGGAGAGGCGGACCCCAGGAGATGCGGACCCTAGGAGATGCGGACCGGAAGAGAGCGGTGGCCGTTGGAGATGAAGGAGTCCACCGGCGTCAGCTCCTCCTCAGGGATGGCGAGCCGGAGGTCCGGGAAGCGCTCGAACAGGGCCGGAAGCGCGATCAGGGCCTCCAGGCGGCCCAGCGGGGCCCCCAGGCAGCGGTGCACACCGTGACCGAAGGCGAGGTGCTCCTTGTCGGCGCGGGTGACGTCGAACACGGCGGCGTCCTTGCCGTGGCGCCCGGGATCGCGCCCGGCGGCGGCGTACGCGGCGAGGATCGCCTCACCCTTGGTGATCACGGTCCCCTCGGGGCCGCCGAGCTCGGAGACGACGATGTCCTCCACGGCGTACCGCAGCGGGAGGCTCGCGACCGGTGCGTCCGCGCGCAGGGTCTCCTCGACCACGTCGTCCCAGCCGGCCCGGCCCTCGCGGACGTGCGCGAGCTGTTCGGGACGGGTGAGCAGGGCGTGCACGGCGTTGTCGAGGAGGTTGACCGTCGTCTCGTGGCCGGCGCTGATCATGAGGATCAGGGTGTCCAGCAGCTCCTGCTCGCTGAGCGCGCTGCCGTTCTGGTCGTCGCGGGCCGCGATCAGCCCGGAGGTCAGATCGTCGCCGGGTGACGTCCGCTTGGCGGCGACGAGTTCGGTCAGGATCACCAGCAACCGGCCGTAGGCGGCTGTCATTTCACCCGGGTCGGCGGAGGTGGCGAACATGCGGTCGACCAGCTCGCGCAGCTCGGGGCCCCGGTCCTCGGGCAGTCCGAACAGTTCGCTGATCACCTGGATCGGCAGCGGATAGCAGAACTCCTCGCGCAGGTCGACGACCTCGGAGCCGCGTCCGGCCTTCTCCACGTGGTCCAGCAGCTCCCGGGTGATCTCCTCGATGCGCGGCTGGAGCGCGGCCGTCCGGCGGGCGGTGAACGCTTTGGAGACCAGAGTGCGCAGGCGCCGGTGCTCACCGCCGTACGCGGTGAACATGTTCTCCACGGACACCCAGGTGAACAGCGGCCACTCGGACGTGATCACGCCGTTCGCCAGCAGGGGCCAGTGCTGCCGTGCGTCCTTGGACACCCGGGGATCGGTGAGCAGCCGCTTCAGCAGCTCGGGACCGCTCACCGCCCAGGCCTGCACCCCGCCGGGCAGCTCCACCAGGGCTACTGGTCCTCTCTCACGGATCCGCGCGGCCTCTGCGTGGATGTCGCGTCCGGTCGTGTCGATCACCAAAGGACGTGCGTTTCCCATCGGGAACCTCCCGGCAGACGAACCCCTATTCGACTTACGGCGCGTGACGCTACGCGAGGACCCGGGCACGTCGAGTTGCGCCCGGGTCCGGATGCGTACGCTGCCAACTTCCCTGCGCGTACAGGCAATTCCATCTTCCCCGTGCGCGGGGGCAAGCCAGTGAGGGTCCGGATCCCGCCGTGCCGCCCGCCTCAGACGGGCTCGCGACGCAGCAGCCGCCTGCGCGGCTTCTGGTCGGGGAGCCAGCCGAAGGCGAGGCAGCTGCCGACGGCCCCGAGGAGCAGGCCGACGAAGAATCCGCCGAGGTTGGACGTGAGCCAGGTGCCCAGGGACAGCAGGATGCCCAGCAGGGAGTAGAACAGCCGCTGAGCCGGATTGAAGAGGATCAGCAGGCCGCACAGCAGCATCATGGTGGGGAGCAGGTAGCCCGCCAGGCCCTGCATCCCGATGTGCAGGACGACCTTCAGCGACGCCTTCTCGGTGAGGAGGATCTCCGCCCCCGCCAGGGTGAGCAGCAGCCCGCCCCAGAAGGGGCGGTGCGCACGCCATTGCCGGAACGCTTCCCTCAGGTCCCGGGAGTCGTCCGTCCGCGCGTCGGCGCTCATCAGCAACCCTGGTCGCTGAAGCGGAGCTTGAGGCCGGGGAGCTTGAACACCGCCGCCGTCGTCGCGTAGTTGGTCTGGCGCAGGTTCGCGATGCGCACGGTGTCGGCCTGCTGGCTGAACACGCCCTTGGGTCCCTGGACCCCGGCCTTGTCGAGGGTGCTGGCGTCGTTGCCGATCTCGATGTTGTCGAAGGAGGCGTCACCGGACAGTTCCGTGGAGTCCGTGGTCAGGTGGCTCGCCTGCACCTTGTTCGCCCCGCTGCCCGCCGTGATGAGCAGGTTCGTGCCGCCCAGGTCGACGCTCTGGCACAGGTGGTCCAGGGTCGCGTTCTTGATCGCCGAGGTGACGATGAGGACCTGGCCGCCCGTGTCGCCGGCGTTCGGGCTGTCCTCCGCCATGTTGTCGAGGCCGCCGAACTGCTCGAAGCCGGTGCCGTTCAGCTCGGTCGCGGTGACCGTGAACGGCATGCCGGAGATGGCGAACTGGACGCCGAGGGCGCCCTGGGCCGTGAGGATCATCAACCCCGCGGCGACCGCGGTGGCCGGCACCGCCATCACGGCGGCGCGACGCAGACGGACCCGCCCGCGTCTGTCCTGCCCGTTGGCGGCTGAACCGCTTTCCGGGGTCTCGGGCGTGGAACCGTTGGACGCCGTGGCGTCCGGGGACGAGGCCATGTCTGCTCCCTGGGCACGTTCGATGCGGGTCTCGATGCGGGTTGGGCTCCAGTGGCGCGTTGTCCTGGCGCGGACAGCGGCTGCGGCGCACGCCTCCTCGCGCCTCCCGGCGGTTGCAAGGGCTTTCTCGTTACGCAGCAGTAGCCGTCGAGGAAGTTACCGGGGGTTACATCTACGGGTCAAGGCGTGTGTGGGAAAACCGTGCCAGTTGTGCCCCACCTGTGAACACACGCCGACGGAAGGACCCCGCTGACCTTCAACTTCCGTACTGTGCCTTGACGTTGACCATCCATCAGGTCTACAACTCTCCCTGTTTCCCCGGATCCGTGGCGCCGGATCCGTAGGTCGACGCGCCCATCACCTCCCGGACCCCGTTCTGCGCGGGGCGGTCATGGCGTGTTCCGGAGCGGCCCCGGCGCGTACGCCCAAACGGCGCGCCCTCTGGGCCATTCCCCGTTCCCGTGGCACCGGCGCGGTCACCTTCCCCCCGAGGGCCGTACCGGTCGCCCGGCTGTCGCTGCCGGCCCGTGGCGTACGGAGAAGGCGTCACGGACCGGCAGCGGTCTCTCCCCGCGCGGTCCCGCACATGACTCAGGCGTCTCAACCCGCCTTCGCGCGTGGCCCGTTCGACCCCGCACACCCGCGCCACTCTCTCGACCCGCACCCCCGCGCCCCGGCGCGGTCAGGCACCCACACCCCCATCGGAGAAGAGGCACCCCCCATGCGTACTCGATCCCTGCTCGCCCTCGTCGGCGTCGTCGCGGCCCTGTCGGCGTCCGCGGTCCTCCCCGCCTCCGCGGACGACGTCCCGGTGCTCACCACCGGAAGCGCCGGAGGAACCCCCGTCGCCGTCGGAGACGTCCTCGCCGCCTCGCTGGCGAGCGGCACCACGGCCACGCTCTACTCCAGCGCCACCGGCACGAGCGGTGTCTCGTGTTCTTCGTCGACCTTCACCGCGACCGCCGCCGACAACCCGGCGTCCCCCGGTACGGCCACCGAGTCGCTCACCGGGCACACCTTCGCCAGCAGCTCGTGCAGCAGCAACGTCGTCGGCGTCCTCGGCGTCACGAGCATCACGGTCGACAACCTTCCGTACAGCACCGCGGTGGGCTCCGACGGAAGCGTCACGGTCACTCCGGCCGCCGGCTCCACCATCCAGACCACGGTCAAGCTGCGCTCCCTGCTGGGCACGCTGACCTGTGTCTACCGGGCGGCGAGCCTGTCCGGCACGGCGAGCAACACCGACAACAGCATCGCCTTCGCCAACCAGCAGTTCACCAAATTCTCCGGCTCGTCCCTCTGCTTCAGCAGCGGCTACTTCACTGCGAAGTACGCCCCCGTGACCGACACCAGCCAGCCGGACAGCCCGGTGGTCTACGTCAACTGACGCCCACCGGGCGCGAATTCACTGTCGGCGTCGCAGAACGAAGGCGACGCCGGCAGTGAGCAGCAGCGTCGCCGCCGCTCCCCCGGCGACCAGGGGGAGGGCGGGGCCGCTGCCCGAGGTGCTGTCGGCGGCGGGCGTCAGATGATCGGTGCCCGCCTCCGCGGCGGACGAACTGGCCGCCGGGGAAGGCGAGTCGGCGGCCGGAGTCGCCGGCGTGGGGCTGGGCGGCGAGCTCTCCAACTTGGTCGACGGAGAGGCGTCCGCAGTGCTCTTGTCACCGGAAGTGCTCCCGGTGATCCCCGAAGTCCCGGCGCTCCGCGTCGGCTTCGACGCTCCGCTCGCGCCGGAGAACACCACGTCCGAGCACGAGTAGTACGTGTCCGGCGTGCTGGAGTTCTGCCAGATCGTGAACAGCATCTGGCGGCCGGTGCGGTCGGACGGCAGCGTGGCCTTGATGCGGTAGGCGCCGTCGACCATCGCCGGGTCGGTGGCCGTGGCGAACGGCTTCTCCGGCAGGTCGGACCACTTCAGCGGGCGCGTCGCGCTGTACCCCTGCTTGGTCAGATAGAGCTTGAAGGTCCCTTTGTGCGGGATCGTCGAACCGTATGTGAGGGTGAGGGCCGCGCCGGGCGTCAGACGCGTCGACGGAAAGTCGGCGCGGGCCAGGTCGAGGCCCTTGTACGCGGGCAGGCCCCCGCTGCACAGCTTCCCGTCCGGGATCACCGAGCGGTCCCGGCCGTTGACGCCGCCCACCCGCAGGTTGTCCCAGGCGGTGAACGGCGCGCCGTTCGCGGCGATCGCCGCCCGGCAGGCCGACGTCCGGATCAGGCTGCCGCCCTCGGGCGAGCACGCGACCACCCGGCTGACCGGAGACGTCGGCGCGCCGTGCGCCGACGCGGTTCCCGCGGCCCACGTCGTGAGCAGCAGCGGAGCCGCCAGGGCGACAGCGGCCGCGGTGGCGGTGCGGTAGGCGGTCATCCGGAAGGTCTCCTCGATGCGTGGGCGAAATGGCGTGCCACCGTGCGAGGCAGGGACGCACCCCTCGCGCGGAGCACTGTGAGATACGGGTCCGGAGCGCCGTATGTTCAGATCCGCAATCCGTGCGAAACAGGACCACCTCGCCGAACTCCGGGCGGGCAAGGGCCGATCGACGGCCGGATCGAGGGTTTTCCCGCTATCCCTCACCTTCGCGGCCTGTCTATCGTTCAGCGCGGCCGCCGACGGCAGCTGCGCACCCGCGTCCAGGACAGGGCCGCGCAGGACACCGGGGCGGTCGACAGCTCGAAGCCGACCGACCTAGGCCGACCGCTGGGCTCTACGGGGGGAGGGGCCGCTCGACGCGCACCGCGTCGGACGGCCCCTTCTGTTCAGCCGGTACGGTGAGCCGCATGCCCGATCCCGCCGCAGCCGCCCGCTCCGCCGCCGGTCCCGACGACGCTCCGGTGGTCGTGAGCTCGGTGCGGGGCTCGTTCCCCTGGAGCGTGCTGGCCCAGCGGCATCCCGCGCTCATCGAGAAGGTGCGGGACGCCTTCCCGTACGGGCCCGAACAGCGGCACGCACTCGACGACCTGCTCCGGAACTGCACCGAGGGGGTCGTCGAACCGCTCCCGGCGCCGGCCGCGGACCGCGGGCAGTGGGACGCCTGGGGTGGCCGGGAGCACTACGGCCGGTCCTGGTTCGACGTGCCCTTTCTCTGGTCCGAGAGCTATTTCTACCGTCAACTCCTCGAAGCGGTCGGCTACTTCGCGCCCGGACCATGGCAGGGCATCGACCCCTTCCGTCCCTTCAAGCTCGCCGAACTGGACACCCCGGAGACCGACGAGGAACTCGCCGCGCTGGACGACCTCGCGCGGCGGCCGGTCGAGGAGCAGGAGGAGGCGCTGCTGCTCGGCTCCCTGTGGGGCAACCGCGCGGACCTCGGGTTCAAACTGGCCCGCGCCGAGGGCGGGACGGCGGCCGAGTCCCAGCTCGTGGCGAACGACGGAGAAGTACTGCGATCGCTCTTCGCCGGCGGCACCCTCTGTCTCGTCGCGGACAACGCGGGCCGGGAGCTCATCCCCGACCTGCTCCTCGCCGACCACCTGCTCCGCCGCGGCCGGGTCGAGCGGACCGCCCTGCATGTGAAGCCGTACCCGTACTACGTGTCCGACGCCACGGCGGCGGACGTGCTCGACGCCCTGCGCCGTCTGACCGCCGCGAAGGGAGCGGCCGGCGAGGCCGGGAACCGCCTCTGGGCCGCGCTGTCCGAGGGCCGTCTCACCGTCCGGGCCCACGCCTTCGCCTGTGCCCCGTTGCCGTACGCCGATCTGCCCGACGACCTGCGGCAGGAGTTCGCCGCGGCCGACGTGACCCTGCTGAAGGGCGACCTGAACTACCGCCGTCTCATCGGCGACCGGCTCTACCCCGCCACCACCCCCTTCGCGGTCGCCACCGCTCACTTCCCCGGGTCGGTGGCGGCGCTGCGGACCCTCAAGTCCGATGTCGTCGTCGGACTGACCTCCACCGTCGAGGCGGCCCTCGACGCCGCCGAGGGCCACCGCTGGCGTACCGGTGGCACCCACGCCCTGATCCAGGCGAGGCGCTGACGGCCCTCAGGGCTCCTCCGGTCAGGCCGCGGGGGTGGGGACCGACGCGGCTCCCGATCGGACCGAGGCGCCTCCGTGCGCGGCTTTCGCCCCGGTTCACGCGATGGTGTGATCATGTCCTGGCCTGCGGATGCCCGCGCGGGGCCATGGGTAGGGCCCGGCCATGACGCAGCCGTTCGAACTCCCGCACTTCTACATGCCGTACACCGCCCGGCTGAACCCGCACCTGGACGAGGCGCGGGCCCACTCGGTCGAGTGGGCCCGCGGAATGGGCATGCTCGAAGGCTCGGGCATCTGGGAACAGTCCGACCTCGACGCGCACGACTACGGCCTGTTGTGCGCGTACACCCACCCCGACTGCGACGGACCGGCCCTCTCCCTCATCACCGACTGGTATGTGTGGGTGTTCTTCTTCGACGACCACTTCCTGGAGACCTTCAAGCGCACCCAGGACCGCGCCGGCGGCAAGGTCTACCTGGACCGGCTGCCCCTCTTCATGCCGCTCGACCTGTCGACTCCCGTACCCGAGCCTGAGAATCCCGTCGAGGCGGGACTCGCCGACCTGTGGGCGCGGACCGTGCCCTCGATGTCGGCGGAGTGGCGCAGGCGGTTCGCCGTCTCCACCGAGCATCTGCTCAACGAGTCGATGTGGGAGCTGTCCAACATCAACGAAGGGCGGATCTCCAACCCCGTCGAGTACATCGAGATGCGCCGCAAGGTGGGCGGCGCCCCGTGGTCGGCGGGGCTCGTCGAGTACGCGACCGCCGAAGTGCCCGCGTCCGTCGCCGAGTCGAGGCCGCTGCGCGTCCTGATGGAGACGTTCTCCGACGGTGTCCACCTGCGCAACGACCTGTTCTCCTACCAACGGGAGGTCGAGGACGAGGGCGAACTCAGCAACGGCGTCCTCGTCCTGGAGACGTTCTTCGACTGCACGACACAGGAGGCCGCCGAGACCGTCAACGACATCCTCACCTCACGGCTCCACCAGTTCGAGCACACGGCGCTCACGGAGGTGCCCGCACTGGCTGTGGAAAAGGGGCTCACCCCTGCGGAGGTCGGTGCCGTCGCCGCGTACACACAGGGTCTCCAGGACTGGCAGTCCGGCGGCCACGAGTGGCACATGCGCTCCAGCCGCTATATGAACGAGGGTGCCGCCGAGGAGGCGCGGCCCTTCGGCATGGGCGGGTTCGGGACGTCCGCCGCGGACGTCGGGGCGCTGCTCTCCGCGGCCGGCGCGGAGCGGCTGCGCGCGTACACCCACGTTCCGTTCCAGAAGGTCGGACCCTCCGTGCTCCCCGACTTCCACATGCCCTTCGAGGTCACCCTCAGCCCGCACCTCGCGGGCGCCCGCGACCGCCTCGTCACCTGGATGCACGCCACGGGCATGCTCCAGGAGGGTGTCTGGGACGAGGACAAGCTCATCGCCTACGATCTGCCGCTCTGCGCCGCCGGCATCCACCCCGACGCCACACCCGAGGCCCTCGACCTCAGCTCGCAGTGGCTGGCCTGGGGCACCTACGGCGACGACTACTACCCGCTGCTCTTCGGCAACCGCCGCGACCTCGCCGCCGCCAAGCTGACCACCGCGCGACTGTCGGCCTGCATGCCCGTCGACGGCGAGGAGGTCCCCGTCCCGGTCAACGGCATGGAACGCGGACTGATCGACCTGTGGCGGCGCACCACCACGGAGATGACCCCGGACGCCCGGGGCACCCTGCGCGCGGCGGTGGACGTGATGACGGAGAGCTGGCTGTGGGAGCTGTCCAACCAGATCCAGAACCGCATCCCGGACCCGGTCGACTACCTGGAGATGCGCCGGGCCACCTTCGGCTCCGAGCTCACCATGGGCCTGTGCCGCCTCGGTCACGGACCCGAGGTCCCGCCGGAGGTCTACCGCAGCGGACCCGTCCGGTCACTGGAGAACGCGGCCATGGACTACGCGATGCTCCTGAACGACGTCTTCTCGTACCAGAAGGAGATCGAGTACGAGGGAGAGGTGCACAACGGCGTCCTCGTCGTGCAGAACTTCTTCGGCTGCGACTATCCGACCGCGCTCGGCGTCATCCATGACCTGATGACCCAGCGCATGGAGCAGTTCCAGCATGTAGCCGCCCATGAACTGCCCATCCTGTACGAGGACTTCAAGCTCTCGGAGGAGGTGCGCGGGATCATGCAGGGGTATGTGGTGGAGCTGCAGAACTGGCTGGCCGGAATCCTGAAGTGGCACCAGGACTGCCGCCGTTACGGCGCGGCGGACCTGGCCCGGCGCGCCCACGGCTTCGTACCGGACCAGGCGTCCGCGCTGCCGTTCGCCTGGCGCGCGGAACCCGTCTCGCTCTGACCGGTTCCGGAAGTCCTCCGGATACCGGCGGACCGGTCGCCCGCGCTCCCGCGGACGGGTTCACTCCGCGCGACCGTGACCGGTCGGCCCCCCTCCCGCCGCCCACCGGGCACCCTGTACGCCCTCGGTGGGGGCGGGAGCCACCGCCGGACGGGTGGATCGCCGCGTGGAGCGGCGGCGATGGCGGAGTCGCTTCTCGAACGAGGATCACAGTCTCACTCGTTAGGGGATCGTCGTGCGCCGGAGCGAGGGGTAGATCAGGAGCCGAAGGCGGTCCGTAGAACATCTGCCGGAGGCGACTCATGGAACAGACCGCGTTGTGTCCCAAGCCGATGCCCGGCCGGAATCCGGGCGGCAGCGGCGCGCGTCCGTCCGACGGCGACCGTCCCTCCGACGGCGACCGTCCGCCCGGCGGAACCCGGCGCCCGCACGCCGCGCGGCGTCGCGGCAGGCGGCTGGTGACCCTGCTGTTCGGCCTGTTCGTCGGGTCGGTGCTCGTGCTGTCCGGCGTGGGGCTCGGCACGGTGGGCGCGACGCTGATCGGCACGGGCAGGCTGGCGGACCTCCAGAAGCAGGCCGGTGCTGCCGGGCAGGCCCGGCAGCCCTCCGGTGGTTCCGGAGCGCCGCGGGCTGACGGTTCCGGAGCGCAGCGGGCCGGTGGCTCCACGACGGAGTCCGGCGGCGGGAGCCCGATCCGGTCGGGGGAGTCCGAGCGGCAATCCGCACGGGGGACCCTCGGGGTCGAGGTCGTCGACGCCCCCGACGGCGGGGGCGCGCTGATCGTCGGGGTGCACATCCCCGGTCCCGGCTACACGGCGGGCCTGGTGCGCGGTGACGTCCTGCTCGCCTTCGACGGGACCGAGGTCACCTCGGCCGCCGATCTCGCGCGGGCGGTGGAGGCCGCGCGGCCGGGCCGGGAGGTCACCCTCCGCGTGCGCCAGGCGAACGGCAACCGGCGTCACCTGTCCGCGGTCCCTGGCATCGTGACCTGAAGCGGATGGGCAGGCCGGACGGTCGCTCCGGTGTCCCGCGGATGCGTCCGGGCGCCCTCGAAGCAGGCCGGACAGCCCGTTCCAGTGCCCCACTGCCCTGCGGGTACGGCTCCCGGTCCTGGCGGGTGCAGGGGGAAAGGGCTGGTCAACCGAGCCGCGGCCCGCCACGATGGCCGCATGCTGAGCACACTCCTCGCCTTTCTGGGCGCCTGCACCCTGATCGCGGCCTCGCCCGGACCGAGCACCGTGCTGATCATCAAACGGTCACTGGGCAGCAGGCGGTCGGGCTTCCTGACCGTGCTGGGCAACGAGACGGGCGTCTTCCTGTGGGGCGCCGTCGCAGCGTTCGGCCTCACCGCTCTGCTCGCCGCCTCCGAGATGGCGTACGACGTCATGCGGATCGCCGGTGCCGTCGTGCTCGTCGGCTTCGGGGTCCAGACACTGTGGCAGGCGCGCCGCTCCAAGGGCGCCGCCGACGGAGGCTGGGAGGGCGCGGAGAAGAGCGGCTGGGCGTCCTACCGGGGAGGGCTGCTGCTCAACCTCGCCAACCCGAAGGCGGCCGTCTTCGCGATGTCCTTCCTGCCGCAGTTCGTGCCCGAGGGCGTCCCGCACCTGCCCGCCATGCTCGGCCTCGCCGCGATCTGGGCGCTCTACGAGGTGGGCTACTACGGCCTCTACGTGTGGTTCGTCGGCCGGATGAAGACCGTCCTGTCCCGGACGGGTGTACGCCGACGCCTGGAACAGGTCTCCGGAGGCGTCCTGCTGCTCCTGGGAGCCCGCCTCGCCCTGGAGAGCTGACCGGGGCAGGCGCGACCGGCTCGCGCGCACCTCACCGGCGGGGCAGGATGCTGCCGTAGCCCTTTGGGGAACTCCGGACACACGGAGGCATGGTTGGCTTCCTCCCCTGCCTAGAGGCGGGGGGTTCCAGCGGTCGCCCGCTGGGGTTCCTGCTTCATCGACGACCGCCCCGTCCGGGAGGACTCCCGTTGAGGTCTTACACCGTCTCCACAGGCAGACACGGCCAGCCCGGCCGCGAGAATGTTCTTCGCCGCGTTCACGTCGCGGTCGTGCACCGTGCCGCACTCGCACGTCCAGGTGCGGACGTTCAGCGGCAGTTTCGCCCGGATCGTGCCGCAGTTCCCGCACAGTTTGCTGGACGGGAACCAGCGGTCGATCACGACGAGTTCACGCCCGTACCAGGCGCACTTGTACTCGAGCATCGTCCGCAGTTCACGCCAGGCCGCGTCCGAGATTGCTCGGGCGAGCCCGTGGTTCTTGACCAGGTTGCGGACGGTCAGGTCCTCGATCACGACCGTTTGGTTCTCACGGACGAGACGAGTGGTCAGCTTGTGCAGGAAGTCGCGGCGCCGGTCGGCGATCCGGGCATGGATCTTGGCGACCTTGCGGCGCGCCTTGGCCCGGTTCTTGCCGTCGCCTTCGGCTTTACGGGACAGCTCCCGCTGGGCTTTGGCGAGACGGTCGCGGTCGCGGCGTTCGTGCCGGGGGTTGGTGATCTTCTCACCGGTGGACAGAGTCACCAGGGACGTGATCCCCGCGTCGATTCCGACCGCCCTGGTGGTGGCCGGTGCCGGGGTGATCGTGTCGTCGCAGAGCAGCGACACGAACCAGCGTCCGGCCGCGTCCTGGGACACGGTCACCGTGGACGGCTGAGCACTGTCGGGGAGCGGCCTCGACCACACGATGTCCAGGGGCTCGCGCATCTTGGCGAGCGTGAGTCTGCCGTCGCGGTAGCGGAACGCCGAGCTGGTGTACTCCGCCGAACGGCGGGACTTCTTCCGCGACTTGAAGCGTGGGTACTTCGCCCGCCCCTCGAAGAAGCCGGTGAACGCTGCCTGCAGGTGCCGCAGGCACTGTTGCAGCGGCACCGAGGACACCTCGGACAGAAAGGCCAGTTCTCCGGTCTTCTTCCAGGCGGTGAGCATCGCCGAGGTCGCGTTGTAGTTGACCCTCTCCTGCCGCTGGTACCACGCGACGGTACGGGCTTCGAGTGCCAGGTTGTAGACCTTGCGTACGCACCCGAACGTGCGCGACAGCTCCGCCGCCTGCGCATCGTCCGGGTAGAAGCGGTACTTGAACGCCCGCTTCACACGAATGGTCATGACTCACAAACTGTCATGCCACTTTGTGATTTCCTGTCGGGTTGTCGGTGGCGGACGTCGAATCGTCTTGGCGGCGATTCGGCCGCTCCTGCCCCGTTCCGCAGGGGTCCGGTTCCTCCCTCGCCTGAAGGCGGGGGTTTCCTCGGAGGTATCAGATGACCGCCGCCACACCCGCGCCCTTCACCGCCGACGACTACGAGGCCCGTATGCGGCGCGCCGCCGAGGCCGCGGCCGACGCCGGGCTCGACGGCGTCCTGGTCGCGCCGGGGCCCGACCTGGTGTGGCTGACCGGGTACCGCCCGGTGGAGACCGAGCGGCTCACCCTGCTGGTGCTGAGGGCAGGACAGGACCCCGCCCTCGTCGTGCCCACCCTGGAGGCCCCCGACGCGGCCAAGTCGGCCGGCGCGCCCGCGCTGACCCTCCACGACTGGACCGACGGCACCGATCCCTACACGGCGGCGGCTCCCCTCCTGGACCGCACCGGCCGCTTCGGCATCAGCGACAACGGCTGGGCGCTGCACCTGTTCGGCCTCCAGAAGCGGCTCCCCGACACCCGCTACACCGCGCTCACCGACGCCCTGCCGATGCTCAGGGCAGTCAAGGACGCGGCCGAACTGGAGCGGCTCGCGGCCGCCGGGGCCGCCGCGGACGAGGCGTTCGAGGAGATCCGAAAGGTCCGCTTCGCGGGCCGCAGGGAGTCGGAGGTCTCCAGCGAACTCGCCGGTCTGCTGCGCCGGTTCGGGCACTCCCAGGTCGACTTCACCATCGTCGCCTCGGGCCCCAACGGAGCCAACCCGCACCACGAGGCCGACGAGCGCGTCATCGAGCACGGCGACATGGTGGTCCTGGACTTCGGCGGCCTCAAGGAGGGCTACGGCTCCGACACCTCCCGCACGGTCCACGTCGGTGAGCCGGACGACGAGGAACGCAAGGTGCACGACATCGTGCGCGAGGCCCAGGAGGCAGGGTTCCGTGCCGTGCGGCCCGGGGCCGCCTGTCAGGACATCGACCGTGCGGCGCGCGCCGTCATCAAAAACGCCGGGTACGGCGAGTACTTCATCCACCGCACCGGGCACGGCATCGGCGTCACCACCCACGAACCGCCGTACATGGTCGAGGGCGAGGAACAGCCCCTGGTCCCCGGCATGTGCTTCTCCGTGGAACCGGGCATCTATCTGCCCGGCCGCTTCGGTGTCCGTATCGAGGACATCGTCACGGTGACCGAGGACGGCGGACGCCGGCTCAACACCACATCCCGCGAGATGGTGATCGTCGACTGACGTGCGCCCACCGACCGCGCGGCAACCGCTTCGCCCCCGCCCCCGGACGACAAGGGCGCGACCATGACCCAGCCACCGCCCCAGCCACCGACCGAGCCGCCGACACAGGAGACCGTCCGTCGGTTGGTCCTCTCCCTGCTCGGGGAAGACGCCGCGCCGGGCCCGGGACCGGAGGTGCGGCCCGTCACCGAGGGGGGCGGGCACTTCACCTGGTGGGTGGGCCGACGGCATGTGCTGCGGCTCGCCCGGGACCGCGAGGCCTCCCTGCGCCAACGCCGTGAGCTGCGGCTGCGCGATCTGATCCGCCCGCATGTCGGGGTCGCCGTCCCCATGAGCGTCGCGCGGGGCGAGTGGGCGAGCGGACTGAACTGCACCCTGGACACCAAGGTGCCCGGCGTCTCCGGCGAGGAACAGGCCGTCTCGGCCCTCGGCGAGGCCGACCTGGCGGGACTGCTGACCGGGCTGCGCGAGGTCCCCGTACGCCAGGCCGAGACGCTCGGGGTGCCGCGTACCCCGCCACGCTCTCTGGAGGCTCTGCGGGCCGCCGCCGTACGGGCCGCCGAGCGACTGCCCGCCGAGGAGTTCGACCCGGCGCGGTTCGACCAGCTCGCCGCGTCCGCCGCCGTCCAGCTCGGCGCGCAGACCGGAGCGGCGGTCCTCGTGCACCACGGCCTCCTGGGCGATCACCTCGTGGTCAGCCCCGAGGGGCGGGTGCGGGGCGTCCTCGACTGGACCGGCGCGGTGACCGGCGATCCGGCCGAGGACATCGCCGGGCTCGCCGTCGCCGTCGGCGCCCCCGCGGCCGTACGCTCCGCCACCCTCGCCGGTTACGGCGCCCGCCCCTGCCTGCGCGGCCTGTGGCTCGCCCGCTGCGACACCGTGATCCGGCTCGCCGACCGCCCCCGTGGCCGCGACGACGATCAACTCCCGCTCCTGGAGACCCGGTTGCGGCGCGCCTGGGAGTCGATCCTGCTGGAGCGGGTCACGGACCTGCGGGACGGAACGGACGACCTGCCCTGAGGGCACGCCCCTGCCCACGCGAGTAGGCCTGCGAGGACGCGCCCCTGCCCCCACGGGCAGGCCTGCGAGGGCGCGCCCCTGCCGCTGCCGTAGGCCTGCGGGAGGCTCTCGGGCAGGGCTGCGAGAAGGCTCGGGAGGTGGCCTGCGGGAGGGACACGTCGCGCGCGGGCGTGCGACCCGGGGGTCTCACGCCTGGGTCAGCACCACGCACGACTCGCCCGGCACGTGCAGCACCCCGTCCGGGCCCGGTGCCTCGACCGGATCCCAGGCCGCGAGGACGCGCGCGCGGCGGATGCCGAGGGGAATCGCCGCAGGGTCCTTGGCGAGGTTCACGGCGACCCGGACGTCCCCGCGCCGGAGGGCGAGCCAGCGGGCCCCGGGATCGTGGGCGACCCTGATCGCCGCGAGATCGGGGTCCGAGAGGTCGGCCTGGCGGTGGCGCAGGGAGATCAGTTCGCGGTACCAGGCCAGCACACGCGCGTGCGGGGCCGCTTCGGGCTCCGACCAGTCGAGACAGGAGCGGTCCCGGGTCGCCGGGTCCTGCGGGTCCGGCACGTCCTCCTCGGCCCAGCCGTGTGCCGCGAACTCCCGCCGCCTGCCCCGCCGTACGGCCTCGGCGAGCTCGGGGTCGGTGTGGTCGGTGAAGAACTGCCAGGGCGTTCCGGCGCCCCACTCCTCGCCCATGAAGAGCATCGGCGTGAACGGTGCGGTGAGCGTCAGCGCGGCGGCGCAGGCCAGCAGCCCGGGGGAGAGAGAGGCCGAGAGCCGGTCCCCCTGGGCGCGGTTGCCGATCTGGTCGTGGGTCTGCGTGTAGCCGAGCAGCCGCTGCGCCGAGACCCGCGCACGGTCGAGCGGGCGGCCGTGATGCCGCCCGCGGAAGCTGGAGTACGTGCCGTTGTGGAAGTAGCCCGACGTCAGCGTCTTGCTCAGCGCCGTGAGCGGGGCCTGCGCGAAGTCCGCGTAGTAGCCCTGCGCCTCGCCGGTCAGCGTGGTGTGCAGCGCGTGGTGGAAGTCGTCGTTCCACTGGGCGTGCAGCCCGAGACCGCCCTCCTCGCGAGAGGTGATGAGCCGGGGGTCGTTGAGATCCGACTCGGCGATCAGGAAGAGCGGCCGGCCCAGGTCGGCGGCGAGCGCGTCGACGGCCGCCGACAGCTCCTCCAGGAAGTGCAGGGCGCGGGTGTCCCGCAGCGCGTGCACCGCGTCCAGACGCAGTCCGTCGAGCCGGTAGTCGCGCAGCCACGCCAGCGCGCTGCCGACGAGGTACGCGCGCACCTCGTCCGAGCCGGGCGCGTCGAGATTGACCGCCGAGCCCCACGGCGTCTGATGGGTGTCCGTGAAGTAGGGCCCGAACGCGGGCAGATGGTTGCCGGACGGGCCGAGGTGGTTGTGCACGACGTCGAGGACGACTCCCAGGCCGAGTTCGTGCGCCCGGTCGACAAAGCGCTTCAGCGCCTCGGGACCGCCGTACGGCTCGTGCACGGCCCACAGGGAGACACCCTCGTACCCCCAGCCGTGCCGGCCGGGGAATGGGCACAACGGCATCAACTCGACGTGTGTGACACCCAGTTCGGCCAGATGTCCGAGCCGGTCCGCCGCCGCGTCCAGCGTGCCCTCGGGCGTGTACGTACCCACGTGCAGCTCGTAGAGGACCGCGCCCGGCAGAGCGCGTCCGGACCACTCGGCACGCCATGCGTACAGCCCCTGGTCGACCACGGCGCTCAGTCCGTCGGGGCCGTCCGGCTGCCGGCGCGAGCGGGGATCGGGCAGGACGGGACCGTCGTCCACCGCGAACCCGTAGCGCGTGCCTTCCGGCGCGTCCGCCTCGCCCCTCCACCATCCGGCACGCTCGGGGTCGCGGTCCAACGCGCTCGTGACATCCGCGCGATGGAGTGTCATCCGGTCGGCCCGTGGTGCCCACACCTCGAATCGCACAGCCGGTTCCCCTTGTCAGCTCGCCGTGACCCAGCTTGTCCATGGTGCTTCACAGGAGATCAATTCGCTTCAGGATCCACCCTTTTGCCGCGTGTTCGTCGCGCTTTGGTCGCGCGAACGGGCGCACTCGGCCCCACCAGCCGTTTCCGGGTCTCCTGGACACCCCGTCCTTACTGGCCGACAATCACGAGCGTGACGTCGTCCTTCGAGTTCCACACGTACCCCGCGCGGCTGTCCGACGCGGAGCGCGACCGGGCGCTCAAGTCCCTCCGTGACGGCGTCGCCCTCGGCCGTCTCTCGCACGACACGTTCATCCACCGCATGGAGCTGGCGCTCTCGGCCCGCCGGTCCGAGGAACTCGCCGTGCTCACCGCCGACCTGCCCACCGGCGACGAGTCCGCCGGGCGCCGCTGGTCGAAGCTGGTGTTCGGCACCGTGGAGGCCGTCTCCGGCTTCACGGTACGGCTGCGCAGGGCCTGGCAGGCCGAACGGCTGCCCAAGCTGCAGCTGCCCGACGCAGGCAGCCCCTACCCGCTGCGCATCGGCCGCGACCCGGCCAGCGGACTGCGCCTCAACCACGAGACGGTGTCCCGGGTGCACGCCGAACTGCGCCGGCAGGGCGGCGTGTGGGTGCTGCGCGACCTCGGCTCGACCAACGGCACGACCGTCAACGGACGGCGCGTCATCGGCACGTCCGTCGTGCGGGACGGCGACCAGATCGGCTTCGGCCGGATGATGTTCCGCCTCGCCTCGGACTGAACCGCGGCGCGGCACGGCCGAGGAGTCCGGGCGTGGGGCACGGCCGAGGAGCCCCGGCATGTCCGGTGACCGGTCCCCGGCCCCGGGTTCGCCCGTCGATCCCCGCAACATCCGTCGCGTCCCGCGGTGTTGACGTACCCCCTCAGCCGTGACTGACTGTGTGTACGTCATGCACATCAGGTGAACCGACGGCGCCGTCCGAGTGGAGGTGTGCTCTGCCGCCCCTCCGCCGCTACCCGACCGTGGACGAACTCGGCGTCCGTGCCGCCGCGCTCGTCGCCCGGCGCCCCGACAGCGCCCGGCTGCGCCGCGTGGGCACCTCCCGGGCGGGCACACCGATGCTGCTCCTGTCCGTCGGACACGGCAGCCGTCAGGTCCTCGTCGTCGCCGGACCGCACGCCAACGAACCCGTGGGCGGCGCCACGGTCCTGCGGCTGGCCGAACGGGCGCTCGCCGACCCCCGGCTGACCGAGGGTGCGGACGCCACCTGGAACCTGCTGCTCTGCCTCGACCCCGACGGCTCACGCCGCAACGAGGCCTGGCTCCGCGGCCCTTACACGCTCGGCCACTACTTCCGGCACTTCTTCCGGCCCGGCTTCCTGGAACAGCCCGAATGGTTGCCCGAGGGCGCGGACGCCGCCGTCCTGCCGGAGACCCGCGTCCTGCTCGGCCTCCAGGACGAACTGAGGCCGTTCCTCCAGTGCTCCCTGCACGGCGTCGACGTGGGCGGCGCCTTCGTCGAGCTGACCCGCGACCTGCCCGGCCTCGCCCAGCGCGTCGCGCACAGCGCGGCCCGCCTCGGCATCCCGCGCGAACTCGGCCCGTACGACACCCTGTACTGGCCGACGCTCGGGCCCGCCGTCTACCGCGTCCCGCCGCCACGCAGAGGAGACCTGGCCGCCGCCATCACGGAGGCCGCGGTCGATTCCACCTGGTTCCACCCGCAGCCGCACGGCACGGTCACCGCGATCGTCGAGGCACCCATGTGGGGTGTCGGCGCCGTCGAGGACCCGGCGCGCCCCGCCGATCCCGACGCGGAGCTGCGTTCCGTCAGCCGCACGCTGAGGCACGACACGGCGGTCCTGGAAGACATCCTGGCCCGGGTCCGGCCCGGCCTCGGCAGCTCGCCGGACGTGACCTGTCTGCTCGCGCCCGTCGACGACTATTTACTGGTCGGCCCCGGACTCGCCGACGCCTGGGACCCCGACGTGCGGGACGCCGGCACGCGCGCCCTGCCGTCGCTCGACACCGCCCGTCTGACAGCCCTGCGCCTCGCCGGGCGCCGGGTCGCGCTGCGCACGGCCGGGCTGCTGCACCAACTGGTCACCGGCTCCGGGCAGGACCCGTGCGACGCGCTGCCCGAGCTCGACCGGCTGATCGACGCGTGGTGCGCCGACTACCGCGACGGATGCGGCGCACGCTGGATACCCGTCGCACGCCAGGTCGAATACCAGGCGCGCGTGGTGCTCGCCGCGTTCGAACTCGCCGGGCGCGGCGCGAGCGTGAGTTCCCGTTCGAGTGACTCCGGCTGGACCGCGCAGGCCACGGTGCCGATGCACTGGGAATGACGAAAACCCTTCGAGCGATCCGCGCCTGCCTGCTCCTCCCGCTCGCGCTCCTCCTGGCGGGCGCTGCCCCGGCAGCCCACGCGGCACCCCGACACGCCCTGCCCGGCGACTGGCTCCGCCTCGCCGTCACCCGGGGCGACGCCCGCTCCAGCGACATCCGCGGCGTCCTGCTGCTCTGCGACCCGCCCCAGGGCCACGCCCACGCGGCGCGGGCCTGCCGGCAACTCCGCGCCGCCGGGGGCGACCCCGGCCGTATCCCGCGCCGGTCCGGCGTCATGTGCCCGATGCTCTACGCACCGGTCACCGCGTCGGCGTACGGCGTATGGGACGGCCGCCGGGTCGACTACACGCACGCGTTCTCGAACTCCTGCGTGATGGGAGCCGAGACGGGCGCGGTGTTCGACCTGTCGAGCTGACTCAGGCGGCGTTGTCGCGGGCGTGACGGGCGGCCGCCACCACCGTGCGGGCCTGGTGCTCGACCTGGTTCTCCAGCGGCACCCAGCGTGCGCGGAAGCGTTCGGCGAAGGCGTCGCTCCAGCCGGCGACCAGCTGTTCGAGGTGGGGTGCCTCGCGGTCGTCGGCCTCCCGGAGCACGCGCAGCAGCATCGAGGCGGCCCGCAGCGGGATCCGTCGGCCGAACGCGTCGACACTGCCCACGTACGCCATCGTCGTGTCCACGGGGGGCGGCTGAGACCAGTCCGCGGCGAGCCCCGGAACCAGCTCCAGCGCCCATTTCGCGGCCCGCAGAAGGGGCCCGTCGGGTCCCCGCAGCCGGGGCAGGGCCCGTCCGAGCACCGCCTCCACCTGGTACGCGTCCGCCAGCAGCCGGTGTGCCAGGCGTCGCATCGCCGCCGCGGGGTCGGGGTGCGGCGCCGGATCGTCCACCAACTCGCTGGCCCACATCGGAACTTCCACGACAGCGGTCAGACCGCCGTACCGGTGTGCGTGGTACCAGGTGCTGTGCCGGGCGTCGTCCGGCATGCTCGGGTACGCCGTGTCCGAGCCGGGCGCCGGCATCACATGCACCCCGGGCCCGGAGGCGGGCCAGCCCGCGGCATCCGACGCGGCCGTCTCGACCGGGATGCGCAGCTCCGCCGCGGACTTGGCGAACGGCTCCGCGAGACCCGGGATGTCCTTGGTCAACTGCACCCAGCTGCCACCGAGATCGGTGCCGTGCAGCGTCACCTGGAGGTAGGGCCGCACTTCGTCGATGACCCGGGTCAGCGCGCGGGTCTCCGGCGGCAGCCGGTCGGGCGGCAGGACGGAGGGCGACCACTCCGGCTGCTCGGGTCCGGCCGGACGGAAGAAGCCGAGGTGGTACTCCAGCAGGGTCCGCGGTGCGGGCGTCACATGGAGGCTCGCCCCGTCGGGGTCCGCGCAGAGCAGAAAGTGCCAGGAGGTGTCCCGTCGCAACTCCCTCTGTTTCAGCACGCGTTCGGCCAAGGACAGCAGCGTCGAACCGCCCGTCGGTTCGTTGGCGTGGGCCCCGGCCACGACGAGGACCGCGCGCCGGGCGTGCCCGACGGACAGCAGGTGGAGGGGCCTGCCCGCGCGGGAGGCGCCCACTTGTCTGAGGACGCACAGGTCGGGCCGATGGGCCGCCAACGCCCAGGCGGACGAGACGATTTCGGTCACACTGGGGTAGCGCAACTCCGGCAGGTGACTCACCCCCGACTTGTCCGCCCTGCGTCGCTTTTGGCAGTACTCCACGGTCTCGGGGAACTGTCAAGGATGCGACGGAGCGGCTCCGGGCAGCGCCAGGAGGCACTTTCCCCTGGCAACGGGCGGTGGCGGGTGCGCGAGCTGCTCCCTCCGGATCGGACCGCGTCCCGCAGGCCTGCGGAGAACCCGGCCGGGGGCCTCGGAACGGGCCCCCGGGAGGGGATGACCGGCGTACGCGCACGCCCTGGGCGGGCGGGCCGGGGCGATATACACGATTCACCCGTACGGGTGTACGGGAACTGCGGTTCCGGGCGCGCGGTGGTCGACTCGGATACAACCGCGCGCGGGTCCGGCGCGCAGACCCGAGGTGGTGGCCCGCGGTGCTGTGTCCTCACGGCCTTCCCGGCGAAGGCGGCCCGACGGCGACACCCGCGGGCCCACCGGCCGACGACCCGCCCCCGTCCGTCGCGGACGCCCCACCGCCTGCCGGGGGCGAGCTGCCTCCGTCCGTCGTGGTCCTGCGGCCGTCCCCGCCTTCGACGGGCGAGCCGTCCCCGCCCGTCATCGGCGAGCTGCCGCTGTGCCCGCCCGCCACCGGTCGGCCGTCCATGCCTCCGGCGAGCTCGTCGCCGGTGGCCGTTCCTCGGCCGTTCCTGCCAGGACCGGGCGCTCCGTTCCCGCTGCTCGCGTGCCCGGCGCCGACCCCGATGCCGGGGTGCCCCTCGCCGGTGACGGCGTACGCGCCGTCGTGTCCCTCGTCCGACGCTCCGTACGCGCCGGCGCGTGTTGCGTCCGCGCGCGTGAGCGCTCCGCCGAGTCTGCTCGATCCGGGCGTCGAGCGCGATCCCCATCCGCTGTACCGCACCCTGCGCGGAGACTTCCCCCTGGTGTACGACGAGCCGTTCGGCGCCTGGCTGATCAGTCGATACGCCGATGTGCGTGCCGCGCTCGCGGATCCGCGGCTCGCCGCGCCGTCGCCCGGACCCGCCGCACCGGCCCGCCGGGAGGACGGCACGCACGGTGCGTACCGGGCCCTCGTGTCCTCGGCGCTCGGGGGCCGCGCGGCTGCCGCCCTGGCAGCGGGCGTCGAACGCACCGCGTACGTCCTCGCCCGCCGCCTGGCGTCCCGTCAGGAGGCCGATCTCGTAGCCGAGTTCTGCCAGTGGCTGCCCGCCGCCGCGGTCGTCGCCGCGCTCGGACTGCCGTACGAGGACACCGCGCGCGTGCACGCCTGGTGCCGTACGGGACTCGACCACCTCGGCGGTCACCGCCCCGCACTCGACGCCTACCTGCGCCCCCACATCGTCCGCCGCCGTGCCCACCCGGGTGACGATCTGCTGTCCGCGCTGTGCACGGCCCGGCCCGGCGGACGCCCCCTGCCGGACGAGGCCGTGACGGACCTGGCCGTTACGGTGCTGGGAGCGGTCGGCGAGACGACCGCACGCGCGCTGGCGTCGTTCCTCGCCAACCTTCTCGACCATGCGGGCCAGCTGGAGCTGATCCGTGCCCGCCCGGAGCTGACGGGCGGCGCCTGGGCCGAGTCGCTGCGCCGCGATCCGCCGCTGCAGATCGTGCCGCGCCGGGCGCTCGAACCGATCGGACCGATCCCCGAGGGTGCGACCGTGGCGTGTCTGCTCGGGTCCGCGGGCCGCGACCCGGCGCGGTTCGCGGACCCGGACCGCTACGACGCCTTCCGCCCCGACCCGGGCGAGCTCGCGTACGGCTCGGGACGGCACTTCTGCCTGGGCGCGCCGCTGGCCCGGCTGACGGCGGAGGGCGGTCTGCGCGCCCTGCTGGCCGTCCTGCCGGACCTCCGCAGGGCCCCGGGGCCCCGCCCACGCGCCGAGGGTCTGATCAGCCGGTCTCCCCGGACCCTGCCGGTGTGCCCGCGCTGACGCGCTCCAGCAGCACGACGGGCGACCTCCCGAAGAGGTCCGCCACGCGCGCGTGCCCCGTGAACTCCCGCTCCGGCGAGTCGGGCAGGAGCACATCGGCCCACCGTCCGTCGGGGAGCGCGAGACGGGTGTCGTGCCAGCCGCCGGCCTCGGCCAGCCCCAGCGACAGCCGGGTGACGGCCGTGATCACCTCTCCCGACCGCACGAACGCCACACAGTGCCCGGCGCCCGGACCCTCGGCCGCCAGCGGCGCGTACGTCGCCGCGTCGCCGAAGACGCCGGGCCGCCGGGCGCGCAGTCGCAGCGCGGCCGCCGTGAGCGCCACCTTCTCCGCGGACATGTCGCGCGGCGCGAACGCCCCCCGGTTGTCCGGGTCCACCAGTGCCCGGTACTCGTCCTCGGTTCCCTGGTACAGGTCCGGCACCCCGGGCATCGTCAGATGGACCAGGGCGGCCCCAAGGACGTTCGCCCGCACATGCGGCGCCAGGGAGGCCCGCAGGGCGGCCACGCGCCGTCCAGGGGGCCCGCACGGTCCGTCGGTGACGAACGCCGCCACCTCGTCCTCGTACGCGGGATCCCGCTCGGTCCAGGCGGTGTGTGTTCCGGCCTCCCTGATGTGCTTCGACAGGGCGTCCCGGACCCGCTCCGCGTAGGCCTCGCCCCCGTCCCCCGGCTCGCCTCCCTTCCCGGCCTCGCCCCCGGCCCCGCCGGTGGCCGGGCCGAGGCCGAACACCGTCTGCCACGCGGCCCACGCCACCTGCGGGTCGGGCATCCCGGCCCCCTCGTGGGCCACCTCCGCCAGGACGTCGGACCAGGCTTCCGGGCACTGGGTGAGCACCGAGACGGCGGCGCGCACGTCCGCGCTGCGTTTCGTGTCGTGGGTCGACAGGACGGTTCCGGTGGCGGGCCAGTCACGCTGCACGCGCGCGCAGTACGCGTGGAAGTCCTCCGGGGACACCGCGGGGCTGCCCGGGTCGCCGCCCACCTCGTTCGCGGACAGCAGCGGCACATAGCGGTAGAACGCCGTGTCCTCCACGGACTTGGCCCGCAGCGCCGACGAGGTCTGCGCGAACCGGGCCCGGAACCCGGCCGCCCCGGGCCCGTCGGTGTCCCCGTTGCGCCCGAGCACCAGATCCCGTACGACGTCCACGGCATGCGCCTCCTCGGGCACCCGGAACGCCGTCCTGGCCTCGGCGGCGGCCCGCTCGGTGACCACCAGGGACGCGTCCGTGGACGGATAGGGCCGGTACACCTCCAGCCGGACCAGGAGCTCCCGCAGCGCGGCGCCCAGGGCCCAGGGGGCGTGGTCGCGCAGGGCGGGGTCGGGGGACGCGGCGCACAGCGCGCTCACCTCGCGCGTGAGGCGCTCGACCTCCGCGGCGAGTTCGTGTGTGACCACCTTGTACGCCGCCCGGCGCACCGTGCTCTCCCAGTGGCCGCCCCGGTCGGCCTGCGGGCCCGCGAACCGCCGGTAGCGGCCGAGCAGCCGGCTCGCGCCCGCCGCGTCCGTGAAGAGGCCGTCGACGTGCCGCAGCGCGTCGTAGCCGGTGGTGCCCGCCACGGGCCAGGCGGGCGGGAGCGGTTCATCGTCGGCGAGGATCTTCTCGACCACCGTCCAGCGGCCTCCGGTCGCCTGGTGCAGCCGGCGCAGATACGCGTCCGGGTCCGCCAGCCCGTCCGGGTGGTCGACGCGCAGTCCCTCGATCACACCGTCGTCGAGAAGCTCCAGAATCTTCGCGTGCGTCGCGGCGAACACCTCGGGGTCCTCGACGCGCACTCCGATGAGCTCCGAAATGCTGAAGAAGCGCCGGTAGTTGAGATCGGTGCGGGCCAGCCGCCACCACGCCGGGCGGTACCACTGGGCGTCGAGGAGCCGGGGCAGCGGCAGCTTCTCGGTGCCCTCGCGCAGCGGGAACACGTGGTCGTAGTAGCGCAGTATGCCGCCGTCGACCTTCAGATGGCCGATCTCGGCGCCGAGGCGGTCCCCGAGCACCGGCAGCAGGATCCGGCCGCCCTGGGCGTCCCAGTCGATGTCGAACCAGCGTGCGTACGGCGAATCGGGGCCCTCGCGCAGTACCTCCCACAGGGCGTGGTTGTGGCGCGGGGCCATGGCCATGTGGTTCGGCACGATGTCCACGACGAGGCCGAGCCCGTGCGCCCGCGCGGTGCGCGCCAGGGAGCGCAACCCCTCCTCGCCGCCCAGTTCGGTCCGCACGCGCGCGTGGTCCACCACGTCGTAGCCGTGCGTCGAGCCGGGGACGGCCTCCAGGACGGGGGACAGGTGCAGGTGGGAGACGCCGAGCGAGGCCAGGTACGGCACGGCCGCCTCGGCACTGCGGAAGGGGAACCGCGGCTGGAGCTGGAGCCGGTAGGTGGCGGTCGGCACGACGGGAACCACCGGGCCGGGGACGGCCGAGTGCGCGATCGCCGGTTCGGGACGCTCAGGTGTCATGGGGACTTACGTACCCGCCCGGCCGGATTTCCTGTCATCGGCCCGCACATATGGGCCCGCACGGCGTCCCGCTCGGGAGGCACGACCGGACTTCGCGCCCCCGGCGCACTCGCGCCTCCCGGCTGCCTCGCGTGCCTCACCGACGGCGCGCCCGAGGACGTACACCGAACCGGAACGGATCCTCCGTACCCACCTCGCGGTACCCGCCCGCGCGCGTACCCCGCGTACCCCGCGGCCGGGGTCCGGCGGTGTCGGGGACGGTCGACGAAACCCCTGCCCGCGCGCGTGCGCCCCACGACGGAAGCCCACGCGCGCGTGACCCGGGAACGGGACCGTCCTAGGCGGGCCGCTGCAGCACCGTCATGCTCCGGTCGACCAGGGTCAGCCGGTCACCGGCCTCGACCTTCGCGCCGGTACCCGGGGCGACTCCTTCCGGAAGGGACGTGTCGACGACGACCTGCCACTGGCGGCCGTGGTCGACCGGTACGACGAAGTCCAGGGACTTCGGGGAGGCGTTGAACATCAGCAGGAAGGAGTCGTCGGCGATGCGCTCCCCGCGGGCGCCCGGTTCGGAGATCGCGTTGCCGTTGAGGAAGACGGACAGCGCCCGGGCCTGCGCGGATCCCCAGTCGCGCTGGGTCATCTCCTGGCCCTCCGGGGTGAACCATGCGATGTCGGAGAGCTCGTCGTGGGTGCCCTGGACGGGCCGCCCGTGGAAGAAGCGCCGCCGTCGGAAGACGGGATGGTCCCTGCGCAGCCACACCATCGCGCGCGTGAAGTCGAGGAGTTCGGAGCCGTCCTCCGGCCACGGCACCCAGGCCAGCTCGCTGTCCTGGCAGTACGCGTTGTTGTTGCCGCCCTGGGAGCGCGCGAACTCGTCGCCGTGGCTGAGCATGGGCACGCCCTGGGAGAGCATCAGCGTGGCGATGAAGTTGCGCTGCTGCCGGCCCCGCAGCGCCAGCACGCCCTCGTCGTCCGTATCGCCCTCGGCGCCGCAGTTCCAGGACCGGTTGTGGCTCTCGCCGTCGCGGTTGTCCTCGCCGTTGGCCTGGTTGTGCTTGTTGTTGTACGACACGAGGTCGTGCAGCGTGAAGCCGTCGTGGCAGGTCACGAAGTTGATGGAGGCGAGCGGCCGGCGTCCGTCGTCCTGGTACAGATCGGACGAGCCGGTCAGCCGGGACGCGAACTCGGCCAGCGTGCGCGGCTCGCCCCGCCACATGTCGCGGACGGTGTCGCGGTACTTGCCGTTCCACTCGGTCCACAGGGGCGGGAAGTTGCCCACCTGGTAGCCGCCCTCGCCGACGTCCCAGGGCTCGGCGATGAGTTTCACCTGGGAGACCACCGGGTCCTGCTGGACGAGGTCGAAGAACGACGACAGCCGGTCCACCTCGTGGAACTGCCGCGCCAGGGTGGCCGCGAGGTCGAAGCGGAAGCCGTCCACGTGCATCTCGGTGACCCAGTAGCGCAGCGAGTCCATGATCAGCTGGAGCACGTGCGGGGAGCGCATCAGGAGCGAGTTGCCGGTCCCCGTGGTGTCCATGTAGTAGCGGGGGTCGTCCGCCAGGCGGTAGTACGAGGCGTTGTCGAGGCCCCTGAAGGAGAGCGTCGGGCCCAGGTGGTTGCCCTCGGCCGTGTGGTTGTAGACCACGTCGAGGATGACCTCGATGCCGGCCTCGTGCAGCGCCCGGACGGCCGACTTGAACTCCAGGACCTGCTGACCCCGGTCGCCCCAGGAGGCGTACGCGTTGTGCGGGGCGAAGAAGCCGATCGTGTTGTAGCCCCAGTAGTTGTTGAGGCCCATGTCGACCAGCCGGTGGTCGTTCACGAACTGGTGTACGGGCATCAGCTCCAGTGCCGTGACGCCCAGTTCCGTCAGGTGTTCGATGATCGCCGGGTGGGCGAGCGCGGCGTACGTGCCGCGCAGCTCGTCCGGGAGTGCCGGATGCTGCATCGTGAGGCCCTTCACGTGGGCCTCGTAGATCACCGTGTGGTGGTACTCCGTACGGGGGCGCCGGTCGTCGCCCCAGTCGAAGTACGGGTTGACCACGACGGACGACATGGTGTGCGGCGCCGAGTCGAGGTCGTTGCGCTTGTCGGGCGACCCGAACGGATAGCCGTACACCTCCTCGCCCCAGGTGACGGAGCCGGCGATCGCACGCGCGTACGGGTCGAGGAGCAGCTTCGCGGAATTGGCTCGCTGCCCGCGCTCGGGCGCGTACCGCCCGTGCACGCGGAAGCCGTACCGCTGTCCGGGCATGATGCCGGGCAGGTACGCGTGCCGGACGAACGCGTCGGTCTCGCGCAGTTCCACGGCCGTCTCCGAGCCGTCGTCGTGCAGCAGACACAGCTCAATACGGTCGGCGGCCTCCGAGAAGACCGCGAAATTGGTACCGGCACCGTCGTACGTGGCACCGAGTGGATACGCCTCGCCAGGCCAGACCTGCATGGATATGACTCTTCCAGTAGTGCCGTGCCCCTGGGGGCGAGTCCGAGCCGAGTCTCCCCGAAAGTGATGGAACCTCCTATGGCTTACATCCCTCTTACCCCGCGACCAGGCATATCTCGTATGCCGAACCAGTGGGACTCAAGCGACTCCTGAGGGCATAGGGGGAGTAGGGGGAAATGTGCGCAAGATAGTGCACCGCCATCTGGGCAAGGTGGTGGCAGGTGCGGCCATCGCGGTGGCCGGGACGGCCGTGATGATCGGTATCACCCTTCCGGGGTCGGCGGGGGCCGACGAATCGGGTGGGGGCCTCGGGGCCGGCGGAACCGCGCAGCAGGCGGCGCAGGACGGGCCGGGCGGCGCTGTGCGGCCCGGCGTCGTCGAGCGGGCGCCCGCCGAGGGGGAGAAGGGCAAGGGCCGCGACCCGCTGACCGACGACGAGATGAAGCGCGTCGAACAGCTCGCGGTGAACCGGCAGCTCTTCAATTCCAGTGAGAACGTCGAGGGCGCGCGCGGACCACAGCGCGTCGGCGTCGACCTCGCCGAACCCGAGACGGCCGAACTGGACGACCCGAACGCGCCGCGCCGCGCGGACGTCACGTTCTACGACTACAAGGACGACACGCTCGTCACCAAGACCGTCAACCTCGACACCGGGAAGGTCGAGCGGACGGGCGTCCAGCACGGCGTCCAGCCGCCGATCAGCCGCGACGAGATGACCGAGGCCGCCAAGCTGCTGATCGCCGACCCGCTCGGCGCCGGCCTGAAGGCCGACTTCAAGGACGCCACCGGCAAGGAGCTCACCTCACCCGACCAGCTGGTGCTCAACAGCATGGTCTACCGCGCGACGCCGGGCGCCCAGCCCGCCGTCCTCGCCTCCTGCGGCGAACACCGGTGCGTCCGGCTCTTCCCGAAGGCCAAGAACGGGCCCTGGATCGACAGCCGTGACCTGGTGATCGACCTGAGCGCCCGCAAGGTCGGCAAGCTCGGCTGAGCGCCGCCCTTCTCTCCTTCCCACCTTTTCAGCTTTCCGCAAGGAGTCGCTTCTTCATGCGCGTCAACAGAAACAGCCGTGCCCGCAGCCGGGCGGCGGTGGGCCTTTCGGCGCTCGCCCTGGCCGCCGGCGCGACGACCGCCTCGGGTCCGGCCGCCGTCGCCCAGCCCAAGGCCGCTCCCGCCCCGCCCGCCGACTGCAGCGCGGCGTACCGGATCGAGCAGAAGCTCGCCACCGGCACCACCTGGCGGATGTGCTGGCACTACGAGAGCGAGGCCGGGCTCGTCCTGGAGAACATCTCCTACCAGCCCCCCGGCGAGGCCCAGCCGATCAAGGTCCTCAGCAGCGCCAAGCTCGCCCAGATCGACGTGCCCTACGACGACGGCTCGGTCGAGTACAGCGACCTGACGGGGGCCGGCTTCGGCCAGGGGCTGGTCGACATGGTGCCCGCCGAGTGCCCCGGCGGCGCCATCAAGACGGTCAAGGTCCCCGACGCCTGGGACCCGCAGCACGCGAACGTCAAGGGCCTGTGCACCACAACCCGTTCACGCGGCCACGCCTACCGGATGGAGGCCGACACCGGGAACAAGGTCTTCCAGAAGCAGGGCAAGGACCTGCTCGTCTACACCGTCAACAAGGTCGGCTGGTACGAGTACATCACCGAGTGGCGGTTCCAGGACGACGGCACCCTCAACATGAACATCGGTGCCACCGGCAGCCTCTCGCCCGGTGACTACGACGCGGGCGACGGCCGCGGCTGGCCGCTGGGCAAGGGCGCCAAGGACTACGCAACCAGCCACAGCCACAACGTCTTCTGGCGGCTCAACTTCGGCCTGGACGGCTCGTCCAAGGCCAAGGTCGAGCAGTACGACTCCACGGTCAGCCCGCCCGCGCGCGGCGCCCAGGCGCCGAGCAACAAGACCACGGTCACCAAGGTCACCAAGGAACTCGCCGGCGACGCCAAGAACATGCGCTGGTGGCGCATCGTCAGCAACTCCGGCAAGAACAAGGACAATCACGCACGCTCGTACGAGATCGTCCCGGGCGCGACCACCAAGTACCTCGGCCGTTCCTTCACCAAGCACGACGTCTACTTCACCGAGTACAACAAGTGCGAGCAGTTCGCCAGCGACAACCTGCGCAACTGCGGTGCCGGACACGGCACATCCGTCGACAAGTGGGTCGGCGGGCAGACGCTCACGAACCCTGTGGTCTGGGTCAACGTGGGTTTCCACCACATCGCCCGCGACGAGGACCAGCAGCCGATGCCGGTCCACTGGCAGGGATTCTCCATCGCCCCGCGTGACGTCACCGCTATGAATCCGCTCACTCCGCCGGAGCTGGCGAACCAGAACGGGCATGTCGAACCAAGGTAGTTGAGAAACGACCTGTGCATCGGGCTGCACCGCTCGCCGCTCCCGGAGTACCCTTCCTTGATCGTTGATTGGGGCCTGGCCCCTGGGGAGTGCTCGGGGGAGCGGAAGGCGGTGCGCGGGTGGGCTCGGGAGGGCTGGAGCTGCCTCCTGGTGACGAGAGTCACGAGGGGAACTCCACAGATGTCCCACCCGGCGCGGTGTCCCTGGCACGGCCGATGGAAATGGGATCCATTGGACCGGAACTGGACTGGGGCGCCGACGCCTGGCGCGAGGTGCGTACGCGCGCCCAGCGGGCCGGACGCGCCTACATCTGGCTGAACCTGGTCGAACAGCGGCTGCGCGCGGTCGTGGCCGCTGTTCTCCGTCCCATCTACGAACCCGTCCACGGCGGCGACGACTGGGTGGTCGCCGCCGCGGGACCGGCCGGCCAGGAGTGGGTGCAGCGCGCCGTCGCCGTGCGCGAAGTCAGCCGTCGCAAGGGGTACTTGCTCGACCCGGCCGACGACAACGTGCTCAGCTTCCTCACGTTGCCCCAGCTGCGCGAGCTGATGGTGCAGCACTGGCCGTGCTTCGAGCCCTACTTCGACGAGCGCCGGGATGTCGAACTCGCCCTGGACGAGCTGGAAGTGACCCGGAACGTCGTGTCGCGCAACCGGGCTCTGTCCGAGGCCGTGCTGGGCCAGGCCGAGCGGGCCGCCGCGAAGCTCCTGGAGATCCTCGGCGCCGGGAGCGACGTGCCCTCCGCACGCCGGCTGCCCGTGGACGCCGTGGAGAACCTCGTGGGCGACCGCTACGCGGACGTCGTCGGTGTGCACTCCGACCGGGTTCGGCTGCTGCGCCAGTTCCCCGCCGAGGACCTCTTCGGCGGGGCCCGCCGACTCGACGCGATCGGTATCGGCCTCAACCTGCTGGTGCAGAACTTCTCCGGGCGCCGGCTGGTCCGTCTCGCCGAGTCCGGTTGCCGGACGCGGCTGCTGTTCCTGAACCCCGCGTCCAGTGCGGTCAAGCGCCGTGAGCGCGAACTCGGCATCAAGCGCGGCGAGTTGAGCCGGGCGGTGGAGATGAACATCCTGCACATGCGGCGGGTGAGGTCCCGGCTGCGCGACCCGGACGCCTTCGAGATCCAGGTCTACGACGAGACGCCCCGCTTCACCGCCTACCTCGTGGACGGGGACGGCTCCGACGGCGTCGCGGTCGTGCAGTCGTATCTGCGCCGCACCCGTGGCATGGAGGCCCCGGTTCTGGTGCTGCGCGGTGGAAATCGAGTGCTCAAACCGGATGAAAGCAATGAAGAGGGACTTTTCCCCACTTATCGTGAGGAGTTCGAGGTGGCTTGGTCCGATTCGCGGCCGGTGTCCTGAAGGCCGTTCTCAGCGGCCGAGTGGAACGCGGTCCTCGGATTGTCAGTGGCTCATGGGATCGTGGAGACCACTGGGGGAAAGCACCACGAAGAAGGGGGGCCACCCATGGGCTGGCACCGGGAGCTGCTGATCGGCTTCGACCTGGAGACGACCGGGACCGATCCGCGCGAGTCGCGCATCGTCACGGGGGCCGTGATAGAGGTCAAGGGCGGAGAGCCGCTGGGCCGCCGCGAGTGGCTGGCCGATCCGGGCGTGGAGATCCCGGTCGACGCGGTGGCGGTGCACGGGATCACCAATGAGCGGGCGACCACCGAGGGCCGGCCGGCCGACGAGGTCGCCGACGCGATCGCGGGCGTCCTCGTCACCTACTGGCGGACCGGCGTTCCGGTCGTCGCGTACAACGCGGCCTTCGACCTGACACTGCTCTCCGCCGAGCTGCGGCGGTACGGACTGCCGTCGCTGCGCGAGCGGCTGGGCGGCATCGACCCGGCCCCGGTCATCGACCCGTACACGATCGACCGCTCCGTCGACCGATACCGCCGGGGCAAGCGCAACCTCGAAGCGGTCTGCACCGAGTACGGGGTGGTCCTGGACTCCGCCCACGACGCCTCGGCCGACGCCCTTGCCGCGGGCCGGCTCGCCTGCGCGATAGCCGGCCGCCACCCCAAGGTCGCGGCCCTCGGCCCCGTCGAGCTGCACCGCCGCCAGATCGAGTGGTACGCGGAATGGGCGGCGGACTTCCAGTCCTTCCTGCGCCGCAAGGGTGAGGCGGACGCTGTGGTGGACGGGACCTGGCCGCTGCGGGACCTGGCGGACGAAAGGGTCTGACCCGATCCCGGGGCCCACCTGTGCGCATCCGCCACCGGAGACGGTGACGAGGTCCGGACGTGGTGAGGCGTGCCGTTTGCGCGCGCCCGCCAGTGTCCGCGCGCCTGCCAGTGTCCGCGCGCGCCCGTCGGCGTCTGCGCGCACCCTTCCACCGTCCGCGCGCACCCCGCCATCGGACAGGGGCACCGGGTCCGGCCAGGGTGGGGGCTCGGATGCGGTGGTGGGGGCGTCGGGCGACGCCGGTGCGGGGGCGGATGCCCGGCGTCAGGTCAGAACGGGTACCAGCGCACCGTCTCGTCGCCGTCCCGCAACGACGCCACCCGGCGCTCGAACTCGGCCAGCGCCTTGGGGTTCGTCGGCGCGTGCTGGGCGACCCAGGCGCAGCTGGCGGTCTCGCGTGCGCCCCGCAGGACGGAGCAGCCCTCCCACGCGCGCACGTCCCAGCCGTACGCCGAGGTGAAGGAGTCGTACCCCTCGGGGGGAAGCCCGTAGCGGTCGCGGGAGAGGGCCATGACCACCAGGTCGTGCTCGCGCAGATCGGCGGAGAAGGTCTCCAGGTCGACCAGGACCGGGCCGTCCGGGCCGACATGGACGTTGCGGGGCAGCGCGTCACCGTGGATCGGGCCCGGCGGCAGCTGCGGGGTGAGCGCGGCGGCGGCCGCGGCGAAGCCGTCGCGCCGCTCCCGCAGATACGCCGCGTCCACGGGGTCGATCACGTCGCCCGCGAGACGTAGCCAGCGCTCCACACCGCCGAGGAGTTCGCGGGGCGGCAGGGCGAAGGAGGGGGAGGGCAGCGCGTGCACGATCCGCAGCAGTCCGGCCAGATCGCGCGGCTCGGCGGGGCGGACGGGATCGGGCAGCCGGTGCCACACCGTCACGGGGTGTCCGTCGACCAGCAGCGGCTCGGGCTCCGCGGCCCGCACCGCCGGGACGCCCGACTCGGCGAGCCAGGCGGCGATGTCCAGTTCCCGGCGCGCGCGGTCGAGGAGTTCGGCGTCGCGCCCCACCTTGACGACCAGGTCGTCGGCGGCGAACACCGCGTTCTCGCCGAGGGCGAGGAGTGACGCCTCCAACACCGGCCCCGGCAGTACCTTCGCCGCGGCCAGTACGTCCCGCGCCCGTGCCTCGTCCATCGCTCGCCTCCGTGTCCTGGGGCCTGTCCGTCCGACAGGCCCGGGCGCGCCGCCGGCGTGCCCCTCGCCCACGGCGGCTCCGAGTGCCCGCCGTCCATCGGCCAGTGTCGCATTCCCACAGGTGGGACCGGGTGCGCGTTGCCTCGACGGCCCGCACCGCCCGTACGGCGTGACCACCTGCGCGAAGGGCCTGTAGGCCCCCTCCGGGAGGAGGGGGCCTACAGGCCCTGAAAGGTGCGCGGTGGTTCGCGCCGGTGGTTCCGGCCGGTGGTTCGGGCGGATGGTTCCGGCCGGTGTTCGAGCCGGCCGTTGCGGTAGCCGGTTGCGACCGGCTACACCCCGGCCCGCTCGCCCTGCGGCACCGGCGGCGCGACGGCCTCGGGTGCCTCGTCGTGGGTGAGGTCGGGCATCCGGTTCAGCCACTTCGGCAGGTACCAGTTGCGCTCGCCGAGCAGCGCCATCACCGCGGGGAGCAGGACACCCCGGATGATCGTCGCGTCGATGAGCACCGCGGCCGCCAGGCCCACACCCATCTGCTTCATGGACTGCATGGACAGCGTCCCGAAGATCGCGAAGACGGCGACCATGATGACGGCGGCGCTGGTGACGACACCGGCCGTGGTGACCACTCCGTGCCGGATCGCGTCCTTGGTGCTGCGGCCCCGCAGCCGTGCCTCCCGGATCCGGGAGACCACGAACACGTGGTAGTCCATCGAGAGCCCGAAGAGGATCACGAAGAGGAACAGCGGCAGCCAGGCGACGATCGCGCCGACGCCCGCCGCGCCCACCAGGGACGCGCCCCAGCCGTGCTGGAAGACCGCGACCAGGATGCCGTAGGCGGCCGCCACCGAGAGGAGGTTGAGCACGATCGAGGTGATCGCGATCGTCAGCGAGCGGAAGGAGAGCAGCATCAGGAGGAAGGCGAAGACGACCACGAAGGCGAAGACCGGGGTCACCGAGCCGATCAGCTGGTCGTTGAAGTCGTGCGATCCCGCGACCTGTCCGGTGATCGGTGCCTGCAGCCCGTCGACCTTCCCGAGCGTCTGCGGGCGTACCTTGTCACGCAGCAGCTCCAGGCTCTTCTCCGCCTTGTCCTGGTCGGAGCCGCCGACCAGCGGGACGTAGACGAAGGCGACGTTGTGCTCCGCGTGCACCTTGATGTCGACCGGACCGCGCGAGGCACCCGAACTGACGGCCGCCGCGCGGAAGTCGGCGAGCGCGGCCTTCACCTCGGCGGCGTTGATGTCCCGCGCCTTGACGATCACCTCGGCCGGCTCGGAGCCGCCGGGGAAGGCGTCGTTGAGCCGGTTGTACGTGCCGACGATCGACAGCGAGTTGCCGAACTCCTTGTCCAGGGTGAGCTGTTGGGTCTTCATTCCGAGCGCCGGAGCGGCGATGGCGAGCAGCGCGCCCGTCGCGACGACCAGGGAGATCGCGGGCCGGGCGAGCACCACGCGCAGGACGGCGCCCCAGAACCGGCTGCCCTCGTCGGCCGGACGGCGGTTGCTCCGGCCGCCGTTCGCGGCGGGCCGCTTGGCCCGGTGCAGGAACGGGATGCGGCCCTTCTCGACGCGCTCGCCGAGCAGGGAGAGCAGCGCGGGCAGCACGGTGACCGAACCGACCATGGCGACGGCGACGACCATCAGCGAGGCCAGGCCCATCGCCTCGAACTCGGCGAGCCCGGTGAAGAGCATGCCCGCCATCGCCACGCACACGGTGACACCGGAGACGATGATGGCGCGGCCACTGGTCGCGGCGGCGATCCGCAGCGCCGTGCCGGCGTCGCGCCCCGCCTCCCGCTCCTCGCGCTCACGCCGCAGATAGAACAGGCAGTAGTCGACACCGACGGCCAGACCCACCAGCAGCATCACCGAGTTGGCCGTGTCGCTCATCGGCATCAGGTGGCTGACCACGCCCATCAGACCCATCGTCGCCATGATGGCGGTGACCGCGAGCGCCACCGGAAGCAGCGCCGCCACGAGCGCGCCGAACGCGATCAGCAGGATGCCGAGCGCCACGGGCACGGCGGAGAGTTCGGCCTTCTGGAAGTCGTCGCCGAACGCGTCGTCGTACTGCTTCTTCATGCTGGCGCCGCCGATCTCCTCGATCCGCAGCCCGGCATGGTCCTTCTGCACGCCCTGGACGGCGTTCAGCACGGGCTCGACGCGGTCGCCCGCCGTCTCGGAGTCGCCGCGCATGTCGAACTGCACGAGCGCGCTGCGGCCGTCCTTCGAGATCGTCCCGGTGTCGTACGGCGATGTCACGTCCGTGACCCGACCGGTGGCGCCGACTGCCTTGACGACCGCGGCGACCGCGCCCCTGAACTCGGTGTCCGTGGCCTTGGCGCCCGCGTCCTTCGCCTGGATCAGGACCGTCTCACTGGCCGGCTCCTTGATGCCGGCGTCCTCGATGATCTTGGCTGCGGTGTGCGTCTCCCCCTTGAGCTGGTCGCTCTCCTTGACGTCGACGCGGCCCGCCGCGGAGCCGAGGCCCATCGCCAGGACGACGAACAGCACCCAGATTCCGACGGCCGCCCATCGGTGCCGGGCGCTCCAGCCGCCTGCTCGCGCGGCGATGCCCCGCACCCGTGTGTCTCCGTTCCCCATGACGGGCCAGCCCCTTTGTGTGCGGTGACAGCCCCCTGCCGTCACCTTTGTATCGAAGGTATGGCCCCGATAAGAGCGTCTCGTCGTGCTGTCCGGTGACCCCTCGGCACGCCGGCTCCTCCCCGCGGACCCCGGGGCCTCCGCACTGGGGAGGACAGAAGCCCCTTACACGCAACGGCACTTCTCGGGGACGCCGCTCAGGGGTCGGCGGGGCGTGCCCGGTCCGGCCGCCCGAGGAGCAAGCCTCGGGGAACGCGGCCGTCGTGCCCACCCGCGCGGGCAGGGCGGCCGTTTTAAGGTGGGCGGATGACGACGACGTACGCGGCGCTGTTGCGCGGCATCAATGTGGGCGGCGCGAAGAAGGTGCCGATGGCCGAGCTGCGCACCCTGATGGAGGGCCTCGGATACGGCGACGTCCGCACCTATCTCCAGAGCGGGAACGCGGTGTTCAGCAGCGGCCGCGGCGACGAGGAATCCCTCGCCGAGGAGCTCTCCGGGGCCATCGAGAAGCATTTCGGCTTCGGCGTCGGCGTGCTCGTCCGCGATCACGGCTATCTGAAGGCCGTCCAGGAGGCGTGCCCGTTCCCGGCCGCCGAACTGGAGGCCAAGCAGCTGCACGTCACGTACTTCTCGGACCCCGTCGACGCCGCGCGCTTCGCCTCCGTCGAGCCCGCGGCCTTCCTCCCCGAGGAGTTCCGCCTCGGCGACCGTGTCCTCTACCTGTACGCACCCGACGGTCTCGGCCGTTCCAAGCTGGCGGAGGCCCTGGCGAAGCCCAGACTCCTCAAGGGCGTCCTCGCCACCACACGGAACTGGAACACCGTCGTCAAACTGGAGGAGCTGACCGGTGCTTGAGCGCAATGCCGCCGTCGAAGCCGCCATCGAGTGTGAACTGCGCCTGCTCGACCCGGCGGTCCGCCGCTCGGCCGACCTCGTCGGCGCGCTGCTGCACCCCGACTTCTACGAGTTCGGCGCGTCCGGAGACATCTGGGACCGCGCCTCGACGGTCGCGATGCTGGCCTCGGAGACGGACACGGAAGCCGGTGGCCGCAGCACGACCACGCGCATGAAGGGCGTCCAGCTCGCCGCCGACCTGGTCCATCTGACGTTCGACACCGACAACAACGGCCGCCGGGCACATCGGAGTTCACTGTGGCGCCGCACCGGCACCGAGTGGCTGCTGTACTTCCACCAGGGCACCCCGTTCAGCTCCGTGGAAGGGTGACCCTTCGTACGCCCGCATAGGTCGTGTACGAGGTGATCTCGTCCGGGACGGTCAGGCGCGGGTCCCGGTACAGGCGTCGGACCCCGTCGTCCGTGCGGGCCGCGGCGACGGCGTCGGCCAGGGCGAGGTCGTCCTCGGTGAGGGCGGCGTCGTCGAGAACCTCGGGTCCCCAGCAGTCCCAGGGAAGCACCTCGACGCCGTTGAGGGCGGCCAGGTCACGTAGGACACTGCCGCGGACGTACCACAGGCCCCTGATCCCTTGGAGTCCGGCGACGCCGAAGGTGCCGGGGTCTACGCGGCCGGCCCGGCACTCCCGCCAGGCCTGCCCCGCCACGACGAACCGGTCCCTCGGGACATCCAGCGGATCGAAGTCCACCTCGTAGGGGCCGTACGCGATCTGCGCGTCCGCCAGCCGCCAGCCGCCCTCCGTCGGACGGTACTCGGTGACCCAGTGGTCGTCGTGGAAGCCTTCCACGAAGTAGGTGGCGAATCCGCAGCGCAGCCGGGCGGGGGTGCCCGTCGCCCGCAGCATCGAACACAGCAGCAGGGAGAAGTCGCGGCAGGTCCCGACGAACCGTTCATCCGGCTCGCGCCCTCGGGTCAGCGGCGCCTCCGAGCGCTCCCGCAGGATCCGCATCATCTCCGTCATATAGCGCGCTTCCGCGTCCTCGCGGAGCCGCCGCTCCGGGATGGCATGGCCGAAGCGTTCGCCCTCGTTCCGATGGATGATCAGATTCCTTGCGAGAAGCGCGAGTTGCCGAGGATCACTGGACAGCTCGCCGAGGCCAGGACCGCCCGGGTCGCTGAAGACGCTCTGCGTCAGATGGAAGTCCATGCCCCGGATCCTCGGGTCTGCCCCGAGGGCAAGGTCAAACCGGTGGCCTTCCGGACCCCGCGCGGGCCGGTGAGCCGACAAGGGGATTCGCGCGCGAACGCCGGGCGGCCGGGGCGATGCCGGTGGTGGAGCTCGTGGGTCCGCCGACGACGCTGTCGCGTTTGTTCAAGAGGCGCGGGCGCCGCGTCCCTAGCGTGGAACCCATGAACGATGCGTACAAGAACGTGTATCCGCACATGGTCGAATGCGCCGCCGAGGCCGCCCGTGTGGCCCGCGGTGTCACGGCGGAGCGGCTGTCCGAGCCCTCGCACTGCACGGACTGGGACATCCGCACCCTGGTCAACCACTGGGTCCTCTACACCTCGCACGGTCTGGAGCACCGGGCCCTGCGCAAGCAGCTCCCCGAGGAGCTGACCGCGCGCGACTTCACGGCCGAACCCGGCTGGGCCGCGGCCTACGCCGAGCAGCTCGACCGCGCGGTCGCCGCCTGGGACGACCCCGCCGTATGGGACGGCGAGGTCGACCTCGGGACGGCGAAGATGCCCGCGGCGGACATCGCCTCGATGATCGTCAAGGAGCTGGCGGTGCACGGCTGGGACGTCGCCGCGGCCACCGGCCAGCGCTTCGACGTCTCGGACGGCACCGCCCGGTTCGTCCTCGACGTCGTCGACACCCATGCCGAGCTCTACCGCCGGTACGACGGCTTCGCCGACCCGGTGGACGTCTCCGAGGACGCGCCCGCGTTCGAGCGCGCCCTCGCCCACAGCGGCCGCGATCCACGCCGGGCCACGGTGTAGGAAGCCTGGGCCGACGGTGGAAGGAGCCTGGGCCAGGGGGGAGGAGGCCCCCTGGTCCGCTCCACGTCTGCCCGGAGTCGGGTATGGCCTGTCCGGCCGCCGCGCGCGGGGTGGTTCACAACCGCCGCACGCGGATCGTTCCGCCGAGAAAGCCTCAGTCGTCAGGGGCGTCCGGCCGCGCCTCGACGGGAGCCGCGGACGGCGGACGAGACCGGCTCCGCCACAACTGCCGCGCCTCCCGCTTCCGCTGCTCCAGGCGCTCCCGCCGTTCCCGGCGTTCCCGCAGGTCCTCGGACACGGTCATAGCGAGCGGGAAGGGCCATGCGACGGACATGAAGACCCATAGCATCAGCGCCAGAGGGAGCCCGGAGGCGTCCGTCGGCATCCGATCCTCCACAGCCTCCCGCAGACCCCAGGGGGTCAGCCAGAGTGCCTTCCCGTCCTTGATCCAGCCGTACAGAACCCATGCGCACTGGCCGGCGAACAGATACCCGACGACGCAGACGGCGACGATCACCAGGATCTTCACGAACTCTCGCTCCTCGCCCGTTTGCGGTGCCGACCGTGACGGGCCCCGCCGGATCGCCCGTCGGTCCGGCCCGGCGGTTCCGGGAATTGCACCACACACGGGCGTCGGGCGGCAGCCGGGTTTCCGGTGCGCCATCCGCAGGCCGCCTCGAAGGCCCGCCTTCGAGGTCAGGCGCCGATCGCCGCCAAGGACGGCATCCGTGCCTCGTCGTAGCGGTCCAGCAGGAGGCGCGCGACCTCCGGCGCGGGACCGAGGACATCGGCGAGGACGTCCGCCCCGGCGGCACCCCGGGCGATACGGTCCGGCAGGAAACCGGGGGCCAGGACGTACGGGGCGACGGCGACGCGTTCGCAGCCGAGGGCGCGCAGTTCGCGGACCGCGTCCTCGGTGCGGGGAAGGGATGCGGAGGCGAACGCGGGCCGCACGGCGCACCAACCGGTGTGCCGCCACTCCCGCGCGATTTCTGCGATCACCGCGATCGCCTCCGGGTCGGTGGACCCCGCCGAGGCCAGGACGACCCCGGCCCGGGACTTGTCGGCGGGCGTCAGCCCGGCCTCGTACAGCCGGCGTTCGAGCGCGGCCGTCAGCAGCGGGGACGGGCCGAGCACCTCGGCCTGCCGGACGCGCAGCCGCGACGGCGCCTGGCGCAGCACCGCCGGGATGTCGGACTTGGCGTGGAAGGCGCGGGTCAGCAGCAGTGGCAGGGCCACCACGTCGCGGACGCCCTCGGCCGCCAGGGAGTTCAGCACCCCCTGTACGGACGGGATGTTGAAGTCGAGGAACCCGGTCTCCACGCGCAGGCCCGGGCGCTGGGCGCGCACCCTTCGTACCAGGGCATGCACCGTCGCGGCGTGCCGCGGATCGCGGCTGCCGTGGGCGATGACGACGAGGACGGGGCGCTCGGGCCTGCTCATGACGGGGTCAGCCCTTCACCAGGAGTCCGCGGCTGCGCAGCACCCGCCGCTCCACCGGGCTGAAGATCAGCAGGTCGATGGCGATACCGACGAACAGGATGAGGAAGATGGCGAGGAAGACCATCGGCATGGAGCTGGCGTTGCGGCCGTTCTCCAGCAACTGGCCGAGACCCACGCCGAGGTCGGGGGAGGAGGCGATGATCTCCGCGGCCATCAGGGAGCGCCAGGAGAACGCCCAGCCCTGCTTCAGACCGGCCAGGTAGCCGGGCAGCGCGGCCGGCATCACGATGTGCCAGGTCCCGCGCAGCCCCGTCGCACCCATCGTGCGGCCCGCCCGCAGGAACAGCGGCGGCACCTGGTCCACGCCCGACACCAGCCCGTTGGCGATCGAGGGGACCGCGCCGAGCAGGATCACCGCGTACATCATCGAGTTGTTCAGGCCCAGCCAGATCACGGCCGGCGGCACCCATGCCACCGACGGCAGCGACTGCAGGCCCGACAGGATCGGGCCGATCGCGGCCCGCACGAACTTCACCCGGGCCACCACCAGGCCCAGCGGGGTCCCGATCACCAGGGCGAACAGGAAGCCGAGCAGACCGCGCGAGACGCTGGTCCAGATGTAGTCGAGCAGCGTGCCCTGGAGCCAGGCGTTCTCGACCTCGCCCCAGACGGCGGACGGCGAGGGCAGCTTGGTCGGGTCATCGACGATCTTGAACGTGATCAGGGCCTGCCAGGCCGCCAGGACCACCACGAAGGCGACGAGCGGCGGCAGTATCTTCTGCCGGAAGGTCGTGCCGAAGGAACTGCGGCCGGCGACGGAGGACTCCAGCGCGTCGAGGCCCGCCTCCAGACCGCCCAGTCCGTCGTTCTCCTTGACGGCCGCGTCGGACTTCGTCTCAGTGCTGGCCATGGCGGCGGATCTCCCCACGCAGTTCTTCGGTGATCTCGATGGACAGTTCCGCCACGGGGGCGTCCTCGATGCGGCGCGGCTGCGGAATGTCCACCGTCCACTCGCGGGCGATGCGGCCCGGACGGGAGGACAGCAGGACCACGCGCTGCGCGAGCCGCACCGCCTCACGGACGTTGTGCGTGACGAAGAGGACGGACAGGCCCGTCTCGCGCCAGATCCGGGTCAGCTCGTCGTGCAGCACGTCCCGGGTGATGGCGTCCAGTGCCGCGAACGGCTCGTCCATCAGCAGGATCTGGCTGTCCTGCGCGAGGGCCCGCGCGAGCGCCACGCGCTGGCGCATACCGCCGGACAGCTCGTGCACCCGCTTGCCGTACGCGCCCTTCAGCCGGACGAGTTCGAGCAGTCCCTCGGTACGCTCGCGTCGCTCCGCCTTCGGAACTCCCCTGAGCCTCAAGGCGAGTTCGATGTTCTTGCCCGCGGTCAGCCACGGGAAGAGGGCGTGCTCCTGGAACATCAGAGCCGGGCGCCCATTGGTCGTGATGGAGCCGGCGGAGGGCTTGTCGAGCCCCGCCACCAGGTTCAGCAGTGTGGACTTGCCGCACCCCGAGGCCCCCAGGAGGGTGACGAACTCGCCCGGCGCGACATCGAGGGTGATGTCGTCGAGGACGAGCTGGGGCCCCGCCGGTCCGGCGAAGGACTTCGAGACGTGCTCGATGCGGGCGGCGTACTCCGTCGTGTCGGCGCCGTCGGCGGCCTTGGCGAGCGTCGTGGCCATGGTCGTCACCTCCTGGGAACTCATCGGGATCCGGGCTTACTTGACGCCGAGACCGGCGTCGTCGACCGAGCTCTCGCCCGCGGCCTTGAGGACCTTGTTCAGGAGCGTGAGGTCATAGATGCCGGTCAGGGTCGGCTTGTCCAGGAGACCGGCCTTCACCGCGTGGTCCGCCTCGGTGTTCAGCGTGGAGGCCAGCGGGTCGTTGGTGATCTGGATGGACTTCCAGGCCGGGTCGAGAACAGCGGCCGGCAGCGCCTTGCCCGAGTCGGCCTCCAGCTGCTTGTTCGCCGAGGCCTTCGCGTCGTCCGGGTTGGCGTTGATCCACTTGTTGGTCTCGACCGAGCCCTTCAGGACGGCCTCGACGACCTTCGGGTGCTCCTTGAGGAACTTCTGCGACACGATGATGTTCGTGATCACGAACTTCTTGTCGGGCCACAGGTCCGACTCGTCGAGCAGTACCTTGGCGCCCTCGGCGACCAGCTTGGACGCGGTCGGCTCCGGCACCCAGGCGCCGTCGATGGAGCCGGACTTGTAGGCGTCCGGAGTGATCTTGTTGTCGGTGCGGACGACCGAGACATCGCCCTTGCCGCTCTGCGCGTCGACCTTGTAGCCCTGCTCCGCGGCCCAGTTGAGGAACGCGACGTCCTGCGTGTTGCCGAGCTGCGGCGTCGCGATCTTCTTGCCCTTGACGTCCTTCAGGGACTTGATCTTCTTGGGGTTCACCACGAGCTTGACGCCGCCCGAGGCCGAACCGCCGATGATCCGCAGGTTCTTGCCCTCGGACTTCGTGAAGCCGTTGATCGACGGCGAGGGGCCGATCCAGCCGATGTCGATGGAGCCCGAGTTGAGCGCCTCGATCTCGGAGGGGCCCGCGTTGAAGATCTGGTACTTCGCGGCCGTGGCGCCGAGCTCCTTCTGGAAGAAGCCCTTCTGGTTGCCGACCAGCGCGGTGGCGTGCGTCAGGTTGCCGAAGTAGCCGATCTTCACGGAGTCGAGTCCGTCGATCTTCTTCGACCCGGCGGCGACCTTCGCCTTGGTGTCGTCCTTCGCGTCCGAGCCGTAGCTGCAGGCGGCGAGAGCGAGCAGGGGGAGAGCGGTGGCGAGGGCTATGCCGCGGGTCAGCAGTTTGGAGCGCGTGGAGCGGATGGCAGGCACGGGAGGGTTTCCTCTCGGTGGCCCGGCGGTCACGCCTTTCTCAGGTCGTGGCCGGGAAGTCGGCAGGTCTTCGGACGCTCAGGCTGTGGGGGGACGGGGCGCGCAAGCAGTGCGCGTACGTCATCACGCACATCGCCCGACCCCGCCCTGCCCGCTGCCGAGGGCGCCGCTGCCGACGCGGCCGCCCTCCTTCGCGAACGTGGAGTAGAAGTCGACAGGATTCATGTCAGAAGTCCCAGCCGTCGTCGTCGGAATCGTCCTTGACCGGCTGCGGCGCGGCGAAGGACTCGCCGACCATGCCCGCGGTCAGCGTGGTGCCGTCGGCCGGGTCGATCAGGATGAACGCGCCGGTGCGCCGGGAGTCGGCGTACGCGTCGAGCGGGAGCGGCTCGGCGGTGCGGATCTTGACGCGGCCGATGTCGTTGGCGACCAGCCGGCCCGGGTGCGGGTGCAGCGAGAGGTCGTCCAGGGTCAGCCGGGACGGGATGTCCTTGACGATCGCTTTGACGGTGCGGGTGCCGTGCTTGAGCAGCACCCGGTGGCCGACGGTGAGCGGTTCGTCGGCCACGTGGCAGACGGTCGCCTCGACGTCCTGCGTGGTCGGGGGCGCGTCCTTGCTCGGCACGAGCAGATCACCGCGCGAGATGTCGATGTCGTCCTCCAGCAGGAGGGTCACCGACTGCGGCGTCCACGCGATGTCGACCGGCTTGCCCAGCAGGTCGATCCCGGCGACCTTCGTGGTGCGCCCGGACGGCAGCACGGTGACGCTCTCGCCGACGCGGAAGGTACCGGCCGCGATCTGACCGGCGTATCCCCGGTAGTCCGGGTGCTCGGCGGTCTGCGGGCGGATCACGTACTGCACGGGCAGCCGCGCGTGGCAGTGCGCCAGGTCGTGGCTGACCGGCACGGTCTCCAGGTGCTCCAGGACCGTCGGGCCGCCGTACCAGTCCATGTTCGCGGAGGCGTCCACCACGTTGTCACCGGCGAGCGCCGAGATCGGGATCGCGGTGATCTCGGGGACGCCCAGCTCCGAGGCGTACGCCGTGAACTCCTCGGCGATCGCCGCGAAGACGGACTCCTTGTACTCGACGAGGTCCATCTTGTTGACGGCGAGGACGACGTGCGGGACGCGCAGCAGGGCGGCGACGGCGGCGTGCCGGCGGGTCTGCTCGATGACACCGTTGCGGGCGTCGACGAGCACGACGGCGAGGTCGGCGGTGGAGGCGCCGGTGACCATGTTCCGGGTGTACTGCACATGCCCGGGGGTGTCGGCGAGGATGAAACGGCGGCGCGCGGTGGCGAAGTAGCGGTAGGCGACGTCGATGGTGATGCCCTGCTCGCGCTCGGCGCGCAGGCCGTCGGTGAGCAGTGCGAGGTCGGGGGTGTCCTGGCCGCGGCTGGCCGAGGCGCGCTCGACGGCCTCCAGCTGGTCCGTGAGGATCGACTTGGAGTCGTGCAGCAGTCGTCCGACGAGCGTGGACTTGCCGTCGTCGACGGAGCCCGCGGTCGCGAAACGCAGCAGGGTGGTCGCCGACAGCTGTTCGACCGACAGGGGCTCGGTGGGTTCGGTGGTGCTGGTCATGTCTAGAAGTACCCCTCGCGCTTGCGGTCTTCCATCGCGGCCTCGGACATCTTGTCGTCGGCGCGGGTGGCGCCGCGCTCGGTGAGCCGGGAGGCGGCGATCTCGGTGATGACGGCGTCCAGCGTGGTCGCGTCGGAGTCGACGGCGCCGGTGCAGGACATGTCACCCACGGTCCGGTAGCGGACGAGCCGCTTCTCGACCGTCTCGCCGTCCTTCGGGCCGCCCCACTCGCCGGCGGTCAGCCACATGTTCGACCGCTGGAAGACCTCACGCTCGTGCGCGAAGTAGATGTCGGGGAGTTCGATGCCCTCGCGGGCGATGTACTGCCACACATCGAGCTCGGTCCAGTTGGACAGCGGGAACACGCGGACGTGCTCGCCGGGCGCGTGGCGGCCGTTGTAGAGCTGCCACAGCTCGGGGCGCTGGCGACGCGGGTCCCACTGCGAGAACTCGTCGCGCAGGGAGAACACCCGCTCCTTGGCGCGGGCCTTCTCCTCGTCACGGCGTCCGCCGCCGAACACGGCGTCGAAGCGCTCGGACTGGATCTTCTCGGTCAGCGGCAGGGTCTGCAGCGGGTTGCGTGTCCCGTCGGGACGCTCACGAAGCGCACCGCGGTCGATGTAGTCCTGCACGGAGGCGACGTGCAGCCGCAGGCCGTGCTGTTCCACCGTCCGGTCGCGGTAGTCGAGCACCTCGGGGAAGTTGTGCCCGGTGTCGACGTGCAGCAGCGTGAAGGGGACCGCGGCGGGCGCGAACGCCTTCAGCGCGAGGTGCAGCATGACGATGGAGTCCTTGCCGCCGGAGAACAGGATCACCGGCCGCTCGAACTCACCCGCCACCTCACGGAAGATGTGGACGGCCTCGGACTCCAGAGCGTCCAGGTGCGACAGCGCGTACGGGCTGCTCTCCGTCTCCTCGGAGACACTGGCGACGGTCGTCATGCGAGACCCCTCTCGGTGAGCAGCGCATGCAGCGCGGCAGCGGACTCCTGCACGGTCTGGGTGTGCGACTCGATGCGCAGGTCGGGTGACTCGGGTGCCTCGTACGGGTCGTCGACGCCGGTCAGCCCCGAGATTTCGCCCGCGGCCTGCTTGGCGTACAGCCCCTTCACATCGCGTACGGAGCAGACCTCGACCGGGGTCGCCACGTGCACCTCCAGGTACGGGGTGCCCCCGGCCTGGTGGCGCCCTCGTACGGCCTCGCGGCTGTCCGCGTAGGGCGCGATCACCGGGACGAGCGCCTTGACGCCGTTGCGGGCGAGCAGTTCGGCGAGGAAGCCGACGCGCTGCACGTTGGTGTGCCGGTCGGCGCGGCTGAAGCCGAGGCCCGCCGAGAGGAACTCGCGGATCTCGTCGCCGTCGAGGACCTCGACACGGTGGCCCTCCTCGCGCAGCCGGCCGGCCAGTTCGTACGCGATGGTGGTCTTGCCGGCGCTCGGCAGACCCGTGAGCCAGACGGTGGCTCCGGTCGTCACTTGCTGCTCCTGGGAAATCGTGGGGTCCGCGGCGGGCGCGGTCGTCGTGGTCGTCATCCGTGCAGCCCGCACTCGGTCTTCGCCCGGCCCGCCCAGCGGCCGGCGCGCGCGTCCTCGCCCTCCAGCACCCGGCGGGTGCAGGGCGCGCAGCCGACGGAGGCGTAACCGTCCGTCAGCAGCGGGTTGGTGAGGACCCCGTGCTCGGCGACGTACGCGTCCACGTCGTCCTGCGTCCAGCGGGCGATGGGCGAGATCTTGACCTTCCGCCGCTTCTCGTCCCAGCCGACGACCGGGGTGTTCGCCCGGGTCGGGGACTCGTCGCGGCGCAGCCCGGTCGCCCAGGCGTCGTACGCGGTCAGGCCCTCTTCGAGCGGCTTGACCTTGCGCAGGGCGCAGCACAGGTCCGGGTCGCGGTCGTGCAGCTTCGGCCCGTGCTCGGCGTCCTGCTCGGCCACGGTCCGACGCGGGGTGAGGGTGATGACGTTGACGTCCATCACGGCCTCGACCGCGTCGCGGGTGCCGATGGTCTCCGGGAAGTGGTAGCCGGTGTCGAGGAACACCACGTCCACACCGGGCCGGGCGCGCGAGGAGAGATGGGCGACGACCGCGTCCTCCATGGAGGAGGTCACGCAGAACTTCCCGCCGAACGTGTCCACCGCCCAGCGGAGGATCTCCAGCGCGGAGGCGTCCTCCAGGTCGCGCCCCGCCCGCTCGGCCAGGCTCTTCAAGTCCTCGCCCGTGCGCTCTTGCTGAATGGCCGTCATATCTCCGCCCCTCCACGCTCTTCCCGCTGGACGCCCCGGGACAGCAGTCCCAGGAACTTCAGCTGGAAGGCTCGGTTGCACGCCGCGCATTCCCACGCGCCGTGACCCTCTTCGCTGGGTCGCAGGTCTTCGTCTCCGCAGTACGGGCAGTAGAACGGCGCGGCACGCTCGCTCACGACAGCGCCTCCTCGGAGGCACGCGCGGCCCAGGTGGCGAAGCGCTCGCCGTCCTCGCGCTCCGCCTGGAAACGCTTGAGGACACGCTCGATGTAGTCGGGCAGCTCGTCCGAAGTGACCTTCAGACCACGGACCTTGCGGCCGAATCCGGCCTCCAGACCGAGCGCGCCGCCCAGGTGCACCTGGTATCCCTCGACCTGCTCGCCGTTCTCGTCGAGGACCAACTGGCCCTTGAGACCGATGTCCGCGACCTGGATGCGGGCGCAGGCGTTCGGGCAGCCGTTGATGTTGATGGTGAGGGGCTCTTCGAACTCGGGGATGCGGCGCTCGAGTTCGTCGATCAGGGAAGCGCCGCGCGCCTTGGTCTCGACGATCGCGAGCTTGCAGTACTCGATGCCGGTGCAGGCCATCGTGCCGCGCCGGAAGGTGGAGGGCCTGGCGGTCAGGTCGAGCGCCTCCAGGCCCTCGACGAGCGAGTCGATCCGCGTCTCGTCCACGTCGAGCACGATCATCTTCTGCTCGACGGTCGTACGCAGCCGGCCCGAGCCGTGTGCCTCGGCCAGCTCGGCGATCTTCGTCAGGGTGGCGCCGTCGATGCGGCCGACGCGCGGGGCGAAGCCGACGTAGTACCGGCCGTCCTGCTGCCGGTGCACCCCGACGTGGTCGCGCCAGCGGGCGACCGGCTGGTCGGGGGCGGGGCCGTCGACCAGCTTGCGCTGGAGGTACTCGTCCTCCAGGACCTGGCGGAACTTCTCCACGCCCCAGTCGGCGACCAGGAACTTCAGGCGGGCGCGGGTGCGCAGCCGCCGGTAGCCGTAGTCGCGGAAGATCGAGAGGACGCCGATGTGGACGTCCGCGACCTCGTCGAGCGGGACCCAGGCGCCGAGACGCTGGCCGATCTTCGGGTTGGTGGAGAGGCCGCCGCCGACCCAGAGGTCGAAGCCGGGGCCGTGCTCCGGGTGGTTCACGCCGACGAAGGCGACGTCGTTGATCTCGTGCGCCACATCGAGCAGCGGTGAGCCGGAGACCGCGGTCTTGAACTTGCGGGGCAGGTTCGAGAAGTCCTTGTTGCCGATGACCCGGCGGTGGATCTCCTCGATGGCCGGGGTGCCGTCGATGATCTCGTCCTCGGCGATGCCGGCGACGGGCGAGCCGAGGATGACGCGGGGGGTGTCACCGCAGGCCTCGGTCGTGGACAGGCCGACGGCCTCCAGGCGGTCCCAGATCTCCGGGACGTCCTCGATGCGGATCCAGTGGTACTGGACGTTCTGACGGTCCGTGAGGTCGGCGGTGCCGCGTGCGAACTCCTGCGAGATCTCGCCGATGACGCGCAGCTGCTCGGTGGTCAGCCGGCCGCCGTCGATCCGGACGCGCAGCATGAAGTACTTGTCGTCCAGCTCCTCCGGCTCCAGGATCGCGGTCTTGCCGCCGTCGATCCCGGGCTTGCGCTGGGTGTAGAGACCCCACCAGCGCATCCGGCCGCGCAGGTCGTTGGGGTCGATCGAGTCGAAGCCCCGCTTGGAGTAGACCGTCTCAATGCGTGTCCGCACGTTGAGACCGTCGTCGTCCTTCTTGAACTGCTCGTTGCCGTTGAGCGGGGTGAAGTGACCTACGGCCCACTGACCCTCGCCACGGTGACGGCTCACCTTGCGGCGGGGCGCGACGGCGGGATTCTGCGGGGTGGCGGCCATGGTTGATACGTCCTTCGAGACTGCGGGACAGGTCTGACTGCGGCTCTGACCTGCGCATACGGGTGCATACGGAAGAATGGGCGCAGCACTGCGCAAGGGTCGCAAAAGGGAGAGGGTCGGGCGCTGCTGGGCTGGTCAGCTCGCCGGACAGATGGCGCTGGACATGCGGCCGAGGTCGACGTGCCGCCGACTCACCAAGGCAATTCCAGTTCCAGACATGACGGAAGCGTGTCACGGGGATCTCCGGGCAGTCCACCGTCATCCATCATGTGGACACCCTTGTCCCGCATCGCGAGACAGGGGTGTTGTCGATCACACGCTCGGGCCTCCCGCGGTGCCGCGGGAAGGCTCCGGGGGCCGCGGTCACCGTGGCCCAGAGCTGGTCAGACGGTGTGCGCCCCCGGCCACGGCCCCGGCGTGGCGACCTCCGCCTCCTCCTCGACCCGGGTGTCGAAGAGTTTGAAGCCGCGGCGCAGATAGTTGTCCATCGCGTGCTCGCCGTCCTTGCTGCACGTGTGCACCCAGACGCGTTTCGTCTCGGCCCGTCCCGGCCGGCGTTCGGCCAGGTCCCAGGCGCGCGCGGCACCGTACGAGAGGAGGTGTCCCCCGATCCGGCGGCCGCGGAACGCGGGGATGAGCCCGAAGTAGACGATCTCCACGGCCCCGTCGTCCTGCGCGCCCAGCTCGACATAGCCCGCGGGCGTCCCCCGGTCGTAGGCGACCCAGGTCTCCGTGCCCGGCTGGGCCAGAACCTCCTGCCACTGGGCGTACGTCCACGCGAGCCGGTCCGTCCAGCGGATGTCCCCGCCGACCGAGGCGTAGAGGAAGCGGCTGAACTCGGGCGAGGGGATCTCGGCGCGGACGATCCGCAGATCCCCGTCCGGCGCGCTCGCGGGGAGCAGGTCGGTCGGGGCCGTCTGCTCCAGGGACCAGGTGGTCACACTGACGTTGCTCATGACCGCCAGGGAATCACGGGGGCGGGCGCCCTTCCAAAAGTGTCCGCAGACCGGGCCGCTGTCCGAGCGTTTCCGCACGTCGAGCGGCTGTCCGAGCGTGTCCGCAGGCCGGACCGCTATCCGAGCGAGCCGTCGACCGACGACAGCGGCACCGCGTAGAGCACCCGTCGGTCCGCCGTGCCGGTGAGCGTCCACAGCTCGCCTGTCCGCTGCCAGTAGGAGAGCGACCCGGAGTCGAGGCTCCAGCAGGCGTGCGACCGGTCCGCGGTGCAGGTGGCCGCCTGGGCGCCGTGTCCGCTCTGCCGCCACAGGGAGCCGTGCTGGGTGCGGCTGTCGGCCGGCCGCCCGATGTACCACTGGGCCTCGCGGGCGCCGTCGGACCGGTGGGAGAGGGCGCCGGAGATCCCGGAGCCCCTGGTCGTGTAGGCCTCGACCGCGTTCACATGTCCCTGGGCGTCGGCGAGCAGCCCCGTGCGGTACGCGGCGGTACTGAACGCGTACCGCCAGAGGCGGGTGTGCTCCGGGCGGTCGCCCGCGGCCTCCGTCGCGACCAGGCTGTCCGGGGTGGTCGTACGGTCCAGGGAGAGCGATCCGAAGCAGGGGACCGCGTGGTCGCCGCCGCGGGTACACGCGCCGCCCTCCGGGTCGTACGAGCCGACGGCGGGGAGCACGTACCGGTAGCCCGCGGCCGAGTAGCCGTGGCCCACCCGGCCCACGGCGCCGCTGTCCACGTCGGCCCGCAGCAGCCGGTGCAGGTCGAAGACGAGCAGGCCCTCGCCGTGCTCCGCGGTGACGATCAGCTTGTCCCGGTACCAGACCATGCCGCCGAGGCCCGAGTGGACCGCGGTGAAGTCCTTGCCGCCGGCGCGCGGGGCGACCAGCAGGACCCAGCGGTAGCTGAGGGCGTCCGGGTCGGTCGCGTCGACGAAGGCGATCTTGGCCAGGCCCTCGTCCCGGGCCGGCGCGGCAGCCTGTCCGTCACGGTGCGTCCAGCCGGCCAGGATCACCTGGCGCGTGCCCCACTGGCCGTCGTCGGCGGCGTCGCCGGACGTGGTCACGGAACGCGGTTGCCACTGCCCGGTCCGCGCGTCGGCACCGTCCCAGCAGTACGCGCGCGTGGCCGTCGGCTCGACGGGCAGCGAGGCCCGCTCGTCCCCCGTGCAGTCGGCGGTGCTGCGCATCGAACGGTCGGCGTCGCGCAGGACTCCCTCGACGCCCACGTTGCCGCCCATGTTCCCGCTGAGCGTGTCGAGCGCGTCCCGGGAGGTGAGGTTCTCGTGGAGGCGCAGCTGCTGGGCCGCGGAGGTGGAACGGAGCGCGGTGAGCCCGCCCGGACTGTTGGCGCCGGTGGCCTGCGAGGTGCTGATCAGGGTGGCGGCCGCGGTGAGCGCGAGCGCAGTTCCGGCCAGGGTGGCGCGCAGCGCCTGTCCCCTTCTCCGACGACGATGCCTGCCGCGCTGCTTCATGCGTCCTCCCGAATAGGCCAACTGCCTCCCCCGCCGAGGGCGTTGACGGAGAGACGGGTGGGGTGGCCTGTGAAGGGGATGCTACGGCAGAGACCTCCCGGCCAGGACAAAGACCGCGGAAGACGCTCACTAAATACGCTCGCTTCTCCCCTCCTCGCGTTCAGGACGGCGCCGGTTCGGCCGGTGCCCGTGCTCCGAGCACCGCGGGCGCCGTCGAGTGCGGCAGCAGGTCCCGGGGGTCGCCGGGCAGCAGCACCTCGACCTCCACCTCCTCGCGGAAGCGGTACGGCCGGTGGTCGAGGAGCCCGATGAGCCGACGGCGTACGCGGGACAGTTCGGCGCGGACCGTGACCGTGCGGGTCGGGTCGCCGAACAGGTCGAGAGCGAGCTGGGCGGCGCTGCGCCCCTGCCGGTGCACGGCGAGGACGTAGAGCAGCTCCGCGTGGCGCGGGCTCAGATCCTGGGCCCAGCTGCCCGCCGTGCCCGAGACGGTGACGTACGGCCGCCTGGGGTCGCCGAGTTCGAGGACCACCCGGCCGGCGCTCCCCGTGTCGCCGGCACCGGTGACGCGCAGCAGCCAGCCGCCGGGCATCGGCTCGGCGACACACATCCCGAGGGAGGGCAGCCAGCTCCGGCCCGCGCCGAAGGAGTCGGGCAGCGGCACCCGGTCCACGGGCGGCATTCCGGTGACGGCGGCGAGCCAGCCGTGGGCGTCCACCACGAGCGCGGGGCCGTCCAGCCGGCACAACAGGGGGGCAGCCACCGCGCGCAGCCGCTCGATGGCTGTCAGATGCGTGGCGCGCAGTTCGCTTTCGGCCAGTCTGGACACCGAGTCGACCAGGGCGAGCGTCGCGGGATGAAAGGTGCTGTCCGGGCCGCTCACGTCGATGATCCCGAGCAGCCGCCCGTCGCGCGGGTCGTGGACGGGCGCGGCGGCGCACGTCCAGTCGTGCAGGGTGCGCACGAAGTGCTCGGCGGAGTGCACCTGGACGGGGGTGCCCGCCGACAGGGCGGTTCCGATGGCGTTGGTGCCGGTGGTGTCCTCGCTCCAGGCCGCTCCTTCCTCCAGGCAGATGGCGTCGGCCCGGCGCAGCACCCCCGGGTTGCCCTCGCGCCACAGCACCCGGCCCTCGGGGTCGGTGACCACCATGATCTGCAGGGAGGCGTCGGCCACCGCCCCGAGTCCGCCGTGCAGGGTCGGCATCACTTCGGCGAGCGCGGTGGATGTCCGGCGGTGTTCGAGTTCGTCCGCCGGTAACAGGACACTGTCCGTTCCCTGTTCCGGCTGGACGCCGAAACGTTTCGCTCTCTGCCAGGACCGTCCGATCACCGGACGCGGGGCGATCGGGCCGCGTTCGCCCTTGACGGACGCGGCCCAGGTCTCCTTGAGGTGCCCGGCCGTTTCGGACGCGTCCGACGGGGCGAAACGGGCGGGGTTGAACGATGTGATCTTCACAGGGCACTCCCGAAACCAGGACCGCGTACGGGCCGCGACACCGCCGTCATCCCACATCGTGCCTGCTCTCGGCCGGGTCCGCCGGGCCTTCGCACAAGGTGCACAAAGGAATGCAACGGTCTGCAACTCTCGCCAACGGTCACAAGGTTCCTTGAAACTGACAGCGATGCCGCCTGCGCGGTGTCCGAGCTCCTGAACGGGGCCAGCGAGGGGGTGGTGCCGTGTCGGCGCAGCACCACCCCCGCGTCAGCGCCCGGGTCAGGACACCGGCCGGGCCCGCTCCACCACCGTGGCCAGATCCAGACTGTGCGGCAGCGTGCCGAACGCCGTCCCCCAGTCACCGCCCAGGCGGGAGGCGCAGAACGCGTCGGCCACCTCCGGGGGCGCGTACCGGACGAGCAGCGAACCCTGGAGGACCAGCGCGATCCGCTCGACCAGACGGCGGGCGCGGGCCTCGATGCCGTTCAGGTCGGCGAGTTCGGTCAGCAGGTTCTTGATGGCCCCGTCCAGCCGGTGGTCGGCGCCGCGGGCCCGGCCCACCTCCCGCAGATACGCGTCCAGGGCCCCGGGCTCCCGCTGCAGCGCGCGCAGGACGTCCAGCGCCTGCACATTGCCGGCGCCCTCCCAGATGGAGTTGAGCGGCGACTCCCGCAGCAGCCGCGGCATGCCCGACTCCTCGACGTAGCCGTTGCCGCCCAGGCACTCGAGTGCCTCCACCGCGACCGGCGTACACCGCTTGGTCACCCAGTACTTGGCGGCCGGCACCGCGAGCCGCAGGAACGCCCGCTCCTGCTCGCTCCCGTCGTCGTACGCCGCGGCCAGCCGCATCGCCAGGGTGGTCGCCGCCTCCGACTCCAGTGCCAGATCGGCGAGCACGTTGCGCATCAGCGGCTTGTCGAGAAGCCGGCCGCCGAACGCCTCGCGGTAGGTGCTGTGGTGGATCGCCTGCGCGACGGCCTGCCGCATCAGCGAGGCCGAACCGAGCACACAGTCCAGCCGGGTCGCCGCGACCATCTCGATGATGGTGCGCACCCCGCGCCCCTCGTCACCCACCCGGCGCGCCCAGGTCCCGTCGAACTCGACCTCGCTCGACGCGTTGGAACGGTTGCCGAGCTTGTCCTTGAGTCGCTGGATCCGGAAGACGTTGCGGGTGCCGTCCTCCAGGACGCGCGGCACCAGGAAGCAGGACAGTCCGCCCGGGGCCTGCGCCAGCACGAGGAAACCGTCCGACATCGGCGCCGAGCAGAACCACTTGTGCCCGGTCAGCACGTACGTACCGTCCTCGGTGAGCGGCCGTGCCTCGGTCGTGTTGGCGCGTACGTCGCTGCCGCCCTGTTTCTCCGTCATGCCCATGCCGAAGAGCGCACCGGCCTTCTGGGACGCGGGCCGCAGCTCCTGGTCGTAGACCGTGGACGTCAGCCGCGGCTCCCACTCGGCGGCGAGCGCCGGGTCGGTGCGCAGCGCGGGCACCGCCGCGTGGGTCATCGACAGCGGACAGCCGTTGCCCGCCTCGGCCTGCGTCCAGATCACGAAGCCCGCCGCGCGCCTGAGGTGTCCGCCGGGGCGGGTCCAGGCCGTGGTCAGCCCCGCGGACACACCCTTGCCGAGGAGGCGGTGCCAGGCCGGGTGGAAGTCGACCTCGTCGATCCGGTTGCCGTAGCGGTCGTGGGTGCGCAGCTTCGGCGGATTCTCGTTGGCCAGCGCACCCCATTCCTGAACCTGGGCGGAACCGGTCGTCCGGCCGAGTGCCGACAGTTCCTCGCGCGCCTCCTCGAGGAGCTCTGGATCGAGATGCCGGTCGACCGCCTCGACGAGGGCCCGGTCGGCGGCGAATACGTCATATCCGACCAGGGGTGGAGCCTGGTTGGTCACAGTGTGGGTGCTGGCTGCCATCCCCTGATCCTCGCAGGGAATCCCGGCCTTCAGGCCGGGCGGGAACGCGATCCTTGGCCCGGAGACACGGAGCGCCGGAGTTCTCTGCGCTGCGGGGTGACGATCGGACCGGCCGCTTCTGGTTCTCGATGTGGTCCTGGACGATGGTCGGCGGTGCGCCGCCGCGGGATCCCGCGAAGTACGACGGGGACCAGAACACGGACCGCGTGCCGGTCCGGTTGATCCGGCCGGTGTGCTCCGCCCGCAGGTGTCGGGAGCTGACGCCCTTGGACAGGGCGATTTTCGGCGGGTAGTGCACGAGCAGGTGGACGTGATCGCCTTCACTGTCGAACTCGTGCAGCTTGGCGCCGAAGCTCTCGCACACGTCCCGCATGATCGCCTCGCAGCGCCTCAGCATCTCACCGTCGAAGATCTCACGCCGGTACTTCGTGACGAACACCAAGTGGGCGCGAAGGTGGTGGATTGCGTCATTTCCTCATTTCATATGAGGATCTGGTTCTCTATCAAGTGATATGAGCCAAGATAGTAGGATCGAGCGAACTCGACCGGAGGGGGTGGGCTGGATGATCCGTGCGTACAAGTTCCTGCTGCGGCCCACCGTCCGCCAGGCCCAGGCGCTCGCCGAGATGCTGCGCGATCACTGCTCCCTCTACAACGGGGCTTTGCAGGAGCGCCGCGACGCCTGGCGGCATGTCTCGAAGAGCACCGTCGGGTACGGGGTGCAGTCCGTGCAGCTCAAGGGGATCCGGGCGTTCGACCCGGAGCGTCAGGGCCGCTGGTCCTTCTCCTCGCAGCAGGCCACTCTCCGCCGCCTGGACAAGGCGATGCAGGCGTTCTTCCGCCGCGTCAAGTCCGGCGACACCCCGGGCTACCCGCGCTTTCGTGGGGTGAACTGGTTCGACACGGTGGAGTTCCCGAAGGACGGGGACGGCTGCCGCTGGGACTCCACGCCGCACGACCCGGTCACCCGCGTCCGCCTCCAGGGCGTCGGCCACGTCAAGGTCAACCAGCACCGTCCGGTGACCGGCCACGTCAAGACGGTCTCGGTCAAGCGCGAGGGCCGTAAATGGTTCGTCGTGCTCACCGCCGAACAGGAACGGCCGCAGCCGCTGCCCGCGACCGGCAGCGTGGCAGGGATCGACCTGGGCATCGCGAACTTCCTCGCCGACTCGGGTGGCGCCTTCGTACCCAACCTGCGCCACGGCCGCCGTGCAACTGCGAAACTCCAGGCCGCGCAGCAGGCCCTGTCCAGGTTCCCCCGTTGCAAGGCCAATGACCGCACCGCCAATCACCAGCGGGCCGTGGAGAAGGTCGCCGAGCTGCACGGCAAGGTCCGGCGTCGGCGGCTGGATCACGCGCACAAGACCGCACTCGACCTGGTCCGGGCACACGATGTCATCGCGCACGAAGACCTCAAGATCCGCAACATGAGCAGGGCCCCCGCACCGAAACCCGACCCCGGCCGGTCGGGCGCGTTCCTGCCGAACGGGGCCACCGCGAAGGCCGGGCTCAACCGCGGCATCACTGACGCCGGATGGGGGGTGTTCCTCACGATCCTGCACGCCAAGGCTGAAAGCGCCGGACGGGAAGTGATCGCCGTGAACCCCCGTAACACTTCCCGCACCTGCCCCCACTGCGGGCACACCGCCGAGGAGAACCGGCCCACACAGGAAAAGTTCCACTGCGTCGCCTGTGGCCACACCGCGCACGCCGACACGGTCGGAGCCATCAACGTTCTACGGGCCGGGCTGGTCCGTCGCGACGCCGACCTGGTGTAACGAGAAGCCCCCCGGCTTCAACCGGGGGAGGAGTCACACCGCTACCGTAAGGGCGTGCACCAGGCAAAAGAAACACCTGAACGGCCGCGCTCGGGCCGCTTTCACCGCGCTCGCGCGCTTTACCGGAACGTCTCCAAGCGCAGGACCGCCTGGCTGCTGATCAAGGACACCGTCAACTCGTGCATGGAGTACCGGATCCTGGGGCTGGCGGCCGAGGCTGCCTTCTTCACGCTCCTGTCCGTGCCGCCGCTGCTGCTGAGCATGGTCGGGCTGCTCGGATACGTGGATGCCTGGACCGGCGCCGACACCATCGCCAGCGTGGAGTCCAACATCCTGGACGCCTCCCGCAGGGTGCTGACGCAGAAGGGCGTGCACCAGATCGCCGAGCCGATCCTGCACGACGTGATGAAGGGCGGCCGGCCCGACATCATCTCCCTCGGCTTCCTGTTCGCCCTGTGGTCGGGCTCGCGCGCGGTCAACGTCTTCGTCGACACCATCACCGTGATGTACGGCCTCGACGGCACCCGGGGCATCGTGAAGACCCGGATGATGTCGTTCCTGCTGTTCATCGTGGCACTGCTGATCGGCTCGGTCCTGCTCCCGCTGATGGTGGCGGGCCCGGACGCCGTGGTGCACGTCGTGCCGTGGTCGACGACCGTCGTGCAGGTCCTGTACTGGCCGGTCGTCATCGTCCTGTCGGTGGCCTTCCTGACGACGCTCTACCACGTGTCCGTCCCCGTCCGTTCCCCGTGGGTCGAGGACGTCCCGGGCGCCCTGGTGGCCCTGGCCATGTGGGTGCTCGGCAGCTTCCTGCTCCGCATCTACCTGACCAACGCCATCGAGGGCCCCACCATCTACGGCTCGCTCGCCGCACCGGTGGCCGTCCTGCTGTGGATCGGTGTCGCCGCCTTCGCCGTCCTGGTCGGCGCGGCCGTCAACGCCGCCATCGACCGGGTCTGGCCGGCCGCGGCCACCGCCGCGGCGCGTGCCGCCAACGAGCGGCTGCGCGAGGCCCAGGCCGCCGAGTACGTGGCCCGTGTCGCCGCACACCGCTCCTACGACGCCGATCCCGACGATCCCGACATGCCCTCCGAGTTCCCGGAACGCTGGTCGCGCTTCCTGCCCCCGGAGGACGTGACGTCCCGTCTGCGCACGCACGTCAAGAACACCCATCACACCCCTCGCACCCACAAGAACGGCGAGGAGCACCCTCCAGGGGAGTGAGCCCGATCTGAGGATCTGCGGTGGTTCGCGGTGACGCCCGGGTCGTACCGGAGCGGGTGCGGCGGCGGGTGACCTCGCCATCACGCGCGGCCCCGACCCGCACCTCGGCCCCGACGGCCCCGGCACCCCGCCGCAGGCCATGATTCTGCCGGGCGGCGCACGCGCCTGAGACGATCACCCGCCACGTCCGGCTACGGCAGCGCCTTCACCCTGCCGAATGCGTTCGAGCAGGTGTACGGCGTCGGCCTGCAGGAGTGCCGGGCGCGCTCGGCGTAGCCTGGCGTCCATGTACGCGGAACGGGCGTCCCGGCTGCGGGGCGCGGTCGTGTGGAGCCGCGACCTGCCCGGTCCTGGGTCTGGTCCCGGGTTCGGGGACGAGTCCGGGGGTGCTCGGGGAGCCGTCCTTCCCGACGGCTGCATGGATCTGCTGTGGACCGAGGGGCGGTTGCTCGTCGCCGGTCCTGACACGCGGCCCTTCGTTCCGGACGGGGTGTCCGGCGGCTGGGCGGGCGTCCGCTTCTTCCCCGGCACCGCGCCCGCCTACCTGGGCGTACCGGCGAACGAACTCCGGGACCGGCGCGTGGAGTTGACCGACCTGTGGCCCGCCTCCGACGTGCGCCGGCTCACCGCGCGGATCGACGGGGCCGCGGACCCCGTGGACGCGCTCGAAGAGGTCGCGCTGCTCCGGGCGGCCGACGCCGAGCCCCCCGATCCGCTGCTCCGGGAGGTGGTGGCCGCCCTGGACGCGGGCCGCCCGGTGGCCGGGACGGCCGACGGACTTGGCCTGAGCGCACGTCAGTTGCACCGCCGATCGCTCGCCGCGTTCGGCTACGGGCCCAAGACCCTGGCCCGCGTCCTGCGACTGCAACGGGCGCTGGCCCTCGCCCGCGACGGCGTGCCCTTCGCCGAGACGGCCCTCCGGGCCGGGTTCGCGGACCAGGCCCATCTGGCCCGGGACGTGCGGGAGCTGGCGGGAGCGACCCTCGGTGAACTGGTCGCTCACCGGCAGGGAGTCGGACTCCGGTAGGGAGCCGGACTACTGTGCCGGGTCCTGCTGCCCGGGCAGGCGGGCGAACAGGTCGACGCCGTTCCCGTCCGGGTCGTGCGCGACGGCGTACCGCATGCCCCAGAAGGCGTCCCAGGGCTTGAGCTCGCCGTGGTGGCCAGCGGCGACGAGCTCCTCGTACACGGAATCGACCTCGGCTGGGCTGTCGCAGAGGAACGCGAGGGAGATCCTGCCGCCGCCGCTCGGGGGCCGCCACCCGGCATGGAACGACCGGATGGTCTCCTCCGTGTCCAGCGCGAGGCGCAGCCCGCCGGGCAGCTCGGCCTCGACGTGCGGATCGTTCTCGGCACCCTCGGGGAAGACGAGCCCGAGACGTCGGTAGAAGGCGAGGGAGGCGGCCATGTCGGAGACCGCCAGGCCGATCACATCGAATCTTGGAGTCATACGGTCACCGTAGGCGGGCCGCGGCCCGCCGGTCTTGAACGAATCGGACACCTCCCGCCCCACCTTGTCAGCCGTCCGCCGTACCGCCCGGAGCAGGGGCCGCCCTAGGCTCCGGGCATGGCCTTTCGCGTTCTTGTGTACACCCGTACGACCGGATACCGGCACGACTCCATTCCGGCCGCCGTCGCCGTCGTGCGCGCCCTCGGTGACGCGCACGGCTTCGCGGCCGACGCCACCGAGGACCCCGCGGTCTTCGAGGCACCCCTCGACCCGTACGCGGTGGTCGTCTTCCTGTCCACGAGCGGCGAGGTGCTGACGCCGACGGGCCGCGACCGGCTGGCGGCCTACGTCGACGGCGGCGGCGGCTTCGTCGGGGTGCACGCCGCCGCGTGCACCGAGTACGAGTGGCCCCACTACGGCGAACTGCTCGGCGCCCGCTTCGACCGGCACCCGGACCTTCAGCCGGGCAGGGTCCTTGTCGAGGACCACGGACATCCCGCGACCCGGCACCTGCCGCCCGTCTGGGAGTTCACGGACGAGTGGTACGACTTCCGCTCCAATCCGCGCGGTTCGGTGCGTGTACTCGCCTCCGCCGACGAAACCTCCTACGAGGGCGGCGGAATGGGCGACGACCATCCCCTGGTGTGGTGCCGGGAACAGGGCGCGGGCCGGGTCTTCTACACCGCGCTCGGACATGCCGCGCGGGCGTACGAGGACCCGGACTTCCGCGGACATCTGCTCGGCGGCGTCCTCTGGGCGGCGCGGAGGCCCTCGGCCGCCGGTCCGGAGCCGACGCGCTGACCCACGCCGCACAGGCGTGCGGGCCGGTTCGGATCAGGCACGCAGACCCACGCCGCACAAGGGCGCGGGCCGGATCGGACCAGGCACGCTCACTCGCCGTACAGAGGTACGGGCCGGTTCGGGCCCGGCTCGCCGGACCGTGCCGCACGGCGATATCGGCCGAACAGGGGACATCCGCAGGAATACCCGGAAGTGATGTGGTGCTCTGATCTTTACGACGCGCGACGGTGAGGAGCTGGTCCCGGATGGCGGTGGACACGGTGGATCCGTTTGCGGCGACGAAGGACCCGGTGGTCGCCACCCCGTACGGAGCGGTGCGCGGCCGGTACGAGGACGGGATCGCGGTCTTCCGGGGCATCCCGTACGCCGCCCCGCCCTTCGGCGCCCGCCGCTTCCGCCCGCCCGTGCCGCCCGAGCGCTGGGACGGGGTCCGGGACGCCGGCGCGTTCGGGCCGACGCCGCCGAAGCCGCCGTACTCCGAAGCGTTCGCCCGACTCCTCGCCGACCCCGTGGTGCCCGGCGACGACTGCCTCAATCTGAACGTGTGGACTCCGGAGCCGGATCCCCACGCCCGGCTCCCTGTCATGGTGTGGATCCACGGCGGAGCCCTGACCCGCGGTTCCTCGGCCGTGCCCGTGTACGACGGGCGCGCCTTCGCCCGCGACGGCGTGGTCTTCGTGTCCGTCAACTACCGCTTGGGTGTGGAGGGTTACGGCCTCTTCCCGGACGCGCCCGCCAACCCCGGGCTGCGCGACCAGCTTGCCGCTCTGGAGTGGGTAGGGGAGTCCGTGGCACGGTTCGGCGGCGACCCCGCCCGGGTGACCGTCTTCGGCGAGTCCGCCGGAGCCATCAGCATCGGTGCGCTGCTCGCGAGCCCGCGAGCCCAGGGCCTGTTCCACCGGGCGGTCCTGCAGAGCGGGCCGCCCGAGGCGAGCGACCGGGACAAGGTGCGCCGGATGGTGCGCAGGATGGCCACCCGGTTGAAGATCCCCGCGACGGCGGAGGCGTTCGCCGCCGTCGACCGCGATCTGCTCCTGCGCACCCAGGCCGACGTGGGCAGACTCAGCAGCCCCGTGCTCGGCGGTCCCGCCTTCGGCATCGTCGTCGACGGCGAGCTCGTGCCGCGCGACCCGCTGGAGGCGCTCATCGAGGGCGCCGCGCCGGACGTCGGCCTCCTGCTCGGCTGGACCCGTGACGAGTACCGGCTGTGGCTCGTGCCGGGCGGGCTCCTGGAACGTGTGGACCGGCTCGGCCCGGTCGCCCTGGCCGGTGCGATGGCCCGCTGCCACTGCGGCCACGAGGTGCCTCGCGGCTACCGCGCCATCCACCCGGAAGGGGGCACCGCCGATCTCGTCGGCCAGATGATCACCGATCATCTCCTGCGGGTCCCGCTGCACCGCCTCGCCGAGGCGCGCAGCGGCCGGCCCACCGCGTCCCTCGACGCGGACGTCCCCGGCGGCCGGGCCCCGGCGCACGTCTATGAGTTCGCCTGGCCGTCCAACGTGCCCGGCCTCGGTGCCTGTCACGCCCTGGAACTGGGCTTCGTCTTCGACACCGCCGGTACCCCGGAATCGGCGAAGCTCGCGGGGGAGGGCGCCCCGCAGGAGCTGGCGGACGCCATGCACGGCGCGTGGGTGCGGTTCGCGGTCGACGGCGACCCGGGGTGGGCCGCCTGGGACGCCTCGCATCCGGTCCGGATCTTCGGCGCCGGTGACCCGCACACCGCGCACGGCCCGCGCGACCGCGAACTCGCCCTGTGGGAAGCCGAATCGGCCAGAGCCGCAGCCAAGCCCGCGGCCGGCCCCGCGGTCAAGCCCTTGGGCAAGCCTGCGGACAAACCCGCCGACGAGCCTGCGGACAATCCGGCCGGCTCCGTGGAGGGCCCGCCCACGTCGCTCCCGTCCGTCGAAGCCTCGGCGCGCATCGCGACACCGCTGTCGGCCGTACGACGCTTCCGCCGCTCGGGTGGCGCAGGGCGGCAGTGAGTCCGGTAGTGAGTCCGGCCGTGGTCCAGTGCGGCTCCGAGCCCGGCGGCTGTGAGCCGGGGGTGCTCGGGGGTGCCGCGCGTCGGCTAGGGCCTGTCTGACGATTCACGTCGGATCGGACCGCGGCGTCCGGTGCCGTGCGTCGCAAGGCGGAGGGGCGCCCTCGTACTGGGCGTACTCGGGCGTGCCCGACAGCGCGGCGTAGGGGTCCCCCTTGCTCGAAGGGCTTGGGGGAGTGCGGTGCCAGGCGCCGCGGGCCCGGCGGGAATGGTCAGACAGGCCCTAGGCGGCTCGCAGTGCCGCTGTGATCCCGGTGATCGCCTCCGGGCCCACCCTGCAGCACCCGCCGATCAGCCGGGCCCCCGCCCGCTCCCACCCGCCGACCTGCCCGGCCGTGAACGTGGAGCCGCCGGTCCAGGCGCGGGCCCGGGAGTCCCAGACCTCGCCGCTGTTCGGATAGACCACGACCGGCTTTCCGGTCACGCGCGCGGCCGTGGCGACCGCCGCGTCGACATCCTCGGGGGCACAGCAGTTGACCCCGACCGCGACGATCTCGTCCGCCTCCGCGGCCAGGGCGAAGGCCTCCTCCAGCGGCTGCCCGGCCCGCGTACGGTCACCGGCCACGCTGTACGACAGCCACGCCGGTACGCCGAGCCCGCGCACCCCCCGCAGCAGCGCCCGCGCCTCGTCCGTGTCCGGGACCGTCTCCAGGGCCAGTACATCGGGCGCGGCGGCGGCCAGCACCTCCAGGCGCGGCCGGTGGAACCGTTCCAGTTCCGCGACGCTCAGCCCGTACCGTCCCCGGTACTCCGAACCGTCCGCGAGCATCGCCCCGTACGGGCCCACCGACGCGGCGACCCACAACGGCCGCGCGACGCCCTTCGCGTGCGCGCGCCGGACGGCCTCGCGCGCCGACTCGACGCTCAGGCCGAGCATTTCGGCCACCCGCTCGTGCGGGATTCCGCGCCGCGCGAATCCCTCGAATGTCGCCTGGTAGCTGGAGGTGATCGCCACGTCCGCGCCCGCCTCGTAGTAGGCGAGATGCGCCTCGACGATCGCCTCGGGCCGGTCCGCGAGCAGCCGCGCGGACCACAGCGCGTCACTCAGGTCGTATCCGGCCGATTCGAGCTGGTTGGACATGCCTCCGTCGAGTACGACCGTGCCGGACGACAAGGAGGCGGCGAGGGTGAGGGCGTTGTCGCTGGCCATGCCACGACGCTAGCCGATCCGGGGCGCCCCGCCCGGCCCCGTCCATTTGCTGAGCGGCCGTCCCGCCGAGTGAGACACGGGACCTGCCCGGCAGCGGGACTCTCGGGAGGCGATGGCGCTCGCGATTCCGGCGGCCGGTGCCGCCCGTGACGCCGGGGTCGCGACAACCGTCCGTCCGCCAGTCCGCCGGTCCGCCGGTCCGTCGTCTGCCGGTCCGTCGTCTGCCGGTCTGCCGGTCTGCGGGGCTGTGGGGCTGTGGGGCTGTGGGTCTGCCGGTCCTCCGGTGTGTCGGCGAACGAGGCTTGATCCGGACGGCGCCCGGTCGCTGTCGGCCCGGCCCCTGGCAGGATCAGGCGACATGGAATTCTCCGAAGTGGTCCGTCGCCGTCGCATGATCCGGCACTACTCCGACAAGCCGCTGGCCCCCGAGGCGGTGGAGAGAATCCTCGCCTCCGCCCTGCGGGCCCCGTCGGCCGGCTTCTCCCAGGGCTGGGCGTTCCTGGCGCTCACCGACCCCGCCGACCGTGCCCGGTTCTGGCCGTTCGTCCCCACCCGCACCGAGCAGACGCCGACCATGCAGGACGCCCCGCTGGTCGTCGTGCCGCTCGCCCACAAGGCGGCCTATCTGGAGCGCTACGCCGAGTCCGACAAGGGCTGGGAGGACCGCGCCGAGGCCCGCTGGCCCGCCCCGTACTGGTACATCGACACGGGGATGGCCGCCCTCATGATGCTGCTCAGCGCGGTGGACGAAGGCCTCGACGCCTGCTTCTTCGGGATCATGCCCGATCATCTGGAGCCCTTCCGCACCGAGTTCGGGGTCCCCGAGGAGTACGCGCCGATAGGGGGCATCACGGTCGGCTACCGGGCGGACGACGTTCCCCCGCAGGGCTCCCGTATCGCGGAACGCCGACGCGGGGCGGCCGAGGTCGTCCACCGGGGTCACTGGGGCCTGCACAGTTGAAACGCCGAACGGGAAGACCGACCGTGCCCCTGGCCCGCGCGGACTGCGGATCACCGCGGCGAACTCGGTCCCTCGCCGACGTCTCACACCGCGAACGCCGTGTCCCGCGCGGCCTTCTCCCAGGCCGTGATCTCCGCGCGCTGGGTGTCCAGGTGACCGAGGACGGCGTCCACCCCGTCGCCGCCGAGCGGCAGTCGCAGCGGAGTGCGGTCGTCGGCGAGGGCGGTCAGAACCACGGCGACGGCCTTCGCGGGGTCGCCGGGCTGGTTCCCGTCACCGGCGGCCACGGTCCGCCGGGTCGGGCCGACCGTGTCCGCGTAGTCGGCGATCTCCTCGCTCGTGCCGGCCCCGCCCATAAGGTTCGTACGGAACGCGCCCGGTTCCACGATCAGTACCTTGATGCCGAGCGGCCCGACCTCGGCCGCCAGCGCGTCGGAGAATCCCTCCAGCGCGAACTTCGTGGCGCAGTACGCGGAGAATCCCGGGTACGTCATCTGCCCGCCCATGCTGCTCATCTGGACGATCGCTCCCGAGCGCCGCTCCCGCATGTGCGGCAGCACGGCCCGCACCAGCGAGGCGGGCCCGAAGAAGTGCAGCTCGAAAAGGGACCGCAGCTCCGCGTCCGTGGTCTCCTCGGCGGCGCCGACATGGGTGCGGCCCGCGTTGTTGACCAGCACGTCGATCCGCCCGTGCCGCTCGACGACATCGGACACGACGGAGTCGATGCCCGCCGGGTCCGTCACGTCGAGGGCGAGCGCCTCGACCTGGTCGGGGTGAGCGACCACCAGATCGGCCAGCGCCTCGGGCCTGCGTGCCGTGGCCACCACGACGTCGCCCTGCCCGACCGCCGCCTCGGTGAACGCCCGGCCGAAACCGCTGCTCGCCCCTGTTACCAGCCACACCCTGCTCATGTCCGACTCCCTGATCGTTGCTTCGTACGGCGTCCAGCGTCCGTGCGGCGTCCCGCTTCCGCACGGTGCCCGGCTTCGTACGGTGTCGCTTCCGATGAGTCGAGTCTCGTCCCGCGCCCGCTCGCCCGTCCAAGACCCTTCGTGATAACCCATGGATATGGCCATGGACGTTCACGGGCGGGACCTGCGCTACTTCGTCGCCGTCGCCGAGGAACTGCACTTCACACGCGCCGCCGAACGCCTCTTCATCTCGCAGCCCGCTCTCAGCAAACAGATCCGCATGCTGGAAAGGCAGTTGGGAGCGGAGCTGTTCGAACGGGACCATCAGGGAGTTCGGTTGACCGCCGTGGGTTCCGTGCTGCTGCCCCATGCGCGCCGGGTGCTCGCCGAATGGGTCGTCGCGGCCGAGGCCGTGGAGCGGGCCAAGGCCGATCAACTGGCCACCCTGGTCGTCGGTATGAGTACGAGCCCGGGGCGGGGCGGTCTGCTGCCGGCCATCCGGTCCCGGTTCGGCGAGGCGTGTCCGGCCGCCAGGATCGAACTGCGGCAGGTGAGCTGGGCGGACTCCAGCGCCGGACTGGCGGACGGTTCGGTGGATGTCGCGTTCGTATGGCTGCCGGTGCCGGACGAGAAGCGCTACGCGTGGGTGGTGGTCGCCGAGGAGCCGCGCCATGTCGCGCTGCCGGACACGCATCCCCTCGCGGACCGTCCGGAGATCGACTTCGCGGACCTTCTCGACGAACCGTTCATCGCCATCCCCGAGTCCGCCGGTGTGCTGCGTGCGTACTGGCTCGCCCTGGACGACCGCGCCGGGCGCCCGCCGCGGATCGGCGCCCAGGTCGCGAACGCCGACGAGACGTACGAGGCCCTGGTGGACGGCCGGGGTGTCTGCCTGCTCGCCGCGGGGAACGCGCCGCTGCTCACGCGGGGCGGTGTCGTGACCCGCCCGGTGCTCGGCATCGCCCCGAGCAGACTGGCGCTCGCCTGGCGCGCGGACGACCGGCGTCCGCTGGTCCGGGCCTACGCGGAAGCGAGCCGTCTCGCCTCGGGGCGTCATCCCGGCCGCCCCACGAGCCCCACCCCGTAGGACCGGTCCCGTCCACCCCGTTGACCTCGTCGTAGTACGCGCTTACTTTTTTCGGCGGCAACGTTCGTAATCGCAGATTGTGTTCGGCATACCGGACGGACGGTCACCGCATGAGCCGCATGAGCCGCATGAGCCGCATGAGCCGCATGAGTTGTACGAGTCGCCTGAATGGTACGAGCAACGTGAGACGCCTGTACGCCCTCCTCGTCGCCCTCTGTCTGGCGGTCGCCGGGGGACTCCTCGCCGCCGGGCCCGCCCGGGCGGCGGCCCAGACCATCACCAACGGCACGCAGTTCACCGACACTTCGGGCTCCGCGTTGCACGCCCACGGCGGCGGGGTCGTCAAGGTGGGCAGCTATTACTACTGGTTCGGCGAGAACCGCAACGCGGACAACACCTTCAAGTACGTCGACGCCTACCGCTCCACAGACCTGAAGACCTGGGAGTTCCGCAACCACGTCCTGACCCGGTCGAGCGCCGCCGAGCTGGGCACGGCCTACATCGAGCGGCCCAAGGTCATGTACAACGCGTCCACCGGCAAGTTCGTCATGTGGATGCACAAGGAGAACGGCGTCGACTACAGCGAGGCGCGGGCCGCCGTCGCCGTCTCGGACACGGTGGACGGCGCCTACTCGTACCAGGGCAGCTTCCAGCCGCTCGGCCAGCACATGTCCCGCGACATCACGACCTTCGTCGACACCGACGGCACCGGCTACATGGTCTCCGCGGCCCGTGAGAACTACGACCTCCAGATCTACCGGCTCACCGCCGACTACACCGGCATCGCGGCGCTGGTCGCCGACCCCTGGCACGGCGGACACCGCGAGGCACCCGCGCTGTTCAAGCGGGGCGGTGTCTACTTCATGCTGACCTCGGCCGCCACCGGCTGGAGCCCCAACCAGCAGCAGTACGCCACCGCCACCTCGCTCGCCGGCCCCTGGACCGCGATGACCAACGTGGGCGACTCCACGGCATACGGCTCGCAGACCGCGTACGTCCTTCCCGTGCAAGGGACTTCTGGTACCTCGTACCTCTACATGGGCGACCGCTGGGGCAACTCCTTCGGCGGCACCGTCGACGACTCCCGGTACGTCTGGCTGCCGGTTGCCTTCCCGACGACGACCACGATGTCCCTGTCCTGGTCCCCGGAGATCACCGTCGACACAACCGCCGGGACCATCGGCGGAACGAGCGCCGTCTACGAGACCCTGACGGCACGTCACTCCGCCAAATGCGCGGACGTGCCCAACCAGTCGCTGTGGCAGGGGGTCGCGCTCGCCCAGTACACCTGCAACGGCGGGGCGAACCAGAAGTTCTGGTTCAAGCCCCTGGGCAGCGGCTACTACGAGCTGATGGGCCGGGGCAGTTCCCTGTGCCTGACCGAGAACGCCACCGGCGTCACCCAGGAGAACTGCGCCGGCGCCACCACCCAGCAGTGGTCGGTGACGGCCTCCGGCAGCTATGTGCTTCTCAAGGCCAGGGCGTCCGGCGAGTGCCTGGACGTGTCCGGCGCGTCCACCGCCAACTCCGCGGCCCTGATCACGTACACCTGCAGCACGGGCACCAACCAGCAGTGGACACGCGGCACTTGAATCAGCAAATCGCCGACACCGGCTTCAGGCCAGCAGATCCAGCGCGTCGATGGACGTGCCGGCACTGAGATACGACGTCGTGCCCGAACCGCTCACCACGTCGATCTTCAGCACGTTGTACTGGCTGGTGTCGGTGAGCCAGGCACTGGCCGGGACGCTGTACGTGAACGTGTTGTTGTTGCCGCGGTACGAACCGACCGTCAGGGAACGGGTGCTCGGCTGGGTGGGCGGTGAAGGGATCGACGACACCCAGCTGTTCACCGTGATCTGCGGCCGGCCGTTCGCGTACGCGGTCGTCACCCCGATCCGCAGGGTGTGCGCGGCGGCGGCCTGCGCGGCCGTCAGCTTGAAGTAGACCAGCAGGCCGCTGTTGACGTCCTTCCAGATGTACGCCGGGAAGGACGCGGTCTCGCTGCCGCTGCCGATGACCACGTTGCCGGTCCACGCGGCCGCCCGGACATCGGACGGATGCGCGTACGTCATCAGGTCGGCGTTCTTGAACCCGGCGGGCGTACCGTCCCACGTGCCGATCCGCCAGATGGCGGTCGCGTTGGCCGGGTCGTTCGAGGACGCGATGGCGATGGTGTTCAGAGTGGTCGTGGCCCCGGCCGTGACCGTCACCGAGGCGGTGTGGACGGCGAGTTCGCCCTTGAAGACCGTGAGGGTGTACGTCCCCGGCAGGACGCCTCCGATCGAGAAGTAACTGTCCGAGGACCGTGCCGGACCCCAGTACTGTGCAGCCGGGTTGGCGAGCCCGACGGTGTACGCGTACGCGGTGTCGCGCCCCGAGATGCCGACGCCCGCGACCTTGCCCCGGCCGCTCGCCGCGACGTACCCGGAGATGCCGAGCGAGTCCGCCCACGCGGTGGTCAGGGTGCCCGGATAGAGAGAGGAGGAGGGGGTGCCGCCGTCCGTGAAGGCGATGACGTACGGGCCCTGGAGGCCGAAGCGTTCGGCCTCGGTCTGGTTCTCGCCGTAGTACAGGATCTCGTACAGGCCGCCGCCGTCCGTGCTCTGGTGGCGCAGCAGGGAGCGGTAGAACGGGCCGCCGGACGCCTTCTCGTGGTTGGAGCGGACGATGTACAGACCGACGCTTCCGGTGGTCCAGCCGGTCGCGGAGTAGTCGATGACGCGGCGCTTCGCGTAGTGCTTCGAGCGGGTCTGGCCGTCCGACTTCGCGAACACGTCCGCGGACTCGATGACGGTCGGCGCGTAAGTGTAGGAATCGGGTTCGTCGTTGAGGAACAGACCCGCCTTGACGCGCACGATGTAGCGGGTGGCGCTGACGGAGGCGTCGGCCTTGTTGGTCCACAGGTAGATGTTGTTCTCGCCGCTGCGGGCCGCGTAGTAGTGCTTGAGCGTGCCGTAGGCGACGGCGATCAGGATCGTCGTACCTGACTGCGTGATCGTCACGGTGGAGGTGCCGAGGCCGGACTCGACGTGCGAGTTCTTGCCGCCGTAGCCCTGGTACTCGGTGCCCTTGTAGACCAGCGAGGTCAGGTCGCCGTTGGTCCTGCTCACCTTGAAGACGAGGCTCGCGCCGGTGTCGACGACGTAGTTCGAGCCGTCGTCGCTCCAGCCGAAGGCCGCGGCGGACGCGGCGGTCGCGAGCGGCCCGCCGAGGGCCGCGGTGCCGGCGACGGCAGCGCCGCCGAGCACGAAGGCGCGGCGTCGGACCGGCCTGTTCAGGGATCCGGACATGGGGGTGCCTCCTTCGGGGTGGGGAGGTAGTGGGGTGGGGGTGCGGATGTTTCGCAGAGTGACAGTCGAACCGCCATCGCGAAAGGGCTTTCGCGCGTTGGGAGTTGGCAGTTGTATGAAATTCGGCCGCCCTCTAGTAAGCGCTTGCCTGAGAGCGGTACCGTCCTGCCGCCAGGTCTCGTCGTCCTGTCGCCCCGTCGTCGTGAGGAGTCGCACATGAGACGTCTCAGCATCGCCGTGCCGCTGCTGGCGGTGGCCGCCGCCGGTGCGCTGTCGGCCGCCCCGGCCCAGGCCCGCGCGGGGCGGCCCGCCCTGGGCATGGAGAACTGCACGGCGACCACTTGCCACTTCGACGTCCCGCCGGGTACGTACGACGTCAGGGTGCTGCTCGGCGGCGCCGCCGCGGCCGGTACGTCGATCAGCGGCGAGACCCGCCGCTCCCTGCTGCCCGAGACCGCCACCGAGGCCGGCCGGTTCGTGGCGCGCGGCTTCACCGTGAACGTCCGTACCCCCGAGGGCGAGCCGACCGGCCCCAAGGGCACACCGGGCCTGGACCTCGTCATCGGCGGTTCGGCGCCCGCGCTGGCCGACATCCGGGTGACCCCGGCCGCCCTCCGAGGCCTCGGCCCCGCCCGGCCGGGGGACGGCCGCACGCGCACCCGGCAGATCTTCCTGGTCGGCGACTCGACCGTCTGCGACCAGCCCGGCGACCCCTACTCCGGCTGGGGCCAGCAGCTGCCGCAGTACTTCAGGAAGGGCCTCTCCGTCGCCAACTACGCGGATTCCGGGGAGAGTACGGTCACCTACCTCGCCGACCCGGCGCTCTTCCCGACCGTCCAGCCGCTGATCCGCGAGCACGACCTGGTGCTCATCCAGCTCGCCCACAACGACAAGACGACCGACGAGGCGACCTACCGTACGAACCTCGAGACACTGGTCGCGGGCATCCGCGCCCGGGGCGGCGAGCCCGTGCTCGTCACGCCGATCGTCCGCCGCTGGTTCAACGCGGACGGCACCCTGAACAACGGCACCGCGCTGCTGGTGAACGGTCTGGGTGTGGACCATCCGGCCGTCATCCGCGCGGTCGCCGCCGCGGAGAACGTGCCGCTCGTCGACCTCACGGCGAAGACCAAGGCCCTCGTCGAATCACTCGGCGTCGAGGGCTCGAAGGCGATCTACCTCTACAACGAGAAGCGGGACAACACCCACACCTCGGTGCACGGCGCCACGGTGTACGCGGCACTGGTCCGCGACGAACTTCTCGCCCTGCATCTGGTGCCGAAGGCTCTGGTGAGGGTGGGATGAGTCCCTGGGGCGTCCCGACCGGAACCGGGGCGCCCCAGGTATCCACCCCCGGCCACGCCGCCCGGACGTCCGGACGCTCCGGCATGACGAGGTGCCCGGCGTGCCGGGACGCCGGCACAGCCCAGACAGGAGGCCGATGCGATGCCCGCCGACCCGTCCGAGGACCGCACCCTGAGCCCGTACACCGGCTGCACGCGCGCCCATTGGGAAGCGGTCGCCGATTCCTTGCTCGCCGCGGTCGCGCCGTACGCCACCGACGACGGGGCCCTCTACCACTTCCCCGGACACCGCACGAGCACGTCCGGCAGGCTCTCCGACGGCCTGGAGGGCTACGCCCGTACGCTGCTGCTGGCCGGCTTCCGCCGCGACGAGAAGGTCCTGGAGCGGTACGCGGAGGGGCTGGCCGCAGGAACGGCGGGCGTCTGGCCCCGCGTCGAGGACCGCAGTCAGCCGCTGGTCGAGGCCGCGTCGATCGCGCTCGCGCTGCGGCTGACCCGGCCGCTGCTGTGGGACCGCCTGGACGACGCCGTGCGGCAGCGGGCCGCAGAGTGGCTCGGCGACGCGCTGACGGCCGAACCCTGGCCCTGCAACTGGGAGTTGTTCCCGGTGACGGTCGGCGGTTTCCTCCAGGAGATCGGATATGAGCCGGAGGCGTCACGCGCCGCGATCGACCGCGGCCTGGAGCGCATCGAGCAGTGGTATCTCGGCGACGGCTGGTACAGCGACGGCCACGGGCGCAAGTTCGACTACTACAACGGCTGGGCGATGCACCTCTATCCGGTGCTGCACGCGTGGCTGGGGGGCGACACCCGGCTGCTCGACCTGTACGCCGGCCGCCTGGAAGCCCATCTCGCGGACTACGCCCGCCTGTTCGGCGGCGACGGCGCGCCGATGCTCCAAGGCCGCTCTCTCACCTACCGCTTCGCGACCACCGCCCCGCTGTGGCTCGGCGCGCTCACCGGCCGCTCCCCCCTGTCCCCGGGTGAGACCCGCCGCCTCGCCTCGGGCGCCCTGCGCTACTTCCTCGACCGGGGCGCGGTCGACGACAACGGCCTGCTCACCCTCGGCTGGCGCGGCCCCGACGAGGCGTTCCTGCAGCACTACTCCGGCCCCGCCTCGCCGTACTGGGCGAGCAAGGCCTTCGTCGGTCTGCTGCTGCCCCCGGAGCACGAGGTCTGGACGGCCCGGGAGGAACCGGGCCCGGCGGAACGCGCCGACGCCGTCACCCCGGTCGGACCACCCAACTGGCTTCTCCAGTCAACGAGTTCGGACGGCTTGGTCCGTCTCCACAACCACGGCAGCGAGGACGTCCGCTACGACCCCTACTACACGCGGCTCGCCTATTCGACGGTGACGGAGCCCTCGCCCTCGTACGACAACAGTGTGGTCGTCGGTGCCGACGCGAGCCGTACGGGGATCGAGCCGCTGGGCGTCGGGGAGGGCTGGGCGGCCTCCCGGCACACCGTCTCGGAGGGCATCGACGTGGCCTGCCTCGTGGTCGCGCGGGGTGCCGTGGAGGTGCGGGCCCATCTGGTGTCGGGTGCGGCCCCCGGGACGCCGGTACGGGTCACGGGCTGGGCCGCGCGCGACGGAACGCGCTCCGAACTCCTGCCCGTGCACGGCCTGTCGGGAACGGGGCACGGCGTCACCGGCGACGACGCCTCCCTCTTCGTGGTCCTCGTCCGTCTGACCTCCGAGCTGGACCCCCTCCCGCTGACGGACCTGGTGTCCGTACGGGTGACGGCGCCCGGGGACGGGAGAGCGGGGGCGTACGACTTGACGGTGACCTGGACGCAGGGGGAAACGGCGGGCTTCCGGTTCGACTGTTCCGGCGGCCTCGACGGTTCTGATGGCTTCGACGGTTCTGCCGGCCGGGCCGGTGTGCCCTCGGAGCCCTCGGTGACGGCGCGACAGCGACGCAGGGAAGACGGGGCCCTGGACGGCAACGGCACCGCGGGGATTCCCTAGAGTTCGGGGCGAGGCGGAAACGATCCGCCGGGGGAGGGGGAACGTGCCATGGGTGGGTCGGACCAGGGTCGGGTCCAGGGCGGCAGAGGCCCGGTCGACGCGGAGCAGATGATCGAGGAGGCGCGCAAGGCGTTCTTCGTGATGTTCGGGTTCCTCGTGATCGTCTGGCTGGTGCAACTGGCCAACTACACGGACCACTACGCCCTCTCGCGGGACTACGGGGTGGTGTCCGGAGACTTCGGCACCCTGCCCGACATCCTCAGCGCGCCCTTCCTGCACTGGAGTTGGGCGCACATCGAGAGCAACTCCGGACCGCTGTTCGTCTTCGGATTCCTTGCCGCCTACCGAGGCGTGGTCCGCTTTCTCGGGCTGAGCCTGCTCGTGGCGGTGACCAGCGGGCTCGCGGTGTGGTTCTTCGAACGGGGCAGTGTGGAAACGGTGGGCGCCAGCGGCCTGATCTTCGGGTACTTCGGCTATGTCGTGGTCCGCGGGATCTTCGACCGGCACCTGATCGACACCCTGATCGGTGTCGTCATGGCGGCCTCCTTCGCCTACCTCCTCACTGTCGCCGTACCCGGGACGCCGGGGGTGAGCTGGCTCGGACACCTCGGCGGCCTGATCGGCGGTCTGGCCGGCGCCTGGCTCTTCCGGGACCGCCACCCACGGACCTTCCCACCCACCCACTCCGACGGCGGCACGGGGATCACCACTCGCCGTGCCCCTGCAGCAGGCGCCGACAACCCGCGCACGGACCTGTACAAGGAACTGGGCGATCTGGGACTGCTTTAGCGAGACGTCCGAGCGGTGATGCGGGAGCTGGACGGCGGGCCGCAACGGGCGCTCGAAGCCGGTATGAGAGAGGGCACGTGACGGTGTATTTGACCGAGGACGATCCGCGCTGGGTCGATCACTCCGGCGCAGAGGGGCATCACGGCCCGCAATGGGGGCCTGAGGACCTCGCCCGCGCCGAGTTCTTCCTTGCCGAGCTGGCGCCACAGGCACTACAGGTGCTCGAGTACCTGCTGCGGAACCCCGGCCGGGAGATCCACTGCACAGAGCTCGTGGACAAGGCATTGGACGGGCCGAACGGTGTCGATCCGGCACGCCGTGTTGCGGGCGTGCTGTCCGGGATGAGCAAGGCACACGGCAACAGTGGACGACGTTATCCGTTCTCCTGGTGGGAGGCGCCTGAGGGGGGTGCGGGTGCGACGTACGCGGTCCGCCCCTCGGTGGCGGCCGTGTTCCTGGCCGCTCGGCTCGCACGGTGACAGCGGAGCACCGGACCTGTGCCCGGACGAGCCACTGTCTTCCGATTGGCCTGTGACCTGGGGGCAGCGCCCTGAGAGACTGCGCTCCTGTGCCGTGCCTTTCGAGGAGATGCCATGCAGGTAGCCGTGGTCACCTTTGACGGATTCAACGAGCTCGACAGCTTCATCGCCTCCGCGCTGATCAACCGGTGCCGAAAGGACGGTCTGGAGGCCTTCATCACGACGCCGACGCCGACGGTGACGTCCATGAACGGCGTCGAGGTGACCGGACAGCGCCCGATGGAGTTCGTGACCGAGGCCGACGTCGTGCTGATCGGCAGCGGGGTGAAGGCGCGAGAGGTGGTCGCCGACGACGGGTTGATCTCCAGGCTGCCGCTCGACCCTTCGCGCCAGCTGATCGGTGCGCAGTGCTCCGGCGCGCTGGTGCTTGCCCGGCTCGGACTGCTGGATGGCATGCCCGCCTGTACGGACATGATGAGCCGGCCCTTCGTGGAAGCCCGCAACGTCACCGTGCTGGACGCGCCGTTCCACGCCGAGGGGAACATCGCCACGGCGGGCGGCTGCCTGGCCTCGCAGTATCTCGCCACGTGGGTGATCACCCGAATCCTCGGGGAGGACGCCGCGCGCGATGTCATCGGCTACGTGGCTCCGGTCGGCGAAGACCGGGAGACCGTCGAACGTGCCCTGCGCGCCGTCCACGCGGGTGAGGCCGTACGGCACTGACGCCGCGCTGTTCCAGCAGCTCGTCCGAGGTGAGAGGGTGCAGCAGCGCACGGCTGAGCTGTTCCAACAGGGCTTCCGGACCGGTGGCGCCACCGGACTCGACCCCGGAGAAGCACCGGGCCGCCTGAAGGCCGCCGACCGATGAGCGGTCCTACCAGGTCCGCCACTCGTCCGTGAGTTCGTACCGGCCCAGTCCGTGGCGGGCGGTCAGTGCCACGATGTCTACGCCGTGCTCGGTGAGCGACCGGTCGATGTAGTCGCACAGCTGCTCTCGCTCGCCGGTTTCGTAGGCCCCTCTGCCGTGCGCGTCGTTCACCGCGTTGAGGGCCAGGACGACGCGTTCCACCACGGCGAGGACCTGTTCGTCTTCCGCCTCGCCAAGCCGGCGAACCTCGCCTTCGAAGGTGTCGAGGACCGCGTCGGTGGCCTTGAGCAGTTCATCGGGGAACAGCGCGGCCATGCAGGCGCACTCGGGATCCAAGGTGCCGGCGGCAAGCTCTTCCGCTTCCTTGGCTCTGCCGTGAAGCCAGTTCGCAGTCGGTCTCTCAGTCATGGGCGGACCGTACAGGCGAGGACTGACAATGACGCCGAGACCGGGAACGTGGTTCGGGTGATGGCCTGGGTAGCAGGCAGAAGGTGTGATCGTCGGACGATCTGTCGAATTCAATTCGGTGGATTGGGAAGGGTGGCGGTCATGGATGAACTTGATTCGGCGATCGTGGAACACCTTCAGCGCGATGCTCGGCAGACCAACCGGGAACTGGCCCGCAAGCTCGGCATCGCCCCGTCGACCTGCCTGGAACGGGTGCGGGCACTGCGCAACCGCGGTGTGATCACCGGCTATCACGCGGCCGTCGACCTGCGCGCCCTCAACCGCCCCGTCCAGGCTCTGCTGTCCGTGCGGGTACGGCCGCTCGGCCGCGAGGTCATCGAGGGCTTCAAGCGGTACGCCGCCGGTCTCCCCGAAGTCCTGTCGGTCTTCGTGGTCGCGGGCGGCGAGGACTTCCTCGTCCATGTCGCCGTCCCGGACGTCGACCAGCTGCATTCCTTCCTGCTGGACCGCTTCAGCGAGAGACCCGAGGTCGTCGACCATCACAGCTCGGTGATCCACCAGCATCTGAGCAATCCGGTGACCAGCCCCCTCGGGCCCATCGGCACGGGGTGAGGGGCGTCGGTCAGGCCTGGTTCCCGTCCTCGGCGCGGGGCCAGTTCTCCAGGGCCACGTGCAGCGCGTCCAGCGCGTGCCGCCACGACGTCCGTACGTCACGGGGGGCGCCGAACCCGCCGATGGCCTCGAGGCTGCAGTAGCCGTGGAAGGTGCTGCGCAACAGACGTACGGCGTCGGTCAGATCGGGCTCGGACAGCCCGTAGGCACGGAGCATGCCGTAGGTGACCTCGGTGGTGCGGTGGTAGATCGTCGTCCCGGCGACGAGGGCCGGGTCGAGCTGGGTGTGGGTGGCCCGGTAGCGACCGGGCCGCTCCAGCGCGTACGCCCGATAGGCATCGGCGAAGGCGACGAGCGCGTCCTTGCCGGCCCGTCCGGCCACGGCGCCGGCGATCCGGTCGATCATCTCGCCGGACGCGAGCAGTGCGATGCGCTCGCGCAGCTCCCGCACGTTCTTCACATGCGCGTACAGGCTCGCGTCCTTGACCCCGAACTGCCGGGCCAGCGCCGCCACGGTGACGTTCTCGAAGCCGATCTCGTCCGCGAGATCGGCCGCGGCCAGCACGACCCGCTCGGTCGTGAGCCCGGCACGAGCCATCAGGACCACCTTTTCGCCACAGAGTATTTCCTAGGGAACCCAGGCGGAACCCTAGTGCCGGCGGACCGCCAACTCCACGGAAGTCCTGACGCAACGGACATCCGGAATGCCAACAGGCTTTTAGATAAGGGCAGTTGACCGATCCAGGTCGCCCGGCGAACACGAGGGCGCCGCCCGCCGTTCATGCTCCGCGTCGAATGTCCTCATGACGCGCCCGCAGGGGCGGGGCGGGATTCAGGAGGCGGTCATGGGGCACACGCACGGACACGAGCACGGGCATCACCATCACCACCAGCACGGCCACGAGGACACGGGCGCCCCGCTGCCCGCCGCCTTCGACACCTCCGTGCCCGACGAGGCCCTCACCCCCGAGCAGCAGTCGCGCCGCTCGCTGCTGCGCCGCGCGGGACTGCTCGGCGCGGGCCTCGCGGCCGGCGGCGTCCTCGCGCAGGGGGCCGCCACCCCCGCGTACGCCTCCACGGGCGGCAGGCGGAGGAACGGCTTCCTGTGGCTGGCCGGCGACCACCACATCCACACCCAGTACAGCAGTGACGGCAAGTACCGCGTCGGCGACCAGGTCCGGCAGGGTGCCGCGCACGGCCTGGACTGGATGGTCATCACCGACCACGGCAGCGAGACGCACGCCAAGATCGGCGTGGACAAGGTCAACCCGGACATCCGGGAGGCCCGGGACGCCTATGAGGACACCCTCGTCTTCCAGGGTCTGGAGTGGAACATCCCGGCCGCCGAGCACGGCACCGTCTTCGTCCATCCGGGCCGCAACGAGGTCGCGGTCCTCAAGCAGTTCGAGACCGACTACGACGGCAGCGTCAAGAACGCCTCCGACTCGACGCCCGCCAACGAGGCGCTCGCCATCGCGGGCCTCAACTTCCTTGCCGAGCAGGTCCAGCGGCGCCGCGTCAAGGACATCCTGATGCTGGCCAACCACCCCGCCCGCAAAGGACTCGACTCCCCGCACGAGATCCGCGCCTGGCGTGACGCGACCCCCGCGTCCCACCAGATCGCCGTCGGCTTCGAGGGTGCGCCGGGCCACCAGGGCGGCGGCATCGAGAAGACGTACGGCATGGGCGTGGCGCGCGGTCTGTACGACAACAGCCCGAGCGCCAACTCCTTCGCCGGGTACCCGCTGGAGAGCTACCGCACCTGGGGCGGCTTCGACTGGATGACCGCCACCGTCGGCGGACTGTGGGACAGCCTCCTCGCCGAGGGCAAGCCCTGGTGGATCACCGCCAACTCCGACTCCCACCAGGTCTACACGGACACCGCCGTCCGCGGCGGACCGGACAGCGACTTCACCGCCAACGGCAGGCACACCGACCCGGTCTACGGCGGCAGGATCGACCTCACGCAGGGCGACTACTGGCCCGGCCAGTACAGCCGTACGCACGTCGGCGCCGACGGATTCTCGTACGCCGCCGTGATGGACGGCATCCGCGCCGGACGTGTGTGGGTCGACCACGGGCAGCTCCTCAGCGGTCTCGACGCCCGGGTCTCGGGCGGCGGACGCTGGGCCACCCTCGGCGGCGCGCTGCACGTACGCAAGGGCACCCGGGTCACGCTCACCGTCGACCTGGGACTGGCCGGCGGTCCCAACTGGGCAGGCTTCCTGCCGAAGTTGGCGCGCGTCGACGTCATCCAGGGCGATGTGACGGGCGCGGCCGCGGACCGGGACATGCTCACCGCTCCCACCGCGCGGGTCGCCAAGTCCTACGAGGTGAACAAGTCGGCCGGCACGGTCCGCCTCACCTACGACCTCGGAGCCGTCGACCGCCCCGTGTACGTCCGTCTGCGCGGCACCGACGGCAACCGTTCCGCCGTCGGCCTGATGGGTGCGGCGGTCGACCCGGTGGGTCCGGCCGTGGACGCCGTCGGCGACGCCGACCCGTGGAAGGACCTGTGGTTCTACTCCAACCCGGTGTGGGTCCTCCCGTCGTGAGCGAGTGGTACGTCCTCGCAGTCGACACCGGTCATACGGGAGCCCTGCGGGAGGCCGACCACCTGCTGCGAGCGCTCGCCGTCGAACTCGGCCTGCGGGACGACGTGTTGGGCTGCACGCATCACGTACGGGACGGACGGCGGCCGCACACGGCGCTGTCCTTCGCCGTGCCGTCGGAGCGCGCGGCCCGAGCGGCCTGGAGCCGGCTCACGGAGAACGGGTCCGGCGGATCCGGCACCCGCTCCATCCTCGGTGCCGGTGCCGGTGCCGGTGCCGGTGTCATTGCCATTGAGGGGGAGGGCGGGGGCGGCGGGGCGGGAACCATTCCCGACGCCGGCCCCGCTCCCCTCCTGGGTGTCGCGTTCGGTGATGAGCGGCACGGGCCCGACGAGCTCGCGGCCGGTGCCGCCCACGCCGCCGCCGAGCACACGGCGCGCTCGGGGGGCCGAGCCGTCCTGTACCCGGGGGCGGACGCGCTCACCGGCGTCCTGACCGTCGCACGGCTGCTTGAAGTCTCCGCGGTGGAACAGGTCGCCGTGCTCGGCTCGCCCGAAGGCACGGATCCGGAGCGGCAGTTGGTCACCCGCGACCACGTACGTCCCCAGTGGAGCGAGGGTCGCCTGGTCCTCGCGGCGATGCCGGCCGCGGGCGGCACCCTGGTCCCCTTCGAGGTGCCGGACCCGACACCCTGCTGCGCCGACCACTGAGCCCGACGGCCGGCGCGGAGACGGGACGACGGGCCGGCCGCGAGGTCACATGACCTCGCGGCCGGACGGCCGAGGAGCCGTCCGGCCGCGCTCGGTACGCGGATGTCAGTCCTGGATCTCCGAGAAGACGAAGGAGAACTCCGCGGGGGCCGCCCTCAGTTGGAACCGGGGAAGCGCGCCGGGACCGCACGACTGCGACCCGATGCCCTGCTGGCCGTGGTCGAGATTGACCCAGACCGTGTCACCGGGGCGCAGATCCGTCAGATGGTCCGCGGCGTCCAGCATCTCGGTCGTCCAGCGGCGCGCCGTGAACCAGAAGGCCGGGTCGCCCACGATCCGCAGGCCGCCGATCTCGGCCCAGCGGACGTCGGGCCGGGCGCCGTTCTCCTGCGGGCGCACGTACGGCGTCTGCATCGCGTCCACCGTCGACTCCCAACGGCCGTTCATGGAAGCTGACCCGGTGTCCGGATATCCCTCGCCGGGTCCGCCGCCGAACCAGGTCACCCGGTCGGCGGAGCCCGCGAGCCCGAGCCGGACGCCGAGCCGCGGCAACGGCAGCTTCCACCGGCCCTCCGGTGCCACGGACACGGTCAGCCGCAGCCGTGTGCCGTCGGAGGTCCACCGGTACACCGTGCGCAGGCCGACGTCCCGGGCCGCGGGCGCCACCCGGGTGCGTACGGTCAGGGCGTCGTCGCCCGGCTCCACCCCGTCCAGGCGGTGCCGCATCCGATGCAGGCCCAAGGTGCGCCAGAGCGGGCCGAAGCGGGCGTCCGGCTGCCAGGGCGCGCCGTTGTCGTTGTCGGTCGGGGCGCGCCACACGTCGAGGCGCGGGCCGGTGACCTCGATCCCGCCGATGCTCAGCAGCGCACCGGTGCGGGCGTCGAAGGTGCCCGGCCCGAGGGTGATGACCCGTTCGCCCCGCACCGGACCGCCGGACGGCGTGAAGCGCGGCAACGCCCTTTCCACGACGGGCAGTTGGGTCCACGCGACGACATGTCCGCGCGGCCCCCACGCCGTCTGATCGGCCAGCACCGCCCGGACCGTCCACTGCGTCTCGGCGCCCCTCGGGTCCGCGGTCGGCGTCGGCAGCTTGACGTCGGCCGATGCGCCCGGCGCCAGCGCGGGCACCGGGAGCGGGCCCGACTCGACGGTCTCGCCGTCCACTTGGTACGACCACTCGAAGGCCAGCGCGGAAAGGTCCGCGAAGTCGTACCCGTTGGTGACGCGCACGGTGCCGTCCGAGCCCACGAGCGGTTCCCGCCCCCGCTCGGGCAAGAGGGACGAGCCTCCACCGTCGATGCGGACGGGCTCGATCACCTTCTTGTACTCGACGAGTCCGGGGGACGGCGTCCGGTCCGGGAAGAGAAGTCCGTCGCAGACGAAGTTCCCGTCGTGCAGTTCCTCGCCGAAGTCCCCGCCGTAAGCGAACCCGTACCGCTCGTCCTTGACGCCGTGATCGATCCACTCCCAGACGAAGCCGCCCTGAACACGGTCGTACGAGGTGAACAGGCGCTGGTAGTCCGCGAGTCCGCCGGGCCCGTTGCCCATGGCGTGTCCGTATTCGCAGAGGATGAAGGGGAGCTGACGTCGTCTGGGACCGCCGCCGTCCAGTTGCCGGCCGATCCGCTCGACCTCGGCGTGGTCGGCGTACATGCGTGAATAGACGTCCGTGTCACGGCAGTCGAGGTCTCCCTCGTAGTGGATGAGCCGTGAGCCGTCACGGCCCCGGATCCACTCGGCCATCGCGGTGAGACCGCGTCCGGTCCCGGCCTCGTTGCCGAGGGACCAGAGGACGACGGAGGGATGGTTCTTGTCGCGCTCGACCATGCGCGCCGCCCGGTCCAGCAGCGCGGGTGTCCAGCGGTCGTCGTCGACGGGGTTGTCGCGCCAGGCCTGTTCGGTGAAACCGTGGGTCTCCAGGTCGCATTCGTCGATGACCCACAGGCCGTACTCGTCGCAGAGGTCGAGGAAGGCGGGGTGCGGCGGGTAGTGCGAGGTGCGTACGGCGTTGATGTTGTGCCGCTTCATCAGCAGCACGTCCGCGAGCATGGTCTCCGGATCGAGGGCGCGGCCCTTCTCCGGATGCCATTCGTGCCGGTTGACGCCCTTGAAGAGGACCGCCACGCCGTTGACCTTGATCAGACCTTCCTCGAGCGTGACACTGCGGAAGCCGACGCGCAGCGGGACGCGTTCGCCCTCGGTGACCAGTTCGCCGTCGTACAGCCGGGGTGTCTCGGCCGTCCACGGCAGCACCGGCACCGTGACCGGGGCGCCGGTCACGACATCGATGTCCAGGGCGGGCACGAGGACCCGCCCGTCGACGTCGGAGTCGACGCGCAGGGTCCCCAGGCCCTCGCGGTGGTCGTAGGAGGCGTGCACGAAGAAGTCGAGCGCGCTGCCCGCCGGGCGGTGCAGCAGGGTGACGTCACGGAAGATGCCCGGCAGCCACCACTGGTCCTGGTCCTCCAGGTAGGAGCCCGCCGACCACTGGTGCACCCGGACCGCGAGCACATTGCCGCCCGGCCTCAGCAGATGGCCCACGGCGAACTCGTGCGGCAGCCGCGAGCCCTTGAACTCGCCGAGGTCCGTGCCGTTCAGCCAGACCCGGGCACAGGACTCGACCCCGTCGAAGCGCAGGACGCTGCCGCCGTCCGCCGGCCAGTCCGCCGGCAGGTCGAAGCGGCGCAGGTGGTCACCGGTCGGGTTCTCGGTCGGCACCCGCGGCGGGTCGACCGGGAACGGGTACAGGTGGTTGGTGTAGATCGGCGAACCATGACCCTGCAGCACCCAGTGGCCGGGGACCTGGACCTCGGCCCAGCCCCCGGGCTCGTACCCCTCGGCCGCGAAGGAGTCGTCCTCGGCGTCGGCGGTGGGCGAGAGCCGGAAACTCCAACCGCCGTTCAGGGACAAGGACCTGGCATCCGAGGCCGCGTACCAGGCGCGTGGCGGGAGGGCGCCGTCGCCGGGGGAGACGTCCTCGACGTAGTCGGTGGTGGTGGGAGAGGCCGGTAGTCCGGGAGAGGTGCGGAAAGACATGCGTCTCCTCGTTCAGCCCTTGATGCCGGTCTGCGCGATTCCCTGGACCAGCCAGCGCTGGAGGAAGAGGAACACGAACACCAGGGGCAGGATGGAAATGGCCGTGGCCATGAAGATCAGATGGAAGTTGACGGTCTGGTTCGTCATGTACGAGGACAGGGCGACCTGGACCGTCCAGGCGTCGGGGTTCTGGCCGATGACCAGCGGCCACAGGAAGGCGTTCCAGCCGCTGATGAACGTGATGGTCGCGATCGCGGCGAAGAAGTTCAGCGAGTTGGGCACGACGATGCGCCAGTACGCGCCCCAGTAGCCGAGCCCGTCCATGCGCGCCGCTTCCTCCAGCTCCTTCGGGAACCCCAAGAAGTACTGCCGGAAGAGGAAGCACGTGAAACCGCTGAAAAGCCCCGGAATGATGAGTCCGCGAAGACTGTCCACCCAGCCCAGCGACGAGACGAGCACGAAGCTCGGTACGAAGGTCACGGCGGAGGGGACCATCAGGGTGACCAGCACCCCGTAGAAGACCTTGTTAGCATGCTTGTACGGGATCCGCGCGAGGCCGTAGCCGGCGAGCGAGCAGACCAGCAGGGTGCCGAGGGTGTGCAGCACTCCGACGACGGCGGAGTTCCACAGGGAGCGCGCGAAGGGGACGGTCGGGTCGTCGAACAGCTCGCCGATGTTGCCCCACTTGAGGTCGGTGGGGAAGAACTGCCAGTTCTCACCGGTGATTTCGGCGTCGGTCGACAGGGAGTTGCGCACGAGCAGATAGAAGGGGACGAGGAACAGCAGACCGGCGACGCCGGTGGCGACGTACAGGCCGGTGCTGCCGAGGACACCGCCCCGGTCCCGACGGCGCTTCCGCGGCGCGGCGGCGTGGGCCTTGCGGTCCGGCATGACGGCGGTCACTCGGCCTCCTCCCCGCGTCCGAATCCCATGAACTTGCCCTGGAGCAGCGTCACCATGCAGATCAGCAGGGTGAGGATGACCGCGCCCGCGCTGCCCGCGCCGTAGTCCTGGGCCTGGCCCAGGGCCGTGTAGTACAGCTCGACGAGCGGCGGACGGCCCCAGGTGGTCTTCGAGAGCAGGTTGAAGAACTCGTCGAAGGCCTGGTAGGCGGCCACGAGGAGCAGCAGGATCACGGCCGTCGAGGTGGCGCGCAACTGCGGCAGGGTGATGTGACGGAAGGTCTGCCAGCCCGGCCCGGCACCGTCGATCGCGGCGGCCTCGTACAGCTCGGGCGGGATGTTCTGCAGGGCGGCCAGGAAGAGGATCATGTAGAAGCCGGCCTGGAGCCACAGCCGGGCACTCACGATGACCAGCCAGTACCAGGGCGGATCCGGGTTGGCCAGCCAGGCGATGTTCTCGACCCCGAACCAGCCGAGGACGGTGTTCATCAGACCGAAGCGGACCCCGCTGAAGATGGACATCTTCCAGATCAGCGAGGCGGCGACGTAGCTGCACGCGGTCGGCAGGAAGAACACCGAGCGGAAGAACGCCCGCATGAACCGCAGCCGGTTCACCAGCAGAGCGAGGCCGAGCGAGAGTGCCCAGGTGAGCGGCACGATGAAGGCGGCGAAGACGGTGAACGTCACCAGCGACCCGGTGAAGTTGCTGTTCTCCAGCATCTGCCGGTAGTTGTCGAAGCCGACGAACTTGTCCGGGGTGACCGTGAAGCGCGCCTCGAAGAAGCTCAGCCACAGGCTCCAGCCGATCGGCACGTACACGAAGACCAGCAGGCCGATGAGGAAGGGGCCGGTGAAGAGCCAGAAGTTGAAGGTGGCGCCGCCTCGCAGCCCCCGCCGCGGCCGGGCCGAGGCGGCCTTGGCCGGGGCGGGGTGCGAGACACCGCGAGAGGTGGTGGTCGACATGTCGGGGCCCGTCCGTCGGTCTATCCGAAGAGCTTCTTGAGCTCGCGATTGACGGTCTGGTCGGCCTTGTCGAGCGCGGCCTCCGGGTCCCCGTCCTTGCGGACGCAGTTGGCGAAGACGTCCTCAAGTGCGGTGATCATGGACTGGGTCCAGCCGATGTTGTCGAAGTGCCCGTACTCACCGAAGAGTTTGACGCCCTCGGCGGGCAGGTCCGACTTGAGCTTGGTGGCGGACGCGGCGAGCGAGGAACGCGGCGGGATGTGGAAGCCGTACGACAGCGACCAGTCCTCCTGGTACTTCTTCTGGTCGATCCAGAGCCACTTCACGTACTCCTTGGCCAGGTCGACGTTCTTGCCCTTGGCATTGACGAACATCGACCAGCCGCCGTTGTAGACGGAGGGCTTGCCGGAGTCGGTGACCTTCGGGAAGGCGAAGACCCCGATGTCGTCGCCGAGCGCCTGCTGCATCTGCGGCATCGCCCACATACCGCAGAACTGGATGGCGCACAGCCCCTGGTTGATCGCCGACGGGTCCCAGTAGTCGGCCGGGGCGTCAAGGAGCAGATGGCCGCTGGTGAACAGCCCCCGCATCTTCTTCAGACCCTCCTTGACCCCCTCGGTGTGGTAGGCGATCTGGTTGTTGGCATCGAGGGTGTCGGCGCCGGCCGACCAGATCAGCGGGTTGATGACCGCGTGCAGGTCGTTGCCGATGAACAGGCCCTTGACCTTGCCGGTCGTCAACTTCGCGGCGGCCTCCACGAGTTCGTCGAGGGTGGTCGGCACCTTGACCCCGGCCTTCTCCAGCAGGGAGGGCCGGTAGAAGAAGAACTGCGGGTCGTCGATCATCCGGACGCCGTATATCTTCCCGTCGACCGTGTGCGAGGCGATGTCGGCCGGGTTGAAGTCGTCCTTGACCGGATCGATGATGTCGCTCAGGTCCGCCACCTGGCCGCTCTTGACGAGCTGGATCTGCGGGTGGAACTCGAAGAGGTCGGGCGCGTTCTTGGTGAGCAGCGAGGCGAACAGCTTGCTCTCGAAGTCGCTGCCGGTGATCCACTGCGTGGTCACCTGGGCCTTGTCGTAGGCCTTCGCGTACTTCTTGATGGCCTGCTCGGTGCCCGCCTCCCCGTAGGCGTGGAAGTACTGGACCAACTCCTTGCCCGAACTCCCTCCCCCGGAACGCCCGTTGTTGCTGCCGCACGCGGCCAGCGGCCCGAGGGCGGCGAGGCCGGCGGCGGCCCGGAGTACGGATCGACGGTCCCAGTTGCTGCTCAATGCCGACATGGTGACGTCCTTGTCTTGTCTGCGGTCTGAGTGCTTGCTGCGGCTCGAATTCGCGGTGCGGTGCGGGACGTTAACCTTCTGCTAAGGCTTCGGCAAGGGGTTGGACGAAGTCGGTGTGAAGCGTTGTAGGGGGTTCGGGATACCGGACGCGCCGGGTCGCGGCCCACCGTCGCGACGGACCGCTTCGGCTCAACTCGCTTCGGCGCGGCCCCACTTGCAGCGGGCCGCGCCGATGGTGCCGATGCCGTCGTCACACCGGAGGCGCGGTGCGGCTCCTCGCGGCTGTGGCCCGCTTGGCCGGCCGCTGGCCGACCGACTGCAGTGCCCCTTCGAGGGCGAACGTCGCGGCACCGAGGCAGACCGGGTCGGTCGGAATGGGCGAGAGGACGATCTCGGTGGCCGCGAGCGGGCGCCGCAACGCGTGCCGGGCGACGGCCTCGCGCACCTCGCGCAGCAGCGGTTCCCCGAGCGTGGCGGCGACCCAGCTGCTCAGCACGACCACTTCGGGGTTGAGCAGGTTCACCAGGTCGGAGATCCCGGCGCCGAGGTAACGGGCGGTGTCCCGGACGACCTTGAGGGCGACCGGGTCCTGCGCGGCGACGCCCGCCGCGAGGGCGTCGATGGTGGCGGTCTGGTCCTCCGGGTGCAGCAGGGCGCTTCCTGGGCTCAACTCCCGCAGATTCAGCATGATGCCGGGTGCCCCGACGTACGTCTCCACACAGCCGTGGTTGCCGCAGTGGCACAGCCGGCCGTCCAGCACGAGGGTGGTGTGGCCCCACTCGCCGGCGCTGTTGCTGACGCCGCGGTGCAGTCCGCCGCCGAGCGCGAGACCGGCGCCCACGCCCGTACCCAGATTGACCACCACGGCGTCACCGCGCCCGCGGGCAGCGCCGAACCACAACTCGGCGACGGCGCAGGCCCGCAGCGGGTTGTCGAGGTGCAGGGGGTAGGCGATGTGCTCCGCGAGCAGATCGAGCAACGGCACGTCGTGCCAGTCCCAGTTGGGCGCGTACTCCGCGACCCCGGTGTCGCGGTCGACCTGTCCGGGGACGCTGACACCCACGCCCAGGACCCGGGCACCTTCCACCCCGGCCTGCGCGACCACCGAGCCGACGGCGGCAGCCACATGCCCGACGACCTGCTCCGGACGGCTCTCGCCGGGGCGCATGTCCTCGTCGGCACGGGCGAGCACGTTCAGGGCCAGGTCGAACAGCTCGACACGGACGTACGTCTCCGCGATGTCGACGCCGATGAGGGCGCCCCCCGCCGCGTTGACCGCCACCAGCCCCCGCGGCCGGCCGCCCGCGGAGTCCTCGAACCCGACCTCGGTCAGCATCCTGAGGTCGAGCAGCTCACCGACCAGCGTCGCGACGGTGGCCAGGCTGAGCCCGGTCGCCGCCGCCAGCTCCTGCCGCGAGGTGGGGGATTCGGCGATGATCTGGCGCAGCACCTCGTAACGGTTCGCGGTGCGGATATCGCGTGATGTACCGCGCTTCATGGGGCTCCCCTCGCTTCCGCGCACCGGGGTACCGGGCGCGTCGGCCGACCAGATCTTCGGGCCGGGGTCCGGGGTGCCCCGGGGCGGCACCGCACCGATCGCTTCCCTCGGTCCCTCCGTGCCATGACGAGGCCCGTCGGCCCGGCGCTGCGCAAGGCTATGGCCTGCCGGGGACTTTCGACAAGGGGTTAGGAAAGGGGCTGGAGGAAGTCCCCCACGAAGGCGTTGGTGAACGTGCCCGCCGGGTCGAGCTCCTCGACCAGTGCCTTGAACTCGCCCAGCCGCGGATACCGTTCGCGCAACACCGCCGGCGGCACGGTGAACACCTTGCCCCAGTGCGGCCGCGGCTCGAACGGCTCCAGCGCCCGCTCGACCCGCCGCACCACCGGCAGCACGGCCTCCGTTTCCTCGACCCAGGTGAAGTGCAGAGCCACGGTGTCCCGGCCGTACGCCGGACTCAGCCACTGGTCGTCGGCGGCCACGGTCCGAACCTCGCAGATCTGCAGCAGCGGCGCGATCGTCCCACGGATCGCGTCCAGGGCGTCCAGCGCGGCCGGGGCGTCCGAACGCGCCAGCAGATACTCGGACTGCAACTCGGCCCCGCTGCTCGGCGTGAACTCGGCCCGGAAGTGCGGCAGTCGCTCGTGCCAGGGCCCCGGGACACCCAACTGCTCGGTGCAGTTGCGGGCGGGCATGCCCGGCACCGGGTGCATGGCCTTTGTCGCGGGCGCCGCCCACGGGAAGTCGGGCAGCGGCTGGTCCGTGCGCCGCTTGAGCCACACCTGCCGGAAGCCGGGGTGCCCCCAGTCGGTGAACAGGCTCACGCTGTACGCCGACGCCGCGACCGTCTCGAAGTCCAGATCCTCCAAGGGGAGTTCGGTGAACACATGCTGGCTCACCTCGAAGTCCGGCTCCAGGTCGAGGGTGAGCGCGGTGACCACACCGAGCGCGCCCAGCGAGGTCACGGCACCGCCGAAGCGTTCGTCGCCCCGGCCGATCGTCAGGGACGAACCGTCCGCCGTGATCAGCTCGACCTCGCGCACGGCGGAGGCGAGCGACCCGTTCGTGACCCCGGACCCATGGGTGCCGGTGGCGACCGAGCCCGCCACGGAGATGTGCGGGAGGGAGGCCATGTTGTGCAGCGCGAACCCGTGCTCGTGCACCCGTCGCGCGAGCTCGGCGTACCGGACGCCGCCCGAGACCCGTACCGTACGGGCGGCCGTGTCGACGTCCACCCCGGGCGGCAGCGCGGTCAGCGACAGCAGGACACCGTCGGCGCCCGGTTCGGCGATCTCGTTGAACGAGTGGCCGCTGCCCAGCACCCGTACCCGGGAGCTGTCCGCGACCAGCGCGCGCAGCGCGTCGAGCGAGGAGGGCCGGTGCAGCTCCTTGGCCGCGTACGTGATGTTGCCGGCCCAGTTGGTCAGGGTCCGAGTCATCCCTGTCGTCCCTCCCCGGGAAGTTCGCTGTACGTGGCCCGTGCGATGACCACCCGGGGAACGTACCCCGCCGGTCCGCCGAGTCGGCAGATCCGCCCGTTGACCCTCTCACGTGGCGCGACCTAACGTAGAGAGCGGTTGCTGTCGTCGACCTCACCGAACCGGAAGGCCATCTCCTTGCCCGAGCGTCCTGTGGCGATGTTCGCCATGACCGCCGAGAACGTGACGCGGATCTTCCCTCCGGACGTACTCGCCCGGCTGCGCGAGCTGGTGGACATCGAACTCTCCTCGGTGGCAGGCGACTTCACCGATCCGCGGGTACGGGCCCGCCTCGCCGACACCGAAATCCTGATCACCGGCTGGGGGTGTCCCGTACTCGACGCGGGCATGCTCGACGCGGCCCCGAAGCTGCGGGCCGTGCTGCACGCCGCCGGCTCCGTCAAGGGTTTCGCCACGCCGGCGATGTGGGAGCGCGGGATCGTCGTGTCGTCGGCCGCCGCCGCGAACGCGCTGCCCGTCGCCGAGTACACGCTCGCCATGATCCTGCTCGCGGGCAAGGACGTCTTCGCGCACCGGGAACGCCTGCGCACCGACCGGACCTTTCCCTACGGAGAGATCCTTCCCGGCATCGGCAACTTCGGCCGCCGCGTCGGCATCGTGGGCGCCTCCCGCATCGGCAGGCGCCTCGTCGAACTGCTCCGGCCCTTCGACCTGCCGGTGAGCCTCGCCGATCCCTACGTCGACGAGGCCGGGGCCGACGCCCTGGGCGTCCCCCTGCTGCCGCTCGACGCCCTGCTCGCCGGCAGCGACATCGTCACGATCCACGCCCCGCAGACCCCGGAGACCCGGCATCTGATCGGCCGCCGCGAACTCGCCCTGATGCCCGCGGGATCGGTCCTCATCAACACCGCACGAGGCTCCCTGGTCGACCACGACGCCCTCGTCGAGGCGCTGCGCGCCGAGCGGATCAGCGCGATCCTCGACGTCACGGACCCCGAGCCGCTGCCCGCGGACTCCCCGCTCTTCGACCTCCCGAACGCCTACGTCACACCCCACCTGGCCGGTTCCCAGGGCAACGAGGTCGCCCGGCTCGGCCTGACCGTGCTGCATGAGGCGGAACGCCTGCTGTCGAGGAGAGACCTTGAGTTCCGGATCGACCGAGAGGCTCTGGAGCGGGCCGCTTGAGCGCGACGCCCGAGCGACGCCCGAACGGGCCACCCGAGCCCCGAGGGCGGGGGCGCCTGAGCCCTTGAGCGGAGGTGCCTGGGAGCGGGCGCCTCAGCTGGGCCCCTGAGGGCGGGCGCCAGAGTCAGGCCCTTGAGCGGGGCGCATGATCTGGCCGCCCGCGGGCGAAGGCGCGCGAGAGTTCACGGACGCCTGATCCGCCACGCCCGACCCGCCACGCCTGATCCGGCGGGCTCGACCTGTCACGCCTGGCTGGTGGGTCTGACCGGCGGGCTTGACCTGTCACATCTGGTTGGCGGGCCTGAAGCACGCCCGATGCGTCACGCCCGACTCGACGGGCCTGATCAGGCAGGTGCGACCCGGTGGCCTGCCCCGGTCAGGCCTGACCTGCCATGCCTGACCGGCGGGCCTGATAGCCACGTCCGATGCGCCACGTCCGATGCGCCACATCCGATTCGACATGCCTGACCCGGCAGGTGCGACCCGGCGGGTCCGCCCCCGTCCCACCCGGTACGCGTCACCCGGTGGGTGGCGTCTCGTCGGTGGGAAGCTGCCCGGCCGGCCGGGCAAGGAACGCTGCTGTCGTCGTCACGAACCGTTCCGGGTCGTCGAGCCACGGGAAGTGTCCGGCGCCGGGCTGGACGACCAGCTCGGCGGCCGGGAACAGGGCGGCGACCCGGGCCATCGCGGGGGGCGGGGAGTTCAGGTCGACCTCCCCGGCGAGCACCAGCACCGAAGACCCCAGGTGGGCGAGCGCCGCCCGGGTGGCGTCCGGGGCGAAGGCGCCGTCGGCGTAGCGGGCCGCGGCCTCGTGGTTCTTGTGGTCGTCCTCGGCGTCCCGGTGCGCCCGCGCGGCCTCGTCCCAACGGCCGTACCAGAAGGGGGCGATGGCCCGGAACGCGTCGGCGTCCCCGTTTCCGGCGACGATCGCCTCCAGTGCCGCGAACGCCTCCGGGAACCACGGCTCGTCCCGGCGCAGCAGCGCAGCCGCCCGCCTGTCCTCGGGAGCGATCTCGATCCCGACCGCGTAGACACTCGGGGTGATCAGCGCGAGCCGCGCGACGCGCTCCGGATGGCGTTGCGCGTAGAGCAGCGCCAGATTCGTCCCGCCGGAGTGCGCGAGCAGGTCCATCCGGTCGAGGCCGAGGTGCTCGCGCAGCGCCTCGACGTCGTCGACCAGCCGGTCGCAGCGGTACGAGGAGGGGTCGTCCGGGACCGCGGACCGGCCGGTTCCGCGCAGGTCCAGCATGATCAGCCGCCGGTGCGCGGACAGCCCGCCCAGATCCCCGAGATACCCGCAGTCCTGCATCGGTCCGCCGGGCAGACACACCACCGGTGAGCCGTCCCCGAAGGTGTCGAAGGTCAGCTCGGTCCCGTCGTACGCGGTGAAGGCAGGCATGGCGACGACTCTCGCACCGGCGCTCGGCGGGCGGCAAACGACTTCCGGTGCTCCGGTGGCGTCGCGCGGCGCGAGGGACCCGGCACGGCCGATGTCCGGGCGGGGGCATACCGTGAGGAGTCGAACACGACAGACGAAGCAGATCGGGAGCGAGGAGATCGGGATGGGCAGCCGCACCGCGCTGATCGAGGATCTGATGGAGCGGTTCCCGCACGTACCGCGGGAAGCCGTCATCAAGGAGGACCTGCTCCGCGGGGGCGTGGCCTTCGACGCGTCGGCCCTCAGCGACAACGAGGGCGGCGAGGTCAAGCCGAAGTCGTACTTCATCTTCTCCTTCGACCACGGCACCCTGCCCGAGCTCGGCGAGGCCGCGCTCCGGCGCCCGCCCGAGGAGATCATCCTCACCGGCGGCCCCTACGACCTGCGGCGCACCGTCGTGTCCGTGCGCGTCAATCCCACCTCGCCGTACCGCCTCGCCGCCGACGACGAGGGCGTCCTCGGGCTCTACCTCGACGGGAAGCGGATCTCCGACGTCGGGGTGCCGCCGATGCCCGAGTACTACCGGCACACCCTCTCGAACGGGAAGTCCGTGATGGAGGTGGCCCCGACGATCCAGTGGGGGTACCTCATCTACCTCACCGTCTTCCGCGTCTGCCAGTACTTCGGCGCCAAGGAGGAGTGCCAGTACTGCGACATCAACCACAACTGGCGCCAGCACAAGGCTGCCGGCCGCCCGTACACCGGCGTGAAGGACGTCGAGGAGGTCCTCGAAGCGCTGGAGATCATCGACCGTTACGACACCGCGAAGGCGTCGACGGCCTACACCCTCACCGGCGGCGCGATCACCAAGACGGTCGCCGGGCGCGACGAGGCCGACTTCTACGGGCACTACGCCAAGGCCATCGAGGAGCGGTTCCCGGGGCGGTGGATCGGCAAGGTGGTGGCCCAGGCGCTGCCGCGCGACGACGTGCAGCGGTTCAAGGACTACGGCGTGCAGATCTACCACCCCAACTACGAGGTGTGGGACCGCCGGCTGTTCGAGCTCTACTGCCCCGGCAAGGAGCGCTACGTCGGCAGGGACGAGTGGCACAAGCGCATCCTGGACTCCGCCGAGATCTTCGGCGCGCGCAATGTGATCCCCAACTTCGTCGCGGGCGTGGAGATGGCCGAGCCCTTCGGCTTCACCACCGTCGACGAGGCCATCGCGTCGACGACCGAGGGGCTGCGGTTCTTCATGTCGCACGGCATCACGCCCCGCTTCACCACCTGGTGCCCCGAGCCGACCACCCCGCTGGGCAAGGCCAACCCGCAGGGCGCGCCGCTGGAGTACCACATCCGGCTGCTGGAGGCCTACCGCGCCACGATGGACGACTTCGGGCTCAAGTCGCCGCCCGGATACGGAGAACCCGGTCCGGGCCGAGCGGTCTTCTCCGTCAGCTCCTTCATGGACAGCCTGCCCGCGCAGGAGCCGGCCTCCCAGGTGTGATCCGCGCCCCGAGGGCGCACCCCGTACGGCTCGGACGTCATGCGAACGTCCGGGCCGTACGCGTCGCACCGCACCGCACCGCGTCGCACCGCACCGCGTCGCACCGCACCGCACCGCGTCGCACCGCACCGCACCGCACCGCGTCGCGCGGGACGGGGGCGTCATGACGGACGGTGGGGCGGTGGGGCAGGGCGGGGACGGGGGAGTGGTGGGGGACTGGGGAGTGGTGGGTTCTGTGAAAGTTGAAGCGATCGGTCCCCTCCGGCCCGCGTCCCGTACGACACTCGGGCGACCGGAGCCGGTCGGTCCACCCCGTGATCGCGCGACCGCATGATGTGACTACGTCGCTTGTCAGTTGTGTCGAAACCGTGAAAGGCTCTGGCCCGTTGTTGAGACGGTCCCCAACTCCCGCTGAAAAAAGCCGAGTTGGGCGTTGTGTGACGTTGCACATGGAAGCAGTGGATGCAGGAGCCCCCCCATGCCAGACCTGCCGACCCCCCAGGATGCCGCCGAGGCCGCTCTGTTCTCGGAATGCTGGGACGCGGTCCTGTCGTACGCCGATCTGTGCACAGCCGGCTCCGCCGCGGCCACGCAGCTGGCCACCGAGGCGTTCACCCATGGCATCCATGAGGCGCGCTCGGTCATGGCGCGCACGAAGAACACCGGCCGCAGAACCCCCCGGCTGCCCCGGATTCCCTTGCTGCTGAACTCGGTTCGGACCACCGTCGCGGCCTGGGAGGCGCACGGCCAGGGCCATCGGCTGGACCCCGACCTCAGGCTGTGGCTCAACTCCGAGAAGGCCGCCCGCTACACCGGACCTCCGCTGCACCGCCCGATCGCGCTGCGGGGCTTGAGGGACCTTCAGGAACCCGACGCGGCACTGCTGTGGCTGGTCGAGGTGGAGGCGCTCCCGCTGCCCGCGGTGGCCCGGCGGCTCGGTCTCGACCCGGTGGCGGCCGCCGAGGAACTCGGCCAGGTGCGGGCGCTGTTCAGGGACCGGTGCCATCGCAACCACCTCGACACGCCGATGGACGCGAACTGCCGCAGCTATGCCCGGCTTCTCGACGCGGTCACCCGCTCGCCGGGCGCCGAGACTCCCGAGGACCTCTCGCAGCACCTCTCCCGCTGTGTGGAGTGCGCGGAGGCCGCCGCCTGTCTGCGGCTGCACGGCGGCGGACTGCCCGCGGCGCTCGCGGGCGGGGTGATCGGCTGGGGCGGCCTCGCCTATCTGGAACGCAGGCGCCGCGCCGCCGAAGCGGGGCTGGCGGGCGGGCGCACGGACGCGGCGGTGGACACCGGCATCGCCCAGGCCAAGGAGGCCGCGCCCAGGGTCGGCCGCACCGGACTGCTGGTCGCCGCCGTCATCGTCTCCGGCCTCGCGCTCACGGTCTCCCTGATGCCCTTCGGAGCCGGGAACGACGGCGGCGGCGCCGTCGCGCGCGGCGACTCGGCCGACCGTCAGCCGGTGGCCGAATCGGGTGTGCCGTCCCCGCCGGCGACCACCCGCGTCGAGGGCTCGCTCGTCTCGCCCGAGCCCGCGGACCCCAGCGCCGACGCGGGCTCGAAACCCGACCCCGAACCCCAGGGCACGGCGTCGGCCTCGGCCCGCACCCCCAGCAGCACTCCGGGCTCCAAGAGCTCCACGAAACCCGCGGGCTCCACGAAGAGCCCCGCGTCCTGCGAGGTGAAGTACCACCTCGTCGACGAGTGGACGGACGGTTTCCAGGCCACCGTCACCGTCACGTCCGCCGTGGCCCTCGACTCCTGGCAGATCGCCTGGACCTTCGACGACGGCCAGCGGGTCACGCAGATGTGGGACGGCACGGTCTCCCAGAACGGCTCCCACGTGACCGCGACCGCCGCCGACTACAACAAGTCGGTCGCGGCGGGCGGTTCCTTCGCCGTCGGCTTCCTCGGCACCTGGCACGACACGAACGCGGCCCCCGACGCCTTCACCCTCAACGGCGGACGCTGTACGACCGCTCACTGAACCACCGGCCGTCCGCGTTCCTGGGTACGGGCCGTGGGCGCCGACGACCGGGCCGCCGTCGAACTGACGGCGCCCCGCGCCGCGTACGGGTGTGTCCGCCGCGCCGCACGGCCTTTCCGCGCTCCAGCTCCTCGAATACGTCAGCGGTTCCGGGCAGCGGCGCAGCGTGACGGTCCGGTTCGTCGAGG
>NZ_JAODTZ010000010.1 GCF_025399795.1 Streptomyces rhizosphaerihabitans | reverse complement strand
CGCTGCCAGCTGTTCGCCTCCGCCTGTTATGTCAGCGGCGGGCTCGGCGGCGCGGCCGCCGCCGGCACGGTCGGCTCGGCCTGGGGAGTCGCCGCCGCAACCATCAGCGGCTCGGCCGTGTGGTGGCTGCAACTGCGGTCCGCCCTGCGCGAGCGCCACCGCGATCCCATCCCCGAAGTGAGGACCTCATGACGGCGCAACCCAGGCTGAGCATCGGCCTGCCCGTGTACAACGGCGAGGAGTACCTGGCCGAGTCGCTCGACGCCCTGCTCGGCCAGACCTACGAGGATTTCGAGCTGGTCGTCTCCGACAACGCCTCGACCGACGGGACCCAGGAGATCTGCCGCAAGTACGCCGCCCGGGACTCGCGCATCCGGTACCTGCGGCTGCCCCGGAACATCGGCGCCACGCCGAACCACAACCATGTGTTCGCCGAGTCCCGCGGTGAGCTGTTCAAGTGGGCCTCGCACGACGACCTGTACGCCCGGGACCTGCTGCGGCGCTGCGTGGAGGCGCTGGACGAGCGGCCGGAGATGATCCTCGCGCACACCGGCCAGGCGGTCATCGACGGCGACGGCCAGGTGAAGGTCCCCTACGAGTACGGGCTCGCCACCGACTCTCCGCACGCGCCGGAGCGCTTCCGCAGTCTGCTGTTCGAGCCCGGCGGCGACGACTTCTACGGAGTGTTCCGGGCCGACAGGCTGCGCCGGGTGAAACCGATGGACAGCTACCACCACGCGGACCGCACGTACGTCGCCGAGATCACCCTGCACGGGCCGTTCCACCAGGTGCCGGAGCTGCTGTACTTCCGCCGCGACCACCCCACCCGCGCCGAGCGGGCGAACCCGTCCAAGCGCTCCCGGTGCGTCAACCTGGACCCGCGTCGGGCCGGCGTGCTGCACCCGACGCCCCGGCTGCTCGCCGAGTACATATGGGGCTTCGCCGCAGCGATCCGGCGGGCGCCGTTGTCCCCGGCCGACCGGCGCGCCTGCTACCGCCACCTGGCCGCGTGGATGACCAGCCGGGTCCGGCCGGGCGCCGGCGAACGGGTCGAGGACCGCGCCCCGGTCGATCCGGGCCTGCTCACGGTCTCCGTCGACGCCCTCGTCGCCGGCCGTGAGGGGAGGCGGACATGACGGCCGCGGACAGGGCCCCGGTGCGCGTCGGGGTGTTCGGCCTGCTCGGCTCCGGCAACCTCGGCAACGACGGATCGCTCGAAGCCGTGCTCGGGTACCTCCGCGCCGAACACCCGGAGGCGGTCGTGGACGCGCTGTGCGGCGGGCCCGAGGCCGTGACGACGCGGTTCGGGATCCCCGCGACGCGGCTGCACTGGTACAGCGGGGAGTACCGGACCGCGTCGCGTGCGGGCGCGATCGCGGCGAAGGGGCTGGGCAAACTCGTCGACGTCTTCCGCACCGCCGCCTGGGTGCGCCGGCACGACGTGGTGATCGTGCCGGGCATGGGCGTCCTGGAGGCCACGCTGCCGCTGCGGCCGTGGGGCTTCCCGTACTCGCTGTTCCTGCTCTGCGCGAGTGGCCGGCTGCTGCGCAGCCGGGTGGCGCTGGTCAGCGTCGGCGCCGCGACGATCGGGAACCGGCCGACCCGGGCCCTGGTGCGCTGGTCGGCGCGGCTGGCCACCTACCGGTCGTACCGGGACGCGCAGTCCCGCGACGCGATGCGGGCGATGGGCGTGGACACCGCGCGCGACGAGGTCTACCCGGACCTCGCGTTCGCCCTGCCGACACCGCGGTCCCCCGAGCTCTCGGCTTCTCCCCCAGCCTTCGGCCGGGAGGGGCCCCCAGAGCAGGGAGGTACCCCCAGCGCGCCCTCGGACCCGTCGGCCCCGCCGGGCCCGGTCTGCGTCGGCGTCATGGACTTCCACGGCGGCAACGACGATCGCGCCCGGGCCGATGAAATACACCGGCGCTACCTCGACGGGACGATCCGGTTCGTCCGCGCGCTGGTCGAGGAGGGCAGGGCTGTCCGGCTGCTCACCGGTGACCGGTGCGACGCGTCGGTGGTCGCCGCGATCCTCGACGCGGTGGACTCGCCGCTGGTCACCGCCGCCGAGCCGTCCTCACTGGCCGACCTGATGAAGGAGATGGCGGCTGCCGACACCGTGGTGGCGATCCGGTACCACAACCTGATCTGCGCGCTGAAGACCGCTACGCCGGTGCTCGCTCTCTGCTACGCGGCGAAGAGCGACGCGCTCATGGCGGAGATGGGCCTGGGCGCGTACTGCCACCCGGCGCGCGAGGTGGACGCCGACCGGCTGCTCGAGCAGTTCCGTGCGCTGGAGAAGCGCTCGGCCGAGCTGCGGCAGACCCTCACCGAGCGGAACCTGGCCGCCGCCCGGCGACTCGAGCACCAGTTCAACTCCTTGACCGCGGCCCTGTTCCCCGCGGCCGATCACGCCCAGACCTCGCGGAAGGCTCCATGAAGGCGACCGAAGTCCCGGAGATCACCGGCGCATACCTGTTCCAGCCGACGCCGTACGCCGACGAGCGCGGCTTCTTCTGCCGGACCTTCGACGCCGACGTGGTCCGCTCGGTGGGCCTCGACCCCCACGCATTCATCCAGGACAGCGTGTCCCGCTCGGTCCGAGGCGTGCTGCGGGGCCTGCACCTGCGCTCCGGCGCGGGCGAGGCCAAGCTGGTGCGGTGCTCGTACGGGAGGATCTTCGACGTCGTCGTCGACCTGCGGCCGGACTCGCCGACCTACCGCAACCGGGCCTTCTTCGAGCTGTCCGGCGAGACACAGGTGACCCTGTACATCCCGGCGGGGTGCGCGCACGGCTTCCAGGCGCTGACCGAGACCACCGACACCTCGTACCGGATCGACCGCCCGCACGATCCGGCCGAGGACGTGACGATCGCCTTCGACGACCCGGAGCTCGCCATTCCCTGGCCGCTGCCGGTCACATCGATGTCCCAACGGGACCGGGAGGCGCCGAGCCTCGCCGAGGTCCTCAAGCACCAGGAAAGTTGAGGTCGGCGTGCCCACCGAAGACACCCAAGAACTCCTCCTCCCCCGCTCGCGGATGGCGAACGAGCGGCTGCACGCCATGATCCCCGGGGGCGCGCACACCTACGCCAAGGGCGACGACCAGTACCCCGACAACCTGGCCCCGGTCATCAGCCACGGCCGTGGTGCCCACGTGTGGGACATCGACGGCAACCGCTACATCGAGTACGGCTCCGGCCTGCGGTCGGTCAGCCTCGGCCACGCCCACCCACGCGTGATCGAGGCGGCGCGGCGGGAACTCGACCGCGGCAGCAACTTCGTCCGGCCGTCCATCGTGGAGGTCGAAGCCGCGGAACGCTTCCTGGCCACGGTGCCGACCGCCGAGATGGTGAAGTTCGCGAAGAACGGCTCCGACGCCACCACCGCAGCGGTGCGCCTCGCCCGCGCCGCCACCGGACGCCCGCGGGTGGCCCTCTGCGCCGACCATCCGTTCTTCTCCGTCGACGACTGGTTCATCGGCACCACGCCGATGTCCGCCGGTGTCCCGGCAGCGACCAACGAGCTCACCGTGACGTTCCCGTACGGGGACCTGGCCGCCACGGAGGAGCTGCTCACCCGGTACCAGGACGAGGTCGCCTGCCTGATCCTCGAACCCGCCACCCACACCGAACCGCCGCCCGGGTACCTCGCCGGCCTGCGCGAGCTGGCCGACCGGCACGGCTGTGTACTGATCTTCGACGAGATGATCACCGGCTTCCGCTGGTCGGAAGCCGGCGCCCAGGGCCTGTACGGCGTCGTCCCCGACCTCTCCACGTTCGGCAAGGCGCTGGGCAACGGATTCGCCGTCTCCGCGCTGGCCGGGCGCCGGGATCTGATGGAACTGGGCGGGCTGCGCCACTCGGGCGACCGGGTGTTCCTGCTGTCCACCACGCACGGTGCGGAAACCCACTCCCTGGCAGCCGCGATGGCCGTGCAGACCACCTACGTCGAGGAGGGCGTCACCGCGCGGCTGCACGCCCTCGGCGAGCGGCTGGCCGCCGGTGTCCGCGACGCGGCGGCCGCCATGGGCGTCGGCGACCACATCGTGGTCCGGGGCCGGGCCAGCAACCTGGTCTTCGCCACCCTCGACGAGAACCGGCAGCCGTCGCAGCGGTACCGCACCCTGTTCCTGAGCCGACTCCTCGCGGGCGGGGTGCTGGCCCCGTCGTTCGTGGTGAGCAGCGCGCTCGACGACGCCGACATCGATCACACCGTCGACGTGGTGGCCCAGGCCTGTGCGGTGTACCGGAAGGCGCTGGACGCCGCTGACCCCACCCCCTGGCTGGCAGGGCGACCGGTGAAGCCCGTATTCCGCCGCTTGGCGTGACGTGACGTCACGTCAGCGACGCTGCCGCTGACCGGCGTCGGCCGTTCGGTCGGCCAGCCGGTCAGCCATCCGGTCGACCAGCCACGCGGTCGCCGGTATCACCGCCAGTGCGGTGCACCAGCCGCCGAGGACGTCGGTCGGGTAGTGGGCGCCCAGGGCGACCTCCGCCCAGCCCATGGCGGCGCCGGCAACCAGCGCCGCGGCGAGCACGAGTGACGTGCCGGCCGTCCTGCCGAGGCCGAGCGGGCCGGTCGCGAGCAGCGCCACCATGAGGGCGAGCGCGGTGAGGAAGGCGGTGTGCCCGCTCGGATAGGACAAGTTGCCGTCGCCGTGGATGGTGCGTCCCACCAGATGCTTGAGCAGCGTCGCCGTCCCCACGGCCACGCCGACGCCGACAACGACGAGCACCGCCGCGCGAGGACGCCGAAGCAGCAGGCAGCCCGTCACGGTGGCCACGACCAGCGTCGCCGCTCCCACGGGCTCCCCCAAGAAGTCCGTGGCCAGAGCGACGTAACGCCACGGCGGCCCCACACCGTCCACCGTCGCCCAGATCCGCGTGTCCACCCTGCCGGGCTTGCCGGCGTCGGCATACAGGACCCCGAGGACGACGACCACCAGCGCGGCGAGGGCCGCGGTCAGCCCGAGCCGCACGCGCAGCGACGGTGGCAGCACCGCGGGCGCCGGCCGGCCGGTCACACGCCCGCCGTGTCGGATCGCCCTGCAATGCGTTTCGGACTCCGGTCGCCGGCTGCCGCTGCGACCCCGGCGGAAGCCCGCGCTTCATCGCAGACGTCGACCGCGCCGCGACCCCCTGCTCGGCGGCGGTCGAGCCGAACACCCCGCTCATGACCGAGACGGGGGAAAGCCCGCACTCCGTCACAGTCCACCACCCGGCAGATGCGATGCACCTTCCCCCCTCCCGTCGGGGCCGACGCCGCGTCACCCGCCGCTACGCGCCCCGAGAACTGCCCACCGCCACCCGCCGGCATGACCCGGACGTCGGACGTACGAGCTCCGTACGGCTGGACCGGGCAAGATCGCAAACACGTCAAGCGCGAACGGGGCAGGTCCGATTTCCAGGCCCGCTCGGCCGAGCGATCCAACGCCACTGACGCCACTGACGCCGGTCGACGTGGTCCTCGGCTTCCGCCGGCGTCAACTCCCCACCCACGAGCCCCCCGTCGCGTCCGACTTGGCACGGGCCGGAGCCATCGGCCTGTGCAGCCCCGAACTCGCCCGCCTGTCCAACACCCTGGCCAAAGGCATCGAAATCAGTCTCTGCCTGCCACCCTAACCAACAACGCGGTCGCGGCTGACCGCCGTGGGAAACTCCGCGAGCGACAACCCGCGAATTCTGGTTCTGGATCGCTTTTCCGCGCCGGAGCCACGGACTGTCACCGAAACCGCGATCGTGACGCGTCGTGGACGACGTCCTCCTACGGGCCTCGACTTGGGCCGGTCGCGGACCGACCCGGGCTCACCGGGCGGCGCTCACGTGCCGGCCCCAGCCCGGTTCGACCAGTGGGCGGAGGCTGGTCGGCCCGTTTCGTCCGACCAGGCCGGATCGGGGAAGGCCACGGCGTAGAGCCGGTCGCAGCCGCGCAGGTGTTCCGCGAAGGCGGCGCCCAGCCGGGCCGCGTAGTGGGCGCACAGGGCACCCGCCGGGGTACCGGCGGCGGCCGCGTCGATCACCGCGGCGGCGAGGATTCCGGTACGCAGCGCCTGGGCGGTGCCGGTGCCGCTGAGCGGGTCGCAACGCAGTGCGCCGGCGCCCACGGTCAGCAGTCCGCCGGCCCCGTCGGCCGGCGGCCGGCCCGGTGCCGGGTGCAGCCGGGGAGCGGCCGGGATGGCGGTCGCGGTGCGCGGGGGACGGCGCAGTAGGCGGTCCAGGCCGCTTTCGGCGAGGAGCCGGGCGAGGAGTGCGGCCGGGTCGCCGGCCGGGCCGGGGACCATCCCCTGGACCAGGCAGTCGCCCCCGCCGAGCGGGGTGAGTTGCACCCAGCCGAGGGCCGCCGTGGCCAGCCGGGCCGTCCGCTCGTCCGCGCCCGGCCGCAGCGGGGCGGTGCCGGCGAGCAGTTGCCGCCGCCCGCAGTGCCAGTGAGCGCCGTCCGGGGGGACGGCGGACACCGTCCACGCGGGGGACCCGCTCCCCCGCAGCCCCGGCCCGAGCCGGCCCCGTATCCGGGTGGCCAGCACCGCGCCGTCGACCACCCTCGCGGGTTGCGCCAGGCGCGCCGCGGGCTCCTCGCCCCAGGAGACCTCCCGGTGGCTCAGCCGCCAGGTGCCGTCCAGCAGCCCGTCGCCCCACAGGGAGTGCAGCAGCTCCAGGGTGGGACCGGTCAGCAGCAGCGGCCGGGGGCCCGTGGGTGCGGCGGGCTCCGGCGCGAACCGGATCCGGTGCCCCCGCCCGGCGAGCAGCCGGGCGCAGGTCAGCTCGGCCAGCCCGTACCCCGTCAGGGCGAGGACCTCGCTCATGCGTCGAGCAGGGCGAGCAGGGCCTCGGTCTGCGGCTGTTGTGCGTTCACCAGGGCTCGCGCCGCCGGGTCGCCGAGGGGCCGGATGGCCTCGTGGGCGCGGATCGCGGCGAGCGCTGCCTGCCGGGTGAGCTGGCCGTCGGCCAGTGGACCGGCCGCGGCCCCGAGCTCGGCGGGCAGCGTGAAGCGGGGGCCCACGCCGCGGGAGGCGAGCAGGTGGTTCGTCTGGTGCAGGAACTCCATCACGGTGCGGGACTGGCCGATCAGCACCCCGCCCGCCCGGTCGCCGAGCGCGAACGAGCTGCGCAGCAGCCCGAGCAGGATCGCGTAGTACTGGTCGCTCAGATCGAGGAGCTGCGTCTGGAGCGGGGACCCGTCGCCCGCCCCGAGATCGCGCAGGTACTGGGACTCGGTGAAGGGCGACAGGTGGAACTTGACGGCGGTGAAGCGCTTGAAGTGGTCCGCGCCCTCGTCGATGATCAGCTTGACCAGGTGGGCCAGCCGGTCGGCCTCCGGGAACGGCGGCGGCTCCTTGATGAGGGTCTGGTGCAGCTGGACGTACATGCCGTCCACGCCGGTGCCCGAGACCTGGCTTGGCGCCTCGACGTTGATGAACCAGTCCAGCTGCGCGGCGGTCATCAGCCGCCGCTCGACGGTGTGCGGCCCGTCCCGCTCGATCGTCGCCGCCCGATCGACCACGGGCGCCTCGCCGAGGGTGCCGAGCGCCTCGTTGACCCAGCGCAGGTGCCGCATCTCGTCGACGGCGACCTGGAAGACCTCGTTGGCGGCCGCGTGGGTCTTCGCGAGGAGCGATTCGGGGGCAGTGCCCGAGGGCAGCACCCGGGGCGCCTTGAGCGAGTAGTGGGCGAAGAGGTACTCCATGCACAGCGCGTGCTCGACGGCGGCCAGCTTCTTCAGCTGCTCGATCACCTGCGCCCGGCTGAGCTCCGCGCCGGCCGGCGGCACCGGGTTGCCGATGCTGTCGTCCTCTCGGTCGTTGAGGACCACGGGGAGCACGTTCCAGTCGGCGATCACGTCCGGGTAGTCCATCTCCAGGGACCGCCGGGCGTCGTCGACGTCGTCGTCGCGGTCGGCCGCCGGGGTGCGGTCGGCGCGCAGGAAGTTCATCTGCGGGACGGCGCCGTCCGAGCTGCTGGAGACGTCCGGCTTGGACGCGGCCCAGTAGAAGCACATGCAGTCCCGGAAGTCGTACTGCCAGGGGGCGCACATGCTGCGGGTGAGGTCCCCGGGCTCGTAGACCTCCGGATCGATCACCCCTTCCTCGTCCAGGAAGCGGGCCCGGTCGGTGACCAGGACGGCGAGCCTGACCCGCCCGTTCGGGCCCCGGTCGACGAAGCTGCCGTCGGCCGTCCGGATCTGGTTGAGGTCGCCGACGGAGCCGAGCCCGGGCGAGTCGCTGCCGCGGCCCGGTCCCAGCACGATGGCGATCCGCCCGGGCAGCAGATCGTGCACGTGCCGCCAGACGTCCAGGCCGTCCTTGCCCCGGGCGTCGACGGCCGGAGCGGCCGTCTCGGGCTGGTCCACGGTCGTACGCCCGCACAGGCCCCGCAGGTAGAGAGGCTGTCCGGGGACCGTGAGGTCCGCGTCGGTGAGGCCCTGAGCCGCGGCCACGCCGCCGGTGACGGCGATGACCCGGGCACCCTCCTGGCGGTGGAAGTCCACCATCAGGCCCGGGAAGAACCTCTTGTCCATGTTGCGCTGGTCGAACTCCAGCCCCGGGAAGCAGTTGTCGACGCCGCTCTCGGGGCGGGTGTTCGCCGGGTTGCCGTGGACGACGTGGTCGGCGCGGGCGGTCAGGTTGCGCGGGAAGATCTTCCCGGCGGGGGTCGGCAGATCGGGCACGGCGGCTCCTTCAGACGGTGCTGGCACTGGCGGCGGCGGCAGCCCCGGGTGAGGCGCGGAAGAACTCGGGCGCGGCCTGGGAGAGTTCGACGTAGGCGCGCAGGCAGAAGGCCAGCCAGCCGCGGATGTAGTCGCAGCCGGGCCGCCCCCGGCGGCTCACCTCGTGGTAGCAGCCGCCGCCGCACAGGTAGCGGGCCCAGCAGGACCGGCAGGGCTCGGCGCGGTCCACGTGACGGTCGTTCAGATGTGCCTGCCGGGCTGCCCGGTCGCTGCCGCCGGCGACCGATCCCATGGCGAACGCGGGGTCGTCCACCAGCCGGTGGCAGGCGTACAGCCCGCCCTCGGCGGAGGCGCTCAGGTATCCGGCACCGGCGCCGCAGGGATACGGCCGGTGGGAGCCCCGGTGCAGCTGGCGCATGGCGGTCTGGAAGTTGCCGAAGGGGTAGTGCCGCCCCGCGGACAGCTCGCGCAGCGCGCTCTCGCCGCACTCCAACATCCGCTCCAGGAAGCCGCCGAAGGTCTCGGCGGTGATCTCGTACGCGGGGTCGGGCGCGCTCACCACGGCGGCGAAGCCCACCTCGTCGAAGCCCAGTTCGATGCCGTGCTCGAGTACGTCGCGCAGCCGCCCCGTGTACGGGGTGACGCTGACCCGCGCGCTGAGCTGCCGCGGCCGTCCGTGCCGGGCGAGGACCGCGAGGCCGGTGCGCAGTCGGTCGTAGGCGCTCGCCCCGCCCGGCGCCCGGCGCAGCGCGTCGTGCCCGGCCCGGTCGCCGTCCAGGCTCACGGTCACGGTGAAGGGGTGCTCGGCGAACAGCCGGGCGTCCTCGGGGCGGACGGTGGTCAGGTTGGTGGTGAGGGCGAAGCGGACGGGGTGCCCGGCGGCGGCCCCCGCACGCTCGGCGTACCGGACCGTTTCGTGGACCAGGTCCCTGGCCAGCAGCGGCTCCCCGCCCATGAACCCGACGACCACGTCCGCGCCCGGCGCCGCCTCCGCGAGCAGCCGGTCCACGGCGGCGAAGGCCGTGGACCGGGGCATCGCCCGGGCGGAGCCGCCGAAGCGGCCCTCGTCCGCGTAGCAGTGGCCGCAGCTGAGGTTGCAGGCCTGCATCACGTTGAGGGAGATCGAGGAGAGGGGCGGGGGCGCGGCAGGCGTCCCGTCGATACGGCGCTCCGGCCACAGGGGCAGTGCCAGCTCCTCCGCCAGGCCGGCGAGGCTGCCCTCGGGGGCCGCCGTCCACCGCTCCAGGCGGGCCGCCGTCTCCTCCGGCAGGTCGTAGACGCGGCTGCCGTCGGCGACGAACAGGTGGGCGCCGTGCGCGCTGCGGAACACACGCAGTTCGGTGGCGGGGCCGGGCGGCCCGCCACCGGGGCCGGGGGGCACACCGCCGGGGCCGCGGGGCCGGGCGGGCTCGGGGGGTCGTCGGCCGATCTGGAGCAGCACGCTCATGTGCCCGCCTCCGTGTTCTCGCGCAGCGCAGCGGCCCACCGTACGAGCAGGTCGTACTGGCGGCGCGTCAGGTGCAGGGCGTTGCCGTCCGCGCCGCGCATGTCGGGGGGCATCCGGCCGTTGTACGCCCCGGCCGTCCGCGGGTCGGCGACGGGCTCCCGGACGATCTCCCGGATCAGCCCGGGGCGTTCACGGAACAGGTCCTCCAGCATCTCCAGCGCCACGAACCGGCGGTGCCGGCGGCGCGCCTGTTCAGTGAGGCCGAGCAGCACGCCGGTCAGGGTCTCCGCCGGGGGCAGGGCCCCGAAGAAGCCGTTCTGCACGTCCAGGTTGATGTTGCCCACCGTCTCCAGGATCCGCTCGAACAGGTCTCTGATCTCCTGAGTGGTCTGCCCCTTGTCCGCGAGGTAGGCGGGCGTGCGCACATCGCCCCGCCGGACCCGGTCGGCGAGCCCGTCCGCCACGGAGACGAAGGGCCTGCGGTCGGGGGAGAACACCGGCGGGCAGGCCACCACCCGGGCGGAGGCGGTGAGCCCGCCCGGCAGCCCGACCGTGACCAGCCCGTCGCACACGTCGTCGACCAGGCCCAAGGACAGCTGGCCCTCGGCGCCCGCGAAGAGGCCCCGCGGCGCGGTCCGGACGTCGTCGCTGGGGAGCCGGAAACCGACCCACTCCGCGCCGGGGTTGAGGATCCGCCGCTCCGCCGGGATGCGGTACCGGCCGGCGTCCGTGAGGGTGGTCGGCCCGTAGACGGCGCCGGTCGCGGGGGTGAACCGCAGCCGCAGCTCGGGCAGTGCGGCGTTGGGCACGGGCACCTGCACCGCACCGAGCGGGAGGTCCCGGCCCGCCGGGACCAGCGGCTGGGCGGCGCCCTGCGGAGAGGTGCCCGCCAGCCGGTGCTGCTGGTGGTCGTCGCCCCGGACCCCGACGGTCGCCTCGATCCGGTCGTCGTCGCTCCGGGTGAGGTGGTGCGCCTTGAGGTTGGCCACGCTGACCTGCCAGCGCACGTCCCCGAGTCCGAGCCCGAACCGGGCGAGGACCTCCTCGGTCAGCGGCCCGGTGTGGCGTTCGCCGTCCACCGTCCAGCTGCCGTGCACCTCGAAGTACGGGCAGACGGGCCGCCAGCCGGCCTCGTCCTTGAAGCGGACCTCCTGCGGCATCCGCTCGCTCAGGGTGCCGTCCGCGGCCAGGTCGAGGGTGGGCTGCGGCTCCACCGTGGTCTTGCCGGTACCGCGCGGAGTGAGGTCGCTCCTCCCCCACCGGTAGTTGTCGCAGGGTTTCGGGGAGGGGCCCAGCCGGGCGAAGGCGAGCGGGGGCTGGATCCAGAGCTGGTCGATCACCGGCATCTCCTAGCGGTTGGCGACAAGATGACGGGGCGTGATCAAAAAATACAGCAATCGTCACGTTGCGTCATGATCGACACGACGGGGCCCGCGCCCGCCCGGTGAGGCTCCCCGCCCGGTTCACCTCACGGCGCCCCGCCCCGTCACCCCTGCGGAAGCGGCTGGGCCAGGGGGCGGAACACCTTGCGCAGGCCCTCCGGGGTCCGGGCGCCGCCGCGGGACACGGCGGCGATAGTGCGCGGGGGCGATAGGGCCGGTTCGCACTTACCGTCACCCCTCCTGGGCGGTAACCATGGGAAAGGCTGTTTGGCCAGTTATGACCTGAATGAGCTGATTCCCAGGAGGGCTCATGAACGCCCCGACCGCGACGACGGCCGATCCCGCCGCGCAGGACGACGCGCAGGAGGACCCGACCGTCCACATTCTCTGGATCAACGCGGGGCTGAGCTGCGACGGGGATTCGGTCTCGTTGACCGCCGCGACCCAGCCGAGCATCGAGGAGCTGGCGCTCGGTGCCCTGCCAGGACTGCCCAAGGTGGCGGTCCACTGGCCCCTGATCGACTTCGAGTGCGGGCCCGTGCAGGGCGCGGACAATTTCGTCGAGTGGTTCTTCAAGGCCGACCGGGGCGAGCTGGAGCCCTTCGTGCTGGTCGTCGAGGGATCCATACCGAACGAGCGGGTCAAGCCGGAGGGCTACTGGTGCGGCTTCGGGGACGATCCGGAGACGGGTCAGCCGATCACGACCAGTGAGTGGCTGGACCGGCTCACCCCCAAGGCGCTCGCCGTCGTCGCCATCGGCACCTGTGCGACGTACGGCGGCATCCACGCGATGGCCGGCAACCCGACCGGCGCGATGGGGGTGCCGGACTATCTGGGCTGGGAGTGGAAGTCCAAGGCGGGCATTCCGATCGTCTGCATCCCGGGCTGCCCCGTACACCCGGACAACGCCTCCGAGACCCTGCTCTACCTGCTGTACCAGGCGGCGGGCGCTGCTCCCATGATCCCGCTGGACGAGGAACTGCGGCCTACCTGGCTGTTCGGCGCCACGGTGCACGAGGGCTGCGATCGCGCCGGCTACTACGAGCAGGGGCAGTTCGCGAGCGAGTACGGATCGCCGGAGTGCCTGGTCAAGCTCGGCTGCTGGGGCCCGGTGGTCAAGTGCAATGTGCCCAAGCGCGGCTGGATCAACGGCGTGGGCGGCTGCCCGAACGTCGGCGGGATCTGCATCGCCTGCACCATGCCGGGCTTCCCCGACAAGTTCATGCCGTTCATGGACGAGCCGCCGGGCGGCCATGTGTCCGCGACGGCGAGCGGTATCTACGGATCCGTCATACGACGCCTGCGGAACATCACCGCGAAGACCGTCGACAAGGAACCGAAGTGGCGCGGCAAGGGCGAGGAGCTCACGACCGGCTACAAGGCCCCGTGGTGACCACGGTTACCCGCTGAGCAGGACACTCGACAGGAAGGTGGCGCGGCACCATGGCGACGGCGACGAACAAGCCGGCCGGTGACGGCCTCACGGAGATGTCGTGGGACCCGATCACCCGCATCGTGGGCAGTCTCGGCATCCACACCAAGATCGACTTCAAGGCGAAGCGGGTCGCGGAGTGCTACAGCACCTCGTCCGTCTTCCGCGGGTACAGCGTGTTCATGCGCGGCAAGGACCCGCGCGACGCGCACTTCATTACCAGCCGCATCTGCGGCATCTGCGGGGACAACCACGCCACCTGCTCGGTCTACGCCCAGAACATGGCGTACGGCGTGGCACCCCCGCACCTCGGCGAGTGGATCATCAACCTCGGCGAGGCCGCGGAGTACATGTTCGACCACAACATCTTCCAGGAGAACCTGGTCGGCGTGGACTACTGCGAGCGGATGGTCCGCGAGACCAACCCCGGCGTGCTCGAACTCGCCGAGCGCACCGAGGCCCCGCACGCGGCCGACCACGGCTATCGCACGATCGCCGACATCATGCGCTCGCTCAACCCGCTGGAGGGCGAGTTCTACCGTGAGGCGCTCCAAGTGAGCCGCTACACACGGGAGATGTTCTGTCTGATGGAGGGCCGCCATGTGCACCCCTCCACGCTCTACCCGGGCGGGGTCGGCACGGTCGCGACCATCCAGCTCTTCACCGACTACCTGACCCGGCTCACCCGCTACGTGGAGTTCATGAAGCGGGTCGTCCCGCTCCACGACGACCTCTTCGACTTCTTCTACGAGGCACTGCCCGGGTACGAGGAAGTGGGCAGGCGCCGGGTGCTGCTGGGCTGCTGGGGCGCGCTGAACGACCCGGAGTACTGCGACTTCCAGTACGCCAACATGGAGAACTGGGGCCGGCGGATGTTCGTCACCCCCGGTGTCATCGTGGACGGCAAGCTGGTCACCAACAGCCTCGTCGACATCAACCTCGGCATCCGCATCCTGCTCGGCAGTTCGTACTACGAGGACTGGTCGGGCATGGAGAAGTTCGTCGAACGGGACCCGCTCGGGAACCCCATCGACGAACGGCACCCCTGGAACCAGCACACCATCCCGGCCCCGCAGAAGCGGGACTTCGACGACAAGTACAGCTGGGTGATGTCGCCGCGCTGGTTCGACGGCACCGACCATCTGGCGCTGGACACCGGCGGCGGTCCGATCGCCCGGCTGTGGTCCACGGCGCTGTCCGGGCTCGTCGACATCGGCTACATCAAGGCCACCGGGCACAGCGTGCAGATCAACCTGCCGCGCACGATGACCAAGCCGGAGATGGCGCTGGAGTGGAAGATCCCGCAGTGGAGCAACGCCCTCGAACGCAACCGGGCCCGCACCTACTTCCAGGCCTACGCCGCCGCGGCCGCCCTCCACTTCGCCGAGCAGGCGATGGAGGAGGTTCGCGCCGGACGCACCCAGACCTGGGAGAAGTTCGACGTGCCGGACGAGTCGATCGGCTGCGGCTTCACCGAGGCGGTCCGGGGCGTGCTCTCCCACCACATGGTGATCAGGGACGGCAAGATCGCCAACTACCACCCGTACCCGCCGACCCCGTGGAACGGCAGCGTGCGCGACAGCTACGGCACACCGGGCCCGTACGAGGACGCGGTGCAGAACACCCCCATCTTCGAGGAGAACCCGCCCGAGAACTTCAAGGGCATCGACATCATGCGGGCCGTCCGAAGCTTCGACCCGTGTCTGCCGTGCGGCGTGCACATGTACGTCGGCGGCGGGAAGACCGTCCAGCAGACGCACATGCCGACGGGGCTGAGCGGACTTGCGGTCTGACCTTCCCCAGGATCCGACCTTCCCCAGGATCCGACCTCCCGCAGGATCCGGTCTTTCCCAGGATCCGACCTTCCTCAGAAGAGGGGCTTGCCGATGGCCGGACAGGAGACGGGCGAGCGGATAGGCGCACTGCTCGACGAGCTGGCGCAGCAGGCGGGACCGGAGGCGCGCGACACCGCGGACGAACTGGTGCGCTGCCTCATGGAGTTCTACGGCGAGGGCCTGGCCCGGACCGTACGCCTGCTGCGCTCCGCCCCGGACGGCGCGGATCCCCTCGCCGTCCTCACCGCCGACGAACTCGTCAGTGATCTGCTGATCCTGCACGATCTGCATCCGGAGGACACCGCGACCCGGGTGGGCCGCGCCCTCGACAAGGTCCGTCCCTACCTCGGCTCGCACGCGGGCGACGTCGAGGTGGCCGGGCTCGACCTGGAGGCGGCCGACGGCCCGACGCTGCACCTCAGACTGCGCGGCAGCTGCGACGGCTGTCTCTCCTCCACCCAGACCGTGCGCTGGACCATCGAGGAGGCGGTCGCCCGGATCGCTCCCGAGGTCGAGCACATCGAGGTCGAGGGAATGGCCGCGGAGAGCCCGCAGCCGGCGCTGCTCCAGATCCTGCCGCACCGCCCGGACGACGCTCCGGGCGACCCCGTGGCGTCCGAAGAAGCGGGCGACCCGGCGCGCTGGTACACCCTCGGCCCCCGTGCACTGCCCATGGGCGACCGGGCCACCGGCGTCACCGAGGTCGCCGGCCGCACCCTGCTGCTCGTGCGCCTGCCCGGACAGTTGTACGCCTACCGCGACCGCTGCCCGGTCTGTGCCGCGAGCCTCGCTCCGGCCTCCCTGGACGGCGAGTTGCTGCGGTGCGCGGGCTGCGCCGCCGAGTTCGACGTGCACCGGGCGGGCCGGGGCGAGAAGGGCCACCTGGAGCCCGTACCACTGCTGGAGGAGGACGGGTCGGTGCGGGTGGCGCTGCCCGGCGAGCTGCTGGGGGCGGGGCCATGACCACCGACGTGCTCAAGCAGTTCACCCGGCGGCCGCCGCCCAGGGGCGAGCGCTGCGATCTGTGCGGGGAGCCGCTGCCCGACGCGCACCGGCATCTCGTCGACACCACCCGACGGTCCCTCAAATGCGCCTGCCCGCCCTGCCACTTGCTCTTCACCCGGCCGGGCGCGGGGCAGGGCCGCTTCCGGGCCGTCCCGGACCGGTATCTCACCGATCCCGGGTTCGCCCTGGACGAGTCGGACTGGAACCGGCTGCAGATCCCGGTCGCGCTGGCCTTCTTCTTCCGCAACTCCGAACTCGACCGGCTCGCGGCCTTCTATCCGAGCCCGGCGGGCGCCACCGAGAGCGAGCTCGATCCGGGGACCTGGAACGCGGTCCTCGGGCGCAGTCGGCTCGCGGAGCTGCTGGAACCCGATGTGGAGGCGCTGCTGCTGCACCGCGGACGCGGCGGCTCGGTGACGTGCACGCTCGTCCCGGTCGACGTCTGCTACGAGCTGGTCGGCCGGATGCGGCTGCACTGGAAGGGCTTCGACGGCGGTGCGGAGGCCCGCGCGGACATCGCGGAGTTCTTCGAGCGGATCACGGCGGCCGCCCGTCCGCTGGCCCCGGAACCCGCGCCCACAGGCGCGTCGGCGCACCCCGGAACTCCCACCCAAACGGCGGAACCCGAGAACTCCACCGCGTCGGCGGAAGCCGGGCCCTCCCCCGCATGGGCGGAACCCGAGGCCCCCGCCGCAGCTGCGGAACCCGAGAACTCCGCCGCGTCGGCGGAAGCCGGTGCCTCCGTGACTCCGCGGGGATCCGCCGGACCGGCCAGGCACCCCGGGGGCGCCCCGTGACCGATCTCCAGTTCACCTGCACCGGTGTGCGTCCCGAGCCGTACGGAGCCGGGCCCACGCTGTTGTTCGGGCTGCGCATCGAGGAGACCGATCACCAGCCGGTGCACGCCGTCGCGCTGCGCTGCCAGATCCGTATCGAGCCCGCCGGACGGTCCTACGATCCGGAGGAGGTCGGCATGCTGGGCGACCTGTTCGGCGAGCCGAGCCGTTGGAGCAGCACGCTCAAGCCGCTGCAGTTCGCCCACGCCTCCATCACGGTCCCGGGGTTCACCGGTTCGACGGAGGTCGATCTCCCGGTGCCCTGCACCTACGACACGGAGGTCGCGTCCGCGTCGTACTTCCGGGCGCTGTCCCGCGGCGAGGTCCCGCTGCTCCTGCTCTTCTCCGGCACGGTGTTCACCGGCCGGGACGGCTTCCGGGCCGAGCCGGTGCCCTGGCACAAGGAGACGGCGTACCGGATGCCGGTGGACGTGTGGCGGAACATGATCGAGCAGTACTTCCCCAACTCGGGCTGGCTGCGCGTCCGGCTGGACGTGCTGGACGCCCTGCGCCGCTACCGCTCCTCGCGCGCCCTGCCGTCCTGGGAGCGGGTCTTCGACGAACTCCTCGCCACCGCCGACGCGAAGAAGGGGGCCGACTGAGATGAGCAATCCCCTGGAGAACCGCTTCGAGCAGGCCCGCACCATTGCGGACGCCGTCCTGTTCGAGGGATACGTCCTCTACCCCTACCGCGCCTCGGCCGCGAAGAACCAACTGCGCTGGCAGTTCGGCGTCCTGGTGCCGCCCGCCTGGACCGCCACGACCGGAGAACACTCCGTCCAGCGCACCGAGTGTCTGCTGGAGCCCCGCGACGGCGACCGGCTCCACGCCGAACTGCGCTTCCTGCACGTGCGCCGACGCACGGTCGAACGGCTCGACGCCGACGGCGGCTACACGGAGGTACCCGAACTCGACCTTCCCGACCGGGTGTTGGTGCCGTGGGACGAGGGACACGAGGAACGCGTCCTGATCCATGAGACCTTCGCCGAGCTGATGGGTGATCAGGCCGCCTCCCACGCCGTACGGTTCGACCTTCCGGACGCCGTCGAGTACGAGCCGGTGACCGACGCCGAGGGCCGGACACTGGGCCGTCTGGTGCGGCGCAGGCGGCGGCTGACGGGCGAACTGCGCCCGCGTGTCGAGGAGTTGCCTGGTCCCTACCGGGTGCTGCGGCTCACGGTGAGTGTGCACAACACCACCGCCGCCCCGGAGCAGGCCGGCACCGACCGCGAGACCGCCCTGGCCCACAGCCTGATCGGCACGCATCTGCTGCTCGGTGTGCCCGGGGGACGGTTCCTGTCGCTGACCGACCCGCCCGAATGGGCCCGGCCGGCCGCCGCGAGCTGCCAGAACGAGCACACCTGGCCGGTACTCGCGGGAGCGCCCGGCGCGGACGACGTCATGCTGTCCTCGCCGATCATCCTGGAGGATCACCCCGCCGTCGCCGAGGAGAGCCCGGGGCCCCTCTACGACGCCACCGAGATCGACGAGATCCTCTCGCTGCGCACGGCAGCGCTCACCGAACGGGAGAAGCGCGAGGCGCGCGGCACGGACGCCCGCGCCGCCGGGGTCATCGACCTGGTCGACGACATGCCGGAGGCGGTCCGCGAACGGCTGCACGGGGCGATCCGGGGGCTGCGCGAGATCACCGGCGACGACCCCGCGGGCGAGCCGCTCCCCCCTGCTCCCGACACCGGGCTGAGCCTGCCCGAGGGCCCCGGCCACCCCTGGTGGGATCCGGCGCAGGACGCCGGGGCCACCGAGGTGCCGGGCGTCGTCGTCATCGACGGCGAGACCGTACGGGCCGGCAGCCGGGTCCGACTCACGCCCGGCGCCCGCCGCTCCGACGCCCAGGACGCCTTCCTCTACGGCCGGCACGCCACCGTCGAGGCCGTGGTCGGCGACCTCGACGGCGAGACGCATCTCGCCGTCGTCGTGGACGACGATCCCGGCACCGACGTACGCCGCGCGCAGGGCCGTTTCCTGTACTTCAAGCCCGACGAGGTGGCCCCGCTGAAGGAGGAGGCGACATGAGCGGACCTGATCGCACCGAGCCGTCCGGTACGGCCGAACGGGACGGGACCCGCCGAGTTCTGGTCGCCGGAGTCGGCAACGTGTTCCTCCAGGACGACGGGTTCGGGGTGGAGGCCGTACGGCGGCTCTCCGTCCGCACGCCCGAACTGCCGCCCACCGTGGAGCTGATGGACGCCGGCATCCGCGGGGTGCATCTGGCCTACCGATTGCTGGAGGGCTACCAGACCCTCGTGCTGGTGGACACCGTCAGCCGCGGGGGCCCGCCGGGCACGCTCTACACGATCGACGTCGGCCCCGAACCCCCCGGGGCACAGCCCCGGCCGGGACCACTGGACACGCATGCCATGGACCCCGCCACCGTGCTGGCCCTGCTGCACGATCTGCACGCCGGCGCGGGCGGCACCCTCCCCGAGGAGGTGTACGTCATCGGCTGCGAACCCCGCGACACCGACGAGGGGATGGGGCTGTCACCCCCGGTGGCCGATGCCGTGGGGGCCGCCGTCGACCTGGTGCTCGACCTGGTACGCCGCGCTACCTCTGTACCCCAGAGGAGCTGACAACGTTGGAGGCAAGGATGGAATGGCAATGGGTGGGCCTGGCCGCGGGCCTCGTAGTGGCCTACGGAGTCGCGAGGAACCTGTCGGACATCCGCCGCTACTTGCGCATGCGGCGCATGTGATCCGGCCTGTGCGCGTGATCCGGCGGACGCGCGCCGCCGCGCGGACCCCCGCCGTCGCGCCCCGCGCGGCCACCGACGTCCTCGAGCTGCACGTACCGCTCGAGGAAGAGGTGCAGCGTGCTGTGGAGTTCGCCCAGGCGGACGAACCACAGGGCGAGGTTCATGGCGCCCTGCTGGGTGATCGCGTAGACGCGGCGCGCGGGACCGCTCTCCGAGGCGTGCCAGTGCGAGGTGACCTCACCGCTGCTCTCCATGCCCCGCAGCAGCCGGTACACATGCGCCTGATCCGCGTCGCCGCAGCCGAAGGCGCCCAGGCGCTGCACCAGTTCATAGCCATGACCTTGGCGTTCGGCCAGCAACAGGAGCAGCACCGGGGTGAGCAGAGCGCGTCGCTCGACCTCATGCCCAGTCATCGTGTTCTCAGAGTAACCAGCCCCGCGCGCGCCCCACATCCCGGCGGCGCGCGGGGGCCCGGCGGCTCGGCAGCGGGAGGTGAGGGCCGTGCATGAGCTGTCCATCGCCGTGGCGGTCGTCGAACAGGTCGAGGAGGCCGTGCGGGAACAGGGCCGCGGGGTCGCGTCGCTGACCCTGCGGATCGGCGAGCTCGCGGGGGTGGTGCCCGAGGCGCTGGACTTCTCGTTCGGCCTGGCGACCGAGGGCACCGCGCTGGCGGGGGCCCGTCTGCTGATCGAGACTGTCGATGCACGGGGCCGCTGCGACGGCTGCCGCCGCGAGGCGCCGACCGGGATGCCGCCGGTGCTGTGGTGCGCCGTGTGCGGGGCCACGCTGACCCTGCTCAGCGGCCGGGAACTGGAGATCGTCCGGGTGACGCTGACCGACGGACCCCAGGACCCGAAGAGCGCGGACGGCGGGCCACGGGCCGCGCCGTCCGGGCTGCCGGTACGCGACGAGGAGGCGAGCCATGTGCCGCACCGTTGACCTGCATCAGGCCGTGCTCGCCAAGAACGACGAGAACGCGCTGGCCCTGCGGAGCTATCTGGGTGAGCGCGGCACGGTGGCGGTGAACCTGCTGTCCAGTCCGGGCAGCGGCAAGACGGCCCTGCTCGAACAGCTGCTCGCGCGCGCCGTCGAGGGCGGCACCCCGGCCGCCGCCGTCACCGCCGACCTGGCGACCGAGAACGACGCGACCCGGCTGGCCCGCTCCGGCGCACCGGTGCAGCAGATCCTCACCGACGGGCTGTGCCATCTGGAGGCGGGCATGCTCCGGCGGCGGCTCGAGGGCTGGCTGCCCGAGGGCACCCGGCTGCTGTTCGTCGAGAACGTCGGCAATCTCGTCTGCCCCGCCTCCTACGACCTCGGGGAGACCCTGCGCATCGCGCTCGCGTCGGTGACCGAGGGCGAGGACAAGCCGGTCAAGTACCCGACGGCCTTCGGACTCGCGCATCTGGTCGTGATCACCAAGACCGACATCGCGGACGCCGTCGGCTTCGACCGGGAGGCGTTCCTGCGAGGTGTCCAGCAGGTCAATCCCGGCGTGCCGGTCCTCGAGACCTCGGCCCGCACCGGCCAGGGGGTCGACGCCCTGCTGACGCACGTCCTGCGCTGCGCGGCCGGCGACGAGACGCACGTACCCGTCCTGGCACGGCAGCACGAGCGGTACCTGCACAGCCACGAGAACGGCCACGGACAGCCACAGGGGGACGGTCACGCGCACGGCGACGGGAACGGGATCGGACACATTCACGCCGCCGGGCACCCGCACGGCGACGGGCACGAACACGCCGCCGGGCACCCGCACGAGCGCGAGTCCGGGGCCGAGCGGAGCCCGGCGCCGGGGCACACGCTGTGACACCGGCCCCGGGGCGCGAGCGCCGGCACATCACCGTCACGGGCGTCGTCCAGGGAGTGGGCTTCCGGCCCTTCGTGTACACCCTCGCGGAGGAACTCGGACTGACGGGCTGGGTCACCAACAACGCACAAGGCGTCGAGGCCGAGGTGGAGGGCCCGGCCGCCGACGTGGCCGTGTTCTGTTCGCGGATCGGGACACGGCCGCCGCCGCTCGCGGTCGTCGAGTCGGTCGAGCACCGTGCCGTACCGCTGGAGAACGACGGCTCGGTGTTCACCATCCGCCCTTCGTCCGGCGGGCCGGGCCGCACGCTGGTCTCCCCGGACACCGCGACGTGCGACGCCTGTCTGGGCGAACTCGCGGACCCCGCCGACCGGCGGTACCGGCACCCGTTCATCACCTGCACCCACTGCGGTCCGCGGTTCACCATCGTGACCGCGCTGCCGTACGACCGGGACAGCACCACCATGGCGGGCTTCCCGATGTGCGCGGACTGCGCCCGTGAGTACGCGGACCCCGCCGACCGGCGCTTCCACGCCCAGCCGATCGCCTGCCCCGCCTGCGGTCCCCGGCTCACGCTGCGCACCGGGCCGGACGATCCCGGCGAGCTGCGCGACGGGCAGGCGCTCGCCGAGGCCCGCCGGCTGCTGGCCGAGGGCGCCGTGGTGGCGGTCAAGGGGATCGGCGGCTACCACCTGGCGTGCGACGCGGGCGATCCCGCGGCCGTCCGCACCCTGCGCAAGCGCAAGAACCGCGGCGGCAAGCCCTTCGCGGTGCTGGCCGGCTCGCTGGAGACCGTCCGGCGGCTGGCCCATGCCGGCCCGGCGGAAGAGGAGTTGCTGCTCGGTCCGCGCAAGCCTGTGGTCCTGCTGCGGCGGCGGGCCGGGGCGGGCGGCGAGATCGCGGCGGGGGTCGCGCCCGGCAGCCCCGACCTCGGCTTCATGCTCCCGTACACACCGGTGCACCGGCTGCTGCTCGGGCTGCCCGGTGATCCGCCGGGTCCGGCCGTCCTCGTCATGACCAGCGGAAACCGCTCGGGCGAGCCCATCGTCACCGACGACGCCGAGGCGCTGACCCGGCTGGCGGGGCTCGCCGACGCCTGGCTCGCCCACGACCGGCCCATCCATGTGCCCTGCGACGACTCGGTGGTCCGGGTGTGCGCGGGCGCCGAGCTTCCGGTACGCCGGTCGCGCGGCTACGCCCCCCTCCCGATCGCGCTGCCGGTGCCGGTGGTCCCGGCGCTGGCCGTGGGCGGGGACCTCAAGAACACCTTCTGCGCCGGGGACGGCCGCTACGCCTGGCTGTCCGCGCACGTCGGGGACATGGACGACCTGGCCACCCTGACCGCCTTCGAGCGGGCGACCGGCCATCTGACGGACCTCACCGCCGTCGCACCGCGCCTGCTGGTAGCCGACCGGCATCCCGGCTACCGCGCCACCCAGTGGGCGCGGCGCGCCGCCGAGGAGCGCGGCCTGACGCTGCGCCAGGTGCAGCACCATCACGCCCACGTCGCCTCGGCGATGGCCGAGCACGGTCTGGACGGTTCGGCGCCGGTGATCGGGGTCGCCTTCGACGGGACCGGTTACGGCGACGACGGGGCCGTGTGGGGCGGCGAGGTACTGCTCGCCGACTACGACGGGTACCGGCGGTTCGCTCATCTGGGCTATGTGCCGCTGCCGGGCGGCGACGCGGCCGTACGCAACCCCTACCGGATGGCGCTGTCACATCTGCGGGCGGCGCGACTGCCCTGGCGGTACGAGCTGCCGTGCGCCGCGGCCGCCACCCCCGAGGAGCGGCGGCTGCTCGAACGGCAGCTGGAACGGGGGCTCAACTGCGTTCCCACGTCCAGCATGGGACGCCTTTTCGACGCGGTGTCCTCGCTCGCGGGGGTCTGCCACCGGGTGGAGTACGAGGCGCAGGCGGCGATGGAACTGGAGAACGCGGCGCTGGACGATCTGGCGGGCCCGCTCGCCGACGACGAGCGGAACGACGCCTACCGGTTCATGCTGAGAGCGGTCCGTCAGGACCCCGAGGCGCCGCTGATCGCCGATCCGGCGCCGGTCCTGGCCGCCGCCGTCGCGGACGTCCGGGCCGGTGTCACGGCCGGGCCGGTGGCACGTCGGTTCCATCGGGCCGTGGTCGACCTGGTCCTGGAGGTGTGCACGGTGGCGCGAGCAAGGACCGGCATCCGCACGGTCGCCCTCAGCGGCGGGGTGTTCTGCAACGCCCTGCTCACCGAGGGCTGCGGCGCCGTCCTGGAACGGGACGGTTTCACCGTGCTGAGGCACCACAGGGTTCCCCCCAACGACGGCGGTCTGGCCCTCGGGCAGTTGATCGTCGCCGCCCGAGCACAGGATTAGCGCGACAGAAGCGCTGGAGCGAGTCAGGAGCGAATCATGTGTCTGGCCGTACCCGGCCGAGTGCTGGAGATCGAGGAACGCGACGCGACGCGGATGGCCAAGGTGGACTTCGGCGGTGTCGTCAAGGACGTGTGTCTGGAGTACGTGCCGGACATGAAGGTCGGTGACTACGCCATCGTCCATGTGGGATTCGCGTTGCAGCGGCTGGACGAGGAGTCGGCGAAGCAGACCCTGGAGCTCTTCGAGAACCTCGGAGTGCTGGAGGAGGAGTTCGGCGACGCCTGGGGCAAGGCCGCCCGGGACGCGGGCGCCGAACGCCCCGCCGGAACCGGACTCCCGCCCCTGGAGGGCATCGAGAAGGAGGCGCGGTCATGAAGTACCTGGACGAGTTCAGCGACCCGGTCCTCGCCAAGCGGCTCTTCGACGACATCAGGGCGGTCACCACCCGGCCCTGGTCTCTCATGGAGGTCTGCGGCGGACAGACGCACTCGATCATCCGCCACGGCATCGACCAACTCCTCCCTGAGGAGATCGAGTTGATCCACGGGCCGGGCTGTCCGGTCTGTGTGACCCCGCTGGAGATCATCGACAAGGCGCTGGAGATCGCCTCCCGCCCGGACGTGATCTTCTGCTCCTTCGGCGACATGCTGCGCGTGCCCGGCAGCGGACGCGACCTGTTCAAGGTCAAGAGCGAGGGCGCGGACGTACGCGTCGTGTACTCGCCGCTGGACGCGCTGAGGATCGCGCAGGAGAACCCCGACCGGCAGGTCGTGTTCTTCGGCATCGGCTTCGAGACCACGGCGCCGCCCAACGCGATGACCGTCTATCAGGCCAAGAAGCTGGGCATCCCCAACTTCAGCCTGCTGGTCTCGCACGTCAAGGTGCCCCCGGCCATCGACGCGATCATGAACTCGCCGGACTGCCGGGTGCAGGCCTTCCTCGCCGCCGGGCACGTCTGCACGGTGATGGGCATGGCCGAGTATCCCGAACTCGCCGAGCGGCACCGGGTGCCGATCGTGGTGACGGGCTTCGAGCCGCTCGACATCCTGGAGGGCATCCGCCGTGCGGTACGGCAGCTGGAGGCCGGGCAGCACACCGTGGAGAACGCCTATCCGCGCGCGGTGCAGGCCGAGGGAAGCCCCGCGGCCCGCGCCATGCTCTCCGATGTCTTCGAGGTGACCGACCGGGCCTGGCGCGGGATCGGCGTGATTCCGCAGAGCGGCTGGCGGCTGTCGCCCAAGTACCGCGAGTTCGACGCCGAGCACCGCTTCTCGGTGACCGGCATCGAGACCGAGGAGTCGACCGTCTGCCGCAGCGGCGAGGTGCTCCAGGGCCTCATCAAGCCGCACGAGTGCGCCGCGTTCGGCAAGGAGTGCACCCCGCGCAATCCGCTGGGCGCGACCATGGTCTCCAGCGAGGGCGCGTGCGCCGCCTACTACCTCTACCGGCGGCTTGAGACCCCGGACAAGGAGGCGAGTTCCGTTGGCTGACTCGGCATACGCTCCCGTCGACTTCTCCTCCTGGACCTGCCCGGCGCCGCTGCGCGACCACGACAGGATCGTGATGGGGCACGGTGGTGGCGGCACGCTCTCCGCCGAACTGGTGGAGCACCTGTTCGCGCCCGCCTTCGGCAGTGACGTGCTCGCCGAGCTCGGCGACTCCGCCCATCTGCTGCTGGGCGGGGCCCGGCTCGCCTTCTCCACCGACTCCTTCGTCGTACGGCCGCTGTTCTTCCCCGGCGGCAGCATCGGGGACCTCGCCGTCAACGGCACGGTCAACGACCTGGCCATGGCGGGGGCCGTACCGGCCTACCTCTCCTGCGGGTTCATCCTGGAGGAGGGCGTCGAGCTCTCCGTCGTGGGGCGCGTGGCCGAGGCGCTCGGCGAGGCGGCCCGGACGGCCGGGGTGGTGGTCGCGACCGGTGACACCAAGGTCGTCGACGCCGGTCACGGCGACGGCATCTTCATCAACACCGCCGGGATCGGCCTGATCCCGGACGGCGTCGACATCCGTCCGCAGCGCGCGGCCCCCGGTGACGTGGTGCTGGTCAGCGGGCCGATCGGCGTGCACGGGGTGGCCATCATGAGCGTGCGGGAGGGACTGGAGTTCGGTGTCGAGATCCAGAGCGACACCGCGTCGCTGGCCGGTCTGGTCGCGGACATGCTGGCCGTCTGCCCCGACCTCCATGTGCTGCGCGATCCGACCCGCGGCGGTCTGGCCACCTCCCTGAACGAGATCGCCGCGGCGGCACGGGTCGGCATCACGCTCGACGAGCGTTCCCTGCCCGTCCCGGAGACGGTCGCCAACGCCTGCGCCTTCCTCGGCCTCGACCCGCTCTACGTGGCCAACGAGGGCAAGCTGGTGGCGTTCGTCGCGGCCGAGCACGCCGACGCCGTGCTCGCGGCGATGCGCGCCCACCCGCTGGGCAAGGAGTCCGTGGCGATCGGCCGCTGCGTCGCCGACCACCCCGGCATGGTGGTAGCGGCCACCGGTCTGGGCGGCACCCGGGTGGTGGACATGCCGCTCGGCGAGCAGCTCCCGCGCATCTGCTGACGCGGCGCGCCCGCGGCCACATCGGTCGACTCCCACCCGCGCAACGGCTGACACCTCGTCCGCCGGCATCCAGCACTCCCGAGGCCGGTCCTCGGTGACGACCCGCAGTACGCGGGCGCCACCGGGGGCCGGTCTCTTGTACGTCCGGGGCGTGCAACCCTCTCGCAACGTCCGGGATGGTCGGCTGAGTCGTGCTCCGTGCCGGAGGTCCGCGCGCAGGAGCCGTGAGAGCCGTGACACCGGAGGGGGAGAGCCGATGGACGTCGTCCCGCGCGTGGAGCTGACGCCCGCGGCCGCCGAGCTGCTGCGGCGACTGCGCACCCAGCACGGACCGCTGATGTTCCATCAGTCGGGCGGCTGCTGCGACGGCAGCGCGCCCATGTGCTACCCGGAGGGCGAGTTCCGCACCGGCGGCTCCGACGTGCTGCTGGCCGAGTTGGAGGTCGAGGGCGTCGACGAGCCCATCACCTTCTGGATCTCGAAGAGCCAGTACGAACTGTGGCGCCACACGCGCCTGATCGTGGACGTCGTGCCGGGCCGGGGCAGCGGCTTCTCCCTCGAAGCACCCGAAGGAGTGCGTTTTCTGATCCGTTCCCGCGTCGTCGGCGTCTAGCCACCGGCCCGGGTACCGACCTCTGGTGCAATTCCCCTGAGTCCTGGGAAAGTTGACGAGACATCAGGGGGCACGGTGACACGTCGCGGCAGACGGTTCAGAACGGCACTGACGGTCTTCACGGCAAGCGGAGCGCTGGCCGGTGCGGCCCTGACAGGGGCGGCACCGGCCAGCGGCGCGGAGGGCGCGACCGACATCGCGCCCGGCGTCGAGTACACACAGCTGGACATCCCGGCGGCCAGGGGAGTCGCTCACGCGCACGTATTGAACGTCGATCTGCGCAATCCCCATGTGCGCGTCGACCTCCTCTACCCCGGCGCCGTGGCGTCCCGGGAGCCCGTGTCCGAGCTGGCCGACTCCCGGGGCGCGGTCGCCGGGGTCAACGGCGACTTCTTCGACATCACGGAGACCCAGCATCCGGGTGTCGAGGCGACGGGCGCGACCGTGGGTCCGGCGATCGCGAGCGGCCATGGACTCAAGGCCGCGGTCCCCGACGGCCAGCGATTCGGACCGGCGCTGCCGCCCGGCACGACCACCGAGGACGTGTTCGGTGTGGGCGTCGACCGCCGGGCCCGGCTGGACGGCGTGGCCCTGGACGGGTCCGTCCGCAGCCCCGAAGGCACCTGGCCGCTCGGCGGGTTCAACCAGTACGCGCTCCCGGTCGGCTCCGTCGGCGCGTTCACCGCGGACTGGGGCAGTGTCTCGCGGGTGCGCGCGACCTGTGGCACGGACACGAACCGGGCCGCGCCGTGCAGCACCGACACCTACGAGGTGACGGTCCGCCGCGGCCGGGTCGTGTCCGCCGCCGAAACTCCGGGCAGCGGACCCATCGCACCCGGCACCACCGTGCTGGTCGGCCGCGAGGCGGGCGCCCAGGAGCTGCGGAAACTGTCCGTGGGCGAGTGGGTCGGGGTGCGGCACCGGCTGGTGGCGAAGTCCTCCCGGGTGCCGTACCGGTTCGCGGTCGGGGGCTATCCGATGATGACCGACGGTGTGCCGCTGCCGGGTCTGGACGACAAGACCTCCGCGGTACGGACCGCGGTGGGCTTCTCCGACCATGGGCGCCGGATGCAGCTCCTGGCCCTGGACGGCGCCCCGGAGTTCCGCAACGGACTCACCATCGCCGAAGTGACGGCGGCGATGGAGCAGTTGGGGTCGCAGGACGCCTTCAGCCTGGACGGCGGCGGATCCACCACGATGGTCGCCCGGCAGGCAGGGGCGGACGCGGTCAGTGTCCTCAACCACCCGAGCGGCGGCGCCGAGCGTCCCGTCCCGAACGGTATCGGGGTGTTCACTCGCCCGTGACGCGGCGGCACGTCATGGCGTCAGGCTGCCCACGATGTCCGCCGTCGCGGTGAGACCGCTGTGGATGGTCGGGGCCATGCTCGTGCTGGCCAGCAGGAAACCCAGCAGGGCGCAGACCAGCGCGTGGGAGATCTTCAGCCCTCCGTTGCGCAGGAAGATCACTGCCAGCACCAGGAGCAGCAGCACCACAGAGATGGAAATGGCCATCGTCAACCTCCTCCGCCACGTCCACTTCGCGGCGTTCGGCCGTAAGTGTGGCGTAGCGGAGGGATCGTCCGGGCGGCTGACGTGTCCCCCGAACGGGTGGTCTTCCTACTGTCGGTCGTGGGCGTCGAGGAACTCTTCGAGACCGCCCAGGTCATCGGTGTTGAGGTAGTCGACGTCGGCGGCGAGAAGTTCGCGCCAGAGCGCCTCGCGTGTCGGACCCGCGAGGTCGGGGGTGGCCCAGAACCGGACCTTCTGCCGGCGCGCGTGCGCGGCCGCCATGATGCCCCGCAGCTTCTCGCGCTCGGCGTCCGGGAACGGGCCCTCGCCCAGCCAGCTGAAGTTGAGTGTCCAGTTGTCGCTGATCAGCGGGATGAAGGAGGCGGGGGCGGTGCCGCCGAGGTCGGCGAGCCGGCCGTCGTAGAAGGCGAGCCGCTCGGTCTGCGCCTCCATGGGCGTCCGCGCGGCGCGGTCCCCGGAGATGACGGCGGTGATCGGGCCGGGGTGCACCCGGCCGTGCGCGTACCTCGTGAACAGGTGCCGGTGGCGGCGCAGATGACGGTCGAGTTCGAGGTACGTCGAGGAGCCCTCGGTCTTGATGTCGATGAGCAGTTGCAGCGGCTTGTGGTAACCCCGGTACACCGAGCCGTGGTTGGCCCTGACACGGGCGGCCAGCGGTTCGAGGTAGAGGGTTTCGAGCGTGCGGGTGGGGTCGAGCTCCACCGGGTCGTGGGCGACGAGGAGTTGGTCGCCCACGAGGTAGATGTCGGCCTCGACGCTGCCGAAGCGGTGGTCGAGGGCGTCGAAGAGGGGGCGTGGGTGCTCGTAGTCGTTGTGCGCGTGGGCGCGCCACAGCGGGCGCGTGCGGGGCTTCGCCTCGGCCGCGAGAGCCCGCGACGCGGGTAGGGCGAACGAGCCCGCGAGGGCGGCGCCGAGGGTGGTGAGGGCTCTGCGACGGGTGGTAAGGGCCATGCTCTGCCTCCCTTGAGGATGCCGTACGGAACCTCAGGGAGTATGCGGCCGGTGGGGCCCAGGAAACCCTGCCTTGAAGGGAGTTGGCCGGACCGACGCGACGCGTTCACTTCACCGGATCCGGGCGCGATCCGGCGTTCCCCCCGTTCCCTCCCCGCGTGTCGTGGGCGCACGAAAAAAAGCCCGCCCCAGGTGGGGCGGGCTTCACTCGGAACGGTGTCAGGGCGCCTGGAGATCGACCAGTTCGGCCAGGGCCACGCGGTGCGCGCCCGCCGTGCCGTAGGCGATCGAGTCGGCCTTGGCGCGCTTCAGATACAGATGCGCCGGATGCTCCCACGTCATGCCGATGCCGCCGTGCAGCTGGACCGCCTCCTCGGCGGCGTGCACCGCGACGAGTGCCGCGTACGCCTGGGCGACGGCGACCGCCACGTCGCTGTCCGGGCTGCCGGTGGCCAGCGCGTCGGCCGCGTTCCGGGCGGCGGCGCGGGTGCCCACGACCTCCAGCCACACCTGGGCCAGCCGGTGCTTGAGCGCCTGGAATCCGCCGACCGGCCGGTTGAACTGCTTGCGCTCCTTGAGGTAGCGGACCGTCTCCGTCAACGACCAGTCGGCAATGCCGAGTTGCTCGGACGCGAGCAGTCCGGCGCCGGCCCGAAGGGCGCGCCGTACGGCCACGGGCGCATCCTCGGTGAGCAGCCGTGCGGGCGCCCCCTCGAAGGTGATGCGGGCGAGCGGCCGGGTCTGGTCGAGACAGACCTGCGGGACGATCGTGACGGCGTCCGCGTCGACGGCGTACAGCCCGCCGTCCTCGGCCGGAACCAGCAGGACGTCGGCGGCCACCGCGTCCGCGATGCCCGTCAGCTCACCGTGCAGGGAACCGTTCTCCAGCCGTACGGCTTGGTGGGCGGCGCCCGGTCCGACGTTCAGCGGGACGGCGAGGGCGCCCACCGTCCGGCCGGAGGCGAGCGCGGCCAGCAGTTCGGCCGCCGCCTGTCCCTCGCAGGCCAGCAGCGCCTCGGTCGCGACCACGGCGCTCGTCAGGTACGGCACGGGTGCGACCGCGCGGCCCAACTCCTCCAGAACCACGGCGGCTTCGCGGTGCGTGGCACCCTGGCCGCCCTGCTCCTCGGGCACCAGCAGGCCGGCGAGGCCCATGCCCTCCGAGAGGGCCTTCCACAGCTCGGGGTCGTGCGGAGTGCCCGACTCGGTGCGGGTGATGACGTCCGCCGCGGCACAGCGGTCGGCGAGGAGGTCACGGACGGCGGCGCGCAGCGCCTCCTCCTCCTCGGTGTAGAGCAGATCGGGTTCGGTGCTCACCTGGCTCATCGGGCGAGGTCCTTCCATGCGACGTCCTTGTCGGTGCGCGGCTCGGACGGCAGGCCCAGGACGCGTTCGGCGACGATGTTCAGCAGGACCTCGCTGGTCCCGCCCTCGATGCTGTTGCCCTTGGAGCGCAGATAGCGGTATCCGGCGTCGCGGCCGGTGAAGTCGACCAGTTCCGGCCGCCGCATCGTCCAGTCCTCGTACAACAGGCCTTCCTCGCCGAGGAGTTCGACCTCCAGTCCGCTGATCTCCTGGTTGAGCCGGGCGAAGCCGAGCTTCATGCCGGAGCCCTCGTGGCCGGGCTGGCCCTGGGCGAGCTGCTGGCGCAGCCGCTCGCCGGAGAGCCGGGCGACCTCGGACTCGACCCACAGCTTCAGCAGCCGCTGGTGCGTGTCGTGGGTGCGCAGTTCGGGCCGCTCGCGCCAGGTCTTCGAGACGGGGCCGATCATGCCGCCCTCGCGCGGGATGCGCATGCCGCCGATGGAGACGCGCTCGTTCATCAGCGTGGTCTGCGCGACCCGCCAGCCGTCGCCGACCTCGCCGAGTCGGTGCGCGTCGGGGATGCGGACGTCGGTGAGGAAGACCTCGTTGAACTCGGCCTCGCCGGTGATCTGGCGCAGCGGCCGTACGTCGACACCCGGGTCGGTCATGTCGCAGATGAAGTAGGTGATACCGCGGTGCTTGGGCACGTCCGGGTCGGTGCGGGCGATGAGGATGGCCCAGCGGGCGAGGTGGGCGCTGGAGGTCCACACCTTCTGTCCGTTGACCACCCACTCTCCCCCGCTCCCGGCCTCGTCGCCGTCGGAGCGGACGGCGCGGGTGCCGAGGGCGGCGAGGTCCGAGCCCGCGCCGGGCTCGCTGAAGAGCTGGCACCACACCTCCTCGCCGACCCACAGGGGCCGCAGGAAGCGCCGCTTCTGCTCCTCGGTGCCGAAGCCGAGGATGGTCGGGGCGGCCATGCCGAGGCCGATGCCGATCCGCCGCGGGTCGTTGTCGGGCGCGCCCGCGGCCGCCAGCTCGGCGTCCACGACGGCCTGGAGGCTGCGCGGGGCACCGAGTCCGCCGAGGCCCTCCGGGTAGTGAACCCAGGCGAGTCCGGCGTCGAAGCGTGCCTTCAGGAAGTCCAGGCGGTCGGTTTCCTGGGGAGGATGCTCGGCCAGCAACTCCTGGGTGCGGCGGCGCAGTTCGGCTGCGTCGGTCATGCGGCGGCTCCGTTCTGAAGTGCGGGCATCACGGCGATCCGTCCGGTGGTGACTCCGTCGGCGACCCGCTGCACGGCGGCGGCGGCCCCGCTCAGCGGCACCCGCTCGCTCACCAGCGGCTTGATCGCGCCCCGTGCGGCCAGCCCGGTGAGCTGCTCGTGGCAGTGCAGGACCAGCTTCGGGTTCTTGGTGTTGTACAGGCCCCAGTGCAGACCGAGGATCCCGTAGTTCTTGACGAGGGCGTGGTTCAGGGCGGCGCTCGGGATCGAACCGCTCGCGAAGCCGACGACCACGATCCGGCCCTCGAAGGCGACGACCTTCGTGGACTGGGTGTAGGCCTCGCCGCCGACGGGATCGTAGATCACGTCCGCGCCGCGTCCGCCGGTCGCCTCCTTGACCGCGCCTATGACGTCCTCGGACCGCCGGTCGATGACGACGTCGCAGCCCAGTCCGCGCGCCACAGCGGCCTTGTCGGCGTCGCCCACGACACCGATGACGGTCGCGCCCGCCGCCTTCCCGAGCTGCACGGCCGCGCTGCCGACCCCTCCGGCGGCCGCGTGGACGAGCAGGGTCTCGCCGGCCTCCAGGCGGGCCCTGCGGTGCAGGCCGAACCAGCCGGTCTGGTAGCCGATGTGCAGGGCCGCGGCCTCGGCGTCGTCGAGGGCGTCGGGCGCGGGCAGCAGGGCGGCGGCGTCCGCGACCGCGTACTCGGCGAATCCGCCGTACGGCAGCGCGGGGGTGGCGATCACCCGGCGTCCGTCCTCGGTCTCGCCGCAGATCTCCACCCCGGGCGTGAAGGGCAGCGGCGGCCTGACCTGGTAGTGGCCGCGGCACATCAGCGCGTCCGGGAAGTTGATGTTCGCGGCGCGCACCTTGAGCAGGACCTGGCCGTCACCGGGCGTCGGCCGATCCACCTCCTGGAGGCGCATCGCCGTTACGGGCTCGCCGTTCTGGTGCACTTGCCATGCCTGCATGCGGGGCCTCCAGGGGACTGCGTCGTCTGACCGGGGTCGATCGCATACTAAGCGGTCGCTTGCCTACCTGGGAACAGTCGGCGGCCGTCGTCTTCGCCACGCACGGCGCGAGCCGCCCCGCCGCCCGCTCTCACAGCTCCTTGCCCCGCACCTTGGGCCGCGCCCGTACGTGCATCCGCTCACCCTGCGGCCCGAACAGGCTGAGGAACTCCACTGGCCCCTCCCCCGTCGAACCGAACCAGTGCGGGACCCGGGTGTCGAACTCCGCCGCCTCCCCCGCCCCGAGCACGACGTCGTGCTCGCCGAGCACCAGCCGCAGCCGCCCGGACAGCACATACAGCCACTCGTAGCCCTCGTGCGTCCGCGGGTCGGGTTCCATGGTCCGCCGGGGTTCGAGCACCTTGTAGGCCTGGAGTCCACCGGGCTGGCGGGTCAGCGGCCAGTGCGTCCGGCCGCCCCGCACGATCGGCTCGGCACGCACCCGGGGGTCACCGACCGGCGGGGCCCCGACCAGTTCGTCCAGCGGGACCTGATGGGCCCGCGCGATGGGCAGCAGCAGCTCCAGGCTGGGCTTGCGCAGCCCGGATTCCAGGCGCGAGAGCGTGCTCACCGAGATGCCGGTCGCCTCGGACAGCCCGGCCAGCGTCGCGCCGCGCTCCTTCCTGATCCGCCGCAGCCGTGGACCGACCTCGGCGAGAACCTCGTCCGTCGCCGCGTCACCGGTCGCCCGCTGCCCGACTCCGTCACTGACACCCGCAGGGGCCGCGCCCCTCATCCCGTCACTCATCCCGCCACTCATCCCATCCTTCATCACCTCATTGCAGAATCGGCAAAGCCATTTGTCAATCCGGCCGCATCGGGGCGACCTTCTGCGTGGAGGTGGTCACCATGACCGAGACATACGAAGTGGTCGTCGTCGGCGGCGGCACGGCGGGACTCTCCGCGGCGCTGGTCCTCGGCCGGGCGCGGCGCCGCACGCTCGTCGTCGACGCGGGCGAGCCGCGCAACGCGCCCGCCGCTCACCTGCAGGGCTATCTGACCCGCGACGGCATGCCGCCCGCCGAGTTCCTCGCCGAGGGCCGGCGGGAGGTCGAGGGGTACGGCGTGGAGATCGTCCGGGGCCTGGCGGTGGACGTCGTCCGGGACGGCGCCGGCGAGTTCGACGTCACGCTCGGGTCCGGGGACACCGTCCACGCGCGCCGGCTGATCGTCACGACGGGTCTGGCCGACGAGCTGCCGTCGGTACCCGGCGTCGCCGAACGCTTCGGGCGCGATGTGCTGCACTGCCCGTACTGCCACGGCTGGGAGGTCCGCGACGAGGCCTTCGGCGTGCTGGCCAGTACGCCGATGAGCGTGCACCAGGCGCTGATGGTCGGCCAGTGGTCGAAGGACGTCACCCTGTTCCTGCACACGGTGGCCGAGGACGAGCTCTCGGACGAGGACCTGCGCCGGCTCGCCGCCGCCGGCGTCGCCGTGGTGCCGGGCGAGGTCGCCGGGCTGGTGGTCACCGGCGACCGGCTCACCGGGGTGCGGCTCGCGGACGGGACCACGTACGACCGCTCGGTGCTGTTCGTGGCGCCGCGCCCCGTGCCGCAGACCGGCCTGCTCGACCGGCTGGGCGCGGAGCTGCGGGAGACGCCGTTCGGCACCTACCCGGTCGTCGACCCGACCGGGCTGACGAGCGTGCCCGGCGTCTGGGCCGCGGGCAACGCCGCCGGCTTCGCGGAGCAGGTCGTGAACGCGGCGAGCGGCGGATACCGCGCGGCGGCCACGCTCAACGGCGAACTCCTCTTCGCCGACCTCGACGCGGCCGTCGCGGGAGGACGGGGCTAGCCCCGGCGCCCACCCGATGGCCGCAGGGGTGCCTACGACCGCGCGTCCGCTCCCGTACGGGTGTGAACCCGGCGCCCGCGTTGCACCATGGCTGCATGCTGCTGAGCCGGCTCGCCCATGTGTCGCAGGAGGTCGCCGCCACCTCCGCGCGGTCCCGGAAGACCGCTCTGCTCGCGGAACTGTTCCGCGACGCCGGGGCGGACGACGTGCCGATCGTGATCCCTTATCTCGCGGGTCGGCTGCCGCAGGGCCGGCTCGGCATCGGCTGGAAGGTGCTCGGCGGCCGGGTCGCCCCGGCCGCCGAACCCACCCTCACCGTGCGCGAGGTGGACGCCCGGCTCACCGCGCTCGGCAAGGTCTCCGGCACCGGCTCGCAGGCAGAACGAGCGCGTCTGGTGGGCGAGTTGATGGCGTCGGCCACCGAGGACGAACAGCGTTTCCTGTTCGGGCTGCTCACCGGTGAGGTGCGCCAGGGTGCTCTGGACGCGGTCGCGGTGGAGGGGCTCGCCGAGGCGACCGGCGCGCCCGCGGGGGACGTACGGCGGGCGGTGATGCTCGCCGGTTCGCTGCAGACGGTGGCGCGGGCCCTCCTGGCGGACGGCCCGGGGGCCTTGGACGGCTTCCGGCTCACCGTCGGCCGCCCGGTGCTGCCGATGCTCGCGCACACCGCCGCCTCCGTGTCCGAGGCGGTCGGCAAGCTCGGCGCCTGTGCGGTCGAGGAGAAGCTCGACGGCATCCGGGTACAGCTGCACCGCGACGGCGAGAACGTCCGTGTCTACACCCGCACCCTCGACGACATCACCGACCGGCTCCCCGAACTCACGGCCGCGGCAATGGAGTTGCGGGGCGAGCGGTTCATCCTGGACGGCGAGGTGATCGCGCTGGACGACCACGGTCGGCCGCGTTCCTTCCAGGAGACGGCCGGCCGGGTGGGGTCCCGGGTGGATGTGGCGGCGGCCGCGGAGACCGTGCCCGTCTCCCCCGTCTTCTTCGACGCCCTCTCCGTCGGCGGGCGGGAGCTGCTGGACCTGCCGTTCACCGAGCGGCACGTGGAACTGGCACGGCTGGTGCCCGAGCCGATGCGGGTGCGGCGAACGCTGGTGTCGGGGCCGGACGATGCCGCCGAGGCCGAGTCGTTCCTCGCCGACACACTGGCGCGGGGGCACGAGGGGGTCGTGGTGAAGGCCCTCGACGCCCCGTACAGCGCGGGCCGGCGCGGTGCCTCCTGGCTGAAGGTCAAACCCGTGCACACCCTCGACCTGGTGGTCCTCGCGGCCGAGTGGGGCCACGGGCGGCGGACCGGCAAGCTCTCCAACCTGCACTTGGGCGCCCGCACCGGCGACGGCTTCGCCATGCTCGGCAAGACGTTCAAGGGCATGACCGACGCGATGCTCACCTGGCAGACCGAGCGGCTCCGGGAGCTGGCCGTCGAGGACGACGGCCACGTGGTGACCGTACGGCCCGAGCTGATCGTCGAGATCGCGTACGACGGTCTGCAGCGGTCCACCCGCTACCCGGCCGGTGTCACCCTCCGCTTCGCCCGGGTCGTGCGCTATCGCGAGGACAAGACACCGGCCGAGACCGACACGGTCGACGCCCTGCTGGCCGCCCACCCGGAGGTGACGCGATGAGCGGAGAGCAGCACGGAAAGAGGAGCGCGGGACTGCTGTTGTTCCGGCACACCGACAACGGCGTGGAGGTATTGGTCGGCCATATGGGCGGCCCGTTCTTCGCGCGACGGGACGCCGGGGCCTGGACCCTTCCCAAGGGCGAGTACGAGCCCGACGAGACGGCCTGGGACGCCGCCCGCCGGGAGTTCCGGGAGGAACTCGGGCTGCCGCCGCCCGACGGGGAGGCGGTACCGCTCGGCGAGGTCACCCAGACGAACGGCAAGGTCGTCACGGCCTGGGCGATCGAGGCGGATCTCGACCCGGCGGCCATGGTCCCCGGCACGTTCACGATGGAGTGGCCACCGAAGTCGGGACAGCGGCAGGAGTTCCCCGAGCTGGACCGGGTGGAGTGGATGACCCCGGAACGGGCCCGGACGCTGCTGGTGAAGGCGCAGACCGTGTTTCTCGACCGGCTGGCGGAGCACTCGGGCTGAGAGTCGGCGTTCGGCCAGCAGCGCCGGCTCACCCCGGGAGCCCTCCGCGTTGCGCCGCACGGCATCGCGCGGGAGGGTCGGGGAACAGCCCGCTTTCAGGAGGTCGGCCATGCCCATCGCGACGGTGAACCCGGCGAACGGCGAGACACTCAAGACGTACGACGCCCTCGGCACCGAGGAGATCGAGCGCAGGCTCGCTGCCGCCGAGACCACGTTCCGCACGTATCGCACCACCTCGTTCGCCGAGCGGGCACGGCTCATGCACCGCGCGGCCGATCTTCTGGACGAGGATCTGCAGGACATCGGCCGGGTGATGACCCTCGAAATGGGCAAGCCCGTCAAGCAGGCCCGCGCGGAGGCCGCCAAGTGCGCCAAGGCGATGCGCTGGTACGCCGACCACGCCGAGGAACTGCTCGCCGACGAGGTGGCCGACACGGCCGACGCCAAGGACTCCGGCGCCTCCCGCGTTCTCGCGCGCTACCGGCCGCTCGGCCCCGTGCTCGCCGTGATGCCGTGGAACTTCCCGCTCTGGCAGGTGGTCCGGTTCGCCGCGCCCGCACTGATGGCGGGCAACGTGGGCCTGCTCAAGCACGCCTCGAACGTGCCGCAGACCGCCCTGTACCTGGAGGACCTGTTCCGCCGGGCGGGCTTCCCCGAGGGCTGCTTCCAGACGCTGCTGATCGGCTCGGGGGCGGTCGAGGGCATCCTGCGCGACCCGCGGGTCAAGGCGGCCACCCTCACCGGCAGTGAACCGGCCGGCCGGGCCGTCGCCTCGGTCGCCGGGGACGAGGTGAAGAAGACGGTGCTGGAGCTGGGCGGCAGCGACCCGTACGTCGTGATGCCGTCCGCCGACATCGACCGCGCCGCGCGGATCGCCGTGACGGCACGGGCGCAGAACAACGGGCAGTCGTGCATCGCCGCCAAGCGGTTCATCGTGCACACGGACGTGTTCGACGCCTTCGCGGAGCGGTTCGCGGCGGGCATGCGGGCCCTCAGGGTCGGCGACCCGCTCGAGGAGGAGACCGAGGTCGGGCCGCTCTCCACCGAGCAGGGCCGCGCCGACCTGGAGGAGCTGGTCGACGACGCCGTGGGGAACGGCGCGACGGTGCTGTGCGGCGGCGAACGCCCCGACGGCTTCAGGAGCGGCTGGTACTACGCGCCGACGGTGCTCACGGACATCACCCCCGCGATGCGCATCCACCAGGAGGAGACCTTCGGTCCCGTCGCCACGCTCTACCGGGCCGCCGGCCTGGCCGAGGCGGTGGCCCTCGCCAACGACACCCCGTTCGGGCTGAGCTCGAACGTATGGACGCATGACGAGGCCGAGGTGGAGCGGTTCGTCCGTGATCTGGAGGCGGGCGGGGTGTTCGTCAACGGGATGACGGCCTCGCACCCGGCATTCCCCTTCGGCGGGGAGAAGCGGTCGGGCTACGGACGTGAACTGTCGGGGCACGGAATCCGCGAGTTCTGCAACATCACCACCGTATGGCACGGAGCGTGAGCGTTCCGCAGTTACGATCCCCTGTGTGAACCGCGAAGTGACCCTCCCCCTGATCGTCGACGACCGCGGCACGTTGCAGGTGGCCGCCGCCGATGTCAGCAAACTGCTGCGCACGGTGGGCGGCCGATGGCTGCATCTGGTGGAGGCCGGCCAGGACGGCCTCGACGAGGACACGGTGGCCGCGCTCACGATCGAACTGGCCAAGCTGGCCGACCGGATCGACGTCGCCTGCATCGCGCACAGCAGCGGGACGAGCGGTCGCTGACCGAGGGCGCAACGGGGCCCGGCGCCGCCCCTGTCGGGCGACGGGCGGGTCGCCGGCCCCGTTGCGGGCGCCTCGCCGGGCCCCGGCCTCAGACGACCCGCTGGTCCAGCTCCCACAGGGCGTGCCAGAACTTCGCCTCGTAGGCCTGGAGCAGCCGCCCGTGGCGGTGGACGTCGTCCGGTGAGATCCGTCCGGTGTCGAGCCCGGCCTGCACGGCGGCCAGCGCCCTGTTCTCCAGTTCGGGAGCGGGCGCGGCGAAGAGGTCGAAGAAGCCACAGGCCTCGTCGTCGAAGCCGTAGTGGCGGCGCAGGGCCTCGGCGATCGTCTCGCAGTAGCCGCCCCACGCCGCGAAGTCGGCGCCGAGGGCGAGGACCACGTCGATCGGCTCCCCGTTCAGGGCGAGCCAGGCGACGTACGCGGGATAGGCCTGGCAGTCGGCGAGCGGTTCGTACGCCGCCGCCCGGGCCTCGTCGGCTCCCACCGCGGTGGCGAACGCGGCGAGCCGGTCCCCGGCCAGAGCCTCACCCTCCGCGAGCATCTCGAAGAAGGCGGCGCTCGCCGGGTCTGCGGCCGACGTCCCGGTGCCCGCGGCCGAGCGTTCGGCCAGATGAAGGAACGCGCGGTGGTCCGCGGCGATCACATGGCGCTGTTCGAGGGCGAGGGCCGCGAGCGTGGTGCGCTGGGCGGCGCCCCGGGCGATCAGGGGCAGCAGCCGGTTGGCATGGGGGTCCGGGGCGAGTTTTCCGGTGATGTCCTCCAGTACTTCCCTGGCTGTCGGCGTCATCGCGCGCTCCTTCGGTCCGGCAGACTCCGAGCCCCTTCGACCAGGGTGCCATGCCCGGCCCCGGCACCCCGGTTCCGAGCGGTCCGACGCGATGTCCCAGGTCCGGCGGGTGACGGTCGTCCTCGAAGGCGAGGCCGACGTGCTCGCCTCCGAGCCGCGCGTGTGCTCCCCGCGACGCCCGGAGCACCGGTGCTGCGCGGCTTCCCGTCCTCGGGTGCGGGGAACACGAAACCGGGTGCGGGGAACACGAAGGGGCCGTGACCGGCCCCCGCCCGCGCGAAGGCCTCAGCGGATCGGCATCCCGGACAGGGTCCGGGCGATCACCAGCCGCTGGATCTCGCTGGTGCCCTCGAAGATCGTGTAGATGGCCGCGTCGCGGTGCATCCGCTCCACCGGGTACTCGCGCGTGTAGCCGTTGCCCCCCAGGATCTGGATCGCCTGGCCGGTGACCTTCTTCGCCGTCTCGCTGGCGAACAGCTTCGACATCGATCCCTCGGCGGCCGTGAACGGCTTGCCGTTGACCGCCATCCAGGACGCCCGCCACACCAGCAACCGCGCCGCGTCGATCGACGTGCGCATGTCGACGAGCTGAAAGGCGACACCCTGGTTGTCGATGATCGGGCGCCCGAACTGCTCACGCGTCTTCGCGTAGTCGAGGGCGACCTCGTACGCGGCCCGCGCGGTGCCCACCGCCATGGCGCCGACGGCCGGACGGGACGCCTCGAAGGTGGCCATCGCGGCGTTCTTCACCCGCTCGCCGCCACCCGCCCTGACCCGTTCACGGGCACGGGCGAGGCGCTCGTCGAGCTTCTCCTTGCCGCCGAGCAGGCAGGAGCCGGGGATGCGGACGTTCTCCAGCACGACCTCGGCGGTGTGCGAGGCGCGGATGCCGTGCTTCTTGAACTTCTGGCCCTGGGACAGGCCAGGCGTGTTCGGCGGCACGATGAAGGAGGCGTGGCCCTTGGAGCCGAGGTCGGCGTCGACGACCGCGACCACGACGTGGACATTGGCGATGCCGCCGTTGGTCGCCCAGGTCTTCGTGCCGTTCAGGACCCACTCGCCCGTGGCCTCGTCGTAGACGGCACGCGTGCGCATCGAGGCGACGTCGGAGCCGGCGTCGGGCTCGGAGGAACAGAAGGCGGCGACCTTGACATCGTTGGCATCGCCGTACATCTGCGGGATCCAGGTGCCGATCTGCTCCTCGGTGCCGTTGGCGAGGACGCCCACGGCGGCGAGGCCGGTGCCGACGATGGAGAGCGCGATCCCCGCGTCGCCCCAGAACAGCTCCTCCATGGCCATCGGTATACCGAGGCCGGTGGAGTCGAAATACTGCTGGGCGTAGAAGTCCAGGGAATAGATGCCGACCTTCGCGGCTTCCTGGATGACCGGCCAGGGAGTCTCTTCACGCTCGTCCCATTCGGCGGCCGCGGGGCGGATGACGTCGGCGGCGAAGCCGTGCAGCCAGTCCCGGACCTCCTTCTGTTCGTCGTTGAGCTCCATGGTGAACTCGGCCATGTCCCCTCCAGCGCTGCACTAAACTGTTACTTGCGGTAACTGGAGTCTGTTACTGGCTAGTAGAAAAAGTCAACTCCCGGGCCGTGCTCGGCAGCCCGTTCGATACCCATACGACGATCAGTGTTAGTTTGCGCAGGCGTCACCGAATCACCACGGGTGGGGAGAGCACATGGACACCACACAGCGGACCGATCAGCAGAGGTCCGCCGACCGCCGCCGGCGCGAACTGCTGGAAGCAGCCGACAGAGTGGTGCTCCGCGACGGCCCCGGGGCCTCCATGAACGCCATCGCCGCCGAGGCCGGCATCACGAAGCCCATTCTGTACCGGCACTTCGGCGACAAGGGCGGCCTGTACGCCGCACTCGCCAAGCGGCACACCGACGCACTCCTCGAAGCGCTGCGGGCGGCACTGGACGCCCCGGCCGAGCGGCGTGAGCGCGTCGAGGCGACGCTCGATACGTATTTGGCCGCCATCGAGGCGCGACCCCAGGTCTACCGGTTCCTGATGCATCCGGCGGAGGGCGGCCAGCCGGGCGACGCCGGCTTCGACGTGGGCAAGGCCTCGGCGCCGGTGCTGCGCCGCATGGGCGAGGAACTGGCCGAGGTCATCGAGGAGCGGGTGGATCTCGGACCGGGCAGCCAGCAGCTGGCACGGGTGTGGGGCCACGGCATCGTCGGCATGATGCACGCCGCCGGGGACTGGTGGCTCGGCGAACGGCCGTGCACGCGCGCCGAGTTGGTGCGAAGCCTGGCCGACCTGCTGTGGGGCCGGCTGGCAGCGGCGGGCGACCGTGTCGGCGGACCGGGTTTCTGACCCGGGCCCACGCGGACACCCCGCCAGGGGCGGGCACGGCGCTGTCGGCCGAGACGGCCGGCAGGTGGCACGACCGCGCGCGCTCAGTCGCTCCAGGCGGCCCGTGCCACCTGCCGAAGCAGCCGCCTTCGGCGCCACCCGGTGAGCCTGTCCGCGTACACGCCTCCGTCGAGGTGGTCGCACTCGTGCTGGAGGCACCGCGCGAACCAGCCGGTGCCGTGCACGGTGACCGGCTCACCGGTGACCGTGCGTCCCTCGACGACCGCGTGGTCGTACCGCTCGGTGCCGGCCTCCAGACCGGGCAGCGAGAGACAGCCTTCCGGTCCGCGCAGGACCACACCGTCCGCCTCGACAAGACGGGGGTTCACCACATGTCCGACATGACGGACATCGTCATCGTCCGGGCAGTCGTACACGAAGACCCTGAGGCCGACGCCGACCTGGTTCGCGGCGAGGCCGACGCCCTCGGCCGCGTACATCGTCGCGAACATGTCCTCGACGAGCTCCGCGAGTTGGGGGCCGAAGTCGGTGACGTCCTCGCAGGCCCCGCGCAGGACGGGGTCGCCGAGCAGGGTGAGGGGCCGGACGCGCCCGTGGGTGCCCGGGATGGAACCGTGTCGCATGGCGGCAAGGGTACGGTCCTGGTAGGCGCGCGCATGCCGCGCCGGCACCGAGGTGGTGCCGCGATTCGGGCCCGTGAGTGGATCTCGATAGGCTGAGCCCCCAACGGTGCCGGGGGCAGGGGCGCGGCGCGTACGCAAGGAGGATCGAGAAACGATGTCAGGCAACTCGGACCCGCTGTCGCCGCGGGCCAAGCTGGCCGTGACGGCGGGCAAGGCGGCTGCGGCCGTCTCGCGGGCCGCCGGACGCGGCAGCGGATCGGTGATCGGCGGCCGGGTGGCGCTCAAGCTCGACCCCGACCTGCTGGCGAGGCTCGCCACGCACCTGGACGTGATCCTGGTGTCGGCGACCAACGGCAAGACCACGACGACCCGGCTGATCGCGGAGGCCCTGGGCGCCGCGGGCCCGGTCGTGTCCAACGCGCTCGGCGCCAACATGCCCGCGGGCATCACCTCGGCGCTGGCCGGGGGGTCGGACGCCAAGTTCGCGGTCATCGAGGTCGACGAGAAGTACCTCGCCGGTGTGGCACGTGACACCGACCCGAAGTGCATCGCGCTGCTGAACCTCTCGCGCGACCAGCTCGACCGGGCCGCCGAGACGCGGATGATGGCCGAGCACTGGCGTGAGGGGCTGGCCGGTTCCAAGGCTGTCGTGGTCGCCAACGCGGACGACCCGCTGGTCGTCTGGGCGGCGTCCTCCTCGCCGAACGTCATGTGGGTGGCCGCCGGACAGATGTGGAAGGAAGACGCCTGGTCCTGCCCGTCCTGCGGCGGTGTGATGCAGCGCCCCGGCGACGACTGGTTCTGCGGCGACTGCGGCTTCCGCCGTCCGAGCCCGACCTGGGCCCTGTCCGGGGACCACGTCCTCGACCCGCACGGTTCCGCGTGGCCGATCCACCTCCAGCTGCCGGGCCGCGCCAACAAGGCGAACGCCGCCTCGTCGGCCGCCGTGGCCGCCGTGTTCGGTGTGCCGCCGCAGGTGGCCCTGGAGCGCATGTACCAGGTGCAGGCGGTGGCCGGACGCTACGACGTGGTGCAGTTCATGCAGCGCGACCTGCGTCTGCTGCTCGCCAAGAACCCCGCGGGCTGGCTGGAGACCTTCTCCCTGATCGACCCGCCGCCGACCCCGGTCATCCTGTCGGTGAACGCGCGCGGCGCCGACGGCACGGACACCTCCTGGCTGTGGGACGTCGACTACACCCGCCTGACCGGACACCCGATCTTCGTTCTCGGCGACCGCAAGCTGGACCTCGCCGTGCGCCTCGAAGTGGCCAACCAGCAGTTCCAGGTCTGCGACACCCTCGACCAGGCCGTGCAGATGGCACCGCCCGGGCGTATCGAGGTCATCGCGAACTACACCGCTTTCCAGGACTTGAGGCGTCGTGTCGGCAACTGAGCCACGGAGGACGAAGAGAATGAGTGACAACAGCCTGCGTCTGGTGTGGATCTATCCAGACCTGCTGAGCACCTACGGCGACCAGGGCAACGCCCTGGTCGTGGAGCGCCGGGCGCGTCAGCGCGGCCTCGACGTGGCCCGTGTCGACGTGCGCAGCGACCAGCCGGTCCCGACCTCCGGTGACATCTACCTCATCGGGGGCGGCGAGGACCGGCCGCAGCGGCTCGCCGCGGAGCGGCTGCGCCGCGACGGCGGTCTGGAGCGCGCGGTCGGCAACGGCGCGATCGTGTTCTCCGTCTGCGCCGGCTACCAGATCCTCGGGCACGAGTTCATCAACGACCTCGGCCAGCGCGAGCCGGGCCTCGGCCTGCTCGACGTGGTCTCGGTGCGCGGCGAGGGCGAGCGGTGCGTCGGTGACGTCCTCGGGGACATCGACCCGCGGCTCGGTCTGCCCCCGCTGACCGGTTTCGAGAACCACCAGGGCGTCACCCACCTCGGGCCCACCGCCCGAGCGTTCGCGAACGTGCGGCTCGGCAAGGGCAACGGCACGGGCGACGGTACGGAGGGCGCGTACAACGACACCGTGTTCGGTACGTACATGCACGGTCCCGTCCTCGCCCGCAATCCGCAGATCGCGGACCTGCTGCTGAAGCTGGCCCTCGACGTCAACGCGCTGCCGCCGACCGACGACCGCTGGTACGAGGCGCTGCGCTCCGAGCGCATCGCGTCCGCCCAGCAGCCCGCGTAGGGCCGGCCCGCCCGGCGGGCCAGAGGAACCGTTCCTCAAGGAGGAACGGTTCCTCTTCGCGTTTCCGGGAGGAACCCTTTCCGCTTCGGACGACGGTCCGTCCAGCCCCCTGCGGGGCCCGTCTGAAACCGCATCCGCACAGGTGAGCGGGTGCGTCCAGCAGGCGGACGCACAGTGCGGCCGGGCCCCCTCCCGCCGGTAGGGTGGCAGAAATCCTTGCCGGACAACGTGGTCCGGTCCCCGGACCACGTTGAGAAGGTATTTCGGGCTATGCGCATTGGTGTCCTCACGTCCGGCGGCGACTGCCCCGGCCTGAACGCCGTCATCCGGTCGGTCGTACACCGTGCCGTCGTCGACCACGGCGACGAGGTCATCGGCTTCCGGGACGGCTGGAAGGGCCTCCTGGAGTGCGACTACCTCAAGCTCGACCTCGACGCGGTGAGCGGCATCCTGGCTCGCGGCGGCACCATGCTCGGCTCCTCCCGGGTCCAGCCCGCGCACCTGCGCGACGGTGTGGAGCGGGCGAAGGGCCACGTCGCGGAACTCGGGCTCGACGCGATCATCCCGATCGGCGGCGAGGGCACCCTGAAGGCGGCCCGCCTGCTGTCGGACGGCGGCCTGCCCATCGTCGGCGTGCCGAAGACCATCGACAACGACATCGCGGTCACGGACGTCACCTTCGGCTTCGACACGGCCGTCGGTGTCGCGACCGAGGCCCTCGACCGGCTGAAGACCACCGCCGAGTCCCACCAGCGCGTGCTGATCGTGGAGGTCATGGGCCGCCACACCGGCTGGATCGCGCTGCACTCCGGCATGGCCGCGGGCGCCCACGCCATCGTCGTACCGGAGCGGCCCTTCGACATCGAGGAGCTGGCCGCGCGGGTCGGCGCGCGGTTCGAGGCGGGCAAGCGGTTCGCCATCGTCGTCGCCGCCGAGGGCGCGAAGCCCCGCACGGGCTCGATGGAGTACGACGAGGGCGGCAAGGACATCTACGGCCACGAGCGCTTCGCGGGCATCGCCCGGCAGCTCTCCATCGAGCTGGAGGAACGGCTCGGCAAGGAGGCCCGGCCGGTGATCCTCGGGCACGTGCAGCGCGGCGGTACGCCGACGGCGTACGACCGGGTGCTCGCGACCCGCTTCGGGTGGCATGCCGTGGAGGCCGTGCACCGCGGCGAGTTCGGGAAGATGACGGCGCTGCGCGGGACCGACATCGTGATGGTGTCGCTCGCGGAGGCGGTGGAGACCCTGAAGACGGTTCCGGACGAGCGGTACGCCGAGGCGGAGTGCGTGCTCTGAGCCGTGGGCAGTCGGAACCGCCCCCGGCCGCAGCGGCGGCCGGGGGCGGTTCTACTCTGGTGCGGACAGACAGCGCACAACCTCCCCCAGTGCCTTAAAAGGGCCTGGGAGGTACCCCAGAAACAGGAGCCGGCGGATGGATCACAGCGGGCACGGCATGACCATGGATCTGCCGCCGTTCACGCTGGGGCGGGGGCTCGAGTGGTCCGCGGACCCGTTCTTCCTCGTCGCGTGCCTTCTCGGGCTCGGGCTGTACGGCTGGGGAGCCGTGCGGCTCGCTCGGCGCGGCGACACGTGGCCATGGGGCCGTACGGCCTCCTTCGTCGTCGGCGTACTGACCGTACTGCTCATCACCTGCACCCGGCTGAACGACTACGGCATGGTCATGTTCAGCGTGCACATGGTCCAGCACATGGTGATCAGCATGTTGTCGCCGATCCTGATCCTGCTGGGGGCGCCGATCACGCTGGCGCTGCGCGCGCTGCCGGTGGCGGCGAAGCGGGGCAGCAAGGGGCCGCGTGAACTGCTGCTGATGTTCCTGCACAGCCGGTACATGCGGATCATCACCCACCCGGCGTTCACCATCCCGCTGTTCATCGCGAGCCTGTACGCGCTGTACTTCTCCCCCGTCTTCGACTTCCTGATGGGCTCCACCACGGGCCACATCGTGATGATGTGCCACTTCCTCGCCGTCGGCCTGGTCTTCTTCTGGCCGATCATGGGCGTGGACCCGGGCCCGCACCGACCGGGTTATCTGATGCGGATGCTGGAGCTGTTCGCGGGCATGCCGTTCCACGCGTTCTTCGGCATCGCTCTGATGATGGCCTCGCAGCCGATGGTCGAGTCGTACAAGAATCCGTCGGCCTCCCTCGGCATCGACGCGCTCGCCGACCAGACCGCCGCGGGCGGTATCGCCTGGGCGTTCAGCGAGATCCCCTCCGTACTCGTCCTGCTCGCGCTGCTCTTCCAGTGGTACAGCTCCGAGCAGCGGCAGGCCAAGCGCCAGGACCGGGCAGCGGACCGGGACGGCGACAAGGAACTCGAGGCCTACAACGCCTATCTGGCCTCACTCAACGCACGCGGTCACTGAATCGACCACGCCGTTCGCGCTTGCGCGAACGGCGTTTCCATTCAGCGGCATGGAAGCGAAGCCCGGCGTCCGTCCTTCGCACCCTTCGACCGGGACACCGGTCTCGCGGCGATCACTGGAGGAGGCCCCGCCCACGCGGCGGCGGGTCTCCGGGTGTGCCCGGCGCGAGACCGGAGCCGGGCCCTGCCGGGCGCGTACCCGGCGGCGGCGGGCGCCCCCCTGACCTCCGGGGCGGCGACGGCGGGCGCGCGGCCCTGGCGAACCGCCCCCCTCCGGGTGAAAATGGGCTCCAAAGGCCACGGCCCGCGTCGCGGACCCGCCTGGAGGAGGGTGCTGCGATGCCCGGTTCGACGAAGACGATGGGGGTGCTCACCGTGGGAGGGCTCGTCGTGGTGACGGCCTACACGGTGGCTCTGGGCAGCAACGGCTGGCTGTGGTTCGGCTGGGTCGTGCTCGGTCTGATCACTGTGGGGATGGTGGCCTCCCGCAGCACCTGACCTCGGCCCGCCGCCGCGGACGCGCACGCTTCGGGGCACCGCCCGCCGCTCCGGGCACGCACGCTTTCAGGGCACCTTCCGCCGCCGCGGACGCGCGCTCGGGACACCGTCCGCCGCCGCGGCCACGTCTCTCCCCCTGTCCCGGCACATCGGCCGCCCGGGTCACTGTCGGGGGCGCCGTGCCGCCGAGTGCACGCCCGGCTGGTATTTGGGGAGCCGGGCGGTGATCTTCATTCCCGCTCCCACCGCGGTCTCGATGACGAGGCCGTGATCGTCGCCGTACACCTGGCGCAGCCGTTCGTCGACGTTGGAGAGCCCGATACCGCCGGAGGGGCTGACCTCTCCGGACAGGATGCGGCGCAGCCGGTCGGGGTCCATGCCGATGCCGTTGTCCTCGATGACGACGAGCGCCTCGGCGCCCGCGTCCTGTGCCGTGATGCTGATGTGGCTCTTGTCGGTCTTGCCCTCGAGTCCGTGTTTGACGGCGTTCTCCACCAGGGGCTGGAGACAGAGGAAGGGCAACGCGACCGGTAGTACCTCGGGCGCGATCTGCAGGGTGACGGACAGCCGTTCGCCGAAGCGGGCCCGGACGAGTGCCAAGTAGTGGTCGATGGCGTGGAGTTCATCGGCGAGGGTGGTGAAGTCGCCGTGCCTGCGGAACGAGTAGCGGGTGAAGTCGGCGAATTCCAGCAGGAGTTCACGGGCACGCTCCGGGTCGGTGCGCACGAACGAGGCGATCACGGCGAGCGAGTTGAAGATGAAGTGCGGGGATATCTGGGCGCGAAGTGCTTTGATCTCGGCCTCGATCAGCCGCGTTCGGGACTGGTCGAGTTCGGCCAGCTCCAGCTGGACGGAGACCCAGCGCGCGACCTCGCCGGCGGCGCGTACGAGGACCGCGGACTCACGGGGTGCGCAGGCGACGAGCGCTCCGTGCACCCGTTCGTCGACGGTGAGGGGTGCGACGACGGCCCAGCGCAGGGGGCAGTCGGGCTCGTCGCAGGTCAGCCGGAAGGCCTCGCCGCGGCCGGTTTCCAGCGGGCCGCCGAGGCGTTCCGTGATCTCGGTGCGGTGGTGGGCCCCGACGCCGTCCCAGGCGAGGACCGTCTCCTGGTCGGTGAGGCACAGCGCGTCCGTGCCGAGCAGGGTGCGCAGCCGCCGCGCGGACCGGCGGGCCGTCTCCTCGGTGAGTCCGGCGCGCAGCGGGGGCGCGGCCAGCGAGGCGGTGTGCAGGGTCTGGAAGGTGGCGTGCTCGACCGGGGTGCCGAGCCCGCCGAGGTTCTCGGGCCGCGCAGTGCGCCTGCCGAGCCAGAATCCGGCCGCCAGCAGGGGCAGCACGGCCACGCACAGCCCGGCGATGAACCCGCTCACCCGCCCGCCACCCCGCCTGCGGGGCCGCACCCGTGCGACCGTACCGACGGCCACCGAACCGGCAGCACCCCCACCAAGACCCCCTCACCCCGCACCCCGACCATCACCCCACCCGCGAAACCGCACCCGTACGGCCGTACCGGCGACCGCCGCGCCCCCGGCGAAAACCCCTCACCGCGCGCCCCGTCGGCCGAGATCCTCACAGTTCGGACTCCTTCGCGCCCGCTGCCGCGCCCGATGTCCCGCTGACCGCCGCGCGGACCTGGCCGTCCGTGAGTTCCTCCGGGAGGTGGAAGCGGGCGAGGATCGCCGCCGTCCCGGCGGGTACTCGGGTGGCGGTGGCCAGGGACACCAGCACCATGGTCACGAAGCCGAGCGGCACCGACCAGAGTGCCGGCCAGGCGAGCAGCGCGTGCAGGGACCCCGTCGTGCCCGGATAGCCGGCCATGGTCGCGCCGACGGCGACGAGTGCCGCGCCACCGCCGCCGAGCATCCCTGCCGCCGCCCCCGGCGGGGTGAGCCGCCGCCACCAGATGCCGAGCACCAGCAGCGGGCAGAAGGAGGACGCGGACACGGCGAACGCGAGCCCCACCGCGTCGGCGACGGGCAGCCCGCCCACCAGCACGCTCGCGGCGAGCGGCACGGCCATCGCCAGTACGGTGCCGAGCCGGAAGTGCCGTACACCGCGGGAGGGCAGCACGTCCTGGGTGAGCACACCCGCGACGGCCATGGTCAGTCCGGATGCCGTGGACAGGAACGCGGCGAACGCGCCGCCCGCGACGAGCGCTCCGAGGAGGTCCGCGCCGGCTCCGCCGATCATCCGGTCGGGCAGCAGGAGTACGGCGGCGTCCGCGTCGCCGGTGAGGCTGAGTTCGGGGGCGTACATCCGGCCCAGCGCTCCGTAGACGGGCGGGAGGAGGTAGAAGGCGCCGATCAGGCCGAGGACGGCGACGGTGGTGCGGCGGGCGGCGACGCCGTGCGGGCTGGTGTAGAAGCGGACGACGACGTGGGGCAGGCCCATCGTGCCGAGGAAGGTGGCGAGGATCAGTCCGTAGGTGGCATAGAGCGGACGTTCCTCGCGCCCGGCGGCCAGGGAGGTCGACATGGCACTGCTGCTGCCGCGGTCGGCAGCCGGGACCGGGTCGCCCCGGCCGAAGGTCAGCCGGGTGCCGCTCTCGATGTGGTGGGCGCCCTGCGGGAGTCGGACGCGCGCGTCCTCGTACCGGCGGCCGTCGACGGTGCCCGTCGCGGTGACGGTGAGCGGCCGGGACAGCCTCAGGTCGAGCGTGGAGTCGACCTGGACGAGGCGCTGTTCGCGGAAGGTCGGCGGTTCGTCGAAGGCGTCGCGGGGGGCGCCGTGGGACTGCCAGGCGAGGACCAGGAAGACCGCGGGGACGAGCAGGGCGGTGAGCTTGAGCCCGTACTGGAAGGCCTGTACGAAGGTGATGCTGCGCATGCCGCCCGCGGCGACCGTCGCCACCACGACGACGGCGACGAGCACCCCGCCGAACCAGTCGGGTGCGTCGGTCAGTACCGCCAACGTCAGCCCCGCACCCTGGAGTTGAGGCAGCAGATAGAGCCAGCCGACGCCCACGACGAATGCCCCGGCGAGCCGTCTGACGGCCTGGGAGCCGAGCCGCGCCTCCGCGAAGTCGGGCAGCGTGTAGGCGCCGGAGCGGCGCAGCGGTGCCGCGACGAAGAGGAGCAGGACGAGATAGCCGGCGGTGTAACCGACCGGGTACCAGAGCATGTCGGGCCCCTGGACGAGCACCAGTCCCGCGATGCCGAGGAAGGAGGCGGCGGAGAGGTATTCGCCGCTGATCGCGGCCGCGTTGAGCCGGGGTCCGACGGTACGTGAGGCGACGTAGAAGTCGGAGGTGGTCCGGGAGATGCGCAGCCCGAACGCGCCGACCAGGACGGTCGCGACGACGACGAGGGCGACGGCGGGAACTGAGTAGTTCTCGTTCACGGTTCAGCGGTCCTCGACCAGGCGCACGAAGTCCTTCTCGTTGCGCTCCGCCCGCCGTACGTACCAGCGGGCGAGCAGCACCAGCGGCGGGTACAGGCAGAAGCCGAGGACGGCCCATTCCAGGGTGGCGCCGTCCGGCGTCGCGGCGAAGACCAGCGGCAGCGGGCCGACGAGCAGGACCAGAACGGCGAACACGACCAGTGCCACGCGGAGTTGACTGCGCATCAGTGAGCGCACGTAGGTGTGGCCGAGTGTGGTCTGTTCGTCGATCTCGGTTCTCGGCCGGTAGTAGCCGGACGTCTGGGGGTACCGTCCGCGCGAGCGAAGCCGAGTGTGGGGGAGGGTGCGCCGGGGCACTCCGGTGACGACCACGCGGCGTTCGGTGGGGTCCTGCGGCACGCGGCGCTCCTCAGCTCGTGGTCCGGCGCAGCAGCAGATCGCGCAGTTGGCGGGCGTGCCGGCGGCTGACCTGGAGTTCGACCGAGTCGACGAGGACACTCACCGTGCCCGCGTCCAGGCGGAGTTCGCCGATGTGGCGCAGCGCGACGAGGTGGCGCCGGTGGATGCGGACGAAGCCGCGGGGACGCCAGCGTTCTTCGAGGGTGGACAGCGGGATGCGCACCAGGTGGCTGCCCTGCGCGGTGTGCAGCCGGGCGTAGTCGCCGTGGGCCTCGACGTGGGTGATGTCCTCGACGGCCACGAAACGGGTCACCCCGCCGAGTTCGACGGATATGTGGTCGGGGTCGGGCTCGTGGACGGGGATCAGGGGTGTGGTGTCCCGGAGCTGGACGGCCCTCCGTACCGCCTCGGCGAGCCGTTCGCGGCGTACGGGCTTCAGGACGTAGTCCACGGCCTTGAGGTCGAAGGCCTGCACGGCGAAGCCCTCGTGGGCGGTCACGAACACGACGAGCGGCGGCTGCGCGAACCCGCCGAGCAGCCGGGCCAGGTCGAGTCCGTCCAGGCCGGGCATGTGGATGTCGAGGAAGACGACGTCGATCGCCTCGGGTCCGCCGGGTCCGGACTCCAGGGCCCGGTTGATCCTGCGCAGCGCCTCGGTCGCGTCGCTCGCGCCCTCGGCGCTGCCGACCCGGGGATCGGCGTTCAGCAGATACAGGAGTTCCTCGAGGGACGGTTGTTCGTCGTCGACGGCGAGCACGCGCAGCATGACAGTGGAGTGTATGAGCGATCGGCATCGCTGGACATGTGCGGGACATGGCCGTTGTCCCCGGCCGGTCGGCGGTTGCCGCTGGATACAGTGCGGCCATGAACAGCAAGCCCGCGATGTTCGACGAGCTCGACCGCAAGATCGTCACGGCCTTGATGGCCAATGCCAGGACATCCTTCGCGGAGATCGGCGCGGCGATCGGACTGTCCGCGACGGCCGTCAAGCGCCGCGTCGACCGGCTGCGCGAGACGGGCGTGATCACCGGCTTCACGGCCACGGTGAAACCCGCGGCGCTCGGCTGGCGCACGGAGGCGTACGTGGAGGTGTACTGCGAGGGCGCGGCGCCGCCCCGGCGGCTCGCGGAGGTGGTGCGCAACCATCCGGAGATCACCGCGGCGATGACGGTGACCGGGGGCGCGGACGCGCTCCTTCATGTGCGCGCCGTCGACGTGGAGCACTTCGAGGAGGTCCTGGAGCGCATCCGGGTGGAGCCGTTCATCCGGAAGACGATCAGCTACATGGTCCTGTCCCATCTGCTGCCCGAGGCTCCGGAGGCCGGGGCGACCCACGCGGCTCCGCACGACGCAGGAAACGTGCGCTGACCCTGCCGATCACGCAGCAGTCCTGCGTATACGCGCAGCTCTCGTCGCTTGTCGCCCGTATCCCCCGCTTCTTACCGTGGAGGTATCCCACCAGCCGACACCGCAGGAAGCGGAGGAACCTCTTCGTGCCCGACAGCCGTGTGCCGCGCCTCCGGCGCTTTCTCGTCTGCGAACCCAGACACTTCGCCGTGCAGTACGCGATCAACCCCTGGATGCGTCCCGACACCCCCGTGGACGTCGATCTCGCGCGCGACCAGTGGCAGGCGCTGATCAGCGCCTATCGCGCGCACGGTCATACCGTCGACTCCGTCGAACCGGTGGCCGGCCTTCCCGACATGGTCTTCGCCGCGAACTGCGCGCTCGTCCTGGAGGGCCGTGTCTTCGGCTCGTCCTTCCACGCACCCGAGCGCCGCCCCGAGTCCACCGCCTACGAGACCTGGTTCAAGACAGCCGGTTTCGACGTCTACCGGCCCGAAGCGGTGTGCGAGGGCGAGGGCGATCTCGTCCCGACGCGCCGCTATGTCCTCGCCGGTACCGGATTCCGTACCACGCCCGAGGCCCATCGCGAGGTCCAGGAGTTCTTCGGCGTCCCGGTGATCAGCCTTCATCTGGTGGACCCGCACTTCTACCATCTGGACACCGCGCTCTTCGTCCTCGACGACGACAACATCGCGTACTACCCGGAGGCGTTCTCGCCGGGCAGCCGCGAGGTGCTGAGCCGGCTGTTCCCGGACGCGGTGCTCGCGACCCGCGAGGACGCCCTCGCCTTCGGCCTCAACTCCGTCTCCGACGGCCGTCACGTCTTCATCGCGCCGCGCGCCGAGGCACTCGCCGACCAGCTCGTCCGCCACGGCTACGTCCCTGTCCCCGTCGACCTGTCGGAGTTCCACAAGGCAGGCGGCGGCATCAAGTGCTGCACTCAGGAGATCCGTTCATGAACGCTCCCGCCCGTACGACCGCGTCCGCCGACGCCGGTACGCGCAGTTCCGCCGAACTGATCCGAGCCGAGGAACCCGTCCTGGCGCACAACTACCACCCGCTGCCCGTGGTCGTCGCGCACGCCGAGGGCACCTGGGTCGAGGACGTCGAGGGCCGCCGCTACCTCGACATGCTGGCGGGCTACTCGGCCCTGAACTTCGGCCACCGCAACCCGGTGCTGATCGAGGCGGCGCACCGCCAGCTGGACCGGCTCACCCTCACCTCGCGGGCGTTCCACAACGACCGGCTGGCCGGATTCGCCGAGTCGCTGGCCGCGTTGACGGGCCTGGACATGGTCCTGCCGATGAACACGGGCGCCGAGGCGGTGGAGAGCGCCGTCAAGGTGGCCCGTAAATGGGCGTACGAGGTGAAGGGCGTCGAGCCCGGCCGGGCCACCATCGTGGTGGCGGCCGGCAACTTCCACGGCCGTACGACCACGATCGTCAGCTTCTCCACCGACGAGAGCGCCCGCTCCGGCTTCGGACCCTTCACGCCCGGCTTCCGGGTCGTGCCGTACAACGACCTGGCCGCGCTCGAAGCGGCGATCGACGAGACCACGGCCGCCGTCCTCCTCGAACCCATCCAGGGCGAGGCGGGCGTGATCATCCCGGACGACGGCTATCTCGCCGGCGTCCGCGAGCTCACCCGCCGGGCCGGCTGCCTGTTCGTCGCGGACGAGATCCAGTCCGGTCTCGGCCGCACCGGCACCACGCTGGCGGTGGAGCACGAGTCGGTCGTCCCCGACCTGCTGCTGCTCGGCAAGGCGCTCGGCGGCGGCATCGTCCCGGTCTCCGCGGTGGTCGGACGCCGGGACGTGCTGGAGGTGCTGCGTCCGGGTGAGCACGGCTCGACCTTCGGCGGCAATCCGCTGGCCGCGGCGGTCGGCTCGGCGGTCGTCGGCCTGCTGGAGACCGGCGAGTACCAGCGCCGGGCGGCCGAGCTGGGCGTCCTGCTGCGAGACGGGCTGACGGCCCTGGTGGGCCGGGGCGTCGAGGGCTTCCGCTCGCGCGGGCTGTGGGCGGGCGTCGACATCGACCCGTCCATCGGCACGGGCCGCGAGATCAGCCGGGGCCTGATGGACGAGGGAATTCTGGTCAAGGACACGCACGGCTCGACCATCCGGCTGGCGCCGCCGCTCACCATCACGGCCGAGGAACTCAAGTCGGCTCTCGGGTCCCTGGAGAAGGTGCTGACGCAAGGGGTCTGAGCACATCGGTCCGTGGCCGCCGACGCGTCGTCCTGCACCCCGCGCTGTCGGCGCCACGGAACGGCTCCGCCGCCCGTTCGGCGCCGCCGCTCACGACCACGGCCGAAGAACTCCGGTCACCTCTCGGGGCTCGGGAGAAAATCGTGACGCAAGGGGTTCGATACCGGCCAAGTGGCCACAGAGGGTGACACCGCGCTGGTTACGCCCGGCGACGGCCGCGCCTACACTGATCGCTCCCCGGGGGAAACGAGGAGCGCCCCAGTGTTTTATTACGTACTCAAATATGTGCTTCTGGGTCCACTGTTGAGACTGGTCTTCCGGCCTCGGATCGAGGGCCTTGAGCACGTACCGTCGTCGGGCCCGGCCATCGTGGCAGGCAATCACCTGTCCTTCGCGGACCACTTCCTGATGCCGGCGATCCTGAAGCGCCGGATCACCTTCCTCGCGAAGGCCGAGTACTTCACCGGGCCCGGTATCAAGGGGCGGCTGACGGCGGCCTTCTTCCGCAGCATCGGACAGATTCCGGTGGACCGTTCCGGCAAGGAGGCGGGGCAGGCCGCGATCCGCGAGGGGCTCGGCGTGCTGCGCAAGGACGAGTTGCTCGGCATCTACCCCGAAGGCACCCGCTCGCACGACGGACGGCTCTACAAGGGCAAGGTCGGCGTCGCGGTGATGGCCCTGCGGGCCCAGGCCCCGGTCATCCCCTGCGCGATGATCGGCACCTTCGAGGCCCAGCCCCCGGGCAGGAAACTCCCGCGGATCCATCCCGTGGTGATCCGCTTCGGCAAGCCTCTCGACTTCTCGCGCTATGCCGGGATGGAGGGCGAGAAGGCCATCCTGCGCGCCATCACCGACGAGATCATGTACGCCATCCTCACTCTCTCCGAGCAGGAGTACGTCGACCGGTACGCGGCCGTCGTCAAGGCCGAGGAGGCCGCCGAGAAGGCTGAGGCGGGCCGCAAGTTCCCCCGGATGCCGCTGAGTTGACCAAACCGGGAACTCATGCGTACGTCCTGTACGTTTCTTACGTATGAGACGTGCTGTGGTGATCGGAGCGACAGGACAGATCGGGCGCGCTGCCGTGAAAGCGCTCGCGCGGGACGGCTGGGACGTGACGGCCGTGTCACGCGGCGGCGGCCGCGACGACGGCTGGCCCGCCGAGGTGCGCACGGCCGCGCTGGACCGGGACGACGACACCGCACTGGCCACGGTGGTCGGTGACGGCTGCGACGCGCTGGTGGACATCGTGGCGTACGGAGCCGGCCACGCGCGGCAGTTGACGGCGCTCGCCGGCCGGGTCGGCTCGGCGGTCGTCATCTCCAGCGTGTCGGTGTACGAGGACGACAAGGGGCGCGGTTTCGACACCCAGTCCGAGCCGGACGGCTTTCCCGCGTATCCGGTGCCGATCCCGGAGAGCCAACGGACCGTCCCGCCCGGCGAGTCCACGTACAGCACGCGCAAAGTGGCCCTGGAGCGTGAACTCCTCGCGGCGGGCGACCGGTTGCCGACGACGCTGCTGCGGGCGGGCGCCGTCCACGGCCCGCACGGCCGCACCCCCCGCGAGCTGTACGTCGTCAAGCGCAATCTCGACGGCCGCCGCAGGCGGATCCTCGCGTTCGGCGGCGCGAGCCGTTTCCACCCGGTGAGCGTCCACACCCTCGCCGAACTGATCCGCCTGGCCTCCGCGCGACCGGGCTCGCGCGTCCTCAACGCGTGCGACCCCGAGGCGCCGACCGTGGCGGAGATCGCGCGGGCCATCGACGCGGTGATGGGCGCCCGGACGGAGGACGTCCTCGTGGACGGGCCTCCCCCGTCCCCCACGGTGGGCGACACCCCTTGGTCGGTCCCCCAGCCCGTGATCTGCGACATGAGCGCCGCCGAGCGGGAGTTGGGCCATCGCCCCGTGATCCGGTACGCCGACACGCTCCCGGAGACGATCGCCTCGATCGAGCGGCAGCTCGCGGGACGGGACTGGCGTGGGGCGTATCCCGCGATGTCCAAGAACTACGGGGATCTGTTCGACTACGCGGCGGAGGACGCCTGGCTCGCGTCCTGAGGCGGCGATGCGACACGTACGACCGAGGGGGCGGCCGGTCGGACCGGCCGCCCCCTCATGCAGCAAGGACTACGGCTGCGGAGTGGCGTGCGGGGTGCACGTCACATCGGCGGCGTCCGTCTTGCCGGTGAGCAGGTAGGAGTCCACCCGCCCGTTGATGCACGGGTTGACCAGACCTGTCACACCGTGCGAGCCCGCGCCCTGCTCGGTGATCAGGCGGGAGCCCTTGAACCGCTTGTGCAGTTCGACGGCACCGGGGTACGGAGTGGCGGCGTCATTCGTGGACTGCACGATGAGGACGGCCGGCAGACCCTTGCCGGTCTTCACCTCCACCGGGGACTGCTGCTTGACCGGCCAGCTCGCGCACGGCAGGTTCATCCACGCATTCGCCCATGTCATGAACGGATATTGCGTGTTGAGTCGCGTGTTGTCCCTGTCCCACCGGCGCCAGCTGGTGGGCCACTGGGCGTCGGTGCACTCGACGGCCGTGTACACGGCGTTGCTGTTCTCCGAGGAGATGTTGCCCGCCGTGTCGGTCAGGTCAGGGGCCGCGGCGTCGACGAGCGCCTGGGTGTCACCGGCGACGTACTTGCTGAACACCGAGGCGGTAGGCACCCACGAGGAGTCGTAGTACGGGGCGCTCTGGAAGAAGGAGATCAGCTCGGCGGGGCCGACGACGCCACCCAGCGGGCTCTTCTTCGCGGTGGCACGCAGCTTCAGCCACTGGTCCTGCACCTTGGCGCGGGTGTCACCGAGGTGGAAGGCCGCGTCGTTCTTGGCGACCCAGTCCTCCCAGTCCTTCCAGCGGCCCTCGAAGGCGATGTCCTGCTCCAGGTTGGCCTGGTACCAGATGTTCTCGCGCGAGGGGTTGACGACGCTGTCGACGACCATACGGCGCACATGCCCCGGGAAGAGCGTGCCGTAGACGGCGCCGAGGTACGTTCCGTACGAGACGCCCAGGTAGTTGAGCTTCTTCTCGCCGAGCCCGGCCCGGATGACATCGAGGTCGCGTGCCGTGTTGGGCGTGGTCATCTGCTCCAGCACGGCCTTGCCGCTGCGCTCGGCACAGCCGTCCGCGTACTCCGCGGCGAGCTTGCGCTGGACGCGCTTGTCCGCCTCGGAGTCCGGGACCGGGTCGGCCTTGGGCGCCTTGACGAACTCCTGCGGGTCAATGCAGGAGATGGGCGCCGAGTGGCCGACACCGCGCGGGTCGAAGCCCACGAAGTCGTACGCCTTCGAGGTGTTCACCCACAGGGGGCTCTTGGTGGTGACACGGCGCGGGAAGCGCATGCCCGAGGCGCCGGGGCCGCCCGGGTTGTAGACGAGCGCGCCCTGGCGCTCCTCCTTCGTGCCGGTGTTCCCGATGCGGTCCACGGCCAGCTTGATCTGCTTGCCGTAGGGGTGGGCGTAGTCCAGCGGCACGCTGACCCAGCCGCACTGGATCGGCTTCTCGAAGCCCCAGTCCGCGGGGCAGTCCTGCCAGTCGATCCCGGCCTTGGCGGCCCGTTCGGCGGCGATGGCCGCTCCGCGCTGCTCGCGGCTCTGCCCGTAACTCCGGCCGTGCCGCGAGTCGGCGGTGGCCGACGGGGCCGCGACGGCTCCGGCTATCAGGGTCGCGGTGACGAGCGCTCCGGCCGAACCGAGCGCTGCCACCCGATTCGTCGGTCTCTTGGACCTCAAGTGTGACCTCCCCGTACATCGTTGCGATGGATACGGGGATCCTTTCTGCTGTGAGGTACCTGGCAACAGACGTGACCGGTGTTCTTTACCAATCCGATAGCCGGTATGCCGTGTTCCGTTGAGCGGTGAATGTGGCGCGAACCTGCCCTCTGTCGAAGACAATTGACGTTACGTGAGGTCGCGGAGAGCCTCGTCCAGCACTCGCCGAAGCAGCAGCGCGTCGGGGGCGAGCACCGTCACGAGCACGGCAGGCCCGGCGAGCGGGGTGAGCGCGGCGTACTCGCCCAGCAGGCGTGCCGCCGGCATCTCCTTCTCGAACTCCGGTCGTACGACGACAAGTTGCCCGAGCGCCCGATGCCCCGCAAGGACAGCGGGCCCGTCCCAGCCGCCGGGAGCACCGGGACCGCACGCCAACTCCTGGTCGAGCAGGGTCCGTCCGTCCCGTCGCACGGTGAGACGGCTGGTGAGCCGTCCGGGTTGCTCACCGACACGGCCGAGCACCTGCTCCTCCCGGAAGACGAGACGTGCGTCGCCCCGAAGGCCGACGCACGAGGAGACGAACAGTTCACTGCCGCCGGCAGAGATCAACTGCTCCGGCAGCCAGGCCAGTTCACCTCCATCGGCAACGTCGAGGCGCACGTCGTAGCGGGCCTCGCCCTTGGCCTGTCCGGGCAGGGCGATGGTGGCGGCGGCCGAGCCGACCCGCAGCCGCGCGCCCGGACCGACCCGGGTCTCGACGGCGAGGTGATCGCCGCCGAGCGGTCCGCTCATCGCCCCCACCAGCATCACGCGCGCCTCGGACCCGCTGCTCCGGATCCGGCGCAGGGCGAGCGGCCCCTCCCCGTCCAGCACCGGCAGCGAGGTCCCGCCCCGGCCGTCGTCCCTGGCCTCGATCCGCGCGGTGGCGCGCACTCCCGCCGTCGTCATGCCGTCCACGCCGCGAGCCGTTCGCGCACCCAGGCGGCGACCTCCGTGACGCCGCTCTCGGTCCTGAGCGACTGGAAGACCACGGGCAGTTCGGCCCGCTGCGCCTTGGCGTCGGTCGCCATCCGTCCCAGGTCGGAGCCGACGTACGGCGCCAGGTCGGTCTTGTTCACGACGAGCAGGTCGGCCGTCGTGACACCGGGGCCGCCCTTGCGCGGGATGTCGTCCCCGCCCGCGACGTCGATCACGAAGATCTGCGCGTCGACCAGCCCCTTGGAGAAGGTCGCGGTGAGGTTGTCGCCGCCCGACTCCACGAGGATCAGGTCCAGCGGCCCGATCTCGTCCTCCAGGTCCTCGACCGCTTCGAGGTTCGCGGAGATGTCGTCCCGGATCGCGGTGTGCGGGCAGGCGCCCGTCTCGACGGCGGTGATCCGTTCGGGCGGCAGCACCGCTTCCCGGAGCAGGAATTCGGCGTCCTCCCGGGTGTAGATGTCGTTGGTGACGACGGCGAGGGAGAGCTCGTCGCGCAGCGCCCGGCAGAGCGCGGCGACGGTGGCTGTCTTCCCGGAACCGACGGGTCCGCCGAGCCCTATGCGCAGGGCGCGGCGCGTGCCGTCGGGCCGGTGGGCATCGGCGCTGATCGCGGACGGCCCGTCGTGAGTGTGATCGAGGTGCATGGTTCGGCTCCAGCTTCGTTCGGTACGCGCCGGCCCCGAGGCGGCCCGTCCGCCGTTCACGGACCAGGCCTTTCGGGGCAGGCGGCAGGGGTTGGGGGCGGCTGCCCCGGAGGCCATGGATCCCCCGACGGATCGAGCGGGCCCGACACCTCCGGGAACGGTGAGGCAAATGGAGTGACCACGTCCGACGCGGCCACCCCACGGGCTTGCTGTGATGCGGAGTCCCGCGGACTCCGCGGGCAAAGGTCCACGGAACCTCCGCGACGCGTGGGTCCGTGGAGTCTCCGCGACGCGTGGGTCCGTGGACTCCTCGCAACGCGAAGGGCCCGCGGATTCCCCGCGACGCGAGGGAGCATGGACTTCCCACGGCACGGAGGCCGAAGACTCCCCACCACGCAGGAATCCGTGGACTCCCCACCACGCAGGAATCCGCGGACTCCCCACCACGCAGGAATCCGCGGACTCCCCACCACGCAGGGGTCCGTGGACTCCCCGCGAAGGCCGAAGACTCCCTGGGACGCGAAGTCCCGCGGGACCTCCACGCCGCGGAAACCTGTGGACAACCCTGCGCCGTGAAGTCCCACAGACTCCCAGCGCCGTGAAGTCCCGCAGACTGCCAGCAGTCCGAGAGGTCCGAGGTTCCCTGCGGTCTGCGAGCCCGCGGGCTCCCGGCGGTCCGAGAGCCCGCGGCGTCTACGACGCGAAGAGACGTACCGGCCAGGCCGCATGCGCCTCCGCGCTGATCTCCAGCAGCGGCGCCGACGCGGCAGGGAGAGCCTCGACCCCGTCGTCGAGGACCCGCCGCGCCGCACTCGCCGCCGCGTGGGCGACGACATCCAGCTCCGGCGCGAGCCGGGCCAGCGCGGCCGTCGCGTCGAACGGATCAAGACTCAGCAACCTCACCGTCGCCGACGCCGGCCCACTGACGCACTCGTACACGGAGCAGTACGCGGCGCCCTCGGGCCCCAGCCCGGCAGCCCGCGCCGCCACACCCAGCACCACTGGCTGATGGGCACCCTTGGGGAACTCCCTGGCCAGCGCGTCGAGTTCGGCGGAGGGCCAGGTCGCCCTGGCCGCCCGCACGAGCTGCCGTCCCAGCCGACGCGCGGCGACCCGCAGCGCGAGGGAGGGCGTGCGCGCGTCGGCGGCCGCGTCCAGGGCCGACGGATCGACCCCGAGCGCGCCCGCCGCGGCCAGCGCGGCCGAGACAAGTCCCGTCGTGTGCAGCCGGCCCCTGCAGAAGTCCTCCAGCGTCGCCGCTCCGGTGATCCGCCCGGCCTTGACGGCAGCCTCGGCGCCGCCGGAGTGCGCGTGCCCTCCGGCGGGAAAGCGGCCGTCGGCCAGGACGAGAAGTGCTGCCCGGGACATCAGAAGAGGAAGTAACGCTGGGCCATGGGCAGTTCGGCGGCCGGAGTCGCCTCGACGAGCTCCCCGTCGATGTGCACGGCGAAACTGTCGGGGTCGATCCGTACCTCGGGCCGTGCGTCGTTCTCCCGCATGTCGGCCTTGGTCACCGCCCGGGTCGACTCGATGGCGACGAACCGCTTGCCGAGCGAGAGCCGTTCCGGCAGCCCGTCCTCGATGGCCAGCGGTGCCACGAAGTTGAACGAGTTGGCGGCCGGGGCCCGCCCGATCGCCCCGAACATCGGCCGGGGCAGGACGGGTTGGGGTGTCGGAATGGAGGCGTTGGCGTCGCCCATCTGCGCGTACGCGATCATTCCGCCCTTGATGACCAGGTGCGGCTTGACCCCGAAGAACGCGGGCTCCCACAGCACCAGGTCCGCGAGCTTGCCGGTCTCCACGGAGCCGATCTCGCGGGCGAGCCCTTGCGCCAGCGCCGGGTTGATCGTGTATTTGGCGACATAGCGACGTACACGGTGGTTGTCCGCGCGGCCGTCACCCGGCAGCGCGCCCCGGCGCCGCTTCATCACATGGGCCGTCTGCCAGGTCCGCATGATGACCTCGCCGACACGGCCCATGGCCTGGGAGTCGGAGGAGATGATCGAGATGGCGCCGAGGTCGTGGAGTATGTCCTCGGCCCCGATGGTCGAGGGCCGGATACGGGACTCGGCGAAGGCCAGGTCCTCCGGCACCGCCGGGTTCAGGTGGTGGCAGACCATCAGCATGTCGAGGTGTTCCTCGGCGGTGTTGACGGTGTAGGGCCGGGTCGGGTTGGTGGAGCTGGGCAGCACGTACGGCTCGGAGACCACGGACATGATGTCCGGCGCGTGCCCGCCGCCCGCACCCTCCGTGTGGTACGCGTGGATGCCTCGTCCGGCGATGGCGGCGAGGGTGTCGGCGACGAACCCGGCCTCGTTGAGCGTGTCGGTGTGGATGGCGACCTGGATGCCGGTGCGGTCGGCGACGGTGAGCGCGGCGTCGATCGCGGCGGGCGTGGAGCCCCAGTCCTCGTGGATCTTCAGGCCGAGCGCGCCGCCCCGGATCTGCGACAGCATCGCGTCGTGCGAGACGGTGTTGCCCTTGCCGAGCAGACCGAAGTTGAGCGGGTACCCCTCCATCGCCTCCAGCATCCGGGCCAGATGCCAGGGACCGGGCGTGACGGTGGTCGCCTTGGAGCCCTCGGCGGGGCCCGTGCCACCGCCGACGAGCGTCGTGATGCCGGAGGCGAGCGCCTCGTCGGCGATCTGCGGGCAGATCAGATGGACGTGCGCGTCGATGGCACCCGCGGTCATGATCCGCCCGTTGCCCGCGATGATCTCGGTCTCGGGGCCGATCACCAGGTCGGGATGGACACCGTCCATGGTGTCCGGGTTGCCGGCCTTTCCGATGCCGGAGATCCGGCCGTCGCGGATGCCGACGTCGGCCTTGACGATCCCCCAGTGGTCGATGATCACGACGCCGGTGACGACCGTGTCCGGGGTGCCGTCTGCGCGCGTAGCGCGCGCCTGGCCCATGGATTCGCGGATGACCTTGCCTCCGCCGAACACCGCCTCGTCGCCGGCGAGGCCGGGCCCGCCGGAACGGTCCTCCTCGATCTCGATCAGCAGGTCGGTGTCCGCGAGGCGGATACGGTCGCCGGTCGTCGGACCGAACAGGTCGGCGTACGCGCCGCGCGAGATCTCAGGCATCGAGGGGACCTCCGGTCTCACCGCGCAGTCCGGGCACCACGCGGGCGCCGGCGAGCGGGACGAGTTCGACGTCGACGGGGATGCCGGGCTCGAAGCGCACGGCGGTGCCTGCGGCGACGTTGAGCCGCTTGCCGCGCGCGGCGCCGCGGTCGAAGTCCAGACCGGGGTTGGCCTCGGCGAAGTGGTAGTGGGAGCCGACCTGGACGGGGCGGTCGGCGGCGTTGAGGACGGTCAGCCGGGTGACCTCACGGCCCTCGTTGAAGACGACGGGCTCCTCGGCGAAGAGGATCTCTCCGGGAATCATGGCGCTCGCTCCCCCGTCAGACGATCGGGTCGTGGACGGTGACGAGCTTGGTGCCGTCCGGGAAGGTCGCCTCGACCTGGACGTCGTGGATCATCTCGGGGATGCCCGTCATGACGTCGTCCCGGGTGAGGATCTTGCGCCCGGAGGACATCAGTTCGGCGACGGTACGGCCGTCACGGGCGCCTTCGAGGATATGCGACGTGATCAGGGCGACGGCCTCGGGGTGGTTCAGTTTCAGTCCGCGGGCCCGGCGCTTCTCGGCGACATCGGCTGCCACATGGATCAGCAGCTTCTCCTGCTCGTGCGGGGTCAGTTGCACGGCGTCCCACCTCACATCCTCGCTCCGGACCGTGCGGGGCCCGGTGGCCGCAGCCACCAAAACCCCTGGTGGCGTGGATGGGCACGCTAGTTGGCCGGAGTTTCGAGGACGTTAACCAGCCCGTGATCGCTCCAGGGCCGGGCGGAAGGGCTCCGTCGGGCCCGCGAGGCCGCCCCGCTTCCCCGGTTTCATGCCGTCGGGCCGCACCGGTACCCGGGGAGGCCGCGACCCTGTCGGCGACCGGACCGTATACGGCATACCGCTCGGCCGCGGGGGTGGTCCCGGAGCGCGGTCGTTGCCGCAGCCGTTGTCCCGCGCCGGTGACCAGGGCCGGTGACCAGGGCCTGTCCGACCAGAGAAGCCCTAGGAGGCGCTGGGCCCCCGGTGTTCCGCGGCGATGCCGAACCGCTGGCGTTCGCGGGGCACGGACGCCACCTCGCGGACGCTGGACAGAGCGCTGATCACCTGATCGTCCGCGGGCTCCTGGAGTTCTTCGAGGCGCTCCAGGTCGGCGGCGGAGACCAGGGCGACGAGGGGCTTCCCGTGCCGCGTCACGACGACGCGCTCGCCGCCGTACACGACGCGGTTGATCAGTTCGGCGAGCTCAGCTCTGGCTTGCGTCACCGGAATCTCGTAGGCCATGACGTCCAGCTTAGACCGGGCCTCCCGCACTCCGCGGGGCATGAGATCCCGCCCGAGGGCGGCGCGCAGGGCCTGTCGACCGGCTCTCGGTCCCGGGGTGCCGCCGTTTCGCTCTCAGCATGGCCCTCTTCCACAGGGACGTACGTCCTGTACATTTTTTACAGACGTCGACCCGAGGAGGCGCGCCATGGACAGCCCGTCCGCCCGCTATGTCCTGCCCGAATTCACCGAACGGACCAGCACGGGGCACCGGACGCTGGATCCGTACTCGAAGCTGCTCAGTGAGCGGATCGTGTTCCTCGGGACGCCGATCGACGACACCTCGGCGAACGACGTGATGGCGCAGTTCATGTACCTCGAACACGAGGCGCCCGAGCAGGACATCTCGCTCTACATCAACTCTCCGGGCGGCTCCTTCAGCGCGATGACCGCGATCTACGACACGATGCAGTTCGTCACCTGCGACGTGGAGACGATCTGCCTCGGCCAGGCGGCATCGGCAGCGGCCGTCCTGCTGGCCGGCGGCACCCCGGGCAAGCGGCTCGCCCTGCCGGGAGCGCGCGTCCTCCTCCACCAGCCGTCGGTCCCGGAGCCGATCCAGGGGCAGACGAGCGATCTGGTCATCCAGGCAGAGGAGTTGCTGCGCACCCGCGAGATCCTCGAGGAAATGCTCGTACGGCACACGGGACAGAGCCCGGAGCAGGTCGCCGCGGACATCGAGCGGGACAAGGTCTTCGACACTCCGGCGGCGCTGGCCTACGGACTGATCGACCGGATCGTCCCGAGCCGCAGGGCCTCGTTCGAGACGCACGGCGCGAGGTGAGCGGCCGATGATCCCGGACCTTCCACCGCTGCCCGCGCTGACCCGCGCCGAAGCCGAGCTGATCGACCGCTACCTCGACGTGGTCGACCTGGTCGGCCGTATCAACCCGTCCCGTCCCGGGGACACCTATCGCGGCCTGAGGGCGGCTCAGGCTCTGGTCGGCAAAGCGGCGGCCCTGCGGGACGCCCTCACCCTGATGCACCAGCGGGGCGAGAGCGAGGTGCACGCCCCGACCCTGGCTCAGGCGCTGCGGGTTCTCGACGGCGAGCGGCGGGCTGCCCGGGTCACCGTGCCGCCCGAGTCCGGCAGTTGACGCACCCACACCTCGGAGCCGGTACGTGCCGCCGCTCCGTGGTGTCCGGTCCGGGACTCAAACGCACCGGATGGTGTACCCCCCGATGGCGTAGTGAACGATCCTTTCTGCGACCCCTCCAAGTTGCGCAACACGCCGATCAGAAAGGCGGGATGAAGCCCTTAGCCGCAGGTGCGGGCCTCGTCGATGTCTCCAACACCCCCTCGAACAGAGGGGTGTCCACCCGAACGGGTGAGTGGTGAGTAACCCCACAAAAAGCCCGTTCCGCTCGGCATTTCCGACACTCATGAGTGAAGATCCCTTCCGACGACAAGCCCCCGCCACAGCGGCGGGGCGGTCCGGGCGGACGCCGAGTCCTGCCGCCACCCGGATGACCGGTCGACAGATGTGCATCGGCAGGAGTGGAGGACCCAGCACGACGGGTCGCCGGAGCAATCCGGGCGGTCCTTGGGGTGAAGCCGCAGCTGCGGCCGGGCAACTTCGCCAGCCCGAATCCGACAGGTCATCCTTCACAGGCGGCTGACGAAGGGTTGCGCATGACTGCGCTCAATCGTGTCCCGTCGCTGTGGACCCGGGCCGGTACGGCCTCGGCGCTCACTCTTGCCGCCGTGGGCAGCAGCCTCGTGGTCCCCGGCGTCGCACCCGACGCCGAGGCGGCCACACTCGCGACGAGGGCACTCCAGGTCGCGGCGTCGAAGCACGGCTCCCCGTACCAGTGGGGCGCCGCGGGACCGCACCGCTTCGACTGCTCCGGGCTCACGCTCTACTCGTACAAGAAGGCGGGCAAGAAGCTGCCTCGTACGGCCGCGGCACAGTACAACAAGACGCACCATGTCTCGGCCTCGCACCGCAAGGCCGGTGACCTCGTGTTCTTCCACTCGGGCCGGAACGTGTACCACGTCGGCATCTACGCCGGGAAGGGAAAGATCTGGCACTCCCCGAAGACCGGGGAAGTGGTGAAGCTCCAGAAGATCTGGACGAGAAGCGTCTGGTACGGCAGGGTCGGCTGACCCTGTGCCCCGGGGGCGTCGGCACACGTGTGCCGACGCCCCCGGGGCACACAGCATGTGAAGGGTGTGCAACACGGGCCGGAGTGGTTACTCATTCCCCATGACCGCCGACCCGGCCGACACGTCCCGGAACGAGACGTCCGCCCCGAGCGACCCGTCCCCTGGGACGCGGACGTCCGGCCGCGACGAGACACCCCTCGAACGGGCGGACCGCAACTTCGCCGAGTTGCTCCAGGAGCTGCGCGTCACCCAGACCGGGGTGCAGATCCTGTTCGCCTTCCTGCTGACGCTCGCCTTCACCCAGCGTTTCTCCTCCCTGGACACCGCGCAGAGGGCGACCTACGTGGTCACGCTGCTGCTGGCAGTGCTGGCCGCCGCCCTTTTCACGGCCCCCGCGGCCCTGCACCGGTCGCTGTTCCAGCACAACGCCAAACCCGCCATCGTGCAGGTCTCCTCGCGCCTCGCCACCATCGGTCTCTACGTCCTGGCGGCGGCGTTCACCGGTTCGGTGCTGCTCGTCGTGGACGTGACGCTGGGGCGCGCCGCGGGCATCGCGGCAGGGGCCGGCACCCTGGCCGTCTGTCTGGCGCTGTGGAGCCTGCTGCCCCGGCTGGTGCAGCGCCGTCTCAGCTCCTCAGAGGCTCCAGCACCAGGACGAGCCCCAGAACGGTGAGGGCGGCGCCCGTGACCCCCTCCACGGTGCGTGCGGCACGTGGCCCGCGCAGCCACCGTCCGAGCCGGTCCACCAGCAGCGCGACCGCCGGGAACCACACCAGTGCGAGAACGACCACGATCAGTGCCAGCAGCAGCGTCCGCGGCATCGCGGGGCTGCCCGCGGGCACGAACTGCGGCAGCAGGCTGAGGAAGGTGATGGGCGCCTTCGGGTTGAGCGCGTTGGTGACGAAGCCCTGCCGCAACGGACGCGCCCCCGGACCCGCCGCCCCGGCCACCGCCTCGCCCGGACGCGTGCCCAGCCCCTCCGCCGCCACCGCACGAGGAAGCGGGCCGACTCCACCGGTGACCACCCCTCGCTGACGGCCCGGTGAGCGCAGCGTGCGCAGGCCCAGATAGAGCACATAGGCACCGCCGAGCAGTTGGAGCGTCCGGAACAGCGCCGGGACGGCGGTGAGGACCGCGGCGACCCCGGCGACGGCGAGCGCGGTGTGGAGCAGCAGCCCGCCCGCGATGCCGAGGGCGCACGCGACTCCGGCCCGGCGTGAGACGAGGGCGTTGCGTACGACGACGGTGAAGTCCGCGCCCGGCATGGCGACCATGCCCGCGGCGACGCCTGTGAAGGCGATGAGCTGTGCGTCCATGCCCCCAGACTGCCCGGCCCGGGCCTTCAGCAGGTATGTCGAATATCCTGGGCGAGTCTTAAGCAATCGTTTAGACCCGGCAGGGTGCCGCCGGGCCCGGGAGGACGCGATGTACGACCCGACGCGGCTCGCGGCGCTGGTGGCGGTCGCCGAGGCGGGGTCGATCACCCGGGCCGCCGAACGCCTCGGCTACACCCCGCCGGCACTGTCCCAGCAGGTGGCGAAGCTGGAGCGGGAGGCGGGGGCGACATTGCTGGTGCGCTCCCATCGCGGGACCCGGCTCACCGGTGCGGGTGAACTGCTGGTCGTGCGGGCCCGCCGGGTCCTCGACGAGATGGAGCTGGCCCGGCACGAACTGGCCCGTCTGACGGGACTGTCGGGCGGCACGCTGCGGCTCGGCACCTTCCAGACGGCGGGCATCCATCTGCTGCCGCCCGTCCTCAGCGCCTTCCGTCGGGCCCACCCGGACGTGGCCCTCGCGGTCGCCGACTACGAGCCTCCGCACGGGATCGAGGCGGTCGCGGCGGGCGAGGTCGACCTCGCGCTCACGCACACCTACCAGCCCGCCCCGCCGGTCACGCTGCCGTCGTCCGTGGGCGTCGAGCCGGTCCTGGTCGAGGAACTGGTGCTGGTGACCGCTCCCGGCCACCTGCTCGCGGGCGGTTCGGCGCGGCTGCCGCTCGCCGAGCTGGCCGGGCAGCCGCTGATCAGCATGGCCCCGGACCACCCTCCCCGGCAGGGCGTGGAGGCCGCGCTCGCCCGGGCGGGGGCAACACCGGCGGTGCTCGTCGAGACCCCCGGGTACGGCCTGGTGTGCGCGCTGGTCAGCGCCGGGCTCGGGGTCGCGGTCGTGCCGGAGATGGTGGCGGCGACCGCGGCGACGCCGGTGGGGACACGACTGCTGGAGCCGGGCGATCTGCGCCGTACGATCTCGGTCGTCCACCGGACGGATGTGACGGCGCCCGCGGCCGACGCGTTCCGTGCCCTGCTGCGCGGCGCCTTCGGGCGGGCCGGACAGCACCGGCCCGGCAACCGTCCGGAGGTCTAGGACCTGTCCGATCGACCCGTTCGAGCGCCGTGCACGAACGGGCTGCCCGAACGGCTCGTCCGCACGGTCTGCACGAACGGCCTGTCCGCACGGTCAGCCCGGACCGGCTGCCCGGACGACAGCGCTCAGGGCTCCTGAGGCCCCCCGGCCGGCACCGGCTGGACCGGTACCGTCCACGGGAGTTCGATGGAGACCGTCTTGCCGCCCTCCCGGGTCGGCCGGACGATGAGTCTGCCGCCGCATTCGGCGGTCAGCCAGCGGATGATCACCATGCCGCGGCCGTTGTCCTGCTGGACAGCCGCGGGCAGCCGCTTCGGAAATCGCGGATGGCTGTCCGTGACACCGATGCGTAGGTGCTCCTCGCGGTCGAGACGCACGCCCACCGTGAAGGTGGGCGACTGCCCGAGCGTGTGCTGGACGGCGTTGGTGGCCAGTTCGGACACGATCAGACGGACGGTCTCGGCGACTTCGCAGTCGCGCGGCAGGCCCCATTCGGCCAGCACTTCGGCGACGAATTTACGGGCCACGGAAACCGAGACCGGCTCGCTCGGCAGCGTGACGGATGCTTCCTGGTGATCTGCCATGGCGACGTCGTCCCTTTCCCACGGGACCGGAGCCCGACACCGAGCGGTTGGTTCGAGTACGGTCCCGGACTGGTGCTTGCGCCAGACTGCCATTACCGGGCCGGTCGCGGGTGCGATCCACCGAGTAATGCATATATCTGTCGCTCGATGCGGTGAACTCTGCGTCGGCAGAGCGTATTCGGGTGGCTTGGAAGGAGTAAGGAGAACGGCCATGCAGCACGGTCCCGCGGTGCGCCGCCGCAAACTCGGTGCCGAACTGCGCGCGCTGCGCGCGGGCTCGGGTCTCACGAGCGGTGAGGCGGCCCACCTGCTCGGCTGGCACCAGTCGAAGGTGAGCCGCATCGAAACCGGCACCAGCGGCGTGAAACCGGTCGACGTGGAACGCCTGTTGAACGCGTACGGCGTCGAGGATCCGGAACTGCGCGAGCTCCTGGTGGTGTTGGCGGGGTCCGAGGGCAACGGCCGCCACCACTGGTGGCACGCGTACCGCGGGGTTCTCCCTCCGGCGTACCGCGACTTCATCAGTCTGGAGTCGGGAGCCAGTCGTATGCGCACCTTGGAGACCTCTGTCGTACCCGGGCTGCTGCAGACGCCGGAGTACGCCCGCGCGGTGACGCGGGCCGCCGTGGACGGGCTGGAGGAGAGCAAGCTCGACGCCTTGGTCGAGGTGCGCCTGGCCCGGCAGGACGTGCTGCGTTCGGACCCGCCGCTGGAACTGTCCGCCGTCCTCGACGAAGCGGTGTTGCGGCGGGAGGTCGGCGGCCCCGATGTCATGGCACGCCAGTTGCGCCGGCTGAGCGAGGCCGCCGCCCTGCCTCAAGTGCGGCTCCAGGTACTGCCGTTCGCCGCCGGGGCACACATCGGAGTCACCGGTCCTTTCGTTATTTTCTCATTTCCGAACACAACCGATCTAGATGTGGTTGTTCTCGACCACTTGACGAGTAGCCTCTATCTCGAGCGGAAAGAAGACCTCCAGGCCTACACCGAGGCCTTCAACGCCCTTCAGTTCCACGCCCTTTCGCCCGAGGACTCGTTGGACTACATCGCCGGGATAGGTGACGGCGCGTAAGGAGGCAACCTTCATGTCTGCAATGCCTCGGTACGTACCATCCAGCACTTCACTGCACCATGTGCGATGGCTGCGCAGCAGCCGCAGTACCGGAATGAACAACTGCGTCGAGACGGCACGGCCGAGCTCCGGACCCTGGTCCGGATTGGTCGCCGTGCGCGATTCCAAGAACACGGCGGGCCCCGCCCTGATGTTCACTCCCGACGTCTGGGAGGGGTTCATCACCGGACTGAACTGACCTCGCACGGCTCACCGCTCCACCGGTTCACCACTCGAACGCACCATCGCTCCATGGGTTCACCGGTCCACCGGTCGATCACATCACCGGTTCACCGGTTCCGGCTGATCACGTCCACCGCGTACTCGATCTGCTCCTCGGTGAGGTCCGCGCGGGCCGTCAGCCGCAGTCGCGAAACACCGTCGGGCACCGACGGGGGACGGAAACAGCCGACAGCGAGGCCCGCCTCGCGGCAGTCGGCCGCCCATCGCACCGCCCGTTCGGGGGACGGTGCCCGCACGGAGACCACGGCCGCGTCAGGCCGTACCGCGGAAAGGCCCACCGCCGTGAGCCGGGTGTGCAGCGCCGTGGCCACCTCACGTGCCCGCGCCGCCCGCTCCGGTTCGCGGCGCAGCAGCCGCAGCGCCGCAAGCGCCGCGCCCGCCGCCGCCGGCGCCAGACCGGTGTCGAAGATGAAGGTGCGCGCCGCGTTGATCAGATGGTCGATGACCGCCGCCGGGCCGAGGACGGCGCCGCCCTGGCTGCCGAGCGACTTGGAGAGCGTGACGGTCACGACGACGTCCGGGTCCCCCGCGAGCCCCGCCGCGTGCGGAGCTCCCCTGCCACCGTCGCCCAGCACACCGAGTCCGTGCGCGTCGTCGACGATCAGCCCGGCGCCGTACTCCCGGCAGGCGAGGGCGAGTTCGGCGAGCGGCGCAGCGTCGCCGTCCACCGAGAAGACCGTGTCGGAGACGGTGACGGCGGGTCCGTCGTGGGTGCCGAGCGCCTTGCGCACCCCGTCGGGGTCCGCGTGACCGACCACCTGTGTGGTGCCGCGGGCCAGCCGGCAGCCGTCGATCAGCGAGGCGTGGTTGCCCGCGTCCGAGACGACCAGCGAGCCGTGCGGTGCGAGCGCGGTGACGGCGGCGAGGTTGGCCGCGTAGCCCGAGGACAGGACGAGCGCGGATTCGAAGCCACAGAATTCGGCCAGCTCGCGTTCCAGTTCCGTGTGCAGTTCGGTGGTGCCGGTGACGAGCCGGGAGCCGGTCGCGCCGCCGCCCCACGTGCGCGCGGCACAGGCCGCGCCCTCGGTGACCTCCGGATGGCGGGCGAGCCCTAGGTAGTCGTTGCTCGCGAGATCGAGGAGCGGCGAGTCGGCAGGGCGCGGGCGCAGCGTACGTACGAGTCCGGCCCTGCGGCGCGCCTCGGCCTGCTCGTCGATCCAGCCGAACGCCATGTGTCCTCCGGGGCTCGCCGCACGTGCGGTGGCGGTGTTTTGTAGGCAGTGAACAGACCCTAGCGGTCGCTCCGGCGGCCCGAGATGTGGCAATACCCACACGTCGAACCATCTCTGTTGTGCAAACTCTCCTTGGCCGAGAGCGGTCGCATAGGTCAGGATCGGACCTCATGGACCTGCTGAACACACTGGTGGACAAGGGGCTTCGGCGCGAGTTGCCGACCCGCGGCGAGGCGCTGGCCGTCCTGGCCACCTCCGACGACGACGTGCTCGACGTGGTGGCCGCGGCCGGAAAGGTACGCCGCCACTGGTTCGGCCGCCGGGTGAAACTGAACTATCTCGTCAACCTGAAGTCGGGCCTGTGCCCGGAGGACTGCTCGTACTGCTCGCAGCGCCTCGGCTCCACGGCCGGGATTCTCAAGTACAGCTGGCTCAAGCCCGACGAGGCCTCCCGGGCCGCGGCGGCCGGACTGGCCGGGGGCGCCAAGCGGGTCTGCCTGGTGGCCAGCGGGCGCGGCCCGACGGACCGTGACGTGGACCGGGTCTCCGACACCATCAAGGCGATCAAGGACCAGAACGAGAACGTCGAGGTGTGCGCCTGCCTCGGCCTGCTCTCCGACGGCCAGGCCGAGCGGCTGCGCGAGGCGGGCGCGGACGCCTACAACCACAACCTGAACACGTCCGAGGGGACGTACGGGGAGATCACGACCACCCACACGTACGCCGACCGGGTGGACACCGTCCAGAAGGCGCACGCGGCGGGGCTGTCCGCCTGCTCGGGTCTGATCGCGGGCATGGGCGAGTCGGACGAGGACCTCGTCGACGTCGTGTACGCGCTGCGCGAGCTCGACCCCGACTCCGTTCCGGTGAACTTCCTGATCCCGTTCGAGGGCACCCCGCTCGCCAAGGAGTGGAACCTCACCCCGCAGCGCTGTCTGCGCATTCTCGCCATGGTCCGGTTCGTCTGCCCGGACGTCGAGGTCCGGATCGCCGGTGGCCGCGAGGTGCATCTGCGCACCCTCCAGCCGCTCGCCCTGCACCTCGCCAACTCGATCTTCCTCGGTGACTACCTCACCAGTGAGGGCCAGGCGGGCAAGGCCGACCTGGAGATGATCGCGGACGCCGGCTTCGAGGTGGAGAACGCGGGCGAAGTGACGCTGCCGGAGCACCGCGCGCCGTCGGGCGGCGGCTGCGGATCGCATGCCGAGGCCGGGTGCGGCTCGCACGGCGGCGGCGGGTGCGGATCGCACGCCGAGGCCGGCTGCGGGTCCCAGGAGGGCGGCGGGGTGTGCGGCTCGGCCTCCACGGCTCCGGCCGAGGTGCCCGCGGCTGTGTCCGAGGCGCCCGCCGACGCCCGTACGGACCTCGTCTCCGTGCGTCGTCGCGGCGCCGGAACGGATCTCGCGCCCAATGCCTGACCTGTCCGTGCGGGAACTGCTCGACCTCGACCGGCGGCATGTCTGGCATCCGTACGGGCCGATGCCCGGCCGCCAGGATCCGCTGGTCGTGGAGTCGGCGAGCGGGGTCCGGCTGCGGCTGGCCGACGGCACGGGCGAACTGGTCGACGGGATGTCGTCCTGGTGGTCGGCGATCCACGGCTACAACCACCCGGTCCTGAACGACGCGGCACGCGGCCAGCTCGACCGCATGAGCCACGTGATGTTCGGCGGGCTCACCCACGAGCCCGCCGTCCAGCTGGCGAAGCGGCTCGTGGACATCTCGCCGGAGGGTCTGGAGCACGTCTTCCTCGCCGACTCCGGCTCGGTCTCGGTCGAGGTCGCCGTCAAGATGTGCCTCCAGCACTGGCGCTCGCTCGGCCGTCCGGGCAAGCAGCGGCTGCTGACCTGGCGGGGCGGCTATCACGGGGACACCTGGCAGCCCATGTCGGTGTGCGACCCCGAGGGCGGGATGCACGAGCTGTGGCAGGGCGTGCTCCAACGCCAGGTGTTCGCCGACGCGCCGCCGGCCGGGTACGAGGAGTCGTACGCCGACCATCTGCGTGAGCTGATCGGGCTCCACGCGGACGAGCTCGCCGCCGTCATCGTGGAGCCGGTGGTCCAGGGCGCGGGCGGGATGCGTTTCCACTCCCCCGCGTATCTGCGGGTGCTGCGCGAGGCCTGCGACGCGCACGACGTGCTGCTGGTCTTCGACGAGATCGCGACAGGCTTCGGCCGTACGGGTGAACTGTTCGCGGCGGACCACGCGGGTGTCACCCCGGACGTGATGTGTGTCGGCAAGGCGCTGACCGGCGGCTATCTGACGATGGCGGCGACGCTGTGCACCTCGCGGGTGGCCGATGGCATCTCGCGCGGCGAGGTCCCGGTGCTCGCGCACGGCCCGACCTTCATGGGCAACCCGCTCGCCGCCGCGGTGGCGTGCGCCTCGATCGACCTGTTGCTGGGCCAGGACTGGCGGACCGAGGTGAAGCGGATCGAGACGGGTCTGCGGGACGGTCTCGCGGAGGCCGCCGCCCTTCCGGGTGTCCGGGAGGTACGCGTGCTCGGCGCGATCGGGGTCGTCCAGCTCGACCACGAGGTGGACATGAAGGCGGCGACGGCGGCCGCGGTGCGCGAGGGCGTGTGGCTGCGGCCGTTCCGCGACCTCGTCTACACGATGCCGCCGTACGTCACGGGCGACACGGATCTGGCACGGATCGCGCGAGCGGTCTGCGCGGCGGCGCGGGAGGGCTGAGATGGCGGTACTGGTGATCACGGGGACGGGCACGGAGGTCGGCAAGACGGTCGTCACGGCCGCTGTCGCCGCCACGGCTCTCGCGGCCGGGCGGTCCGTGGCCGTCCTGAAACCCGCGCAGACGGGTGTACGTCCGCACGAGCGCGGCGACGCCGACGAGGTGGCCCGGCTCGCGGGTGCCGTCACGACGCTCGAACTGGGCCGTTACCCGGAGCCGTTGGCGCCTGCGACGGCTGCCCGGCGGGCCGGCCTTGCGGCCGTGTCTCCGCAGTCGGCGGCCGAGGCGGCGGCCAAGCTGGCCACCGAGCACGATCTGGTGCTGGTCGAGGGCGCGGGCGGCCTGCTCGTCCGGTTCGACGACGAGGACGGGACGCTGGCGGACACGGCCCGGCTGCTCGACGCGCCCGTGCTGGTCGTCGCTTCGGCGGGACTGGGCACGCTCAACACGACGGAGCTGACGGCTCGTGAACTACGGCGCCGGGAGCTGGACTTCGCGGGCGTGGTGATCGGCAGCTGGCCCGACTCCCCCGATCTGGCGATGCGGTGCAATCTCGCGGATCTTCCGGCGGTGTCCGGTGCGCCCCTGCTGGGCGCGGTACCGGCGGGCGCGGGGTCGCACTCGCCCGCCGACTTCCGTGCGGGGGCGCCGAGTTGGCTGGACCACCGGCTGGGCGGACGCTGGAACGCCGGGGTCTTCGCCGCGGCACACACGGCCTGACGTCGCCCCCCTCACCCACCACTTGTCACTCACCACCCATCACCCACCACTCACCCACCACTCACCCACCACTCGTCACCCGTCACCCGTCACCCGTCACCCGTCACCGAGCAACCGCACCAGCTCGATCCGTGACCGGATCCCCAACCGCGTGAACACGCCGCGCAGATGGTGGTCGATGGTCCTCGGACTCAGCGCGAGCCGAGCGGCGATCTCCCGGTTCGTCGCGCCTTCGGCGGCCATGCGGGCCACCATCAACTGCTGTGCGGTGAGCCGGGCCGCGAGATCCTCGGCACCCCGCGCCGGTACCGCGGACTCGCCGAGGACGCGGAGTTCGGCCCGAGCCTGGGCGGCCCACTGCGGCGACCCGAAGTGCTCGAACGCCTCAAGGGCGCTGTGCAGCCGGTCCCGCGCCTGCGTACGCTGCCGCAGCCGCCGCAGCGCTCCGCCGAACAGCAGTTCCGTGCGGGCGCGTTCGAAGTCCCGGGTGCTCGAGGCGTGCAGGTCGAGGGCGGTGCGGTAGTGATCGACGGCCTCGGCACCGCCCGCGAGGAGAGCACGGCCGCGGGCGCTGAGCGCGAGTTCGTCGGGGCTGCGTACGGTCCGCGCCCAGTGGTCGTAGTCGGCGTGGGCCGCCCTGGCCACCCGGGTTTCGCCGGTGCGGGCGGCCGCCTCGACGTACAGCGGGGTCGCCAGGTGCCGGACGGCCCGGTGTCCGTGGCCGGGGCCGAACCCGGCCAGGGCGCGCAGCCGGGCAGCCGCGGCGGCGAAGCGGCCGGCGCCGAGGTCGAGGAGGGCGAGCGCGAACAGGGCCAGCGCGGCGGGCAGGCCGAGTCCGCGCTCCAGGGCGTAGCGGCGGGCGGCCCCGGCACGCTGCCGGCACATGTCCTCGTCGCCGGTGAGGGCGGCGAACATCGCGAGGGCCGCCTGGAGATGACAGGCGGCGTTGTCCTGACCGGTGGCGTACGCCTGGCGCAGTGCGTCGAGGGTGGCGGCCTCGGCGGCGCGGGGCCGTCCGGTCCAGAACTCGGCGTAGGCGCGGAATTCCATCGCCTGGGGCACGGCAACGGTCTCACCCCAGGAGCGGGCCGCGGCGGCGGCGCGGACGGCCGCGGTGGCCGCACCGGTGTGGTCGCCGAGCAGCAGCGCCGCGATGGCGGAGTGGATCAGTGCGGTGGGGTCGCCGCCGGGACCGCAGCGGCCCGCGGCCGCCTTGAGCGCGTCCCGCGCGTCGTCGTAGCGGCCCTCGACGGCGGCGGCGAGCCCGCCGAGTGTGCCGGGCGGCGCGATGCCCAGCCGGTCGGCCACGGCGGCCGCCTCACGACAGCGGCGCAGGTCGCCGGTGTAGATGGCGGCTTCGGTGGCGCGGGCGAGGAAATGCGCGGCGGTGTCACGGTGGGTGGGCACACCCGGGCTCCCCGGGAGCGCTGGACCACCGGGATCCGCGGCGCCGTGGGACCGTGCGCGGGCGCCGGACTCCGTGGCGCCCGGGAGGTACGCCTGCACGCCGGCCGACGCGTCCGCGCGGCCCGTGTGCAGCACCGCGGCGGTCAGCAGGGCGTCGAAGGCGTCGGTCGCGTTCCCCGCGCGGAGCGCGAGCAGACCGCTCAGTCCGTCGTCGTCGGTGGACACGACCAGACGGCTGGCCCGGTCGCCGTCGCCGGAGCGCCAGGCGTCGGCGGCTGCTCGGGCGAGCAGTCGGGTGCGCTCGCCCGGTTCAGGCGCGAGCGCCGCGGCGCGTTCGGCGAGGGTGCAGGCCAGGGTGTGTTCGCCCACCCGGCGCGCCGTGCTCGCGGCCGCCGTCAGTTCCGCGGCGAGCCGTCTGCTGGGGCCGAGCGCCGCGGCGCCCCGGTGCCAGGAGCGCCTCGGTGACTCGCCCTCGCCGCGCAGCACCCGGGCGAGCAGCCGATGGACCGCGCGGTGCTCCGTCGTGGACGCGGTCTCGTAGGCCGCGATCCGCGTCCACGGGTCACGGAAGACGACCCCACCGGCGGTGGCGTGGGCGAGTCCGGCCGCTTCGGCGGCGTCGATGGGCCGGGTGTCCAGCCGGGCCGCCGTCACGGCACGCAGAAAGGCGTGCGTGTCGACGGGGTACTGGTCGGCCGCCGCCAGGAGCAGGAGAAAACGGGTGCTGTCCGGCAGGCCCCGGATTTCCTGGCGGTACACCCGCAGCAGGACGGGAGGCTGCACCGGAAGCGGCTCCAGACCGGCCAGCTGACGCTCGGTCAGCACCGAGGCGAGTTCCCGGGCCACGCGCCGGTCGCCGTGCGCGGCCCGCAGAACGCGTACGCGCACGCCCTCGGACAGCGAGGGACCGAGGTCTCGTTCCGACCATGAGGCGCCGAGGCCGGGTTCGGACCGTGGGGGGGGTCCGACTCGGCCTGCCGGCAGCCGTGTTCGGGTGGAGCCGTCTGGTGTTCTCGCTGTACGGGGTCGAGTCGCCGCCACAGGTGCGGGGGCTGCGGTGGCGAAGTGTGCGGGAGAGGCGGGGGGTTCACCGAAGTCACCACACGCATGACGTTACCGGCGGGTTAACTGGCAAGTAAAGACCGGCGATTTCACTGATGCGGCGCGCGTAGACCCGGGCTGACACTCCTGCCACCCCCACCCCTTTCAGGAGGCACCATGCAGCCTGTCCTGCGCCGCGCCGTCACATGTGTCTCAGCCGTGGCCGCGACGCTTCTTCTGTCGCTCTCCCTCTCCGCGGCACCCGCTCAGGCGGCCACCCACAATCCCGTGCTCTTCGTGCACGGGCTCAGCAGTTCGGCGAGCAGCTGGGACGAGTGGATCACCGACTTCAAGGCGGACGGATACTCCTCCTCCGAGCTGTTCGCGTGGTCGTACGACTGGAAACAGTCGAACGTGACCACGGCGCAGCAACTGGCCACCGAGGTCAAGAGCGTGCTCGCGCAGACGGGCGCCTCGAAGGTCGACCTGGTCGTCCACTCCATGGGTGCGATGAACTCTCGGTACTACCTCAAGAACCTCGGCGGAACGGCGTACGTCGACGACTTCGTCTCCGTCGCCGGGGTGAACCACGGGACGAGTGTCGCCTCGTGGTGCACCTGGCTGTATACGTCATGCACCGAGATGTACACCGGCAGCTCGTTCCTGACGTCTCTGAACTCCGGTGACGAGACACCGGGCAGCGTGACGTACGCCACCTACTGGTCGAACTGCGACGAGGCGCTGAATCCGGACAGCACAGCGCTGCTGTCCGGTGCCACGAATGTCGGTGTCGGCTGCATCTCGCACACCGACATGAACAACGATTACGGCGTCTACACACAGGTGCGCAACTTCATCGCCTGACACGCGGCGCGTGCGGCGGACGTCCCGGGGGGACAATCTCGGTAAGCCCTGTCCCCCCGGGAGGTCCGTCATGCCGTTCATGCCGCTCCGGTCTGCCGGCTCGGGCAAGGTCTCTCCGGAGGCCGTGCACCATCCGGTGTTCGCCCGCTACTACGCCCGTTTCAGCGTCGGCGCCGAGACCCGGATGGGGATGGGCCGGGTACGCGAACGGCTGCTCACCGGGCTGTCCGGGCGGGTCATCGAGATCGGCGCGGGCAACGGCCTGAACTTCGCCCACTATCCGGGCACCGTCTCCGAGGTCGTCGCCATCGAACCCGAGCGGCTGCTCCGGCAGTTGGCGGTGGAGGCGGCGCTGCGCTGCGAGGTACCCGTCGATGTGGCGCCGGGCGCCGCGGAGGCCCTGCCGGTCAAGAGTGAGGCGTACGACGCCGCCGTGCTCTCGCTGGTGCTGTGCAGCGTGCGGGACGTGCCGAGGGCGCTCGCCGAGGTACGGCGGGTGCTGCGCCCCGGTGGCACGGTGCGGTTCTTCGAGCACGGCAGGGGTGGCGGACGAATGATGGCGTCCGTCCAGCGGGGATTGGACGCCACGGTGTGGCCACGGCTGTGCGGCGGCTGTCACGTGGCCCGCGACCCGATCGCCGCACTGCGTGAGGCGGGGTTCGAACTGGGCCCGTACCGAAGCCTGTTGATGCCCGACAAGGGACCGCGCCTGCCCACGTCGTACTGCGTCCTGGGCACGGCCCGTCGGCCGCTCGACCAGGACATGCCCGGTCGGTGACGGGAGCTGCGTCACAGGCTCCAGCGGCGCAGTTCGTGCGCGATGTCGTGCACGGTGGCCTCGCCGCTCTTCACCAGGCGGGCCAGCTCCCGCACCTGTTCGGGTGAGGTGACGACCTTCAGTCCGCTGGCGACGAGATAGGCGTACGCGACGGCCGAGGCGAACATCGCGTTGGAGCGTTCGAGCGCCGGGACGTGCAGCAGGAGCTGGAGGAGCGCGGCGGCGCGGGCGTGCGGGCTGTCGTAGACGGGAATGCCGAAGATCTCCGCCTCGTGCCGGCTGACGGCGGCGACAAGGGCTCCCCAGTCGGTGACCTGGGGATCTCCGGGCGTTTTCTGTTCGGCGATCATGAGGAGCCAGGCAAGATCGACTCTGAGACTGCTCAAGGGATCAACGACGACCTTCGCGGGTGCCTTCACGGTCCGCGCCGAATTCCTCGGCGAACACGGACTCGTACTGCTTCATGAAATCGGCGGCGGCCTCCACGAAGGTGTGGCCCACCTCCCCGGTGTCCTGCCGGACCAGCTCCTCGATGTAGCGGTTCACGCTCATCCCCCGTTCCAGGGCTCGCTCCCGGGCGGCCCGCGCCGTGCCTTCGTCCACCCGGACGTTCAGCTGAGTCTTCGCCATCCTTCGAAGCTAGCGCGATATCGCTAGCACAGACAAGGGGGCCTGGCCCGGAGGTGGAGAACCACGGTGGAGATTGCCCCTTACATCGATATCAGGGGCACACCCTGGGGCGGAGACCGTCCGGGACCTAGGGGGGATACCGAGTGTGCCTCCGATCACACTACGCTCGGGCTGGACGAGGAGTCCGGACATCCACCACAGAGGAGGCGGTCTTGTCCACAGCTGCTGCGGAGCAGGTTCCCGGCCGCGCGGAGGGGGACGGGATCGCCGCCCGCGCCCGCGGCCTGACCAAGGCGTACGGTTCCGGCGAGACCACGGTGCTGGCCCTCGACTCGGTCGACGTGGACATCGCGCGCGGCCGATTCACCGCCGTCATGGGCCCCTCGGGCTCCGGGAAGTCCACCCTCATGCACTGCCTGGCGGGCCTCGACAACGTCTCGGCCGGCCAGGTCTGGCTGGGCGACACCGAGATCACCGGACTGAAGGACCGCGAACTGACCCGGCTGCGACGGGACCGGATCGGCTTCATGTTCCAGTCCTTCAATCTGATCCCCACGCTGAACGCGGCGGAGAACATCACGCTGCCCATGGACATCGCGGGCCAGAAGCCCGACCAGAAGTGGCTGGACCAGGTCATCGACACCCTCGGGCTGCGCGACCGGCTGAAGCACCGGCCCGCCCAGCTCTCCGGGGGACAGCAACAGCGCGTCGCCTGTGCACGGGCGCTCGCCTCCCGGCCCGAGCTGATCTTCGCGGACGAGCCGACCGGCAACCTCGACTCCCGCGCCGGTCTCGAAGTCCTCGGCTTCCTGCGCGGGGCCGTCGACGAGCTGGGCCAGACCGTCGTCATGGTCACCCACGACCCCGGCGCGGCCGCCCACTCCGATCTGGTGCTCTTCCTCGCGGACGGGCGGATCGTGGACGAGATGGAGCGGCCCTCGGCCGAAGCCGTGCTGGAGCGGATGAAGCGTTTCGACACGACCCGGGTGACCTTCGACGGCGGGCGCGGCGAGCCCGGCGAAGCGACGCCCGACCGCGACTTCGGTGCCGCGGCCCGTACAGATGCCGACTCAAGTGACACGGCCCGCTCCGACGGCGCGAATGGCACCACTCCGGTCGCCGCCGCCGGCGACACGGCCCACGGCAGCTCCGGCGGCACCGCTCCCGACAGCGGCTCCGGTGACGTAACCCCCGACAAGGACTGAGGCGGTCGTGCTCAAGGCGACACTGCGAAGCTTTCTCGCGCACAAAGGCCGGCTGCTGCTCTCGGCACTGGCCATCGTGCTGTCCGTGGCCTTCGTCGCGGGCAGTCTCATCTTCTCGGACACGGTGACCCGCACGTTCGACCGGCTCTTCGCCTCCACCGCGGCCGATGTGACCGTCGAGCCCAAGAACGACCTGAAGTCACAACTGCCGACCGGCGCCACCGAGACCGTGCCGGCCTCGCTCGCCGACAGGCTCGCCGAGGTCGACGGAGTGGCCGCCACCCATGTCGACGCGTCGGTGGAGAACGCCCCGGTCGTCGACAGCGCGAACAAGTCGGTCGGACCGACGACCGGCGCCCCCACCATCGTCACCAACTGGCAGATCACCGAGCGCAGTCCGGTGAAGCTGACCTCCGGGCACGAGCCGCACGGCAGCGGCGAGGCACTGCTCGACGCGGACACCGCCGACAAGAAGCACCTCGGCATCGGTGACACCCTGACGGTGCAGGCGCAGCCCGGCTCGTTCAAGGTGCGGATCGTCGGGATCGCCACCTTCACCACCACCAACCCCGGTGCCGCGCTGATCTTCCTCGACACCCCGACCGCGCAGTCCAAACTGCTCGGCGCCTCCGACGTCGCCACGAGCGTCTCCGTGGACGCCGCGCCTGGCGTCGACGACGCCGTGCTCAAGCAGCGGGTCTCCGCCGAACTCGGCGCCAGGACCTACGACGTGAAGACCGCCGAGGAGCAGGCGAAGTCGGCCGCCGCCCAGCTCGGCGGGTTCCTCGACGTCATCAAGTACGTGATGCTCGGCTTCGCCGGGATCGCGGTACTCGTCGGCATATTCCTCATCGTCAACACCTTCTCGATGCTGATCGCCCAGCGCACCCGGGAACTCGGGCTGCTGCGGGCACTCGGCGCCGACCGCCGTCAGGTGCGCCGGTCGGTGCTCACCGAGGCGCTGCTCCTCGGCCTGGTCGGTTCGACTCTCGGCCTCGCGGCCGGGATCGGACTGGCGGTCGGTCTGATCAAGCTGATGACCGCGTTCGGCATGAACCTCAAGTCCACGGAGATGGTGATCGGTTGGCCGACACCCGTGGCGGCGTACGTCGTCGGGGTCGGCGTCACCTATGTCGCGGCCTATCTCCCGGCCAGGCGCGCGGCGACCGTCTCCCCCATGGCGGCCCTCTCGGACGCCGAAGTCGCGGGCGTGGGACGGCCGTTGCGGGTACGGGCCGTGGTGGGCGGAGTCGTCGGCGCGGCCGGGGCCGCGGCTCTCGCGGGATGCGCGGCCTCGACGAAGACCTCGACCGCGGCCTCCCTGCTGGGCCTCGGTGTCGTCCTGACGCTGATCGCCACGGTGATCGCGGGGCCGCTGCTGGTCCGGCCGGTGATCCGCGTCCTCGGGGGCGCGTTCCCGGCGATCTTCGGCCCGGTGGGCCGGATGAGCCAGCGCAACGCGCTGCGCAATCCACGGCGCACGGGCGCCACCGCGGCCGCGCTGATGGTCGGGCTCGCCCTGGTCGGCGGGATGTCCGTGGCCAGTGCGTCCATGAGCAAGTCCTTCGACCAGCAGATCGACAAAACCCTCGGCGCCGACTTCGTGCTCCAGAACGCCAACTTCGTGCCGTTCTCGCACGAGGTCACCGACAAGGTGCGCGCCACGGAGGGTGTCGGGCTCGTCGTCCGCCAGCGGTTCAGCCCGGTCGCGGTCCGGCTGCCCGACGGCAAGCGGGTCGAGACGACCGCCTCGGCCTACGATCCGCAGCTCGACGAAGTCGCCCACATCACCTACGCGCAGGGCGACACCGCGGCCGCGCTCGGCGACGGACACATCGCCATGGACGCGAAGTTCGCCGAGGACCACGACGTGCGGGTCGGCAGCACGATCCCCGTCGAGTTCCCCGCAGGCCGCAGGACGGAACTGACGGTGGGCGCGCTCACCGACCAGGCCGGCAGCGGCGGGTTCGGCATGCAGGGCGGACTCTTCTTCGGTTTCGGCACGATCGAGAAGTACGTGCCCGGCGGGCAGGACTCGTCGCTGTACGTGAACGCGGCCCCGGGCACCGCCCCGGACCGGCTGCGCCCGCCTCTGGAGAAGACCCTCGAACCGTATCCGCAGGTACAGGTCCGTGACCAGGCCGACTACAAGAAGCTGGTCCACGACCAGATCGCCGTGCTGCTCTACCTCGTGTACGCGCTGCTCGGGCTCGCGATCGTCATCGCGGTGCTGGGTGTGGTCAACACCCTCGCCCTGTCGGTCGTGGAGCGCACCCGCGAGATCGGCCTGCTGCGCGCCATCGGTCTCGGCCGGCGCCAGCTGCGCCGGATGATCCGTCTGGAGTCCGTGGTGATCGCCGTGTTCGGCGCGGTCCTCGGCCTGGCGCTGGGGATCATCTGGGGTGTCTGCGTCCAGCAGGTGCTCGCGCTGCAGGGCATGGAGGCGCTCGCGATCCCCTGGACGACGATCGTCGCGGTCGTGATCGGCTCGGCCGTCGTCGGTATCGTCGCGGCGCTGCTTCCGGCTCTGCGCGCGTCCCGCATGAATGTGCTCGCGGCCATCGCGCACGAGTGACCACCGGCTCGCCCCGGTCCGGAGCAGGTTCCCCAGGTCCGGGGCAGGTTCCCCAGGTCCGGCAAGCCCCCAGGGAAGGAATGGTTCATGTCGCGCCCGTTCCGTTTCGGCGTCAGCCTGATCGACGCGGCGCCCGCCGCCGAGTGGGCTGCCAAGTGCCGCCGTGCCGAGGAGCTCGGCTACGACGTGATCACCGTGGCGGACCATCTGGGCATGCCCGCCCCGTTCCCCTCGCTGGTCGCCGCCGCCGGGGCGACCGAGCGGCCCCGGCTCGGCACGTTCGTGCTCAACGCGGGCTTCTGGAACCCCGCCCTGCTGGCCCGCGAGGTGGCCACCACGGACGCGCTGACGGGCGGCCGCCTCGAACTCGGCCTCGGCACCGGGTACGTACCGGCGGAGCACGAGACGGCGGGCCTGCCCTGGGGCACCCCGGGCGAGCGCGTCGACCATCTGCTGCGCACGGTCGAGGAGTTGGAGCGGCTGCACGGCTCGGACGAACTCGCCCGCGTCGCGCCGCGGCCGGGCGGTGAGAGTCCCGGTCCGGGAACCGGCGGGCTGCCGCGGGTGCCGCTGCTGATCGGGGCCAACGGCGACCGGATGCTGCGTATCGCCGCGGAGCACGCGGACATCGCCGCGTTCACGGGCGCGCGCACCCGGCAGAACGGCGCTCTGGAGCCGGTCACGGCCGCCGAACTCGACGGCCGCGTCGCGCTCTACCGGAAGGCGGCCGCCGCGCGCGAGGAGCCCGCCGAGCTCAACCTGCTGATCCAGATCGTCGCCGTCACCGACGACCGCCGTGCCGCGATCCGGCCTTGGCTGCCCCGGATCCCGAGTCTGAGCGAGCGGCAGGTCCTGGAGCTGCCCATCGTGCTGGTGGGCACCGTGGAGCAGATCGTCGAACAGGTGCGGGCCCAGCGCGAGCGGTACGGATTCTCGTATCTGACGGTGCTGGAGCCGAACCTGGAGGCCTTCGCTCCCGTGGTCCGCGAACTGCGCGGCCGGTGACCGTCCGCATGGCGGAAATGCCCTTCCCGCGCCGGGCCCGCGTGGTGGGATCGGATCATGGATGACTTGCGGATACGGGCCGCGCTGCCCGAGGACCTCGATGCCGTGCTCGCCTTCTGGAAGGTGGCCGCCGAGGGCACGAGCATCAGTGACGACCGAAACGGCGTGGAGCGATTGGTCGCCCGCGACCCCGAGGCGCTGCTGCTGGCGGAGCAGGCCGGGGAGCTGGTCGGCACGGTGATCGCCGGCTTCGACGGCTGGCGCTGCCATCTGTACCGGCTGGCGGTCGACCCCGGGCGACGCCGCCTCGGTATCGGCTCGGCACTGCTCGCCGCCGCGGAGGAGCGTTTCGTACGGCTCGGAGGGCGGCGCGGGGATGCCATGGTATTGAAGGAGAACGAGACCGCCCACCATGCCTGGCGCGCGACCGGGTACGCGCCCGAGGAGCGCTGGCGGCGCTGGGTGAAGCCGCTCACCGACTGAGGGCGTCCCGTACTCCCCGGTGGATCGGCGCGCGGCGTCGGATGCTGGGGCCCCTCACATGTCTTTCGGACTGTGGGGGAGCGTCGCAAGGCGGAGGGTCGTCCTCGTACCGGGCGTATTCGGGCGATCCGACGACGCGGCGTGGGGGTCCCCCTGCTCGAAGAGCTTGGGGGAGTGCCGTGGCTGTCTCCGTGCGCCTGCCGGGGATCACGGGACAGCCCTTGGCCGGAACTCCGGGGCGCCGGTGGACGGCAGGGGCCACCGAGAAGCCCCTTTGCCTTTCCTTTACCCTTGTTGGGCAATCGTTCCTTCTACGAAAGGTGTGAGCGTCCGCCCATGGGCGAGCCTCCCCGTACCCGCAGCCGTGATCCGCACGGTGGCCGCGGACATCGCGCGATCCCCCCGCCGCTGGCCGATCATGGGACGGAGGTGACCCGATGACCGAAGTGTTCCTGCTGCTGGTGGCGGTTCTGCTGTCGCTGGCCTGCGGCGGCTTCGTGGCGGCGGAGTTCTCGCTGACCACGGTCGAACGCAGCGAACTGGAGCGTGCCGCGGAGCGCGGCGAGCGGGGTGCCTCCGGCGCCCTCAAGGCCGTACGGAACCTCACCTTCCAGCTGTCCGGCGCCCAGCTCGGCATCACCGTGACGAACCTGGTCGTCGGCATGCTCTCCGAGGCGTCGATCGCCAAGCTCATCGCGGGCCCCCTGGAGTCGATCGGCGTGCCGCCCTCCGCGTCGAACTCGGTGGCCCTGGTCATCGGTACGGCGCTCTCGACGCTCTTCCTGATGGTCGTCGGCGAGCTGGTGCCCAAGAACTGGGCGATCTCCTCACCGCTGGCCGTGGCCAAGCGGGTGGCGACGCCGCAGCGCTGGTTCAGCGCCGCGTTCCGCCCGTTCATCGCCCATCTCAACAACACGGCGAACCACGTCGTACGCCGCTTCGGCCTCGAACCCGCCGAGGAGCTCGCCTCCGCCCGCGGGCCCCAGGAGCTGGTGGCGCTCGCCCGGCACTCCGCGAAGGAGGGAGCGCTGGAGGCGGACACCGCCGAGCTGTTCGTGCGCACGCTGAATCTCGCCGACCTGACCGCGGAGAACGTGATGACACCGCGCGTCCAGGTCATCGCACTGGACGTCCAGGCCACCTGCGAGGACGTGGCGAACGCGACCCGGGCGACCGGCCTGTCCCGCTTCCCCGTCTACCAGGAAACCCTCGACGAGGTGGTCGGCATCGCGCACATCAAGGACGTGCTGACCGTGCACGCCGCGAGCCGGACGCAGACGCCCGTCTCGCAGATCATGCGCGAGCCGCTGCTCGTACCGGAGTCGCTGACCGTCGACCGGCTGCTGGACCGGCTGGCCGACAGGCGCACGATGGCCGTGGTCATCGACGAGTACGGGGGCACGGCCGGGGTCGCCACCCTGGAGGACATCGTCGAGGAGGTCGTCGGCGAGGTACGCGACGAGCACGACCCGCACGAGACGCCCGATCTCGCCCCGGTGGGCACGGACGACGAGGGCCGGGCGCTGTACTCGGCCGACGGGTCCGCCCGTACCGACCAGCTCGCCCGGGTCGGGCTGCGGGTGCCCGAGGGGCCGTACGAGACGCTGGCCGGTTTCGTCGCGGCCGAGCTCGGCCGCATCCCCGCCGAAGGGGACACCGTCGAGGCCGCCGGGTGGCGGCTCGACGTGGTGGACGCCTCGGGGCGGCGGGCCGCCCGCGTGCTGCTGCACGCACCGCTCGACGCCGAGGAGGGCGCGCGATGACCGCCGTACAACTGCTGATCGGGCTCGCGACGCTCGTCGTGAACGGCTTCTTCGTGGGCGCCGAGTTCGGGCTGATCTCGGTGCGCCGCAGCCAGATCGAACCGCACGCCGAGCGCGGCGACCGGCGGGCGAAGAGTGTTCTCTGGGGCCTCGAACACGTCTCGGCGCTCCTCGCGACCGCGCAGCTGGGCATCACGCTGTGCACGCTGGTGCTCGGCATCGTGGCCGAGCCCGCGATCGCGCACCTGCTGGAGCCGGTGTTCCACGCGCTGGGCGTCCCCTCCGGTGCGGGCCACGCGGTCTCCTTCGTCATCGCGCTCACCCTGGCGACGTATCTGCACATGCTGCTCGGCGAGATGGTGCCGAAGAACGTGGCACTCGCCGAACCCGTGCGGACGGCGCTGACGCTCGGACCACCGCTGGTCGCGCTCTCCCGCGCGCTGCGCCCGGTGATCTTCACGGTCAACGCCTTCGCCAACGGGCTGCTGAAGCTGTTGCGGGTCGAGACGAAGGACGAGGTCGCGGCGACCTTCTCCGACGACGAACTGGCCCGACTCGTGCAGGATTCCAGTGCCGCCGGGCTCATCGACCACCGCGCACAGGAACGCCTGCACGACGTCCTGGAGCTGGGCCGCCGTCCCGTGCACGATGTCGTGCTCCCGGTGGAACGCGTCGTCTACGCGCACGTGGGCGTCACCCCGGAGGAGCTGGAGCGGCTGTCGGCCGAGTCGGGCTTCTCCCGCTTCCCGGTCGTCGACGGGGGACGTCGCATCGTCGGCTATCTGCACGTCAAGGACGCGCTGGACGCGACCCCGCGCGAGGAGCCGTTCCGCGTGGAGGACATGCGGCCCATCGCCCGCGTCCGGGAGAGCACTCCCCTGGACGACGTCCTGACGGCGATGCGCCGCAGTCGTACACATCTCGCGGCCGTCATGGGCAGCGACGGACGGCTCACGGGGCTGGTGACGATGGAGGACGTCCTGAGGGAGCTGTTCGGGCAGCCGGCGTAGGAAAACCGTGGGCGTCGTACGAGCTGCAGGAGTCGTATGAGCCGCAGGAGTCGCACGAGCCCACCTGCCGGCCGGGTCCGGGCGGCACCGGCGGGACAGCCCGACCGACCGCTGAGTATGTGTTCGGGTTACCATCTTTCCCGCCATGCAGATGAATGCCACCTACACCAGCCTCGTCGCGGTCGGCGACTCCTTCACCGAGGGCATGTCGGACCTGTTGCCCGACGGCTCGTACCGAGGATGGGCCGACCTCCTCGCGGGCCGGATGGCGGCCCGGACCTCCGGTTTCCGCTACGCCAACCTCGCCGTGCGCGGCAAGCTGATCGGACAGATCGTCGCCGAGCAGGTGGACGTGGCCGCCGCCATGCGGCCCGACGTGATCACGTTGGTGGGCGGCCTCAACGACACCCTGCGGCCCAAGGTCGACATGGGACGTGTCCGCGGTCTCCTGGAGGAGGCCGTGGAACGGCTCGCCCCCGCCTGCGAGCGGCTCGTCCTGATGCGCAGCCCCGGCCGCAACGGTCCGGTCCTCGAACGCTTCCGGCCCCGCATGGAGGAGCTCTTCGCCGTCGTCGACGATCTCGCCGAGCGGCACGACGCGTTGGTGGTCGACCTCTACGGGGCGCCCTCGCTCGCCGACCCGCGGGTGTGGGACGTCGACCGGCTGCACCTGTCCGCCGAGGGGCACCGCCGGGTCGCCGAGGCCGTATGGCAGACCCTCGGGTACGAGGCCGAGGACCCTGAGTGGCGCACCCCGATGGCGCCCACGCCGCCGCCCGACTGGGTCGCCCGCCGCGGCGCCGACGCCCGCTTCGCCCAGCAGCATCTGCTGCCGTGGATCGGTCGACGTCTGACAGGCCGCTCGTCCGGCGACGGGCGTCCGGCGAAACGGCCGGAGCTGCTTCCCTACGAGGGTCCGGTCGCAGACGGCCACGGCGGCTGAGTCCGTGCTTCACCGAGGCGACTCCGGGAGCCGCGGACCACGTCCGTGCGCGGTGGAGCACGCGCGGTGCCCGCGGGAGCTGAAGGGAGTGCAGAAGGGGCGGCTTCCGCCGTGCCCCTCTCTCGAGTGACACGGCGGCCCATGCTCCGCATGAAGGAGGACGCTACCGGTTCGCCCCTCGGCCGCCACAGGGCGCACGGGGGGCGCTCGACAGCGCGGGAGTGCCGTTGATGCGCTCACTCACGCGCCCCGGAACTACGGCCGGGCCCGGCGCGTACGCCGGGCCCAGCCGACGGCCCCCCCAGCTTTGCGGAGCATGGAGAGGAGCCGTCCCGCCACCCTGGAGGGGATGGCAAGTAACAGGCCAGCCGGGAAACCCAGCTGGAATCAACATCAAAGCACTCATGCGTGGGCCTGAGAAGTACGCCCCTGAGCACCGCCCAACGAACTTCCTGGCGCCTGTCTGTGGGCGTGGCCGGGGCAAAGGCGTGTGCGTACCTTTTGGCACCGACACGCCATCGGTGGACGGATCAGGGCCGATGTGCCCCATCGGCACCGTTGCGGCGACCTGTCGGGAGGGTGGGAAACCAGCCACGTCGAGCGACCGCGCCTACTACTGATCAGGTTTGCTCTGCGCCAGGTGCAGTACACGGCCCGGGAACATCCGTGGACGCGGGGCCCTGGTTCGCCTCGTGCAGAGGCGAGGGTCGCCACGGATGAGAAACAGCCAGCGGAAGCGGCGGCCCCCGCCGGCGGTCACGCACTGTCTCCGGCCATTCCGTCGGAGGGGAGGGGGGTGGCCGTCAGCGGGCCGTGCGCCATGACGATCGAAGCCAGCGGATAGGGGGGACCGTCCGTGCCGCGCAGGATCAGCAGGGGCATCCCGCGCTCGTCCTGCCGCCGGCCGAGGGACAGCCAGATGCGGTCGGTCCGGTCGATCTGCCCCATCCCGAGGTCGTAGATCCGTCCCCAGAGGTAGAAGGGATCGGCGGCCGCGTCGCTCGCTTCCTGGAGGAGTTCGGGGACACCGTGCGCGGTCAGGTGGACAGCGACTCCGTCCAGGGTTCCCGCGGCCACCTGGGCGTGCCCGGCCGTCCTGGTCCGGACATTGCGAGGAGCCCCGATGGCGTCGAGCCAGTACTCCCAGTCGGCCAGGCAGGTGGCCTTGATGGCCACCGTGACCCGCTCGCCGTCCGCCGAGATCTGCATGGCTTCCAGGCGCGCGAGGTGGTCCGACTGCAGGCCTGCGGCGACGGAGACCGCGCGGGCGGAGGCGCTGCCCCATCCGACGGCGCGCGTCCGCGCGGCGGCCGGCCGCACCCGCGGAACCTGCCCGTCGATGCGCTTGGGCACCGACGCCGGCCCGTACTCCGCCATGGACCGTCCGCCGCCCCGGTCGGCGAGGTGCAGCACGATCGCCCCGCGTGCGGCCGGAACGAGCAGCGAGGACTCGGAAGCACGGTCGTGCCGCGGTTCGGAGTCCTCGCCGTCGAGAGCCGGCCCCGCGCGGTTCGGCGCCGACGCGGGAGCATGATCGGGCCGGGGTTCGGGGCCCTCGCCACCGGGGGCGGGCCCCTTGCGGTTCGGCCCGGACACGGGCGCGCGATCGTGCCGGGGTTCGAATTCCTCGCCACCGGGGGCGGGCCCCTTGCGGTTCGGCCCGGACACGGGCGCGCGATCGTGCCGCGGCTCGGAGTCCTCGCCGCCCGGGATCAGCCCCTTGCGGTTCAGCGCGGTGGCGATCCTCATCGCGACCTCGCTCGGGTAGCCGCAGTCCTCGACGATCGTGTCGACGGCCGCGTGGTAGGCCTCCGGAAAGTTCTGCCAGGCCTCGGCCTGTGCCCGCAGCCGTTCGAGAACCCCGGCCCCGCCCACTTCCACCAGGCGCCCCTGCGCCTCCAGTTCGGCGACGAACTCCCGCGCGAACGTGCCGAGTTGCTCGGCGAGGTCCGCCTCGACGGCCGTGCGGATCCCGGGCACCGTGGTCATGCCGCCACCCCCAGGTACTCACTGCGCAGCTTGGCCAGCGCCCTGAACTGAAGCGTCTTCACCGCGCCTTCGGACCGCTCCATCTGACGCGCCGTCTCCAGCACCGAGAGCTCCATGAGGAACCGGCGCGTGAGGACTTCGCGTTGCGGCGGTCGCAGCTGCTCCAGAGCCTGGAGCAGCAACTCCTCGTCCAGATTGATCAGTACGGTGTCCTCGGTGCTCACGGTGAGGTCTTCGTCGAAGCCGAGCATGTCCTCGACGACGAACTCGCGACGCTGCGCACTCTTGCAATGGTCGATGACCTTGTTCCGGGCGATGGTGATCAGCCACCCGACGAAGCCGATGCCGCGGTAGGTGAACGTGCCGCGTTTCATCCAGGCGTTGAGAAAGGTTTCGCCGGTGATGTCCTCGGCGACCTGCCGATTGCGTACACGGCGCTGTACGTAAGCCAGCACCGCGGGGTGGTGCAGAGCGTAGAGCTCCCCGAACGCGTCCCGGTCACCCGCGAGTGCACGGGCGATAAGGGCCGGTTCTCTAGTGTCGAACCGCGGTGTGGCGGCGTTAGCCTCGGCGATCAAGGCCTACTCCGTTCATGAGTGGATGAACTGTGGCGGGCAGGTGCTGCGACGGTCCGCTCCGGCCACGGCCGGCCTCGGGCGCCGGGTGACCGGGGCGTCGTGTCCGAAGGTTTCGAGGCGTCCCCCGCAGATGCCTCGCAGCTCCGGAGCCTGGTCGAGCTGATGTCGAGGCGGTGCAAATAGGGTCCCCTCAAAGGGACTTGCATACGTGCGACTAACTCACAGTCATGCAACATATGCAACTTGCGTACACGTACGCAAGTTGCTTCGCCGGTATGACGACGAGAGTTTTTGTTGGGAACTGGAGTGCGAGCCGTCCCCCTTGGCCTGCCACGACACCCATACGCCTGTTGACCTGCGAAGATGCACGCATGCAAGTCGCGTGCAAGTTGCATACATGCGCGCTACTCTCCGGGCATGCGGAGCATGGAAGAGTCCCCCCACGAGTCCCGCGGTGAGCGACAAGCTCTCGCAAGGAGGGTTGGCGAGTACCTGACGAATGCCGCGACAGCGGCCGGGTACGACGTCCGCCCACGAGCCGGTGGCCGGGCTCAGCTGGCCATCTCGATTGGAGTGAGCCTGACGACGATCAGCAGAACACTGGAAGGGAAGACCCTCCCCCTCCCCTCGCAACTGAACACATGGGCGTCAGTACTTGGCCTCGACCAGCGAGAGATGTTGGTCAACAGCGGGATGCTTCCGCCGGAACACGGGCCTCAGCCTGCGGCACGGAGGGTAGCCTCAGTCACACTCACCCCGGAGGAGGCCATGGACGCATGGGGAATCACTGATCTCAGAATCCGCACAATGCTCAGCGGGAACATCGTCCAAGCTATCGAGCTCCAGAAGGATCTCGACGCCGACGAAAACCGGGGGGCCACTGCAAGGGGGTAACGAAACGTGGCGTACAGACTGGCATTCGCGTCCGCCGCCAGCTGCACAGCCGGCTGGACATTCGTGGGCGAGGGCGTCTGGCACCATACATGGGAGTTTGCGGCAGTCGGGGTCGGCCTGTTAACCGTGGGAGCGGCCGGGGTCCTTGCGGCCCTGCTCCGCCACACGATCAACCAGGTCGACGCCCGTACACGGCATGATCTCAGCGTCCTGGCGGAGCATCGCAGACGTCTCGAGCTGGACATGCACAAGCGCGAGCTGGAACTGTCCCAGAGAGAGAAAGCCATGGCCCGCAGGGCCACCATCACGGCCATCAGACTCGGCAGCCATGCCAGAGCCCTCGACGAGGCGCGGAATGCGAACACGGCACTGCGCGCCAAGAACTCCCAGCTCATGCAGGAGATCGAGGAAGTCAACGATGAGCGCAACCAACTGATCACGGCGGAGCTCACCCTCGCCCACGACCGGTTCACTTCGAAGACGTACGGGGGTCTGCGCGCTGTAGTCGGCAGCGAGCAGTCCCACCACGATCCCCACGCGCAGGCGGGCTACGGAAGCCGCCCACCGCGCTCGGGGTCGTGACAACGATCCTGCGAAAACGGTCCACCAAAACATCTCTGCACTACATACGATGAACAACTCCCTTCTACTCAAAGGAAGTTGAGCGTCTTTTCGCCGGGCCCACCGGCGAACGGCAGGAGCGACGACGCGGTCTGTGGTGTCCGCTGAAACGCGGCACCTGGGTCCCGTCCCCGCACCTCTCACGCACACCCCGGTCCGCCGGGGGGTGCCGCTCCGCCCCGACCTGCGCATTCAGGACGCGGCGGACGTAACAGGACCCGCGCCGGACAGCCGGTATGCTCCATACACGTGACTGCCGCGCCTGCAAAGCCCCGTATCCCCAACGTTCTCGCCGGACGCTACGCCTCCGCCGAGCTCGCCACGCTCTGGTCCCCCGAGCAGAAGGTGAAACTGGAGCGTCAGCTCTGGCTCGCCGTCCTGCGCGCCCAGAAGGACCTCGGGATCGAGGTTCCGGACGCCGCCATCGCCGATTACGAGCGCGTCCTCGACCAGGTCGACCTCGCCTCCATCGCCGAGCGCGAGAAGGTCACCCGGCACGATGTGAAGGCACGGATCGAGGAGTTCAACGACCTCGCCGGGCACGAGCACGTGCACAAGGGCATGACGTCCCGCGACCTCACCGAGAACGTCGAGCAGCTGCAGATCCGGCTCTCCCTGGAACTGATGCGCGACCGTACGGTGGCGGTCCTCGCCCGGCTGGGCAAGCTCGCCGGCGAGTACGCCGAGCTGGTCATGGCCGGCCGCTCGCACAACGTGGCCGCACAGGCCACCACCCTGGGCAAGCGCTTCGCGACCGCCGCCGACGAGCTGCTCGTCGCGTACGGCCGCCTCGAGGAACTGCTCGAGCGCTACCCGCTGCGCGGTATCAAGGGCCCGGTCGGCACGGCACAGGACATGCTCGACCTGCTGGGCGGGGACGCGGCCAAACTCGCCGACCTGGAGCAGCGGATCGCCGGGCACCTCGGCTTCTCGCAGGCCTTCACCTCCGTGGGCCAGGTCTACCCGCGCTCCCTGGACTACGACGTCGTGACCGCGCTGGTACAGCTGGCGGCCGCGCCGTCCTCGACGGCGAAGACCATCCGGCTGATGGCCGGGCACGAGCTGGTCACCGAGGGCTTCAAGCCCGGCCAGGTCGGCTCCTCCGCGATGCCGCACAAGATGAACACCCGCTCCTGCGAGCGCGTCAACGGCCTGATGGTCATCCTGCGCGGCTACGCGTCGATGACGGGCGAGCTGGCCGGCGACCAGTGGAACGAGGGCGACGTGTCGTGCTCGGTCGTCCGCCGGGTCGCACTGCCGGACGCGTTCTTCGCGCTGGACGGTCTGCTGGAGACCTTCCTGACCGTCCTCGACGAGTTCGGCGCCTTCCCGGCCGTCGTCGCCCGCGAGCTGGACCGCTACCTGCCGTTCCTCGCGACGACCAAGGTCCTGATGGGCGCGGTGCGCGCGGGTGTCGGCCGTGAGGTCGCCCACGAGGCGATCAAGGAGAATGCTGTCGCCTCCGCCCTCGCCATGCGCGAGCAGGGTGCCGAACGCAACGAGCTGCTCGACAAGCTCGCCGCGGACGAGCGGATCCCGCTGGACCGCGCGCAGCTCGACGAGCTGATGGCCGACAAGCTGTCCTTCACGGGCGCCGCTGCCGACCAGGTTGCCGTCGTCGTCGGGCGTGTCGAGGAGATCGTGAAGCAGCACCCGGAGGCCGCCGCCTACACGCCCGGGGCGATCCTCTGACACGGCTCACCCGAGCGGACCTGGAGGCCGCCCGCGACCGGCTCGTGCCGGATGTCGTCGCGGACGGCCTCTCGGTCCTTTTCTGCGGCATCAATCCGGGCCTGATGACGGCGGCCACCGGCCATCACTTCGCCCGGCCCGGCAACCGGTTCTGGCCGGTGCTTCATCTCTCCGGGTTCACTCCGCGGCTCATGAAGCCCTCCGAGCAGGACGAGTTGCTCTCGTACGGACTCGGCATCACGAACGTGGTGGCGCGGGCGACGGCCCGCGCCGACGAGCTGAGTGCCGAGGAGTACCGCGAAGGCGGGCGGCTGCTCGGCGAGAAGGTCGAGCGACTGCGCCCGAGGTGGCTGGCGGTGGTGGGGGTGACCGCCTACCGTGCGGCCTTCGACGACCGCCGGGCCCGCATCGGTCCGCAGGAGCGGACGATCGGGTCGAGCCGGGTGTGGGTTCTGCCCAACCCGAGTGGGCTCAACGCGCATTGGACCGCGGCGACGATGGCCGAGGAGTTCGGCCGCCTGCGGGTGGCGGCGCAGGCTCACTGAATCAGGGTGGGTCTGTCGCCGTGATCACCGCGAGCAGTTGGAACGGCAGTTCGCGGTCCCACTGCGAGATGCCGAGGGCGAGCCAGCGGTCGTGCCCGGCCGGCTTCCAGAGGTGCACATCGGGAACGTGCGAACTCAGGACGCCCCAGGGCTCGGGTATGTCCTCGCCGTCCATCACCCGGTCGAGAACGCTCGACAGGCTGAGGACGTCCGGGTGCCCCCAGCGGCGGGTGAGCAGCCCCGAGAGACCGTCCCGGTCGGCCTCGTACTGCTCCTCCGTCTCCTCGCGTGCCGCGCCGTCGGCTTCCCAGAAGTCCTCGCTCGTCGCTAACTCGGCTATGTGGTAACCGGGTCCACCCGAGCCGACATCCGACCGGCTGTGCTCCGAGGGGAAGTCCTCGGAGCACAGCCGGTCGATCACGGCGAGATGCTGCGCGATGGTCATGACGTCCAGTAAAGCGGCCGCCACTGACAATTGGTGAGGCGTCAGGAGGCCCGTGCGGTCACGCGTCCCGGCGCCGGACGCACCACGCGCCCGCGCCCAGCGCCGCGGCGGTCCACAGCGCGGTCACCGCGAGCCCGCTCCAGGGGCCGAGGGCACCGCCCGACGTCTCGTGCAGGACCGTCTGCCCCGCCTTGTCCGGCAGGAAGTCCGCCACGGTCCCCGATGCTCCCCCGACGACGAAGGACACGATCAGGAGGAAGGGGATCAGGATGCTCAGCGTGGCGACCCCGCTGCGCAGGACGGCTGCCAGGCCCGCCGCGAACAGGGCCATCAGGGCCAGGTAGATCGCGCAGCCGACCACTCCCCGGAGTTCCTCCGCCCAGGTCAGCCCGTTCGCCCTGGAACCGAGCACGGACGTCCCCACGACCAGACCGGCCACTCCCGTGACCAGGCCGACGATCAGGGCCGGTCCTCCGATCGCCACCGTCTTCGCCAGGAACCAGCGCCCCCGGTCGGGAACCGCCGACAGCGAGACACGCAGGGCGCCGCCCTGGTATTCGGCCGAGACGGCCTGCGCCCCGAAGGTGATGGCGGCGATCTGGCCGAAACTGACACCGAAGAAGGTCGAGAAGAGCGGGTCGAACTCCGGGTCGTCGGAGTTGTCGAGTCCGGCGAGTGCCGAGAACGCCACCGTGGCCGCGAGGACGGCGAGCAGGCCCCAGAGGAGCGAGCGCAGGGTTCGGATCTTGATCCATTCCGCGCGGAGTGCGGGTGCGAAGGACACGGTCAGGCCTCCTGAGGCTGGGTCGGGACGGCGGCGAACTCGGTCTCGGTGGCTGTCAGATCCAGATACGCCTGTTCCAACGTGCCTTCCTCCGCGGCGAGTTCGAGGATCGGAAGACCGGCGGCCGAGGTGAGGCGCCCGATGTCCTCCAACCGCGCGTCGAGGGCGGTCCAGCGGCCGTCCTCGCCCTCGACGGCCTCGATGCCGTGCTCCGCGAACAGGCTCGCCAACGCGCCGCCGTCCGTGCTGCGTACCCGGACGCGAGGCTGCACGCGCGCGTGGATGAACTCGCGCATGGGCATGTCGGCGAGAAGACGGCCGCGGCCGAGGACGACGAGCTGGTCGGCGAAGGACGCGGTCTCGTTCATGAGGTGGCTGGAGACGAGGACGGTGCGCCCCTCCCGGGCCAGACGGCGCAGCAGCTCCCGGATCCAGATGATCCCTTCCGGATCGAGTCCGTTCGACGGTTCGTCGAGGAGTACGACGGGCGGATCGCCGAGGAGGGCGGCCGCGATGCCCAGACGCTGACGCATGCCCAGGGAGTACGTCTTCACCCGGCGCCGGGCCACCGAGGTGAGCCCCGTCTCCTCCAGTACGTCGTCCACCCGGCGTTCGGAGATGCGGTTGGTGGCGGCGAGCGCCCGCAGATGGTCCCGGGCGGTCCGCGACCCGTGCGCGGCCCCGGCGTCGAGCAGGGCGCCCACCTTCCGGAGCGGCTCGTCGAGGGTGGCGTAGGCACGGCCCCCGACGGTGGCGGTGCCGGACGTGGGCCGGTCCAGGCCCAGCACGAGCCGCATGGTGGTGGACTTTCCGGCGCCGTTGGGCCCGAGGAATCCGGTGACGCGGCCCGGGAGAACGCTGAAGGTCAGGCGGTCCACGGCGCGCTTGCTGCCGTACTCCTTGGTCAGGTCTTGGACGTCGATGCTGGTCATGGCCCCAGCGTGGTCGCGGCCGCCTGGTCCGCGCCTCCCCCGCAGGTGGAGATCCTCTCCCCCGCCCGGGGGAGGTCCGTTGTCAGTGCCGGCTGGCACGATGACGCGATGGCCCGGTTTCTGCGCCCGCTGCTGTGGGGGACGACGTACACGCGTTTGCTGCACCTGTGGGTGCCGATGCTGTTCGTCAGCGTGTGGCTGTTCATCGACAGTACGAGGCCGTGGGTGCCCGCGCTGATGCTCATTCCGCTGGGGCTGATCCCGGCCGTGCGGCGGGGCGAGGGTGTGCAGGCACGGTTCATGCTGGCGCCGGGCGAGCGAAGTGGCGAGGACACGGCGTTCTCGGTCGCTCCTTCGGCCGGCCGACGGGACCGGTGGCGGACCGTGCTCTGGCTGGAAGCGCGCATGTTGCTGAGCGTGGCGACCTCCATGGCCACCGTCTGGCTGCCCATGTTCGCCGTCGATCTCACCAGGGCGGCCCTCGGTTACTGGCCGGGCAACGACCCCGTGGTGAGGCTCCTCGACCCGCACTGGAGCTGCGCGCTGCTCATCCCGCTGCCCCTGCTCGCCCTGTACGGCGCGGTGGTCGGCCTCGGCGAGCTGACCACGGCGCTGGCGCGGCGGCTCCTCGGCCCCTCCCCCACCGAGCGGCTCGCCGCTCTGGAGGAGCGCACCGAACAACTCCTGGAGCGCAACCGCATCGCCCGTGAGCTCCACGACTCCATCGGCCACGCGCTGACGGTCGCGGTGGTGCAGGCCGGCGCGGCGCGGGCGGCCGGCGACCCGGCTTTCACCGGCCGCGCCCTGGTCGCCATCGAGGAGACCGGACGGGCCGCCCTGGAGGACCTGGAGCGGGTGCTGGGAGTACTGCGCGAGGCACAGCGTCCCGTGAGCAGCCGTCCTACGCTGACCGACGCCGACCGGCTGCTGGAGTCGGCCCGCACGTCGGGTGCCAAGGTCGACGCCGAAGTGACAGGCCCGCTCGCGACCGTGCCCGGTCCGGTGTCCAGAGAGGGCTACCGGATCCTCCAGGAGTCGCTCACCAATGTGCTGCGGCACGCCGGGAGCGTCCCGGTGCGGGTCCGTATCGAGGTCAAGGACGGCGCGCTCGCCCTGGAAGTCCGCAATCCGCTGCCGGCCGGCATAACGGGGCCGGGGCGGGGCAGCGGCCTGCGCGGCATACGGGAGCGGGCCGCGCTGCTCGGCGGCCGTGCCCGGACGGGCCCGCACGAGGGTGACTGGCAGGTGCATGCAGAGCTGCCGTTGCGTTGATCTACGCTGGCCGGATGCCGGTCACCGTTCTGCTCGTCGACGACGAACCTCTCGTACGCGCGGGGCTGCGCGCCGTTCTGGAGGCGCAGCCCGACATCGAGGTCGTCGGTGAGGCGGCCGACGGCGCCGCGGTGATCCCGCTGGTCCGGCAGTTGCGGCCGGATGTGGTCGCGATGGATGTCCGGATGCCGCTGATGGACGGCATCGAGGCCACCCGCGCGGTACTGCGGACCGTCACCGATCCGCCGAAGATCCTTGTCGTGACGACGTTCGAGAACGACGAATACGTCTACGAGGCGCTCCGCGCGGGTGCCGACGGATTCCTCCTCAAGCGGGCTCGGCCGGCCGAGATCGTGCACGCGGTACGTCTGGTGGCCGAGGGCGAGTCCTTGCTGTTCCCCTCCTCCGTACGGCAGTTGGCGGCCGAGTACGGGGAGAGCGGGGGGAATCCGGCGGCACGTGCGGCCATGGAGCGGGCCGCGCTGACCGAGCGCGAGGCGGACGTGCTGCGTCTGATGGCCCGGGGGATGTCGAACGCCGAGATCGCCACGCGGCTGGTCGTCGGGACGGAGACGGTCAAGTCGCATGTCAGCGCCCTGCTGGCGAAGCTGGGGGCCCGGGACCGTACTCAGGCGGTCATCGCGGCCTACGAGTCGGGGTTCGTGGCACCGGGCTGACAGCGAGCCGTAGGAGGGGCTGACGGCGACCCCGTGGGCGGGAAAGGGTCCCCGGCCCTCGCCGAGGTCCCCCGCGACGAGTACGATCCGGCCAACACGCGTACAAGCTGGGAGGACGGACGTTGGGGCGGTTGACCGGCGGGGATCCCTCTCTGCTGCGACGGATCAATTCCGCGGTGGTGCTGCACGCCCTGCGTGCCACGGACTGCGCGACCCTCACCGAGATCACCCGGGTGACCGGATTGTCACGGCCGACGGTCGAAGGAGTCGTCGAGGGGCTGATCGAGAACGGGCTCGTCGTCGAGAAGGCGGCCGAGGAGGGCGCCACGCGGCGCCAGGGGCGCCCGGCGCGCAGATTCCGGTTCCGGGCCGAGGCGGGACATCTGCTGGGCCTGGAGATCGGCCCGCACCGCGTCGCGGCGCTCCTCGCGGACCTGGACGGGCGCGTGATGGGCGCGATGGCCAAGGACGTGGACGAGACGGCGTCCGCCGACGAACGGCTGGAACGGCTGCGGATGGCGGTCGCCGAACTGCTGCGCAGGGCCGGTGTCGCCCGTAGCTCCCTGCGGGCGGTGGGCGTGGGAAGCCCCGGCATCGTGGAGGCGGACGGCACTGTGCGCCTGGGCACAGCGCTGCCGGAATGGACGGGCCTGCCGCTGGGCGAGCGGCTGAGCCGCTCCTTCAAATGCCCGGTGCTCGTGGAGAACGACGCCAACACGGCGGCGGTCGCCGAGCACTGGAAGGGGGCGGCGACCGAGTCCGACGACGTCGTATTCGTCCTGGCGGGGCTGAGTCCGGGCGCCGGCTCGCTGATCGGCGGGCGGCTGCACCGGGGATACGGCGGGGCGGCCGGTGAGATCGGCGCGCTGCATCTGCTCGGCCGCGACGTCACTCCCGAGACGCTGCTGTCGACCACGGACGAACCATTGCACCCGCTCGACGAGCAGGCGGTGGCCAAGGTGTTCGCACTGGCCAAGGGTGGCGACCAACGGGCGCGCGCGGCCGTCGACCGCTTCATCCAGCGACTGGTGCACGACGTGGCGGCCCTGGTCCTCGCCCTCGATCCGGAACTGGTCGTCATCGGCGGCTGGGCAGCCGGTCTGGACGGCGTACTGGAGCCGCTGCGGCGGGAGTTGGCGCGCTACTGCCTGCGCCCGCCCAAGGTGGCCCTGTCCATGCTGGGGGAAGCGGCCGTGGCGACCGGAGCGCTGCGCCTGGCCCTCGACCACGTGGAGGAACAACTGTTCGCGGTGGAGGGAACCGTGACGGCGCGCCGCTGACACGACAGCGCAGCATCCGCTGTAGCTGTAGCTGTAGCTGTAGCTAGGAAAAAAACATCGCGCCCCGGAGTGTTCCGGGGCGCGACGGGTGTCGTCCGGGACGCGCAGAGAAGTGCGCGTCGGTCCGGGCAGGACGGCTCAGGAAGCGCGACGCTCCGGGTCGTGGTGGATCTCCACGCCACCGGAGTCACCGAACGTGAGCCGGCAGGTGTCCGCGCGGTACGTGGCCATGGAGACCGCTGCCGTACGCCCCTCGGTGAAGAAACGGGTGGTGACGACCAGAACGGGCGCTCCGGGAAGGCGGTCGAGCTCCTTGGCGTCGTCCGCGCGGGCCGAGCCGAGCTCGACGGCACGGTCCTGGCCTTCCAGTTCCAGGCGCTGGAGTTCCCGCAGCACAGCACGCGCGCGTGCGGCACCCGAGGGCGCGTCGATCGCAGACAGGTCCGGCACCGAGGACGCCGGGATGTACAGGAGCTCGGCGGCGACGGGCTGGCCGTGCGTCACCCGGGAACGGCGCACCGTGTGAACCAGTTCGCTGGCGGCGGTCTCCAGGATGTCTGCCACTGACGCGGGCGGTGCCGCCACGGTGCAGTCCGCGGCGTGCCAGGCGTCGCCGGCCGCCCCCGGCCACACGTGCTGTTCTGTTCCGACGGCCACACCCATACGCGGCGGCGCGACCGTGGTGCCCACGCCGCGACGGCGCTGCAGCCGGCCTTCCAGTTCGAGCTGTTCGAGCGCCTGGCGCAGCGTGGCCCGAGCGACACCGAAGCGGGCCGCCAGATCACGTTCGTTGGGCAGGATCTCGCCCACGGTGAATTCGGAGTCCAGTGCTTCACTGAGCACGGTCTTGAGATGCCAGTACTTAGGTTCCGGCACCGATTCCAACTGCGTGGTCCCCACCCTGTCCTCCGCAATCGCCGTGGCCCGGCGGCGTTTTAACGCCCTTGTTTATTAAAGGTTCCTGCACTATCCCTGCGACGATAGGGCCGCCCCCACCCTTGGTCAAGACCAATCCTCGATCCCTTGTGGATTGCACAGGCGGTCCGCCGCAGAGCGTTCACGGGGTGTTCTCGCTGGGCGATGTCCCTGACACAACAGCGAAAGCCCCCGTCCGAAGACGGGGGCTTTCGCTGCCGTTCGGCGCCTCGGACCGAGGCGTTCGTCAGTGGTCAGTCGGCGGAGAGCGACACCAGCTTCTCCGGGTTGCGCACGATGTAGACGCACTGGATGCGGCCGTCCGCGACGTCCAGCTGGATGATGCTGTCCGGCTTGCCCTCGGACAGCGCGAGCACCGCGACACCGCCGTTGACCTCGAGGAAGCGGAACGACAGGCCCGGTACACCCTTCCTGGTGACGCCGATGACGAAGCGGCCGACCTTGTCTGCGGAGTCGAGGACCCGCAGCGGCGCCTGGGCCAGGCCTCCGCTGTCGCCGATGAGGCGCGCCTCCGGTGCCAGCAGCGACATGAGCCCCTCGAGATCGCCCCCGCCCGCCGCGGCGAGGAACCGCTCGGTGAGGTCACGGCGTTCGGCCGGGTCGACCTCGTAGCGGGGCCGTCGTTCCTCGACGTGCTTGCGCGCCCGCCCGGCGAGTTGACGCACCGCCGGTTCTCCCCGGTCGAGGACGGCGGCGATGTCGGCGTACGGATAGCCGAACGCCTCCCTCAGGACGAACACCGCGCGTTCCAGCGGCGAAAGGGACTCCAGGACGACGAGGACGGCGAGGGAGACGGAGTCCGCGAGGACGGCCCGTTCGGCACTGTCAGGGACGGTGTCGCCGAAGTCGGTGACGTACGGCTCCGGGAGCCATGGTCCGACGTACGCCTCGTGGCGCGACTGGACCTGGCGCAGTCGGTCGATGGCGAGCCGGGTGGTGACGCGGACCAGGTAGCCGCGCGGTTCACGCACGTCCGACCGGTCGTCGGCGGACCAGCGCAGCCACGCCTCCTGAACGACGTCCTCCGCGTCGGCCACCCGCCCGAGCATGCGGTACGCCACGCCCATCAGTACGGGGCGATGTTCTTCGAAGACATCGGTCGCGGTGTCGATTGCCACCGCACCATCCCACCCGACACCTTCCCTCGTGTCCAGGCGAAATCGCCGACCCGGAGCACAATGACGGCGGGCCGCCGCCGGCCCGCGGTCTCGAAACGGGAGGAACGACGATGCGATACGGGGTTCTGGGCACGGGCGACGTGGGGCGCGCGCTTGCCGGCAAACTGGTCGAGGTGGGCCACGAGGTCTGTCTGGGTTCGCGCACGAAGGACAACGCGGCGGCCGTCGAGTGGGCCGGCGGTTCGGGTCCCACTGCCCGTCACGGCACGTTCGCGGACGCCGCGGCGTTCGGCGAGGTGGTAGTGAACGCGGTGGGCGGGCGGGTCGCTCTCACCGTGCTGCGGTCGGCCGGCGAGGAACAACTGGACGGCAAGGTACTGCTGGACGTCTCCAACCCCATGGCGTTCGAGGACGGCGAGATGCGGCTCTCTCCTGTCGAGTCGGACAGCGTGGGCGAGCAGATCCAGCGCGCGTTCCCGCAGGCCCGCGTGGTGAAGAGCCTCAACACCGTCAACTGCCAAGTAATGGTCGACCCCGCCAGGGTGCCAGGAGAGCACCAGATCTTCGTCTCCGGGGACGACGAGAGCGCCAAGGAGCAGGTGACGGCGCTGCTGGGGGAGTTCGGCTGGCCCGCGCACCGCGTGCTCGACCTCGGGGGCATCCGGACCGCGCGGGCCGCGGAGATGTATCTGCCCCTGTGGCTGAACCTCTTCCGAAGCATCGGGCACCCGGAGTTCAACGTGGAGGTGCACAGGGCACGCTAGCGCGGGCCGCGGGCGACGGGGAGGAGGGATACGGGTGCCGGGAGCAGGCGGCTGACAGCTGGCGGCCGACGGCTGGCGGCCAGCGGCTGGGGTGAGGTACGGGATCCCGCTCTCGGCGGGCCGGCCTGGCCGTCGTCCCCTCGGCAGCCCGGTCCCCCGGGCTGCCCGATCCGCGCCGTTCCGTTCCTGGCGTACGGTTCGTGACACCTCGGGGCTACCCGTCGGTAGCAGTTGCTGACAAGCTGTCTACAAGATGGTTCGTCACGGCGTCCAGACGAGGAGCAGTCCCATGTCCGACACGGTCACCGTCAGTCTCCCCTCCCCGAGCGGCCCGAGGGCGGTCACCCTGTCCTACGCGCGCGTGGGCGCCGGTGAACCGCTGCTCCTGCTTCACGGGATCGGCCACCACCGACAGGCCTGGGACCCGGTCGTCCCCATCCTCGCGGCCGAGCGCGACGTGATAGCCGTCGATCTCCCGGGCTTCGGCGAGTCACCGGCGCTGCCCGAGGGGCTCACCCACGACCTGTCGACGGTGGTTCCCGTGCTCGGCGCACTGTGCGAGGCGCTGGAGATCGAGCGGCCGCACGTCGCCGGCAACTCGCTAGGTGGGCTGCTGGCCCTGGAACTGGGCCGCGAGAAGCTCGTACGGTCCGTCACGGCGCTCTCGCCCGCCGGCTTCTGGTCACCGGTGGAGCGGCGCTACGCCTTCGGCGTGCTGATCGCCATGCGAGCGGCGGCCCGGCGCATGCCCCTGCCGGTCATCGACCGGCTCTCCCGCTCGGCGGCCGGGCGGATGGTGCTGACCAGCACCATCTACGCCCGGCCCGGCCGCCGTTCACCGGACGCGGTCGTCGCCGAGACACTCGCGCTGGCCCGCGCCGAGGGATTCGCCGAGACCCTCCGGGCAGGCACGAACGTCCAGTTCACGGACGACATCCCGGCGCTGCCCGTCACCGTGGCCTGGGGCACCCACGACCGACTGCTGATGCGCCGCCAGGGCGTCCGGGCCAAGCAGATCATTCCGCGGGCGCGGCTGGTGCGGCTGCCCCGCTGCGGACACGTCCCGATGAACGACGACCCGGCGCTCGTCGCCCGCGTCATCCTCGACGGCAGCAGCTGAGAGGCGGGGCACCGCTCCCCGGAAGGCTGCACGCGAACCCTGCCGCCCGCCGTCCTCGGTGACGGCGTTCGGGCAGCGTCGGCCGCCGTCCTCGGAGGCAGCCCGTGAGCCCCAGCGCCCGCCGCCCCGTGAGCAGCGTCCCACGTCGAGGAGGTCGTCGAGCGCAAACGCACCATGGACCTCGGCAACCGTTCCTAGGGACTGAGCGGGAGTGAGTCCTGTTGCCAGGACTCGTGCTCGGCCGAACGCCCCGGACGGTGTTGGGCTCCCCCACTGCCTTAAGGGCGTGGGAGGTACCCCCAGGTTGCCCGCGTTCGCTCCGCGTCCGGGCGGCACGGATCGTGTCCGTGGTCCGGGAATGCGGGGGCGGCCCGCGGCCGGAGGCCGCTGATGAACAGCGCCTCACGCCCCGGGGTGGCCGGTCGGGCCTGGACGGTCCGATGCCCGTACCCATCACGCTGGTGGGTACGGGGCGGTGCCGTCCGCCGCCGGATCGGATGCCCCGGGACGCGCCTTCCGATCGCCACGGCGGCAGCGTCGTGGCGGGTGGTTTTCCTGATGGTGCTGGTGAGGGGTTTCTGCAAGTGCTGGGCGCCCCACCTGCTGGTGCAGGCGGGGTCGACCGCGACCAGCGGGATGCCGAGTCCGGTGGCCATGGACACCAGGCGGGCCCGCAGCCGGCCCACGGGCATCCCGCTCCCGCCAACCCGGTCCAGCCCCGAGATCGGTACGTCAATTCCGCACTTTCCAGTGCTGGTTGTTCACCCGCGGTTTCCGTGTGCGCTGCGGCGCACCAGTAGTTGTGGCACTGCACACTGGCCGAATCCGTCCCCGGAGGCGTATCCATGTCGCACCGTCCGCCCAGCTCGTTTCCCGGCCGCCGCAGCGTGCTGCGCGGCTCCCTGGCCGCGTCGGCGGCACTGACCCTGCCCACCGCGCTCGGTTCGGCGCCGGCGTTCGCCCTGTCCGGCCGGCCGAAGGCGGGCTGGGGCGTCCAGGCCGGCGACGTGACCGCCGACTCCGGCCTGGTGTGGGTCCGCTCCGACCGCCCCGCCCGGATGATCGTCGAGACCTCGGCGACCGGGACGTTCCGCAACCCGCGCAGCTGGCACGGACCACTGCTGGGCGCGGACACGGACTTCACGGGGACCACCCGGCTGCGCGGACTGCCCTCCGGCGAACAGATCCACTACCGCGTCCTGCTCGCCGACCCCGACGACCCCCGGCGCACCGGCGAGCCGGTGAGCGGGACGTTCCGTACGACTCCGCACGGGCGGCGCGACGGCGTCCGCTTCCTGTGGTCGGGCGACCTGGCCGGGCAGGGCTGGGGCATCAACCCGGACATCGGCGGCTACCGCATCTACGACGCGATGGCCCGGCTCGACCCCGACTTCTTCCTGTGCAGCGGTGACAACATCTACGCGGACGGCCCGATCGCCGCGACCGCCGCGCTCCCCGACGGCAGCACGTGGCGGAACATCACGACCGAGGAGAAGTCCAAGGTCGCCGAGTCGCTGGCGGAGTTCCGCGGCAACTTCCGCTACAACCTGCTCGACGAGAACCTCAGACGGTTCAACGCCCAGGTGCCCTCCATCATCCAGTGGGACGACCACGAGGTGCGCAACAACTGGTACCCGGGTGAGGTCATCGCGAGCACGGACGCGCGCTACACCGAGAAGAGCGTCGACGTCCTGGCGGCTCGGGCCCGGCGCGCGTTCAGCGAGTACTTCCCCGTCTCGACCCTGCGGCCCGGCGACCGGGAAGGCCGTGTGCACCGGGTCGTACGGCACGGGCCGCTCCTGGACGTGTTCGTCCTCGACATGCGCACCTACCGCAACGCCAACTCCCCGGACAACCAGACCACGGACCCGCAGGGCATCCTCGGCGCCGAACAGCTCGAGTGGCTGAAGCGCGAGCTGCCGCGCTCGCGCGCCGTGTGGAAGGTGATCGCCGCGGACATGCCGCTCGGCCTCGTCGTGCCGGACACGACCGAAGGACAGCCGAACATCGAGGCGGTCGCGCAGGGCGACCCGGGCCTGCCCCTCGGACGTGAGCTGCAGCTGGCCGAGCTGCTGCGGTTCGTCAAGCACCGGCGGATCACGGGCACGGTGTGGCTCACCGCCGATGTGCACCACACCTCGGCGCAGCACTACCAGCCGTCACGGGCCGCCTTCACCGACTTCGAGCCGTTCTGGGAGTTCGTCTCCGGTCCGCTCAACGCCGGCGCCTTCCCGGCGAGCGCGCTGGACAACACGTTCGGTCCGGAGCGGGTGTTCGTGAAGGCGCCCGTCGCCTCGAACGTCTCGCCCGCCGGCGGTTATCAGTTCTTCGGCGAGGTCGACATCGACGGCGACAGCGGCGAACTGACGGTACGGCTCCGCGAACAGGACGGCACCGTGCTGTTCACCCAGGTGCTCCAGCCCGGGCGCGTAGGGCAGTAGACGTACTCGAACCGCCTGCCGCGCACCGGACCGTCCCTGGGCGCGCGGCACGGCGGGCCCGCCGTGCCAGTCACCTGACGAGCAAGTCGTCACAGGTCAGAGGGATTGTCAGTGGCCGCCTCTACGGTTTTTCCATGACGCGATCGTTGCAGGCCGTGGCCTACACCCGACCCTCCACGCTGGAGTCCGCACCGGACGGACGGCGCCTGGGACTTGAGACCTCGCGGGGCGCGACGCCCACGGGGATCGAGGACCATCCGCGGTTCTTCGCGGGCTTTCTGACGTCGCCTCAAGTGGCGGCCGCGGGACTGCTGGCGGTGGCCGATGTCGCTGCGGCTCGCTACTACCAGCCGCAGCTGCGCGCCTCCCTGGACCCGGTGGTCACGGGCAACGGCGACCGGCTCCGGTTCGAGTCCTTCTCCGGCTGCGGCGGGGTGTACGCGCGTCTGGACGTCCTGACAGCGGGCCTCGACGGGGACGAGATCGGGCACGGGACGACGAATGTCGACGTGAACAACCCGCTGCGCGAGGCCCTTTCCCGCATCGGAACGGACGATCCGCTGCACCTTCGGGTCGGCCCCGACGAAATGGCCGTGACCACGCTGGACGGACCGGTGGTGGAGAAGAAGGTGCCGTTGCCGGACCGCTGGCTGCGGGGATTCGCCGAGGCCCAGGTGATAGCGGCCGGGTTCGATCTGCGGGCCGAGCTGCCCGCGGCGGAGGCCGTGCGGTTCCTGCGCTCCCTGCCGCGCGGCACCGCGCGCGGGATGTCGGGAGGTCCGCGGTGGGTGGTGCCGACAGGCCGGGGACTGCGTCCGACGACCCGGCCGGTTCCGGGGGCGGTGTGTCTGCCCGGCCCCGAGCGGCTGATCGCGCTCCAGCGGGTGCTGCGCCATGCGACGGCCCTGCGGGTGTACGGCCCACCGGTCACCGGTGAAGCCGTCGCGGCCGGCGCCTGGGAGGCCGTCCTGCCCGGCATGCGGCTCACGCTCACGCTGTCGCCGGACGCCTCCCGGGGCTTCTCCGGGGAGGGCGGGGTTCTGGACGCCCTCGCCACTGACGAGGCCGGCGAGGACGCGGAGCTGATCGCGGTGCTCCTGGCCTGGGAGCCGCGCGTCGACGTGGGCGACCTGGCCGCCGCCTCCGGCCTGCCGGCCGAGCGGGTGAGGGCCGCCCTGGTCCGGCTGGGCACCTCGGGGCGCGTGGGGTACGACACCGCGGAGGCGGCGTACTTCCACCGCGAACTGCCCTATGAGGCGGGGCGGGTCGAGCGGCACAATCCGCGCCTGCGGTCGGCCCGCGCCCTGGTGTCGGCGGGTGCGGTGGCCCTGGACGGCGCCATCGGCACGGTGACGGCCGACGACGGACATGTGCAGCGGGTCCGCGACGACGCGGGAACGCTGAGCTGCTCCTGCCTGTGGTGGGCGAAGTACCGGGGCGGACGCGGGCCCTGCAAGCACGCCCTCGCGGTGCGGATGGTGCGGCGGGGCGCTCGGGCCGAGCACGGGGACAGTCCGGCTCCGGCCGGCGGACGACGCGAAGAATTCCTGGAAGTTCCGGTCGACGGGGGCGATGTGCGATGAGCGGCGAAGCACTGTTGAACGCGGTACGGGCGGGGCGGACGGTCGAGGCCGCCGGTCTCCTGGACGGGATGACCGACGGCGAACGCCGCGCCTGTCTGCCCGCGTTGAAGGAACTCCGCAAGGAGTTGCGGACCGCGCCGTGGAACGCGGAATCCCGAGTGGCCTATCCCGCGCTGCACGCGGCGGGAGCCGCTTGTCACACGGGCGCCGCAGGGGCGGCGACCTGGATCGCCGCGGCCGACATGCGCTGGTCCCAGGCCTCCCCCGGTGTCCTCCTCCATGTGCTGGGCGACCGCGAGTCCGACTGGCTCGCCGACCTGACGCACCGGCTCGCCGGTCGGCCGGTGACGTCCCGGCTCCCGTTCGCGCTTCTGTCGGGGCTGGTGGGGCTGTCCGGCTGCGAGGTTCCGACGACCGACGCCTATGTGCAGGGCTGGTTCGAGCACATCGGTGCTTCGTGGCACAGCGGAGGCACCGTGGTGCAGCGACTGCGCAAGGAGCCGCACCTGCCCCGGATGATCGCCGCCCTCTTCGAGTCGCTGGAGGTCACGGGGCGGATCACGTGGTTGTTCGGCGACGGACCTGGCAGCTGGTACAACGCCCTCGCCGAACTGGCCGAGGAGGGCGACCTCGACCGCAAGGTTCTGGTGGACGCCTGCGTGGCCCGGCTGCTGCGCGGCGGCGTCCCCGCCGACCAACGGGTGTTCCTGCGCCTGTTGTCGTCCCTCGGCCCGACACGTGAGGAGGAACGCGAGCGCACCTCCGACTGGACGGCGCTCGCCTGCCAGGCCGTTCCGGCCGTCGCCTGGCACGCGCAGTCGGTGCTCGCCGCTCTCGCGCTGGACGGCGAGTTGACGTCCCGGCAGCTGGCCGAGATGTCCTCGGGCGTACTCTTCCGCACCGAGAAGAAGCTGGTACGGGCCCAGCTCGTCCTGCTGGGCAAGGTCCTCAGGCACGATCCGTCCACGGCGGATGTACTGCTGCCCGCGGTGGCGGAAGCCTTCGGGCACGAGGACACGGAGGTGCAGGAGCGTGCGCTGAAGCTGGTGGAGCGCCATGTCACCGCACTGCCCGACTCGGGTGACGCGCGGGATCGGCTCGGCGAGCTCGCCGACGACTTGAGTCCGGGGCTGCGGCTGCGGGCGCAGCGACTCCTCGGCATCGAGGCTCTCGGCTCCGCTTCGGTGGTCCAGGAGGAAGTGCTGCCGCCCGTCCCGGAGCGGGCGCGGCTGGCGACGGCACCGGACTCGGTGACCGAACTGGCCGAGGAGGTCAGCGCGCTGCTGGCGTCCGGTGGCGGCGTCGCGGCGTTCGAGCGCACCCTGGACGGCCTGGTCCGCCACGCCCACCGCGACCGGGACGCTCTGGTGGAGGCCCTCGGCCCCGTGGTCGCGCGATTCTGGTGGGGGGACGGCGATTCGCGGTACTCGAACGCGGGCAGGCACTACCGTGAGTCGCCACAGGGTCTCGAAGTCGTCCTCGCGACCCTGTTCGAGCAGATCGACATGGACACGCTCCATGCTGCGGTGCAGCAGGGCACGACAAGCGGCAACTGCCACCACAGTGCTCTGTCCCGCGCTTTCGAGGCGCGCCTGTGGGAAGTGTCCTACCGGCTCCGCGCCGACCCGATGCCGTTCCTGCTGGCCACTCCCACCTGGGACACCGGGCTGCTGGAGCCCGACGAGCTGGTGGCACGCCTCACCGAGTACCGGCGGCTCGACGCCCGGCCGGGCACCGCCGACTTCGCGCAGGCGCTGCTGCGAGTACGGCGCGACGACCCGGCGACGGCGGCGGCGGCCGCGGCGCGGGCCCGCGCGCTCGGCAGCCCCGAGGGGTACCGGCTGGCTCAGTGGCTCGCCGCCGAAGGCCCGCTGCTTCCGGAGAGCCGCCGACGGACCTCAGGCGTCCGTATCCTGCTGGAACTGGGTGAACTCGAAGACATACAAGGCCTGTTCCCCCCGGAGTTCCGGCATCTGGGACGCCCCTTCACGGTGTTCAAGGACCGCTGGTACTGCCGGCACTGGGGCGTCAGGGGCCTGCAGCACTGGCCGGCCGTGGTACCGGGACGGCGGGAGCTGGTGGCGGCGCGGCTGCTGGGCGACATCAGCACGGCCGCGGTGGAGGACAGTCGCGCGGACGCCGCGATACTGCCGCTCCTCGCCGAGGCCGACGGTGAGGCGGGCGAAGCACTGCACCTGTGCGTGGCGTACGGGCTCGGGGCCCGGCATCCCGAGGACCGGCTCGCCGCGGTGGACGCCCTGCTGATCCTCGCCGCGCGGGGGCAGCTCGACGCCGGGCGGCTCGGCACGGACATCGGGGAGCTGGTGCGCAGGGGAGCGCTGAAGCAGTCCCGGCTGGCCGAGTCGATACGCACGGCGGCGGCCACGGGCGCGTACGCCACCGTCTGGTCCGTGCTGCGCGACCTGCTGCCGGTCCTGCTGGCCGACCTGGCAGCGGACGGGGCGGGCGGCGGCCCGGTGCGGGGGCTCGGCGAGCTGCTGGCTGTCGCGGCCGACTGTGCCGAGCGGTCCGGGGCCCGCGGTGATCTCGCGCATCTCGCCGGGACCGCCGAGCGGCGCGGCTCGTCCAAGGTGGTGACGCAGGCCCGGCGGCTACGGACGGCGCTGACGCAGGAGGCCGCCGCCTGACGTAGGGCCGCCACATTCCTGGGACAGGGCGATCAGGGATCGGGCGGCCCTGACCAGGTGAGCAGTCCGCTCGCGCGTTCGAGGCAAAAGACCCGTAAAAAGAACTGCAAAAAGGGCAGAACGACACTTAACCGATCAGTCACAAGCCGTTCGTGATCACGCAACACCGTTCCTTCACAGTGACTGTATGACTCCAGACATGTCTGATGTGACGCGTGCGAAGCACGGACGGCCCGTCCACCACTGGCGGCGGGACATCGTCGAACTCGCCGCACTGTTCACGGCCGTAGCGGTCGCGGACGGTGTGGCCAATCTGATCGGGCACGGGCCGGACGGTACCGCGCTGCTGCTCATCTCCGCGGTGATCCTGGTCGCCACGGCCGGATTCCACACATGGTGGGCACGGCGCCACGGTCACGCGCCGCCGACGAGCGATCCCGGCGCCCGGCCGCCCTCGGACGGGCGAGCGGGCGGGCTTCCCGGGGAAGAGGCGGGAACCGCCGCACCGGTGGCCGGCGTTGAGGCGACCGTGCTGTGGCGGATGCGTACGACGGTCAAGGACGCGCCGGGTTCGCTCGCCGCACTGTGCACGGCGCTCGCACAGCACCAGGTCGACATCCTGAGCCTCCAGACGCACCCGCTGGCGGACGGGACGGTCGACGAGTTCCTGCTGCGCGCCCCCGCCGAGCTGGCCACGTCCGAGATCACCCGCAATGTGGCGCAGGCGGGCGGCACCGCGACCTGGATCGAGCGGGCCGACGCCCACGATCTGGTGGACGCGCCGACCCGGGTGCTCGGCCTGGCCACCCGCACCGCCCTCGACGCCTCCGAACTGCCGCTCGCGTTGCGGCAGTTGCTCGGCCGGTGCACGATCCGCTCGCTGCCCGCCGTCTCTCCCGTCTCCGGCCGGGCCGCGGAAGGGGCTCCCGTGGAGGGGGCACTCGAGGACACGGTGATGCGGCTGCGGGCACCGGAGGGCGGGGTGATCACGGTGGAGCGGCCGTATCTGCCGTTCACACCGACCGAGTTCGCCCGGGCGCGGGCACTGGTCGAGCTGGACGCGCGGCTCGGTCCGCGCATTCCGGGCGGGCAGGACATGCTGACGCTTCCTCAAGGCAACGCGATCACCGTACGGCGAGCCGACGCCGCCGACGTCGAGGCCGCCAAGGCGATGCACGAGCGCTGCTCGCCGCGCACGCTGAGCATGCGGTACCACGGCCCCGTCGGCGACGCGGACCGCTACCTCAGCCACCTGCTCAGCCCCAGTTTCGGACGCACTCTGGCCGTCCAGACGGCATCCGGCAGGATCGTCGGGCTCGGCCATCTCCTGTGGGACGGCGACGAGACGGAGGTCGCGCTGCTCGTCGAGGACGACTGGCAGCGGCGCGGCATCGGCGTCGAACTGCTGGGCCGCCTGGTGACGATGGCCGTCGAGGCCGGCTGCGAGAGCGTGTACGCCGTCACGCAGGCATCCAACACCGGAATGGTGGCCGCCATGCGCAGCCTCGGCCTCCCGCTCGACTACCAGATCGAGGAGGGCACCCTGGTCATCACCGCCCGCCTGGACGCCGCACCGGTGAGCTCGCGTCTGCCGTACGACCAGGGCCAGAGCCACGCACAGCACGGAACGTGGACCAGTCGGGACTAGCCGCCCCCAGAGTTCGGGGCCGCGGCCCCGTCGGCCCGCGGGCCCGTCCGTTCGCAGACCTGGGCGTCCGGGGCGGACGGGTCCGCGGACCCGTCCGCTCCCCCCGCCACCGCTCCACCGCTCCACCGCCGGGATGCCGGCCGGTCGGCCGCCCGCCGCCCGGCGCGGGCATGCCGGGCGGCGGGCGGTTCGGAGCAAACGAAGGTCCGGTACTGGTGGGCAGAGGCGAGGACCCGTGCAGCGGCGGTCCGACGTGAGAGCCCGGGGTACTCACGGACCACCGCGAGAAGCCGGGGGCAGGGACCGGCGCGAAGACCCGGGCCTACCGCTCCCGCCCGGCGCAGGCACGCCGGGTGGCGGCGGTTCGCCCGACGCGAGAGCCCCGGGTACCGCCGATCGGCCCGAGAAGCCGAGTGGCGCCGGACCCGCCCGAGAAGCCGGGTCAGCCACTCCGCCCGGCGCAGGCACGCCAGGTGGCGGCGGTTTCGCCCGAGGTGAGGCTCCCAGGTCGCGGCCGACCTGTGCCATACCCCGGGGACCAGCTGACCGGCGGAACGAAGTCCGCAGCGGCGCCGGGGTGCCCATGACTCACCCGGCACCTCCGGACACGGCCACCACCGTCGACAACCGCCAAGCACCCCTGGTGCCGCCGGGCACTGCGTGTGCCGCTGGTGCGACCGGGCCGGCCCCCGCCAGGCATTGCCGGTGCCGCCCGGCGCTGCCTGCGTCGCCCGGCACCCCCCGAGGCGCCGCCAGACGTCAGTGTCACTCCCCCGCACCCTCAGCCCCCGCTGGTGAACCCCAGTGCTCCCTCCAGGTCGGACCACAGGTCGTCCACATCCTCCAGGCCTACCGACAGGCGCAGCAGGCGGTCGCTCACGCCCGCGTCCTGGCGGTCCGCCGTGGGGACGATGCGGTGGCTTATGGAGGCCGGGTGCTGGATGAGGCTGTCGACGCTGCCGAGGCTCACGGCGGGGGTGATCAGCCGGACTCCGGCGATCACGTCGTGCGGGTCGCCGTGCACCTCGAAGGCGATCATGGCGCCACCGATGCGCGGATAGTGGACGCGGGCGACGCGCGGATCGTCGGCGAGCCGGCGGGCGAGTTCCGCGGCGTTCGAGGACGCGGCCCGGACCCGTACCGGCAGGGTCGAAAGGCCCCGCAGCAGCAGATAGCCGGCCAGTGGATGCAGGACACCCCCCGTCGCGAACCGCACCTGGCGCAGCTTCCGGGCGAACTCCTCGTCGCACGCGACCACTCCGGCCATCACGTCCCCGTGTCCGCCCAGGTACTTGGTGGCACTGTGCAGGATCAGGCGCGCGCCGTGTTCGGCAGGGCGTTGCAGCACGGGCGTGGCGAAGGTGTTGTCGGCGAGGAGCGGGACGGAACCGCAGGAGTGGGCCACGGCCCGCAGATCGAGCTCGGCGAGCGTCGGGTTGGCCGGGGACTCGACCATCACGAGGCCCGTGTCCGGACGCAGCGCGTCGGCGATGCCGGCCGGGTCGACCCAGGTGACCTCGCTGCCGAGCAGCCCTGCCGTGAGGAGGTGGTCGCTGCAGCCGTACAGGGGACGTACGGCGACGACATGGCGCAGCCCCATCGCGTTGCGTACGAGGAGGACGGCGCTCAGCGCGGCCATGCCGCTCGCGAAGGCGACCGCGCTCTCGGTGCCTTCGAGGCGCGCGAGGGCGGTCTCGAAGCGGGCGACGGTCGGATTGCCGAGGCGGGCGTAGACGGGCGGGCCCTCGGGTTCGGCGCCGTCGGCCGCGAAGGCGTCGATCCGGGCGGCCTCACCGCGGCTGTCGTACGAGGGGTAGGTGGTGGACAGGTCGATCGGGGCCGCGTGCAGCCCCAGACCCGCCAGATCCTCCCGGCCGGCGTGCACGGCTTCGGTGGCGAGTGCCCTGGTCCGAGCCGCGAAGACCTGGCGGTTTCCGCTCAGGTCGTCCTGCGCGTCCTGCGCGCCCTGCGTGTCGTACACAACGGAGTCCATGGGCGGAAGCCTGAACACCGGGCGGGGTTCGGGCGCCACATCCCGTGTTACGTTCGCGCCATGGCCGATTCCGTCGTACTCGATCCGGTGGATCTTCATCTGTTGCGGTTGTTGCAGAACGACGCACGGACGACGTACCGCGATCTCGCCGCGCAGGTGGGGGTCGCGCCCTCGACCTGCCTCGACCGGGTGACCCGACTGCGGCGGGCAGGGGTGATTCTCGGCCATCAGCTGCGGCTGGACCCGGCGAAGCTCGGACGGGGTCTGGAGGCGTTGCTGTCCGTACAGGTGCGGCCGCACCGCCGGGAACTGGTGGGGCCCTTCGTGGACCGGATCAAGCTGCTGCCGGAGTCCCGGACCGTCTTCCATCTCACCGGTCCCGACGACTACCTCGTCCATGTCGCGGTCGCGGACATGTCGGATCTGCAGCGGCTGGTGCTCGACGAGTTCACCTCGCAGCGGGAGGTGGCGCGGGTCGAGACGCGGTTGATATTCCAGCAGTGGGACTGCGGCCCCCTGCTGCCGCCTGCCGCGCCGGGGACATCGTCCCCGGCCAAATCCGGCTGATGCGGTGAAAAAGCCCGGTGGACCGGGCTGACGCGGCGCCCGTCCCCGTATGAGGATGTGCGCATGTCACAGACGAAGAACCCGCTGCCCCGCGAGGTCGCCGACGCGTACGTCGACGAGCTCATCGCCCTCGACCCGGTCCTCGGCACCTACCTCGGTGTGAAGGAGAGTCACAGCAGGCTCCCCGACACCTCGCCCACCGGCCAGGACGCCGTCGCCGAGCTGGCGCGGGTGACACTCGCGCGGCTGGACGAGGCGGAGCGGCAGCCGGGCGCGGAACGTGACATCGAGCGCCGTTGCGCCCGGCTGCTGCGTGAACGGCTCACCGCCGCACTCGCGGTCCACGACGCGGGCGAGGGCCTGCGGTCGGTCGGCAATCTGCACACGGCGGCGCACAGTGTGCGGCAGGTCTTCACCCTGACACCGACTGAGACCGACGAGGACTGGGCCGCGGTCGCCGAGCGGCTGCGCGCGGTACCGGCCGCGCTCTCGGGCTACCGGGAGTCGCTTGCGCTCGGGCTCGACCGCAAGCTGTACGCGGGCCCGCGCCCGACCGCGACGTTCATCGAGCAGCTCACCGAGTGGTCGGACACGGACGGCCAGGGCCGCGGCTGGTTCGAGGACTTCGTCTCGGCGGGCCCCGACTCCGCGCGCGAGGAGCTGGACACGGCGGCGCGTACCGCGACGGAGGCGCTGGTCGCCCTGCGGGACTGGATGCGCGAGGTGTACGCGCCCACGATCGAGGGCGCGCCGAACACGGTGGGCCACGAGCGGTACGCGCGGCTGGCCCGGTACTTCAACGGTACGGATCTCGACCTCGACGAGGCGTACGCGTACGGCTGGGCCGAGTACCACCGTCTCCTCGGCGAGATGCGGACCGAGGCCGAGAAGATCCTGCCCGGCGCGGCCACACCCTGGGTGGCGCTCGCGCACCTCGACGAGCACGGCCGGCACATCGAGGGCGTCGACGAGGTCCAGAGGTGGCTCCAGGGGCTGATGGACGAGGCGATCACGGCCCTGGACGGCACGCACTTCGAACTCGCCGAGCCGGTACGGAAGGTGGAGTCCCGCATCGCACCGCCCGGCGGTGCGGCGGCCCCGTACTACACCGCCCCGTCGCAGGACTTCTCGCGGCCGGGCCGCACCTGGCTGCCCACGATGGGACAGACCCGCTTCCCCGTCTACGATCTCGTCTCGACCTGGTACCACGAGGGGGTGCCCGGCCATCACCTCCAGCTCGCGCAATGGGCGTACGTCGTCGACGACCTGTCCCGCTACCAGGCCACCGTCGGCCAGGTCAGCGCCAACTGCGAGGGCTGGGCGCTGTACGCGGAGCGGCTGATGGACGAGCTCGGCTTCCTGGCCGACGCGGAGCAGCGGCTCGGCTACCTCGACGCGCAGATGATGCGGGCCGCCAGGGTCATCGTCGACATCGGCATGCACCTGGAACTGGAGATCCCCGCCGACTCCCCCTTCCACCCGGGCGAGCGGTGGACTCCGGACCTGGCGCAGGAGTTCTTCGGCGCGCACAGCAGCCGGCCGGCCGATTTCGTGGAGAGCGAGCTGACCCGCTACCTCACGATGCCCGGCCAGGCCATCGGCTACAAGCTCGGCGAACGCGCCTGGCTGCTGGGCCGTGAGAACGCGAAGAAGCGCCACGGTGACGCGTTCGACGCGAAGGCCTGGCACATGGCCGCTCTGTCCCAGGGTTCGCTGGGCCTGGACGACCTGGTGGACGAACTGTCCCGGCTCTGACGGCCCCGCGCGGCGGCCGGAGCCGGCCGCCGCGCCCCCTGTCAGAGCGCCCCGATGCCAGTCCCCAAGGGTGTCAGGGCATCAGAGGGTCAGGGCGTCAGCCGACGCAGTTGTACGAGGCCCACCCACGTCTCGGGTCCCGGTTCGACACGGGCCGCGCGGACCCCGTACCGGCCCGGTTCGAGCGCCACCCTCAGGTGGTCCGTGCTCTCGAAGGCGGCGCCCGGCCAGGCGGCGTCGAAGAGGATGACGGGGCCGGGCACGTTCCACCGCGCTTCCGGCTCCCACACCGCCTCCGCCAGCGCCGCCGGGACGACGGAGAGCAGTTCGTCCTCGGACTCGGCGGCGCACCAGCGTACGAAGGCGCCGTGCTCGGGGAGGTAGGTGGTCGAGGCGGGATCGTCGCCGAGGACGAGGGCCCTGGTGTCGCCCACGGGCAGGAAGCCGATGAACCCGTCGACGTCACAGGCCCGGTCGTAGTCGCAGGACATGTCGTCGCCGTCGGCCCCCGACCAGAACGGGAGCACCACTTCCGGAATCGCTATGAGCGGCCCGCCGCCCGACTCCACCCACTGGACCGCACCAGGGTCCGCGTATCTTGGCATGCGCAGAAGTTACACGGCACGCGTCAGCCCCCGTACAGCAGGCATCCTCAGGAGGCCGGAGGCAGACATCGACGCGCAACGCGGGTGCCGAAGCCGTCGGCGCGATCCCCGTTCCTCGGGGTCAGCAGCCGCAGTCCGCCGCCTCCACGGGTGCCGTCAGCGGGTCCACGGCGGGGCGCTCACGCCCCTCCCAGGTCTCGAACTCGAAGCCCTCGCGCGCCCAGTACTCGAATCCGCCGAGCATCTCCTTGACCTGGAAGCCGAGTTCGGTGAGGGCGAGGGCCGCCCGGGTCGCGCCGTTGCATCCGGGGCCCCAGCAATAGGTGACGACCGGCACCGACTTGTCGAGGAACTGCTCGGCCTGCTCGGGGATGAGCGCGGTGGGCAGGTGGACCGCGCCGGGGATGTGGCCCTGTTCCCACGAGGCGGTGGAGCGGGAGTCGAGTACGACGAACCCGGGGTCGCCGTCGGCGGCGAGGGCCGCGGCCACGTCGGACACGTCCGCGTGGAAGGCGAGGCTCGCGCCGAAGTAGGCGGCAGCCGCGGCCGGGGACGCCGGCGCCACCCGCAGAACGGGGTTCGCCACTGTCACGGAACCGGTCGTCGTGTCCGCCCCGGCGGTGGCCGACGCGGAACCGGTCACCGTACTGGTCGTGATGCCCTCAGCAGTCGCAGTCATGGTCTGGCCCTTCCTTGCTCCCTGATCCCGCCGGACCGGTGCCGTCCTTGCCACCCCGGTGCTTCTCGCGCACCGAATCCCGCGGGACTTCCTGACCAGAAATCTACGTCTGTCGATCTCCGTCCTGAAGTGACGATCCACGGCAGCACTCTTGATCGGCCGGGGATTCTCCTGGTATTCATCACGGATGACCGCGTATTCCCCGGACGCCACCGACTGGCGCATCCTCGACGTCCTCCAGCGCGAGGGCCGGTCCAGCTTCGCCGAGCTGGCACGGGCCGTCTCCATGTCCGCGAGCGCGGTCACCGAGCGGGTGCGCCGCCTGGAGGAGGCGGGCGTCATACAGGGGTACGCGGCTGTCGTCGACCCCGAGAGCCTGGGCCTGCCGATCCTGGCGTTCGTCCGGCTCAGGTATCCGAACGGCAACTACAAGCCGTTCCACGACCTCGTCGAGGTCACGCCCGAGATCCTGGAAGCACACCACGTCACGGGCGACGACTGCTTCGTCATCAAGGTCGCCGCGCGCTCGATGGGGCACCTGGAGACGGTGTCCGGCAAGATCGGCACACTGGGCTCGGTGACGACGAGCGTCGTCTACTCCTCACCGCTGCCGCGCCGCCCACTGGGCCACTGAGACCGCCCCCGAGACCGCCACGGGGAGGCTTCCCCGGACCGTCCGTGCCCGGGCGGACCGTCCGTGCCCGGGCGCCGGCACCCGGCACAAGTCTCAGGCCTCCGCGCCCCGCTGCCGTACGACCGAACCCGTTCTCCCCTTCACGACCTCCAACTGGGCATGGATGCGGCGGCGCAGGTCGGCGACGTGGCTGACGATGCCGACGCTGCGGTCGCGTTCCCGCAGCGAGTCGAGGACGTCGAGCACCTCGTCGAGGGTCTGGTCGTCGAGGCTGCCGAAACCCTCGTCGATGAAGAGCGTGTCGAGCCGTACCCCGCCCGCCTCGTCGGTGACCACGTCCGCGAGGCCGAGGGCCAGGGCGAGGGAGGCGAAGAAGGTCTCGCCCCCGGAGAGCGTCGCCGTGTCACGTTCCCGTCCGGTCCAGGCGTCCACGACATGCAGTCCGAGCCCGCTGCGTCCGCGGCCCGCCCGGTCGTCGGAGTGCACCAGGGTGTAACGCCCCGAGGACATCCGCTGGAGGCGCGCGGTCGCGGCGGCGGCGACCTGCTCCAGACGGGCGGCGAGGACGTACGACTCCAGGCGCATCTTGCGCTCGTTGTCCGCCGACGTGCCGGCCGCCAGACCGGCGAGCCGGGCCACGCGGTCGTACTCCTCGCGCAGCGGGGCGAGCCGGCGGGCACCTCTCGTCGCCCGGGTGGAGAGGGCGTCCAGCTCCGCGCAGCGCCGGGCCGCCGCGTCCTGCGTCGACGCGGTGTCCCGCAGGCGCCGGGCGGCGGACTCGGCCGTCTGCTCGGCGGACCGCAGATCGACGGACGGGCGCCGCGCCGCGGCCGTGGTGTCGGCCTCGGCGAGTACGGCGCGCACCGATGACTCCTCCAACTGCCAGGCGTCGAGCCGTCGTTGGAGATCGCGGTGAGCCGCGTCGTCGAGCAGCGCGGCGGCCGCGGCCTGCGGGGTCTCGAATCCGGCGCGGCAGGCCGCGTCGGCGAGGCGCGCGTCGGCTTCCTTGAGGCGCCGCGTGATGTCCTCGGCCGTTCGCACGCGGTCCGCGGCCTCGCCGAGCAACGCGACCATGCTCTCCAGCTGCGCGGCCCGCTCGGACACACTGCCGGCGGTGCCCCGCGCCTGCTCCAACTCCCCTTCCAGCGATACCTTTTCGCGGTCGAGGGAATCCCGGAGCGAGGCCCGTGAGGCGACCCGGCGGGCGGCCCCCTGCTGGGCGGTCAACCGCCGCTCGTGTTCCCGCTCGGCCTGTTCGCGGGCCTCGCGCGCGGCATGCAGCCCGGAGGCCACAGCGCGGGCCTCGGCATGCAGCCGCTCCAACTCCTCGGCCTGTTGCGCGAGTTGACCCGTAGGCGCGTCGCTCGCCTCGGCGGTCGCGGCGGCCAGCGCCTCGCGTACGACACCGAGCCGGCGCTCGGCCTCGGCGCGCTCCTCGTCGGCGTGCTGATAGGCGGCGAGGGCCCGCTCCTCCGTCTCGCGGTCGACGTGACCGGCGATCTTCCGGGCGGGCGCCGGGTGTTCGGTGGCCCCGCACACGGCGCAGGACTCGCCGTCCACCAGTCCGGCGGCGAGTTCGGCGGCGATGCCCCGGAGGCGTTGTTCCTTCAGGTCGAGCCAGCGGGCGTGTACCTCCGTGGCGTGCTCACGTGCGGCGAGGCTCCTCGCGTGGGCGTGCTCGGTGTCCCGGGCCAACTCGTCGCGCAGGCGGGCCGCGGCGAGCCGCTTGAACGCCGGTTCACGCTGGACGGCGAGCTGCTCGGCGCGCGCCGCGGCCTCCTGTGCGGAGTCGATCCGCGCCTCGACGCCCGCGCGGGTGTCCTCCCAGCCGGCCAGCCAGCTCTCGGCGTCCTGGAGAACGTCCTCGTCGGCGCGCTCCTGTCGGTCCAAGGAGGCTCGCTCCGTGCCGAGTTCGGCGAGGCGCCGCTCCGCGCGGCGTGCGGATTCCAGGCCACCCAGTTCCTCGGCGGCCTTGCGCGCGGCGGACGCGAGACCGGGCGCTCCGGCGTCGGCGAACGCCTCCGGCAGGGCGGCACGCGCGCGTGTCTCCTCGGCGGCCGCTCGCCGCTGCTCCGCTTCGGCGGTGTCGCGCAGGTCGAGTGCGGGGGCCACCGCCTCGGCCTTGCGCGCTCGCTCCATCCGCATCCGGTCGTCCCGATGGACGTCGGCGCGCTCCTCCAGACGCGCGGAGCGCTCCTGCGCCTCGGCGAACCGGCGCTGCAACCGGTCCACTTCGCGCACGTCGTCGAGCGCGCGGTCGGCCGCGGCCTGTGCCGATTCGGCGGCCCTGCGCGCGCAGTGGGCGATGGCCAGCCCCTCGCGAGCGGCACTGCGGGCCACCGCGGCCCAGGAGAGCACGGACTCGGTGAGGCCCGGATCGCCGGGCGCGAGGTCGGGCAGCGGCTCCTCGACGGTGGGCCCGGCCTCCTGGTGCATCCGGTGCGCGTCGGCCAGCAACGCGGCGTCACCGGCGCGCACTTCGGCCTCGGCGGCGCGCCGTCGCTCGGCGAGGCGCTTTTCGACCTCGGCGAAGCGGTGGGTGTCGAAGAGCCGGCCGAGCAGTTTGCCCCGGGCCTCGGCATCGGCCCGCAGGAAGCGCGCGAAGTCACCCTGGGGCAGCAGCACGACCTGGCAGAACTGCTCGCGGCTCATGCCCAGCAGCTGGGTGATCTCCTCGCCGATCTCCTGGTGGGAGCGGCTGAGGTCCTTCCAGGAGCCGGCCAAGGAGTCGTACTCGCGAAGCCAGCTCTGCGCCTTCTCCGTCGTGGTGCCCGTGCCGCGCTTCTTGGCGCGCTCCCACGGCGGCTGCCGGGTGACTTCCAACCGGCGTCCGGCGACGGTGAGTTCGAGGCGGACCTCGGTACGGGTGGCGGGTGCCGCGTGGTCACTGCGCAGGCCGAGGCCCTGACCGCTCTGCCGGGCGCCGGGAACCGCTCCGTACAGCGCGTAGCAGACGGCGTCGAGGACGGAGGTCTTGCCCGCGCCCGTCGGTCCGTGCAGCAGGAAGAGCCCGGCGGCGGACAGCTCGTCGAAGTCGACCTGCTGGGCGCCGCCGAACGGGCCGAAGGCGGTGATGTCCAGGCGGTGCAGCCTCATCGGTTTCCCTCGGTCTCCGGCCGGTCGGCCCCCTGGATGTGCGGCGGGCGTGATGTCACCGGGCGGTCTCCCGTACGCTCTCGTCGGCCCGGACCGCGTCGAACGCGTCCCGGAGCACGGCCTGTTCGTGGGCGTCGGGGCCCGCGCCGCGCACATGGGCCACGAAGTCCTCGGCGATCTCCTCTTCGCTGCGGCCCGCGAGTCGGCGGGCGTACGAGACGTCCGGGGCGTGCGGGGAGCGTTCGGGGTCGAAGACGAGGCTGAGCGTGTGCGGGAAGCGTTCGGCCAGCCGTGCCATGGGGTCTGCGGGCCGCACCGGGTCGGTGAGGGTCGCCTCGACCCAGGAGCCCGTGTGGCTGCCCAGCTCCGGGTCGGCGAGCAGGTCTTCCAGATGTCCGCGGACGCGGGCGAGCGGGCGGGGCACGGGGCAGTCGATCCGCTCCGTGGCCAGCGAGCCGCCGGGGCCGAGGTCCACGAGCCACATGCTCTTGCGGTGTCCTGCCTCCGAGAACGAGTACGGCAGCGGGGAACCCGAGTACCGCACGCGCTCGCCGATGATCTGGCTGCCGTGCAGGTGGCCGAGGGCGGTGTAGTCGACGCCGTCGAAGACTCCGGCGGGCACGGAGGCGACGCCGCCGACGGTGATGTCCCGCTCGCTGTCGCTCACCTCGCCGCCGGTGACGAAGGCGTGGGCGAGGACGACCGAGCGGGTGCCCGGAGCTCGGGTGGCGAGGTCGGCGCGGACCCGGTCCATGGCGGCGGCCAGCACTGCTTCGTGGGCCGCCTTCTCCACCCCGAACTCGTCCTTCACCAGGGCGGGTTCGAGATAGGGCAGGCCGTAGAAGGCCACGTCGCCGTGGGCGTCGGTCAGCACCACGGGTGTGCCGCACGCCGCGGGGTCGGTCCGCAGATGGACGCCCGCCCGCCCGATGAGTCCGGCGCCGACGCCGAGCCGGCGCGCCGAGTCGTGGTTCCCGGAGATCATCACGGTGGGCACGCCGAGGTCGGCCAGCCGGTGCAGGGCGTCGTCGAAGAGCTGGACCGCGGCCAGCGGCGGGACGGCACGGTCGTACACGTCTCCCGAGACGACCACCGCGTCCACCTCGTGCTCGCGCGCGGTCGCGACGAGATGGCCGATGAAGTCGGACTGGGCTCCGAGCATGTTCACCCGGTGGAACGCCCGGCCCAGATGCCAGTCGGAAGTGTGCAGGAGCCTCATGATCCCCGAAGGGTAACGGCCGGGCCTGACATCACGGGCGGTTACTCCCGTATCGGCCCGCCATACCCCTCACCGAAATACACCCATCATTTGACGATTGCCCGGATTGTCACGCGTCTCCGTAGGCCTCGCCGCCCAGCTCGAAGCCGGCCGTCCCCGCGGTCGCGTCGGCCAACCACGCCCGGAAGGCCTCCACATCGGCGTCCGGCAACCCGATCTCGATGGTGACCGCCTCGCCGTAACGCACATCACGTACCTCGCGACCGGTGGACCGCAGATCATTCTGCACCTTGCCGGCCCGCTGGTGGTCGACGGTCACCGTGGCCAGCCGGAACCGGCGGCGGGTGATGGTGCCGAGCGCGTCCAGCGCCTCGCCCACCGAGCCCCCGTACGCCCTGATCAGTCCGCCCGCCCCCAGTTTGACCCCGCCGTAGTAGCGGGTGACGACGGCGACGACGTACCGCATGTCGCGGCGCAGCAGCATCTGGAGCATGGGGACGCCCGCGGTGCCGCCCGGTTCGCCGTCGTCGCTCGCCTTCTGCACGGCGGCGTCGGCGCCGATGACGTACGCGAAGCAGTTGTGCGTGGCGTCCGCGTGCTCCTTCCTGACGGCGGCGATGAAGTCCTGGGCCTCCCGCTCGGTAGCGGCCGGGGCGAGGGCGCACAGGAAACGGGAGCGGTTGATCTCGGTCTCGTGCACGCCCTCGCGGGTCACTGTGCGGTACTCGTCCTGCATCACGCCAGCGTATGCGCTGCACGCGCGCGTGACCGACGGACCAGGACCGGGGCGATGACCGAGCCCGCGATCACGCACCGCACATACGAGGCCGACGAGCACACGGACCAGGACCGCTCGCTCAGATTCGCACGCGCCGCACGCGCGCGTGGCCCGCGGCGGACGGCAGACGGCAGACGGCAGACGGCAGACGGCGCCAGCTCGTCCCCTCGATCGGCGCGGGTCACACCTTCTCCTCGCCAGGCCACCGGCCCGCACCCTCGTCCCCGTGCTCCCGCTCGTCCTCGTCCTCGTCCTCGTCCTCGTCCTCGTCCTGCGTGACAACGCAAACGCGCCGTCACCCGCGAGGTGCTCCGCCGTACCGCATCCGCCCGTCGGTCCACGGCTCACGCCGCCAGGATTCATTCCTTCTTGCCCCTCGGCACGACGACGCCCGTCAACAGAGCGTCGCCGGGCCCGAGTTCGTTCCAGGCACTGCCGTGCCAGACCAGGACCGCGACGGCCGAGGTCGGGAACTTCGTCCGGACCTGGTCCAGCGTGTCGTCGAAGCCGTCCCCGGCCAGTTCGAGGACCAGCTCCTCAAGTCCCGGGTTGTGCCCGACCAGCAGCAAGGTCCGTACGTGTTCAGGAACTTCGCGCACGGCTTCCAGCAACTCCGGTACGTCCGCGCCGTACAGCCGCTCATCGAATCGTACGGGCGGCGGAGTGCCCCACTGCTCGGCGGCCAACTCCCAGGTCTCCCTGGCGCGTACGGCGGTCGAGCAGAGCGCGAGGTCCGGCAGCAGGTCGGCTCCCGCCATGGCGCGTCCGGCGGCCGGGGCATCGCGACGGCCGCGCGTCGCGAGCGGCCGCTCGTGGTCGGGCGCTCCCTCGGGCCAGGCGGACTTGGCGTGCCGCAGGACGACCAGTCTTCGCCTCGGGCCCGCAGCGGCGCGCGCGTTCACAGCGACGTTCCGATCTCGCGGGTGAGTTCGAGGCCGAGCAGTCGGTCGGCGTAGGCGTACGTCTCGAAGCGGGCGCCCTCCACGACGTCCGACGTCTCCACCCACCGCAGCACATCCAGCACGGAGAGGACGTCCAGGTCGTCCTCCCAGGCGGCACGCATCCGCAGGCGTACGTCCTCGGGGACCGGCTTGGAGGGCCGCGTCGCCCATCCGGCGACGGCGGCACGCCAGCGCTTGAGCGTGCCCTCGGCCTCCGCCAGGGCGTCCGCGTCGAGGCGCAGGGGCAGGTCCCGGCGCCGCGCGAGCAGAGCCAGACGCAGCGCGGTGGGATCCCCGGGAACGGGAGCGGGACCGCGCCCGGTGTCGACGGGGGCCACCTCGACGCGCAGCCCGTCCGTCGGGGCGGCCCCCGGAGCGAGGACGTCAATGGTCCGGGTCGCCACCGGTCCCGGCTCCGTGTCGCGATGGTCCTCGAACGGCCGGATTCCGAGTTGGGCGGCGCGCGCCCGAAGTCCCGCCTCATCCCAGGGGTCCGCCGGGTCATTCGGGTCCGCCGGGTCCGCCGGGTCCGCTGAGACTGCCTCGTCCGCAGTATCTGCCCGGTCCACGGCGTCCGCCGGGTCCGGCGCCGAAGTCAGCGTCGCCCAGACGGGGTTGCCGCCGATCTCCAGGGCGCGCACCAGGACGTCGGCGACCAGGAGCACCCGCAGACCCGTGATGCCGAACCCGGGCAGATGCACGTGGACGCGGACCAGACCGCGGGCGAGGGCTGCGTCGGTGGGTTCGCCCGTACGGGCGTCGAGGATACGGAGCACGAGGTGAGCCTAGGCGGACGTACGGCCGGGTGCGGGGAGGTGGGGGCCGTTCCGGACATGCGCCCGCGCTTCGCGACGCCTGCCGGGGGACTCCGGGGCCACACGCCCGGCAACTGAGCCCCCGCGCCGCGCACGGGCGCCCACCGGCTTCCGCAAGCCATCACGCGGCGTTCACAGCCGCGCCCTCGCAGTGGAAACTCTGCACTCCCTTTCCGGCCGAGATCGAATTCTGGGGGCCTGCCTGTTCGGTCCCGAGGAGTCGGGGATCGCCGCGTCAGGCCCCCGTGCCCACCATCACGATCAGGACCACCACGAGCAGGGCCACATACACGGTCGAGTGAACGCGGTCCGGAACACGGGCGGTGACGCGCCTCGCCATCGCGATGGTGGGCAGCGATCCGGTGAGCAGGGCGGCGGCCGCGGTGAGATCGATGTATCCGAACTGCCCTGTGCCGGCGGGTGCGGTGGGGGCGAGGGCGTAGACGAGGGTGCCGGCCACGGCGACGGGGACGCTGAGGGGGTTGGCCATGGCGGTCGCCTCGGCCATGGCCAGGCCCCTGCGTCGCAGGAGGGGAACCGTCATGACGCTTCCTCCCACTCCCAGGCCGCCGGCCACCAGACCGATGCCCATGCCGCCGAGCGTGGTGATGCCCCGGCCCAAGGGTTTGGGACGCGTGTGCCGCGGCAAGGATAGGAAGCCCTTCCGCAGCGCACTGTCGGCGATCGTCACCAGCAGGTAGGCGGCGAACAGCAGGCGCAGCGCGGTTCCGTCGACCAACGTGGCCACGAGAGAGCCTGCTGCGGCGCCGATCACGATGAACGCCGCCAGCGGCCAGACGTACGCGCGGCGCAGGCGGCCCGCACGCCACTGCGCCAGCGCCGCCGCCGCGGCATTCACGACCATGACCGCCGCCGAGGTCGCCACGGCGACATGCATGGCGTCCGTACCCGCAGGCGCCGTCGCGGTCAGGACGCCGTAGACGACCGGGACGGTGACAAAACCGCCGCCGAAGCCGAAGAGCACGGTTGTGAGGCCGGTCAGGCACCCGAACAACAGGAGAGTCGAAAACGAGGTCAGCACGGGCAAGACGCTAGGGATATCGCGGCTTGGCGGGCAATCGACGAATTGCCGACTTCCTACGTGGAGCAGACACGGGCGTGATCCCACGTAACCTCGCGGTATGCGCAACATCCCGGTCACGGAGGTGGACGACCTCGATCGAGCCGTTCTGGCCGTCGGCACCGACTACCCCCACGACCACCTGCTCGTCTGGCACGAGCACCGGCGCTGCCAGGTCCTGTACGCGGCCACCGGTGTCATGCGGGTCGAGACGGCGGACGGCACTTGGACCATTCCCACCGCCCGGGCCGTACTGATCCCGCCCATGACCAGACATCAGGTCACGATGGCGGGTGTCAGCACCCGGAGCCTCTACATCGAACCCGCCGCCGTGCCATGGTTTCCCGCCCGTTGCCGGGCCGTCGACGTCTCCGCCCTGCTACGAGCGCTGATCCTGGAAGCCGTCGAGATGGAGCCGCGCTACCCCGAGCACAGCCGCGACGCGGCGGTGGCCGCCCTCATCCTCCACGAGCTCAGGAACCTCACCCCCCTGCCTCTCGATGTCCCGATGCCGTCCGATCCGCGGCTGCGCCGCCTGTGCGAGGCGTTCCTGCAGAAACCGGACATCCACGATCCGCCCGCACGTTGGTGCGCGACCCTCAACGTCAGCGAACGCACCCTCGCCCGCCTGTTCCGGCGCGGCACCGGTCTGAGCTTCTCGCAGTGGCGGCAACGTGCCTGCATCCTGCACTCCCTGCAGCACCTCACCACGGGCATGCCCGTCACGCGCCTCGCCGCGCTGCTGGGCTACGACAACCCCGCCGCCTACACAGCCGCGTTCAAAAAGCTTCTCGGCCGACCGCCGACGGCGTACGGAAGTTCGGACATCAGCGGCAGGTAGACCGGTCACGCCGTAGATCATCAGTTGGTCCAACTCACGTGGAATCGGCGGCGGTTCGGTCGCGGAGCTTTGAGAATCGGCACCTGCGGGGCTCGACACCCACAGGGTTCGACACCAGTGGGGCTCAAACCCCGGGAACCCGACACCCGCGCCGGGGCGGACGAAGAGCACGACCTTGACAATCCCCTTCCGCTGCCTGAAGGCTGACCGACCAGTCGGTTTGAGGGAGTGGATCGTGGCCGAGCTGAGCATCTCCACCGCCGCGGGCGTGTTCGACGCCATCGCGGCAGGTCCGCCCGAGGGCCGCCCCGTACTGCTGCTGCACGGCTTCCCCCAGACGGGGCTGGCGTGGCAGCGGCAGATCACGGCGCTGGCCGCGCAGGGCTGTCGCGTCGTGGCGCCCGACCAGCGCGGCTACTCCCCCGGAGTCCGCCCCAAGCGGCCCGAGGACTACCACATCAGCGTCCTGGTCGACGATGTCGTCGCGATCACGGAGGAACTGGGCTGGTCGGCGTTCGACCTGGTCGGTCACGACTGGGGCGGCGCGGTGGCATGGTGGACAGCCGGCGCCCATCCCGGCCGCGTCCGCACCCTGACGGTCGTCTCGACCCCGCACCCCGGCGCTCTCGCCGACGCTCTGCGCACCGACGAGGACCAGCGCGCGCGATCCCACTACATGCGCGACTGGCGCGAGACGCCCGCGACCGAGGACCGCATGCTGGCCGACGATGCCGAGCTGCTGCGCACGCTCTACGCGGGAAAGGTCCCGCAGGCCAGTGCGGACGCCTACGTCCGGCATCTGTCCCAGCCGGGCGCCCTCACCGCGGCACTGAACTGGTACCGGTCCGGCCGCCCCGACGGCGCGATCGGCGTCATCGAGGTCCCCACCCTGTACGCCTGGAGCACGCAGGACACCGCGTTCGGCCCGGCTCCCGCACGGGATACCGGGCGGTGGGTCAACGGGCCGTACCGGTTCGAGATCCTCCCCGGCGTCAGCCACTGGATCCCCGAAGAGGCACCGGAGACGCTGAACCGTCTGCTGCTCGACCACCTGCAAGCACACGGCAAGCACGGCATCACAGCGAACAGCCCCGACGACGACGCACCGGACGGCGGAGCGGAGGACGCACACCGCCAGTGACCACCGGCCTCCCGAGGAATCACCGCGCTCCACCCACTGTTGTCGCTCACGACGGACCCTGACTGATTCTCCTGGAGGCCGAACGTGTACGGCGACGCAGAGACGATCCGCAAGATCCTCACCGAGAGGGGTGACACCTGGGCGATCGTCGGACTCTCGTCGAACCAGCGCCGCGCGGCCCACGGCGTCGCCGACGTCCTCCAGCGCTACGGCAAGCGGATCGTGCCCGTGCACCCGAAGGCCGAGACCGTCCACGGCGAGCAGGGGTACGCCTCCCTCGCGGACATCCCCTTCGACGTCGACGTCGTCGACGTATTCGTCAACAGCGACCTGGCCGGGCCGGTCGCGGACGAGGCCGTCGCCATCGGTGCCAAGGCCGTCTGGTTCCAGCTGGACGTCATCGACGAGGCGGCGTACGAGCGGACGCGCGCCGCCGGGCTCGACATGGTGATGGACCGCTGCCCGGCCATCGAGATCCCGCGACTCGGCTGAACCGACGGGACTGAACCGAGGCGCCTGAACCGACGTGCCGAAACCGACGGGGCCCCGCCGGCCCGGCGTTCGGCTGCGCGCTGCGCCAACCGACCCGGCCTGGCGGCCCGGCGCAACAGAGCCCGGCTCAACAAGGGCCCGGGCGCATGCTGTTGACGTCACGCGCCCGTACGGGTTTCCTGCTCCGGTGCCCATCCTTCACATAGAAGCACCGAACGACGAGGCCCGCCTCGCGGACTGGCAGTACGTCCACAACACGATCGTCCCGCCCGCCGCCATGTCGCTCGACGACGTGCGCGAGCGCGTCCGGCGCAACCGCCTGGAGGTCGCCTACCTCGGCGACGTCCTGGTGGGCTGCACGACCGTGCGTCCGCCCACCGACGACAGCGCGACGGCGACGGTGATCGCGCGGGTGCTCGCCGAGCACCGCGGGCAGGGCTTCGGCGAGGAGCTGTACGCCCGCGGTCTGGACCAGGCCCGCGCCCTGGGCGCCAAGGTGATCGAGACGGTCGTCCTGGCGGCCAACGAGGACGGACCGCGCTTCGCCCGGCGACACGGCTTCGTGGAGATCGAACGCTACGTCCTGCCGGGCGAGACCGTGGAATATGTCGACCTGAGACTGAACTGAGCGTCGGCGGTACCCGGCGACCGGCCCGAACCGTCGAAGCCGCCGCTTGCCCCGCCAATCGCTCTACCGGCCGACCCGCCGGTCATCGTCCCGGCCGGACGGCCGGACATCCTCCGGGTCGTCCCTCCGATCGTCCTTCCGGTCGTCTTCCCGGTCCGCCCGGTCGAGGAAGCCCGCGACGGTCTCGCGGAAGGCCTCGGGGGCGTCGAGCCACGGGAAATGTCCGCAGCCCGGCAGGACGGCCAGTTCGGCGCTGGGGAACAGGTCCGCGACGGCGGCGGCGACACGCGGCAGCGGTCCGCTGTCCAGCTCGCCCGCGACGAGCAGCACGCGCGCGTCCCAGCCGGCCGCGACCGCGCGGGCCGCGGCGGGCCGGAAGGCGCCGGGAGCCGCGTAGCGATCGGCGGCCTCCTCGTTGGTCTGCTCGACCTCGGTCGCGGCATGCGCCCGCGCCGTCGCGTCCCAACGGCCGTAGAAGAACGGGGTGGCCGCGTCCAGGTCGGCATCGGTCGCCGTTCCGGCCCAGATCCGCCCGTACGCCTCGTGCGCGCTCTCGAACCACGGTTCCGCCGTGCGCCGCGCCGCACCCTCCGCACGGTGCTCCGCGGTGAAGTCGACGCCGAGGGCCCGTGCCCGTCCGGTGACCAGCGTGAGGGTGCGAACGCGCCGCGGGTGGCGGACGGCGTAGAGGAGCGCGAGGTCGCCGCCCGCCGAGTGGGCGAGCAGATCGACCCGGTCGGGTCCGAGGTGCGCGCGGAACGCCTCGACGTCGTCGACCTGCCGGTCGCAGCGATACGTCGCCGGATCGGCCGGGAGCGCCGAGTCGCCGGTGCCCCGTAGATCGAGCACGCACAGCCGGCGGTGCCTCGTCAGTCCGCCGAGGTCTCCGAGGTAGGCGGAGGCACGCATCGGTCCGCCCGGCAGGCAGAGCAGCGGTTCGCCCTCGCCCCTTGTGTGATGGGCGAGTCGGGTTCCGTCGGGGGCGGTGAAGACCGGCACGATCGACATCGTCATCCGCACGGCACCGCGAGAGCAAGCGATTTGACGGATCATCAAGTGACGTACTCCGTCGGAAGGTTGCCCGATACGACCGTAAACATGTGTTCAGCTCGACTCGGGCACGCGTCGCCTTCTTCTCCGGTTCTCCCGCCGTACGCCTCCGATTGCTTCCATCGGGAGATGGACCACATCACGTTCCTCGTGGCGGTCGTCATCGTCACGGCTCTGGCCTTCGATTTCACCAACGGATTCCACGACACGGCGAACGCGATGGCCACGTCCATCGCGACCGGGGCCCTCAAACCGCGAACAGCGGTCCTCATCAGCGGTGTTCTGAACGTGGGCGGTGCGTTCCTGTCCACCGAGGTCGCCAAGACGATCTCCGGCGGATCGTCGACGACACGCTCGTCACTCCGGGCATGATCTTCGCGGGCCTGGTCGGGGCGATTCTGTGGAACCTGCTGACCTGGCTGCTCGGACTTCCCTCCAGTTCTTCGCACGCCCTGTTCGGCGGACTCATCGGCGCGGTGTGGGTCGGCGCCGGCGAGCAGGGCGTGCACTTCGACAAGGCGGCCGAGAAGATCCTCATCCCGGCGGTGGCCTCGCCGATCGTGGCGGGTGTCGCCGCGCTGCTGGCCACCTACCTCGCGTACCGGATCACCGCCCGCGCCCGCGAGAAGTCGGTGACCAGGGGTTTCCGGCTCGGACAGATCGCCTCGGCCTCCCTGGTGTCGCCGGCGCACGGCACGAACGACGCGCAGAAGACGATGGGCGTCATCACGCTGACGCTGATCTCGGCGGGCGCGCTCGGCCATGACGCGGGTCCGCCGGTGTGGGTCATCGCCTCGGCGGGGCTCGCCATAGGGCTCGGCACCTACCTGGGCGGCCGACGGATCATCCGAACCATGGGCAAGGGGCTCACCGACATCAGGTCACCGCAGGGCTTCGCGGCCGAAGCGGCCTCCACGACGGTGATTCTCGCCTCCGCCCACCTGGGGTTCGCGCTCTCCACCACGCAGGTCTGTTCGGGCGGCATCCTCGGCGCGGGACTGGGCAGGAAACTGGCCGAGGTGCGCTGGGGAACCGCGGGCCGTATGGCGGTCGCCTGGCTGGTCACGCTGCCGGCCGCCGCGCTGGTCGGCGGGGTGTCGGCGAGCGTGGTGAAGCACGGCGGGACCTTCGGCACCGTGGTGATCGCGCTCGTCGCGGTGGCTGTCGCCTCGTTCATCGTCGCCGCCTCGCGCCGCAACCCGGTGCACGCCTCGAACGTCAACGACCACCACGAGGTCACCGTCCGTACCGCGACGCCGGCCGGCGTCGGCACGGCCGCCTGAGCGAAGGAGGGTTCCGAAGATGCATCTCGACTGGACCGCACTCGGCGAGGTCGCCGCGGTGAGCGTCGGAGTCACCGTGGCAGCGGTCGTCGTCTTCGCCCTCGGCGTGCTGGGCCTCGCCCGCGTCGAGGCCGCGCGGGACGACGCCACCGGCGGCGACGCCCTGGGGTTCGCCCAGGCCACGCTCTGCTTCCTCGGCTGCGCGGCCGTGGTGGCGTACGGCATCTATCTGATCGTGCCGCAATTCCACTGAAACGGCGGAAACAAGCCGATCGACGGACAATCGGAGCACGGGAAAAGGAGGGCCGGATGACGGAACTGCTGGCAGGTATGCGGGTGGACTACTCCGACCACGACGACCCCGTACTGATCAGGCCGGACGGCAGCCCGGTGGACACCTGGCGGGAGAACTACCCGTACGAGCAGCGCATGGAGCGCAAGGAGTACGAGTGGCACAAGCGGCTCCAGCAGATCGAGCTGCTGAAGCTGCAGAGCTGGATCAAGGTGACCGGACGTCGGCTCGTCGTCGTCTTCGAGGGGCGCGACGCGGCCGGCAAGGGCGGCACGATCAAGCGGTTCACCGAGCATCTCAACCCGCGCGGTGCCCGTGTGGTGGCGCTGGAGAAGCCGACCGAGCGGGAGCGCGGGCAGTGGTACTTCCAGCGGTACGTGGAGCATCTGCCGACCGCGGGCGAGATCGTGATGTTCGACCGGTCCTGGTACAACCGCGCGGGTGTGGAGCGGGTGATGGGCTTCTGCACGGACGACGAGTACCGGCGTTTCATGCGGCAGGCGCCCGCCTTCGAGCGGATGCTCGTCGACGACGGCGTGGACCTGATCAAGTTCTGGTTCTCGGTCTCCCAGAGTGAGCAGCGCACCCGCTTCACGATCCGTCAGGTCGACCCGGTACGACAGTGGAAACTGAGCCCCATGGACCTGGCCTCGCTGGACCTCTGGGACGACTACACGGCGGCCAAGGTCGCCATGTTCCGCGAGACGGACACCGAGCAGGCGCCCTGGACGGTGGTGAAGAGCAACGACAAGAAGCGGGCCCGCGTCGAGGCCATGCGCAGCGTCCTGGCCCGCTTCGCCTACGCCGACAAGGACGAGGAGGTCGTCGGCAGCCCCGACCCGAGCATCGTGGGCGCGGCGGCGAACCTGCTGGAAGAGGGCGAGGAGAGCGAGGACGACGCGGCGCCCACGGGCGACCGCGTGGCCGCGGGCTGGCAGCGTCGCCCGGGGCACTGACTCGACCGCATGCCACCCCGGGTGCACGCGGGCTCGACCGTATGTCGCCCCCAGGTGTCGCGGGCTCGCCCGCACATCGGCTCCAGCACACGCCCGGAGCCCCCGCACGGTGGCCTCAGTCGTGCGCCGGACGGTCGGACAGCCGGTGGTCGGCCAGGCTCAGCGCCTCGTCGACCACCCGGCGCAGATGCCCGTCCCCGAGCGAGTAGATCACCCTGCGCCCTTCCTTCCTCGTGTTCACGAGCCCGGCGAGACGGAGCCGGGCCAGGTGCTGACTGACGGCCGGACGGGCCGCCCCGCACACCTCGGTCAGCGTCGTGACATCGGCCTCGCCGCCGGTCAGGGCGTGCAGCAGCGCGAGGCGGGTGCGATCACCGAGGAGGGCGAGGAGTTCGGCGGCGAGCGCGAACTGTTCCTCGCCGGGGGTGCGCGGGTGCGCATCGTGCGCAGGTGATAGGTGCATGCGTGCGCTCATACGCACATAATGGCGTCGTGGACACCCGCGCGTCCACTCCCGCACGGAAGGGGACGTACGTGAACGACCGGCACGACCACGACCACGGCCATCACCACGAGGACACCAACGGCAATCGCAACGGCAACGGCAACGGCAACCATGGTTCCGAGGACGCCGACGGGCGGGGCCACAGCCACGAAAACGGGCACGAGGGAGCCGACGGGCCGGGTCAGAGGCACGGAGACAGCCACGGTCAGGACCGTGGGCACGAGGACACCAACGGCCCGGGACAACACAGTCACGAAACCGGGCACACGCACGGGCACGGCCACACTCAAGCGCACCCTCACGCCCACTCCCCCGGTCGGCCGCACCCTCACCCTCACCCCCGTTCCCGTCCTCGGGGTCACACTCATCCGCGCGGCCTCGGGAGCCGGCTGCGTCATCTCCTCACCCCCCACTCCCACGAAACGGCCGACAAGCTCGACTCCGCGCTGGAATCGTCGGCCCGGGGCATGCGGGCGCTGTGGGTCTCCCTGGCGGTCCTCGGTACAACGGCCCTGGCACAGGCGGCCGTTGTCGTGCTGTCGGGGTCGGTCGCGCTGCTCGGCGACACCGTGCACAACGCGGCCGACGCGCTGACGGCCCTGCCGCTCGGGGTCGCCTTCGTGCTGGGCCGCCGTGCGGCGACCCGGCGCTTCACCTACGGCTACGGGCGGGCGGAGGACCTGGCGGGCATCGTGATCGTGCTGACGATCGCCGCGTCCGCCGCCTTCGCGGCCTGGGCGGCGGTCGGCCGGCTGCTCGATCCGCACCCTGTGCGGCACCTCCCCGCGGTCGCGGTCGCCGCGCTCGTCGGCTTCGCCGGCAACGAGTGGGTCGCCCGGCACCGCATTCGCGTAGGGCGTGAGATCGGCTCCGCCGCGCTGGTAGCGGACGGACTCCACGCCCGTACCGACGGGTTCACCTCACTCGCGGTGCTGGTGGGCGCGGGCGGCGCGGCCCTCGGATGGCAACTCGCCGACCCGCTGGTGGGGTTGACGATCACCGCCGCGATCCTGCTGGTGCTGCGCGATGCCGCCAGGGAGGTCTTCCGGCGCGTGATGGACGCCGTGGAGCCGGAGTTGGTGGACCGCGCCGAGCGCGCGCTGCGGGAGGTCGCGGGGGTGCGCGACGTGGGCGAACTGCGGATGCGCTGGATCGGGCACCGGCTGCGCGCGGAAGTGGCGGTCGTGGTGGACGGCGAGGCGACCGTGCGCCGGGCCCACGACATCGCCGTGGAGGCCGAACACGCCCTGCTGCACGCCGTCCCGAAGCTGACCGCCGCCCTGGTCCACGCCGATCCGGCACCCGCACCCGGCGAGGCGGATCCGCATCGGACGCTCGCGCATCACGCCGCCGCCTGAGCAGGCCACCGACCCCCGGCAGGAACGGATCCCCATCGGACACCGGCCCGTCGAGGAGGGCGGATCCCGTCGAGGACGGACGGTTCACGACCGGCGTGGACCGTCAGGCGACGCCCAGACCCTCCATCACCACCGCGTTCGGCAGTTCCGCGAACGCCCTGCCCGGTACCAGGAGTTTGCCGCGTCGGCGGCCACTGCCCACGAGGACGTACGGCAACTCGACGACGGCCGAGTCGATCAACACCGGCCAGTCGCCCGGGAGTCCGACGGGCGTGATGCCGCCGTACTCCATGCCGGTCTCGCCGGTCGCGGTGTCCATCGGAGCGAACGAGGCCTTCCGGGCGCCCAGTTGACGTCGTACGGCACCGTTGACGTCGACGCGGGCGGTGGACAGGACGAGGCAGGCGGCGAGCGTGGTCTCGCTGCCACGCCTGCCCGCGACCACCACGCAGTTGGCGGACCGGTCGAGCAGGTCCTTGCCGTAGTGCTCGACGAAGGTGGCGGTGTCGGCCCACTCGGGGTTCGTGTCGACGTAGACGATCTGCTCGGCGGCGGTGCCGCCACGCCAGACGCGCACGGCGTCGGCGACGGGACGGGTGAGTTCGTCCAGGCAGTCGGGGGCGGGGACGGCGTGGTCGAAGTGTCCGATGGGTGCGCGCATGACGGCACGCTAACAGCCGTGCGGACCCGCCCGACGGGAGCCGTCGACGCACGGCCGAATCGACCCGCCGAAGGCCGTCGGCACACGATTCGGAACGGCCCGGCGGAGCTTCGGTTCACGAATCGGGACGGTCCCGCCCAGGACTTCAGCGCACGACACGAATCGGGACGGCCCCGCCAGGGACTTCAGCGCACGAGTCGAGACCGGCCCACCGGGGACTTCAGTTCGCGAACAGGGACGGGCCCATCAGGGACTTCAGTGCACGAGCGGGACCGACACGGCCATGACCATCTCGACCGGGACCTCGCCCCTGTTGGCGTACGTGTGCGGGGTGTTGGCCTCGAACGACACGCTCGCCCCCTCGGGGACCAGATACTCGACGCCGTCGACGGTGAGGGTCATGTCGCCCTCGATGACGTGCACGAGTTCGACGGTGCCGGTCGGGTGCGGGTCGGAGGGACTGCCTTCGCCGGGCATGAGCCGCCAGTCCCACATCTCCAGCGGGCCGGGTGCCTCGGTGCCGGCCAGCAGCCGGTTGTAGCTGCCCGCTTCGGTGTGCCACAGCCGTACGGCCTGGTCGGCGGGGACGATCCGGACCTTGGGCCCCTGCTCGTAGTCGAGGAGGCTGGTGATGCTGACGCCGAGCGCGTCGCCGATCTTGACGACGGTACCCAGGCTGGGATTGGTCCTGGCCTGCTCGATCTGGATGAGCATGCCGCGGCTGACGCCGGCGCGAGCGGCGAGCGCCTCCAGGGTGAAGCCGCGCTCGGTGCGCCAGCGCTTCACATTGCGCGCCAGGGATTGAGTCAGCAGGTCGAGATCCGACACATTCCGTCCAATATTGTGAATGACAGAGTTCAATCAGATGAACTATCGTGTGGTGCACCTGATCGTCCACCGAACTGTACTGCGAGGCACCCCGTGACAGCACTCTTCGCCCTGGCCACCAGCCTCCTGTGGGGCCTGGCCGACTTCGGCGGAGGTCTGCTGACCCGGCGCACGCCCGCTCTCACGGTGGTCGTCGCCTCCCAGTCGATCGCGGCGGTCGTCCTCGGCGCGATCGTGCTGGCCACCGGCGGCTGGAGCGCGGCGGGGCCGCAGCTGTGGTTCGCGGTCGCCGCGGGGCTGGTGGGCCCGGTCGCTCTGCTCTCCTTCTACAAGGCGCTCGCGCTCGGTCCGATGGGCGTGGTCTCCCCGCTCGGATCGCTGGCCGTGGCCGTCCCCATCGGCGTCGGCCTGTTCCTCGGGGAGCGTCCGGGCCTGCTGCAGATCGCGGGCATCGCGGTCGCCGTGGCGGGTGTCGTCCTCGCGGGCGGGCCCCAGCTGCGGGGCGCGGCCGTGCAGCGGCAGGCGATCCTCCTGACGCTGATCGCGGCCGCCGGTTTCGGCACGGTGTTCGCGCTGATCGCGGAGGCGTCGTCGTCGGTCACCGGACTCTTCCTGGCACTGTTCGTGCAGCGCGTGACCAATGTCGTCACCGGTGGCGCCGCCCTGGCCGTCTCCGTTCGACGCGGCTCGCCCGCCCTTGCCCAGGGCGGCTTCCCCTGGGTCTCGCTGCCCGCGTTCGCCTTCGTCGGTCTCGCCGACGTCGCAGCCAACGGTACGTACTCGGTCGCCGCCCAGCACGGCCCGGTCACCGTCGCCGCCGTTCTCGCCTCGCTCTACCCGGTGGTCACCGCCCTGGCCGCGCGCGGTGTCCTCAGGGAGCGGCTGCGCGCGGTGCAGGCCGCCGGAGCGGCGCTGGCGCTGGTCGGCACGGTGCTGCTGGCGACCGGCTGAACCGGCTCCGGCCGACGGACCCGGCCCACACCGGACCGTCCACCCGGTCGAGGACCCGGCCCACACCGGGACACCGGACCGCCCGCCCGGCCTGGAAACCGGCCCACCCGAACGACGGACCCACCACACCGGACCACCGGACCGTCCACCCGGTCGAGAAGCCGGCCCACCCCAGCCGACGGCCCCGCCCCACCCCGCACGACGGACGGTCCCCCTGCACGAGGCACCTGCCCACGCCCGCGCCGACAACCCGTCCGCCCTGCACGAGGGACCGGCCCACCTCCGCGCAACGAACCGTCCGCCCCCGATCGACGGACCGGGTCCGTCCCGTTCAGGACTCGGCGCGGATGTCACCCGACTGCGCGTGTACGTCCTCGGCGGCGTCCCGCGCGTCGAGGTCCAGCTCCGCGAGCCGCGCGACCGTCTCCTCGTCCAGTTCCGACAGCGCCAGCAACTGCTCCGGGGTCACCCCGTCGGGAATCGGCACCGGCGGCGGTGTGCGCAGCGGCGGCTGCCATCCGTCCACGGGGTCCCAGCGTCGGACGACCCGCGCGGGGGCGCCCGCGACGACGGAGTGGTCCGGCACCGAACCGCGTACCACCGCACCGGCGGCGACCACGACGTTGCGTCCGATCCGCGCACCGGGAAGGATCACCGCACCGGTCCCGATCCAGCAGCCGGGCCCGATCTCCACGGGCTCCATCCGCGGCCACTGCTTGCCGATGGGCTCGTGCGGATCGTCGTACGAGTGGTTGGTCGACGTGACATACACATAGGGCCCGAAGTAGCAGTCGCTGCCGATCGTGACCGTCGTGTCGGCGATGACATGGCTGCCGCGGCCGAGGACGACGCCGTCCCCGATGCGCAGGATCGGGTCGGGACCGAGGTCGAGATCGGGCATCAGGCCCGCCGTCAGCGTGACCTGCTCGGCGACGATGCAGTACGAGCCGAGGTGGATCCAGCGTTCGCCGAAGACCGTGCCCAGCGGGAAGGCCAGTCTGGTGTTCTCCCCCATGGCACCGAAGCGGAACCGTCCCGGGTGCTCGGCCGAGACCGCACCCGCGCGCTGCACCCAGGCCCAGCCCGCGTGGACGGCGCGCTGCGCGAGGCGTCGCCGCCATGATGAGAACGTGTTCTTGCTCCTGGACACCCGTTCACGGTACTCAGAGTGGCCATGCCGATGCGGCCGCACGGCTGTGATCTTCGCCCCACCGGGGCGCACGGCGGATGACATACGGTGCCGGTGTACTCAGAGGGACCGGACCACGAGACGACGAGACGGTGACACGGTGACGACACAGCAGGCGCTGATCAGGGGAATCGGCGGCAAGGCCCCGCAGGTGGACCAGGAGGCGTTCGTGGCGCCCACCTCCGTGCTCATCGGAGACGTCCGGCTGAACGCGGGCGCGAGTGTCTGGTACGGCGCGGTACTGCGCGCCGACTGCGGCCCGATCGTCATCGGCGCCGACAGCAATGTGCAGGACAACTGCACTCTGCATGTGGACCCCGGTTTCCCCCTCACCGTCGGGGAGCGGGTCTCGATCGGCCACAACGCCGTGGTGCACGGCGCCACCGTGGAGGACGACTGTCTGATCGGCATGGGCGCCACGGTGCTCAACGGGGCCGTGATCGGGGCCGGATCGCTGGTGGCCGCGCAGGCGCTGGTGCCCCAGGGGATGCAGGTCCCGCCCGGCTCACTCGTCGCGGGTGTCCCCGCCAAGGTCAAGCGTCCGCTGACCGACGAAGAGCGCGAGGGGCTCTCGCTGAACGGCGTCTTCTACGTGGAGCTGGCGAAGGCGCACCGCGAGATCCACGAGTAGCCGCTCTCGTCGGCGGCGGCGGGGGCGGGGGCGGGTTCTACTCCGCGGCGGGGACGGGCTCCGGCTCCGCCGCACCGTGCTCGGTGGCCGCCTTCTTCGCCTTGCGGCGGACGATCAGCATGGAGGCGACACCGATGAGCACCGCGGCGACCAGGCCGAGCCACGAGAAGCGCTTCAGCCAGGACTCTGCGACGACACCGACGTAGTAGATGACCGCGGTGGTGCCGCCGGCCCAGATGATGCCACCGAGGACGTTGGCGATCAGGAACTTCCAGTACGGCATCCGCAGCACACCGGCGAGCGGGCCCGCGAAGATCCGCAGCAGGGCGATGAAGCGGCCGAAGAAGACGGCCCACATGCCCCACTTCTGGAAGGAACGCTCGGCCGTGGCGACATGGGCTTCGCCGAAGTGTCTGGGGAACTTCGCGCCGAGCCACGCGAGCAGCGGACGTCCGCCCTTGCGGCCGATGGCGTATCCGATGGAGTCGCCGACGATCGCCCCGAGGCTGGCGCACGCGCCGAGGACTACCGGGTTGATGCCGCCGTGCTGCGAGGAGAGCAGCGCCGCCGAGACCAGGACGATCTCTCCGGGCAGCGGGATACCCAGGCTCTCCAAGCCGATGACCAGGGCCACGAGCGCGTAGATACTGACCGCGGGCACCGTCTCGAGCCAGTCCTGGACGTGCAACGCCGGTTCCTCCCGTTTCGGTGTACGTAACCCGGGCGACCGCGTTTCGCATGATCACCGGGGTGCGCTTCCCCGGAGCGCTCGCCGGGAAGCCTACCTGGTCGTCCTGAAGGGCGGCCCGGACGTGCGGCTTGTCACGCCGGGAGCGGGGGGCGTCCGCGCTGCGGTTCCGGCCCCTGGTGGCATGCGCGCGCCGGGGAAAATCCGTGATCAGGACCCCGCCGCTCCATCGGCACGCGTCGGCTTTCCCGCGGCCGTCCCGCGCCGGTTCCGCCAGGTCTCGTAGTGGTCGAGGAGGGTCTCCTCGACCGGGCGGTAGGTGATCCCCAGTTCCCGCACGCTCCGGCTGTTGTCCACCCGGAACCGGATGCCGAGGTGTTTGCGGATGTAGTCCTGGGTCAGTCCGAACGCCGGACCGAGGATGCGGACCGGCCAGTGCGGGAGCGCGGTGCGGGGCAGCCGGAGGGCGCGGGGATACCGGCCGCGGATGACGCGCGCCATGTCGTGGAAGGACGTCATGGTCTCGGCCGCGACGATGTAGCGGCCCTTGGCGCCGCTGCGCTCCGCCGCCGCGATGTGCGCGTCGGCGACCTCGCGGACGTCCGCCGTGGTGAAGCTGAAATCGGGGGCGCCGTAGAAGAAGTAGCCCTTGAAGAGTTCGTCCAGCAGGAACAGGCTGCCGGATTCCGATGCGGGGGTGAGGGACGGGCCGAGGATCAGGCCGGGGTTGACGGACACCAGGCGCCAGCGGTCCTGGGCCGCCTCCGCCGTCCAGGCCGCGCGCTCCGCGAGCGTCTTCGCGTAGTGGTACGGGTTGTTCTCGACCGTACTGGTGGTGTTGAAGTACTTCTCCGACAGGACGCCGCCGTCCATGCTGCGGACGTCGATGTAGTCGCCGAAGATCGCGCCGACGGTGGAGGTGAGGACGAGCTTCTCGACCGTCGGTGTCCGTTCCACTCCCGCCAGCACATTGCGCGTGCCGAGCAGGGCCGGGTCGACCATGTCCCGGCGGCCGTCCTTGATCCTCTCCGGCATCAGGAACGGCGACGCCACATGGAAGACCACGCCACAGCCGCTCATCGCCGCGTCGAAGGACCCCTCGGCCAGCAGATCCGCCTCGAACAGAGCCAGCCTGCCGGGAAAAGCCTCCTGCATCTCCCGGAGCGGCCGCACCTTCGCCGCGTCCGCGGTCCCTCGTACGGTGGTGTGGACCCGGTAGCCCCGCTCCAGCAGCCGCCTCACCAGATGACTCCCGACGAACCCGCTGCCGCCGGTCACCAGGGCAGCCGTCCGCCCGCGTACGCCCATGCCCGCACCCCTCGTTCCCGGTTCCCGGCACGCATCGCCGCGATCTGCGGGCGGTGCGTGCGCACCGCCCGCAGATCAGGGTCGGGCATGAACGGCCGGAAGGGAACAGGTGCTCACTCCGCCAGCCAGGACGTGGTGAGGTCCTGCACGGCCGAGCCGTCCGCGTCGGCGAGTTCGATGCCCGTGAAACCCGCTGCCCACTCGGAGCTCCGGTAGCGGAACCCGGGCTCGTCGGCCGTCAGTGCGACGACGACGGCCTGCGCGCACTCGCGGGCGCCCTGGGCCGTGGAGAACGACTTCGCGGTGCGCTCCAGACAGGTGCCGATCACCGGCTGGTAGACACCCGTCCCGGCGACGAGGGCCTCGATGCCGCGGTCGGCGCGGACGTTGGCGACGAACTCGGTGGCCACCGCGCCGGGCTCGATCACGCTGACCGCGACGCCGAGGCGACCATCGCCGAGGAGGGCCGGGACCTCTTCGAGCGTGCTGACCGGGCCCGCCGCGAGGCCCTGGCACCCGCCCTGACGGAGAAGCTGGAGCCGGCCGGGCTGGAAGAGCCGGCCCGCATCCTCCTCAAGCTCAAGTACTGACCCGGCTCACGTCCCCGGACTCTCGCGAGAGGGTGCCGGTGCGCTCCTCCTGCCTACGGGCACTCCCCCGGGCGCCCGGCCGGTCCGGCGCGAACTGCCGGACCGGCCGGGCGCCTTGACGAGAGGTCGCGATCAGGGGCCGATGCCTAGGCGAAGGGCGTGAGGAAGTCCCGTACGGACAGGGCGTGGTCGACGATGCGGGTGTCGCCGATCCAGCCGTAGAAACCCTGCCCGAAGCCCTCGTCGAACTGGGTGGCACCGATGACGAAGGGCTTGCCGAGCGTCGCGATCCCGGTGGACGGCTGCGTCGGATTCCGGGCGATCCTCGAGCCGTCGACGTACAGCACGGTGCGGCGGCCGTCGTTGACGACGGCGACATGGGTCCAGCGGCCCACGGGGAGGACATGGCTCCAGGAAGTCGGGTCGGCGTCCTGCCGTGCCGGATAGACGACGAACTGCAGGAAACGCTCCGGCGACAGGTTGAGGCTGCAGGTGGGCTCCAGCGGGGACCAGCCGGTCGTCTTGCCCGCGTCGCCGTTGCGGCCCTCCCAGCTCAGGATGCCCATCCAGGCGTGGTCGCCCTCGAAGGGGTCGGGCAGCCGGATGAACGTCTCGATGGTGTAGCCCCGGGTGAACTTCGCGCTGTTCAGGGCGGCTTGGGCGCTCGTCGTCAGGACGGCGCCGCGGTCCGGGCTCTTGCCGCCGTCGAAGTGGAGGCTGGCACGGGCGGGTTGACCGGGATGGTGGTCCGGCGACCAGGTGAGGACGCCCGGGCCGCTCGCGTGCAGCCGGCTCACGGTCAGGTCGTTCCCGTGGCCCGTGAGGTCCGGTACGACCGTGCCGTCCGCGACGGGTGCGCCCGGCGCCGTCCCGGAGCCGTCGAAACGCCAGTACGCCACCGTGCCGTGCGGCATCACGGCGGAGGCGGGACGCGGCTTCGTCGGGACGACGGGCGCGAAGCCCTCGAAGCGCTCGTCGAAGTCGATACGCAGGCTGAACCGGTCGACAGGGCCGGTCAGTTCGATGGTCTCGGCTTCCAGCGGCGTCCGCCTCTCGGGGTCCCGGGCGAGGAACCACGGCGCGAACGTCTCGACGTCGATGACGCCCCGGACCAGGTCGAAGGAGTAGGTGCGGATCATCCCGGCACCGCCGTAGTAGCGGTCCTGATAGTTGGTGATGTGAACGTGGACATCGTTGTCGGCGTCGTTGGACAGGACCGTGCGCCCAGACGGCCAGTAGTGGCCGCCCAGGGCGAGGAAGATCTGGTCGTTGCCCCGGACGAGACCGTCCCACAGGCGTTTGCCGTTGTCCGAGAGCCGGGCCGCGCCGTCGTCGTCCGCCCATGCGATGTCGTGCGTGGTGAGCACGGCGGGAAGCGTGGGGTGGGCGTCCAGCACGCCCTGTGCCCAGCGCAGTCCCTTGGCCGACACCCTCCAGTCCAGGGCGAGCACCAGCCACTCCCGGCCGCCCGCGCGGAGCACGTGGTAGCTGTTGTAGCCGTCGGGAGAGGCGCCGCGGAAGGTGGGCATGGAGGCGTAGCGGTCGGGGCCGAACGCCGCGAGATAGGCCGTGTCGCCCCGCTGGTCGTCCGTCGAGGACGGGATGTCGTGGTTGCCCGCCAGGACGCTGTAGGGGACCTTGCCGTGGAGGGTGCGGAAGGTGTCGGCGGCGCGTCCGATCTCGTCCTCGGTGCCGTGTTCGGTGACGTCGCCGAGGTACGTCATGAAGGCGATGTTCGCCTCGGCCCGCTCCGCCACGAGGTAGCGGAAGGTCTCGCGCAGCGGGGCCGGGTCCGCGCTGTCGGCGTCGAAGAGGTACTGCGTGTCGGGAAGGACGGCCAGCGCGAAGCGCGGGCTCTCGGTGTCGAACCGGCCTCCCCGGCCGGTGGTGGCGGCCCGCGCCGGGGCCTCCTCGAACGCCACTGCCGCCGCGCCGGCCGCCGGTACGGCGACCGCGGCACGCAGCAGAGCCCGTCTGTCCGGCCCGTTCTGCTGTCCTGCCGTGCTCATGTGCCCTCCAGGTGAACGAGATTGGGGTCAAGAGGCACGGTGCTGACCGGCTGTGGCCGGGCAGTGGCAGTCAGCTGAACGACGCATTGTGTTCGCCGCACGATTGGCGCCCGGCGGGGTGACCCGGGGCGCGCGGCCCCGGTTCCGGGGCGAAGGACAGAATCACATTCACGCTCTCCGCTGCTGGAACTCCCCTTGCCTTCACAGGAGTTGATAGAACGGATCACCAACTTCCGCCCCACGTCTCCCACAAGGAGCTCGCTGTGACCGTCACCGCCGAAGACATATACGCCATGGCCCCCTACGCCAGGACGCTGGGCGTACGCTTCACCGCCCTGTCGGCAGAGGGAGTGGATGCCGAACTCGACTTCGTGCCCGAACTGTCCACCGTGGGCGGCGGGTTGCACGGTGGCGCGCTGATGGGCCTGGCCGACGTCGCCTCGGCGGTGTGCGCCGCGCTGAACGGCCCCGCGGGCGCCGTTCCCGCCACCACCACCTCCACCACCCATTTCCTGCGGCCCGTTCGCGAGGGTGCCGCGTACGCGAAGGCCCGCGTGCTGCGGGTCGGACGCGACACGGCGGTCGTGGAGTGCGACATCGAGGACGACCGGCAACAGCTCTGCACCCGGGTCACCCAGACGGTGAGCGTACGGGCACCGCGCCGCTGACCGGGGCCGGGGCGAGTGACCAGAAGCGATGCCGTAGGCCGGCAGCCGGGCCGGAAGACCCCGGCTGCCCGTCCGTTCGGACAGCGTGTCAGGCCATGGCGAGCCGGTCCACCAGCAGCTCCACCCTCGGCGCGGCGTCCTCCGGCAGCAGCCGTCCGGCCCGGGTCAGGGTCGCAAGGCCGTGCAGGGACGCCCAGAACACCTCGGTGAACAGCCCCGGGTGGACACCGTCCCCGGCGACCTCGCCCAGGCTCTCCAGCAGCGCGGCGAAGGCGTCCTTCAAGGGCTCCGGGGTGTCCTCGTGTGCGAACGCCAGACCGCCGTCGAGCTGGAAGATGGCGTCGTAGACCGCCGGATTGCGTTCGGCGAAGTCGAGGTAGGCGAGGGCGAGGGCGGTGACCCGCTCACGCGGGCCGTCCACGGTGGAGGTCGCGGCCCGCACCGCCGCGGCCAGCTCGGCAGCGCCCTCGAGGGCGACGGCGCCGATGATCTCCCGTTTGCCGCGGAAGTGACTGTAGAGGACGGGCTGGCTGTACTCGATGCGCTCGGCGAGCCGGCGGGTGGTGACCGCGTCCCAGCCCTGCCGCTCGGCGAGTTCGCGGGCCGTCGCCACGATGAGGCGCTCGCGCTCCGCCCGTTCGCGCTGCTTGCGTTCCTGTACCGACATGATTCGATCCTAGCATCGCTAGACAACGGAGCGGCAGCAGGACTAGCGTTGCCTCATCACCTAGCGGCGCTATATCCCAGGAGGGGTCATCATGCTCGATGCACTCGAGGTCGTCACCACCGTGATCGTCGGCCTGATGGTGGGGGTGGAGTTCTCTGTCGCCTTCGTCATGAACCCGATCCTCAACGCACTCCCCGAGGACAGCGGCCAACTCGGCCATGCCCACGGGGGCCGGATGCTCGGCGCCGTGATGCCGGTCTGGTACATCGGCTCGCTCGTCCTCGTCGTGGTCTGGGCCATCGCCGGATGGCACCACCACGGCACCGGCCTCGTCGTCACCGCCGGCGCGCTGCTGATGCTCAGCGTGGTCATGTCGATCCTGCTGCTCGTCCCGATCAACAACCTGAACAAGACGTGGACCCCTGACAACCGGCCCGCCGACTGGAAGCAGCAGTTGCGCCGCTGGGAACGCTTCCACTACGTCCGCGTCGCCGTCATCATCGCCGCCTTCACCCTGCTCGTCGCCGCCCTCGCCTGAGCCCGCGGGCCGAGACCGCGCAGGTGACGGCACTCCTCCACTCCGCGGGCGGTAGCCGACGATTCGCACGGATCCACACCGCCCCAGCAACCCAGGACCCCCTCCACCGGAGGTTCTGCCTCTATCGAGATCGCGACTTCGGCGAAAGCCAGGTCGTTCGAGAACCCCGGGCGTCCGCCTCCTCGAACGACCTGGCATCCCAGCAGGCCAACGGCTGGCTATCTGACAGATGCGCTACGACAGGACAGCAGGCCGCGCCTGCATCTCGTTCGCGTCGAAACGCCGATGCCTGGAAGGCCGAGCGGCCGCTCCGGGAACAGGCGGTCCGGCCGGCACGGTTGCACCGACCGAGGGACCGGCGCCGCACGGGCGGGGAACACGGAGACCACAAGGTCGTCCGCTCCAGCAGGATCCGGGCCCCACGGTCGCGGTACGCCCGCCGCGCACTCGGACCAAGACGTATTTCTGCAGGAGGACTGTTTCATGACCGACCGGCCCTTGACGCTCATGGCAGTACACGCCCACCCCGACGACGAGGCCACCGGAACCGGAGGGGTCCTCGCGCGGTACGCGGCGGAAGGCATCCGCACGGTTCTCGTGACGTGTACCGACGGCGGTTGCGGTGACGGACCGGAGGGTGTCAAGCCGGGCGATCCCGGGCACGATCCGGCGGCGGTCGCCTTGATGCGCCGTCAAGAACTTGAGGCGAGCCGTGACGTCCTGAAGGTCAGCGATCTGGAGACGCTGGACTACGCCGACTCCGGGATGACGGGCTGGCCGAGCAACGACGCCCCCGGATCCTTCTGGCGGACCCCCGTGCAGGAAGGCGCGGCCCGACTCGCGGAACTCATGCGGCACTATCGGCCTGATGTGGTCGTCACCTACGACGAGAACGGCTTCTACGGCCACCCCGACCACATCCAGGCCCACCGCATCACGATGGCGGCGCTGGAGATGACCGCGCTGACACCGAAGGTGTACTGGACCACGATGCCCCGCTCGATGATGCAGCGGTTCGGCGAGATCATGCGCGAGTTTCATGAGGACATGCCGGAGCCGGATCCTGCCGAGGCCGCCGCGATGGCCGAGATCGGCCTCCCCGACGATGAGATCACCACGTGGGTGGACACCACCGCGTTCAGCGGTCAGAAGTTCGACGCGTTGGCCGCACACGCCAGTCAGGGCGAGAACATCTTCTTCCTCAAGATGGGCAAGGAAAGGTTCGGCGAGTTGATGGGCATCGAGACCTTCGTACGTGTCCAGGACGCCACCGGCGCGGCCGTACCCGAGAGCGATCTCTTCGCCGGCCTGCGCTGATCCGCCCGTCCGACCGGCCGGGGAAGGCTCGTCGACCGCACGACAACGACCGGGCGAGGTACGGCAATCCGGGTGGGGGAACGCGGTCGACAGCGACGCCGAAGACGCAGGTGCAGTCAACGTTCTTCGAGTCGCCGAGCCACCCGGTCGCGACGAGATCTCCCTGGCGGCCTGCCTGACCGGCCAGGGAGCCGCATTCATACAGCGTGTTCCTAACCGTTCGGGCGGAGCGTCCAGATCACGGTCATCTCGCCGGTCACGGCGCCGTCAGCTCGCTGGATGGCGATGGCGACGGGGAACTCGGGGCGCTGACCGGCGTCGAGTTCGGCGACGACGTCGGCAGCGGGCCGTCCGAGCGTCGCGGTGGCCGTGACGGGGCCCATCGCGAGCTTCTTGTACGCGATCTCGGCGCTGACCGCGAGCGGTACGGCGCGGGAGAGCTGGTCCCCGAAGGCGGCGAGAACGATCGCCCCACTCGCCGACTCCCCCAGCGTGAACATGGCCCCGGCGTGCGGTCCGCCGACGTGGTTGTGGAAGTCGCCCTGGTCCGGGAGAGCCACGACGGCCTTCTCCGGAGTGGTCTCCACGAAATCGAGGTTCAAGGTCCGGGCCATCGGCACGGTCGCGGCGAGCATCTCGCCGATCGTCATCTGGTCTGCGCTCATACCGCGATGTTACCCATGGGTAGCAATTCTTGACCAGCCCGGACGCCTGACGCCGAAGTCGATCAGCGGTACAGGCGGAGACGCACTCCGGTACAGGCCTGACGAAACGCGGTGACAGAAACGTTTCACAGACGCCACTAACGTGACTGCCCATGTGGCCAGGACAGCAGCCGCCCGGAGGCGAGCAGAACCCGCAGGACCAGAACCCGTACCAGCAGCCGGGGTACCAGCAGCCGAACCCCTATCAGCAGCCCGGATACCAGCAGCCCGGGTATCCGCAGCAGCCGGGCCCGTACGGACCGCAGCCAGGACAGCCTCAGTGGGGCGCACCGGCTCCCGCGGGCGCGCCCGAGCCGCCGCGCGGGAACGGCAACCGGACGAAGGTGATCGCGATCGTGGCGGCCGGCGCCGTGGTCGTGGCCGCCGGGGTGACGGGCGCGCTCCTGCTCGGCGGGAGCAAGGACGACAAGGCCGACGGCGGCGACAGCGGCAAGGACGCGAACCCCACGACGAGCGCCCCGAAGGACCCGAGCGGGTCGCCCTCCGACGGCGACCCGCGCGGCGGTGCGGGCGAGCAGCCGACGGTCGCCGGCTGGAAGGTCGTCGTCAATCCCAAGTGGGGAACGGCCTTCGACGTCCCCGCGAACTGGGAGGTGGCCTCGCCGGGCACCTCGATCGGATTCGAGAAGGACAACGCGAAAGCCGACGACAAACCGCTGATCGTGATGTCGGCGCCCGCGTACTTCAAGTCCAAGTGGTGTTCGTCCGACGACGACAGGGACGGCCGTACGGAGGACACCGCGCTCGGCGCCGCGGGCACCAAGGGCGCGAGCGGAGCGAAGAGCACCGACGAGGTCGCCGTGAACCAGGTCCCCTGGTGGGTGTTCGGCGGCTACACCCAGCCGGACAAGAAGAGCCTCACCTTCGACGAGAAGGCCAAGCCGTACACCACGAAATCGGGCGTCACGGGCAGCATCGCCTGGGCCAGGTCCAAGAACACTCCCCGGAAGGGCAAGTGCGCGAGCGACGGCAAGGCCATCACGTTCGGGTTCAAGAACTCGGTGGGCGACTACGTGGCGTGGAACCTTTACGGAGCCACCGGCGTGAAGGACGAGATCCCCGACGCGACCATCCTGAAGATCCTGAGCACCGTACGTCTGCACGGCGACCCGACGGGATCCTGAATCGGATCGGACGGAGTCCCGAGCCGGGATCAATGGGACAAGTGGCCTGGCGGCACGGTCGTTTCGGGGACCGCCATGGCACTCGGGTCACAAGCCCCTCTATCGTTACCGGCCATGTGGCCAGGACAGCAGCCGCCCGGGGGCGAGCAGAACCCGCAGGACCAGAACCCGTACCAGCAGCCGGGGTACCAGCAGCCGAATCCGTACCAGCAGCCCGGATACCAGCAGCCGGGGTATCCGCAGCAGCCGGGCCCGTACGGACCGCAGCCGGGACAGCCTCAGTGGGGAGCCCCGTCGGACCCCCTCGGCGCGCCCCAGGCACCCGGCGGCGGTGGCGGTGGCGGTGGCGGTGGCGGCAACAAGACGAAGATCACCGCGATCGTCGCGGCCTCGGTGGTCGTGATCGCCGCCGGAGTCACCGGATTCCTCGTCCTGGGCGGTGGCGGCAAGGACGACAAGGCGGGCGCCGACACGTCCAAGTCCCCGAAGGCGTCGGCCGCCACGTCGCCGAGCGCGAGCGCGAGCGGGAGCGACGGCAACCCGCGCGGCGGCGACGAGGAGAAGGCGACGATCGCCGGCTGGAAGGTGGTCGTGAACCCCAAGTGGGGCACCGCCTTCGACGTACCGGCGGACTGGGATGTCAAGACGCCCGGCACCTTCATCGGCTTCGAGGACGACAAGAAGGGCGACGGCTCCGTACTCATCGGCATGTCCGCGCCCGCGTTCCTCAAGGAGAAGTGGTGCACGTCGGACGACGACAAGGACGGCAACACGAGCGACTCGGCACTGGCCGCCGCAGGCACCAAGGGCCAGAGCGGTGCGAAGAACACCGACGACGTGGCGCGCAATGATTCCGCGTGGTGGGTCTTCGGCGGCTACACGGACCAGAAGGACGCCTCGAAGAAGCTGCTGAAGATCGGCAAGCCCCAGGCGTACACCACGGCTTCGGGAGTCAAGGGCAGCGTCGCGACGACGTACTCCTCGGGCGTCGCCAAGAAGGACAAGTGCGACTCCGACGGCAAGGCGATCACGTTCGCCTTCAAGAACTCGGCGGGCGACTTCGTGTCCTGGACGCTCTATGGCGCCAAGGGCGTCTCGGAGGAGATCCCGAACGCGACCGTGCAGAAGATCCTCAGCACGGTACGGCTGCACGGCGACCCGACAGGTTCCTGAGCCCGGAGACCGAAGCGCGGGGCTTCGAGCCTCCTGACCACCTTCAAGGAGGGTGAGCCGGGGTGCGAAGCCCCCGACGGGGTGGAGCGTGCAGCCGCCGCGTGCTCGGTACGACGGATCGCCCAGTCGATGAGTCCGGTCAGTCCGGTCAGTTCGGTCACCAGGGCACGGATGCGCCGCTCGATCTCGTCCCGGATCGGCCGGACCGCGGCGACGCCCTGTCCGGCCGGGTCGTCGAGTTGCCGGTCGAGGTACCGCTTGCCCGGGAAGACCGGGCGTGCGTCCGGCGGGGGTGATCGCAAGGGTCCCGCCGGTCACGGGGCGGCGGGACCCGTGGAGCCGGCCTTCGGCCGGACGCCCGCGCCGTGGGCTGCGGGACACTGGCCCACTCCCACTGGCCCCGGCGGTCCCGGCGGCGGTGTCGTGCGTCCCGGATGTCCGGAAACCCGACGCGGCGGACCGGGCGGCGCAACAGAGCGCTGCCGCTCCAGTGTCCGACGCGCGGGGCACGCGTCACGCGCGGGGGCACGCGTCAGCCGATGCCGAAGGATCCGCCGGGCGGCTCGGGCGACGGAACCGCGTTCTCGTCGCGCACCGGAGCGGCCCCGCCGATGAAGTCCCTTAGCCCTGGGCCGTGTTCGACCCGTGCCGGAAAGGCGTCAGCGGCGGTGCGACGGGCCAGGGCGGCCATGTCGAGCGGGCGGTGGGAGGCCACGAGCACCGCGTTGCCGAAGCGCCGACCGCGCAGGACGCCGGGTTCGGCGATGAGGGCGATCTCCTCGAACACCGTGGAGAACGTGGCGAGTTGGGAGCGGAGAAAGGCGAAGGGCGCCGCGTCCGCGAGGTTGGCGAGGTAGACACCGCCCGGCCGCAGCACGCGTTCGGCGGCGTCGGCGTAGGCGGTCGACGTCAGGTGCGCCGGTACGCGCGAGCCGCCGAAGACATCCGCGATCAGGATGTCCGTGGAGTCGGGGGCCGCGGCTTCGATCCAGGTTCGGGCATCGGCGCAGTGCACCTCGATGCCGACGCCGCCGGGCACCGGCAGACAGTCGCCGATCATGGCCAGCAGGCCCTGGTCCGCCTCCACCACGTCCTGCCGCGAACCGGGCCGGGTGGCCGCGACGTAGCGGGGCAGCGTGAGCGCCCCGCCGCCGAGGTGCAGCACGTCCAGGGCGCGCCCCGGTTCCGTCACCGTGTCCAGTACATGCCCAAGGCGCCGGGTGTACTCGAACTCCAGATGCGTCGGCTCGTCCAGATCGACGTACGACTGGGGTGCGCCGTCCACGGTCAGCAGCCACGCCCGCGCACGGTCCACGTCGGGCATCAGCTTGGCGGTCCCGTGATCCACGGCCCGCGTCACGGGTATCGGCTCGTCCACGGGTCCATTGTGCGGCACCGGCAACACCACGAACGGGTGCCCGCCCTGTCATGGCGGGCACCCTCGTCGCCGTACCGGCCGGACGCCGGCCGACCGAAGTACCGGGCCGGACGTCAACCGACCGAGGTACCGGCCGGACGTCAGCCGACCGACGTCACCGTCCCGGCGCCGACCGTCCGGCCGCCCTCGCGGATCGCGAAGCCGAGGCCCGGCTCGAGCGGCACCTCGCGGCCGAGCTCGACCGTCATGATGACGGTGTCGCCGGGCCGGGCGACGGCCCGCTCGCCGAGGTCGACGTCGCCGACCACGTCCGCGGTCCGGATGTAGAACTGCGGCCGGTACCCGGTGGAGACCGCTGTCGTACGGCCGCCCTCGCGCGTCGACAGGACGTACACCCGCGCCGTGAAACGGCTGCTGGGTACGACACTGCCGGGCGCGGCGACGATGTGTCCGCGGCGGACCGCGTCGCGGGGCACACCGCGCAGCAGCAGCGCCACGTTGTCGCCGGCCTGCGCCTCCTCCATGGGCTTGCCGAAGGTCTCCAGGCCGGTGACCACCGTGTCGACGCCCGCGCCCAGCACCTCGACGCGGTCGCCGATGCGGATCGTGCCGCGCTCCACGGCTCCGGTGACGACCGTTCCGCGTCCGGTGATGGTGAGCACGTTCTCGACGGGCATCAGGAACGGCGCGTCGAGATAGCGCTCGGGCATCGGCACGTAGGTGTCCACCGCGTCGAGCAGCGCGTCGATCGCCGCGGTCCAACGGGGGTCCCCCTCAAGGGCCTTGAGGCCGGACACCCGCACGACGGGTACCGAGTCGCCCCCGTATCCCTGCGCGGAGAGCAGCTCGCGGACCTCCAGCTCCACGAGGTCGGCGAGCTCCTCGTCCGCCATGTCGGCCTTGTTGAGGGCGACGACGATGTGGTCGACACCCACCTGCCTGGCGAGCAGCACGTGTTCGGCGGTCTGCGGCATGATCCCGTCGAGCGCGGACACGACGAGGATGGCCCCGTCGAGCTGGGCCGCGCCGGTGACCATGTTCTTGACGTAGTCGGCGTGGCCCGGCATGTCCACGTGCGCGTAGTGCCGGGTGTCGGTCTCGTACTCGACGTGCGCGATGTTGATGGTGATGCCGCGGGCGGCCTCCTCCGGCGCGCGGTCGATCCGGTCGAACGGAACGAAGGTGCCGGATCCCCGCTCGGCGAGGACCTTGGTGATGGCGGCGGTCAGAGTGGTCTTGCCGTGGTCGACGTGACCCATGGTGCCGATGTTCAGGTGCGGTTTGGTGCGCACGTAAGCCGTCTTGGGCATGGCTGTACCTCGAAGCCTCTTCGGTGTCAGCGGAGCTGAGTGATGGCCCCGGCGCGTACGGGCCGGGACGGGGACCCCCAGGAGTTACCGACCCTCCCCCTGCGGGGTCCGCCGGACAATCCGGGAAGGGTCAGCTTCGGGCGCCGTCGACGGCTGCCGTGATGATCGGGACGGCAGCCTTCGGGGCATCCGCGACTGCGGATGCTGCGAGGAGGAAGGCGTACCGGAACATGGGGAGATCATTGCCGACGCGTCTGCCCACGTCGAATGGTTTTCGGTGCCCCGTGGCCCGGTGTGGTGCGGACGGTGCGAGCGGTGCGTCGTGAGCCGGGGGATGCGAGGGCAGCCCGCGGTCTCAGGGGCCGATGTTCTTGAGGGCCTCGCGCACGGACAGCGGCGCGAGCCTCGCCCGCTCCGCGGCGACGAAGTCCCGTACCGCCCGCGGGTCGGTCTTGGCGTATTCGCGCAGACACCATCCGATGGCTTTGCGGATGAAGAAGTCGGGATGGCCCGACTGACGGACGCAGTACGCGAAGAGGCGCCCCGTGTCGGTGGCCTCCTTGTGGCGGAGCTGATGGAGCAGCGCAGTACGGGCGACCCACAGATCGTCGTCCTCGATCCAGGCGTCCATGTCGGTGCGCAGTCGCGGGTCGGCGGCCACCAGGCCTCCCACCACATGCGCGGCGAGCGCGTCGACGGTGTCCCACCACGACACGGTGGAGACCAGGTGCCGCGCGACCGGCAGGAACCCCGACGACAGTCGCGTCACGTGGCGGCGCAGGTAGTCGACGGCGAAGTACCGGTACTCGCGTTCCGGCAGTCGCCAGCAGCGCAGCGCGATCGCCGTGCAGTCCGCCTCGTCGGGACGGTCCGTCTCCAGGAGCACGGTGCGGGACAGGGCCCGGCGCTCCGGGGTCGTCAGCCCGAGGAAGGGGGCGATGTCCTTCATGTACGCACGCATCGACGCGGCCCGGTGAGGGTCCGCGGCCGCCGGATAGAGGGTGGTGAGCCGTTCCAGGACGGTGTCCGCGAGCACACTGTCCGGCACCTCGAACCGCGCGCCTGACGTTCCGGAAGCTGTGACGCCCATGAGACGAACCATACGGCGATCACATACGTGCGTCGGCTACTGTCACCGGATGCTCGATGCCACCACCCGCTCTGGGGGCACCGCCACGGCCACTCCCCAGGCCGCCGCCACGGAGCTCGCCGTCGCCACCGACCTGGTCGTCGCCTCGGAGACCGCCGTCGCCGCACCCGCGGTCCTGACCGCCGCACGCACCGGCCTGGGCGCTCGCTGTCTGAGAGCACTGCTCTCGCCGTGGTCGCGGCTCTCCCTGCTGGTCGTGCTGCTCGCGGCCGCCGCGTCGAGCGTGCTGCTCTTCGACCCGCAGCGGCTGCTCGCCGACGGCTGGCCGCCCCAGCTCGGCGGCACCGCGGCGGCCGTCGCGTTCGCCATGGCGTACGGGCTGTGCACGGTCGCGTTCGTGCCCCGCCCCCTGCTCAATCTGGCGGCCGGCGCTCTGTTCGGCTCGCAACTGGGCCTGGGCACCGCGCTGGTGGGCACGGTGCTCGGCGCCGGTGTCGCCTTCGGGCTCGGCAGGATCCTCGGGCAGGACGCGCTGCGGTCGCTGCTGCGGGCCCGCTGGCTGAAGGCGGCGGACGGCCAGCTCAGCCGACACGGCTTCCGCTCGATGATGGTGGCCCGGCTGTTCCCCGGCGTGCCGTTCTGGGCCGCCAACTACTGCGCGGCCGTCTCCCGCATGGGCTGGCTGCCCTTCCTGGTCGCGACGGCGCTCGGTTCGATCCCGAACACCGCCGCGTACGCCGTCGCCGGCGCCCGTGCGTCTTCGCCGACCTCCCCGGCCTTCCTGATCGCGATGGCCTTGATCACGGTCCCCGCCCTGGTCGGAACGGTGGTGGCCTGGCGCAAGCGCCACCATCTGCGCGGTCACTGAGTCACGCCGGCGCCACCGGCGTACAGCCCGGAATCCGCGGTCGCACGGGCCCGAGACTCTCAGAATCCGTGTCGATTCAGAATCCGTGCCGATACGGACCCGAGGCTTCCAGGATCTGCGGTCCACGTGCGCGCGGCCTCCGGAATCCGCGGTCGCTACGGGCGTACGGCCTCCAGGATCATCGCGTTGGCCAGTCCGCCCGCCTCGCACATCGTCTGCAGGGCGTAGCGGGCCCCACGGGCGCGCATCGCGTGCACGAGGGTCGTGGTGAGGCGGGTGCCGCTCGCGCCGAGCGGATGGCCGATCGCGATCGCTCCCCCGTGCACGTTGACCTTGGACAGGTCGGCGCCCGTCTCCTGCTGCCAGGCCAGGACGACGGCCGCGAAGGCCTCGTTCACCTCGAAGAGGTCGATGTCGCCGAGGTCCAGCCCGGCCTTGCGCAGCACCTTCTCGGTGGCCGGGATGACGCCGGTGAGCATCAGCAGCGGGTCCGAACCGGTGACGGCGAAACTGTGCAGACGGGCGATGGGACGCAGTCCTAGGCGGGCGGCGGTCTCGCTCGACGTGATGAGCACGGCGGACGCGCCGTCGTTGACCGGGCTCGCGTTCCCGGCCGTGACCGACCAGTCGATCTGCGGGAAGCGTTCGCCGAAGGCGGGGTCGTAGTAGGCGGGCTTCAGTCCGGCGAGTATCTCGGGGGTGCTGCCGGGGCGGACACTCTCGTCCCGGGTGACGCCCTCCAGGGGCGCGACCTCGGCGTCGAACAGACCACTGCTCCACGCCAGTGCCGCCTTCTGGTGCGAGCCGACGGCGAAGGTGTCCATCCGCTCACGGGTGATACCCCACTTGGCGGCGATGAGCTCGGCACTGATGCCCTGCGGCACCAGACCCTCGGGGTAGCGCTCGGCGACCCCGGGTCCGAAGGGGTCCGTGCCGGCCGGCACGTTGGACCACATCGGCACCCGGCTCATCGACTCCACGCCGCAGGCCACGACCATGTCGTACGCCCCCGACATGACGCCCTGGGCGGCGAAGTGCACGGCCTGCTGGGACGAGCCGCACTGGCGGTCCACGGTGGTCGCGGGGACCGTCTCGGGGAATCCCGCGGACAGCACGGCGTACCGGGTGGTGTTCATGGCCTGCTCGCCGACCTGGTCGACGGTGCCGCCGATGACGTCGTCGATCAGTGCCGGGTCGACCCCGGAGCGCTCGACGAGCGCGCGGAGGGTGTGGGCGAGGAGTTCCACGGGGTGGACGTGGGCGAAGGAGCCGTTCGGCTTGCCCTTGCCCACGGGGGTGCGTACGGCTTCGACGATCACGGCGTCACGCATGGGATGCCTCTCAGGTCTCTGAGGTCGGGAACCGGCGACCGGACGGGTCCGGCCCCTGAACCCGGTGAGTTTGATTTTCCAACTCTCCAAGTGACCCAAGAGTAACCCAGCGAGTTGGAACATCCAACCCACCCTCGTAGACTGACCGCATGAAAGACCCCCGCCCCTGCTCGATCGCCGCGACACTTGCCGTCGTCGGCGAGAAGTACTCGCTGCTGGTCCTGCGCGAGGTGTCTCTCGGAGCCACACGCTTCGACCAGCTCGTACGCAACACCGGCGCCCCTCGCGACGTGCTGACGACCCGGCTGAAGCGCCTCGTCGACGCCGGGCTGCTGGAGAAGGCGGAGTACAGCGACCGCCCCAGGCGCTACGAATACCGGCCGACACGGGCGGGGCTCGAACTGGAGCCCGTCCTGCTGACACTCATGGCCTGGGGTGACCGGCATCTCCAGGAGGGCGGCTTCCGGCCCATGGTCCTGGAGCACGCCTGCGGCCACGAACTGGTCCCCCAGGTGGTGTGCCGGGAATGCGGAGAGCAGGTCGAACACGAGGCCCTCACGGCCCACCCCCAGGCCCCGGGCTGGACGGTGACGGGGCCCGCGGCGGCGTAGCCGCTGACACGGGGGACGCGCACAGGCTCAGGCGCAGGTGCGGGCACAGGTGTAGGCAGCGGGCAGCGGGCAGCGGGCAGCGGGCAGCGGGCAGCGGGCAGCGGGCGACAGTACGACCTAGTCGGCCGCCTCGTAGACGTCGAGCCGTCCGCACATGCCGAACCGGCCCCGCGCGGAAGGCTGTTCGGCTCGCACGACGGCCCCGGCCAGGTGCGACGCGTCCCCCCGTTCCAGTCGGTCGAGCTGGTCCCCCGTCTCCGCGGCGGCGGCCTCGGCGCCGCGCCGCCATCGTTCGCGCCACTCCGCGAGGCGCGGCCGCACCAGGGCCGCGGCGGCCCGGTGGAACGCCGCGAGGGGCGCGGGTCCGTCCGCGTCGCGCAATGCGCGGTACCCCTCCAGGGCGAGATCGCGCCGGGCGCGGGCGAAGCGCGCCTGCTCACCCTCGGGCGCCTCCGCCGGGACGACGGTGGCCGCCGCGTAGGTCCCGGGATCGGTCAGGTACTCCGGGGGCAGCGTCATGACCGCGTCGCCCGCCTCCGGCAGACCGTTGTTCTGCATGAGCACGGTGATGCGCAGGTCGCGCTCGTTGACCAGCCGGTGGATCGTGCCCGGGGTGAACCAGGCGACCGTGCCGGACACGAGTGGCGTCACCTCGTACCCCGATGCCGTCAGCGTCTGGACCGAGCCGCGCCCGCCGGTGACGACGTACGCCTCCGAACAGGTCAGGTGGAGATGGGGAGTTCCGCCGCACACGCCGTCGACCGCGGGCCAGTCGTACACCCGCAGATGCGACACGGCGACGGCTCCCGGGAGCCCGGGGAAACCGGGAGTCAGGGCGTTCACCAGGGGTGCTCCGCAAGGTACTTGACGACGTCCTCGCGTTCCCAGGCCCCCTCGGCGACGACCACCCGGTAGCGGCGGGTGAGCGTGGCGCCGGGCGCGAGTTCCAGTTCGTCGAAGAAGGCCAGGGACGGGGCGACCGCGGCGAAGGGTTCGTTGCGTACGAACCAGTGGGCCGGGTGGGCGCCCCGCGACCCGGCGTGGTCGTTCTCGGGCGCGTGCGCGAAGACGAGAGTGGCGTGGCCGTCGGAGCCGTCGTGCTCCGCCGAGTAGGCGAGCCAGGGTGCCTGGCTCCCCATCAGCCCGGGTCCTTCGGAGTCCGGTCCGATGACCAGCCCGTCCCGGAAGGCGCGCGGTCCGCGCCAGAACAGGCCCGTATAGCCGGCCATCTCGCGCCCCGCGGTCGTCGGACTGCCGAAGCGCAGAGGCTCCTCGCGGCGGTTGGTGACCGCTGAGCTCCAGGTCAGCGCCCAGGAGCCCGCCCCGGGATCGACGTCGTGGACCTCGACGCGGCGCTCCTCGTCGGCCCACAGCTCACCACCGTAGGGATGCCACGTGAGCCGCTCGGAGATGACCGCCCTGCCGCTCTCCGCGGCGACCTCCCCGAAGGCGACATGCGCCATCGACCCGACGCGCTCCGGGAGTTCGAGATATCCCTGTCCGTGGACATAGGTGTTGCCGCCCCACAGGTTCTGGCCGGAGAGGTGCGAGGCCGTCATCTGAAGGCCCTTGTGCCAGCGGTGGTCGTTCGGGCGGTAGTCCGTGACGACGTTGCCGGACAGCGTCCGCAGCGGATGCAGATACGGCTTCGGGGACTCCCAGGCGGCCTCGGGACGGTAGACATAGTTCAACAGCTCGACACCGGTGGAGACTTCGCTGATCGCGATCCGCTCCCCGTGCGTGTGGACGATCCGCAGGCCGGACCCCGGGACCTCGCTCATGCCCGGGCCTCCGCACGTGCCTCCGTGGGCGCCTCGGGCGCCGCCGCCTCGGGCCCGGCGGGTGCCCAGCCGGGCGCGCCGCCGTGCAGTGCCGTGTAGTACGGGTCTCCCGGGCCGATCTCCCCCGCGTGGACGGTCGTGTCCGTGAACGCCGACTTGTAGAGGGCGGTGATCAGTTCCAGACTGGTCCGCCCGTCGGCACCGCTGCTGCGCGGCCGTTCGCCCGCCCGCATGCTCGCGACGAGGTCCCGCAGCTGCGCGAGGTGCGAACTGGGCACGTCCGCGCCGAAATCCCGCCAGGCCGCGACGTCCGCCTCCGGGACATCGGGCGCGGGAGTGATCCGCCAGTTGTCGTTGCTGTGGCCGTACAGATGGGTCAGTTCGACGGTGGCACGTTCGCAGTCGACGCGGATGCGGCTGACCTCGTCGGGGCTCAGGACGCTGTTGACGACGGTCGCCAGGGCGCCGTTCGCGAAGCGGACCAGGGCGGTCGAGACATCCTCCGTCTCCACGTCGTGCACCAGACGACCGGCCATCGCGCGCACCTCCGTCCACGGTCCCAGCAGGTCCAGCAGCAGATCCATCTGGTGGATGCCGTGCCCCATCGCGGGGCCGCCGCCCTCGGTCGCCCAGCGGCCGCGCCAGGGGACGGCGTAGTAGTCGGCGTCGCGGTACCAGGTGGTCTGGCAGTGCGCGACGAGCGGCCGGCCCATGGCCCGCTCGTCGATCAGGCGCCGTACATGCCGGGCGCCCGAGCCGAAGCGGTGCTGGAAGACGATCGCGGCGTACGGCCCGCCGTCCGTGCCCTCCGCCGCCTCGACGGCGTCGAAGTCGGCGAGCGTCGGCACGGGCGGTTTCTCGCACCACACCCACGCGCCCGCACGCAACGCGGCGACGGCCTGCTCCCGGTGCAGCGTGGGCGGGGTGCAGACGGCGACCAGATCGGGCCGCCGTTCCTCGAGCATCCGCTCCAGATCGGTGTACGCGTGCGGAATGCCCGCCTCGCCGCAGAACTCCCGGACAGCACCCTCGGCGATGTCCACGGCGGCGACGATCTCCGTCTCGCCCTCCTCCGCCAGCCGGGCGAGTGCGGGGTGATGACTCCCGCGCGCGATGGCGCCCGCGCCGACGACGGCGACCCTGATGCGGCGACCGTCGAGGGGGTGTTCGCGGCGCGGTTCGTAGAAGCCTGGGGGTCGGCTGCGGTACGGAATACGGTCATCTACCTGATCAGCGCTCCATCGGACGTGATGTCAGACGTCGGCCGGCGCATGGTGCCACCGGACGGACGCGTACCGCCGAACGGACGCGAGCCGGTGACAGCAAGCGCTTTCCCTGCCGCTGCAACGTACGCGGCGGCCGGGCGGCCGGTCAACACCCCGGTCACCGCGCGGTCACCCCCGCAGCCCCCCGCGGCCGGGCCCTCGCACGCGGAGGTTAGGCTGCCCTCAGCGCCCGTGATCACCCCGCACCGCGATCCGGCGCGCCCATCTCCGGCGCTTCGGCTCCGCGTACCGTCTCCCGTTCCGCATCTCCCCCACATCTCCAGTCCCCCATCTCCCGTCCTCCCATCTCCCGTTCCACGATCAGCACTTGGACCACGTAACTTCATGTCTTGGTTTGAATCCCTCGTCCTCGGACTCGTCCAGGGGCTGACCGAATTCCTTCCCGTCTCCTCCAGCGCGCATCTGCGGCTCACCGCGGCGTTCGCGGGCTGGGAGGACCCCGGTGCCGCGTTCACGGCGATCACGCAGCTCGGCACGGAGGCGGCGGTGCTGATCTACTTCCGCAAGGACGTCGGAAGGATTCTGTCGGCGTGGTTCCGTTCGCTCGTGAACAAGGCGACACGCGGCGACCATGACGCGCAGATGGGGTGGCTGGTGATCGTCGGCTCGATCCCGATCGGGGTGCTCGGGATCACACTCAAGGACCAGATCGAGGGACCGTTCCGCGATCTCCGGGTCACCGCCACGATGTTGATCGTGATGGGCGTCGTCATAGGCATCGCCGACCGGCTCGCGGCACGCGACGAGACGGGCGGCAGGCACCGGGCGGCCAAGCAGCGCAAGGTACTTGAGGACCTGAACACCAAGGACGGTCTGTTGTACGGCGTCTGCCAGGCGATGGCCCTGATCCCCGGGGTCTCCCGCTCCGGCGCCACCATCAGTGGCGGCCTCTTCATGGGCTACAGCCGTGCCGCGGCGGCCCGTTACTCCTTCCTCCTCGCCATGCCGGCCGTCCTCGCCTCCGGCGCTTTCGAGCTCAAGGACGCGGCCGCGGAGGGCCATGTCTCGTGGGGGCCCACCATGTTCGCGACGGCCATCGCCTTCGTGGTCGGTTACGCGGTGATCGCCTGGTTCATGAAGTTCATCTCGCACAAGAGCTTCATGCCGTTCGTCTGGTACCGGATCGCGCTCGGGTTCGTCATCATCGGGCTGGTCGGTGCCGATGTGCTGAGCCCGCACGCAGCCGAATCCGCCGGCTGAGACGACCGCCCGAGGCGACCGTTCCCCGCCAGTTCTTCATGGCGCAATCGCGCGCCCGATCTCGCACGGGACGGGATCACCACGTAGCCGGCTGGAAGGACGTGGGGGCCGTTCTCCCGGCCGTCTCCCTCTCACCGAGGTGACGGCGTTCGCCGCCGAAGGGCTGATCATGCGTGGTCGACGACGAACGGCCCGGGCGTCTCCGGCTTGATCCACCGTCACAGGTCAAGGTCGAGCGCCTTGCGGTCGAGGAACAGGGACATCATCGCTCGTACGAGGGAGAACGGGTCGGCGAGCTTCCTGGCAGCCTCCGCCCACACCCCCGGCCGGTGCCACGCCCACCTGTCCGCCGCATCTCCCGATGTCATCCCTCACCCCGGCAAGGAGACCATCGGCGCGCCGGAGCGACGGAGCCGACGCATGTACGTGGAGTCGACACCGGCGGAACGGGGTGGGCCCGGCGGATCATGCGGCGGGCGAGACGGCAGCCTTCCGACTGATCTTCCTGCCGGGGCCGGGACCGGCCAAGCAGCTTTCGACGAGCGGGAATCGAAGGCGCTGTAGGCCGTCTGGCCGAACACTTCTGCGGACTGCTCCGGGGCGTTTTAGCGTGGTCTCCCCGACTGGAGGTGGAGCATGCTGAAGGAGCCGACGCTGAGCCGCTTGGGCACGGAAGCGCGCAGTGTGAAGTTTCCGGACGGCAGCCGCGGGATCATCCTGGTGAAGGCCGGAATCCCGCAGGACGAGGCGGACGCGATCGCGGCGCGGGTCTGGACGGAGCGGCTGGAGCCGAGCGGGCCGAACGGCTGAGCCCATGACAGAACCGGAACCGCCGCCCGTGACGGGACGGGACGGAGAGAGGGGGACGGGCCGGGATCAGGCGCTCTCAGCCGCCGCGTAGAACAGCCGGGCCGTCCTGTGCAGCGAGCTCTTCAGCGGCTGAAGCTCCGCCGCGAGCTCCTCGTTGCCACGGGCTACGGCATCGAGAAGGGCGGCAACCGGCGCTTCGAGGTTCGTGAGCGCACCACCGAGGTCGGCGAGGAACTCGGCCGCCGACGTCACGTCGGCATCGTCGAGCGCCCCGGCCCGCAGGGCCGGTTCGGCGGTCGCGCGGATCTGGTCGGCGAGCTGCTTGCTGACACGGATGTTCTTGACCATCGGGTTCCTCCAGTGGTTCATGGCGTCGAGTTGCGTCCCGCCCCGTCGATGCCGGACTGTCCGCCCCGCGCCCCGTATACACCCGTCCGACGCTTGTGCACCCACCCGACGCGAGTCCAGCCACCCTGCGGGGACCCCTCCTGTCCGCGCAGCTCGCACACGCCCCGGTGGACGTTGCCGTTCACCCGGTCAGCGCGTCGCGGTCCGGGGCAACTCAAGCCGCTGGGCAGGGAGTTCGGCGTCCAGCGGGTCGTCGTTCGGGTGCGTCGTGACGAAGCACATACGGCTTGAGTAGCCGCCCGGTAGCGCAGTGTCAGTCCTTGCGCCTAGGCTGGTGCGCATGTCCCCCGATGTCACTCCGCCTGGTTCCATGCGGTCTGCCGCCGCGTTGAACGAACAGATCCGCGCCCTGTGGACGCGGACAGGCGGCTCCCTGTCCGCGCAGGAGCGGGCGGAGTACGAGCTGTTGGTCGTGAAGTGGGCCGAGGCGATACGCGGCGAGATCATCGAGGCGGCGTAGGGCCGCTCGCGATTCCGGCGCGCACGGACGGCTCACCGCCCTCCGGACACCCGGAGCACCGCCCCCGTCGTGTACGACGCCTCGGGCGACATCAACCACGCGACGGCGGCGGCGACTTCCTCCGCCCCGCCGACGCGGCGCAGCGGGATCGACGAAGCGGCGCGTTCGGCACGACCCGGGTCTCCCATGGTCGCGTGCATCTCGGTGTCGATCATGCCGGGCGCGACGGCGTTGACCCGGATGCCGTCGGGGCCGAGTTCCTTGGCGAGTCCCGTGGTCAGCGCGTCGACGGCCGCCTTGCTCGCCGCGTAGTGCACGAATTCGCCGGGACTGCCGAGCGTGGCGGCCGCCGAGGACACGTTCACGATGGCGCCGCCTCCCAGGGTGGCCATGGACCGGGCGGCGCGACGCGAACACAGCAACGTGCCGAGCAGGTTGACCTCGATCACACGCCGCAGATCTGCGGGGTCGGCGTCCGCGAGCCGCCCGAGCGGTCCGGTCACCCCGGCGTTGTTCACCAGCCCTGTCACCTGCCCCAACCGGTTCGCGGCCGTGTCGAAGAGCCGCTCGACGTCGGCCTCGTCGGAGGTGTCCACACGCACCGTGGCACAGCGTGCCCCGGCCGAGCGGACGGCGGCCGCGGTCCGCTCGGCGGCCTCGCCGTCGCTCACGTAACCGACGACGATGTCGTGCCCGTCCGCCGCGAGCCGGGTACAGGTCGCGGCGCCGATCCCTCGGCTGCCGCCCGTGACGATCGTGACAGGGCGTGCCATAAGAGCCTCCTGGAGTGGCAGACGAGTCGCCGACGCACCCGGCAGGGGTGATCGACTGGGGTGGGACACCCCCATCGACTGGGGTGGGACACCCCCATGGAATCACCATGGACCCGTTCGTCCGCGGTCGATCATGGATCAGCGGCGATCGCGGATCCGCGCCGGTCTCGGCATGGCGTCGCGGACTTCCAGGCTCAGCTCACCCGCGTAGCGGTGCCGCCTCACCCACGAGACCGCCCGGACGGAGCGGACGATGCCGGACCGAATCCTGCCGGACATCGAATATCCCCGCACAGCCTCTTGGCGTGGCAGGCCCCGTGGCCAACACTGAGCCGATGACGCAGCGTGTGGAGCTCGCGACCGTGCTGGACCGGTTCGCCGTGGACGAGATCGTCACCGCGTACGCGGTGGCAGTGGACGACGGCGACTGGGAGGCGTACCGGGGGCTGTTCACGTCGGAGGGCCGCGCCGACTACCGCTCGGCGGGTGGCATCGAGGGCGACGCCACCGAGGTCGCCGGGTGGCTCTCGCAGAGCCTGGAACTGTTCGCGATGCGCCAGCACCTCATCGTCAACAGGCGCCTGCGGTTCGGCGTCCTGGATCAGGACACCGGTGACACGGCCGAGGTGCAGGCGGACTACATCAACCCGATGCGGTTCGCGGGACAGGACGGGGATTCCACCGCGCCCGACCTCGTGTGCGGCGGCCGTTACGCCTTCGGCCTGCTGCGCACCGGCGACGGCTGGCGGCTGCGCCAGGTGGTCGTCCAGGAGAAGTGGCGCCGGATGCCGCAGCCCCTGAACGCGCCCGCGAACGCCTGAGCAGCCACCCGCTTCCGCCGGAGCCGGCGCGTTCTCGGCCCGCGTCCGCGGCCTGGGGCGCTTCCCCATCGGCGCGCCCCTTCCCGATCTCCGTGCCCCCTGTCGGAGATCGCCGCCGACGCGCACACTGGAGGGACCTCGGGGCAGGGAGGCGAAGGATGAAAAGGCCCGACCGTGCGTTCGACCCATGGCTGGTCTCTCCCTGGCGGCGCGGTGTCGTCGCCGCGCTGGCGGGCGCGCTGCCCGTGTTCGCCTTCCCCGCCCCGTCCTTGTGGTGGTTCGCGTACGTGGCGCTGGTGCCCTGGATCCTGCTGGCCCGCTCGGCCCCCACGGGCAGGCGTGCCGCGTACGACGGCTGGCTCGGCGGGTTCGGTTTCATCCTGGCCGTGCACCACTGGCTGCTGCCGAGCCTGAATGTCTTCACGGTGGTCATAGCGGCGCTGCTCGGCGCGCTGTGGGCCCCGTGGGGGTGGCTCGTCCGACGGTTCCTGGCCGGGGTGCCGTCACCGGGCCAGGTCGGCGCCGCCCTCCTCGTTCTGCCGTCGGGGTGGCTGATGGTCGAACTCGTCCGGTCCTGGCAGGGCTTGGGCGGTCCCTGGGGTCTGCTCGGCTCGAGTCAGTGGCAGGTGGAGCCGGCGCTGCGGCTGGCCTCGGTGGGCGGGGTGTGGCTGCTCAGCTTCCTGGTGGTGGCGGTCAACGTCGCCGTCGCGGTGCTGGTCTCGGTGCGTGAGTCCCGTATGCCCGCCGTGGCCGGACTGGTCGCGACGGCCGCCGCGACCTCGGCCGCATGGGTGTGGTCGCCGCGCCCGGAGGTCGACGGCCGGGTTCGCATCGCGGTCGTGCAGCCCGGTGTCGTGGACGGCAGCACGAGCGGCGACAGACGCTTCGCGCGCGAGGAGGCGCTGACCCGGGAACTCGCGGGCCAGGGCGCCGACCTGGTCGTCTGGGGCGAGAGCAGCGTCGGCTTCGACCTGGCCGACCGGCCCGATCTGGCGCACCGCGTCGCGGCGCTTTCCCGCGAGGTCGGCGCCGACATCCTGGTGAACGTCGACGCGCGCCGGTCCGACCGGCCCGGTATCTACAAGAGCTCGGTCCTGGTGGGGCCGCACGGTCCGACCGGCGACCGCTACGACAAGATGCGGCTGGTCCCGTTCGGCGAGTACGTGCCGGCGCGCTCCCTGTTCGGCTGGGCCACCTCCGTCGGCAAGGCCGCGGGCGAGGACCGCAGGCGGGGCACCGAGCAGGTGGTGATGAACGTCGGGCACGGGCTGCGCGTCGGCCCCATGATCTGCTTCGAGTCGGCGTTTCCCGACATGAGCCGCCACCTCGCCCAGGACGGCGCCGAGGTGCTGGTCGCCCAGTCCTCCACGTCGACGTTCCAGCACAGTTGGGCGCCCGAGCAGCATGCCTCGCTCGCCGCGCTGCGCGCAGCCGAGACCGGCCGCTCCATGGTGCACGCGACCCTCACGGGTGTCTCCGCCGTCTACGGGCCGAACGGTGAGCGCATCGGCTCCTGGCTCGGCACGGACGCGAGCGGCGCGATGGTCTACGAGGTGCCGCTGGCCCGGGGCGTCACGCCGTACGTCCGGTTCGGAGACTGGCCGGTGCACGGCGCCCTGCTGGTGATGGCGGCACTGTGCCTGACGGAGGGCACGCGCGCGTTCAGACTGCGGCGGACCTCTCCTGAACCGCTCGTACCACCCGCTCGCACAACTCGTGAGTCGCCAGCGCGTCCCGGGCGCTGAGCACCTTTCCCGCGCGCACGGCGTCGAGGAACGCGAGGACCGCCTGTTCGATGCCACGCTGCCTGGCCACCGGCACCCAGTCGCCGCGCCGCCGCACGGTCGGCTGCCCCTTGTGGTCGATCACCTCGGCGAGATTGACCACCTGACGCTTGGTGTCCTGGCCCGAGACCTCGAGGATCTCCTCGTTCGAGCCGCTCAGCCGGTTCATCACACCGAGTGCCGTGAATCCGTCTCCGGCGAGCTGGAGCACGACGTGGTGCAGCAGCCCGTCCTCGGTGCGGGCCCGCACCGTCACGTCGTCGACCGGTCCCGGCACCAGGAAGCGCAGGGTGTCGACGACGTGGATGAAGTCGTCGAGGACCATGGTGCGGGGCTCCTCGGGCAGCCCTGTGCGGTTCTTCTGCATCAGGATCAGCTCGCGCGGATGTTCGGCGCACTGTGTGTATCCGGGTGCGTGACGCCGGTTGAAGCCGACCGCGAGGCCGACGTTGCGCTCCTCCGCGAGCCGGACCAGCCGCTCCGACTCGGCGAGCTCGTACGCGAGCGGCTTGTCGACGTATGTCGGTACGCCCGCCTCCAGCAGACGCGTGACGATCTCCGGGTGGGCGACGGTGGCCACGTGCACGAACGCGGCGTCGAGGTCCTGGGCCAGCAGGTCCGCCAGGTCGGTGTGGCGCTGCGCCCGCGGCAGGTGAAGGCTGTCGGCGACCCGGTCGAGCGTCGCGGGCGTCCGCGTCTGCAGATGCAGCTCGATCCCGGGCTGCACACCGAGCACCGGCAGATACGCCTTCTGCGCGATGTCGCCGAGTCCGATGCAGCCGACCTTCACAGGGGTCTCCTTCAGTCGCCGACGCGGGTCCCGTCGGAAGCATACGGCCGCTGCGGCGAACGCCGGCCGGCGATTCCGTCGGAGGTGCGCGGGAAGAGCGCGGACCCTGCCTGGGACAAGCCGTGATCGCCGTGCCGCGCAGGGCGATCACGGCGCGGTTGCCCATCCTGTTCGTCCAGGCCGCCCGGAGGGCCTTACGGGCGACGGATGCTTGTCCGGGAGCCCTTGAACGGGGCTCCTTGTCCGGGCTCCCTTGAACGGGGTCCCTTCTCCCCCGGGTGGGCGACGGATTCGCGCCCCGTGCCGGTTGGGCGTCGTGGGCCACTGCCCGCAAAGAGGGGCCGGCACCCCGGCCGGACCCCGCGCACGCCGCGCGACCCGTGCACCCCGCGCACGCCGGCAGCGTGTCAGCTTGCCGATGTCCGTGCCCGCCGGAGGAGCGGAAGGATCACCCGTGCGGGGCATCCTGAACGTCTCCGCTCCCCAAAGCGGTCCGGAACCAGCAGAGTTGCGTGGGTGTATCGAACGACGACAACCGCAACGCTTCTGGTCGCCGTGGCAGTCACCGCCCTCTCCGGCTGTGTGACCGTCCAGCGGACGCCCGCCTCCGGCTCCCCTTCCGCCCCGTCCGGGCCCGCCGCGCCACATGAGGACGGCAAAGGGGGGTCCCAGATCGTGCAGGCCCCGGCCCGGGAGGCGCTGGAGCGCGTCGGTCCCTCACACAAGCCGGCACCCGACGCGGCGCCCCGGCGCCGGGCGGCTCCCCCACCGCGGGCCGTGGCACCCCCGGCCGTTCCAGAGCATGTCCGCCCGGCCCCGCGTCCCGAACCGCGCCACCCGAAACCCCGCGTCGCCGGGCCTCCCGGCGCCCCCGCCATGCCGAAGCGTTCGGACGTGTGCGCCCTCGGCAGCAAGTACGGGGGCTGGAACGCGGACAGCCCGGCGGCGGTCATCTGTGGGAAGACGTACGGAAACTGACCGCACCCGCGGTCCCGGCTCGGGGACGGCACCGCATCCCGGGACCCGGCGCCCGGCATCACGCGTCCGGCGCGGCAGGGCTCGGAGCCACGGCACGTCCCCGGCGAGACGGAACTCAGGCCCGTGCCAGCACGTGTTGGCCCCGGCGAGGCGGGGTCAGGCCCGCGCCACCACGTGCTGGCGGCAAGGCCTGACTCAGAGCCCTGCCACGTACCGCCCCGGCGGGACGGGATCAGGCGCCCACGCCAGCACGTGCTGCCCTGGCGATGCAAGGCTCAGGGCCGTTGTCTGGGCGGTCCCAGGGTCTCGCCCCCGGGACCGCCGAAGCGGTCGGGGCCCGCGGCCTCCGCCGAGGTGCCGGTGTCCTGGAGTCTCAGCTCCAGGCGGCCGATCGCCGCGCGGACACCGTCCCCGTATCTGTCGTCCGCGAGGACGCCGACCGCGCCGCGGGCCCGGCGCAGATGAGTGCGGGCGGTCTCCGAGCGGCCGAGCTTCGCATAGTCGGCGGCGAGGTTCAGATGCAGCGAGGGATAGAACGCGCGTACGGCAAGGGACTGGTGGGGCTCGGTGACCCTGCCGTCGGTCAGCTCCTCGGCCGCCGACAGAGCCCGCAGGTCCCAGGCGAGTTCGTCCGCGGGGTCGTCCTGGGTGTCGGCCATGTAGTGCGCCAGTGTGCAGCGGTGCAGGGCGTCACCACCTTCGCCGATCTCCCCCCACAGACTCAGGAAGCGGCCCCGGGCCTCCTCGCGGTCACCGGCGTGGTGCAGCATGACGGCCTGTCCGATCCGGGTCATCATGGCGTCCGGCGCCGCCTGCCCCTGTTGCTCCGCCACCGCGTCCTCCAGGCTCGTCGCTGTCCCTCACGACGCTAACCGGAGCCGCTGGCAATCCCGCTCAGGCGCCCCCGTACACCGCTGGGCCAGGCCGGTGACGGTCCCGCCCAGCGGCCCGGCCGTCAGCCCAGGTCCGGGATGCGCCAGTCGATCGGCTCATGGCCCTGGGCGGCCACGGCCTCGTTGATCTGCGTGAACGGACGCGAGCCGAAGAACTTCTTCGCGGACAGCGGCGAGGGGTGCGCGCCCTTCACCACCACATGCCGCTCCTCGTCGATCAGCGGGAGCTTCTTCTGCGCGTAGTTGCCCCACAGCACGAAGACCGCCGGGTCGGGGCGGTCGGCCACCGCGCGGATGACCGCGTCCGTGAACTTCTCCCAGCCCTTGGCCTTGTGCGAGTTCGCCTCGCCGGAGCGCACGGTCAGCACCGCGTTGAGCAGCAGCACACCCTGCTCGGCCCACGGCATCAGATAGCCGTTGTCCGGGATCGGGGTGCCCAGCTCCTCCTTCATCTCCTTGTAGATGTTCCGCAGCGACGGCGGGGTCTTCACCCCAGGACGGACCGAGAAGCACAGGCCGTGCCCCTGACCTTCGCCGTGGTAAGGATCCTGACCGAGGATCAGCACCTTCACCCGCTCGTACGGCGTGGCGTCGAGCGAGGCGAAGACCTCCTCCCGCGGAGGGTAGACGGGACCCTTCGCGCGCTCCTCCTCGACGAACTCGGTGAGTTCCTTGAAGTAGGGCTGCTGCAGTTCCTCACCCAGGACGCCGCGCCAGGACTCGGGCAGCATGGCGATATCGGTCACGTCAACTTCCTTCGGTGTGCGATGACTTTCAGACCACAGAACCTACCGTCGCCCACTGACAATCGGTTTCTGGCCCGCGTCGGGGCCGTGTGCCAGGTACCGTGTGCCCCTGCGGCGCAGCCGACCGGTGTCCCGGTTCTCCGGCGACCCGTCCCGCTACCAGCTCGGCTTGCGGTCCAGCTCCCACATCGTCATGATCGTCGACGGGTCCAGTGCCCGCTCGCCGCCCGAGATCTCCTCGTTCGCGGCCACGTACTGCCTGCCCTGCCACAGAGGCAGCAGCCGGGCGTTGTCGACGAGGATCTGCTGGGCCTCCTCGAACTCCTTGACCACCTCCGCGCGATCGCTCACCCTGCGCGACTCGGGCAGCAGGTCGTCGGTGATCCGCGGGGCCGGGTAGGGCGTCCCGAGAGCGTTCTGCTCACCCACGAAGGGTGCGATGAAGTTGTCGGCGTCAGGGAAGTCGGGGAACCAGCCGCGGCCGAACACCGGGTACTCGCCGCCGCGGTATCCCGCTTCGTACGTCTTCCATGGGCGGCTCTTGAGCGTGACCCAGAACAGGCCCGAGCCTTCGAGTTGGCTCTTGAGTTCACGGAACTCCGGGGCGGTCTCGGAGCCGTAGCGGTCGGTCGTGTACCAAAGGGTCAGCGGGACACGCCCGTTGATACCCGCGTCGAGCAGGATCTTGCGGGCCTTGGACCTGCTGGGGCTCCCGTACTCGTCGAAGTAGTCGGTGGTGTGCCCGGTCAGGCCTGCGGGGACCATCGAGTAGAGCGGGTCGACGGTGTCCCTGTAGACCTTGTGCGCGATGGCCGAACGGTCGACGATCTGGGCGATCGCCTTGCGGACGGCCGGCTTGCCTGCCCACGGGTCCTTCGGATTGAAGACCAGGTAACTGATCTCCATGCCCGCGCCGTCGATGAGCTGGATGTCCTTCCGCGCGCCGTTGCCCTGGAGGGCGACGATGTCCGAGGCGGCGAGGCCGCGGTAGGTGACATCGATCTTCTTGTCCTTCAGGGCCCCGACCAGTTGGGCCGAGTCCTGGAAGTAACGGATCGTCACCGCGTTGTTCCTGCGCTCGGCGAAGCCGTCGTAATGGTCGTTCCTGACGAGTTCGGCCTGCTCTCCCTCCCTGTAGGAACGCAGGCTGTAGGGCCCGGAGCCGGAGACCTTGTTGTCCTTGCGCAGGGCGCCGGCCGGGTAGTCGTCGGGGTCGACGATCGACATCGCCGGCGTGGCCAGCACGAACGGGAAGGTGGCGTCCGGCTTGTTGAGATGGAAGACGACCTCGCGCCTGCCCAGAACCTGGACCCGGTCGAGGCTGCCGAGCAGACCGGCGGGACCGCCGCTCACCGCGATCTTCCTGATCCGGTCGATGGAGTACTTGACTGCCGACGCGTCGAGCGGGTCCCCGTCGGAGAACTTCATGTCCGGACGCAGTTCGCAGCGGTAGACGCGATTGGTTCCGTCCGTGAACCTGCACCTCTCGGCGGCGTCGGGCTGCGGGGTGACCGAGCCGGTCGGATAGCCGAGCAGCGTCTGATAGACGTTGCGGAACAACTCCCACGAGCCGTCCCAGGAAGCGGCCGGGTCCAGCGTGCTGGGGGCACTCGTGGTGCCCACCACGATCGGCCCCTGGTCGGCCGGCGATCCCGGGGAGAGAACGCCGCAGCCGGCCACCAGGGTTATGGACGTGATCGCCGCCAGTCGTCGCAGGCATCGGTTCCGGTTGAACACGCGCACGCTCCTCGATCCGCCGTACCAAGGGTCGGCAGACCATACCGCAGTGCCCCGCCGGGGGAACCGTGTTCCCGGCAGGGCACTTGATCAGCACGTTTGTGACTACGTTGTCAGCGTTCCGTGAAGGCGTCGACGCTCCGGATATCGGACCCCGCGTCGCTCGGCCCGGGCAGGCCGTTTGTCGACTACCGACAAAAGGCCGGTCGGACGTTCCCCGCGCGGGGAACGTCCGACCGGCCTTCGCGTCACTCGACTCCGGCGTTGAGGAACATCCCGCCGTCGACCACGAGCGTCTGACCGGTGACCCAGTCCGACTGCTGCGAGGTCAGGAACGCGGCGGCTCCGCCGATGTCGGAGGGTACGCCGAGCCGGCCGAGCGGGTAGGCCGCGGCGGCCTCCGCCTCACGGCCCTCGTACAGTGCGGCCGCAAACTTCGTCTTCACCACGGCGGGGGCGATGGCGTTGACCCGCACCTTGGGCGCGAACTCGTGCGCCAGTTGCACGGTCAGGTTGATCATCGCGGCCTTGCTGATGCCGTACGCGCCGATGAACGGCGAGGGCGCGAGGCCGGCGACCGAGGCGATGTTGACGATCGCACCGCCGTTCTCGCTCTGCCAGGCCTTCCAGGTCTGCTGGGCGAAGCCGAGCGCGGAGACGACGTTGGTCTCGAAGACCTTGCGCGCCACGTTGAGGTCCAGCTCGGCGATCGGCCCGAACACCGGGTTCGTACCGGCGTTGTTGACCAGGAAGTCGACGCGGCCGAAGGCCTCCATGGTGCGCTCCACGGCGACGGCCTGGTGGGCCTCGTCGTGGGCCTTGCCGGCCACGCCGATGACGCGGTCGGCGCCGAGCGTCTCGACGGCCTCCTTGAGGGCGTCCTCGTTGCGGCCGGTGATGCAGACCCGGTCGCCGCGGGCTACCAGGGCCTCCGCGACGCCGTAGCCGATGCCGCGGCTCCCGCCCGTGATGAGCGCGACCTTGCCCGAGAGTTCGGGGAGTGTAGTCATGTGCTTTTCCCCCGTACTCAGTTGAGCGGTCCGCCGGCCACGTACAGCACCTGGCCGGAGACGAATCCGGCAGCCTCGCCGGTGAAGAAGGCGATGGCGTTGGCGATGTCGTCGGGGTTGCCGACGCGCTGCACGGGGATCTGGGTGGCGGCCGCGGCCTGGAAGTCGTCGAAGTCCATCCCGACGCGGGCGGCGGTGGCGGCGGTCATGTCGGTGACGATGAAGCCGGGCGCCACGGCGTTCGCGGTCACACCGAACTTGCCGAGCTCGATGGCCAGGGTCTTGGTGAGGCCCTGGAGGCCGGCCTTGGCGGTGGAGTAGTTGGCCTGGCCGCGGTTGCCCAGCGCCGAGGACGAGGACAGGTTGACGATACGGCCGAACTTGGCCTCGACCATGTGCTTCTGGCAGGCCTTCGCCATCAGGAAGGCACCGCGCAGGTGCACGTTCATGACGGTGTCCCAGTCGGACGCGCTCATCTTGAACAGCAGGTTGTCGCGGAGGACACCCGCGTTGTTCACCAGGATGGTCGGCGCGCCGAGCTCCTCGGCGATCCGCGCGACGGCGGCCTCCACCTGGGCCTCGTCGGAGACGTCGCAGCCGACCGCGAGGGCCTTGCCGCCGGCCGCGGTGATCTTCTCCACGGTGTCCTTGCACGCGGCCTCGTCGAGGTCGATCACCGCGACGGCGCGGCCCTCCGCGGCCAGTCGTACGGCGGTCGCGGCGCCGATGCCGCGCGCGGCACCGGTGACTACGGCGACGCGCTGCTCAGTGGTGGACATTGCTGGTTCTCCTCGCCCTTGGAAAAGCCGGCCCAAGCCCGGCCAAGCTGTCTCGACAACCTTGCGGAGTCTTCGGGGGTCCCGGAAGACCCGCGGCTCACACGGTACGCCCGTCCAGTGAGCGACCGCTTAGTACCTTCAGCAGACGTGACGCTAGAAGCCCTGGCACCCGGTGTCAACGGCACACCGCGCGCATGTGATCCATTACCTGACCAGGAGCTGGAGCAACCGCTCCGTCTCGGCCTGCGGATCGGCGGTCAGGCCGGTGTGCACGGGACCCGGCTGGACCACCGTCGAGCGCGGCGCGATCAGCCAGCGAAAACGCCGTCCGGCATCGTCATGTGCCGCTTGACCAGCTGCTTTTCCTCCGGTGCAGACACCTTCGACAGCGCGCAGCGCGGCCCGTACGCCCTCCGCGTCCGCGTCCGGGTCGAGTGCGAACAGCTTGTTCTCGTCCAGATGGGTACGAGCCGCGACGAAGGAGTGGGCGCGGCAGTACACCAGCACGCCCGCGTTGAAGCACTCGCCGCGCTCGACCCGCGGCACCACGCGCAGCAGCGCGTACTCGAAGACGTCCCGCTCGCTCACCTGCCCCCCTTGATGCCGTCGATGCCCTTGATCCGCTCGTGGATGACGCCGGCGCGTGCCAGGAGCGGCCGTGCGTAGGCGCGGCGCAACGCGTCCACGGAGTCGAAGCCCGGCTCGTCCACCAGCCAGGCCTCGGGGATCTCGGCGGTGACCTCGGCGAGCAGGTCCTCGGTGACCAGCGGGGCCAGCTCGGCGGCTGCCGAGGCGATGTCCGGCCCGAAGGGGGCGAGCGCGTGGTCGGAGATGTCGTACGGCTTGGCGGCGGAAGCCTCCGCGCCGGGCCAGTTGTGATGCCAGATCATCGTGGCGCCGTGGTCGATGAGCCACAGATCGCCGTGCCACATCAGCAGGTTGGGGTTGCGCCAGGAACGGTCGACGTTGTTGACCAGGGCGTCGAACCAGACGATCCGGCCGGCGTCCTCGGCGCTCACCTCGAAGGCCAGCGGGTCGAAGCCCATGGCACGGGAGAGGAAGTCCATCCCGAGGTTCGGGCCGCCGCTCGACTTCAGCAGTTCCTGGACCTCCTGGTCCGGTTCGGCGAGCCCCAGGACCGGGTCGAGGCCGATCGTCACCAGGCCGGGCACCCGCAGGCCGAGCCGGCGGGCGAGCTCACCGCAGACGACCTCCGCGACGAGCGTCTTGCGCCCCTGTCCGGCGCCGGTGAACTTCATGACGTACGTCCCGAGGTCGTCGGCCTCGACGAGTCCCGGCAGCGAACCGCCCTCACGCAACGGCGTGATGTAGCGAGTCGCGGCGACCTCTTTCAGCACTTTCCCAGGCCACCAATCTCTTCAACCTTGCAGTACATGGCCGACCTCGTAGGGGCTCAGCAGCGGGAATCACCTGTCAACAGGCCTGGGGAGAATCTGGGGAGTTTCGGCCGGCCTGCCGATCTCCACGCTCCCCAAGCAGTCCGTCGATTGCGGTGCGCCCCTTGCTGCCGGCCTCCGGCATGAAGTGAGCATAGTAACCGAGGGTGATCGCGGGCGAAGAGTGCCCGAGCCACCGTGCCACGGTCACCACGGACTCTCCCGCCTCCAGCATGATCGAGGCGTAGGTATGCCGCAGCACGTGGAAGCCGTCCTTCGGCGCCGCCTCCCACTGCCAGTTCTTCGCCCCCTCGGCGCGCGGCGGGATGATTCCTGCCTTGGCCAACGCGGGCTTCCAGGTGTAGGTGTTCCAAGTGTTCACCGCAATGGCGTTGCCGAATCGTGCAATGAGCAGCAGAGCGAACTTCTTCCCCTGCCCTCCGCCTCCGGCCTTCCCCACGGGAGCTCTGCCTTCACCGGCGGAAACGCCTCGACATGGCGCTTCAGCTCCTCGGCCACCGAGGAGGGCATGTCGACGACACGGGTCTTCTTTCCCCTTCGGCAGGGCGAAGTACAACCTGCCCCTGATCGCCTGGACTCGGCGGCGGACATGAACCACTCCTCTCACGTAGTCGACGTCCTGCGGGCTCAATCCGAACACCTCGCCCTGACGAAGCCCGCATCCCAGACCGAGGACGACGGTTATCCGATTGCGCGGGTTGATGACGCCGCGGACCCGCATCGCCGTCGCCGACGGCCAGGCATCGCGTCGCTCCTGTGGCGCCTTGGGCCACCGCACGGACTTCGCGTGCATGGGGTCCCCGGCGAGCCGCTTGTCATCAACGGCCGCCTCCAGAATTGAGGAGAGTCCGGACAGGATGCCGCGCTGGTGGTCGACCGAGGAGACGGTCGACTCCAATCGGACAGGGGGTGCGGACGGGCACGGCGGGCGAACCGATCGGCCGAAGTGGATCGCCGGTACCCGCAGCCTGCCCCGCCCGTCACCGCCCCGGCCCCCGCAATGACCGGTGCAAGAGGCCACTTGGACAGGGAAAACGCAACTTCGACATGGCTCGCAGAGGCAGCTACCTTCACCTGGTCTTCGGTGGTCGCCCACGGTCGCACAGGGGTTCCTTCAGGCTGAGCCAGCCGCGACGGGACGAGTCGGTCATGCCCCACAAACCCTCGCCCCCATGCGCAAGCCACCGAACCGGGTCCACGCCAGGCAGCCCCAACCAGGGAGAGACGCATGCCCCATCTTGCTCTGTACACATTCGGCGTCCTGAAGTCACCTCTCGCCGATCCCGCACCTCTCACGCGCGAGTTCTACGACATTGGTGAGGCCGTCTACCGGAAGATCAGTCAGCACCCCGGATACCTCGCTCGTGCCGAAGCGGCAGACGGTGACCGGGGCATGCTCTTCGAGGCGGACTGGGGTGCATGGGGAGAGTTCGCCGTACCGACCTGGTACGGCAAGGGCCGTACGGTGGAAACCACCGCCCTGGCCGCGACCCTCTCACTCTGGACCGACCTGCGCCCCGCCTTCGACGCCGTCCACACCGGTCTGCACCGTGAGGCACTGAACAGGCTTTACGACTGGTTCGAGAGGACAGGACACCCGAATTACGTGTGCTGGTGGGCCTCCGACGGCGTGACACCCACCTGGCAGGACGGGGTTTCCAGGCTGGAACACCTCCACGACCACGGCTCCGCGCCGCACGCCTTCACCTTCCACCACTCGTTCGCCCCGGACGGAACTCCGACCAGGATCAAAGGCATCGGGCCGAAGAGCGACCAGGTTCGCTGACAAGGAAGCCCGAACGACTGGGTTCGCTGTCAAACGCCTCGATTGAATGACGGCGAACAGATGCGTCCGCGCTACGGCGGATCCGCCAGTACCTGGGGGCTTCGCCCGCTACCTCGCGAGCACCGATGAGCACCAAGACGCCATCCTGCCCACCAGCGGCTTCGCCGGCACCCCCGAAGACGCCCTCGACTGCGCCTGCGGCCTCTACCTCACCGACCCCAGCATCTGACCCCGCACCACACACAACACAGGCTCCACAGTCAACCCCCGAAGGATTTACGGAGCCGACCACTGAGTGCCTCGAACATGGCGTGCCATCGCTCGCTGTCCATGTTGGGGCCCGCGGCCACGGGGTGATCCTTCATCGTCTTCACGAACCACGATGATCACCGGTGGCCGCACGCGTACCCGGCCTCGCAGGACCATGACTCACGCGGTGGGCATCGCCTCCACCAAGGCAAGATCACGATCTACGGCTGGAGTACTGGAACCGTTGGACGGCGTCGACGTTTCCGACGAATTCGAGAATGGCCTTCGCCAGTTCGTCGGGAGCCTCCATCGCGGCGTAGTGGCCGGCCCCGGTGAGAGATACCGAGCTGACCTCGGTCGCCGGCGCGGCCTGCGTCATGGTGACGGCCGTGAAGGAGCGTCCGCCGGCGCCGACCGCGAGCACAGGTACGGTCAGGCCCGGCGCGTCGGCGAGAGCCTTGATCTCGGAGCCCTCGCGCAGCATCGACCGGTAGAGGCCGATCGCTCCTCGCCAGCCGTCGGGCCGCGCGTAGCTGCGGACGAATTCGTCAATGTCGGCGTCGGTGCTCGCATCCGGGGTCGCGCTCGTCGCCGAGAATGCGAACTGTCCCAGGAACTCGCGCTCGCGACCGGCCAGCAGCATCTCGGGAATGCCGGGCGCGGCGAGAACGCCGATGTACCAGGCGCCACCGTGGGTGATGTCGGCCAGCGCCTCCACGCCGAACCCGGGCAGTCCCGTCTCGATCGCGATGAAGCTGAGCACGTCCGGCGGGTGCGTGGTCGCGAGTCGGAACACAGTCGCTCCGCTGATGTCCTGTCCGGTGAGATGGACCGGGCCGACGTCGAGTTGTTCGATCAGAAGGTGCAGGTCCTCGGCCGAGGTGGCGCTGTCGTACTCGCCCGGCCCGTTGCCGGAGTCGCCGAAGCCGCGCAGATCGACGGCGAAGACACGGTGGCGCTCGGCAAGCAGCGGGATGAGCCTGTGGAAGGCCCACCAGGTCTCGGGGAACCCGTGGACCAGCAGGATCGGGGTTCCGCTGGTTCCCGCCGCGACGTAGTGCAGCGTGGTTCCGTTGGCCTCGACGCGGTGGTGCGTGATCCCCGGGAGCGTGGCACCGGCCGGTGCGACCTTCATCGTGACCCCCTATTTCGACAACCTTGTTGTCTATGACATTAGCCAACCAGGTTGTCGTTGTCCAGTGGTCGTATTCTTCTTCCATGCCACGATCCGGCGCTGACCTCGCACTGCTCCTGCTCGGAGGCTTCCGCTCGCTGGCGGACGCCGCGCACGCCGAACTGGCCCGCCGCGGCTACGAGGACGTGCGTCCCGTCCACGACTTCGCCATGCGAGCCATCACCGCCGGCGCGGACAACGCTTCAGAACTGGGCCGACGCCTATCGGTCTCCAAGCAGGCGGCAGCGAAAACCATCGCGGTGCTGCAGGAGCGCGGATACGTGGCACGCGACACGGACCCCCTTGACGCCCGCCGCAAGCGCCTTCAGGTCACCGCACTCGGCTTCGAAGTACTGCGACAAGGCGAATCGATCTTCGACGAGTTGCGCGACCAGTGGGAACGGCAGATCGGTACCGCCGAACTCGCGAGCCTTGAGACGCACCTGGCCACACTGGTCGGCGCCCTGCCCGTGCGCCTGGATGCACCAGGCTGGATTGCGCACGACCTCGGCGGGCCGGCCTGAAGCGTGTTGCACAAGGCCGGGATATTGCAGGTCAGGGCCTGATCATGGTTGTTCTGGTCACGCGGTCAGGGCGAGGTTGTGCATGTGGGCGACCGCTTGGACTGCGTGGTGGAGGCCGTCACCGTGCTGTCGGCAGTCGCGGAGGATCTTGTAGTTCTTCAGCCGGCCGATCGCGTGCTCGACGCGGGCACGGACCCGGCGATGCTCCGTGTTGCCGGCTTCCTCGCCGGCCAGCAGGGGCCGGCCGGGTCGTTTGCGGTGCGGGACGACCAGGCCGGTGTTGATGTAGGCCCCGTCGCCCAGCACGGTGACGCCTTCGCAGTGCCGGGCCAGTCCGGAGCTCCGCCAGACCTGGGCGTCGGCCCGGTTCCCCGGGGCCGGCCGGGCGGTGGCCACGACCAGGCGGGTGTCGGCGTCGATGACGACCTGCACGTTCGCGGAGAACCGGTAGTTGCGGCTCGAGGCGCCGACCGTCCGGTCGCACCGAAGGCATCACCGGTGCCCACCGGGACCCGGCCGCTTCGACCGGATACTCGGCGCATCTTGCCGGAGCCGCTTCACAGCCCGTGCCCGTCAAGGACGGTCATCAGTTTGCGCCTGCGCTTCAGCTCCGCCCGCAGACCGGCGAGATACGGGGTGAACGCGTCCTCCGTCCCCAGCGCCCTGTGGCAGGAGCGGACGTCGAGCAACAGCCTCGCCAACCGCTCATAGACCCGTTCCCCGGTCGGTTCTTTCAGGAGCTCGACCAGCCGCAGGTACACCCCGAGCGCGTCGGCCGGTCGCGTCTCGCGCGACAGGTCGGCGAGCTGCTGCCACTGCCGGTCGTCGGCACGGCCGGATGCCTCCCGCCAAGCCGTGTCCAGGTCGCCGTCGTCGAGCAGCGCGTCGATCAGTACAGGCCCTCGGTGCCAGCCGCTGCGCTCCTGAGGAGCGTCCTCGCGCAAAGCGGCCAGCGCCGCCGCCCGTTCGGTCTCCCAGCGGCCCGCCGACCGGGCAGCAGCGCGCAGTTGCCGGTAGGCGGCAAGGGACCGCTCGGCCAGGAAGCGGTCCCGGCGGATCGCGACGGTCTCGGCCTCCCTGCCCGCGCGCGAGTAACGGGCGCACGCGTAGTCGACGAGGCGGCCGTCGACGTGAGCCTCGCCGGCTGTGTCCCGCAGTCCGCGTTCCGCCCACGCGAGCGCGTCCTCAGGGCGGCCGGCCGCATCCAGTTCCTCGGCGATGCGCAGATGCGTGGCACCGGACGGCACCAGGTCCTGCGCGTACAGAGCGACCAGCGCGTCCACATCGCCTTCGGCATGGACCAAGCGCTCCATCAGATATCTCTCCGCCCAGCCACGCGGGCTGCGCCGCCGAGCCTCGGCCGCCAGCTGCCGCAGGCGGGCCACCCCCGTGTGCCCCAGCACATCGGCGTAGTCGAGCGGATCGAGGTCCGTCGCATCGTTCCAGTCACCGAGCACGTGGCCGACCAGCCACTCGGCCAGCCTCTCCGGGTCGGGGCGCGCGACTGAGCAAGCTTCCAGATGGGCCTCGGCCACCGCGGCCACGGCCTGCCCGACCACGCCGTCCGAGTCGTCGATCTCCCCATACGCCTCGCCGAGCGCCCGGATCGCCTCCTCGGCCAGGCCGACCGCGCACGCCGACTGCCCACCGGCGCTCAGGGCGCGCAGCGCGTCCGCCGCCTCCTGCACCTGCCGCGCGTACCCAGGGGCGGCGTCGTACTCGACGTACCCGTAGCGGGCGAAGGGCCGCGGGTCGAGCAGAGCCAGGACCCGGTCCCGGACCGTGCCCAGGTCTGAGCGCGCGGCCGCGGCCCGCAACTCCAGCCGCCGACGCAACTCCCGGTCGCCGGCGACCTGTTCCCGCACCAGAGCGAGGAGTTCGTCCCGGGACAGCGCCGTGAGCCACGCCTCGAGGCCGGAGGCACGCGTCCGGGCGGCGGCCCGCTGACGCGGGATCTCCTCCGCCTGCCGCAGGACGGTCAGCCCCACCGCCACGCAGTGCTTGCAGAAGTTGCCCTCCTGCCCGTACGGGCAATCGCACCGCCCCAAGACCCCGATGTGTCCGCCGAGGGTGAGCTCCACCTCGTAGCCGTCCGTACCCTGGACCACGGCAGTGACCGAATCGTCGCCCACGTCCAGCCCGCTCACCGCGTCCAGATATCCCAGTCCCCGCTCGAAGGACCGGTCCCCGGCCAGGGCTCGCAGTTCGTCTTCACCGAATCCCACCGGTTTCCGTGCCATACCGGTATTCAACCGCTCCCCCAGCGCGGGCGGGGCAACATCCGCCGACCGCCGACGGTGATGACGAAGTGAACCTTCCCGCCCTGCTCCTGCCTCCGGCCCGCTCCCCGGCCTGGCCCGCTGCCGGCGACGGCGACCCAGGCCGAGCCGGGGCTGTACCCGCAGGCGGCCGTGGACGGCAGCCCGGCCACCGTCCGGTCACCCGCTCGGCGCGCGTCGTCCCCACTGTCGGTCTGGGACGCGGGGTGCACGTCGGCACGGTCCGGCCGGCTTGGCGGAAGCGGCCAGTGTCGTCCATCGTCGAGGTATCGGCGGACTGCCGGTCCTGGCACCGGACGGACCGGAGCCCGGTCCGTTGCGTGCGGGTGAGCATGCGCGGGGAGGCGGTGCGCCGACCGAACTGGACGTGAAGAAGTGACGGCCGTCTCGCCGACCCGGTTCAATGTGACGCTCGTTGCCATACCTTGGGCATATGGCGCTGCATCACCACAGTGACCGTCCGTGGCGTGTGAGGGTGGACGACGAGGAAGGCGCGCCCTGTGGCGCAGGAGTGCTGCTCGACGACCGGCATGTGCTCACCTGCGCACATGTGGTCCGGTACGCCGGAGCGGCACCAGGGGGCACCACGTCTCACGTGCGGATCAGCAGTGTGGCATGCCGCCCGGAGTGGACCCGCACCGCGCACGTGGCCCCGGACACGTGGGTGCACGACCACAGCACCCAGCGCGGCGACGTGGCGCTGCTCGAACTCGACGAACCGGCCGGCTGCGGCACGCGGACCAAGCTGTGGAAGGCACCCATCTCCGGTGGCACGGTCCAGGTGTACGGCTTTCCCCACGACGAACCGTTCGGCATGGGGGCGGACGCGCGGCTGGCGGGATCGGGCCACCGGCAGGGCGAGTGGGGCCTGCTGAAGCGGATGCGCGAAGGCGACCCGTGGATCGAGCGGGGGTACTCGGGCGCCGGGGCGATGGCGGTGGGCGGCGAGTTCGACGGTCGCGTCATCGGCATCGTGGTGGCCGACTACGTCAACGGCGACGCGAAGGCGGCCTGGATGCTGCCGACCGAGACGATACTGACCTATCTGCCCGGGATCGAGGAGTTCACCGACGGTAGCCGCAGCAACGAACTGAGGCCCTCGCCGCCTGAGTTGCCCGGAGACGTGCTGGGCGACCCGCTGCGCCTCGCGCTCACGCAGGAACTCACGCGACTGCTCGACAGCGACTGGTCCGGCACCGTCGTCGTCGGCACCGGCGGCACGACCGCCGTGGGCGACTCCTGGCTCGTCCGTCTGGTGCGCACGGCCGATCCGGCGGCCCGGGCCGGCGTCACCGACGCCGAGCTCACCGGCGCCCCCGGGGACACCGTCCTCGGGCTCGGCACCATCGACGCGGCCTACGACGCGCGCGGCAGGTCGGTCGCCGACGTCAGCGGGTACCTCACGGGCCGGTTCGGACTCCCCGGCGGGGACCCCCAGGAGGTGCGACGACAACTGCTGCGCCGCAAGCCGCCCGCCTGTCTGGTGGTGGGCGGCGTGGACCGGGCCCAGGACCCGGAGGCCCTCTTACGGGAACTGCTGGGGCAGTTGGCCACCCGCGCCCGGTCGCGCGGCGTCCGCCTCGTCCTCGGCTTCGAGAGCGTGCCACCGGCCGGCCTCTCCTTCGACGTCTCTCTCGACCCCGAACCGCTGCGCGGGGGCGCGGCCCGGGGCGTGACCGCCGCCGAGGTCCACGCGGTCGTCGGGCAGCTCGCAGCGGAGGAGGGTGCCGCGTCCGCGCTGCAACAGGAGTGGGGCGTACGGTTCTTCGCCGCGCCCCGACTGCCGCCCCGCGCCGCGCCCCGGTTACGGGTCCGGCTGGCCGTGGCCCGGGCGACGGAACCCGACCCCGAACTCACTGCGATCCACGACCTGGCCGTCGAGGCCCGCGCCGCCCTCGTCCTGTTCGATCACGACCTGCGCCGACTGATCACGGCTCACGAGGATCTCACCGCCGACCTGGAACTGCACCGCGTCAGAGCCGCGCGGCACTTCGGTGACGAGGACCGACGGCTCGCCGAGCGGCACGCCCCCGCCGCCCGCGCTCTACGGACCGAGCCGATCGACCTCGGGGCCGCCCGCACGCTGGTCAGGCGCTACATCGAAGAGGTCAACCGACGGTTCGAGGAGAGGTGACACATGGTAATAAGCGGTCAGATGTGCAACCGCCCCGACTGCGGGCGCGGCACGATCGACGAACAGGGCTTCTGCGACGCGTGCGACCGGCTGCCGCTGCCGCGGGACGAAACGGTGCCGGTGCCCCGCGACCCGGAACCGGAACCGGAACCGGAACCGCTGGTGTTGCCCGGTGCGAGCATCGGTGTGGCGCAGGTACGCCCGGACCCCTGGTACGGCCTCGGCCTGGTCGACTCCGATCAGGCCCCCGAGGTCCCGGACATGCCGCTGAGCTCGTCGGACCCTGTCGCCGAAGCACACCGCTTCTGCCCCAACCCCTCCTGCAGGCAGCCGGTCGGCCGCGGCCACGACAGCGAGCCGGGCCGGACCGCAGGCTTCTGCCCGCACTGCGGCACCCGTTTCGACTTCGCCCAGCCGAACAGCCTCACCATCGCGGGTCGCTACGACGTCGTACGCGTCGTCGGCTCGGGGGCCTACGGCGCCGCATACCTCGCCCACGATCGCAATCTCGCGACCGACGTCGTCCTCAAGGCCCTGCGCAAATCAGTCGCCAAGACCGCCCGGCACGAACGGGACGTCCTGGTCGGGCTCCGGCACGACAGCATCGTCCGCATCCTGGGCTACGAGCACGAAGGACCGCATCTCGTCCTCGAATACGTGCCGGGCGAACCGCTCTCGGCACGCGACGGCGACCGCCTCGAAACCCTCCTGGCGCACGGCGTCCGTGTCCTCCAGGCACTCGACTACCTGCACGCCCGGGGCCTGCTGCACTGCGACGTCAAGCCCCTGAACATCATCCGCTTCCGGGAGGAGGGCCCGGCGGGCGCGCTCGACCGGGTGCGGCTCATCGACTTCGGCGCGGTGCGCAGCGACACGAAGGACACCGGGCCGGTCGTGGCGTACACGAGGGCCTACGCGCCGCCGGAGACCGATCCGGAACATCTGCACCCCACCCCCGGCTTCGACCTCTACGGACTGGGCATGACCCTGCGCGAGGTCTGCCGCTCCCGCTGGACGGACCGCTCCGCACCGGGCGTCGACTCGCTCCATCTGCTGCTGGACCGTGCCACGGACCCCGAGCGGCCGTGGTGTCGGTTCGTGTCGGCCCGGCAGTTCGCGGAGCAGCTCAGCGGTGTCATCCGGCAGGTCGTGGCGGCCCCGCCGACGCGGCGTCAGGTGGCCCGTCCCTCAGCCCTGTTCGGCTCGGTGCCCGAACCGCTGCACGGCGGGCTGGGCGCGGCCCGGCCCCCTGCCCACTGGGTCCGGGCGCAGTCGGACGAGAACGCTCTGCTGAAGATGCCCGGGCCGTTCTCCTCACCGGACCCCGGCGACGTCGCGGCCGCCCTTCCGGCCCCCCTGTCCGATCCCGACGACCCGCGCGTCACGGGCTCGGCCGGCGGCGCGCTGGCGGAGAGCCGGCTCGCCCTGCGCAGAAAGGACGCCGTGTCGGCGGCACGACAGCTCGCGGCGGCGGGCCTGCCCGACTGGCACTGGCTGCCCGACTGGTACTGCGGCCTGATCGCGCTGGCCGACGGCTGCCCGAAGCGGGCCACCGTCGTGCTCACCCAGGTGCGCAGGGCACTTCCCGGTGAGCTGATACCGCACCTCGCCCTCGGCCTGTGCGCCGAGTTCCGCGGGGACCGCGCGGTCGCGCGGTCCCACTACGGCACGGTCTTCGACACCACCCCCGCGCTCGGTGCGGCCGGTTTCGGCCTGGCCCGCGTCCTGCTGCTGACCGGCGAGCGCGCGAAGGCGGTGGACGTCGCCGAACAGCTGGCCAAGGAGTTCCGCTACGAGCGCGAGGCACGCGTGGCAGCCGTACGCCTGCGCGTCATGGTCCTCTCCGAGCCGGGCCACCCGGCGCCGACCGAGGACGACGTGGCCCGCGCCAGGGCGGCTCTGCCCGGCCTCGACCTGGACGAGGCGGCGGCCACCGCGCTGCGTGCCGAGATCCAGTACGCGGAGTTCCTGTACACCCACGACCGGCTGAAGCTGTCCGACGCGATCCGCGCCCTCGGCCCGCACGCGCCCACCGAGCGCGAGTACGTCGCACTGGTGGACCTGGCGAACCGGCTTCGCCCGGCGCTGAGATGGAGATGGCCGGGAAAACGGGGCAGAACGAGTCAATCCCATTTCGGAGCAACACCCAGCAGGCTAGGCTCCTGACCCGTTCCGTCGAGGAAGCGGGCATGCTCCGCAGGAGAACACGCAGCGACACGGACGGGTGGTACCGGTGGGGGACAGATCACCGTTAGGGCTCAGCTTCACCCTGGAAGTGGACGCACCCTCGGATCTGCCCTACGACGGGCGACGCGCGGACGCCCTGATCACCGTCACGGCACAATCCGCCGCGGGTTCGGCCGCGCAGACTCCGAGTGCCGAGATCCTCATCATGGACCGCTCGTTGTCCATGTCCGGCTACAGGCTGGAAGAGGCGAAACGCGCGATGTGCGCGGCCATCGACACCCTGCGGGACGGCACCCTTCTGGGGATCGTCGCGGGCAACCACCAGGCCGACGTGATCTTCCCGACGACGGGCGGCCTGGCCCGCGTCGACGCCTGGACCCGGGAGGACGCCAAGCTCCGGGTCGCCGGCCAGCTCTCGGAGGGGGGCACGGCGATCGGCCAGTGGCTGGCTCGCGCCCACCGCCTCTTCGCCACGGTGGAATCCCCCGGCACCGTGCGCCACGCGGTGCTCTACACGGACGGCAAGAACGAGCACGAGACACCCGAACAGCTCGGCGAGATCCTCACGATGTGCACCGACCAGTTCGTCTGCCACGCAAGGGGCTTGGGCGAAGACTGGCACTACACCGAACTCCTCCGCGTCACCGAGGCCCTGCACGGCACCGCCGAGGCCGTCGTCACCATCTCCGACCTCACGCAGGACTTCACCCGCCTGATGCGCGAGGCGCAGCAGATCGTCGTACCCCGGGTGTATCTGGGCCTGCGCCTCAACAGCCGTTTCGAGCTCGCGTTCGTACGGCAGACCCGCCCCGTCCAGGCCGAACTGGCGGCACGTCAACAGCAGGACGGTGAGACGCACATCCCGCTGGGCTCCTGGCCCCCGGAGAGCCGCCAGTACCAGATCTCTCTCCGCTTCGAACCCGGCAGCCTGACTGTCGACGAGACCCTGCGGGCCGTCCGCGTCACACTGCACGCCGAGTTCCCCGACGGAGCCCGCCAACCCTGCTCCGAGAGCGCGGCCATGGTCGTATGCCGCCGCTCGACACCAGGCCCCGGCATCGTCCCCTCCCCCCACCTCACCCGCGTCGAGGACGAACGCGAACTCGGCATGGCCATACGCGCCTGCGCCGATGCCCACCGGCTCGGAGACCTCGACCGCGCGGACCGCGAACTGCGCCTCGCGATCGGCCTCGCAACATCCCTGGGGGACACCAAGCACCTGGAACAACTGCGCGAGGTCGCGGCCGACGGCCCCGACGGCCGGCTCCAGGTGCGGCGAAACGTCTCCCGAGGCCAGATCCAGAGAATGGGCATCGACTCGACCAAGACCACCGAAGGACCTGTCGACCCGCACGACCTCCCGCCCCACGACTCCGGGTTGCCGCGCGTGTGCCCACGGTGCGGTACGACGTCGACGTCGCCCACAGCCAAGTTCTGCGAGGAGTGCGGGCATCGGTTCGGTGACGCGGGTGCGGCCGGTGGGCCACTGGACGCGTCGTGACCGGCGTGCGGCTGCGCGTGCCCCATCCGATCGTGGTGCTGCGGTGGCTCAGGGCGGGCGTGCTGGGCATGGTGGCGGTGACGGCGCTGCTCTATCTGGTAGTGGCGAACCGGGCCGGAGAGGAGGTCGCCGCTGCTCACCGCACGACGACGGCCATCCAGCACATCGGCGCGGCGTACGACGAGGCGGGGAAGGCGAACGACGCGCTCCGCGCCGTCTCCCGGACCGGGGCGATCGACTTGACCGGCACCGGCAATGACTTCGCCAACGCCACCGGCCGCGTGGCCTCCCACCTCACCTCGGCGACGGAGGGCAACGCGGCCGGAGAGCAGGGGCTGAGCCACCTCCAGTTCGTCCAGGGCCAGTTGGCCACGTGTGTGCAGACGGTCAGCAGGGCGGTCCTCGACGGGGCACCGGCCGTGGCGAGGGCGCGGGACGCACTGGACAGCGCACCGGAGTACGACGGCAAGAACCCGGTCGCCTTCACGGGCGGCCTCAGGCGATCGCTCAGGGATCTCCAGGAACTGGAGATCCAGGCCCGCCATGACCAGCTCAGGTCGGGCTGGCGCGACCCCCATCTCCTCTGGCCCCTGTTCATGGGGCCGGTGGCGGTCATGCTGCTGCTGGTCTGTGCCACCGGCTGCATCGTCGCCCGCCGCTTCCGGCGATACCCCAGTCCGGCACTCCTCGTGGCCCTGCTGGCCACCGCGTCGATCGGCGTCATCATGTGCACGACCGACCCTCCCACCGCCGCGATCGCGCTGCCCGTGCTCGCCGCCGCCGGCGCGCTCGCGTATCAGGCCTATCGTCCCCGTCTTGCCGAGTACAGGTTCCCTCACTCATGAGAAGACTCACGGCACCACTCCTGCGCTGCGCCCTGGTCCTCGGGCTGCTCCTGGCGCCGGTCGCGTGCAGCGAACCGGAGAAGGACAAGGTGACGATCATGGTTCCCTGGTCCGGCACCGAGTTCAAGGCGTTCTACGCGGTCGTCAAGGACTTCGAGCGCGACCACGACATCGACATCGAACCGCAGGTCACCCGCGCCCTGACCCAACAGCTCGACGCCGCGGTGGCCGCGGACGCACAGCCCGACCTGGCGGTGCTGCCCAGTGTCGGAGCGATCGCCAAGTACCGCAAGGAAGGGGCACTTTCGAAACTCGACGTCGACACGGACGCCTACGTGCAGCCCTTCCGCGGGCTCGGCATGAACGGCAAGGACGTCTACGCCGTCCCCGTCAAGGCCGACGTCAAGAGCCTCATCTGGTACGACGCCAGGGTCACCCCACGGCCTCCCGAGAGCTGGAGCGCTCTGCGGACCCGTTCCGTCCGCTGGTGCCTGGGGCTGGAGTCCGGTCCGACCTCCGGCTGGCCCGGCGCCGACTGGATAGCGGACATCCTGCTGGCCGACGCGGGCGTCGGCCCGTACACCGCCTGGGCCTCGGGTGACGCGAAGTGGGACAAGGGGCCCGTCAAAGATGCGTGGACTGCGTGGGGAGACCTCGTGGCAGGTGCTCGCAAGGGCGCGGCCGCCTTCAACTTCCGCGCCGCCGCCGAGAAGATGACCAAGAGGGGGTGTTCCCTGAGCCACGGCGCCCTGTCCGCGATGGCTTTCGAGTCCGCCCAGGTGAAGGACGACGGGTACACGTACGTACCGTCCTCTCGTGAAGCGCTCCAGGTCTCGGCGGACTTCGTCGGAAAGTTCACCGGGAACAAGAGCGCCGACGAGTTCATCAAGTACCTGGCAAGTGCGCAGGCGCAGCAGGCATGGGTGAACGAACCCGGCTTCGCGCTCTCCGCCGACAACAGGGTGACGGAGTACGGCAACGCCACTCAGGGCCGGATAGCCGCAATGCTCCGCTCCCCCCGTTACACACTCTGCTTCAGCGCCGCCGACGCGATGGATCCCGACGTGTCCGCAGCCTTCTACCGAGCGGTCCTGGACTCCACGAACGGCAAAGACCTGACCCCGCTGCTGGCGGCACTCAACAGGGTCCAAAAGGAACTCGGATACGCGCACCCCGAATCCCCGCCACCGCCCGGACCGCTCTGCAGCCACCCGAACCAGCCCTGATCCATCCAGGAGCCTTCATGCCGGACGCCATCCAGTTCACCCTCGACGACGGCACCGTCGTCCTCGTAGCCCCACCCGCCCGCAGGGGCACCGACGCCGTGGGTCTGGGAACCCGTCTGGAGAGCGCGGGAAGCACCCTGCGCGCGGCACTGACGCCGATCACCTCCGCCGCCTCCGAGGTGATCGGCCAGTTCCGCAGTGTCGCCCAACGGCCCGACGAGGTGGAGGTCACCTTCGGCGTCGTCCTGGACGCCAAACTCGGCGCGGTCCTGACGAGCGCCAGTGCGAGCGCCCACCTCGATGTCACGCTCCGCTGGAGCGGCACAGAACCGACACCACCGAACTGATCCCGTACCCGGCGCCCACCGGCCGGCAGGTCGGCCGTCCACGAGCGGGGTCACATCTCTTGTCGTGGTTCCGCTACGGCAGGATCGCCCGAGGCATTGCGGTAATCCGTGTAGGTGTAGGGGTTGTCGAGCACCTTCGACTCAGGGATGTCCGGGTGCATACCGGCGACCCATTCTTCCTCGCCCAGGGTGCTGCGCAGGTACTCCACGGTGTCCTGGATCGCCTGACGGGCTTTCGGCAGGTCGGCGCCGACCAGGTGGCCGTCGTATTTCACGACCCGGCCGTTGACCAGGACCGTGTGCACGTCGCCGCGCTGAGCCTGGAGCACGACGTGACCGTACGGGTTGACCATCGGGAACATGGCGGGCGACTCGTCGTTCTTGATCAGTACGAGGTCCGCTCGCTTGCCGGGCTCGATGCTGCCGACGATCCCGTCCAGCCCGAGTGCCCGGGCGCCGCCGCGCGTGGCGTACTCGACGACGTCCTCGGCCCGCAGCCCGATGTGGGTCACGGTGTCGCCCTTCGCGTGCGCCTCGAGGTGCTCGCGGGTGCGGTCGGAGGACAGGGTCGCCCTCATCGCGGCGAACGCGTCGGCGCTCCACCACACGCTGGTGTCGACCGAGAGGGAGATCGGAATGCCGTGTCGGCGCAACGCCCAGCTCGAGGGATAGCCCTGACCGCAGGATGCCTCGCTCTCGGCTGAGACCGACGCGTGGCCGCCGGTGGCCGCGATCCGTTGGTAGGAGTCGTCCGAGAGTGTCGCGGCGTGGACGTAGACCGTTTCGGGGGTCATGAAACCGTGCTCGTGGATGAGCCGGATGCCGTTGTCGTTGGTGGCGCCCCACACGCCCGCGTGGGTGGTGACGGGGGCACCGAGTTCGCGGGCGGCCTCGAAGGCCGCCTTCTCCGGGAAGTCGGGGTCACCGGTGACGTCGAAGGCGAGCTGGAAGCCGAGCATCTCCGAGCGGGGCATGCGGCGCTCCACGAAGCTGCGGAAATCGCGAGAGGCGGTCCACTCCCACGGCGCGCCGTGGATGTTGCCGTAGGCGAGGACGAACCGCCCGGGCACCTCCTCGAGTGCGTCCACCGCGGCTTCGGCATGGTCGATCGTGGACAGGCCGTGCGACCAGTCGACGCTGGTGGTGACGCCGGAGTCGACCGCCTCGATCGCCGAGAGAAGGTTGCCTGCGTAGTAGTCCTCGGGGCGGAACTTCTTGCCGTGCTCGAGATAGTTCCAGACGAAGTACTGGGTGAGGGTCCAGTCCGCGCCGTACCCACGCATGGCCGTCTGCCACATGTGCCGGTGTGTGTCGATCATGCCTGGCATGACGATGCCGCCGGCCGCGTCGACTTCGACGGTTCCCTCGGGTACCTCGAGGTGTGGAGCGACCGCCTGGATGGTGTCGCCGAGGACGAGGACGTCGCCGGATTGCAGAACTGTGTGCGCGTCATCCATCGTCAGGACCAGGCCGCGACGGAAGACAACTGCTGGAGCGGTGGCGATCTCCTCCGGTGTCGGAGCGGTTGGGCTGCGGTCTGGCACGGCAGGTCCTCCGGTCGTTCGGGGCGGTGAAGGTCAGGTCGCTGTCAGGTGGCGATGTCGGGGTAGGGCTTCGCGAGGTGCGCCAGCTTCCTCGCGTACTCGAGCTGCATCCCGAGCGGTTCGCTGAAGTCCCTCTCGAACATGGCGATCCAGAGGGTGAGGGTGAGGAAGGGGTGGGCGCCGAGTTGAAAAAGGGTGACGTGGTCGTGGCCGGCGAGCGCGGCCCGTTCCTCGTCGGTGAAGGAGAGCCAGGTGCTCCTCTCGGCCCCGATGCAGTTGAGGATCCGGTTGGCTTCCTCGGCTTCCCACCACGCGAGGGTGCCGGCCGGGTCCTCGCGGTAGCGTTCGGTGAGCTCGTGGTCGCGGTCGATGGTGAACAGGAACTTGTCGACGAGGTACTTGCTCACAGCAGCGTTCCCTTCGAGGCCGGCGGCGGACCGGTGATCAGGCCGGGGTCGGGATACCAGGTGAAGTAGGCCTCCATGGTGTGGAAGAGGTCGAGGTTGGCGGCGTAGTCGGCCTTGCGGTAGCCGGCGATCCCCATCATCAGCATGAAGTCCATGAAGCCGTGGGTGGCGTTGCCCGGAGCGTGCAGGCTTTCGAGGCTGACTTCGGCCAGGCAGCCGTCGATGTCGCCGTCGGCGATCCAGCGCACCGCCCGTGCGTCGAACTCGGGATCGGGGCCGTGTGGGCCGAACTGGCGCGGACCACCGAGCTCGAGAGAGAGGTGGCCGGTGCCGATGACGGCGACGCGCAGGTCGCTCGGCCAGGCGTCGATGATCTCGCGGATCGTCTGCCCGAGCTGCACGAAGCGCTCGGGTTGCGGCAGCGGAGGGGCGAAGATGTTGGTGTAGACCGGCACGATAGGCAGGTCGTTCTGCGGGCGGACCGTGAAGATCGGGCAGGTGATCGAGTGGTCGACGCGCAGCTCGTTGGAGAACGCGAGGTCGAAGCCTCGGTCGATGCCTTCGCGGAGCATGTAGGCCGAGAGCTCCTCGTCGCCCTTGAAGAGGAGTTTGGGAAGACCGAACTCCCGTGTCTCGTTTTCCCAGTTGCCGTCGTAGTACGGCGCCTTGCCGATCAGGAACTGGGGCATGTTGTCGAGCCAGAGCTGGTGGAAGTGGTCGGAGCCGACCATCACCAGCACGTCCGGCCGGGCCCGGGTCAACGTTTCCCGGTAGGCCTCGACTTGCCGCACCCACTCGGCGGCGAACGGCGGCGCCTCTTCAGCCGGAATCCGGCTGGTCTTGTAGTAGAAGGGATGGTGCGTGGTCGCGAGGATCGCGACGAGCTCGGCCATCTGCTGTTCAGTCCCTCTCCTCGACGGGGCGGGCGGACCGGGATGGGTGGATCCGCAGTGCGCGCCGCCGGTTCAGCAAGGGCGGAACGGCGGCCAGCACGCCGATGACGATCGCTGCGACCGCTCCCAGGGCGCCGGCGTCCGGCAGGCCGGCGGCGTTGTCGATCGAGATGGAGCCGGGTCCCGTGAACGCGAGGCACGCGGCGATGGCGGCATACGTCACGGGGACTTCGCAGCCGCCGAGGTGAGCCCAGAGGCCGTTGACCGTGTTCGGTGCGGCGGCCACGATCATCGTCCCGATCACTGTCGCGCAGCCGACTCGGGTGAGCAGGCCGGTCGCGAGCGGTGTTGCCCCGAGCAGCTCGCAAGTGGCAGCGAGGCCGACCTGGAAGCGCCCGGGGTGGAAGCCCCACGACTCGAAGACCTCGGCGGTCTTGTTCAGTCCCATGCCGCGGAACCAGCCGATGGTCTTCTGCAGGGCGTGGCCTACGAGCAGTGTGGCCAGGAACAACCGCAGGGCGAAGAGCCCTATGTCGGCCTCACTCATCGTCACCTTCCAAAAGGGCGGCTGGATCGACGAACTCGGCGTTCTTCTCGACCATCAGGTACGCGTCCATGGCGACGGGCATCCGCAGCTCCTCGGCGAGCTGGCCCAGCAGTCCGGCGGCGCGGGCGAGCAGCGCGAATCCGCGCAGGAGTTGCATCGGGAGTCCCAGGTCGGCGAGCGCGGCGCCGACCACACCCGCTCCGTTGAGGACGAGTCGTCGTCCGAGGAACTCCTCGTGGACTCGGCCGATCGCCTCGAACAGCGCCAGGTGAGGGCCGTAGCAGCCCTCCTCGCGGGCGATCCGGATCAGGGCCGGGGTGCGCGGGTCGAGCTCCTTGTGGACCGGGTGGCCGAGCCCGGGGATGATCCGCTTCTCGGCCCGCGCCTCCTGCATCACGGTCCGGGCTGCCTCGTCCCAGCCCGCGTCGTCGGTGGGCAGGTCGGGGAGCTTGTCCATGACCGCGCCGAGGAACTGGCCGCAGTCCTCGGTGACGCCCAGGAACCGGGAGCCGCCCCCCAGCAGGCCGGCGGCCATCGCGCCCTGAACCGAGTCCGGGGCGGAGAGGTAGGTGAGCCGGGCTGCGATCGCTGTCGGAGTGAAGCCGTGATCGGCCAGCGCCAGCAGGCAGGCGTCGAGCATCCGGACCTGGCCGGGAGTGGGAACGCGAAGCGTGACCATCCGGTGGACGAGCTCGGTCAGGCTGACGTTGCCCATCAGGTCGTTGGCGAGGTCCTGGCCGAGGAGTGTGATGGTCGAGGTGGTCGACATCCCGAGTGAGGTCGGAAAACGGAGCTCGGTCATCGGTCCTCTTCCCGGGTCTTCAGCCACTGCCGCAGTTGTTCACTGTGCTGACCGACCGTGGGTGGGGCGAGGTCGTAGCGGATCTGCGAGCGTGAGAACCCGATCGGGTTGCGGACCAGCGGGACGGCATCGGTCCCGTCGCCCACCTGCACCACGGGTTCGAGCCCGAGGCTGTCGGCGAACTCGATGCCCTCCGCGATCGTGTTGATCGGCCCAGCCGGAAGTCCGGCACCGACGAGGATGTCGAACCACTCCGCACGGGTGTGTTCCTTCAGGAGCTCCTCCAGCAGGGGACGGAGCACCTCGCGGTTTTCCGTCCGGTCGCCGACCGTCTTGAAGCGTCGGTCCTCGGCCAGCTCAGGGGCTCCCAGCACTTGCATGAGAGTGGTGAACTGCCGGTCGTTGCCGGCGATCACGATCATCTCGCCGTCCGCGGTCCGCAGCGGTTCGTACGGGAACAGACTCGGGTGTGCGTTGCCCATCCGGTGCGGTACGACACCGCCGGAGACGTAAGCGCCCGTCTGGTTGACCAGTCCGGAGAGCGCCGAGGAGAGCAGGTTGACATCGACATGCTGGCCGAGCCCGGACTCCTCGCGTTCGTGCAACGCGGCGAGTATGCCGACGAGGGCGTGCATGCCGGTCATCACGTCGAAGACCGAGATGCCCGCCCGGTACGGCGGCCCGTCGGACGGGCCGGTCAGGCTCATCAGCCCGGAGATCGCCTGCACCATCAGGTCGTATCCGGGAAGGCGGGCACCGCCTTCGGAGCCGAACCCGCTGATCGAGGCGTAGATGAGGCTCTGGTTGTCCGCGGAGACGCTCGCGTAGTCGAGGCCGTATTTGGCCAGCCCACCGGGCCGGAAGTTTTCGATCATCACGTCAGCGCGAGCGACGAGCTCATGTGCGACCTCGAGGTCGTCGCGGTTCTTGAGATCGAGGGCGATCGAGCGCTTGTTGCGGTTGATGCTCAAGTAGTACGTCGACACATCGTCGCGCGTGGGCGGGATCCATGTGCGGGTGTCATCGCCACCGGGGCCTTCGACTTTGACGACGTCGGCGCCGAGGTCGGCGAGCAGCATCGTGGCGTAGGGACCGGCGAGGATCCGGGAGAAGTCGGCGACCAGCAGGCCGCTGAGCGGGCCGGCGGCAGAAGGCATCGAGTGGGCATCCTTTGGGGATTGTCCGCAGAGCGGTCAGTCGTCCGTTTCTCCACTGTGTGACGATCAGTCAGACCTGTCAAGGTTGCTCACAATGCCTTGTCCATCTCTCCGCGACCGCCTGTCCGGCGTGGTCGAAACAGCGGAAAGTCGCGACCATCTCAAGAAGCCCGCAGTTCAACGGTACTGACAAGGCCGACGATGAGCCTGCCGTCGGGCACGACGCGACCGAGGCGCCGGGGTATTTACGGACAGCCGTACGTATCGCGTCGAGGCGGGGGCGCCGAGGAGTGCTCGTGACGTCGTCGGATGCAGAAGCACGGCACCGTCGTGTCCCGGCGCAGCTCACGCCCGAGAGAACTCGGTCAGCCTCGGTAGGGGAACATCCCCTCCGCATGCCTCGATGCCCGCCCCGGCGGGTTTTGATGCTGCGGGTCGACCGGCGAGGCTATTTCCGGGTGGAGGAAACCTCGACGGACGGCCGCGAGTCCCAGATCGACCAGTCGGAGGAGATCTTGCTCGCGGCGTTCATCAGCAGGGGCAGGTAGTCCTCCGTGAGCACCTCGACGCTGGTTTCTGCGGCGTGGGTGCTGACGTTCAAAGCCGCGCGAACGACGCCTTCGCCGTCCCTCAGCGGCACCGCGATCGATCGGATGCCCGGCGCCAGCTCCTCGTCTGCCAGCGCCCAGCCTCGTGCGCGCACCGCCCTCAGCTCCTCGGTCAGCGCCTTGCGATCGACCGGTTTCGTCACCACCCAGGAAAGCGACGGTGTATCGAGCGCCTCGGCGAGCTCCTCATCGCCGAGCTGGGCCAGGAGCACCTTGCCCTGAGAGGTCGGAGCGGCCGGGAACTTCGTCCCGATGTCGACTCGGAGAGTGATGATCTTCGGCACCGCCACCCGCGCTGCGTACACGATGTCCGAGCCGTCGAGCTGGGTGATCGAAGAGGACTCATGGGTACGCGCCACGAGGCTCTCCATGTGCGGGCGTGCCATCTCCCATAGCCCGAGAGAGCTGGCGTACGCGATTCCCAGCCGGAGCACCTGCGGCGTCAGCACGAAGCTGCCCTCACGCGTCACACGGACGTAGCCCAACTCCTGCAGCGTCAACAGCAGTCGTCGCGCCGTCGGTCGGGCCAGGCCGGTAGCGGCGGCCACCTCGGACAGGCTCAGCTCGCGGCGGGTCGCGTCGAAACACGTGAGCACGTCCAATCCGCGTGCCAGCGCTTCGACGAAATCCGCACCCTTGCCTCGTCCTGCCATGTCATCCTCCGCTCGGCACCTCCCGCATCGTAGGCGCGCTACCCGCCACCCCTCCTCCACCACCACGGTAGAGACAAGCAGCCCCGAACACAGCCCCAAGCAGCCCGAAGCCCCAGCGATCGCGTCAGCCGATCACGGGCATCCCAGCTGCCGGCCGCCGTCGAGCACAGCCACAAGATTCTCAAGGATCCCAACGAACTCCACGGTTGGGATCTCCACCACGAAGACCTCGCCCGCATGCTCTGGATTCTTGATCAGGTGTTCCTCGCGCCAGAACTGAAGAGTGAGCACCAAGCGGTCCGCGTCGCGGAAGAGGTGAGCCGTCACGTTGTCCGTCGTGGGCCCCCAGCTCAGGACCCGGAACTGGTTGCGAAACTCGTAGTCGGCCTCGGTCTCGTCGTCAGCCCCGGCACGGTGCATGAGACGCCGGTGCGTTGCTTCCGGGGACAGATCGCCGAACGGCGGTGGGGAGCCCTGCCCGGAGCGCAGCCAGGCGGCCGTGTCCAGCACGTCACGGCGGAACTGGCTGACGAAAGCCGAGTTGTCGTCGCAGGTCAGCCACTTCCCCGCAGCCCACAGATCCACCCGGCACAGCGCGTTGTCCCACTCCCCGACCTCGGCGGCGAACCTGTTCCTGTCTCCCAGAAGCACGGTCACCTCGGGCCCTGACAGGCTCAGTGCTCATTCGCGAGCAAGCCCCCGCGGAGCACAACGGTACGTGTGACCTTCCTCGCCGCTGTCCACTTCAGAGGCGGTCGCTGAGCCGTAGACACCTTCATGACGTACGTCCCGAGGTCGTCGGCCTCGACGAGTCCCGGCAGCGAGCCGCCCTCACGCAACGGCGTGATGCAGCGGGTGGCGTTCACTTCCTTGAGCATCGCCCCAGGTTACTGGGGTGGTCCCGCCCGGCGGACGCAACCCGGGGGCGGTGGCCGGAGCGGCCCCGGGGATCCGCGGCCGGGGCGGATCGTGATCGCGGCGGCTCCGCTGTCGATCCGGTCAAGAAGTCTCCATTCCCTGAACAGCACGCGGGGCCGGGCCGTACTTCTGAGCAGATCCAGATCTTGTCCGCTGAAGGGAAAGCCAGCATGACCAGCGAATCGCTTCACCCCGCACAGGCTCCGGCCCGGCGCACCGTCGTGGCGGCGGTCGGCGCGGCAGGGATCGCCGTCGCGCTGACCGCGTGCGGGGCGGACGACAAGGCCTCCAACACCGTGGGCTCCGACAACGGCGCCGCCGGTAACGCGGGCGGCACGGAACTCGCCAAGACCAGCGACATCCCGGAGGGCGGTGGCAAGGTCTTCGCCGACAAGGGCGTCGTGGTGACCCAGCCGACGGCGGGTACCTTCAAGGCCTTCTCGTCCAAGTGCACCCACCAGGGCTGCGCGGTCAAGGGCATCGCGAACGGTGTCATCACCTGTCCCTGCCACCAGAGCCAGTTCTCCGTCACCGACGGCAGTGTGAAGAAGGGGCCCGCGACGAGCGCGCTCGCCGCCGCCAAGATCACCGTCGACGGGGACTCGATCAAGCTCGCCTGACCGTTGATCGCCGACCGCTCGGAACGTCAGCGTCGTCGCTTGAAGCAGGCGAGCACGTCGTCGGTGGTCGTGATCGTGGCGACCAGCGCGAGTGTGTTGCGGACCATCGCGGGGGTGTACTCGGAGGGCACCCCCGCGACGGCGTCCGCGGGCACGACGACGGTGTAGCCGCGGTTCACGGCGTCGAACACGGCGTTGGGGATGGCGATGTTGGCCGAGACTCCGGTCACGACGAGGGTGCGGCAGCCCAGGTTGCGCAGCAGCGGGTCGACATCGGTGCCCGCGATCGGCGACAGACCGTGCAGCCGGCGTACGACGAAGTCCTCCTCGGCCACCTCGATGGGCGGCGCGATCCGCACCGCCGTCGTCCCGGTCAGCTGTTGCACGGGCAGCCGCTCGGCCGCGCGGAACAGCCGGGCGTTGCGGTTCGCGCCGCGGCCGTCCGGGCGGCGCTCGGCGACCGCGTGGATCACCTGCACCCCGCTCTCGTGCGCGGCGTCGACCAGCCGGGCGACATGGGCGAGTGCTCCGGACGACCTTGCCTCCTTGGCGAGTTCGGGCAGCGCGCTGTCCTGGCCCACGACACCCTGTTGGCACTCCACGGTGAGCAGTACCGTGCCGGCGGGGTCGAGGAGTTCACTGAGTTGCTCGAACGACGGCATGGCTCTCCTTGTCGTCGCGGGTCGGGACGGGCGAGCGTAACGACCATTGCGTGAGGACGGAAGACGCCTCATGCTTTCCTGACGGAACGTCAGAAACCTTTACAGAAACCCTTGTCCGGGTACGGAACGGGCCTGCCCCGCGGACCGGCACGGGACACGGCCGGTACGAGGAGCGGCCCGGGACGGGCCGCCGACACAGCTCGGCACGGACAGAGCCGATACACAGAAGAAGAAGGGGACCGTATGGCCGTCACTCAGCGCAGAGGCCGGAAGATCATGATGACCCCCGGTGAACTCGACGAGTTCCTCACCACCCAGCGCACCTGCCGCGTCGCCTCCGTGTCGAAGGACGGAGTCCCGCACGTGAGTGCTCTCTGGTTCACCTGGGACGGCACCTCGCTGTGGTTGTACTCGGTGGTACGCAGCAAGCGTTGGGTACAGCTGCGGAACGACCCGCGGGTCGCGGTGGTGATCGATTCCGGCGAGGAGTACGGGGAGCTGCGGGGCGTCGAGCTGTCCGGCACAGTGGAGTTCGTCGGCGAGTTCCCGCGAACCGGGGAACTGTGCGCCGAACTCGACGTCCCGGAGACCCTGTTCGCCCGCAAGAACTTCGGCCTGGAGGAGATGCCGCACGACGGCCGGCACGCCTGGATGCGGCTGACACCGGACGCGATCGCCTCGTGGGACTTCCGCAAACTCCCCCCGCTGTAGGACCTGGCCGAACCACCCTTCTCCGCCCCTCACTCGACGGCCTCACCGGCCCTGCGCAAGGCGTCCACCGCCGCCCTGATCGACGGTCGGCGGTCGGCGTCGGCCCGCCACACGACGTAGACGTGGCGGCGCACACGCTGACGGACCGGCACCGTGACGACACCCTCGGGCATCGGACGGCGCCCGAGGAGCGGGGCCACACAGACACCGAGCCCGGCGGCGACCAGTCCGAGCTGGGTGTGCGTCTCCCCGGCGCGGTGCCCGATGTGCGGTTCGACGCCCTGGGAGCGCAGCGTGAGCATGAGCCACTCGTGGCAGAACTCGCCCTCTCCCCAGGTGATCCACTCGTCCTCGGCGAAGTCCCCGAGGTCCACCTCGGCGCGGCCCGCGAGCCGATGGCCGGCCGGCATCGCCACATCGGCCGGGTCGTCGAGGATCGACGCCTTCACCAGACCGTCGGGCAGCGGCATCGGCTTGTTGTACCAGTCGAGCACGACCGCCAGGTCCAGGTCCCCGCGCACCACCCCCGCGACGCCGGCCTCCGGCTCCAGCTCGCTGGAGCGCACCCGCAGTCCGGGATGCTCGGCGCGCAGCTCCGCGAGCGCCGCCGGGAACAGTCCGCGCGCCGCGGTCGGAAACGCGGACAGCCGCAGCTCGCCGACCACCTGACCGCGCTGCGCCTCCAGGTCGGACTGCGCCAGCTCGACCTGGGACAGGATGCGCGCCGCGTGCTCGGCGAGAAGCCGCCCCGCGTCGGTCAGGCGCACTCCCCGGCCGTTCTTGGCGAGCAGTTGCTGTCCCACCTCGCGCTCCAGCTTCGACATCTGCTGGGAGACCGCCGAGGTGGTCACATGCAGTCCCTCGGCCGCACCGCTCACCGAGCCGTGCCGGGCGAGAGCGTCGAGGGTGCGCAGTCGCTCCAGATTCAACATGTAAGCAATGCTACGAGATATCGCTTGAGTAATCTTGCTTGTGCTACGAGATTGTTCTGCCTCATTGTTGACCCCATGAGCACCGTCGCCTCCCCTCGACCCGTCACGCCGACCGGCGTCGCACCCCGCCGTCGCACCGCCCTCGACTGGCGGATCCGCTTCGGCGTCCTCTCGCTGATCTGGGGCTTCAGCTTTCTGCTGATCAAGGTCGGGACGGAGGGGTACGCGCCGTTCCAGGTCACCCTCGGGCGGCTGCTGTTCGGGACCGCGGTGCTCGCGGCGGCGATGGCGGTGAAGCGGGAGCGGCTGCCGCGCGGCGCGCGGACGTGGGGACACCTCACGGTCGCGGCCTTCCTGCTGAACGCTCTGCCGTTCTCCCTCTTCGCCTACTCCGAGCTGACCATCCCCTCGACGCTGGCGGGGATCTGCAACGCGACATCGCCGCTGTGGGGCATGGCGCTGTCCCTGGTCGCGCTCTCCGAGGACCGGCCGACCCGGGTCAGAGTGGCCGGTCTCGGCCTCGGCTTCCTCGGCGTCCTGACCGTGCTCGGTGTCTGGCAGGGCTTCCACGGCCTGGACGCCACGGGCACGGCGATGGCCCTGCTGGCCTCGCTGAGCTACCCGGTCGGCTGGATATACGTCCGCCGGACCCTGGCCGGCACCGGCCACTCACATCTGTCGATGACCGGCGCCCAACTCCTCCTGGCCACCGCCCAACTGGTGCTCGTCACCCCGCTGTTCACCACGCTGCCGAGCCATGTCGCATGGGTGCCGCTGCTCGCGATCGCCGCCCTGGGGGCTCTGGGCACCGGTCTGGCCATGCTCGTCCAGTACGGCATCGTCGCCGAGGTCGGCCCGACGACGGCCCAGATGGTCACGTACTTCATCCCGGTCATCGCCACCGCCGCCGGTGTCGCGATCCTCGGCGAGTCGCTGGCCTGGTCGACGCCGGTCGGCGCGGTGATCGTGCTCGCGGGCGCGGCCCTCACCCAGGCGAAGCCGCGCCGCTGACGCCCACGGCACCCGCCGAGGTCGGAGGACCCCACGGACCCCGCCGTCCCGGCCCTCACGACACCCGCCGCCAGGCCCCCGCCCACCACCCGTCGTACGGGCCCCACGACACCCGCCGTCCGGGCTCCGACGGTGGATACCGTGCGGGCTCCGGCGGCGGGTGCCGTGCGGCTCCTGGCGGGCTTGTCGCCGCCCACGGCGGGGGCTCCGCCGGGGGCGGCACCTCAGACGTACCGGCGCGCGGGTGCCGGCCCCACGGCTGAGGCGACGGCGTCCGCGAGCGGTTCGGTGTCCTCGGGCCGAAGCGTCGAGACGGTGATCCGGATACCCGGCGGCGCGTTCATCCGGAAGCGGGCGCCGGGCGCGACCGCCCAGCCGGAGTGCAGCAGCCGGGAGACGGCCCCCGTCTCGTCCGGAACGGGGATCCAGACGTTCATCCCGCTGCGCCCGTACGCCTCGACACCGCGCGCCTTCAGGGCGTCGATCAGCGTGTCGCGGCGCGCCCCGTACGCGGCCGCGACAGCGCCGACGTCGACCGCACCGGAGGTCCACAAATGGACCACGGCCTTCTGGAGCAGGCGGCTCACCCAGCCGGGCCCGAGCCGCTGCCGCCCGTGCACGCGGTCGACGGTGACGGGATCGCCGGTGAGCACGGCGAGCCGGAGATCGGGGCCGTACGCCTTGGCGACGGAGCGCACGAAGGCCCAGCTGTGCGTGACCCCGGCGAGGGGGTGCAGAGGCAGGTCGACGATCTGGTGTCCGTGGTCGTCCTCGATGAGCAGAGTCCGCGGGTACTCCCGGAGCACGGAACGCAGGGCACGCGCGCGGGGCTCGGTGACCGCGGCGCCGGTGGGATTCTGCGCCCGGTCGGTGACGATCAGGGCGCGTGCCCCGGCCGCCAGGGCACGCCGTACGTCCGCGGGAAGCGGACCCTCGTCGTCGACACCGACCCCGACCGTACGCAGACCGAGCGCCGGGACGAGGTCGAACAGGCTGCCCCAGCCGGGGTCCTCGATGGCAATGGCGTCGCCGGGTCTGAGATGGGCCATCAGGACGCGCTCGATGGCATCGAGCGATCCGGAGGTGACGACGACGGGCCCCTCCGGCACTCCGTCCGCGGCGAGGCCGGCGCGGGCAAGGCGCTCCAGCTCCGGTTCGACGGCGTCCTCCCCGTACTGCACGGGATGCCGGTCGGACTGCCGGGCCGCTGCCGCGAAGGCATCGGCGAGAGCGGGCAGCAGGGCGGGATCGGGATTGCCCTCACCCATGTTCCGCACGCCCTCGGGCGCCTCGACGCGAAGGTACTCACGCCCCGTGGTGGCGGGCTTCGGGCGCACCCGGCTGCCCCGCCGGCCGGCGGTCTCGATGACCCCGCGCTCGCGCAGGGTGCGATAGGCGGCCGCGACCGTGTTCGCGTTGACTCCGAGCTCTTCGGCCAACTCCCGCATAGGTGGCAGCAGTTGACCCGGCTCCAGGCCCCCGGACCCCACCGCCTGCTCGACGCTGGCAGCGATGTCGGCTGCGCGACGCCCTTCGATCCGATACTCTCCTAGCACAAAAGAGATTATGCACTAGTGCAATGGAGAAGGCAATGCCGGAGACGAACACCCAGCCGAGGACGACGGGGTCCGCTGCCTACACCCCGACCGACCGCACTGTCCCCACCCGCTCCAAGGAACGCGCCGCGTACGACCACGAGATGGTGCACGCGATACTCGACGAGGGGTACGTCTGCCACCTCGGCTTCGTCCGCGACGGCGCGCCGATCGTCCTGCCCACGCTGTACGCACGGGTCGGCGAGCGGCTCTACGTGCACGGCTCGACGGGTTCGCGCCCGCTGCGGATGACCGGCCAGGCCGATCCCGGGCTGGCCGTCTGCCTGACCGTGACCCACGTCGACGGACTGGTGCTGGCCCGCTCGGCCTTCCACCACTCGATGAACTACCGCTCCGTGGTGGTGCACGGCATCGCCCACCAGGTGACGGACCCCGACGAGAAGCGCCTGGCGCTGGACGCGCTGGTCGACCACGTCGTCCCCGGCCGGTCCGGCGACTCCCGTCCGGCCAACGCCAAGGAACTCGCGGCCACCGCCGTGATCAGCCTGGATCTGGACGAGGTCTCCGCGAAGCTGCGCACCGGCGGCCCGAACGACGAGCCCGAGGACCTCGCCCTCCCCCACTGGACCGGCGTGGTCCCGCTGATCAAGGGGCACGGCACCCCGGTCCCGGCGGACGACCTGGCACCGGGCATCGAACTGCCCGGCTACCTGACGGCGCCGTGAACGCGCGAGCGGGCCTGTATCCGGACCAGGACGAGGACGAGGGCGCGAACCAGGGCGTCGTCCAAGGTGAGGACTCGGGCGCGAACGGATGAGCCGGGTACGGGTCAGGGGTCAGGTACGGGTCAGGTACGGGTCCGTACCCAGCCCGCACGGACCCGTACAGGGTGCCTCGGGCCAGGACCGCGCACCTCCGACCGGCGCCGGGTGCTTCGGACCGGCACCGGCCCCTGCCCGGACCGGCGCTGGTCCTTCGCCACCTGAGCGCCACCGCCCCTCTCGGGTCACACACAGGCACCGCCGCCCGAGGGCCTCACACGAGAAGCGCGGCCTCGGGCACCGCTCGCCGTTCGGCCCCCGCGGCACGCGCCTCGGCCACCGCAAGGCCGGCGACCGAGCCGAGCATGAGCAGGGTGCCGACGAGCGTCGGCGGGGTGAGCCGTTCACCGAGCAGACCGACGGCCAGAGCGGCCGCGCTGACCGGCTCCAGGAGCATGATCACGGATACGGTCGCGGAGCGGACGACGGCGGCGCCGGCGAAGAAGAGGGCGTAGGCCAGTGCCGTGGGGACGGCGGCGATGTACGCCAGCAGGGCCAGCACATGGACCGGATGCGCGGCATGCGGGATCAGCCCCTCGGCGAGCCCGAACGGCAGCAGGCAGACGGTGGTGACGGCGAACGTCCACACGGTCGTGCCGGACCCGTCGACGCGGCCGTCGCGCCCCCACCAGCGGGTGAGCAGGGTCATCGCGGAGTATCCGGCCGCGGAGAGCACCGCGAGCGTGACACCCCCGGGGCGCACGGTGGCGCCCTCACCGCCCAGGACCAGCACGCCGAGCCCGGTCAGTGCCCCGACGACGGCGGCACTCCCGCCCCGGCCGAGCCGCTCCCCCATGGTCAGCCGGGCGCCGAGCGCGATGAGCACGGGCCCGGCTCCGAGGGTGACGACGGTCGCCACCGCGAGTCCGGTCGCCTCGACGGCGGCGAAGTAGGCGGTCTGGAATACGGCCAGCCCGAGGCCGGTCAGACCGATCCGGAGCGCTTTGCGGCCGAGCGGCTCCCGCCCGACGGCGCGGCCCGCGCGTCGGCCCGAGCGAAGGCCCGGGCGAGGGCACAGGCGTACGGCGAGGAGCAGGGCGAGTCCGCCCGCGCAGCGCCAGAAGGAGAGGGCGATGGGGCCCATGTCACTGGCCCGGTAGACCAGTGACGCGGCGGCGCCCGCGGTGCCCCAGGCGGCACCGGCGACGATCAGGTAGAGCAGGCCTCGCCCGACGGGCAGGCCGACAGCGGTGTTCGACACGTGTTCTCTCCGCAGTTCCGCAGAAGGTCAGAAGTTCGGGAAGGGACCGCGTCGCAGCTCGTGCCACGGGGGCAGGGGCGTACGGAAAGGTCCTCGGACTTCTTCTGCGGGCAGCGCCGTTCCGCCCGGCGCGGGGCCGGGCCGGTATTCCGGTACGCCCGCCTCAGGCGGCCGGAGGCGGAAGAACGAGCGTCGTAGGCATGATCAGCACCTTAGACGGCCGTTCCGTGGGCCGCCAACTCCCTTTCGGCGTCGTTCGGCCCATTCGCGTCCTGCTCCAGCGAGGGCTTCGACGGGGCCGACGACTGCGCGATGAACGCACCGAGCAGGACCACCGCGCCGCCGACGATCTGCGGCGCCGAGAGGTGCTCGCCCAGCAGGACCCAGGCCAGAACGGTGGCGATCACCGCCTCGAGACAGGCCACGACGCCCGCGACCTGCGGGGAGAGCCTGCGCACGGAGAGGACTCCGGTGACGTAGGCGACGACGGTGGCGATGAAGACGATCCAGCCGAGGAGCAGTGAGGCGAGCACGGACGTCCCGTTCATGTCCGCGCTGCCGCCGAGGACGGACCAGTCCATGGTCCAGGGGCGCGCGACCGCGGTCAGCACAAGGGTGCCTACGAGCAGCCCGTACGCGATCACGCCCAGCGGGTCGGGCGCTTCGTCCCCCGCGTCGCTGCCCTGGTCGGACAGGACGAAGTAGCCGACCTGGCAGCAGGCGGCGCCCAGCGCGAGCAGGAGTCCTACGACGTCGAAGCTCAGCCCCGACCACACCTCCACCACGCAGGCGAGTCCGCCGACCGCGAGGACGACACCGAGGGCCGCGCCGCGCGAGACGGGCCGGCGCTGCACGAAGCGCACCCAGCCGAGCACCAGCGCGGGGGCGAGGTACTCCACGAGCAGGGCGACGCCGACGGGGATGCGCGAGATCGCGGCGAAGTAGAAGGCCTGGACACCGGCCACACCGAGAAGTCCGAACCCGGCGAGCAGCGCGGGGCGTCGCTTCACCAGCGCCCGGTGCCGCACGGCCAGCGGCAGCATGACGAGGGCGGCGCCCGCCACCCGCAGCCACACCACGTGGAGCGGATCGAGCCCTGCCTCGATCAGCGGCTTGGCCGCGACACCCGATCCGCCGAACGCGACCGCCGACACGAGCGCCAGGCCCAGCCCGACGCCTCTTCCGTGGTTGCCCTGACTCCCCTGAGACGTATGCACCGGCACATGATGACAGGCGACGACATGACCGTCACCCCCGATGACACCTGTCTCAACGGCTGGACTCCGGCACCGGCCGTCGACGACCGCCGGACCGCAAGATGGAACACAGCGTCCGGGCTCCCGGGCGCCCACTCCGGCCCGCCACTCCCCATCCGGCCCGCCGCTCCCCCTCGGCCGCGCCCGCTCCCCCTCCGGCGCGCCTGCTCCAGGCACCCTCCGGGACGGACCTCAGCAGCCCGCGTCGCCGCCGCTCACGCACTCCGCGCAGCCGCTCTCGATCCGCTCCAGCAGTGGCGGGAGCTCGACACCGGCGCGTCCAAGGACCTCGACGGCCCGCGACCGGGGATCGGCGACGAGCGCCGCGAGCATGTCGAGACCACGGGCCCTCTCATCGCCCCGCAGCACGGCGCGCTCGTACGCCTCCTCCATGGCACCTGCCGCCATCGGGGACCATCTCCCGCCGGCCACCACCGGTCCGGCACCCGAGTCCTCGACGGCGCTCTGCCAGCGGAGCCCGTAGCCGATGCTGCGCTGCACGAGGTAGCCGAGCAGCCGGGCGACCTGCGGCCCGCCGTCGAAGACGGCGCGTACCTCGGGGTCGGACTCCAGCAGGGAGTGCAGCAGATGGGCCGTGTCGATCTGCCGGTCCCCGTCGCGCAGCGCCCTTCTGCGCGCACCGGAGACCACCGAGGCCAGCTCAGCGCTGAGTCCGGCATCGATGCCTGGACGGTTCGGGCCGCTCGCGGCGGCGGGCTGCTGGGGGATACGGGATGGCACGACCTCTACCCCATCAGCCTCGTGGCGCCGGGTCATCCACGGCGGGCAGCATCTTCAGGTCCGACACAGGGTGGGCATCCCCGTGCGGGTTCTCCTCCTTACGGATGACTTCGCGCCGATTTCCCCCTGAGGCGCGCGTCGCCTTGCCTCACGCCCCCTCGGCCGGCCGGGCCGCACCGCGCCCGCCCGTCGGACCTCAGCCCGCGGCCACCCCACAATCCTCCGCCCACGCCCGCTCCCGACCTCCGCGAATGCCCGCCGCCGGACCTCCGCCCACGCCCGTCGCCGGACCTCCGCGCAAACCCGCCCCGACCTCCGCGAGTGCCCCAGCACGGGACGGCCGACCGCGCCGACGGGCTCTGTTCCCCACCCCGAGTCCCCGGGCCCGCTCCCCGGGCCGCCCGTCCCGGTGCTCGACCCGCCACCCCTCCACAATTCCTGACGGTTCATCAGTATTGAATGTTCCAGGGCCTGGGGCTACGTTCCGCGACACCGTAGCTGCGCCGGGCGCAGCGCCCGACACGAAGGGGTGGTCGCATGGCCGAAGTCAGCGCGGAAGCACGTATCGAGGCGCCCGCGGAGAAGATCTGGGCCCAGCTCACGGACTGGTCCGCCTACGGCGAGTGGAACGCGACACACACCAACTTCCCGAAGGGCGGCCCGGAAAAGCTCGAAGTGGGCGGCACCTTCGCGGAGAACATGAAGCTCATGGGCTTCCCGGCCGAGGTCACCTGGACCATCGAGGAACTGGAGTCCGGCCGCACCCTGGCCATCCGCGGCAAGGGTCCGATGTCGGTGAACGTCTCCACGCGCTACACGCTCATCCCCGACGGCGACGCCACGTCGGTGCGCATCGACGGGGAGTTCACGGGTGCGGCCGTCTCGTTGATGGCCGGCAAGCTCAAGGACTCGGCGACGGCCGCCCTCGACGAGTCGCTGCGCAAGCTGGCCGGGCTGGTGGTCTGAGCCCCGCACGTCCCCGCGCCGCACGAGGCGGCGCCCGGCGCTCCGTATGCGGAAAGGCGCCCCGCGGAAACACTTCCGCGAGGCGCCGGCAGGTACCACAGCACGCCGTCAGTCCTCGTCGGCGAGGATCAGGTACAGCTTCTTGCGGGCTTCGTTGATGACCGCCAGCGCCTTGTCGCGCTGACCCTTGCTGCCGGTCTTCCAGACCTGGCCGAAGGCCTCCATGAGACCGAAGCCGGCCTGCCGGATCTCGTGCAGCGTCTCCCAGTCGACCCCGCGCCCGGCCTCTTCCCAAGGCGCGTCGGGACCCTCGTCGGCCGCGCTGCGGCCGGACTCGGTGAGCGAGAACAGCTTCTTGCCGCCCTCGGCCTCGCTGGTGATCAGGCCCTCGTCCTCCAGCAGCTGAAGGGTCGGGTACACCGAACCCGGGCTGGGCTTCCATGCCCCGCCGCTGCGCTCGGCGATCTCCTGGATCATCTCGTAACCATGCATGGACCGGTCCTTGAGCAGGGCGAGGATCGACGCGCGTACGTCACCGCGTCGCGCCCTCCCCCGCGGTCCGCCCCGGCCGCCGCGCCCACCCCAGGGACCCGGGCCGAAGCCGGGTCCTCCGAAGCCGGGGCCGCCGGGACCACCCGGCCCGAAGGGCCCGAAAGCCCCCCGCAGTCCCTCGAAGCCGCCCCGACCTCGATGTCCGGGTCCGCCGTGGTGTCCATGTCCGTGTTCGTGCTCGTATCCGAAGTCTTCTCCACGGGAACGCATCGCAATCACTCCATTCCATCGTTGATCGGTCGCGATGCGTCAACGATATATCGGAAGCCTTCACGTGACAACCCCTTGGAGAAGGGCAGGCTGTCCTGTTTCGGCGAAGATGCACCGGTCTCACCGAAGATTGACGACCGGCCTGTTCGTCTCATCGAAGTTTCACCGGACGGGACCGACGAGCCGGGCCTGGATGATGGCGGCAGCGTGCCACCAGCGGCTGTTGGACGGCCCGGGGAAACCCTGTGCGGGTGCTCGCTAAGCTCGCGCCATGTCTAACGATCTCGGTTTCACGTGCTCAGGCTGCGGCGACCACCATGCAGAGCTCCCCATGAGCTACTCGACCATGGCCCCTGACGTCTGGGAGCCCAGTTTCGAGAGCGATCCGGACAGCATGCTGTCGTCCGACCAGTGCGTGATCAAGGGCCGGCACTTCTTCATCAGGGGGCTGATCGAGATACCTGTGATCGGCAGCCAGGACGTCTTCTCCTGGGGCGTCTGGGTCTCTCTGAGCAAGGACAGTTTCGCCCGTGCTCTTGAGGTGTGGAACACGGAGGGCCGCGAGGCCGAGAGGCCGTACTTCGGCTGGCTCAGCACCGAGCTCGCGCTCTACTCCGAGGGCACCACCGACCTGAAGACCAACGCCCACACGCGACCGGTCGGCAAGCGGCCCCTCATCGAGCTGGAGCCCACCGACCACCCGCTCGCCGTCGAACAGCGCACCGGGATCACGCAGGACCGCGTGCGTGAGATCGCCGTGGCTGTGCTGCATCCTGCCTGACCGGCAGCGTCGGTCAAACTTCACTGAGACTGGTCAAACTTCACTGAGACAGGACAAGGCACTGTCCCGCTTGCCAGAAGGCTTCCTCGGACACGCCGATGCAGCCTTCCGGCAAGCGGGACAGTGCCACTGCCGTTCGTGCCACGCATGGCTCCCGTGCGACCGGTGGCGCGCGAGGCGGCGGTGCCACCGTGCGAGCCGCCCGCCCGCGCAGCCCGCCCATGGGCTCGCCCGCGCCGGCAAGAGGCCAGATCCCCCGGATTGGCCTTGGCCGGTGGCTTCCCGGGACCACTAGCTTCGGGGTATGCGCATTCGTATCGTCGACGCCTTCACCGACCGCCCCTTCGCCGGCAACCCGGCAGGGGTCCTCCTCCTCGACTCCTTCCCGGACGACGCATGGCTCCAGAGCGTGGCCATGGAGGTCAACCACGCGGAGACGGCGTTCACCCACCGTCTCCCCGAAGGCGGCGAGGCCGACTGGGCGCTGCGCTGGTTCACCCCCGCCACCGAAGTCGCCCTGTGCGGACACGCGACCCTCGCGGCGGCGCACGTCCTGCACACCACGGGCGCCCACCGGGGCCCGGTGCGCTTCGCCACCCGCAGCGGTGTTCTCATCGCCACCCCCGACTCCGACGGCTCGATCACCCTGGACTTCCCGACCGCGCCGCTCACCCCGGTCGAGACCCCCGACGGTGTCGCCGGGGCACTCGGCGCCGAGCCGCTCCGCGCCCTCGACACCGGCCCGAACACCGGTGACCTGCTCGTCGAGGTCGCCGACGAGAAGACGGTCCGCGCTCTCGCCCCGGACCACAAGGCGCTCGCCCGCTTTTCCGAGCGCGGCATCATCGCGACCGCCCGCGCCGAAGACCCCTCCCAGGGCTACGACTTCGTCTCCCGCTGCTTCTTCCCGAATGTCGGCATCGACGAGGACCCGGTCACCGGCAGCGCCCACACGGCCCTCGCGCCGTTCTGGTCCGAGCGCCTCGGCCGCCCCGCTCTCACCGGCCTGCAGGCCTCCCCGCGCTCCGGCCTGGTCCGCACCGAAGTGCGCGGCGACCGCACCCTTCTCTCGGGGCACGCGGTCACGGTCATCGAGGGCGAGCTGCTCGCCTAGGCCGGCCAGGGACTCGCGCAACAGCCACGGGATCCACACGAGAGCGCGCTGCACTCGCGCGACAGCACACGAAAGGGGCGTACGAGATGTTCGTACGCCCCTTCGGGGTCAGTCCCCGCCGCTCAGCCGTCGCGAGCGCCGCTCACGCCGTCGGGAGCCATCCCACCTTCCCCGCGAGCAGCGCGTACCCCACGAAGGCGCCGATGTCGAGCAGCGAGTGCGCGACCACGAGCGGCCCGACGCGGCCCCAGCGCCGGTACAGATAGACGAAGACCACGCCCATCACCATGTTGCCGACGAACCCGCCGATGCCCTGGTAGAGGTGGTACGAGCCGCGCAGCACCGCACTCGCGACCAGCGCGGTCCCTGGTGTCCAGCCCAACTGCCCCAGCCTGCGCAGCAGATACCCGACGACGATGACCTCCTCCAGCACGGCGTTCTGCACCGCCGAGAGGATCAGCACCGGGAACTTCCACCACACGTCCGGCAACGCCTCGGGCACCACCGTGAGGTTGGCGCCGAACCCACGCGCCGCCAGGTAGAAGGCGATGCCCGTGCTGCCGATCACTGCCGCGACCATGGCTCCACGGCCGAGGTCCGGCCAGGGACGCGTACGGTCGAAACCGATCACGCGCATCCCCTGCCCCTCGCGCATCAGCAAGTGCGCGACGAGCGCGACCGGCACCAGAGCCGACGCGACACCGAAGAGCTGCCAGGCCAGGTCGAGCCAGGGCCGGCCCGGCGCCGCCGAGGCGTTCAGGGTGGCCGCCTGGTCCTTGAGACCTCCCGGTTTCGTCACCGATCCGACAAAACTGATCAGCGCGGACACTCCGCTCGCGCCGAGCGACAGCGCCAGGACAAGCAGCGTCTCGTCCCGGAGAATCCGTCGTGTCAGCCTCTCCTTCGGAAAGGAATCGGCCACCGATCCCGCCTCCACCTGCACTCCCGCCTCCAGTTGGGTATTCCCGCCGCATCCCCGTCGTCGCCCCGCTAGGGTCTCGAAAGAAGTTACGAAGATCGTGCGCGACAGGCCGTCGGGGGACGGGCGCCGAATGGGGCGTACTTCCCCCTTCGCCTGTTCTACGGCTGTCTCACGGCTCAGGCTCACCTGGGAGGGACCTCACCGTCATGGGACGTCACAGCTTGCCCGACGCGCCACGGGCGGGCTCCGCCGACCCCCGGATCCGCGCGCACCGCCGCAATGTGGCCCTCGCGACGGCACTCGTGCTCACCGTCGCCGGAGGTACGGCCGCCGCCGTCCATGGAGGCCTGTTCTCCTTCGGGGGCTCGTGTCAGGACGACGCCGTGCACATCGAGGTGGCCGCCTCGCCGGACATCGCGCCCGCGCTCAGGGCCGCCGCCGAGGACGCCCGCGAGAAGAACATCACCTCCGACGGCCGCTGCCTCGACGTCAGCGTGACGGCGCGCGAGTCGTACGAGGTCGCCGCCACGCTCCGGTCGGGCAGGAAGTCCGACGTGCAGGTGTGGGTGCCGGACTCCGACGCGTGGGTGGAGCGGGTCAGCGACACCACCACCGCCACGCAGGTCACCAGCCTGGGCAACGTCGCCTCGACACCCGTCGGCGTCGCCATGGTCCCGTCGGCCGCCAGGACGCTGGGCTGGCCCGAGAAGACGTACACCTGGAGCGAGTTGGCCGGGGAGGCGATACGGGACAAGAAGATCGAGCTGGGCACGGTCGATCCCGCCCGCAGCTCGACGGGACTGCTCGCGCTCGCCCGGATCAGCGAGACCGCCTCCCGGGTCAAGGGCGGTGACGTGCGGGCGGCCGCCATGGCCAAGGCGCTCTCGCAGCGCACGTCCGACAGCGGCACCCAGCTCCTGGACACCCTGCCCCGCGACTTCTCCGGCTCCGGGCAGGACAGCCCCGGGCGCAATCAGGCGCTGATCCTCTCCGAGCAGGCGGCGTTCGCCCACAACACCTCGGAGGAGGGGGGCGATGACCTCGACCTCTTCTACCCCAAGGACGGCACGCCGCTGCTCGACTACCCGTACACACTGGTCGACGAGCCGCGGCTGGGCACGGACCAGAGCCGTGCGGCCCTGCGGTTCATGACCTTGCTCGGAGAGGCGGCGCCCCGGCAGTTCCTGCGGATGTCCGGTTTCCGCACGGACGCGGAGAATCCGTCGGACACGCTCGTCACCGAGGCCGGCGGGAGGTACCCGCAGCCGTACGCGCGCATCGTGGCCGCGCCCTCGTCGAAGGAGACGGTCCAGGAGGCCCTCGGCATGTGGACGATCACGGTGGAGAGCGCCCGGATCACCACGGTCGTCGACGCCTCCTCCTCCATGGCGGAACCGCTGCCGGGCAGCGATCGGTCACGCATGGACGTCACCAAGGAGTCTCTGCTGCAGGCGCTCGCCACGTTCACCTCCGAGGACCAGATCGGGCTGTGGAAGTTCTCCACGAAGCTCGACGGCGACAAGGACTACCGCGTCCTCGTACCGACCGAGCGGCTCGGCGACGTCAAGGGATCCGGCACCCAGCGCCAGAAGCTTTCCAGGGCCTTCAGGTCCTTGAAGCCGGTCCCGCACGGAGCGACCGGTCTGTACGACACCACCCTCGCCGCGTACAAGGCTGCCGTCGCCTCCTACGCGAAGGGCCGGTTCAACGCGCTGGTCATCCTCACGGACGGGGTCAACCAGGACCCCGGCAGCATCTCCCGGTCCGATCTCGTCGCCGAGCTGCAGAAACTGGCCGACCCCGAACGCCCGGTGCCGCTGATCGCCATCGCGGTGGGCCCCGACAGCGACCGGCGGGAGGTCGACCAGATCGCCAGGGCGACCGGCGGCTCCGGCGAGCGGGTCAACGAGCCCTCACAGATCCACGCGGCGATGCTCAAGGCGATCACGGCGGCCGGCGCGGGCAACCCGAACTGACCACCCCGGCCATGGCCGGCCCTGCCTCCGTCGTACCGGCACCCACACCCCTCATACGCCCGACCGGCACCGCTCCAGTGGCATCGGCCCGACGGGCACCTCGCCCCACGGCCTCAGCCCGACCGGCCACACGCCCCACACCCTCCGTCCGACGGCCGCACGCCCACGCACCCACACGGCCCGTCGGCCGGATCGCCGACACGCACCGGTCACAGTGGGACGCCGGTCCTGGTACCGGTTCTCCGTCCCGAGGCACCCGCGCCGCCTCCGGCTGGGGCTGGGCGCCCCGCATGAGACCGAACCGCAACGAGCACACCGCCCCGCCACCCGACCGGCCACAGGCGGACACATCGACACGTCGGCACGACCCGCCGACCGGATCGGCCTGCGCACACCGGCCACGCGGGAACGTCCGGCCCGGGTTCCGCCCCCGGCATCGACCCGGGCGCCACCGCATCAGCCCGAGTGCAGCAGCCGCGCACGGCCCGAGTCACCCCAGTGGAACCGGCTCCGGGAGCCCCACCGGCCAGGTGTGCACCGGCTCCCCGAGATGCATCAGCTCGCCGTACCGCCTCGTCGTCGCGGCCAGCGCGGCATCGCGCCCGAGTCCCTTCTCCAGGGCCCGGTGGAAGGTCGCCGCCTGCCAGGTCGCGCCGTTGACACGCAGCCTGCACCGGTCCTCGATCACGCCCAGGTAGAAGTCCCGGTCGGCGGGCTCGACACCCCACGCGTCCAGCCCGGCCGCGGCGAGCGGCAGCAGCTCGTCGCGCACCAGGTTCACGGCATCCACCTGCGCGGTCCCGCCGTAACGGCCGCGCCGCGGCCACTCCAGGCGCGCGTCGATGCCGTACCGGCAGGCCGCGTCGAAGTTGGCGGCGGCGGCCTCGAAGGACAGCCTCGTCCACACCGGACGCGGCTCCTCGGCGAGCGCGCGGATCAGCCCGTAGTAGAAGGCGGCGTTGGCGATGACATCGGTGACGGTCGGGCCGGCGGGCAGCACCCGGTTCTCGACGCGCAGATGCGGGACGCCGTCGGCGATGCCGTACACAGGCCGGTTCCAGCGGTACACCGTGCCGTTGTGCAGCACCAGTTCGGCGAGCTTGGGTACGCCCCCGGCGTCGAGGACTCCGAGCGGATCCTCCTCGTCGCAGATGGGCAGCAGGGGCGGAAAGAACCGCAGGTTCTCCTCGAAGAGGTCGTACGCCGAGGAGACCCACCGCTCGCCGAACCAGGTGCGCGGCCGGACTCCCTGCGCCTGCAGCTCAGGCGGCCGCGTGTCGGTGGACTGCTGGAACAGCGGAGGTCTCGACTCCCGCCACAGCTCGTGCCCGAACAGGAACGGCGAGTTGGCCCCGACCGCGACCTGCACAGCCGCGACCGCCTGCGCCGCGTTCCACACATCGGCGAACCGGCCCGGGGTGACCTGGAGGTGCAACTGCACGGAGGTGCAGGCGGCTTCGGGCGCGATGGATCCCGACCTGCAGACCAAACGCTCCACACCGTCGATGTCGAGTTCGAAATCCTCTCCGCGCGCGGCCACGATCTGATCGTTGAGCAGCGTGTAGCGGTCGACGTCCGAGAGGTTCGAGGACACCAGATCGTCCTGGCCCAGCGTCGGCAGGATGCCGATCATCACGATTCCGGCGTCGACCTCACTGGCTTTCCGGTGCGCATACGCGAGCGAGGTGCGGATCTCCTCGGCGAGCCGGTCGAATACCCGGCCGCCCAATCGGTGTGGGGCTATGTTGACTTCCAGGTTGAACATGGCGAGTTCTGTTTGGAAATCGCGGCTCGCAATCCTTTCGAGCACTTGCCCATTCATCATTCTGGGCATGCCGTCGGGCCCTGCGAGATTCAATTCGATCTCCAGACCCATCAGGTTCTTCGGGCGGTCGAACCGCTTCTCCTCCAGCAGTCGCTCCAGCCCCGCCAGACACTGTCGGAGCTTGTCGCGGTAGTGCTGCCGATCAGACAGGCCGAACGTCCCTGCCACGACCTTCTCCCCCATCGAAGTGTCCCTCCTCGGATGGGCAGGCCGACACTCCGGCCCTGGCGTCCCGGGTCACGGGGGATGATGCCCAGGCAACGCGATCCATAACGTCCCGCGCGCGCTCTTCGAACGCTACGCTGGACATCGGCCCCGGGCACATTCACCAGGCATGGAGCAATAAGCAAGTTTACCGCCCGACATGATCTCGTGAAAAACACCGACGAGAATCGGCCGACCGCTCCGGCGGAATATTCCGAGGTCACCGCGGTTCGACCGCGCAGAACCGGGATGAATCCCTCGTTTCATCGACCGAATAGCGCCTTGTTCTTCGTATTCGGGACGACTAGACGAAACACCGTCTGAACACGCGTCGTATAAACTCCGCTACCGAGGCAGAGAGTTGGCGCTCGCGGTCCTAGGTCCTGTCGTCACGGTGACGACGGCAGGCGACACCCTGTCGGCGGATCCAGACCCCTCGCCCCTCTGACCCGAGAGCTGACAGCGCCGTCCGCCCCCGCCCTCGCGCCACTGTGCCTGTCGAATGAGAGGCGACCCACCATGCCGCTGCACGTACCCCCGGCTCCCGCGCCCGCCCTGCGCACCGTTCTCACGGCACTCGGTTCCCCCACCGCTGTCCGCGAAGCCCGCACCCCGTCCCTGCGCCTGGCGCAGGGTCCCGCCACCCCCGAACTCCCGCTGCCCGTCCACGTCCTGGATCGCATCACTCCCGCGGGCGCCTCCGCCACCCGGCTCGCCGGGTGGCGTTTTCTGATCCGTTGCGGTGACCGTGCGGTGGCCGCGGCCGACACCATGCTGACCCCGGACGGCTGGGCCTTCTCACGCTTCTTCGAGGGCCCCTACATCGCCGCGACGGAACGCGCCGTACGACAGGCCGAGACCATGCAACAGCCCTACCAGGCGCGCCTGTTGTCCGTGCCGGAGCTGTACATGCTGACCCTCTGGCTGCACGGCGACTGCACGGCGGACGGCGCCACCGGCCATCCCGCCGCCACCGACCTCCTGGTCCCGCTCGCACCCGCACCGCCCGGCATCGCCGCGCACCGTCCGTACCACGTCGCCGAACTGCTGCCGGTCCTCACCCACCGGGTCACCCCCGCGCCCTTGCTCGGCTCACCCGCCTGAGCCTCGGTATCCGTGCCCCGCGGCCGTCCCCCGGCCGCGGGGCACATCGTTGTCAACACCCCGGAGAACCTGCTCGCTCGTTAGGGCCCGAGGGCGCTCGTACGAGGGGAAACGCGCTCCGGACCGACCGGACTAGCCCCATTCGGTCACCTCGAACCACCCGAAAGGACAGCGCAGTTGAGGTGAACCCTCCGCACGGGTGATGCGTCATCAACCTGTGAGAAGCGGTGCCCTCAAATCCCTGCGGATTGACGCCCGTGGGGCAACACTGGGGTCAGACCACACACCAACGGGGGGCGGCCATGAGTATCTCGAGCCGCAAGACAGACACCACAGCCATCACTCACATCTCGACCCAGCGAAAGATCCCATCCATGTGCCAGCACCAGCCACCGTGTCCGTCAGCCGAATCAGCCGACCGGGAGTCCGCCCGTCTTGCGGCGCACCATCCGGAGCAGGGATGGAGCCTGCTGTGCAACGGCGTTCTGCTCTTCGAGGACACCGGTGAGCTCCTGCCGGACGGCCAGATCATCGCCCCGCACCGCCCGCTGGGCGGCGCGCCGGTGATGACGGCCGCCTGAGCCGCACGACCCGGGCGGCCGTGGCAGGCCGCCCAGACACACGAGGGGCCGGCCCGGAGACGTACTCTCCGAACCGGCCCCGACGCATGTCCGAGGGTGATCACTCCCCGTAGCCGTCCACGTGCCGAGCGCTGATCAGTCCTCGTAGGCGTCCAGCGGCGGGCAGGAGCAGACGAGGTTACGGTCGCCGTACGCCTGGTCGATGCGGCGCACCGGCGGCCAGTACTTGTCGGCGGCCGAGACACCGGCCGGGAAGACCGCCTCCTCGCGGCTGTACGGGTGCTCCCAGCCGCCGCCGAGCGCGGCGGCGGTGTGCGGCGCCCCACGCAGCGGGTTGTCGTCCACCGCCCACTCGCCGGAGCCGACCTTCTCGATCTCCGCGCGGATCGCGATCATCGCGTCGCAGAACCGGTCGAGCTCGCCCAGGTCCTCGGACTCGGTCGGCTCGATCATCAGCGTGCCGGCCACCGGGAACGACATCGTCGGCGCGTGGAAGCCGTAGTCGATGAGGCGCTTGGCGATGTCGTCGACGCTCACGCCGGTCGCCTTGGTGAGCGGACGCAGGTCGATGATGCACTCGTGCGCGACCAGGCCGCCGGGACCGGTGTACAGCACCGGGTAGTGCGGCTCCAGGCGCTTGGCGATGTAGTTGGCGGAGAGCACGGCCACCTGCGTGGCGCGCTTGAGGCCCTCGCCGCCCATCAGCCGGACGTACGACCAGGAGATGGGCAGAATGCCGGCGGAGCCCCAGGGAGCCGCCGAGATCGGGCCGACACCCGTCTCGGGACCGGCCTCGGGCTGGAGCGGGTGGTTCGGCAGGTACGGCGCCAGGTGCGCGCGCACACCGACCGGGCCGACGCCGGGGCCGCCGCCGCCGTGCGGGATGCAGAAGGTCTTGTGCAGGTTCAGGTGCGAGACGTCGCCGCCGAAGTGGCCCGGCTTGGCGAGGCCCACCAGGGCGTTGAGATTGGCGCCGTCGACGTAGACCTGGCCGCCGGCCTCGTGCACCTGGGCGCAGATGTCGGCGACGTGCTCCTCGAACACACCGTGCGTCGAGGGGTAGGTGATCATCAGCACCGACAGTTCGTCGCGGTACTGCTCGATCTTGGCCCGCAGGTCCTGGACGTCGATCTCGCCGTCGTCCGCGGTCTTCACGACGACGACCTTCATGCCGGCCATCACGGCGCTGGCTGCGTTGGTGCCGTGCGCGGAGGACGGGATGAGGCAGACGGTGCGCTGGTCGTCGCCGTTGGCACGGTGGTAGCCGCGGACGGCCAGCAGACCGGCCAGCTCGCCCTGCGAACCGGCGTTGGGCTGGAGCGACACCTTGTCGTAGCCGGTGACCTCGGCGAGCTGGTCCTCCAGCTCGTGGATCAGGGTCAGATAGCCGCGCGCCTGCTCGGCGGGCGCGAAGGGGTGCAGCTGCCCGAACTCGGGCCAGGTGACCGGCTCCATCTCGGTGGTCGCGTTGAGCTTCATGGTGCAGGAGCCCAGCGGGATCATGCCGCGGTCGAGCGCGTAGTCGCGGTCGGAGAGCTTGCGCAGGTAGCGCAGCATCGCGGTCTCGGAGCGGTGCTGGTGGAAGACGGGGTGCGTGAGGTAATCGTCGGTGCGCAGGAGCGCGGCCGGCAGCGTGTCCTCGGCGCTCGCGTCCAGCGCCTCGATGTCACCGTCGACACCGAAGGCGGTCCACACGGCGGCCAGCTGATCGCGCGTGGTCGTCTCGTCGCACGAGATCGACACCTGGTCGGCGTCGACGCGGTGGAGGTTGACGCCATGGTCGCGGGCGGCGGCGACGATCTCGGCGGCGCGGCCCGGGACCCGCACGGTGAGGGTGTCGAAGTACGCGCCGTGCACGAGCTCGACGCCGCCGGCGGTGAGCCCCGCGGCAAGGACGGTGGCGTAGCGGTGGGTACGCCGTGCGATGGTCCGCAGGCCGTCGGGACCGTGGTGGACGGCGTACATGCCGGCCATCACGGCGAGCAGCACCTGAGCCGTACAGATGTTGCTGGTCGCCTTCTCGCGGCGGATGTGCTGCTCACGCGTCTGCAGGGCGAGGCGGTACGCCTTGTTCCCGTCGGCGTCCACGGACACACCGACCAGCCGGCCGGGGAGGCTGCGCGCGAACTTCTCGCGCACCGCCATATAACCGGCGTGCGGTCCGCCGAAGCCCATCGGCACACCGAAGCGCTGCGTCGTACCGACCGCGATGTCCGCGTCGAGCTCGCCGGGCGAGGTGAGCAGGGTCAGGGCGAGCAGATCGGCCGCGACGGTGACGACCGCGCCCAGCTCGTGCGCCTGCTCGACGATCGGCTTGATGTCGCGCACGGCACCGGAGGCGCCCGGGTACTGGATCAGCACGCCGTTGATCTCGCGCCCGGCGAGGTCGGCCGGGATGCCTTCGGAGAGGTCGGCGACGACGATCTCGACGCCGGTCGGCTCGGCGCGGGTCTCTATGACGGCGATGGTCTGCGGAAGGGCGTCCGCGTCGACCAGGAAGAGGCCCTTCTTGTTCTTGCCCATGCGGCGGGACAGCGCCATCGCCTCGGCGGCGGCCGTGCCCTCGTCGAGGAGCGACGCGCCGGAGGTCGGCAGGCCGGTCAGCTCGGCGACGACGGTCTGGAAGTTCAGGAGTGCCTCGAGACGGCCCTGCGAGATCTCCGGCTGGTACGGCGTGTACGCGGTGTACCAGGCCGGGTTCTCCATGACGTTGCGCAGGATCACCGGCGGCGTGAACGTGCCGTAGTAACCGAGGCCGATCATCGAGCCGAGCACCTCGTTGCGGTCCGCGAGGGAGCGGAGCTCGGCCAGTACCTCGGCCTCGGTGCGCGCGGCCGGCAGCTTCAGGGCCTCGGCGTTCTTGATCACGTCCGGCACCGCGGCGGCCGTCAGCTCGTCGAGCGAGCCGTATCCGACCTGCGCGAGCATCTTGGCCCGTGCTTCGGAGTCGGGCCCGATGTGGCGCTGCTCGAAGGGAATTCCCTGTTCGAGCTCGGAAAGCGGAATGCGAGGGGCGGTCATGGCGGAGGCCTCCTGGTCTGACGCGACCTTCGAGGGGCACCCCGGCACGGGTACCCCGACGGCCTCCCCCTCTGTCATCTCAACCTGAGAGCTTCACCGGACCGTCCGCGGACGGTCCGACTTTCACCGTCGGTGAGAGCGGAGGCCATCGACACCCGCTCTGCTTTCCAGAGTGACCTCGTCCGTGCGGTACGTGAGCCTGAGAGATTCCGGGGAGGATTTGCTCCTTCGGCGCCTCCGGTGAAATCTGGAGGACTCTCCCGCACGGGATCAGCAGCCGCCTGCCAGCCTACCAGCGAGGACTGGACATCAGCCTTCGAGTGGCCGCCTTCACAAATCTGCTCTTTTGTAGTACTTACGGATGAGTTTGCGACCACGTGGAGGGACCGTGCAGACCGACATCGATCCGCGCAACCTGATCGGCCGCAAGGCGTTCGACAGCAATGGCACCAAGATCGGCACGATCGACGAGGTCTACCTCGACGACGCGACCGGTGTGCCGGAGTGGGCGGCCATACGCACCGGGCTGTTCAGCAGGGACGCCTTCGTGCCCCTGGAGCCCAGCGAGATCGTCGAGGGGACCCTTCGCATCCCCTTCGACCGAGCGCTGATCAAGGACGCCCCCGACTTCGGCGTCGGGCGTCACCTCTCCCCCGAACAGGAACTCCAGCTCTACCACCACTACGGCCTCGACGTGGCGTCCCCTCCACCGCCGGACCGGGACTTCGGCCGGCTCGCGGGCACGGAGGACGCCTGAGCGTCCCGGACGGCCGGTTCCGCGCCGGCACCCAGGTCCGGGCCCGGGCCCACAGCCCGGTCCGGGTCCACGTCCAGGCCCGTGGCCCGGCCCACACGCCGGTCCGGGCCCGGACTCGTGTCCAGGTCCCCGCCCGCGCGTGGGTCGGGGCCCACGCGCGGGCCCCGCGTCACGGCCTGTGACCCCGACGGCCCGGCACCCGCCGGGAACGCGTCGGCGTCCTCGGGTCCTCGCTCCACCAGGGGCAGCGGGTCCGCCGGCTCCAGCCGCGGATCGTCCGTCCGGAAGGTCCGCACCCGGCCGGGCTCGGAGTACGGCGTCTCGAACCGCACCGTGACCCTCCCCAGCCCGCTCCCCTGTACCCATCCGTGCCCGTACTCGGCATGACACACGTCGTGCCCGGAGGGCCACCGCCGCTCCGGGGGCGCCACCGCCTCCGCGGCGGCCTCTTCGGCCGGCTCGTCCGCGGAACCCTCCTCGGCCGCCGCCTCCCCCACGGCAGCGGCCTGCGCCTGTGCGAACAGGTCCTCCTGCGTGTAGTCGGCAAGCCCGGAGACACCGACCCCCAGCAGGCGCACGCCTCCGGTCGTGTCCACGCCCTCCAGCAGCCGGGCAGCGGCCTCCCGGACGACGCCGGGGTCGTCCGTGGGCCCCCGCAGCGTCTCGGACCGGGTCAGCGTCGAGAAGTCGTACTTGCGCACCTTCAGCACGATCGTCCGCCCCGACAACCCGGCCCGGCGCAGCCGCCGCACACACCGGTCCGCGAGCCGCTGCACCTCCAGCTCCACCCGGACCCGGTCGTGGATGTCCACGTCGTACGTGTCCTCGACCGACACCGACTTGGTCTCCCGCTCGGCCACCACCGGCCGCACGTCGTGGGCCAGCGCCATCGCGAACAGCGCGTGCCCATGGGCCTTCCCCAGCAGCCGTACGAGTTCGTCCTCGCCCGCCTCGGCGAGCTCCTCGACGGTGGCGATGCCGGCCCGCCGCAGATGGTCGCCGGTGGCCGGCCCCACACCCGGCAGCGTCCGCACCGGCATCGGCCCCAGCAGCGCACGCTCGGTGCCCGGCTCGATCAGCACCAGACCGTCGGGCTTGGCCTGCTCAGAAGCGATCTTCGCCAGCATCTTGGAGGCGGCGAGCCCCACCGATCCCGTGAGCCCCGTGACCGCCCGGATGTCCGCGCGCAGCTTGGCACCGGCCAGCCGCGCCGAGGCGTCGTCCCAGGCCGTCCCGCCCGCCTCCAGGTCCACGAACGCCTCGTCCAGGCTCAGCGGCTCCACCAGCGGCGACAGAGCCCGCAACAGCCCCATCACCTGTTCGCTGACCTCTCGGTAGAGCCCGAAGCGCGGCACGAGATAGGCGGCGTTCGGCGCGCGCCTGCGGGCCTGCGCCATGGGCATCGCCGAGTTCACCCCGAAGACGCGCGCCTCGTACGAGGCGGTGGCGACTACTCCGCGGGGTCCGAGCCCGCCCACCACGACGGCCTTCCCGCGCAGGCTCGGCTTGGACGCCTGCTCCGCCGAGGCGAAGAAGGCATCCATGTCGAGATGCAGGATCGTGGGTGTGGTTCTCACATCTCCGATGCTGCCCTACGCCACTGACAATGCCCCGGCACGCCGGGGCATCACGTCATCGAAAGGCGCGCGTCACACCGCGCGGTTACGCCTGCGCGCCAGCTCGTCGGCGGGATTGTGCCCGAGGAGCGTCTCACCGGTGTCCACGCGCTCCCCGTGCAACTGCGACAGGGCGCTCTCGACATCCCGCCACACCACGCCCACGGCGATGCCGAAGACACCCTGGCCGCCCTGCAGAAGCGCGTGCACCTCGTCGGGCGACGTGCACTCGTAGACCGTCGCGCCGTCGCTCATCAGCGTCATGCGCTCCAGGTCCTGGAAGCCGCGTTCCCTCAGGTGCTGGACCGTGGTGCGGATGTTCTGCAGCGCCACCCCGGTGTCGAGGAACCGCTTGACGATCTTCAGGACCACCACGTCCCGGAAGCTGTACAGACGCTGCGTCCCCGACCCGTAGGCGGGACGCACGCTGGGCTCGACCAGTCCGGTCCGCGCCCAGTAGTCCAGCTGCCGGTAGGTGATGCCCGCCGCGGCGCACGCCGTGGGCCCTCGGTAACCGACCTCCTCGGGAACAGTCCCTCCCTCACCGGGCACTGCTGTCGGCCGCCGCGGAACGTGATCGACCGCGCTGCCATGCTGGGGACGCCCCCCGCTCGAGTCGAGCCGAGAGCTTGGGGGAGGGTACGGGCCGCTCTCCCCCGGACCGCGTCCGGGAGCACCCCCAGCCGTACCGTCGCCGCTGCTTCTCACGCCGACCTCCGTCCTTGACCTGCCTTCTCGACGGTAGGCAGTCACCAGGGGCGCGTCAACGATCGCCACACTCGGCACGCCGAGTGATAATCACCCTAAGGGTGGTTTCCCGTGCCCTACCGCGGGGAAAGGCTAGCCGAATGCTCCCGGCACGGGCCGCGGCACACCACACTCGCCGCGGGCAAATGCCGCCCGGAGCGGTCCTCTTCTCGCCCGCGTCACTGGCTGTTGGTGCCGAAGTCCTCGGGCGAGATCTGGTCGAGGAACTCTCGGAACTTCTCCACCTCGTCCTCCTGCTCGTCGGGAATCGCGATACCCGCGTCGTCGAGCACCCCGTCGCTGCCGTAGATCGGCGTTCCGGTGCGCAGGGCAAGCGCTATGGCGTCGGACGGCCGGGCACTCACCTCGACCCCGCTGGCGAAGACGAGCTCGGCGTAGAAGACGCCCTCGCGCAGGTCCGTGATACGTACTTCGGTGAGCTCCTGGCCGACGGCCTCCAGCACGTCCTTGAACAGGTCGTGGGTCAGCGGTCGCGCGGGGGCCATGCCCTGCTGAGCGAAGGCGATCGCCGTCGCCTCCCCCGGTCCGATCCAGATGGGGAGGTAGCGATCGCCTCCCACTTCACGCAGAAGCACGATCGGCTGGTTGGAGGGCATTTCGACCCGGACACCTACGACATCGAGCTCGTTCACACAGCAACCCTAGGCCGTGCTCGGGACGTTTGGGTAGTCGGGCACAGAACGGGTGGGCGATCCAGAGCCCGCGCCGGCCCCCGGGTCAGCGCAGCCGCACACCCAGCGCGGTCTGCACGAGTGCCGCGTGCAGCTTCACCGTGAGGCCCGCGAGTTCCTTCGTGCGGGCCTCCGCGTGCGCCCGGGTCTGCGGATTGCGGTGGCGCCGCAGAGGGGCGACCACCTGGTCCACCAGTCCCGCGTCACGCTCCGCCGCGGCCTTCATCGCCCGCAGATGGCGCGGCTCGATCCCGAAGCGCCCCAGCTCGACGACGAGCGCGGCGACCGTCACCGCCTCGGCGTCGTAGACCCCGTCGGGCAAAGGGCCGATCAGTCCGTACGACTCCCACTCCTGGAGCTGCTGCTCACCGATCTCCGCGGCGGCCAGCAGCTCGGCACGGCCCACCCGGGCCGCCGTGGGCCCCTCGGGCTCGCCGTAGAGCTCGCCGAGGGGTTCTCCCTCACCCGCGTCGCGCTGGCGGCCCACGGAGGGCAGACGCACCTGCTCACCGCGCGACAGGGCGTCCAGGTGCTCGCGGATCACCTTCAACGGGAGGTAGTGGTCGCGCTGCATCCTCAGGACGTGGCCGAGGCGTTCGACGTCGTTCGCGCTGAACTTGCGGTACCCCGAAGGGGTCCGCCGCGGCTCGACGAGCCCCTCCGACTCCAGGAACCTGATCTTGGAGATGGTGACTTCGGGGAACTCGTCGCGCAGCGAGCTCAGCACCGCGCCGATGCTCATCAGCCCGCTGTCCGCGGCGGCGGTACCACTGCCGGCACCGCCGCTCGGTGTTTGAAGCATGGACATTCCCTCGGTGTCCCCCCGGACGGAGTTGGGGGAGGGTTCAGATGCCCTGCTGGCTCGCGTAGAACACCAGCCGGTACTTGCCGATCTGCACCTCGTCACCGTTCGACAGCGGGACCTGGTCGATCCGCTCCCGATTGACGTACGTGCCGTTCAGGCTGCCCACATCGGCGACCGTGAACGAACCGTCCGCGACACGACGGAACTCCACATGCCGACGCGACACCGTCACGTCGTCGAGGAAGATGTCGCTCTGCGGATGACGCCCGGCCGTGGTCAGCTCACCGTCCAGCAGGAAGCGGCTGCCCGAGTTGGGGCCACGGCGCACCACCAGGAGCGCCGAGCCGACCGGCAGCGCGTCGACGGCCGCCTGAGCCTCCGGGGAGAGCATCGGCGAGGGCGTCTGACCCGTCACCTCGGCGTCGTAGGCCTCGATGCCGGAGATGGAGATCGTCGACGTCTGCTCCGACGGACGCTCCGGTCCACCCCGCAGCGGCGCACCGCAGTTGGAACAGAACCGGCTGTTCTCCGCGTTCCGGTTCCCGCACCTCGTACACACCTGGGCCGACATGGACGGATCCTCCTGCCGCGGCTGCCCACCTGGGGCATGGGACGCATACGGATCGGAGGCGAACCCTCCACCCGTGCTTGAGGCTGACGGTTCCCCGAAACCTATGCGGCCGGACTGGGCAGGGTCAACAGACGACGCGCCAGGACCACCGGGACCGGTGACCTGGTCCCGGAACAGCGGGCGGTCGCCGCTCTGGGCCTCCGCGTCTCCCTGGCGCGGTGCACGATGACGGGCAGTCGCGTTGTCGCCACTGTCCTCTCGCGTGCTCTTGCCGAACAACTTCGCAAACAACTTCACGGGCGATTCCCCTTGACCGAAACAGACCCGCCCGTGGGGCAGGACGAACCCTGATTGAACACACCGGTCGACCCGGACATCCTCACAACGTCCGTATCCACCAGACAGTTTCCACCACGCACCACCCATTCGGTGCGCCGACCCCCCGCAACCTCCTGCCCGCGCCCGGCGACCCCCATGCGACCGCCGTTCACCGGGAGGACGACTGAGCGTAGTCAGGCCGCTCCGCCGGTCGCAAGGCATCGACGACGATCTTCGTCGAGCGGTCCACCGTGACGATGGCCTGCTCCTTCTCCAGTGTCTGCACCACGCCTCCCGGAATGTTCAGCGCCGGCTCGAGGTCCTGCGGCTTGCCGATGACCTTGAAACGATAGGGCTGGGTGATCTTGTTCCCGTCGACCTTCACTCCGCTTCCGGAGTCGGCCAGATAGGTACCGGCTACCACGCGCACGCCGTTCACCTGGATCGCCTCCGCGCCGGCGGCGCGCAGCTCCTGGATCGCGTCGAGCAGCATGTCCGCCTTGACCGCCCCCTTCGCGTCGTCGATCGTCAGGGTGATGCCGGGGCCCTGAGCGGCCACGGTGCCCGCCAGAATGCCGAGTTGCTTCTCCTTCTCGACCGTCTGCTTGCGGGCCTCCTCGGCCTGGTTCGAGCTGTTCTCCAGCTCGGTGCGCTGATCCTCGAGACCCTGCTTCTCGTCCTCAAGACGCTGAGTACGGCTGTCGAGTTCATCGAGAATGCGCACGAGATCTTCCTGACGCGCGCCGCGCAGGGCGCTGTCGCCGTCGCTGTTGGACGCCACCTGGACGGCCAGGCCGAAGCCGAGGCCGAACAGCAGCACGGCGACGATGAGTTGGGCACGCGACACCCGCGGCGGCCACAACCCCTTGCCCAGCCTCTGACGGCCGGACAGCGACGGCACGCCGTTCTCCTCGGCCGCCTCCGGCTCGGGCTCCTCCGCGGCCGCGGGGACCTCTTCCGGCAGCTCTTCGCGCAGCGGGTTCTCGGGGGTTTCGTCTTCGTTCTCGTTGCTCATCGGCCTCACGCCCGGAACACGTGCCGGCGGATCGCCGCGGCATTGGAGAAGATCCGGATGCCGAGGACGACCACGACACCCGTGGACAGCTGGGCACCCACGCCCAACTTGTCACCCAGGAAAACAATCAGCGCGGCGACGACCACGTTCGACAGGAACGAGACCACGAAGACCTTGTCGTCGAAGATGCCGTCGAGCATCGCGCGCAGACCGCCGAACACGGCGTCGAGCGCCGCCACGACGGCGATCGGAAGGTAAGGCTCGACAACCGCCGGAACCTCGGGCCGGACCAACAATCCAGCCACGACTCCCACGACGAGGCCCAGTACGGCGATCACGGTGTACCCTTCTCTGTTCTCGGCTCTGCTGTACGTACGATCACGCTCGGTGCGGCGGACAACCGGACATCGCCCTCGGCGGAGATGCTGGTCCTGATGCCGTAGTTCTCCTGCAGGGCATGCAGATACAGCCCGTCGGCGCTGTTCTGGAACCTGGTGCTGAGCCGCTGGCCGTCCCCCACCGCGAGCACCGTGTACGGCGGCACCAGCGGCTTGTTGTCGACCAGTATCGCGTCACCCGCGGCCCTGATGGCCGACAGAGCGGTCAGCCGCTGTCCATTGACGGAGACGGCCTCGGCGCCCGACTCCCAGAGGCCGTTGACCACGCGCTGCATGTCACGGTCCCGCACCCGTCCGGTGTCGGAGAATCCCGAGGTCTCCCGCGGATTGGTGCCGTCACCGCCCGTGCTGGCTTCCTTCGCGTCGTTGACGACGAGCTTCACGCCCGGTCCGTGCACGTCGGTGGCACCCGACAGAATGCTCACGAGGTCGGCCTGCTCACCGCCGCCGTCCTTCTTCAGCGCCACCCGCTGGCGTGCGCTCACATCGGCGCGCAGGGTGTCGACGCCGTTCTCCAGCTTGTCCGCGGCCGTCGTCTCGCGCTCGATGCGGTCGATGAGCTCCTGGCGCTCCTTGGCGACGACCGGGGCCGCCAGCCGAGCGTTCGCCGCTCCCACGGTGACCACGAGCGCCGCGAGCACCAGACCCGCGGCAAGACCCAGCTTGGCCCGGACCGTCTTCGGCATGCCGACGGCGCCCTCGGCCTCCCTGCGGGCGGCCGCCTCGGCGTACCCCTCGTCGAGGCTGTGATCCATGACGTTGGTGAGCAGCGACATGGAGGCGTCCGGGCGCGGGGGGCGCGGAGCGCTGCTCCGAACGGGGGGCTGCTGCGGCATGCCGCACATCGTCGCACGTCGCGGGTGCTACCTCCGAATGGCCCCACCAACGTGCCGGACAGGCCCCCTTGGGGACACTTGTCCGACACGTACGAGTGAAGATCGTTTCAGCGGCCGGCGCTGTCCACCACAGCCGCCCACTCGTCGAGCAGAGCCTCCGCGGAGGCGTCGTCCGGGCCCTCCGCCCACAGATGGGTCACCGCCTCGGCAGGGTCCGGCAGCACCATCACCCAACGCCCGTCCGTCTCCACGACCCGTACGCCGTCCGTCGTGTCCACGAAGCGGTCTCCCGCCTCCTCCACGACCCGGCGCATCACCAGTCCCTTCACGGCCCACGGAGTCGCGAGATCCCGCTTGAGGACATGCGCCCGCGGAATCCGCGCGTCGATCTGGCTGAGCGTGAGCTGCGTCCGCGCCACCAGACCGATGAGCCGCACGAACGCGGCCGCGCCGTCGAAGACGCCGCTGAACTCGGGAATGATGAAGCCGCCGCGTGCGTCGCCGCCGAAGATCGTCGTCTCTTCGCGGCCGACCCGCGTCAGGTCGTCCGGAGACGTGGTCGTCCACTCCACCTGCGTGCCGTGGTACGCCGCCACCTGCTCGGCGATCCGTGTCGTGGTGACCGGCAGCGCCACTCGCCCACTGCGCCGCTCGGCGGCCACCAGGTCGAGCATGACGAGCAGGGCCCGGTCGTCCTCGACGATCCGCCCCTTCTCGTCGACGAGCGAGAGCCGCTCGCCCACCGGGTCGAAGCGCACTCCGAACGCGGCCCGCGCGGACGCGACGATCTCGCCCAGCCGCACCAGGCCGGCCCGCCGCGTCTCCGCCGTCTCGGTCGGCCTGGACTCGTCGAGACCGGGATTGATGACCAGGGAGTCCACACCGAGCTTGCCCAGCAGGCTGGGCAGCACCAGTCCGGCACTGCCGTTGGAGGCGTCGACGACCACTTTCAGCCCGGAATCAGCGATACCGGTGGTGTCGACATTCCGCAGCAGTGATCCCGTGTACGAGTCGAAGACGCTGGCGGGGAAGTGCAGGTCCCCGATCTCGCCGGGGAACGCGCGCCGGTACTCCTGTCGTGCGAACACCCGGTCCAGCTTCCGCTGACCGCCCTGCGACAGGTCGGCGCCCTGCCCGTCGAAGAACATGATGTCGACGGAGTCGGGCACTCCGGGTGTCGTCCGGATCATGATTCCGCCCGCACTGCCACGGGCCGTCTGCTGCCGGGCCACGGGCAGCGGTACGTTCTCCAGGTCGCGCACGTCGATGGCGCTGGCCTGCAGCGCCGAGATCACCGCGCGCTTCAGCGCACGGGCACCTCGGGAGTGGTCGCGGGCCGTGGTGACGGTGGAGCCCTTCTTGAGGGTCGTCGCGTAGGCCCCCGCCAGACGCACGGCCAGCTCCGGGGTGATCTCGACGTTCAAAATCCCGGAGACGCCACGAGCGCCGAAGAGGTGGGCCTGACCGCGCGACTCCCAGATCACCGAGGTGTTGACGAAGGCGCCGGCCTCGATGGTCTTGAACGGATAGACGCGGACGTTGCCCTGAATGATCGATTCTTCGCCGACGAGGCACTCGTCGCCGATCACGGCGCCGTCCTCGATGCGGGCGGCGCGCATGATGTCGGTGTTCTTCCCGACCACACAGCCACGCAGATTGCTGTGCTGCCCGATGTACACGTTGTCGTGCACGACGGCCCGGTGCAGGAACGCGCCGGTCTTGACGACGACGTTGGAGCCGACGACGGTGTGCTCGCGGATCTCGGCGTCCGCCTCGACCTTGGCGTAGTCCCCGATGTAGAGCGGCCCGCGCAGTACGGCGTCGGGATGTACCTCCGCGCCTTCGGCCACCCATACGCCCGGGGAGATCTCGAACCCGTCGAGTTCGACGTCGACCTTGCCCTCCAGGACGTCGGCCTGGGCCTTCACATAGCTCTCGTGCGTGCCGACGTCCTCCCAGTAGCCCTCGGCGATATAGCCGTAGACGGGCTTGCCTTCCTTCATCAGCTGGGGGAAGACGTCGCCGGACCAGTCGACGGAGACATCGGCCTCGACATAGTCGAAGACCTCGGGCTCCATGACATAGATGCCCGTGTTCACGGTGTCCGAGAAGACCTGGCCCCAGGTCGGCTTCTCCAGGAACCGCTCGACCTTGCCTTCTTCGTCCACGATGGTGATACCGAATTCCAGCGGATTGGGGACGCGCGTCAGACAGACGGTGACGAGGGCGCCCTTCTCCTTGTGGAAGTTGATGAGTTCGGTGAGATCGAAGTCGGTAAGTGCGTCGCCGGAGATGACGAGGAAGGCGTCGTCCTTCAACGCCTCCTCGGCGTTCTTGACGCTCCCGGCAGTACCGAGTGGCTTCTCCTCATTGGCATAGGTGAGCTCCATGCCGAGCTCTTCACCGTCACCGAAGTAGTTCTTGACCATTGAGGCCAGGAACTGGACAGTCACGACAGTTTCGTTGAGCCCATGCCTTTTGAGCAGCCTGAGCACATGCTCCATGATCGGGCGGTTCACCACCGGCAGGAGCGGCTTGGGCATGCTCGAGGTCATTGGGCGAAGGCGTGTGCCTTCGCCTCCGGCCATCACGACGGCCTTCATGTCGGAAGCGTCCTCCTTGAAGAGACGACGGTACAGCCGACTTCACCCGTCCTGATTGTCCCGCAGTTTTCGAGCGCGGGCCATCGGGGCACTGCAGCCGCCCAATCGGGCCGAGCTCAATCGGCCATGGTGTCCGCCCGGACCAACCGGCGGACCTGCACCACGTAGAGGACTCCTGCCCACCAATAGAGGGTTGTACCCCATCCGGCGAACGCCCATCCGAAAATAGCGCCGAGTGTCGCGATCCAGCCGCTCGCGTCGCTGAGCAGCAGCAACGGGAAGGCGTACATCAGGTTGAAGGTGGCTGCCTTCCCTAGGAAGTTCACCTGCGGGGGCGGATAGCCGTGACGCCGGAGGATCCACACCATCACCAGCAGAACCAGCTCGCGTGCGAGAAGCGCGGCCGTCAGCCAGATCGGAAGAATCTCACGCCAGGTGAGCCCGACAAGCGTCGACAGAATGTAGAGCCTGTCGGCAGCGGGATCCAGTAGCCGGCCGAGGCTGCTGATCTGGTTCCAGCGCCGGGCGAGCTTCCCGTCCAGATAGTCGGTGATACCGCTCAGCATGAGGATGAGCAGGGCCCAGCCGTCGCTCTTGGGACCACCGAACTCCGGCCTGAGGATCAACCACAGGAAGATGGGTACGCCGAGCAGACGCGCCATGCTGAGGATGTTCGGGATGGTGAGGACCCGGTCCGTCTGAACACGGGTCTCCTGGACCTCCACCCGGGGGCCTCCTGTGGGAAATGAGCCAACGATGCCCCCTGACCATACCCGCAGCCCCGGCGCCACAGCGCAGAGGGGGAGGCAAGGGAGAGGCGCCATCGGGAAAATTTTGTCGGAAAACAAAAAAGCTCCGGCTCTCGGGAAGAATTCCCGAGAGCCGGAG
>NZ_JAODTZ010000009.1 GCF_025399795.1 Streptomyces rhizosphaerihabitans | reverse complement strand
GAACCATTTCTGAAATCATCAGGAGTGGCTTCTTCTGAATCGACGTGTCGATTGCTTTGAGAAGCGAGCAGACTCTAACTGCTGCCGCCGGACGTGTCCACTTCTAGGCAACTGTTCGAATCTACCTCCCCAGTCTACCTCTGTCAACGAGTTTTCTGGGGCGAAGATGAGACTAGCAGGTCAGCGGGTGTGTACGCACATCAGGCGGCCGTCGGCAGGGTGGCGCTGCGCTCGGATGCTGAGACGTCACCGGTCTCGCCGGAGCGTGCCGCACGACCCCCGAGTACATAGACGTACACAAGGAAGGCCAGTTCAGCCGCGATTCCGATGCCGATTCGGGCCCAGGTTGGGAGGCCCGACGGCGTGACGAAGCCTTCGATGGCACCCGAGACAAAGAGGATCAGCGCCAGGCCCATCGCCATGCCCAGCGCGGCGCGGCCCTCTTCCGCAAGGGCTGTGCGACGGGATCGCGGGCCCGGGTCGATCACGGTCCAGCCGAGTCTCAGTCCTGTGCCCGCGGCGACGAAGACTGCAGTCAGTTCCAGCAGACCGTGCGGGAGGACCAGCCCCAGGAAGGTGTCGAGTCGGCCGGCCGATGACATCAGGCCGATACCGACGCCCAGGTTGAGCATGTTCTGGAAGAGGATCCAGAGGACCGGGATGCCCAGGAAGACGCCCAGGACCAGGCACATCGCGGCGGCCTCGGCGTTGTTCGTCCACACCTGGGCGGCAAAGGCGGCGGCAGGATGACTGGAGTAGTAGGTCTCGTACTCGCCGCCGGGGCGGGTGAGGGTACGCAGTTCGCTGGGTGCGGCGATGGAGGCCTGAACCTCGGGGTGGGTGCCGATCCACCACCCGAGGAGGGCGGCTATCGCCGTGGACAGGAGTGCCGTGGGCACCCACCAGTGGCGGGAACGGTAGACCGCTGCCGGGAAACCATGGGTCAAGAAGCGGGTGACGTCGCGCCAGGAGGCTCGACGGTTTCCTGTCACGGCACTGCGCGCGCGTGCCACGAGTTGGCTGAGGCGCCCGGTGAGCTGGGGATCGGGCGCACTGGACTGGATCAGCGAGAGATGGGTGGCGGTTCGCTGGTACAGGGTGACGAGTTCGTCGGCCTCGGCCCCGGTGAGGCGACGCTGGCGGCGCAGCAGGGCGTCGAGTCTGTCCCACTCGGCTCGGTGGGCGGAGACGAAGACGTCGAGGTCCATCGGTTTGGCTGCTCCTCGGCTGCTCGTCGGCTGCTCATCGGGGGCTCATCGGGGATGTCAGCTTGTCTTACTGCGGCGCGATGTGCCCTCAGCTTGGCAGACTGGCGGTTCTCGGGGCAGGTCAGGGGAAGGACGGCGCGCGTGAGTGAGCTAGTGACGGGCGAGGCGGTGGCGCTGGAACTGCGCCCCGCGAAACTTCCGAGCCGGGCGCTTGCCGTGGTGCTCGACCTGGCCTTGGCGATGGCGGTCTACATCATCGTGACCATCGCTCTGGTCGCCGCGACCGCCGCGTTGGACGACGCGGCGCAGATCGCCGTCTCGATCGCGAGCTTCCTTCTCGTGCTGGTCGGGGGGCCGATCGTCGTGGAGACGCTCAGCCATGGACGCTCCCTGGGGAAACTGGCTTGCGGGCTGCGGGTGGTGCGGGACGACGGCGGCCCGATCCGGTTCCGGCACGCGCTGGTGCGCGGTGCCGTGGGGGTGGTCGAGATTCTGATGACGTTCGGGATCGTCGCGTGCATCGCCTCGCTGGTGTCGGAGCGCGGACGGCGGCTCGGTGACGTGTTCGCGGGGACGCTTGTCGTGCGGGAGCGGATACCCGTGGGACGTATGCCGTACGTTCCCGCCCCGCCGCCCTGGCTGGCGGGGCGGTTCGCCGAGCTCGACCTGTCCGCCGTACCGGACGGGCTGTGGCTGGCCATCCGTCAGTACCTGACGCGGATGCAGCAACTGGATCCGCAGATCGGTGGGGCGATGGCGGAACGGCTCGCCGCTGATCTCGCCGCTCGTACCGGGGCCCCGGCGCCACAGGGTGTGCCGGCGGGCGCCTATCTGGCGGCAGTCGTGCAGGAGCGGCAGACCCGGGAAGCCCGTCGGGCGTTCCGTGCTGCGACCGGCGGTTTCGCGGCCCCCGCACCCGGTGGCCATCCCTTCATCCAGCCGGGCATTCCCGCCGGCCACCCCCTTCAGCCGGGCATTCCCGCCGGCTACCCCTTCCAGGCCGGCGCTCCTGTCGGACACCCCCTCCAACCGGGGCCTGGTGTTCACCCTGCCCCGCCGGCCCCCGCCGGGTCTCCGGTCGCGGCTCAGCAGCCCGCGGCCCCGCCGCAGCCGTTCCCGGCCGTCCCGGCCGAGCAGGCCGACCGGGAGGGACGCCCCTCGACCGGTTTCGCACCGCCCGCGTAGCCGCACTCACCGCCGGCTCGGAATCGGCCCCGAATCCCGGTTCCACGGACCCGCGGACCGGCTGTCAGGCGAACACCGACGGCGGTGATTCGAGGTGCTCCAGTTCGATGCCGGGGGCCGCGAGCACCACGTCTCCCGCGATGTGCACGGCGTGCTGCTCCCCCGTGTCCAGCGCTGTGACCTGGTACTCGTCCACGGTCAGCGGACCGTTGTCAGTGGCGTGTGTTTCGCTTGCGATCAAGGCCCAGGACTGGTCGAGGGTGCGCGGGGCGAGGACCGGGTCGGTGAAGGCGACGAGGCGTACGCGGGTCGCCGGGGCGGCGTCGGAAGGGGTGAGGCGAAGGAGACGGGCGGTGGCGACGAGGAAAGCGGGAGAAGTGCCGGTGAAGGCATGGGCGGGCACATTGCCTTCGGTGGCCTCCGTACCGGTGGGGTCGGTACGGACCCAGGTCACACCGGCGAGCGCGGCGCCCCGTACCTGCCAGTTCGCGGCGTGCAGTTCGAGGCGGATGGGGCGGCCGAGATCGTCGAGGGCGAGGTCGACCGAACCGGTGACCCTCCCCGTCCCCGGCTGGGAGAGGCTGTCGGGCGCCGTGCCGGAGGGGGTGGTCAGTTGGGAGACGTAGCGCCAGCCCGAGGGGCCGGGCGCGCAGTGGAAGTGTTCGTCGGCGAGAGGGGTGTGATCGTGCGGATCATGGAGCGAATAGCGGCCGCGGGGCATGGGCGTTCAGGTCCTCATCGGGGACAGGCCCCCGCCGGGACGGCGAGGGCCTGCTGACATCCGGACGCCGAGCGGTGGTACCGCTGCTCGGCGGGCGTGCTCAGTAGCGGTAGTGGTCCGACTTGTACGGGCCATCGACATCGACACCGATGTACGCGGCCTGCTCGGGGCGGAGCGTCGTCAGCTTCACGCCGAGCGCGTCGAGGTGGAGACGGGCGACCTTCTCGTCCAGGTGCTTGGGCAGCACGTAGACGTCGATCGGGTACTCCTCGGGCTTGGTGAACAGCTCGATCTGGGCCAGGGTCTGGTCCGCGAACGAGTTGGACATCACGAAGGACGGGTGGCCGGTCGCGTTGCCCAGGTTCAGCAGGCGGCCCTCGGACAGCACGATGATGACCTTGCCGTCGGAGAACTTCCAGGTGTGGACCTGCGGCTTGACCTCGTCCTTGACGATGCCGGGGATCTTGGCGAGGCCGGCCATGTCGATCTCGTTGTCGAAGTGGCCGATGTTGCCGACGATCGCCTGGTGCTTCATCTTGGCCATGTCCGAGGCCATGATGATGTCCTTGTTGCCCGTCGTGGTGACGAAGATGTCGGCCTTGTCGATGACCTCGTCGAGGGTCGTGACCTGGTAGCCGTCCATCGCCGCCTGCAGGGCGCAGATCGGGTCGATCTCGGTGATGATCACGCGGGCGCCCTGTCCGCGCAGGGACTCCGCGCAGCCCTTGCCCACGTCGCCGTAGCCGCAGACGACGACGGTCTTGCCGCCGATCAGGGTGTCGGTGGCGCGGTTGATGCCGTCGATCAGGGAGTGGCGGCAGCCGTACTTGTTGTCGAACTTCGACTTGGTGACGGCGTCGTTCACGTTGATCGCCGGGAACAGCAGGGTGCCTTCGCGGTACATCTCGTACAGGCGGTGGACGCCGGTCGTGGTCTCCTCGGTCACGCCGCGGATCTCCGAGGCGAGCTGGGTCCACTTCTGCGAGCCGTCGGTGATGGTGCGGTGCAGGAGTTCGAGGACGACACGGTGCTCGTCGGACTCGGCGGTGTCGACCGAGGGGACCTTGCCGTCCTTCTCGTACTCGACGCCGTTGTGGACGAGCATGGTGGCGTCACCACCGTCGTCCAGGATCATGTTCGGGCCGCCGGTGGGGGTGTTCGGCCAGGTCAGCGCCTGCTCCGTGCACCACCAGTACTCCTCCAGGGTCTCGCCCTTCCAGGCGAAGACCGGGACGCCCTGCGGGTTCTCGGGCGTGCCGGTCGGGCCGACCGCGATGGCGGCGGCGGCGTGGTCCTGGGTCGAGAAGATGTTGCAGGAGGCCCAGCGGACCTCGGCGCCCAGGGCGACGAGGGTCTCGATGAGGACGGCGGTCTGCACCGTCATGTGCAGGGAGCCGGTGACGCGGGCGCCCGCGAGGGGCTGCGTCTCGGCGTACTCCTTGCGGATCGACATCAGGCCGGGCATCTCGTGCTCGGCGAGGGTGATCTCCTTGCGGCCGAAGGCGGCCAGGGAGAGGTCGGCGACCTTGAAGTCCTGTCGGTTGTCGACAGTCGTCATACGAGCTGCTCCTCGAAATCGGGGCGAGGTGGGTAGGGCTGTTCTGCGCGGCGGGGGCACGAACGCATACCCGATCGGGGCACGGACGTGCACCGGCGGGGCACACGAGTGCCCGGTGCGCGCAGCGCAGTCCGTCGGAGGCCCTCTCTCCCTCGGCCGGTCCGCGGTGGGACCGCCCGACCGCCATCAGCAGCGACGTCTGGCTCGGTCACCAAGCTACACCGGTGGGCGTCTCCCTCCCCAGTCCGCCTCTGGCCGGAGCGGGCTCCGGCGGCCCTGCGCCGGGCCGTTCGCGGAGCGGGTGGTGTCCGAGAAGCCCCATGGGCGGTACTGCGGACCTGGCCAGGAGAGTTGAACGGCGGACCGAACAGGAGAACGGAACGGCAGAGCCGAACGGTGGAGAGGAACGGAGAAGAACGAGGAAGGGAGGAGCTGGGTAAAGGGTGGAGGAACGCCGCCGGGGCCCGCCTGAGATCTCAGGCGGGCCCCGGCGGCGTACGAGCGGGTGGTGTCAGTGGTCGGCCGGTGACTGCGTCGGTCCGCCGGGAGTCGCCTTGGGGTCCGGGCCCTTGGCAGCCTCCGCCTCGCTGTAGATGTCCGGCTCCAGGTAGATCACCCGGGCGATGGGGACGGCGGCGCGGATGCGGGACTCGGCGGCGTTGATCGCGGTGGCGACCTGGGCGGCGGTGTCGTCGTGCTGGACGGCGATCTTCGCGGCGACCAGCAGCTCCTCGGGGCCGAGGTGGAGCGTGCGCATGTGGATGATGCCGGTGACGGTGTCGCCGTCGACCATCGCCGCCTCGATCTTCGAGGTGTCCTCCGGGCCCGCCGACTCGCCCAGCAGGAGCGACTTGGTCTCGGCGGCGAGTACCAGCGCGATCAGGATGAGCAGGACACCGATGCAGACCGTGCCGATGCCGTCCCAGACGCCGTTGTCGGTGAGCAGGGCGAGACCGACACCGCAGAGCGCGAGAACCAGACCGATGAGCGCGCCGAAGTCCTCCAGGAGGACGACCGGCAGCTCGGGGGCCTTGGCGCGGCGGATGAACTGGGACCAGGAGTGCGAGCCGCGCAGCTCGTTGGACTCCTTGATAGCCGTACGGAAGGAGAAGCCCTCGGCGATGATCGCGAAGATCAGGACGCCCACCGGCCAGTACCAGTGCTCGATCTGGTGCGGGTGCTTGATCTTCTCGTAGCCCTCGTAGACGGCGAACATGCCACCGACCGAGAAAAGGACGATCGAGACGAGGAAGGCGTAGATGTAGCGCTCGCGGCCGTAGCCGAACGGGTGTTGCGGGGTCGCCTCGCGCTGGGCCTTCTTGCCGCCGATCAGGAGCAGCGCCTGGTTGCCGGAGTCGGCGAGCGAGTGAACGCCCTCGGCGAGCATCGAGGAGGAGCCGCTGAACGCGAACGCCACGAACTTCGATACCGCGATCGCGAGGTTGGCGCCGAGTGCCGCCACGATCGCCTTGGTGCCGCCTGAAGCGCTCATCTGCTCCTGCTGTCCCTTCGTACGCCGTCCGGACCCCGTTCGTACCCTCGTACCCCGGTCCGGGCTTTGCCCGCCCTTTGCGGTGGGCCATTCTTGCAGCCCGGTCCGTCAGCGACGCGCCTCAGGTCGGTGCAGTCGTCCCGTCAGGCAACCACTGTCGCACGGAAGATCGTGCCGGAACCGGACACTTCGGCCTTTTCGCCTGCCGGTACGAAGACCGACTCCCCGGGAGTCAGGTCAATGCCGTCGGCGCGCACGGAACCCGAGGTGCAGAGCAGGATCTGCGGGGTCTCGCGGGTGAGGTCGCGCGGGTCGGCCCCCTCGGCGACGACGTACCGGGAGAGGCGGAACTCGTCGATGGGGGTCGCGTAGACCTCTTCGCCGTCGGGGGACGCCTCCGGGCGCAGGACACCGGGGTCGCCCGCCTCGAAGCGGACCACGCGCAGGAGTTCGGGGACGTCGACGTGCTTGGGGGTCAGCCCGCAGCGCAGGACGTTGTCGCTGTTGGCCATGATCTCGACGCCGAGGCCGTTCAGGTACGCGTGCGGGATGCCCGCGCCGAGGAACAGGGCCTCGCCGGGCTGCAGCTGGACGTAGTTGAGGAGCATCGCGGCGATGACTCCGGGGTCGCCCGGGAAGTGGTGGGCGAGATCGGCGTACGGGGCGTAGGCGCCGCCGAGGCGGGCGCAGGCGGCCGTGGTCTCGGTGACCGTACGGGCCATGTCGTCGGGGTCGGCGCTCAGCACCGCCGTGAGGACCTCGCGCAGCGCCGCCTCCTCGGGGTGGGCGCGCAGCAGGTCGACGTACGGCTTGAGGGAGTCGACGTCGAGGGCGGCGAGGAGCTCGGCGGTCTCCTCGGGGGCGCGGAAGCCGCACAGGCCGTCGAACTCGGTGAGGGCGCAGATCAGTTCGGGCTTGTGGTTGGCGTCCTTGTAGTTGCGGTGCGGGGCGTCGATCGGGACACCCCGGCGCTCCTCGTCCTCGTAACCCTCCCGCGCCTGTTCGAGATCGGGATGCACCTGGACGGAGAGGGGGGCGCCGGCGGCGAGGAGTTTCAGGAGGAACGGCAGGCGGGGGCCGAACTTGGCGACGGCGGCGCGGCCGAGTTCCTTCTCCGGGTCCTCGGCGACGACCTCGTTGAGCGGACCGCGCCCGGTGCGCGAGGGTGCGCCCGGGTGGGCGCCCATCCACATCTCAGCCTGCGGTTCGCCGGTCGGCTTCACGCCGAGCAGCCGCGGGATGGCGGTGGTCGAACCCCAGGCATAGGGGCGGACGGTGTTGTCGAGGCGGTCCATCGGTGTCTTCTCCATACGTGCGCTGCTCGGCCCGCTCCGTGCGGGCGCTGTTCGGGAAGCCCGGTGTCAAGGGCGCCGGGCACGGGGTCCGGCGACGGGCGCCGGGCGCGAGGTCCCGCCCAAGATCAGGCCCCCGAAGCGAGCGCCAGGTAAACGGCGGCGAAATCCGTGATGGCGATCAGCTCGGCGAGGGTTTCCAGTTCGCCGCCCTCCTCGGGCTCGAGCTCGCTGATCGCGGTGTCGTGGCTGAGCGCGAGTTCGCGGGCGGCGGGTGCGGCACTGATCCCGCCGATCGGACGGTCGCGGAGCAGCACCACGCGCGCGTGCAGTGCCTGTGCCTCCTCGACGCGGTCCCGGAAGAAGTCGTCGGGGTCGGCGCCGGCGGCGAGCGCGCCCGCGAGCAGCACGCTGTGCGAGGCGAGCGCCTCCGGGAGTTCGGCGGTGAGCGCGGGGCGGCCGGCGAGTTCGGCGAGCGCGGCGGTGAAGCGTCGGCCGGCCGGGCCCGCCGAGGTGCCTTCCGTCCAGATCACCGGGAGCGCCTCGGCCAGTTCGGCGGCGAGCGTCTTGGCGGGGTTGCTGTACGCCGCGATGGCGGGGCCGCAGCGCTCGGCGACGCGGTCGAGTCGGTCGGCGACCTTCTGCAGGGCTTCCGGCGGGGCCGAGACCAGGGCGGTGCGGTCGAGGAGGACGAGCAGCGGGGTGAGCAGCGCCCAGAGCACACCGGGGGCCGAGGCCGCGAGCGGCTCGTCCTGGTCGTACGGGGCGGTCGCCATCGGTACGAAGAGGCCGTGGCTGCCTTCCACCCACTCGGCGAGCGGAGAGCCGGCCGGGGCCACGGCGGCGACGGTGCTGCCGCGCCGGTAGGCCTGTTCGATCAACAGCTCCAGGCCGGGTTCGCTGCCGTCGGGGGTGGCGATCAGCAGGAGGTCGACGGGGCCCGCCCAGCCGGGCAGGTCCCAGCGCAGGGCGCCCCCGGCGGGAGCGACGCCCGTGGGGGTGAGGCGGGTGAGGGGGCAGCTCGCTCCGGCGAGGGTGCCGAGCAGTTCGGCGACGCCGGTGGCGGCCATGCCGGGGCCTGCGATCAGGACGGCGCGCGGGCGGCCGTCCGGCTTCAGCTCGGGGATGCCGGCCTCGGTGGCGTGCCGGACCGCGGTGCGCACCCTGGCGCCGGCCTCGGCGGCGCCGCGGAGCAGTGCCCGTCGGTCGGCCCGGGTGAGCGCGTCGGGATCGTCGAGGAGCGATTCGTCGAGCATGGGGTCGGTAGCCTCCGATCGCCGGGGGCGCTTGCGCGTGAGCCACCGGGGTCGCTTGCACGGGGTCGCTCGCGCGAGGTGCCGAGCGGCGCTGGGTCGGACCGGATGCCGGCCGGGTGTGCGCCGGTCGCCGATCGGGACGGCCGCGTCGCCGCTGTCCGTGCCGGCGGCGGCGCTGTCGTCGGGTGTCGTGGCTTGTCGTCGGGCCTGCTGCGCCGTCGGCACCCCCGCGGGCGTGAACGGCGCCGCTGTCACCTCGCGTGCGGCGGTCGCGGCGCCGCTGTCCGCGAGGCGGCCGCGTCGGTCACGCGGGGCGGCGGGCCTCGTCGACCAGGAGTACGGGGATGCCGTCGCGGACCGGGTAGGCGAGGCCGCAGTCCGCTCCCGTGCAGATCAGCTCGGTCTCCTGCTCCTTGAGCGGGGCATGGCAGGCCGGGCAGGCGAGGATCTCCAGGAGGCCGGCTTCGAGCGGCATGGGGTGTCCTTCCGAAACGGTGGATGCGGCCTGGTCAGGGTACCGCTGCGGGAAGCCGGGTGCCGGGGCGCGCCCACGGTTCGTGAGGCGCGCGGAGCGGCTGCACGGGCCTCTGGGGCCCGTCCCCGCGTCCGTCCCCGTGACCGCGTCTCCCTCCGGCCGACCGCCGACGGGCGCGGTACCCGCGGGGTGCCGTGCCCGTCGGTTCCGACGGTCGGCCGCCGGGCCGTTCCCGGTCGGCGGTATCGGGTCTCCGGTCCGGCCGTGCGGGGCTCAGCCTCTGATGATCTTCAGTACCTCGTCCCGCACCTTCGTCATCGTCGCCTCGTCGCGGGCCTCCGCGTTGAGACGGAGGAGGGGCTCGGTGTTGGAGGGGCGGACGTTGAACCACGCGTCCTCGGCGGTGACCGTCAGACCGTCGAGTTCGTCGATGGTGATGCCCTCGCGGCCCTCGTAGGCGGCCCTGACGGCGGCGAGCCGGGCGGCCTGGTCGTCGACGGTGGAGTTGATCTCGCCGGAGCCGGCGTAGCGGTCGTATTCCGCGACGAGCCCGGAGAGCGGGCCGTCCTGACCGCCGAGGGCGGCGAGGACGTGGAGGGCGGCCAGCATGCCGGTGTCGGCGTTCCAGAAGTCGCGGAAGTAGTAGTGCGCGGAGTGCTCGCCGCCGAAGATCGCGCCGGAGCGGGCCATCTCGGCCTTGATGAAGGAGTGGCCCACGCGGGTGCGGACCGGGGTGCCGCCGAGCTCGCGGACGACCTCCGGGACCGACCAGGAGGTGATGAGGTTGTGGATGACCGTGCCACCGCCGTGCTTGGCCAGCTCGCGGGCGGCCACCAGCGCGGTGATCGCGGACGGGGAGACGGGCTCGCCCCGCTCGTCGACGACGAAGCAGCGGTCGGCGTCGCCGTCGAAGGCGATGCCGAGGTCGGCGCCCTCCTCGCGGACGCGCTTCTGGAGGTCCACGATGTTCGCCGGGTCGAGCGGGTTGGCCTCGTGGTTCGGGAAGGTGCCGTCCAGCTCGAAGTACATCGGGACGAGCTCCAGCGGCAGGCCGGAGAAGACGGTGGGGACGGTGTGTCCGCCCATGCCGTTGCCCGCGTCGACGACGACCTTCAGGGGGCGGATCGAGGTCAGGTCGACCAGGGAGCGGAGGTACGCCGCGTAGTCCTCCAACGTGTCCCGCCGCGTGATCGTTCCGGGCGTGGTGTCCGAGCCCGGGGCACCGGAGTCGAGCCAGGACTCGGCGAGTTGGCGGATCTCGGAGAGGCCGGTGTCCTGGCCGACGGGGGCCGCGCCCGCCCGGCACATCTTGATGCCGTTGTACTGGGCCGGGTTGTGCGAGGCGGTGAACATGGCGCCCGGCAGCCCGAACGCGCCGGACGCGTAGTACAGCTGGTCCGTGGAGCACAGGCCGATCTCGGTCACGTCGACCCCGCGCGCCGCGGCACCGCGCGCGAAGGCGCGGGACAGCCCGGGCGACGACGGTCGCATGTCGTGCCCGATCACGATGGCGTCCGCTCCGGTCACCTGGACGAAGGCGGCGCCGAACAGCTCGGCGAGCGGCTCGTCCCACTGGTCCGGGACCACCCCGCGTACGTCGTACGCCTTCACGAGCTGCGACAGATCAGCAGTCACGGCCAACCCTCCAGGAGTCCACTTCGGTCACCCCAAACTACCCGTCCGGACTGACAGCGGGCGGTGCCGAGCCCGAGTGGAGCGCATCCGTGACGTGCGGAACCGTCCCTGTCATCAGGGGGAAACCCACCCGACCCGGGGCAGCTTCCGGAGCCGGCTCGAGGCAACGTCCCCAGCTGTCTTTGCTGGAGAGGGCAGCGTCCGAACCGTCCCGGCGCGCTGTCCGCGACCGCCCCAGGGCAGCATCCGAGAGAGGGCGCGGCCGTATCAGGGCAGCATCCAGGAGAGGACCGGCGAGCTCTGTCCCACCACGATCAGACACATGACGAGCAGCAGTCCGAGACTCCAGGGCAGCACCTTGCGCAGCAGGTCGCCCTCACGGCCCGCGAGCCCGACGGCCGCGCAGGCGATGGTCAGGTTCTGCGGCGAGATCATCTTGCCGAGCACACCGCCCGAACTGTTGGCGGCGGCGAGGAGTTCGGGCGACAGCCCCGACTCCCGGGCCGCGCTCACCTGGAGGGCGCCGAAGAGGGCGTTCGACGAGGTGTCGGAGCCGGACACGGCCACACCGAACCATCCCAGAACGGGTGACAGGAAGGCGAGTCCGGAGCCCGCCGCCGCCACGAAGTGACCGATCGTGGCGGCCTGTCCGGAGAGGTTCATGACGTAGGCGAGGGCCAGCACGGACGTCACGGTCAGGATCGCGAACCTCAACTCGCGCACGGTCGCGAGCCATTCCCCGACCGCCACGCGCGCGGGCACCCCGAGCACCACGGCCGTACACAGACCGGCGAGCAGCACCAAGGTTCCACCCGTCGACACGATCGGCCAGGTGAAGACGTTCCCGCCCACCGGCTTGCCGTTCGGGTCGACGACGTCCAGGAAGGGCCAGTCGTACGTCCGTGTCGCCCGCGCCAGCCAGTCCTTCACGGCCGGGATCTGCGCGATCGAGAAGATCGTGACGATCAGGGCGTACGGAGCGTAGGCGCGCACGACTTCCCGGGGCGGGTCCTGTTCGTCGAGTTCCTCGCTGCGCACTCCGGTCAGGACCGAGGCCCGTACGGACTCGGCGGCGGGCACGCGTGCGTGCGGTACGGCGACCAGGGCGGCGGCACCGGCCAAGGCGGCGCCGATGTCGGCGAGTTGCGCGGAGACGTAGTTCGAGGCGGCGAACTGGACGGCGGCGAAGGCCACTCCGCACACCAGGGCGGGCACCCAGGTGTCCCGGAGTCCACGCCTGCCGTCGACCAGGCCGACGAGGACCAGGGGCACTACCAGCGCGAGCAGCGGGGTCTGCCGGCCCACCAGGGAGGCGACGGAGTCCAGGGGCAGGCCGGTGACTTGGGCGAGGGTCACGACCGGAGTGGCCATCGCGCCGAAGGCGACCGGCGCGGTGTTGGCGACGAGGGCGACGACCGCCGCGCGCACGGGGTCGAAACCGAGGGCGACCAGCATCACCGAGCAGATCGCGACGGGTGCGCCGAACCCGGCGAGTGCCTCCAGCAGCGCGCCGAAGCAGAAGGCGACCACGAGTGCCTGGATGCGCGGATCGTCGGACAGCCGCCCGAACGAGCGGCGCAAAATATCGAAATGCCGGGTGCGGACGGTCATCCGGTACACCCACAGGGCGTTGACGACGATCCACAGGATGGGGAAGAGGCCGAACACGGCGCCCTGAGCTGCGCTGGAGAGCGTCTGGCCCACCGGCATGCCGTACGCGAGCCAGGCGACCAGCGAGGCCGCCAGAAGGCCCGCCAGGCCCGCCAGGTGGGCCTTCAGCCGGACGCCGCCGAGCAGGATCAGCACGACGACGAGGGGAAGCGCGGCCACGAGCGCGGACAGGCCGAGCGAGTCGGCGACGGGTTGCAGCTCCTGGACGTACATGGACGCCTCCCCGGTTTCCGTGATGCGGAAAGCGATTTCTCACGGCAACCGGAATCGTCGTGTCCGCGACAACTTCACGTCAATGGGCGTGCGTCACTCAGTGGAATCGGCGTCCAGGAAGGGCGACGGGCTCACAGCGGGACGGCCACCCACGGAGGGGATGCGGGATGCGGCGAGGAGAGCTCGGCGCGGAGCGCTGCAGGGCGAGGAGAACGGAGTGCGGTCGCGAGGAACGCTGCTCAGTTGTCGGGTGAGCGCAGGATCCGCAGGTGGCCGCGGCGCGCGACCTCCATCGGGTCCACCGAGCGGGCGCTGCCGCCACCGGCCTCCGCCGCGCGCTTCTGCGGGCGGGCCGCCTCGCGCACCGCGTTCGCCAGTGCCTCCAGGTCGTCACCGCTGGGGCGCGAGGGACCGGAGGAGTCGGCGAGCCGGACGACCTCCCAGCCGCGCGGCGCGGTGAGACGCTCGGAGTGCTCGGCGCACAGGTCGTAGCAGTGGGGTTCGGCGTAGGTGGCGAGCGGGCCGAGGACCGCGGTCGAGTCGGCGTAGACGTACGTCAGCGTCGCGACGGCGGGACGGCCGCAAGCGGTGCGCGAACAGCGACGTACAAGGCTCACGACGTTGGACGGTACCGCACTCTTGAGCGGGCCGCGACGACTCTCCCCAGGTCATCCCACCGTGTCGTGTTGTGAGACGGCCCACATCTTTTTCCGGGCATCAGACCCTGACCTGGGGCGACATCACGTGTCGGGATGCCGAACAGACCTGAATCCGGTCACCACTTGGTGCGAATCATGTCAATTGCCATGTCAGAGACGGTCTTGGAGGGATACGGAATCGAGCCCATTCTTGGCCTGAATGGTCATCGGGCGTCATCCGGAACCCATGCCGGGCCTGGGACCGTCGGTCCGCCCGCCCGTCGGTGACCGGCGCGCGGGACCGGGCGGCCGGGCCGGGCGGGGACTACTCTTCGTCAGTGATGGACAACCCCGTACCGCCCCGTACCGCAGCAGCCGGTCCCCGACGTCGTGACCGCCATGGCAGGGGCATGCGCGGCCCCGTGGCGCCGCCCCAGGTACCGCTCGCGGCGAGCCGTGCCGAAGTCTTCGCGGACCTGGTGCAGGACTCCGTGGAGCGGCTGGAGCGACGCTGGCCGCAGCTCGCGGACATCGACTTCATGGTCCTCGAAGTCCCCCGTCTGGAGGGCTCGGGCGAGGGCTGGAGCGACGAGGCGGTGCCCCTGGGCGGCACGATCCCGGCGCGCGAGGGACATCCCGCGCGCGTGGTCGTCTACCGCCGTCCGGTCGAGATCCGCACCAAGGGGCGTGACGAGCGCGCCGCCCTGGTGCACGAGGTCGTCGTGGAACAGGTCGCGGAACTGCTGGGCCTGACACCGGAGACGGTCGATCCGCGGTACGGCGAGGACTGAGGACGGACCGGGACCGGTCGCTCGGACCCGGACCGGCCGGACCCGGACCATTCGGACCGGACCGATCAGACTCGGGACGATCGGACCCGGACCGTTCGAACCCCGGACCATTCGAACCGCGGGACGATCGGACCCGGACCGATCGGTCCCGCGGGGGATCAGTCCCGGGGGACGGGGGATCAGACCCGGGGCCTGCCCAACTCGTGCCGCCCGGCCCCGGGCGGATCACCGGTCCTTCGTCACTGCTTGAGCAGCACCGAGAGGTCCTGCTCCGCTTCCGGCACCGAGACCGTTCCGCGGTCGTCCGGGAGGTTCTGGATGGTGAAGCCGGGAACGCCTTCCCGGGTCGCCGCGAGCATCCGGGAGGCGTAGACCGGGCCTCCGGAGACCCGCTCGACGGTGAGGGCGTACGTGCCCTTGAGGCCGCTCGGGACGGGTGCCGCGACGTTCTGCGTGGTCCCGCCCTTGATGGTGAACGTCTTCGAGACGGCCGTACCGCCCGCACTGCCCGCGGACGCGGTGACCTTGATCCGGGCTCCCCCGCCGGGGGCGGTCACGGCGAGCGTGGACCCCTTGGCGCTGTTGTCGGCGACCGTCGCGCGCGCGGCGACCGGGGCGGTGGCCGGAATGAACGCGGTCTCCTGGTCGGCGCCCTTGCCGCGCACCACCCGCAGGGCGGCGACGACCGGCACGGACGAGCCGGTGGGCGTGAGCACCAGGGAGCCCGCTTCGCCACGGGTGACGTCCCCGAGGTCGACCGCGGAGGTCATGCCGGCCTTCACGTGCAGCGTCTCGTTGCCCGCCGGGGTGATCAGCCCCGAGGGCGAGGCGAGGCGCACCTTCAGGTCGGCGTCCGTGTCGCCGGGCGCGAAGGCGACCAGGCGCACGGACGTGGCGTCCTTGGGGATGCCCGGCATGACGAGGCTGCCCGCGGGGTCGGTGGAGGCTGCCAGCCAGTCGCCGCCGGACTTGTCGTCCAGGGCCTGCACGGCGGCTCCGACGCGACCGCTGCGGACCGACACATGCACGGTGAGGTCGGTCTGCGGATCGCCGGTCAGCGTGTTCAGCAGGATCGGCTCGCTGGCGTGCGGCTGCACCGTGATCCCGTCGGCCACCGTGGACTTGAGCGTGCCGTCCTTGCCGTACAGGTCGATGTCGACGACGGCCGCGGAGTCGTCCGGGTTCGTCAGGTGCACATAGTCGGTGCGCGCCGCGGTGGTGCTGGCGCCCGGGAACCAGAACTCGGTGTCGGGGGCGGTGCAGTTGGTGCCGAGCAGGCCACGCCCATTGCCCGCGGCGACCTCGGTGGTCTCCTGAACCGTCCAGCCGGGCGCGAACTTGCCCGACGCGATGCCGACGAGGGCGGGCGCGTCGGCACCCGAGGTGTCGCCGGCGACCGGCTTACCGGGCTCCTTGGGCTGGACGACGGGCTTGGCGGGCTTGCCGCCGCCCTTCTTGCCGGCGGTGGAGTCCGCCGACTCCTCCGTGGCGGCCTGGAGTTGGGCCTTGCCGCTGCCGCTCGCACCCTCCACGACGGGCGTGAAGGACGTGTACGCGGTGTCGGCGATGTCGGAGGTGCTCGGCTGCGGGCAGAGCAGGCTGGTGCGCTCCACGGGCAGCCGCGCGGCCGTGCCCGCCGCGCTGTCGCCGGACGCGCCGGGCGACTCGAGGGTCGCGAAGCCGGTGACGGCGGCGAGCGCGGTCGCCGCGGCGATCAGGGACAGGGTGGTGCGGTTCACTGATGGCTCCCGTCGGGGCGCTCATTGTCGGTGCCGTGCGAGGGCTGCGTGGGGTCGTACGCCGGGTCGTAGCCCTGCTCCCCCGTGTCGTAGCCCTGGCCCCGGGGATCGAAGGCCTGGCCGTTCGCGTCGTAGCCCTGGCCGTAGGTCTGGTCGTAGGCCGCCGTGCCCCCATAGGCGTACGGGTCGTACTGGCCGCCCTGGTAGGGGTCCGCCTGGTACGGCTGCTCGTAGGTGCCCGCCGGGTACTGCTGCTGCCCTTCGTACTGTTCGCCGCCGTAGGTGTCGTACTCGGCGTTCGCGTAGCTCGGGCTGTCCCATTCGCCGTACGCCTGTTGGTGCGGGACGGCGGCGGCCGGGACCTCCTCGTCCGCGTCCTCGTCCGCGTCCGCGGGAAACTCACCGTCGAGGTCCTCGTCCGACTGCTCGGACTCCGCCTCCGCCTCGGCCTGGGCGCGCAGGCGGCGGGCACGGCGGCCGTCGCCCGTCATGTCCTGGGCCGGCACCGGCTGTTCCTCGGGGAGGTCGTCGTCGACGTCCCGGCGCCGCCCGGGGAGGGCGAGCACCACGAGGACGAGGGCGAGCGCGCCCTGGGCCCACAGCCAGGCGGTGTGGCTCAGCGGGGCGTCGAAGGTGACGTCCAGCCTGCCGCCGCCGGCGGGCAGTTGGAAGCCCTGGGCCCAGCCGTCGACCGTGGTGCGGGTGAGCGGCTTGCCGTCCAGGGTCGCCGTCCAACCCGCTTCGGCGCTGTCCGCCAGGCGCAGGACGCGGCCGTCGGCTCCGGCGGGGATCGTGGTGTGCACCTCGACCGGTCCGGCGGCGATGGACTCCGGGTCGCCGGACGCGGGGACGATCGCGGCGCGCGAGACCTGCTGGTCGACGCGCCACAGGGCGCTGCCGTCCTGCTGGCTCAGCCGGCTCAGGCCCGTGGTGGCGTCCAGGACGCGGCTCACCTCGCGCGGCGCGCCCTTGCGGACCAGGACGTAGCGCACGGCGAAGTCGCCGAGTTCGTCGGCCTGGTCGGCGCCGGAGCCCGCCACGAGGTTGGCGACGACCTTGTCGAGCTTCTTGTTCTCGCTGTCCGCCGAGGCGAGTTCGGCGTCGCCGAGGCGGGCGCCGGAGCCGCGGACGAGGACGTAGCCGACCCTGGCGGCCGAGCTGCTGTCGAGGACGAGGGTGCGGGCCTGGTCGCGGGTGCCGCTCTCCTCGGCGACGAACGCGGGAACCTGCACCGGGTCGCGGCGCTCCACGGGTCCGTCGGCGCCGCTGATGATCCACCCGGCGGCGACGAGGAGCGGGCCCGCGGCGCAGGCGAAGGCGATGAGCGCGGCCACCGGCTGGCGCCAGCCGAAGCTCTGTTCGGCCACGCGAGCGCGTGCCCCGTCGGAGCCGACGGCGGCGGCGGCGAGCAGGGCCAGGCCGTAGACGAGGGTCGCGGGTCCGGCCCAGGTGGAACGGTTCGACAGGACCGCGAAGACGAGTGCCACGACGGCGATGACCCAGGCCGTCCGGATCCCCGCCTGGTGCTCGGAGCGCAGCAGGGCGGCCAGCGCGGCGAGCACGATGCCGAAGAGCATCAGCCCGCTGACGGTGCCCGGTCCGCCGGGGCTGGCGCTGAGCAGGTCGAGCGGGGAGGCCGCGCCGGCGCCGTAGTCCAGGCCGGCTTGCTTGAAGAAGCCGAACGGCAGCAGGGTCAGTGACCAGGGGGCGAGGACCAGCAGCGGGGTGCCGAGCTGGGCCAGGAAACGCAGTCCGTAGGCGGCGATCTCCCCGCGGCGCACCACGAGGAGTGCGATGCCGAGGACCAGCGCGATGGGCCACACGATGGGGGTGAACGCCGTCGTGAACGTCAGCAGCAGAGCGTACGCCCAGGTCGCGCGCCAGCTGCCGCGCGCCCGGGAGGCGTGTGCGAGACCGCTCGCCGCGATGCCCGCGCGCGCGATCAGCGGCAGCAGGATCGCGAGGACGGCGGTGCCGATGCGGCCGCCCGCGAGCGCGCCGGTGGCGGCGGGCAGGAAGGCGTACGCGACGGACGCCCAGGCGCGCAGCAGGCGCGACTCGACGAGCGGGCGCGAGGCGAAGTACGCGGCGAAGCCGGCGAGCGGCACGGATCCCACGAGAAGCACGGTGACCGCGAGCCCGGTGGAGCCGAGGAGCACGGAGGCCAGCAGCGCGACGAGCGCGAGGTAGGGCGGAGCGGACTGGGTGGAGCCCGCGCCGACCGGATGCCAGCCGTCGAGGTAGCGCGCCCACAGTTCGGAGGCGTCCGCGGGGGCGGGCAGCAGCGCACCGCCCGCGAGGGCCCCGCCGCCGATCAGTTGGCGGCACGCGAGGAGCGAGACGAACAGGAGCACCAGGAAGAGCATCGGGCCGGGGTTGCGCGCGATGCGCTTGATCCGGGCGAACTGCTCGATCTCCAGGAAGTCTCCGTCGTCGCCGCCCGGTCCGGACTCGACGGCGCCTCCGTGCCGTCCGGCACCAGTGGTGACGTCGGCCTCGGAGCGGCTCGTCAGGTTGCCGGCGGCCTGCTCGAGGGTGGCCCTGACGGTGGCGCCCGGCGGCGGGAACAGGGCCCGCAGCTCGCCCTTGTCCACCTGTGGGCGGCCGCGCCTGCGCCGCCCGGCGATGATCCGCTCAGGGCGCAGCAGGGTGCCCAGGAGGCCGCGGATCTCGTCGACGGCCTGTCCGGGGACCTTGCCCACGAGGTAGGCGACCGTGCGCAGCAGGGTGCCGAGGACGAGCCGGATCAGGATCCAGGGGAGCTGCGCGGTGCGGGCGTTGACGAGGAGGGTGTAGACGGCGCCCGCTTTGTCGACCTTGTGCGGGGACGCGGAGGTGCGGCCCACGCAGTCGACGGCACGGCGCTCGCGGGAGGCCGCCTCGGCGTGCCGTACGACGGCTTCCGGGGCGACGAGCACACGGTGGCCGGCGGCCTGGGCGCGCCAGCACAGGTCGACGTCGTCGCGCATCAGGGGGAGCCTGCGGTCGAAGCCGCCGAGTTCCTCGAAGACATCGCGCCGGATCAGCATTCCGGCGGTGGACACGGACAGCACGGGGTGGACGTGGTCGTGCTGTCCCTGGTCCTGCTCGCGGCGGTCGAGTCCGGTCCAGCGGCGGCCCGAGTTGGCGATGGTGACGCCGACTTCGAGGAGCTGCCTGCGGTCGTACCAGCCGCGGAGCTTGGGGCCGACGATGGCCACGTCATGGCCGAGCTCCTGCTCGTTCTCCACGACACGCAGCAGTTGGGCCAGGGCCTCGGGCTCCGGGGCGCTGTCGTCGTGCAGCAGCCAGAGCCACTGCTCGGGCTCGCCGTGCGGGAGGTCCGGCATGTCGTAGGCCTCGTCGCGCCAGCTGCGGGTGACGGGGTCCCAGCCGCTCGGACGCTTGAGGTAGGGCAGGTCGTCCGGGGTCAGTTCACCGGCGGTGCGGGACACCTCCTCGACGGCCTGGCCGAAGCCGGTGCGCCGCGCCAGGTGCAGCACGCGGTCGGCGCCGAGCGCTTCGGTGAGCAGCTGTGCGGATTCGTCCGCGCTGCCGGTGTCGGCCGCCACCGCGTTCTGCACGGGGCGGTCCTGGCCGAGCAGCCCGGCGAGCGCCTCGGGCAGCCAGCGGGCGCCGTCGTGGGAGACGAGCACCGCGGTCACGACGTGGCGCGGGAACTCAGGGGCGGCAGCGGCGTCGTTACGGGCTGCCGAATGGCTGTACACGGACATCGAGGTACGGGCCCCGGTTCGATGGACTGCGGTGGACGTCTGTGTCCGGCGGGGACAGCGGGACGTCTCGGACGAGGGCCCACACTAACGGCTGAGCAAGACGGCGGCCCGCCGCCTGTGGATAACCCACCTGCGACGGGCCGTTCCTTACGTAAGAGTGTGTGCCGTTTGGTCTGCGGCACCCACGTGTGTGGACTACTGTTTCGCGTCCGCTTTTCCGTACGACTGTTCTCAGACGGCGGCCTTCTTCAGACGACGCCGCTCCCGCTCGGACAGACCGCCCCAGATGCCGAACCGCTCGTCGTTGGCGAGCGCGTATTCGAGGCACTCGGAGCGGACCTCACAGGCGAGGCAGACCTTCTTGGCCTCGCGGGTGGAGCCGCCCTTCTCGGGAAAGAAGGACTCGGGGTCGGTCTGGGCGCACAGCGCGCGCTCCTGCCAGCCGAGTTCCTCGTCCGCGTCGTCGACCAGCAGTTGCTGCACCAGCTCGGTCATGTGCGCCCCTCGTCTGTCTTTCGCGTCCCCGTGATGCTGCCGTTACCGATTTCGGCTGAACGACACGAGTGAAATTACAAGTGTGCCGATCCGGGCCAGTCAAGCCGAGATCTGCTATTGGGCCCCTTATTCACTCTCCGGAACCAAGGCTTTGCGGAAAGTGTTCAAATCGGCATAAACCCTGACAGCCCAAGAGGTCCAGGTCAGACGCCCTCTTCCTCACAGAGGAGGACGTCCAGGAGTTCGATCCCGTTCCGGCGCGGACCCCGAAGCGAATCTGATCACATTTGGATCACGGGGCCGCGGCGAGGTTTGTTCACCCGGTTGTGCGCCATGTGTCCGGGGAGGCTCCTGAACAAACCTTTCGCCTGCCAGATGAACCGGATGAGGTGAAACATCTCCCACATACCGGACATGCAGTTGACAGTCGAGGTGTGAACCGGTGTCCTTGTGGGCATGCTCGCGAACTCGGCACTCACCTCGACCCGCACCGCCGGGTCCCTCGGTGCTGCCCACGTTCGCTGTAGCTGTTGTTGCTGTTTCAGCTGTTGAGCCCTACCGCGCTCCGGCTGCCTCGCCGCCACTGAGGCGAATCCCCGCCCCCACCGGGGCCACTGCCCGCACCAGGGCCTCCTCCCCGCTCGTGACCCGGGCGGAATCCCCGCCCCTGACCAGAGCGGGAACGGCCAGCGACACCCCAGCACTCTTCCGCCGAGGAACCACCGCATCCATGAACAGCGACAGCGACCTCCAGATCGCCGGCGACATCCTCGAAGTTCCGCACCTGCTCCAGCCGCCGCGCGAACACCCCTCCACCGTGGCCGAGTTCGTCGGCCTGGCGCGCTCCATCGCCGCCGACCGCTCCCAGTGGGAACACCTCGTCCGCTACGACGCCGCCTCGCGCTGGTACCACCGGCTGCGCACGGGGCCCGGCTACGAGGTGTGGCTCCTGTCCTGGGTGCCCGGACAGGGCAGCGGGCTGCACGACCACGGCGGTTCCTCCGGCGTGCTGACCGTCCTGGACGGCGCGCTGACCGAACGCACCGAGCGCGGCATTTGCGCCCTGAGCTCCGGCGCGCAGCGTGTGTTCGCGCCCGGGTATGTCCACGAGGTCGTCAACGACTCGCTCGAACCGGCCGTCAGTCTGCACGTCTATTACCCGGGTCTCACCGAGATGCCGATGCACGCGGCGCGTTGCGCGGTCGCCGAAGCCGTGTGACGCGTTCGCGCCGGACCACGGGGCCGCCGGCACCCGGGACTCGTAACCGGCTGACGCGTTGTCGTACCCGCCTGCGAGACTGAACCCCATGCGCATTGTGGTTCTGGCAGGCGGTATCGGTGGTGCCCGGTTCCTGCGTGGTCTCCAGCGGGCCGTGCCGGACGCGGACATCACGGTCATCGGCAACACCGGCGACGACATCCACCTCTTCGGGCTGAAGGTCTGCCCGGACCTCGACACGGTGATGTACACGCTCGGCGGCGGCATCAACGAGGAGCAGGGCTGGGGACGGGCCGACGAGACCTTCCATCTGAAAGAGGAACTCGCGGCGTACGGGGTCGGACCCGAGTGGTTCGGGCTCGGCGACCGCGACTTCGCGACGCACATCGTGCGGACGCAGATGCTGGGCGCGGGCTATCCGCTCAGCGCCGTCACTGCGGCCCTGTGCGACCGGTGGAAGCCGGGCGTGCGTCTCATCCCCATGTCCGACGACCGCGTCGAGACCCATGTCGCCGTGACGCTGCCGGAGGGCGACCCGGCGGGGGCCGCCGGCGAGCGCAAGGCGATCCACTTCCAGGAGTACTGGGTGCGGCTGCGGGCCGCCGTGCCGGCCGAGGCGATCGTGCCGGTCGGCGCCGAGCAGGCGAAGCCCGCGCCCGGAGTGCTGGAAGCCATCGCCGAGGCGGACGTCATCCTCTTCCCGCCGTCCAACCCCGTCGTCTCCGTCGGCACGATCCTCGCCGTGCCCGGCATCCGCGAGGCCATCGCCGAGGCGGGCGTGCCCGTCGTCGGCCTCTCCCCCATTGTCGGCGACGCGCCGGTGCGCGGCATGGCCGACAAGGTACTGGCCGCGGTGGGCGTCGAGTCCACCGCCGCCGCGGTGGCCGAGCACTACGGCTCCGGCCTCCTCGACGGCTGGCTCGTCGACACGGTCGACGCCTCCGCCGTGGAGCGTGTCGAGGCGGCCGGCATCCGCTGCCGGGCCGTACCGCTGATGATGTCCGACCTCGACGCGACGGCGCGGATGGCACGTGAGGCGCTGACTCTGGCGGAGGAGGTACGGGCGTCGTGAACACCGTGGACGGAGCGATGTCCTCCGACGGAGGGCGCTCGGGACGGCACACCGACGGGGAACACCCCGGACGGCCCTCCGACGCGGGCTACCGGGTCTGGGCGCTGGGCGGACTTCCCGAGGTGCGCCAGGGGGACGACCTGGCGAAGCTCATCGCGGCGGCCGAGCCCGGGCTCGTCGACGGGGATGTGCTCCTCGTCACCTCCAAGATCGTGTCGAAGGCCGAGGGCCGGATGGTCGAGGCCGCCGACCGCGAGGCTGCCATCGATGCCGAGACCGTCCGCGTCGTGGCACGGCGCGGCGCGCTGCGGATCGTCGAGAACCGACAGGGCCTGGTGATGGCCGCCGCCGGGGTCGACGCTTCCAACACCCCTTCCGGGACAGTGCTGTTGCTGCCCGAGGACCCTGATGCCTCCGCGGACGCGATCCGTGCGGGACTGCGGGACACCCTGGGGGTCGACGTCGGCGTCGTGATCACGGACACCTTCGGGCGACCCTGGCGCACCGGACTCACTGATGTCGCCATCGGCGCCGCGGGCGTCCACGTGCTCGACGACCTGCGCGGCGGCACCGACACGCACGGCAATCCGCTCAGCGCGACCGTCGTCGCCACGGCCGACGAGCTCGCCGCCGCCGGTGACCTGGTCAAGGGCAAGTCCTCCGGGCTGCCGGTCGCCGTCCTGCGCGGGCTCGCGCACCTGGTGACCGAGGGGGACGGCGCGGGGGCGCGGGCGATGGTGCGTGACGCGCGTGACGACATGTTCCGGCTGGGCACCTCGGAGGCGGTACGGGAGGCGGTGACCCAGCGGCGTACCGTCCGGGCCTTCACCGACGAGCCCGTCGACCCCGGTGCCGTACGCCGTGCGGTCGCCGCGGCGGTGACCGCTCCCGCGCCGCACCACACCACGCCCTGGCGGTTCGTGCTCCTGGAGTCCGAGGAGTCGCGGACGCGGCTGCTCGACGCCATGCGCGACGCGTGGATCGCGGATCTGCGTGGGGACGCGAAGAGCGAGGAGTCCATCGCCAAGCGGGTCCGCCGCGGCGACGTGCTGCGCAGGGCGCCGTATCTCGTGGTGCCGTGCCTGGTCATGGACGGGTCGCACACGTACGGCGATGCACGACGGGACGGCGCCGAGCGCGAGATGTTCGTGGTCGCCACCGGGGCGGGCGTGCAGAACTTCCTGGTCGCGCTGGCCGGGGAGCGGCTGGGCTCCGCGTGGGTGTCGTCGACGATGTTCTGCCGTGACGTCGTACGCGAGGTGCTGGAGCTTCCGGAGGGCTGGGACCCGATGGGGGCCGTGGCCGTCGGCCACGCGGCGGAGGAGCCGAGGGCCCGGCCCGAGCGGGACTCTGCCGACTTCGTCGAGGTCCGCTGACCGGTCGGGGCCGCTCCCGGCCGGCTCGGCGAGGCCCGCTTGACCCGCCGAGGACGCCCCGGCCGACTCGGCGAAGTCCGCTGACCCGCCAAGGACGCCCCCGGCCGGCCCGGCGAAGTCCGCTGACCCGCCAAGAGCGCTCCCGGCCGGCTCGGCGAGGCCCGCTGACCCGCCGAGAGCGCTGCTCCGGTCAGCCCAGGGCGGTTCACTGACCAGCCGCTGACATCCTCGGCCGACTCGGCGGAGTCCGCTGACCCGCCGAGGGCGTCGGTCCGGGGTGGTTCGGCGGGTGTCCGGCGTCCTTGGTGTGGGGTGAGCGCCTACTCTCGTAGGACGCGCCGAGTATCTCTAGGACCTCATTCGTGTCTGGACGTTTCGCTCCCCGGCCTACGCGTACGACCGTGCGCGGCGGGCATGTCGTGGTGCCCGGCGGGGCACCGGGCGGCGTGCCCGGTGGAGTGCCCCGCCAGACGGCCGAGCCCGGACGCACTCGGTCATGGACGCCGGACGGACCGCTCGATCTCGGGCTCGTGCTCGGACCGCTGCGACGCGGACCCGGCGATCCGACGTTCCGGACGACACCCGACGGCTCCGTGTGGCGGACCGCTCGTACGCCCGCCGGGCCCGGGACACTGCGGGTCGCGCTGCACGGCGGGGCGGTCCGGGGCCGGGCCTGGGGGCCGGGCGCCGATTGGCTGCTCGACCGGCTCCCCGACCTGCTCGGCGCCGCGGACGATCCCGACGCCTTCGAGCCACGGCACCGGCTGGTCGCGCTCGCCCGGCACCGGCGGCCCGGCCTGCGGCTGGTGCGGACCGGGCTCGTGATGGAGTCGCTGATCCCGTCCGTCCTGGAGCAGAAGGTCACCACCGACGAGGCGTACCGGGCGTGGCGGTTGCTCGTCCGCAAGTTCGGCGAGCCCGCGCCGGGGCCCGCGCCCGAGCGGATGTACGTCATGCCGGCACCCCGGACCTGGGCCTTGATCCCGTCCTGGGAGTGGCACCGGGCCGGGGTCGACAACAAGCGGGCCTCCACGATTCTGCGGGCCGTACGGGTCGCCGCGCGGCTGGAGGAGGCCGTCGGGCTCGATCCCGTACGGGCGCAGCAGCGGCTGGAGCTGGTGTCCGGGATCGGGCCGTGGACGTCCGCGGAAGTGGTGCAGCGCAGTCATGGCGCGGCGGATTCCGTGACCGTGGGGGATCTGCATCTGCCGGGGATCGTCGGGTACGCACTGGCGGGGGACCGGGACGCGGACGACTCCGTCATGCTGGAGCTTCTGGAGCCCTATGCCGGGCAGCGGCATCGGGCCGCTCGGCTGATTCTGCTGGCTGGGCGTACGCCGCCGCGGCGTTCGCCGAAGATGCCTCGCGGGGACATCGGGCGGCTCTAGACGGACCCGGCTTCTGGCGTCGCCGTCGGCCGCGCCAACTCCGTCGGCCGTCCGCCAACTCCAAGGCCGTCCGGCATCTCCAGGGGCGTCCGCCGCCTCCTGAGGCTGAGCCCCCCGGCCAAGCGGATTCTCGCCCCCTCCGCCCCTACCCGTCCCTGGGGCTCCGCCCCAGACCCCGCTCCTCAAACGCCGGAGGGGCTGGATCTTGCCTCCGTGGCAGAAAATGCGTCTGGGAAGCAGCCGAAGCGTGCCCCTAGCAGCCGGAAAGCGTGCGGGAGGGGCTGGAAGTGCGCCGGTGGGGCTGGAACCGTGTTTCAGCCCCACCGGGGTCAGCGCACAGGTCTTCTACTGGTCCGACGAGAAGCGCAGGGTCGCTCCCGGGATGCGGGCGTCGCACCAGACGCGGACTCCCTCGCGGAGTTCGTTGTCGGGGCCGACGACCGCGCCGTCGCCGATGACCGTGCCGGTGAGGACGGTGCGTTCGCCGATACGGGCACCGACGCCGATGAAGGAGTCGGTGATGATTGCGCCGGGCTCGACGACGGCGCCGGCCAGAACGGTGCTGCCGGTGATCCGGGCGCCTTCGCCGATGCGGGCGCCCTCTCCGACCACCGTGCCGCCGGTGAGCTTGGCGTCGGGGGCCACCGTGGCCGTGGGCAGGACCAGACGGTCACCGCAGCGGCCGGGGACGGCCGGGGACGGAGCGCGGCCCAGCACCAGGTCGGCCGAGCCGCGGACGAAGGCCTGAGGGGTGCCCAGGTCCAGCCAGTAGGTGGAGTCCACCATGCCCTGGAGGTGGGCGCCGGTGGCCAGGAGCTCCGGGAAGGTCTCACGCTCGACCGAGACCGGGCGGCCCTCGGGGATCGTGTCGATGACCGAACGGCGGAAGACGTACGCCCCCGCGTTGATCTGGTCGGTGACGATCTCCTCGGGGGTCTGCGGCTTTTCGAGGAAGGCCGTGACGCGCCCGGTGGCGTCGGTGGGGACCAGGCCGAACGCGCGCGGGTCCTCCACCCGGGTGAGGTGGAGGGAGACATCCGCACCCGTCGTCTCGTGGGTCGCCACCAGCGCCGGGATGTCCAGGCCCGTGAGGATGTCGCCGTTGAAGATCAGGACCGGGTCGTCGGGGCCCGAGCGCAGCCGGGACGCCACGTTGCGGATGGCGCCGCCCGTGCCGAGCGGCTCGTCCTCGGTGACGTACTCGATGTGCAGGCCCAGCGAGGAACCGTCACCGAAGTACGGCTCGAAGACCTCGGCGAGGTAGGAGGTCGCCAGCACGATGTGCTGGACGCCCGCCGCGCGCGCCCGCGCCAGCTGGTGCGTGAGGAAGGGGACCCCGGCCGCCGGGACCATCGGCTTGGGTGTGTGCACCGTGAGAGGGCGCAGCCGGGTGCCTCTGCCGCCGACCAGGAGGATCGCTTCTGTCACCTGTCGTCTCTGCTTCCTGCCGGGACCGGCCGAACTGTCTTTCGGCCGGCCAGTGTATGCAGACCGTTCGATGGCGCCTTCGATGGCCGTGCGGTGTCCTTCGACGGGCCTTCGTCGTGACTTCAGGTGATCCCTGCCGGAACCGGCCCGGCCCGCGCCGTGCCGGCCGGGCCTGTTCCGGGTCCTGCCTACCGGCCCTGGTAGCGGGCCGCCGTCGTCCTGGCCGAGCCGAGCTTGCCGTAGAGGAGCCGTCCGGGGCACTCCGTGGCGAACCCGTCCCGATGGCCGGAGATCACATTCAGTCGTACGTTCTTTCCCTTTCGGTAGAGATTGCCACCGGCCGACTTCAGGTATGTCTTGCCACGCGGATTGGCACCGTAGAGGCCGAGTTTCCACGCCGTGAGCCGGGAGATGGCCTTGAGCGCGGCGTCGGTCGGCTTCGTGCTGCCGAAAGTGCCGATCACGGCGATCCCCATGCTGTTCGTGTTGAACCCGCGGGTGTGGGCGCCCATGACCGCCTTGGCGACGCCTCCGGCCCGGCCTTCGTAGATGTTTCCGCACCTGTCGACGAGGAAGTTGTAGCCGATGTCACGCCAGCCGCTGCTCACCACGTGGTAGCGGTAGATACTGCGGATGATCGAAGGGACCTGCGAACAGCTGTACTTGTTGCCCGACGCCGTGTGGTGCACGAAGGCCGCCTTGACCGACTTCGTGTAGAGGAATCCGCGCTCGCGCAGGTTCTCGTTCGCGCCCCAGCCGCGGCGCGTGATGATGCGGGGACGAGGGCCGATGTACGGCATCGCGCGCTGCTCGGCCATGTCGTCGGGGAAGTACGCGCGTTCCGTCTCCTCCCGGGAGAGCGCGGTGATCTCGGTGGCGCCCGCACCCATGTCGCCGTCCGGCGCGCCCGCGTGCACGCCCTTCGCGCGCACACCCGAGGGCGCGCCCCCGGCCCGCCCGGCCGTCCGGGCGTCCGGGTGCGGGGGATCCCCGCCGGGATCGACCAGTTCGAGGTGCAGGCCGCCGGGCAGCGGGGAGTGCGCCGGGGCGGCCACGCGTTCCTCCCCCGGGCTCTCCCGCGCGCCCTCCTCAGGGCTGTCCGCGGCTTCTCGCACCGCCTGCTCCGCGTCGACGCGTACTTCGACGCCGTCCGAGTCGCCCACCCACAGGGGGGCGGTGGAGCCGTGCACCCGGCGCGACGCGCCTTCGGGGGTGTCCGGGTCTGCGGCGTGCTCGTCGTTGTGGGTCTCGACGTCCTGCCAGCCCGACCAGTGGCCGGTGCCTGTCTCCCGGGTGCGGACCTGGACACGGCCGTTCAGTTCAGTGTTCGGGTCGTCCCAGACGACTCCGACCAGGGAGAACGGCCGTACGCTCCGGCGGGCGAGGCCCTGTTCGGGTGTGGCTGGGCCGAGGGCCCGTTCACCGGCGAGCGGGACGAGGGGCAGGGACTGGGTGCTGCCGGGGGCGGCGGCCTCGGATGTCACCGCCGACGGCCCGGCCTGTGCCGGGGAGGCGGGCAGGGCGAGCGGAAGGGCGAGAGCGGCCGCGCAGGTGACGCCGACCGAGGAAGCAAGGAATCCACGCATGCTCCTGATCCTGGACATAGTCATACATATCTGTCCATCGCGGAATTGACGGACCGTCGGACGCGCTCCGCCGAACCGGTGGCGCGCTCGGTCCGTGCCGCGCGGCGCCCCCGCGTACGCTTGCGCGCGTGAAAGCCACCGACCGCACCCCCGCCGACCTGCTGCGATCCGCGCTCTCCGAGGACCCGGCGCGTCCTCTGGTGACCTTCTACGACGACGCGACGGGCGAACGGGTCGAATTGTCCGTGGCCACCTTCGCCAATTGGGTGGCCAAGACCGCCAACCTGCTCCAGGGCGAGCTGTCCGCCGAGCCCGGCGAGCGGGTCGCGCTGCTGCTGCCCGCGCACTGGCAGACGGCGGTGTGGCTGCTCGCCTGCTCCTCGGTGGGCGTCGTCGCGGACGTCGGGGGCGACCCGGCCGCCGCCGACCACGTCGTCGCGGGCCCCGGGCGGTTCGAGGCCGGGCTCGCCTGTTCCGGTGAGCGCGTCGCCCTCTCGCTCGCGCCGCTCGGCCGCCGTTTCCAGACACCGCCCGTGGGCTACGCCGACTACGCCGTGGAGGTACCGAGCCAGGGCGACCGGTTCGCGCCGTACGCGCCGGTCGATCCGGAGGAGCAGGCGCTGATCGTCGCCGGGGCCGCGTACACGGGCGCGGAGGTCGTGGAGCAGGCCCGCGCCGATGCCCCCGGGCTGGATCTGACGGGGCCCGGTTCACGCATCCTGTCGGCGCTCTCGTACGACACCTGGGCGGGCCTGGCCGCGGGGCTCTACGCGCCGCTCGCCACCGGCGGGTCCGTGGTGCTGTGCCGCAACCTCGACCAGTTGGGCGACGACTCGCTCGCCCGGCGGATCGAGAGCGAGCGGGTGACCGCGACGGCTCGCCAGGGGCTGCAGGGCTGACCCGACGGCTCATCAGTGGCCGTAGGGGTGACCCCGACGGCTCACCAGTGGCTGTCACCCCGGCGGGCGAGCGGGGGGCGCCGCCCCTGACAGAGGCCCTCCAGGGGGCGCCGGCCGTGCGGGGCGCGTCCCCCGTTCGGCCCATCACCGGCCCCCCTCACCTGCCGCATCGGGACATGGTCGTAGGAGCAGCCAGACACGCTCGTACGCCGTGAGGGGTGGTGGTTCCGACGTGACCGACACCGCAGGCACTCCCTCCGGACGCCCGGAGGGGCCGGGGCTCGGAGCGTCGCCCACCGGAGCCGGGGCCAAACGCCGGCGGCGGCGCTGGCTGCGCTACACGGCGACCGGGGTGGCCGTGGTGGTCCTCGGCGCCGTGGGGGTCGGCTGGGCCGCGTACGAGAAGCTGAACGGGAACATCACGGCGGACAACGACGCGGCCGCCGAGCTCGCCCGGTACGGGAGGGAACGGCCCACTGCGCTGGTGCGCGACGCGCAGAACATCCTGCTGATCGGGTCGGACTCGCGCTCGGGGGCGGGCAACAAGAAGTACGGCCGCGACTCCGGGACGGAACGGTCCGACACCACGATCCTGCTGCACCTCTCGGCGAACCGGCACAGTGCGACCGCCATGTCGCTGCCCCGCGACCTGATGGTGGACGTGCCGGGCTGCCGCCGCCCGGACGGCACCCGGACAGAGCCCATGTTCGCGATGTTCAACTACGCCTTCCAGGTGGGCGGTTCGGCCTGCACGATCCGTACCGTCGAAAAGCTCACGAATATCCGTGTCGACCATCACATGGTGGTGGACTTCCACGGCTTCAAGGACATGGTCGACGCGGTGGACGGCGTCGAGGTGTGCCTGAGGAAGCCGATCAACGACAAGGCCGCGAAGCTGAGGCTGCCCGCGGGCAAGGTCGTGCTCAACGGCGAGCAGGCGCTCGGCTACGTCCGCGCCCGCAAGAGCATCGGCAACGGCAGCGACACCGACCGCATGGACCGCCAGCAACAGTTCCTCGGCGCGTTGGTCAACAAGGTGCGCAGCGACGATGTCCTGCTCAACCCGGCGAAGTTGTATCCGGTGCTGGACGCGGCCACCTCGTCGCTGACCACCGACCCGGGGCTCGCGAGTCTGCGCGGCCTGTACGACCTGGTGCGCGGAATGCGCGACATCCCCACGAAAAGCATGCAGTTCCTGACGGTCCCCCGGACGTCCTATGTACTCAACGCCAACCGTGATCAGCTCGTGGAGCCCGAGGCGGCCCGGCTCTTCGCGCGGCTGCGCGCGGACCGGCCGGTGGCGGTCGCGAAGGAACCGCCGCACAGGCTCGCCCAAGGCCAATCACCGCATTCCGTAAGTCTGTACGGCAACTCCTTCCGTGACTACGAAGAGGAGTCGCACGACGACGGAATGTCGATGGCAATAGGGGTTGCCGGTCTCACCGGGACACCCGATCCGACACCGACTTTCCGGGGTAACACCGCGGCTCAGGACGCCTGCGGGTAAAGCGCGCGCCAAGGTGGGGAACAGCTGAGCTAAGAAGTCTCGGAAAATGGGGCGGATTGCCCGGTTGTAGGGACGTTGAATTTGTCACGGCCGTCGCTCGGCGCCGAACTTGGCGGATAGTGTGAGCGATCCGGTGCACCCGACCACGAGGTCCTTCCTGGGGGTCGCGCACTGCTTGACCGAGACCCGAGCGCCTTTTTGAGGGGGAAAGGGCGCCGCGTGGCCCCGACGGAGGATTCAGACAACCGTGGACGCGCAAGGCCGTGGGCGGGCGGACAACATCGACCCCGCAGACCAGTGGGTACTCAACCCGAACACCGGTGAATACGAACTGCGACTGACCCCTTCCGGAGCGCAGCCGGGAGTGCCGCGACCGCGGAGAGGTACACCCTCCGCGGCGACGCGCACCCGAAGCGCTCCGGCCAGGGATCGCGCGGCACCGGGCAGGGACCGTGACGCGCCGGGACGGGAACGTGACGCGCCCGGCACCGACGTGCCGGGGCCGCGCCGACGGCGCGCGGAGCCGCCGGAACCCCTTCCGGGGCGGCGGCGCGGGCGCAACAAGCCGCCCAAGAAGTCGAAGGCGAAGAAGATACTGCTCTGGACCGGCGGCACGATGGCGCTGGTCCTGGTGGCCGTCTCGGGTGCCGCCTACGCCTACCTCAAGCACCTCGAGGGCAACGTCAGCACGACGGACGTCGGCAGTTCGGGCAAGAGCGGCTTCAGCAAGGACGAGGCCTTCAACCTCCTCATCATCGGCACCGACAAGCGCACCGGTGCGGGCAACACGGGCTACGGCGACAAGAACAGCGTCGGGCACGCCGACACGAACATCCTGCTGCACGTCTCCAAGGACCGGACGAACGCGACCGCGCTGAGCATTCCGCGCGACCTCATCGTCGACATCCCCGAGTGCAGGACGAAGCAGGCGGACGGCACCGAGAAGGTCATCCAGGGCACGGACAACGTCCGCTTCAACACGAGCCTCGGCCAGGACGACCGCAACCCGGGCTGCACGATGGACACCGTCAAGGCGGTCACCGGCATCACGGTCGACCACTTCATGATGGCCGACTTCAACGCGGTGAAGACGCTGACCAGCGCGGTGGGCGGCGTCGAGGTCTGTCTCGCGAAGAACGTCGACGACGAGAACTCGCACCTCAAGCTCTCCGCGGGCAAGCACGTCATCGAGGGTGAGCAGGCCCTCGCCTTCGTCCGCACCCGGCACAGCTTCGGCAACGCGGGCGACCTCGACCGCATCAAGGTGCAGCAGCAGTTCCTGGGCTCCCTGATGCGCAAGATGAGTTCGAGCGACACCCTCACCAGCCCCACCAAGCTGATCTCACTGGCCGAGGCCGCCACCAAGGCGCTCACCGTGGACACCGGCATCGGCAAGGTGAGCACGCTCAAGGACATGGCCCTGGAGCTGAAGAAGGTGCCGACGAAGAACATCACCTTCACCACGGTTCCGGTGATAGACAACCCGGCGGACGGCGTGGTCCACAAGACGGTCATCGTCAATCCGACCACAGCCCCCGCCGTCTTCGACGCGATCAAGGACGACGTCTCCTTCACCGCCGTGAAGCAGAAGGAGAAGAAGGAGGCGGCCGCGGTGGCCGCCCGCCTCAAGGGCTCCCGTTCCGCCGCGTCCGCCGTCCGCGTCGACATCTACAACGGCGGCGCCCAGGCGGGCTCGGCACAGGAAACTCTTAACTGGCTGCAGAACACTGAGGGCGTGCTCAAGTCCAGCCAGTTGGGCAACGCTCCGGAAACACTGAGCAAGACAACCCTGGAGTACTCTCCCGACCAGGCCGACCAGGCACGCAAGCTGGCGGATCTGATGGGGCTGTCCGGTTCCGCGTTGAAGCCCGGCAAGAGCGAGAAGAACTCGCAGGGGCTGCCCGCGATCGTGCTGACCCTGGGCAAGGACTTCAAGGGCGCCGGCGTGCCTTTGAGCGCTCCGACGAAGGCGCCGGACGTGGAGAAGTCCACGGCGGACAAAACGGTGTGCGCGAAGTGACCTAACGGGTCCGTCGAGCGTCCTACAGGACGCGAGAAGCGTCCGGCCGGGGCGTGGAAGCGTCCGGCCAGGGCGTACGACGGACCCGTTTGTCAGGCGCAGGGTGGGGAGAGGCTGAGAGATGGCGCAAAGCAGTGTGCGTGGGGAGGGAGCACGACCCCGTGTCCCGCAGGCCGGCGAACTGGGCTGGGACGACAGCATGTACGAGGAGGGCGGCGAGCCCGTCCGTACGGCGGACGACGACCGCACCCGGCCCGACGGCGAGGGCAACGGCGTTCGCCCGGCCGACGACACCATGCCGCTCAGCCCGCAGGGACTGGGCCGGCACGACGGGGGCGACGGCGGAGGGCGGCACGGAAACGAGGGCCGCCCCCGTCGCAGACGTCGAATACTGCGCTGGTCGGCGATGGTCCTGGCGGTCCTGATACTCGGCACGGCCGGCGCCGGTTATCTCTACTACCAGCACCTGAACGGCAATCTCAAGAAGGACGACCTGAACATCGGCGACGCGAAGGACCGCGCCGCCGAGTCGAAGCCGAACGCGGCGGGCCAGACCCCGCTGAACATTCTCCTGATCGGTTCGGACGCCCGGAACACCACCGAGAACCAGAAGCTCGGGGGCGCGAAGGACACGTTCGACACACCGGCCCGCGCGGACGTCCAGATGCTGCTGCACCTGTCGGCGGACCGCAGCAACATGTCGGTCGTGAGCATGCCGCGCGACACACTGCTCCAGATACCCAACTGCACCGACCCCAACACCGGGAAGACGTACGCCGCGAGCACGTCGCTCACGATGACGAACGACTCGCTGGGCCGCGGCGGCCCCGGCTGCACGGTCGCCACCTGGGAGAAGCTGACCGACATCCACATCGACCACTTCATCATGGTCGACTTCGCGGGCGTGGTGTCGATGGCCGACGCGATCGGCGGCGTCCCCGTCTGCGTGGACGCCAACATCTACTCGCACACCTCCACCGGTCACGGCTCCGGTCTGAAGCTCGAGGCGGGCACGACGTCCGTCAAGGGCAAGCAGGCCCTGCAGTGGCTGCGGACGCGGTACGGCTTCGAGGACGGCAGCGACATCTACCGGACCAAGGCCCAGCACCAGTACATGAACTCGATGGTGCGCCAGATGCGCGAGAACGCCACGCTGAGCAACCCGGGCAAGCTGCGGAGCCTCGCGGAGACGGCCACCAGCGCGCTGACCGTGGACAAGGGCCTGGGCACGGTGACCAAGCTCTACGACCTCAGCAACGAGCTGAAGAAGGTCCCGACCAAGCGCATCACCATGACCACCATGCCGTGGGTGTACTCCGCCGACGGCAACCGGGTGCTTCCCAAGCCGACGGACGCGGACCAGGTCTGGCGGCTGCTGCGCGAGGACATCTCGCTGGACGGCAAGGACAAGAAGACCCCCGCCGAGAAGACGTCCTCGGATCCGGCCGCGGCGGACGACAAGATCGCGGTGCAGGTGCAGAACGGCACACGCACCAGCGTGCTGGCGCCCGTGCCCGGACGCGCGAGCGCGGTGACCGCACTGCTCGTCGGCAAGGGCTTCGCCCAGTCGAAGGCCGACCCGTCGGCGTCGACCGCCGAGGCGACCACGGTGATCCGCTATCCGAGCGCCGATCTGGAGGGTGACGCCCTGCGGGTCGCCAAGGCCCTCGGAATATCGACGCACGCGGTGGAGAAGTCGGCGGACGTCTCCGGGGTCACGCTGGTCGTCGGCGCCGACTGGCGGGACGGCACGGCGTACAAGGCACCCGCGGACGACGACTCGACGCCCGCGTCGGCGAAGCTGGACAAGGGCTCGGACACCAGCGCCTGCATGCACGTCAACCCGGACTACACCTGGTCGTAGGGCCGGGCCGCGAACGGCAGTTGGGCCCCTCTCGAAGTCGAGAGGGGCCCAACTCATGCATGAACGCGCCCAGTCGGATCCGGAAGCGGACTCATCCGCAGCCGGACGGGCTCAGTCGGAGCCGCTGAGGACCGCGGGACGCCGGGACGCGATGACCTTCCTGGCCAGCGCCTTCGGGCTGGTGAGGAAGCCCCAGCCCCACGACATGTGCATCGTCGCGAGGGCGACCGGGATCTGGAGCCGGGCCTTCGCCGGCAGTCCCTTGCCCGCGGGCAGCGAGCCGATCCCTATCGCCGCGAGATAGCCGGCCGGGACGACGAAACCCCAGGGCGTCAGCACCGCACCGACCACCACACCCGCCACGATCGCGCAGACAGCGGTCGGCGGGGCGAGGTAGCGCAGGTTGATGGAGCCCTCGTGGTAGCGGGCGACGACGTGCCGCCAGCGGCCGTAGTCCTTGTACTGCTTGGCGAGCGCCTTGACGGACGGCCGCGGCCGGTAGGACACCTTCAGCTCGGGCGAGAACCAGATGAGTCCGCCCGCCTCCCGGATCCGGAAGTTCAGCTCCCAGTCCTGGGCGCGGATGAACTCCTCGTTGTAGCCGCCCTGCCGCTCCAGGGCCTCGCGCCGGAACACCCCGAGATACACGGTCTCGGCCGGGCCCGCCTCACCACCGGTGTGGAAGGCCGCGTTGCCCACGCCGATCTTCGACGTCATGGCGGCGGCGACGGCGTGCTCCCAGTCGTTCTCGCCCTCGGCGTGCATGATGCCGCCGACGTTCTGCGCGCCGGTCTCCTCCAGGAGCCGTACGGCGTTGGCGATGTAGTTCGGGGAGAGGATGCCGTGCCCGTCGACGCGCACGACGACAGGGTGCCGGGACGCCTTGATCGCGGCGTTCAGCGCCGCGGGCGTCCGGCCGGTCGGGTTCGGCACGGTGTGGACCCTCGGGTCCTCACGGACGAGTTCGGCGGCGATCTCGTCCGTCCGGTCCGTGGAGGGACCGATGGCGATCACGACCTCCATCTCGCCGTCGTACCGCTGGGCCAGGATCGCTTGGACGGCCCCGCGCAGATGCCGCTCCTCGTTGAGGACGGGCATGATCACAGAAACGGCGGGGGACCGCACGTCAGGCTTCTCGCTCATCGGAGCTCACGTTACCGCGAACGGGGGACACGGTCGCGCGCCGCCCGGCGTAAGGACCGGGCCGCAGATCGTATGGGCCTACCGTGCTCACGGATCCCCACGCCGAGCGGAACGCGGCTCCGGCCGGCCCCGCGGAACGCATCCCTCCCCCGTCCAGCCTCGCGGAGGTGTCCCTCTTGCCCACACCGCCCCGCTCCCCCGTCCGCCCTCAGCGCCTCCCGCAGCCGCCTCCCGCACGGCGTCCCGGCCGACGGTCCGACGGCCGCCCCGTGCGCCCTGTGCGCCCCGTGCGGCGCAAGAAGCCGCGCTGGGCCATGCGGGCGGTGACCACCGTCTCCGTGGTGGTCCTCGCCTCGGCGGGCATCGGGCACGCGGTGCTGAACAGCCTGGACGCGGACATCGCCCGGGTCGACCCGTTCAAGGACATGAAGAACAGGCCCGAGGCCGGCCACGGCATGAACCTGCTGCTGGTCGGCACCGACGGCCGGGAGAAGATCACCGAGGCGGACCGGCGGAAGTACCGGCTCGGCGGCGCGCCCTGCCACTGCACCGACACGGTCATGATCGTGCACATCTCGGAGGACCGGGAGCGCGCCAGCATCGTCAGCCTGCCGCGCGACTCCTACGCCGAGGCACCCGCGCACACCGACGCGGTCACCGGCGAACGGCACGGCGCCCACCCCCTCAAACTGAACGCGGCGTACGCGGAGGGCGGCCCGACCCTGACCGTGCGGACCGTCGAGAACATGACCCACGTGAAGATCGACCACTATCTGGAGGTCGACTTCACCAGTTTCATGAAGACGGTGGACGTGCTCGGCGGCGTCCGTGTCTGCATCGCGCAGCCGCTGAAGGACAGGTACACCGGCCTCGACCTGACGGCCGGCTCGCATCTGCTGGGCGGCGGACAGGCCCTTCAGTACGTACGGTCCCGGCACACCGACGGCTCCTCCGACCTCGGCCGGATGAAGCGCCAGCAGCGCTTCCTGGCGGCGCTCGTCGGCCAGGCCACGTCGTCCGGGGTACTGCTGAACCCGATGAAGTTCCGTGACGTGACACGGGCGGTGCTGGGCTCGGTACGGGCCGACAAGGGCTTCGGCACGGACGAGCTGCTGGATCTTGGCCGGGCGATGCGGAACTTCTCCCCGTCCTCGTCCGAGTTCACGACCGTGCCGATCGGGCAGATGGCCTATGTCGTCAAGGGCATCGGCTCGACCCTGAAATGGGACGAGCCGAAGTCCAGGAAGCTCTTCGAGGCGCTGCGCGACGACGAGCCGCTCTCGGCGCCCCGGGCCCCGCGGCCGGGGGCCGTCCGGGTCGCGGTGGCCCCGCAGCAGATCCGGGTCCAGGTCGAGAACGGGACGGCCACCGTGGGTCTCGGCAAGCGGGTCGACGGCGCGCTCGCCGCCACCGGTTTCCGGACGACGGGCCGGCCCGCGACGGCCGCGGACCGCACGGTCCGGCGCACCGTCGTCGCGTACGACCCCCGCTGGGACCGCTCGGCGAAGTCGCTCGCGGCCGCGCTGCCCGGCTCCGAGCTGCGCGTGGTCCCCGGGCAGGGACCGCTGCTGAAGGTGACCGCCGGTGCGAACTTCAAGCAGGTCACGCGGGTACGGGCGGATGATCCCTCTCAGGGGGAGTCCGGGGTGGTGACGGGAGACCAGGTCGTCTGTCCCTGACCCGAGGAGGCCCGGCCGGGACCGGCCTCGTCATCTCGTCCGCACCTAAGGGCTGTCCCGTAATCCCCGGCGGGCGCACGACGACAGCTACGGCACTCCCCCAAGCTCTTCGAGCAGGGGGGACCCCCACGCCGCGTTGTCGGATCGCCCGAATACGCCCAGTATGAGGACGACCCTCCGCCTTGCGATGCTCCCCCACAGCCCGAAAGGCGTGGGAGGGGCCCCCAGCATCTGACGCCGCGCGCTGATCCACCGGGGATTACGGGACAGCCCTTAGTCGTCGAGGCCTTCCGCGGCGCGCTTCTCGCGGAGTTCCATGATCGCGCGGCGGCGGGCCAGCCGGTGGGTGCGGCGGATCTGCGCCTCCTGGTAGCGGCGCTCGTCGCGCTCGGTCTCGGCGATGACCGGCGGGACCCTGCGGGGCTTGCCGTCGGCGTCGACGGCGGCGAAGACGAGATAGGCCGAGCCGACCTGCTGGGGCGGCGTCGACTCGTTCCAGCGCTCGGCGAGGACCCGGACACCGACCTCCATCGAGGTACGTCCGGTCCAGTTGACCTGGGCCTTCACATGGACCAGGTCACCGACGCGGACGGGCTCCAGGAAGGCCATCTCGTCCATCGAGGCGGTCACGGCGGGTCCGCCGGAGTGCCGCCCGGCCACCGCGCCCGCCGCGTCGTCGACCAGCTTCATGATCACTCCACCGTGCACGGAGCCCAGAAGGTTCGTGTCGTTGTGGGTCATGATGTGGCTGAGTGTGGTCCGGGACGCTGAGGTCGGCTTGCCCGGTATATCTGATTCCGGGTTGGGAGCCTGGTCTGTCATGTCCTCCACCTTATGCCGGGGCGCGCGACCACCGCTTTGCATCAGCTCTGCAACAGGCGTGACCCAGATCTCCCGGCTCTCTTGTAAGACACATGGTGGAGAGCTGCACACTGGTCGGCATGAACGATTGGCCTGGGGGCACCTCCCGTCCGAGCGAGTCCGAGGGCGGGGGCGGGTGGCCCGACGACAACCGCAGCAACGGCGGCAACCGCTACGGACGCGGCAGCGCAGGCGCACAGCCTGAGAGCGCCCGCGTCATGCGACAGGTCCGCCGTGGGCCGGCCGCACCCGCTCCGGGCCAGGACGCGCCGCCGTACGGCGGCGGTGTGCCCCGACAGCCCTCGTACGTCGACGGTCAGGGCTACGACAACGGGTACGACAACGGCTACAACACCGGCCAGGTGTACGGGAACCCCAACGGACCCGGTGGTCCGCAGGGCCCGGGCGGTGGCGGCGCGTACCCGCAGCGCCCCGCGCCGAACTGGCGGCGCCGGATCAAGTGGACCGCGATCACGCTGGTCACCGCGCTGGTCGTGGTCTCCGTCGGCACGTACTTCTGGGCGGACTCCAAGCTCCACCGTGACGTGGATCTCTCCAAGGTCATAGACCGGCCGGAGACCGGCGAGGGAACGAACTATCTGATCGTCGGTTCCGACAGCCGCGCCGGCCTGACCTCCGAGGACAAGAAGAAGCTGCACACCGGCTCCGCCGAGGGCAAGCGCACCGACTCGATGATGATCCTGCACACCGGCAGCAACGGCTCCACGCTGTTGTCGCTGCCGCGTGACTCGGACGTGGTGATACCGACGTTCAAGGGCTCCGAGTCCGGCAAGACCTACCCGGCCTCGAGCCAGCACGTGAAACTGAACGCGGCGTACGCCAAGGACGGGCCGACCCTGCTGGTCCGCACGATCGAGGCCAAGACCGGCCTGCACATCGACCACTACGTGGAGATCGGCTTCGCCGGGTTCGCGGGCATCGTCGACGCGGTCGGCGGTGTCGAGATGAACCTCGACCAGGGCTTCAAGGACAAGTACTCCGGCGCCGACTTCAAGGCCGGCAAGCAGACGCTGAACGGCGAACAGGCCCTCGCCTTCGTCCGTACCCGGCACGCCTTCGCCGCCTCGGACCTGCAGCGCACCAAGAACCAGCAGAAGTTCCTGGCCGCCCTGGCCCACCAGGTCGCCACCCCGTCCACGGTCCTGAACCCCTTCAAGCTCTACCCGACGATGGGCGCGGGCCTCGACTCGCTGGTCGTCGACAAGGACATGAGCCTGTGGGACCTGGCCGACATGTTCTGGGCCATGAAGGGCGTCACCGGCGGCGACGGCAAGTCCATGAACATGCCGATCTCCGGTTCCTCCGGCGGCAACCTCGTCTGGGACGAGGCGAAGATGAAGACGCTGGTGAACGAGCTCAAGAACGACCAGACGGTCACGGTGTCGGGCAACTGACCCGTCTCCACACGCCGTTGCCGTTCGGCCGGCCCACTGTCACATGGGGTCGTCGGCCGGCTGACCCACCGACACCGCCGTCCGGCCGGTGTCGGTGGGTCAGTTGCGCAGGGTGATGCGGCCCCGCGTACGGGGACCGTCGAATTTGGAACGGTCGACGACGGGCCTCGGGGCCGGTTCCGCGGCCATGAGGCGGATGGTGTCGCGGCCCGCCAGGGCGGTGCACCACTGGGCCAGGTGGGGACGGCTGCCGCGGGGACCGGAGGCCTGCTCCCACAGCGCGCGGACCGTGTCGGCCCGCCGGTCGTCGAGGACTCCGGACAACGGCTCCAGAGGCTTGCCGGGGGCCACATACGCGTCCTGGCTCAGGACACGGCCCACCACCAGCGCCGCCTTGTAGCGGTCGCTGTCCACCGTGGCGGTGCCGGCGGCGGCCAGCGGGTCCTGCCAGTCGGGGGTGTCCGCCTGTTCCAGGACCGGGGGCCGGCCGGCCATGCGTACGCCGTCGCAGTCCAGGAGATACGGGGCGGGTCCGGGCCGGACGGTCCACAGCACGTTCGCATGGGACACGTCACCGACGACCAGCCCCAGGGTGTGCAGCGAGCGGAAGAGCCCGAGGAAGCCGACCACCAGCGCGTACCGCTCGGCCGGCGAGGGCTGCGCGACGGCCTGCCAGGCCGGCCTCGGCGCCCGGAGCAGATAGGACAGGTCGGTCAGCCGGGCCTCGCCGCGCGAGGTCCGCCAGGTCATCGAGTCCGGCGCGCGGCGCATCAGGAAGCCCGTCGCCCTGCCGCCGTCCATGACCCGGCACAGCGGCCACGCCGCCTCCCGGTCCAGCCGGTCCCGGTCGGCCGGGGCGAGCCCCTGGCGCAGGGCGACGAGTGCCGCGAGTTCCCGGCCGTCGGCCTTCCCCGGCTCGCGATAGCTCTTGTACAGCAGCCGGCCGGGGCCGGCGACCTCGAACACCTCGCCCTGGCCGCCGTCGCCGACGCGCACTCCGGGGGTGAGCGAGCCGAGGGACACGTCGGCGCCGTCGTCGGCGCTCACGGCACGGCCTCCCACAGGACGACGGCGGTGCGGTCGTCGTCGTACGACTTCACCCGGTACTGCAACTGCCACAGGAAGTCGGCCGGTGCCGGCGCGGCCCCCTTCCCCCACCCGGACCCCAGGAAGTCCCGCATCCCGGCGTCCCCGGCCAGCGGCGTGGACAGGCCGTCCGTGCACAGCACGAGGACGTCGCCGGGCAGGGCCGGGGCGAGGAGACAGGCGCGGGCGCGGTGCCCGTGCGGCAGGGCGGCGGTGCGGGTGTCGATCATTCCGTCGCCGTCGTGCTCGGGGTCCGTGAGGGACAGGTTCCACTCGCCGGCGCGCAACAGCGCCGTGCCGCCGTCGCCGACGGCCAGGAAGCCGCGGGTGCGCACGCGCGGGTCGAGCGGGACGAGCAGGGCACGCAGGGTGGTGGCGTACGCGGCCGGGTCGTCGCCGTGCTCGCGGGCGCGGTGCGCGAGCAGGGTCGCGGTCCGGCCCACCGCGATGTCCACCAGTACGGCGAACCCGGTCTCGTCGCCCGCGCGCAGGGTCTCGGAGAGATCCGCGGACACGCTGTCCAGCTCCATCGCGGCGAGCCGGCAGGCCTCCTGGGAGCCGATGTGCGAACGGGCCGCCGATCCCACGCCGTCCGCCACCGCGAGCATCAGCAACCCGTCGGCGCCGGGCGCCCCGAGGCGCACCACGGCCAGGGAGTCCTGGCGCGGCTCGCCCTGATAGCGGTGCGAGTCGCCGCGCACGGACGCCGCCCGCACCGTCAGAGCGCCGTACCCGGCACCGTCCACCACCATGTCGGGCGTCAGCGCCGCGGTCGGGTCCTGCCGCACCGAGGGAAGCTCCCTGGGCTCCGGCGCGTACAGCGGTGGCTTGGGGCCGGAGTGGAACGGCGCGCCGAGCGTCGGGACGGGCCCGCCTCGCGTGGCGGACCCCTCGGACACCGATACGGGTGCGGGCGCGGTGACGGCCGTGTCGGGCTCCGGCTGGTCCTTGAAGACCTGGTCGACGCTCTGCCAGGTCGCGTCCAGCGGGTCGGGCTGCTGCGCGTCGGGCCAGCGGAACTCCGTCTGCCGCACGTCCGGTTGCCGCACGTCCGGTTGCCGCACGTCCGCCTGGCCCGCGTGCGCCTGGCTCCCATGTGCCGGATTCCCATGTGCCGGATTCCCATGTGCCTGGCTCCCATGTGCCTGGCTCCCGTCCGGCTCCCATACCTCGGGCTCGCGCATGTCGTGCTCGCACATGTCGGGGTTGCGCATGTCGGGGTTGCGTGGGCTGGTCCGGGACGGTCCGGTGGCGTTCATGTCGTTCCCCATCGGTGCGACCTCACAACTTGTCGAGAGAGACGATGGAGAAGCCGGGCACGGTGTCGTCCACGGCCAGCGTGAACCCGTTTCCGCCGTCCGCGCCGATGCTCCCGGCGGACCGGACGATCGACCGCGTGAGGCTGGAGGCGAATTCGCGCAGTGCCTGAGCCGGTGACACCGAGGAGTCCTGCTGCATGAACGCCCGGAAATTGGCGACGCGCGCGATCGTCGACTCCTGCGCCTCGCCGATACCGAAGGCGATGATCTTCGGGCAGAACCGTGACTGGGTGATCTCCTTGTACGCCTGGTCCCAGTCCGGGTCGGTGGGAATGCCGTCGGAGAGGAAGAAGACGACGGGGCGGTACACCTCGTGGCCCTCCGCCTTCAGCCCCGCCACATCGGCCTCGACGCAGCGCAGCAGGGTACGGAACGCGTCGCCGTACGAGGTGAGCCCGCCCGCGGCGAGCGCGGGGACCGAGTCGATGTCGCTGAGGTCGACGAGCGGTTGCAGCACGGTGGCGGTGTCGGAGAAGCCGATGAGGCAGAAGCGGGTCTTGTCGGCGACGGTCGGATTGGTGCTGATCTCGTGGTGCAGGTCCGGGAGCGCGCCGTTGATGGCGTCGATCGGCTCTCCGATCATCGACCCGGACTCGTCGCACAGCAGGTAGAAGGGCAGGATCTGCAAGGTCTCGTACCTCCGGGTCAGTACGTGTAGAAGTAGATCTCGATGTCGGCGTGGCCCGGAAAGGCTCCGCCCTTCCAGAAGTCGCGGGTGGTGGCGGCGCGGAACATGTCCGGACGGGCCTTCTCCAGCAGGGCGTTGACCTCGTGGGCATAGCGGCCCCCGGCGCCCGGGTCGGTGTGACGTCCGAAGGTCAGCACGAAGGCGGCGCGTCGGCCCTGGTAGCGCGCGGTCGCCCCGCGCAGTGCGCGGACGATGCCTTCGTCGTCGCCCTCGGGCGCGTCGACGGCCACCTTGACCGGTGTGCGGACCACCGCCCGCGGGCCGGTGTGCCGGGACTGCTTTCCGGCGGCCGAAGAGGCGGCCGAAGCGGCTGGGCGTCGGTCGGCGGCCTGCGGGTCGCCCTGGTCCCCCATGGCCACCAGGGCGAGGACGAGCAGCATGTCCGCGAACAGCCAGCCCGCCATGTGCAGCGGCTGGAACCTTCCACCGCGCTTCATCGGACTCATCGGGCCTCGGTCAGGGGCGCGGGAGGCAGCGGCGGGGGCTGACGACGGGGGTCGGGTCGCGAAGGGCCGGGGTGGCCCGGGTCACCGGAGGGGGGCCCGAATCGGCCGACGGGAGCGTCGGCCTGCTCCACCGGCGACCCGAACCGGTCCGAGGGAGCGTGGCCCGCGTCGGCGGAGGAGGCCCGGCCCGCGTCGGGGGATCGGACATGCCCGTGGGTCTGGCCACCGGCCGACCAGGCCCCCGCCTGGCCTGCCTGCCCCGCCCGGTCCGCGTGGCCCGGAGGGCCGAAGTGCGCGGGGCCGCCCGCCCTCAACTCGGCCACCAGCCGGGCGAACTCGTCGGCGACCGCCCGCAACGCACCGCTCTGGGCGTTCAGTTCACGCACCGCGTGCTGGGACTCCTCGACCGCGAGGGCCGTCCCCTCCGCCACCTCACCGAATCGGCCGAGGAGTTGGGCGGAGATGTCCGAAGCAACCTCGATGCCGGTGGTGTAGGCACGCTGGGACGCGGCCAGCACGGTGACGGAGTCCTCGACACGGTCGCCGGCGCCGTGCACGGCGAGCCGCACCTCACCGCTCGCCTCGCGCACGTCGTCGAGCGCCTTGCGGACCTGCGCCCCGCCGTCGCTGACGGCGGCCTCGACACGCCCCACCGCGATCTCCAGGGGCTTGACGGAGGTGTCGACCCCGGCCAGCGCGCGTTCCGCGCCCTGCACCGCCTCGCCGACCGTCGAGGCCGCCGCCGTCAGCTCCTTCTGGACCCGGACCGCCTTGTCGCCGAGCCGCCTGAGCGTCGCGGCGGACTCGGTGAGCTCGGCCGCGAAGCGCTGCGGGGAACTCGACCGCTGCTGGTTCAGCACGAGCTGGGCGCGGGTCAGCGCCGGGACGAGCGCCGCCATCAGCTCCTCGGAACCGCGGTCGGCGTCCTCCTCCCGGCGGGCGACGGCGGACCGCCGCAGACCGTGCACGAGCACCAGGGCGAAGAGCACCGCGATGGCGACGGTGGCGCTCATCGCCACATGGCCGAAGGTGAAGGCGCCGGTGAGGTGCCCCTCGAAACCGGACTGCCACAACTGGAGGAAGGGCCGGGAGGCGGCCTTCGGATCAGCGCCGGTCAGCGCTCCGTACGCACTCGACGCCCGGGTCAGTCCGTACCAGGTGAGCATCAGCGGCACGAAGACCAGCGCGCCCAGCACCCCTTCGGCGTAGGACCAGACCACGCGTTCCCCGCCCTGACCCCCGGCAGTCCGGAGGCTCTCGGGACGGGCGTAGGCGGTGAGGAGGTCGAGTTCGGACCAGGGGTCGAGCGCGGTGACGTCCTGGTCCCGGAGCGCCGCCGCGAGGGCGGTCAGCTCTTCCTTCCGGGTTCCGAGCGCCGGCCGCTCCGCGAGATCCTTGATGCTCTGTGCGATCACATGACGGTCCATCAGGGCGCCTGACGGCATGCCCACCCCCACAACGCGACGGACGCGGGGATGCGTTGACGGCGACCATGGATCCCCACCCGTGTCACGTGCCCCCGCGCCCCCGCCGGTTCACACGCACCAGACGCGCGACCGAGGGCACAGAGAGTACTCCAGTCGACACGCTCCGCGCATAAACTCCCGACACCCGCCACTCTCCCCAACGGCGGCGCGAGGGGGAACAATTGAGCAACGACGAACGTCCACGAGCGACCATCCGCCTGCGGCCCGCGCCCGGCACCCAGCCCCGGACCGGCCCGCAGCGAGCGGCGCCGACGCCCCGTGAAGTGCGGCGACTTCCCGCCGGGCGCGCCGACACGGTGCTGACCAGGTCGGCACCGCAGGCCCGCATCACGGGGCGCGGCGTCCTTCAGGTGAACCTCAACCGGCCGCCGGGAACCGGGGCCGACCTCGACCTCGGCTGCATGGCCGCGTTCACGGACGGCACGGCCGCGGCCGTACAGCCGCTGGGAAACAACTTCGGTTCACTGACGCGGTGGCCGTACATGGAACTCGACCAGGACGACCGCACCGGGGCCTCCTCGGACGGGGAGACGGTCCGGGTGGACCTGGAGCGGCGCGAACTCTTCCGGCAACTGCTCTTCCACGTCTACGTGTACAGCGGCGCCGTGGATTTCCGGAGCCTGGGTGCCACGGCCACCGTGACCGCCCCGTCCGGCGGTTTCCGCATCGCCCTCGACGACTCCCCCGAGGGGGCCACGGGCTGCGCCATCGCCCTGGCCACGCCCGAGGAGGGCGGCCTCGTGGTCGGCCGTGAGGTCCGCTGGTTCACCGGCACCCTGCGGCGGTCGGTCCAGGAGCAGATGGACAGCGCCTACGGTTTCGGCCTCTCCTGGGTGCGGATGAGGAAGGGCTGACTCACGCCGATGCCGTGCGGCGGCCCGGTGCACAGCGGGTCGGAGCGGGGCGGGCCACAGCCGGAAAAGCGAAAGGTGAGAGGCACGCACCCGTGCCTCTCACCTCTGCCGGCGATCCGCCGGCGATCCGCTGCCGACCCGCTGCCGACCCGCTGCCGACCCGCCGACGATCTCCCGGTGACCCGACGACCCCGGATCACCGGCATCGGAAGATACCGGCGGGCCGACGACTGCCTGCGAATCCTGCCGGCGACCCGACGACGACTGCCGGAGATCCGCTGCCGGCGGGTGGCGTACTACGGCAGGTTGCGCGCCATCACGATGCGCTGGACCTGGTTCGTGCCTTCGTAAATCTGAGTGATCTTCGCGTCGCGCATCATGCGCTCCACCGGGTAGTCGCGGGTGTAGCCGTAGCCGCCGAGGAGCTGGACGGCGTCCGTGGTGACCTCCATGGCGACGTCCGAGGCGAAGCACTTGGCGGCGGCGCCCTGGAAAGTCAGGTCCTTGTCGCCGCGCTCCGACTTGGCGGCGGCCGCGTACGTCAGCTGGCGGGCGGCCTCGATCTTCATGGCCATGTCGGCGAGCATGAACTGGATGCCCTGGAAGTCGGCGATCGGCTTGCCGAACTGCTTGCGCTCCTGGACATAGCCCTTGGCGTAGTCGAGGGCGCCCTGGGCGACACCGAGGGCCTGGGCCGCGATGGTGACGCGGGTGTGGTCCAGCGTCTTCATGGCGGTCGCGAAGCCGGTGCCCTCCGCGCCGATCATGCGGTCGGCGGGGATGCGGACGTTGTCGAGGTAGACCTCGCGGGTCGGGCTGCCCTTGATACCGAGCTTGCGCTCCGGGGCGCCGAAGGAGACGCCCTCGTCGGACTTCTCGACGACGAACGCGCTGATGCCCTTGGAGCGCTTCGTCGGGTCGGTCACCGCCATGACCGTGTAGTACTCGGAGACGCCCGCGTTGGTGATCCAGCGCTTGACGCCGTTCAGGACCCAGAAGTCGCCGTCGCGGACGGCCTTCGTCTTCATGCCGGCCGCGTCCGAACCGGCGTCCGGCTCGGAGAGGCAGTACGAGAACATTCCGTCGCCCTTGGCGAGCGGGCCCAGGTACTTCTTCTTCAGCTCCTCGGAGCCGGAGAGGATCACCGGCAGCGAGCCCAGCTTGTTCACCGCGGGGATCAGGGAGGAGGACACGCAGACGCGGGCCACCTCCTCGATCACGATGACCGTCGCGAGGGCGTCGGCGCCCGCGCCGCCGTACTCCTCGGGGACGTGCACCGCGTGCAGATCGCTGGCGACCAGGGCGTCCAGCGCCTCCTGCGGGAAGCGGGCCTCCTCGTCAACCGCTGCTGCGTACGGCGCGATCTTCGCCTCGGCCAGCGAACGGATCGCGTCCCGGAGCATGTCGTGCTCCTCGGACGGGCGGTACAGGTCGAAATCAGCCGATCCGGCCAAGGTCTCTCACGCTCCAAGTGATGCTGTGCTGGCTGCGCTAACTACCGTTAAGTAACACAAATTTTAAGGGCCTGCCCGCCAGACGGATACGTGAGCTTGGCGACAGGGGGAAAAACCGCCCGTGAAAGCGCTCCCCCACGCCCCGACTATGCTCGGGCGCGCACCGACGCCGCACACCTCAGGAGCACCCATGGCCCTCAAGATCACCGTGATCGGCACCGGCTACCTCGGCGCCACCCACGCCGCGGCCATGGCCGAGCTCGGCTTCGAGGTCCTCGGGCTCGACGTGGTGCCGGAGAAGATCGAGATGCTCCAGCGGGGCGAGGTCCCGATGTTCGAGCCCGGTCTCGAAGAGCTGCTGCGCAAGCACGTGGCCGGGATCGAGGGCTCCACGGGCCGGCTCCGCTTCACCATGGACTGGGCCGAGGTCGGAGCCTTCGGCGACGTCCACTTCGTCTGCGTGAACACGCCCCAGAAGCACGGCGAGTACGCCTGCGACATGTCGTACGTCGACGCGGCCTTCGAGTCGCTGGCGCCGCATCTGCGCGGTCCTGCGCTCGTCGTCGGCAAGTCCACCGTGCCGGTCGGCTCGGCGGCGCGGCTGGCCGTCCGGCTCGCCGAGCTCGCGCCCGCCGGTGAGGACGCCGAGCTGGCCTGGAACCCGGAGTTCCTGCGTGAGGGCTTCGCGGTGAACGACACGCTGCACCCCGACCGGATCGTGGTGGGCGTACGCAGCGAGCGCGCCGAGAAGCTGCTGCGCGAGGTCTACGTGACGCCGGTCGCCGACGGCTCGCCCTTCGTCGTGACCGACTTCCCGACCGCCGAACTGGTGAAGACCTCCGCGAACTCCTTCCTCGCCACCAAGATCTCCTTCATCAACGCCATGGCCGAGGTGTGCGAGGCCGCCGACGGTGACGTGGCCAAGCTGGCCGAAGCCATAGGGCACGACGAGCGGATCGGGAAGAAGTTCCTGCGTGCCGGGATCGGCTTCGGCGGCGGCTGTCTGCCCAAGGACATCCGCGCCTTCATGGCGCGCGCCGGTGAGCTGGGCGCCGACCAGGCGCTGACCTTCCTGCGCGAGGTCGACACCATCAACATGCGGCGCCGCGGTCAGATGGTGGAGATGGCCCGCGAGGCGCTCGGCGGCGGCTCGTTCCTCGGCAAGCGGGTCGCCGTGCTCGGCGCGACCTTCAAGCCCGACTCGGACGACGTACGCGACTCCCCGGCCCTGAACGTCGCCGGGCAGATCCACCTCCAGGGCGGCCAGGTCACCGTCTACGACCCGAAGGGCATGGCGAACGCCAAGCGGCTCTTCCCGACGCTCGGGTACGCCGACACGGCCGTGGAGGCCGTCCGGGGCGCCGATGTCGTCCTGCACCTGACGGAGTGGCGCGAGTTCCGCGAGCTGGACCCGGCGGTGCTGGGCGAGGCGGCCACGTCCCGGGTGCTGCTGGACGGGCGGAACGCGCTGGACCCGGAGACGTGGCGCCGGGCCGGCTGGACGTACCGGGCGATGGGGCGGCCCACCGCCTGAGACCAACGCCGACGGGCGCCTTCAGGGCGCCCGTCGGGGTCTGTCGCGGACGACGCCGGTCCGGCCGAGGCTCAGTCGGCCGGACCGGCGTCGGTTGCATTCTGCACCACTTCGCTGTGCGGTGGCCGGAGACCTCCGGACTTCGTCCGGCTTTCCCGCCCTGCCGCCGGTCCGGCTCCCGGCCGGGACTCCGGGGCGCCTTTCGATGCGCCTCCGGGGCGCCTTCGGCTCCTTTTCGGTGCACCTTCGGTACGACCTTCGGTACGCCTTTCCTGCGGCTTTCAGGTCCGCTCCGGTCAGGTCCCCGGTCCGGCGTCCCGCCAGGCCTTCCGCGGCCGACGCCTACTTGGCGCGGTAACGGCGCATCTTGGCCCGCGCCCCGCACACCGACATCGAGCACCAGCGGCCGCGTCCCGCCGGCGAGCGGTCGTAGTACGCCCAATGACAGGTGGGGGCCTCGCACGCCTTCAGTCGCGGCCATGTGCCCTCGACCAGCGACTCGGCGACAGCGGCGGCGACCCGGAAGGCCAGGGGCGCCGGCGAGGACGGAGAGGCCGCCCAGGAGACGCGGGAGGTCCCCCCGGTGGCGGGGACCAGGCGCGCGGCACCGCCGTCCTCGTCGACCGTCACGCGCAGGGGAGCGCGGGCGAGGAGTTCCCCGAGGGGGGCCACCTTCCGGTGTGCCGGATGGCCCGCGTGCGCCAGGCACACCGCCCGCAGCGACTCGCGCAGTTCGCGCGCCCCCTCCGCCTCGCCCGCCGCCAGGCCGAAGCGCGCCAGCCCCTCGGCCGTGTCCAGGGAGTCGGCGCCCGACTCGATGTCCAGGGTGTTCACCAGGTCCTGGATCAGGGCCAGACCGCCGGGTGCGGGCGCTCGGTCATTCATGCTTGCGACGTTACCTCTTATGCGGGAGCATGCAGTAACCGTTACTTCTTGAAGCGGTTTACAGGTAACTCACCGTTCATCGGTGTCGCTGGAGATCCCACGGAGGAAGTCATGGCTCTCGCCAAACTGGACGTCGTCGTCCTGGACTGTCCCGACCCGCGCGCGCTGGCCGAGTTCTACGCCGGAGTGCTCGGCGGCACCGTCACGGACCAGGCCGACTGGATCGACCTGGAGGTGCCCGGCGGTCAGCAGCTGGCGTTCCAGGCCGCCCCCGGACACGTACCGCCGCGATGGCCCTCGCCCGACGGCTCGCAGCAGTTCCATCTGGACCTGAAGGTCGAGGACCTGGACGTGGCGGAGAAGGGGGTGCTGGCGCTCGGCGCGACGCCGCTGGACACCGAGGACAGGGCGCGTACGTTCCGGGTGTACGCCGACCCGGCGGGGCACCCGTTCTGTCTCTGCGCCGGCTGAGCGCACCCGAGGGAGGATCGCCTGCGCCTCCGCCGGACCGGCCCGCTCCCGCGGCGTCACCGGCGGCGGTCGGCCGTCCGGATCGGCGATCCTCGCGGAGGACGGCTGCCGGCACTGCTGGGCCGCGCGGGCCGTGAAGTCCGCGCCGCGCAGGACGCGTTGGGCGTTGCCCCAGGTGAGCAGGGCGAGGTCGGACGCGGACCAGCCGCGGGTGATGAGCTCCGTTCGGGGTGCCCGGAGCGCCCGTACGGTCGGAGCGGGCGCGGGCCCGAAGCTACCCGGCGCCGATCCCGGGCGCACGTCGAAGGCGCCCGGGCAGTCAGCCCGGACGCCTTCGGAAGCCCTGAAGCCCGAAGCTCCGTAAGCCGTAAGCCGTCGGCTGTAGGCCGTCAGCAGTCCAAGTGCTCCAGCGTCGCGTTCGACGGCGCTCGACGGGACTGGAGGTCGCGGGCCACGTCCTCCGCCGCGCCCAGCACGCGCACGGAGTTCTGCCAGGTCAGCTTGGCCACGTCCGTGGACGACCAGCCGCGGTCGAGGAGTTCGGCGATCAGGTTCGGATAGCCGGAGACGTCGTCCAGCCCGTCCGGGGTGAACGCCGTGCCGTCGTAGTCGCCGCCGATGCCGAGGTGGTCGATGCCGGCGACCTCGCGCATGTGGTCGAGGTGGTCGGCGACCGTCGACACCGTGGCGATGGGGCGCGGGTTGTCCTCCTCGAAGGCACGGTGGATCTTCATGCCCTCGGCGGTGGTGTCGAGGTGGTGGAAGCCGTTCGCCCGCATGTTCTCGTCGGCCGCGGCCGTCCAGTCGACCGCCGCCTGGAGGACGAACTTCGGCACGAACGTCACCATCGCCACTCCCCCGTTGGCGGGCAGCCGCTCCAGCACGTCGTCCGGGATGTTGCGCGGGTGGTCGCACACCGCGCGCGCCGAGGAGTGGGAGAAGATCACCGGCGCGACGGAGGTGTCGAGCGCGTCGCGCATGGTCGTCGCGGCCACATGCGAGAGGTCCACGAGCATGCCCTCGCGGTTCATCTCCCGTACGACCTCACGGCCGAAGGACGACAGGCCGCCCACCACGGGAACGTCCGTCGCCGAGTCCGCCCACGCGATGTTGTCGTTGTGGGTGAGGGTCATGTAACGGACGCCGAGCGCGTACAGCCCGCGCAGGGCGGCGAGGGAGTTGTCGATCGAGTGACCGCCCTCCGCACCCATGAGGGAGGCGATACGGCCCTCGGCGCGCGCCGCCTCCATGTCGGCGGCGGTCAGCGCGGCACGCAGGTCCGTCGGGTGACGGCCGATCAACTGCTTTACGCAGTCGATCTGTTCGAGCGTCGCGGTGAGCGCGCCGGGCAGGTCCGAGCGGACGTACACCGACCAGTACTGGGCGCCGACGCCGCCGGCCCGCAGCCGGGCCAGGTCCGTGTGCAGGTGGGCGCTCTGGTCGACGGCGATGTCACGGGCGTCGAGGTCGTAGCGGACCTGCTCGCGCAGAGCGTAGGGCAGGTCGTTGTGCCCGTCGACGACGGGGAACTCGTCGAGCAGGGCGCGGGCACGGTCGAGCGAGGGCAGGGAGGACGAGGAGGGAGAGGACATCCGCGTCACTTCCCGAAGCCGAAGCCGCCGGCGGCGCCCTCGACCTTGGCGCGCAGCCGCTTGCCCTTCTCGGTGGCCTGGTCGTTCAGCTCCTGCTGGAACTCCCGCATCCGGCCGAGGAGTTCCTCGTCGTGGGCGGCGAGCATCCGGGCGGCCAGCAGACCGGCGTTGCGGGCGCCGGCGACGGAGACGGTCGCGACGGGCACACCGGCCGGCATCTGCACGATGGAGAGCAGCGAGTCCATGCCGTCGAGGTACTTGAGCGGGACGGGCACACCGATGACGGGCAGCGGGGTGACGGACGCCAGCATCCCCGGCAGATGGGCCGCGCCGCCGGCGCCCGCGATGATCGCCTTGAGGCCGCGCTCCGCGGCCTGCTCGCCGTACGCGATCATCTCGTGCGGCATGCGGTGCGCGGAGACGACATCCACCTCGTAGGGGATCTCGAACTCGTCCAGCGCCTGGGCCGCGGCCTCCATGACCGGCCAGTCGGAGTCCGAACCCATGACGATGCCTACAACGGGGCTCATTCTGTGATCGTGCCTCTCAGGTAACCGGCTGCGTGCCGGGCGCGATCGAGGACGTCGTCCAGGTCGTCGCCGTAGGTGTTGACGTGGCCGACCTTACGGCCGGGCTTCACGTCCTTGCCGTACATGTGGATCTTCAGTTGCGGGTCGCGTGCCATGCAGTGCAGGTACGCGGAGTACATGTCGGGGTAGTCGCCGCCGAGGACGTTCGCCATGACCGTCCACCTGGCGCGCGGACGCGGGTCCCCGAGCGGGAGGTCGAGGACCGCGCGGACGTGGTTGGCGAACTGGGAGGTGATCGCGCCGTCCTGGGTCCAGTGGCCCGAGTTGTGCGGGCGCATGGCCAGTTCGTTGACGAGGATGCGTCCGTCGTGGGTCTCGAAGAGCTCGACGGCCAGGTGCCCGACGACGCCGAGCTCCTTGGCGATGCGCAGCGCCAGTTCCTGTGCCTCCAGGGCCAGCTCCTCGGCGATGCCGGGCGCCGGGGCGATCACGGTGTCGCAGACGCCGTCGACCTGCTGGGACTCGACGACGGGGTACGCGACGGCCTGGCCGTGCGGGGAGCGGACGACGTTCGCCGCGAGCTCCCGTGCGAAGTCGACCTTCTCCTCGGCGAGGACGGGGACGCCCGCGCGGAACGGGTCGGCGGCCTCCTCCAGGGAGCGGACGAACCAGACGCCCTTGCCGTCGTAGCCGCCGCGGACGGTCTTCAGGATGATCGGGAAACCGTCGCCCTCGGCCCCTTCGGCGAGGCCCTCCGCCGCGAACGCGGCGACGTCCTCGACATCGGTCACGATGCGGTGCCGCGGGCACGGCACACCGATCTCGTCGAGCTTCGCGCGCATCACGCCCTTGTCCTGGGCGTGCACGAGCGCGTCCGGGCCGGGGCGGACGGGAATGCCGTCCGCCTCCAGGGCCCGCAGGTGCTCGGTCGGGACGTGTTCGTGATCGAAGGTGATCACGTCACAGCCCCGCGCGAAGTCACGCAGCGTGTCGAGGTCGCGGTAGTCGCCGACGACGACATCACCGACGACCTGCGCCGCGGAATCCTGGGGAGTGTCACTGAGGAGCTTGAACTTGATGCCGAGCGGGATGCCCGCCTCGTGTGTCATACGAGCGAGCTGACCCCCGCCGACCATGCCGACTACCGGGAACGTCACGCTCCAAGAGTATCGGCCGCGCCACGATGGCCGGTTTCCGCGGCGATACGCCCGATTTTCCCTGCTGGTGACTGCGTCTTTTCTTACCTGTGAGCTCATGCACAGGCACTGCGCAGGGGCGCTGGTTAGCATGGGCTGGTTGGCGTATTCCACCGACTTCCACCGACGCAGCAGACGACATGACCCACCGACGGGGGCTGGCGACACCATGGGCAGTGCTTCATCGGGGCCTCAAGTGGGGCCTCGCAGCGCGGTTCGCCGCCGCTTCGACCTGCTCTTTCGTGAGGTCGCCAAGTTCGGCGCGGTGGGTGGTGCGGGGCTGCTCGTCAACCTGATCGTGTTCAACCTCGTACGTCACCTCACGGGCCTGCAGGTCGTGCGGGCCAGTGTCATCGCTACGGTCGTCTCGATCGTCTTCAACTACATCGGGTTCCGCTACTTCACCTACCGTGACCGCGACAAGGGTGGCCGCACCAAGGAGCTGACGCTCTTCCTGCTGTTCAGCCTGGTGGGACTGGTCATCGAGAACGGTGTGCTGTACGCGGCGACGTACGGCTTCGGCTGGGACAGCCCGCTGCAGAGCAACGTCTTCAAGTTCCTCGGCATCGCCGTCGCGACCCTCTTCCGCTTCTGGTCGTACCGCACCTGGGTGTTCCGGGCGCTTCCGGCCCGGGAGGCGGTGTCCAGTGCCGAATCGTTCCTGGACGAGGACGCCGAGCCCGAGGCGCGACGCCCGCGGGCCCGCGTGAACTGAGCGGGCGGGCCCTCCCTACCTGACCGTCCGCTCGTCGTCGTCCTCCGGGAGCCGCGGGAGCCGCTTCAGCGGGGTGCGGGACAGGAAGAGGCCGAAGACCGGGGGCTGGGCCTGGAGCATCTCCAGGCGGCCGCCGTCGGCCTCCGCGAGGTCGCGGGCGACGGCGAGACCGATGCCGGTGGAGTTGCGGCCGCTGATGGTGCGCTCGAAGATGCGGGCGCCGAGGTCGGTGGGAACGCCGGGGCCCTCGTCGGTGACCTCGACGACGGCCTGGTTGCCGGTGACGCGGGTGCGCAGCGCGACCGTGCCGCCGCCGTGCATGAGGGAGTTCTCGATCAGTGCCGCGAGCACCTGGGCGACCGCGCCGGGGGTGCCCACCGCCTGCAGATGGCGTTTGCCGGAGCTGACGATCGCGCGGCCGGCGCTGCGGTAGGCCGGGCGCCATTCCTCCAGCTGCTGCTTGATGACCTCGTCGAGGTCGAAGGAGACGGCGGAGCCGGTCCGCGGGTCGCGGGCGTTGGTGAGCAGGCGCTCGACCACGTCCGTGAGTCGTTCCACCTGCGTCAGCGCGATCGTCGCCTCCTCCTTCACCGTGTCGGGGTCGTCGGTGAGGGTGATCTCCTCCAGGCGCATGGAGAGCGCCGTCAGAGGTGTCCGGAGCTGGTGGGAGGCGTCGGCGGCGAGGCGGCGCTCGGCGGTGAGCATCCGGGCGATGCGCTCGGCGCTGCCGTCCAGGACGTCGGCGACCCGGTCCAGCTCGGGGACGCCGTACCGCTTGTGGCGCGGGCGCGGGTCGCCGGATCCCAGCCGTTCCGCCGTCTCGGCGAGGTCGGTGAGCGGGGAGGCGAGGCGGTTGGCCTGGCGTACGGCGAGGAGGACGGCGGCGACGATCGCGAGCAGGGCGACGGCGCCGATGACCAGGAGCGTACGGCCGACTTCCTTGGTCACCGAGGAGCGGGGCTCCTGGACGGTGATCGTCTCGCCCGACTCGCCCCTGGCGGTGTACTGGATGACGTCGCCGGTGGGTTCGCTGCCGACCTCGATGGGATCGCGGCCCGGAATCCTGATCACGGCGTAGCGCCGGTCGGTGACCTGGTTCTTGAACGTGGTGCCGGTGATGTTCTCGTCGCCGAGGATGCGGCTGTCCACGATGCTGGCCAGGCGCAGCGCCTCGGAGTCCACGCGCTCCTGTGCGCTGTTGCTGATCGTGCGGGTCTCGACGATGACGAGGGAGACGCCGAAGACGGCGATCACCACGAGCACGACGGCGAGGGTGGACTGGATCAGACGGCGACGCACGGGGCCCTCCGGGCAGATGGCTGTACCGGGACCAGTGTGCACGTTCGCCGCGCCGGCCCGAGCAGGGTGCCGAGCCGGGGCTCGGGTTTTCCGTCGCCTCCCGCCCCGAGACCCGCACAGGCGGCCCCGGAACGGAGCCGGGGCCTTCGTGTCGCGCCCCGCACGCGGGGCAGCGGGCCGGGTTCACCGTCGCAGCCCGCCTGACACCTTCCGCGGGGCTCCGCGTCGGGCCGGCCGGAGCAGCGGCCTCCGCTGTGGCGGGTACCTGCCGCGATACCGGCACCTGCCGGGAAGACGGGTACCTGCCGCGAAGGCCGGCCCCGCCCGAGAGGCCGAAGCCCTCCGGCGGGCCCGCACACCGCGGACTCCGGGGTTCTCGGCCGGCCCGGACACCGTCGGGCCCGGGGATTCCGGAAGGCCCGCCCGGTCCGGCGAAGCCTCAGCTCTTCTCGAAGCGGAAGCCGACCCCTCGTACCGTCGCGATGTAGCGGGGGTTCGCCGCGTCGTCGCCGAGCTTCTTGCGCAGCCAGGAGATGTGCATGTCGAGAGTCTTGGTGGAGGACCACCACGTGGTGTCCCAGACCTCGCGCATGAGCTGGTCGCGGGTGACCACGCGGCCGGCGTCCCGGACCAGGACCCGCAGGAGGTCGAACTCCTTGGCCGTGAGCTGGAGTTCCTCGTCGCCCATCCAGGCGCGGTGCGACTCGACGTCGATGCGCACGCCGTGGGTGGCGGGCGGCTGCTGGGGCTCGGCCGCGCCGCGCCGGAGCAGCGCCCGTACCCGGGCGAGGAGCTCCGCGAGCCGGAACGGCTTGGTGACGTAGTCGTCGGCGCCCGCGTCGAGGCCGACGACGGTGTCCACCTCGTCGGCGCGCGCGGTCAGGATGAGGATGGGCACGGTGTGGCCCTCGGCGCGGAGCCTGCGGGCGACTTCCAGGCCGTCCATGCCGGGCAGTCCGAGGTCCAGGACGACCAGGTCGACACCGCCCTGCATTCCGGCGTCGAGCGCGGTGGGTCCGTCCTCGCGGACTTCGACCTCGTAACCCTCCCGGCGCAGGGCACGGGCCAGCGGCTCCGAGATGGACGCGTCGTCCTCGGCGAGCAGTACACGGGTCATGGGGTGATGGTAGTCCGCCGCGGACGGCGCCCGGGCAGTGATCCGCCTCCGTGATTCACACCCGCCACCCGGGTGTTTCTTACCTGTGGGTATGGGATGCGATCCTGAAGAACACCTTCGAATGATCGACTGCGGTTCCATGATCGCCTGTGATCCATGTCTCAAGTCCTTCCATATGCCGCATTGCCATGTCGTATGGTGACCAGACGCCTCAAGCACTGCATCGGGACCTTTGGCGCGCACTTGTTGCTGAAGGTCTCTTCTGTGTGCGGGCTGGTGTCAGCCAGCCTTGAAGGAAAGACCTGTGGCCGGGCCCGGACGCACTGATGCGTTACGGGCGTGGATCCCGGTGGTCGCCGTCCGCCGCTTCGCAATCCGGAGCGGACTCCCCGTGGGCGTGGGGACGGACGCCGAACTCCCGCCGGTGCCGGCCGTCCCTCATGGGCGCGCAACCCTCCCGAGCTCCCGGTTCCACCGGAGCACGGGGGACCCCCCAACCGCGCGTCCCAGACCAGCAAGGAACGACCATGGCGTCCAGCCTGACGAAGGACTCGGTGACTCCGGGAACCCCCGGTTCCGAGAAGACCTTCTTCGGCCACCCCCGCGGACTGGCCACTCTCTTCATGACCGAGATGTGGGAGCGTTTCTCCTACTACGGCATGAAGGCACTGCTCCCGCTGTACCTGGTGGCACCGGGCGGTCTGCACCTCAGCGCGGCCACCGCGACCGCGATCTACTCGGTGTACCTCTCCCTGGTGTACCTGCTCGCCCTGCCGGGCGGCTGGTTCGCCGACCGTGTCCTCGGTCCCCGCAAGACGGTCGCCGTCGCGGGCGTGATCATCATGCTGGGCCACCTCACGCTGGCTCTGCCCTCCTCCGGCACCTTCTACGGCGGCCTCGGCCTCGTGGCGATCGGTTCCGGTCTGCTGAAGGCCAACATCTCCACGATGGTGGGCCACCTCTACGAGGGCCCGGACGACGCTCGCCGTGACGGTGGTTTCACGCTGTTCTACGTCGGCATCAACCTCGGCGCCTTCGCCGCTCCGCTGATCATCGGCACCGTCGGTGAGAACGTGAACTGGCACCTGGGCTTCGCCCTCGCCGCGCTCGGCATGGCACTGGGCCTCGTCCAGTACCTGCTCGGCGGCCGTCACCTCAGCGCCCGCTCGCACGAGGTCCCCACGCCTCTGACGGCCGAGGAGAAGAAGGCGACGCTGCGCAAGTCAGCGCTGTGGGCCGCTGTCGCCGTCGTCTTCTACGCGATCGTCGGCTTCTCGGGCCACTACACGCTGAACTGGCTGCTGGTCCCGATCACGATCGCCGGTCTGGTCATCCCGGTCATGGTCATCGGGCGCATCAAGCGGGACAAGTCGCTGAACCGTGCCGACCAGTCGAAGATGTCCGCGTACATCTGGTTCTTCGTCGCCGCGGCCGTCTTCTGGATGATCTACGACCAGGGCGGCTCGACGATGTCGATCTTCGCCGACGAGTCCGCGAAGAACACGATCTTCGGCTGGGAGTTCCCGGTCTCCTGGTACCAGTCCGTCAACCCGGTCATGATCATGGCGCTCGCGCCGGTCTTCGCCTGGGCGTGGCTGTGGCTGAACAAGCGCGGCAAGGAGCCGAGCACGGCGACGAAGTTCGCCTCGGGTCTGATCCTGATCGGCGCGTCGTTCTTCCTCTTCCTGGCCCCGCTGACGATCGCCGAGGGCGGTCACAAGGCGGCCGCGATGTGGCTGGTGGCGATCTACTTCGTCCAGACCGTCGGTGAACTGCTGCTCTCCCCGGTCGGCCTCTCCGTCACCACGAAGATGGCTCCGGCGAAGTACGCCTCCCAGATGATGGGTGTCTGGTTCCTGGCCGTCACCGCCGGTGACGCCACGACCGGTCTGCTCTCCATCGCCGAGGTCGACCTCAACAAGACGGGCATCGTCGCCCTGGAGGCCACGCTCGCCGTGATCGCCGGTGTCGCGGTGTGGATGTACCGCAAGAAGGTCAAGGCGCTCATGGGCGACGTCCACTGACGTCGGTCCCACGACACGGCGAGGGGCCGCCGCACCGTTCGGTGCGGCGGCCCCTCGCCGTTTCCGAGGCCGGCCGGCTGCCGCGGCGAGGACCGGATCGAAGAGCGCGGGCCGGGATCAGCGCGTCCGGCGTCCCGGCATGAAGGTGAAGACCGCGCCGCCCAGCAGGATGACCGTGCCCGCCACCAGTCCGAGCGCCTTGAGCGCGCCGTGGCTGCCGGAACCCGTCTCCGCCAGGCCACCGCTGGACGACGTACCGGCGGAACCGGAGCCGGACGAGGTGGACCCGCCGCCCGAGGCGCCGCTCGCCTGCTGCGAGGTGTCCAGGGTCAGGGAGACCTCCGACTTGGTCGGGGTGCAGGTCGTCGTCGTGCCCAGGGCCATCACCGTCAGCACTCCGGGGGACAGGGTCGAACTACCGGTCGCGCCCGGCTTGTAGGTGCCCGTCAGATCGGGGATCTCGATCGGGTCGCCGGACTTGATGGGCGCGGAGTTCGTCGGCCCCTCCACATGCACCGTGCCCTTGTCGGCGCCGCCCAGGACCACCTCCATCGAAGGCTTCACGGAATCCGCGGGGATGTCCGCCGGGCTGTCCATCACCGACGCCTTGAACTGCACGGTGAGGCCGAAACTCCCGCCGTTCTTCTTGGCGTTGATCTGGACGGCCGAGGTGGCGTTCTTGTCTCCGATGGGCGTCTTGCACGCGTACGGGACGGAGACCTCCTTGCCCGTGAAGTCGGTCTGCCCGCCGGAACCGCCGGTGTCGGCGCCCCCGTCGGTCCCGCTGCCGCTCGGCGACGGGGTGGCCGACCCGGTCGGCGCCGTCGGGGTGGGGGTCGGAGTCGGGGTCGGGGTCGGGGTGCCGCCCGTCCCTCCGCCGCTCGTCACCTTGATGGTCGCGGAGGGGTTGACCGTCTCCTTTGGCGTGCACTTGGTGTCGGTGGATATCGGCTTGCTGACGTTGATGTTGTACGCGTCCGGGGTGAGCGTGACATCGCCCGCCGCCGTCAGCTTCAGCTTGCCCGTCATGTCGGACAGCTTCATGTCGCTGTTCTTGGGGATCGCGGGGTTCTGCCGCGGCCCCTCCATCGCGACGGCCGCCGTCTGGGCGCCGGCCGCCTTCAGCGTGCCGGTGGGCTTGACGGTGTCCTTGTCGAGGTCGAGGACATCGGGGTTCTTCGAGGCGGCCTGGGTGAACTTCCAGGTGATGGTGACCTCGTCGCCCACCTTCGCCTCGGCGGGCGCGGTGATCTCCACCTTCGTGGTGCCCTCCACCGGAGGCAGCCCGGAGATCGCGGGCGGAACGCATTCCGTCTTGTACGACACCTCGGCGGCCTGCGCCGGGGCGGCGGCCACTCCCAGCAGGATGCCCGCACCGCCGAGCATCAGCGCGACCCCGGCCGCGCCCGCTCTGCGGCCTGCGGCCGGTACCACTCTCCGTTGCGTGCTCACGTGGGTCCCTTTCTCGTCTGTGTCGTCGGACCGTTCTCTTGCGGTGCGGAGAGCTGACCGTTCGCCGCGGTCCCCGGATCGTTGTCCGGGGTGAACCACGGCAGGGCCGGGGCCGGGGACGCCGAAGCGTCCGCCGGTGTCTGCGGGGTGGGGCCCACCCTGGGCAGGCGCAGCGTGAGTTCGGGCAGCCTCAGACCCCGGTGCCGGCCGGTCCGCCCGGTCGACCTGCGCGGGCGCACCCGGTCCACCACGGCCATGCCGGCACGGAAGACCGCGGCCGGGACGACCACGCAGAGCAGGATCCAGAAGACGGTGACGCCCCAGGGGCGGCCCACGCCCCACGGCTGCTCGGCGAGCACCTTCCCGCCGTACTTCAGCGAGATCGTGTAGTCGCCGTGCGCCCCGGCCGACAGTTCGACCGGGAGCTCGATCTGTGCCTTGTGGCCGGGCGCGATGCTGCCGCGCCACTGCTGTTCCTCCCACTGCGGGGCGAACACCCCGTGGGAGGTGCCGACTTGGAAGACGGGGTTCTTCACCGTGGCGGTGCCGACGTTGCCGACCGTGAAAACGAGGGTGCGCGAGGGAGGCGATCCGAACCAGGTCAGCAGACCGCTCGACCCGTCGAGCCGGGTGTCGGTCAGCACCGAGAGCCGGCCGCCGCCCTCCTCCTTCGGCAGCGGCTCGACCGCGTGGCCGGCCACCATGAAGATGGCGTCCGCCTCCGCCTTCTCGCCGGTGACCGTGGCGACATGCACCACGCAGGGGCACGGCTTGGGCGGCTCGGCGACCGGCAGCTTCTTGCTGAAGCCGCCCTTGGCGTCGGTGGTGACGGCCCGTCCGTCGGCGTTGGCGCAGGAGTTGGTGCCGCCGATCACCCCGCGCGAGGGCACTGACTGCCCGCAGACCAGCATCATCAGCAGCACCCCGGGCCGCCATCCGCTGCCGGTCACCGTGACCGAACCACCGGCCCCCGCCTCCGACCTGGACAACGTCACGCTCGGTTTTCCGGCCGCGGACGCGGGGAACACCGAGGCCGCCCCCGCCAGCGGGACCAGGACGAGAGCCAGCACCGCCCCCAGTGCCGCCGTCCGCATCTTGCCGCCCAGGACGCTCACGACACCGCTCCCGTCAACTCGACTTCGGTGCGGGGCTGTTCACTTGCCCCGTCGCCCCCGCCCGGTGCCCGCGACGCCATGGCCCCCGTACCCCGGGCCGTCCCCGACGCCGTACGACGAAGAGGGCACCCAGCGCCGCCAGGACGCCTCCGGCCCCGGCCGCCGCCCCCCACGGCACGAACCGGACCGACACGGTCGCGGTGGAGCGCACGCCGCCCGCCGCCGTCACCGTCAGCCGCACGTCGGCCGCGTCGAGCGCCGGAGGACCGGTCCACGGCTCGTGGAGCGTCACGCGGCGGCCCGGCAGGAGTTCGACGGGCAGGGCGCGCGGGGCGCGGTCGAGCAGGGTGGCGAACACACCGTCGGCCCGCACGGCGAGCCGCGGAGCGAGGACCGTGGTGCCGCGGTTGACCAGCTCGTACGAGATCCGTCCGCCGCCCACCCTGACGTGCTCGACCGTCAGTGCCGACAACGTCGGTCCCCCCACGCGGAGTTGGACCCGGACCGCCGAGGTGCGGCCGCCGCCGCTCGCGACGATCGCGCCGGGATGGTCGCCGGGCGCCGCGCCGGCCGGGACGGCGACGGTGAACGGGACGTCGGCGCGGGTGTGCGCCGGCACCCGTACGGACAGGTCCCGCACCGCGGTCCTGCGGCCGCCCGCGTGTCCGGCGAACGCGATCCACGCGCCCGTGTCCGTCGGCCGTTCGCGCACGGTGAAGGCCCCGCCGGCGGTGTTGTCCGCGTCGGCGCCGCGCAACGTGACGGTGAGGGGCCGCGCGCCCGGGTTGAGCACGGACACGGAATCCTGAAGAACCGTGCCGGGCGCGCCCTCCGCGTAGACGGATGGCCGTCCGTCGGCCGCGCCGCCCGCGGCCGGCACGACGGACCAGCCCTCGGCGGCCAGGGCCGTCGGTGCCGCGCTCAGCAGCACCAGGGTCAGGCCCAGCACGCGGGCAGCGGGGAGTGCGTATGACATGCGGCGGCTCCAGGTCGCGGTGCGGGAAGGTCAGCGGCGTACCGCCTGATGCCTGCGCGTCAGCCACAGCGCGCCCGCCGCGCCCGCGAGCAGGACCGTGCCGCCGAGGGTGCCGAGCGCGATCATCGAGTCCTCGGGACCGGTCTGCGGGAGGGACCCGCCGGAGTCGGTGCCGCTCTGGGCACCGCTGGAACCCGAGGAACCCGAACCCGAAGTCGACGAGCCCGAACCGCCGGTGGCCGTGACGTCGAGGGTCAGCGAGGGTCCCGGGCTGTTCGAGGGCGTGCACGTGGTCGTGGTGCCGAGGGCCTTGATGGTGAGAACGCCCGCGGTGAAGGTGACCTTGCCGGACTTCTTCGGCGTGTAGGTGCCGCTCAAGTCATTGATCTTGATGGGGGTGTTGGCGGGGATGGCGGCCGCGTTGGCCGGTCCGCTGACCGCCACCGTGCCGCTGTCCGCTCCGCCCAGCTTGATGACGGCGCTCGGTGTCATCGCACCCTTGCCGAGTTCGACGGGGCTGGAGGAGACACCCTTCTGCCAGGACATGGTGAGCTTGTAGGCGCTGCCGCTCTTGACGCCCTTGATGTCGATGGGCGAGACGGCGCTCTTGTCGCCGATCGGCGTCTTGCACTGGTAGTTGACGTCCACCACGTCGGCCTGGGCTGCGGGGGCGGCCATCAGCACCGCCGAGCCGGCCAGGGCCGCGGCGAACGCGAGCGCGGCGGTTCGTTTCTGGTACGTCCGGTACGACACGGGCCTGCCCCTCATTCCTGACGGCATCCTTGGCATTTTTCTGACGGAACATCAGATCGGCCGTCAAGGTACGCCCGGGGACTTGCGGAGGGAAGACAAAGTGCGCGCCGGATCCGTGGGGATCGGGCGCGCACCGGGTGACGTACGAAGAAGGGTTCGAACCGCGGGCAACCAAAGGCGGCTGCCGGGTGGGCAGTTCGCGAACACCGCCCGGGAGGACGCACCGGCGCGAACCGACCGAACCAGCCGAACCAGCCGGCCAAGTCGGCCAAGTCGGCCAAGTCGAGTGAGCCGAAAAGGCAGGCCACTTGACCAGGGCGAGGGAAACCAGCAGGCAGGCCGGACGGCCGAGGCGAACCGACTCGGCACACAAACCGGACGGGCCGGGCTAGTAGGCCGGGCGGGCGAACCAGCCGGCCGGACCTAGTGGGCCGAGCGGGCGGGCCGCTCGGTCAGAGCGAGTAGGCCGGGCGAGCGGGCCGGGCGGGCGGGCGAACCAGCCGGGCCGGCCGGGCCGAGTGGGCCGAGCGGGCCGAGTGGGCAGGCCCGCTCGGTGAGGGCGAGGTCAGGGCGAGCGGGCTACGCCGGGGCCCCGAGCTCCGCCCACACCGTCTTGCCCGCGACTCCGGGCATCCGCACGACCCCCCAGTCCAGGCAGAGCCGCTGCACGATGAACATGCCGTGGCCGCCGGGGCGGCCGGCGCGATGCGGGGTGCGCGGTGCGGGCTGGCCGGCCCCCCGGTCGGAGACCTCGATGCGCAGCACCTTGTTGTCGCAGGAGATCCGGAGTTCGTCCGGGCCCTCGGCGTGCAGACAGGCGTTGGTGACCAGCTCGGAGACGACCAGCAGGACGTCCTCGGCGGCCGCCCGCCGGTCGGCGCTCGCGGCGGGCAGCCAGCCCCACGCGTACAGCGCCTGCCGGGCGAAGTCACGGGCGAGCGGCACGACGCCGCTCTCGCCCTCGAGGCTCAGTCTGCGGGCCTGGCGGCCGACGGACGCGGGGGCCGCGTCGGCCGGGGCGGCGCCGTCGACGGGCGTCGCGCCGTCCACGGGCGCCACGCTCCGCGCGGACACCGCGGAAGCGCCGCCGTCGCCCGACTCCGGGCCGCGGTCGCCCGGCGAGCAAGGCCGGGTGGTGCTCATCAGCGCTTCACCTCACCGATTCACCGGTTCACGATTCAAGACTCTCAAGACTCAGTACGCAGTACCCAGTAAGCAGTGCTCAGTACGGATGGATCAACGGCTTTCGCCATTTGTGGATCAACGACTTCCGCCGCACCGACAGCCGACATATGCGCCACCGATGCATCCAGGATGTCTCCTGCCCGACGGAACCGTCCGAACACCCACTTATTCGGCACGGAACCTGTGACGCGAGTAATGCGCCGATCACGCAGGGACGTCCGGGACATCGACGGCGCCATGATCGAAGGTCGCCGGATCAGCCGGACAGGGCCGCCTCGAGCGTGTCGTGAACGGTGAAGACGGCCTCCGCCCCGGTGATCTCGAAGACCCGGGCCACCACCGGCTGCATCGCCGCCAAGTGGACCCCACCACCCGCGGCCTCGGCCTTCAGCCGGGCACCGAGCAGCACATTGAGCCCGGTGGAGTCGCAGAACTCCAGACGGGAGCAGTCGATGACAAGTCGCGCGCACCCCTTTTCGAGGCACTCCTCGAGTGGCTCACGCAACAAATCGGCCGTGTGGTGATCGAGCTCACCCGCGGGGGTCACGACGGCACTTGCGCCCTCTTCCCGCACCTCGACAAGAAGCCGGCCAGACTGTGCGCTGCCGACTGTCCCGCGGTCCATGCCGTCTCTCTCCCGAGCGTCGCGACTACTGATGTACGCACTCGAACACTACGCCTTCTCCACGTCACCCGACACCCGAACAACCCCCCGGAAATGGACATTTCGCCACAGAGGGCACTTGCGGCGAGTTCGGGAAACCGGGTAGGGCTAGTAGAGACAGCTATCCGACCCGGCCGGCTTTGGAGGCGCCGCACACCGCAGTGCACGTATTGGCATCGGCGGCCATATGCCGAGAACGATGGAGGACACCATGTCACCCCGGCTCGACGCATCGCAGACCCGGACGGCGACGTCGACACCTTCTCCGGAATCCCTGGAGCGCGTCGACGGAACCGGAACCGACGGAGTCGACGGACTCACCGGACTCGCCGGACTTCCGGAGATCCCCCCGTACGACGAGGTGGGGCCGGTGGACGCACGGGCTCTGTCCAAGACACTCTTCGCACGGCTGGAGTCCCTCGAAGAGGGCACCCACGACTACGCGTACGTCCGCAACACCCTCGTCGAACTCAACCTCGCGCTGGTGAAGTTCGCCGCCTCCCGCTTCCGCTCCCGCAGCGAGCCGATGGAGGACATCATCCAGGTCGGCACCATCGGCCTGATCAAGGCGATCGACCGGTTCGAGCTGAGCCGCGGCGTCGAGTTCCCCACCTTCGCGATGCCGACGATCATCGGCGAGATCAAGCGCTTCTTCCGCGACACCTCCTGGTCGGTGCGGGTACCCCGCCGGCTCCAGGAACTCCGCCTCGACCTGGCCAAGGCCGGCGACGAACTGGCCCAGCGCCTCGACCGCGCCCCGACCGTGGGTGAGCTGGCGGAACGCCTCGGCATCAGCAACGACGAGGTCGTCGAGGGCATGGCCGCGTCGAACGCCTACACGGCCAGTTCGCTGGACGCCCAGCCCGAGGAGGACGACTCCGAGGGCGCGCTCGCGGACCGCATCGGCTACGAGGACAACGGACTCGAGGGCATCGAGTACGTGGAGTCCCTCAAGCCGCTGATCGCTGAACTCCCGCAGCGCGACCGGCAGATCCTCTCGCTGCGGTTCGTGGCGAACATGACCCAGTCCGAGATCGGCGACGAACTCGGCATCTCCCAGATGCATGTCTCCCGGCTGCTGTCGCGCACCCTCGTGCGACTCCGGAAGGGCTTGACCGTCGAGGAGTGACAGGGCTTCGCGGCCCCCGGGGCCGCGCATCCGAGCGGTCCGGAGCCGACGGCACCGGACCGCTCCGCCTTTCACCACCCACCCCGGTCTCCGTTCCGGCCTCCCGGCCCGGCCTCCGCGCACCCGGCCCGGCCTCCTTTCAGACAGCCCGGGCAACGGCCGCGCTTCGGACAGTCCGGCCCGTTCTCCGTACCGCCCATACCGGTCTCCCTTCAGGCAGCCCGCCCCGGTCTCCGTTCCGGCCTCCCCGGTTTCCGGAGAATTCCCGTGCCGCACAGAAGGCTTTTCTGCCGCCTCAGGCAACTTCTGTGTCACACAAGGAAGTTCGGTGCCGCTCCACGTGGAAATCCACCCTTCAACTCTTTCCCCACAGGGCCATCCCCGCCACTATGGGCATCCCAAACTGGCTGGTACGTCAGGACTGGGCGAGTGAAGCACCAGGTGCAAGGAGGCGGACGAACATGGCGCAGGGCGACCCGGCCGACAGAGAAACCGCGGCCGAGGGCAACGGGCTGCCCGCGGGAGCGTCCGACGCACGGCTGACCGAGCTGCTGCGCGGCGGCACCTCGACCGCGTACGCCGCCCTCCAGGAACTCCGCGGACGCCACCGCGCCTCGGTGCTCGGCTACGCCCGGCTGTGCACCACCGGTGAGTCCGGGGCCGGGCAGCTCGCGGCGCAGACGTTCACCCTGGCGGCCCGCGAGACAGCGCGCGGCATCGACCCGAACGTCCCTTGGCGGCACCAACTCCTGCTGCTGACCGGGCGGGTGGCCGCCTCGTGGGCCCGGGACCAGCGGGCCGCGGGCCTCGACCCCGGTCTGCTCCTCGTCCTCAGCACGGCGGGCCCCGACGGTCCCGTCCCGTCCCTGCTCCCCGCCTTCCAGTCCCTCCCGTCCCGCGCCCAGGGACTCATCTGGTACGCCGTCGTGGAGCGCGAGCCCACGGAACGGACGGCGGTCCTGCTCGGCCTCAGCCCCGAGGACATCACCTACGGCACGGACCAGGCGCTCCAGTCCCTGGGCCAGGCCTGTCTGAAGTCCCGGCTGGCCGCCTCCGACGATCCGCGCTGCGGAGACTTCCGCCGGCTGATCGAGGAGTCGGTGCGGCCCGACAACCCCCGCTCCAGCAACGACCTGAACACTCACATGGCGCGCTGCCCGCACTGCTCGACGGCGTACGGGGAACTGACCGCCCTTCGCGACCATCCGCGCTCCGCGCTGGCCGAGGGCCTGCTGCCGTGGGCGGGTACGGCGTACGTCACGAACGACGTGTCCGGGGCGGGGCCCGTCCCGCCCGAACCCCCCACCGGCTCAAGGGCGTCGGTGCTGCCCTGGCCGCCGTCCCGCCGGTTCGTCCTGACCTCGGCGGCGGCGCTCGGCGTGGCCCTGGCGCCGGTCCTGTTCCTGCTGCTCTCCTCGGGCGGCACACCCTCCGCGGACGCGGCGGGCTCGGTCTCCACACCCTCGGACCCGCCTCCGGTGACCGTCACGGCCACGGTCCCGGTCACCCCGTCGGCCCCCACGCCCTCGTCCTCGCCCTCGGCGACCTCCGCGGCACCCTCCCCGACCCGCACTTCCGCGCCGCCGAAGTCTCCGAGCCCGAAGCCGACCCCGACGGTCACGTTCCGCCCGCCGGGCAGCGCCTACGCCCAGGTGGTGAACGTCGCCTCCGGCCTGTGCCTGGACATCCGCGACGGCGATCTGACGAAGGGCACGGACGTCGTCACGGCGCCGTGCACCTCCTCCTCCACCCAGCGCTGGCACGTCGACACCGACAGCGGTTCGCTCCGGTCCGCCGCCGACGACAGCTTCTGCCTGGACAGCCGCGGTTCCGTCGACAAGGGCGTGGGCATATGGGAGTGCTCCTCGCTCGACGGAGACCACGCCGACAACCTGCGGTTCACCGTCGACCGGGACGGCGTCATCCGCCCGGCCGTGGCCATCGAGACGGCGGTCACGCCGGACGGCGACGACGGACTGTCCCTGGTGCCGCTGAACGGGGGCACCGGCCAGCGCTGGCGCGCGGGCACCACCTGACGGACCCTCCGGATCCCGTCCGGATCCCGTCGGCCCACACCCCTCGAACCGGCCGAGCCCGCACTCTCGGACCCGCTGATCCCACACCCTCAGACCGGCAGGACCCGCACCCTCGGACCAGCCGAGTCCTCGCAATCGGACCGGCAGGACCCGCACCCTCGGACCGGCAGGCCGCGCCCTCGGGCCCGCTGGACCCACACCCTCAGACCAGCCGATCCCACCCTCGGGCCCGCTGGACCCACACCCTCAGACCAGCAGGACCCGCACCCTCAGGCCCGCTGGACCCACACCCTCGCCCGTTCGGCCCGCCGCCCGTCAGGCCGCGGCCCCACGGACCGCCGGATCCTCAGACCTGGCGGACGCCGCGCCGCCAGACGCCGGTGACGAGCGGGACGCCCGGACGGTAGGCGAGGTGGACGTGGCTGGGAGCGTCCAGCAGGGCCAGGTCCGCGTACGCGCCCGGCGTGAGACGGCCGACATCGTCCCGGCGCAGGGCCTTCGCTCCGCCCGCGGTCGCCGACCACACGGCCTCGTCCGGGGTCATCCGCATGTCCCGCACCGCGAGCGCGACGCAGAAGGGCACGGACGACGTGAAGGACGAGCCGGGGTTGCAGTCGGTGGACAGCGCGACCGTGACGCCCGCGTCGATCAGCCGGCGGGCGTCCGGCCACTCGGCGCGGGTGGAGAACTCGGCGCCGGGGAGCAGGGTCGCCACGGTGTCGCCGCTCGCGAGGGCGTCGACGTCCGCGTCCGTCAGGTGGGTGCAGTGGTCGGCGCTCGCCGCGTCCAGCTCGACGGCGAGCTGGACGCCGGGGCCGTACGAGAGCTGGTTGGCGTGCACGCGAGGGTGCAGGCCCTTCGCCTTGCCGGCCGTGAGGATCGCCCGCGCCTGGTCGCCGTCGAAGGCGCCCTTCTCGCAGAAGACGTCCACCCAACGGGCGTACGGGGCACAGGCGTCGAGCATCTCGCCGGTCACCAGGGCGACATAGCCGGCCGGGTCGTCGGCGTAGTCGGGCGGGACGATGTGCGCGCCGAGGTAGGTGACCTCGTCGGTGTGCGACGCGGCGATGCGCAGCGCGCGGGCCTCGTCCTCGACGGTCAGGCCGTAGCCCGACTTGGTCTCGAAGGTCGTGGTGCCCTGGCGGAGGGCCTCGCGCAGGTAGCGCGTGAGGTTGCGTTCCAGCTCCTCGTCGGAGGCGGCGCGGGTGGCGGCGACAGTCGTACGGATGCCGCCCGCGCTGTACGCGCGGCCCGACATCCGGGCGTTGAACTCCTGGGTGCGGTCACCGGCGAAGACCAGGTGCGAGTGGGAGTCGACGAAACCCGGGATCACCGCGCGGCCACCGGCGTCGACCCGGTTGTCAGTGGCGGGTGCTTTGCTTGATTCACCGGTCCACGCGATGCGGTCGCCGTCGATGACGAGCGCCGCGTCCTGGATCAGACCGAGGGGAGAGTTGTCGCCGAGGGAGGGATCGTTGGTGACCAGACTGGCGATGTTGGTGATGACGGTCGTGCTGCTCATGGCGTCCTCAGGGGTGGCGGGACTGCTGGTGGGGGGCGTCGGGCGCGCGAGGCCGCGCCCGTGTCCGGGTGTCAGGCGCGCAGGGCTTCGACGGCGTCCGCGAGAGCTGCCGGCACATCCGGTACGAGGGTGTGCGCGCCGTCGCGTACGACATGCCGGCCCGCCACGACCGTGTGCCGGACATCGGCGGACGTGGCCGCGAATACGGCAGTCTCGGCGCCGAGGCGTGGCACCGGTCCCGCTGTTCTGACCGAGTCGAGGGCGATCGTCGTGAAGTCGGCGAGCGCGCCCGTCTCGATGCTGCCCGCGTCCTCCCAGCCGAGTGCCGTGTGGCCGTCGGCGGAGGCGGCGCGCAGCAGGGCGGCGGCGGTCCAGTGACCGCGGGTGCGGGTGCGCAGCCGCTCGTTCAGCTCCATCGCGCGTGCCTCTTCGAGGAGGTCGATGACGGCGTGGCTGTCGGAGCCGAGCGAGAGGGGCGAGCCGGCGCGCTGGAGGGCGACGGCGGGGCCGATGCCGTCGGCGAGGTCGCGTTCGGTGGTCGGGCACATGCAGGTGCCGGTGCCGGAGTCGCCGAGCAGGGCGATGTCCTCGTCCGTGAGGTGTGTGTTGTGGACGCCGGTGGTGCGCGGGCCGAGGACCCCGTGGTCGGCGAGCAGTCGGGTGGGCGTGCAGCCGTGCGCGGCGTGGCAGGCCTCGTTCTCCGCCGTCTGCTCGGACAGGTGCACATGGAGCGGGGCGCGCCGCTCCTCGGCCCAGCGCGCCACGGTGGCGAGCTGTCCGGCGGGCACGGCCCGTACGGAGTGGATCGCCGCACCGATCCGTGCGTGATCTTGATCCTTGAGAAGTGAAGAGCGTTCCGCCCAGGCGTCGGCGGTGCCGTCGGAGAAGCGCCGCTGGTGCGGGTTGGGCGGCTGCCCGAAGCCGGAGGAGAGGTAGGCCGTGTCGAGCAGGGTGATGCGGATCCCGGCGTCCGCGGCGGCGGCGATGAGCGCCTCGCCCATGGCGTTGGGGTCGGCGTACGGGGTGCCGTCGTGGGCGTGGTGCACGTAGTGGAACTCGCCCACGGCGGTGACTCCGGCGAGCGCCATCTCCGCGTACACCGCGCGGGCCAGCGCGTGGTACGTGTCCGGGGTCAGCCGGTCCGCGAAGGAGTACATGAGCTCGCGCCAGGTCCAGAAGGTGCCGGAGCCGACCTGGACGGTGCCGCGCAGGGCGCGGTGGAAGGCGTGCGAGTGGGCGTTGGCGAGGCCGGGGAGGGTGAGTCCGCGCAGGATCTCGGCGCCCGGCGGCGGGGTGTCGACGCCGGTGCGGACGTCGGTGACACGGCCGTCGGCACCAGCCTCGGAGCCGCCGGCCGACACGGTCACGGCGACGCCCGGCTCGACGTTCGTGTCGAGCCAGGCGTGTTCCAGCCAGTACGTCTGCGTCACCTGCAGGCCAGCCCTTCGAGTACGTCGGCGAGTGCGGTCACCCCGGCCACGCAGTCGTCCTCGGCGGCGTACTCGGCCGGGGAGTGCGAGACACCCGTGGGGTTGCGTACGAACAGCATGGCGGTCGGGACGGTGCCGGAGAGGATTCCGGCGTCGTGTCCGGCGCCCGTTCCCAGTACGGGGACGCTCAGGACGGCGTCCCGCTCCTTGCCCAGGATGCGGGCGAGTTCGTCACGCAGGGCGTGCTCGAACTCGACGACGGGGGTGAACGACTCGCGGACCACGTCGAGTTCGACGCCCTGCGCGTCCGCGTACTCGCGGGCCGCCTTCTCGACGCCGGTGACGACCGTGTCGAGGGTCGCCTGGTCGGCGGCGCGGGAGTCGAGCCAGCCGCGTACCAGGGAGGGGATGGCGTTCACGCCGTTGGGCTCGACGGCGATCTTGCCGAACGTGGCGACGGCACCCGCGAGTCGGGCCTCGCGGCGGGCGGCGAGGACGGTCTCGGCGTACGGCAGCATCGGGTCGTGGCGGTCCACGAGCCGGGTCGTGCCGGCATGGTTGGCCTCGCCCCGGAAGTCGAAGCGCCAGCGGCCGTGCGGCCAGATGGCGCTGGCGATGCCGACCTGGTCGCCGCTGAGGTCGAGGGCGCGGCCCTGCTCGACGTGCAGCTCGACGAAGGCGCCGATCCGGCCGAGCCGCTCGGGGTCGGGGCCGATGGCGCCGACGTCGTATCCGGCCCGCTCCATGGCCTGCGGCAGGGTGATGCCGTCGGCGTCGGTCAGCCGGTGCGCCTGCTCGACGGTGAGCCGGCCGGCGGCCAGCCGGGAGCCGACACAGGCGAGGCCGAACCGGGCACCCTCCTCGTCGCCGAAGTTGACGATGGCGAGGGGCTTGGTGAACTCCGCGCCGCGGGCGCGGAGTTCGTCGAGCGCGGCGAAGGAGGAGACGACACCGAGGGGGCCGTCGAAGGCGCCGCCGTCGGGCACGGAGTCCAGGTGGGACCCGGTGACCACGGCGTCACCGTCGGCGGGGTCGCCGAGCCAGGCCCACTGGTTGCCGTTGCGGTCGAGCTCGTAGGTGAGCCCGCGGGACTCGGCCTGCTGCCGGAACCAGGCGCGGCACTCGGTGTCGGCCCCGGTCCAGGCGAACCGGCGGTAGCCGCCGGAGGCGGAGCTGCGGCCGATCGGCAGCAGCTCCGCCCACATGCTGTGGAACGTCACGCGGTGCCACCCTCGTGGCCTTCGCGCATCGGGATGCGCACACCGCGCTCTTCCGCGACGGACTCGGCGATGTCGTAGCCGGCGTCGACATGGCGGATGACGCCCATGCCGGGGTCGTTCGTCAGGACGCGGCGGATCTTCTCGCCGGCGAGCTTGGTGCCGTCGGCGACGGAGACCTGGCCGGCGTGGATGGAGCGGCCCATGCCGACACCGCCGCCGTGGTGGATGGAGACCCAGGAGGCGCCGGAGGCCACGTTCACCATGGCGTTCAGCAGCGGCCAGTCGGCGATCGCGTCGGAGCCGTCGAGCATGGCCTCGGTCTCGCGGTACGGGGAGGCGACGGAGCCGCAGTCGAGGTGGTCGCGGCCGATGGCGAGGGGAGCGGCGAGTTCGCCGGACGCCACCATGTCGTTGAAGCGCTCGCCGGCCTTGTCGCGCTCGCCGTAGCCGAGCCAGCAGATACGGGCGGGCAGGCCCTGGAAGTGGACACGCTCGCCGGCCAGCTTGATCCAGCGGTGCAGGGACTCGTTCTCCGGGAAGAGGTCGAGGATCGCCTTGTCCGTCTTGTGGATGTCGGAGGCCTCGCCGGACAGGGCCGCCCAGCGGAAGGGGCCCTTGCCCTCGGAGAACAGCGGGCGGATGTAGGCGGGGACGAAGCCGGGGAAGGCGAAGGCGCGGTCGTACCCGGCGAGCTGGGCCTCGCCGCGGATGGAGTTGCCGTAGTCGAAGACCTCGGCGCCGGCGTCCATGAAGCCGACCATGGCCTCGACGTGCTTCGCCATGGACTCGCGGGCGCGGGTGGTGAAGCCCGCCGGGTCCTTGGCGGCCGCGTCGGCCATGTCGTCGAAGTCCATGCCCACGGGGAGGTAGGCGAGCGGGTCGTGGGCCGAGGTCTGGTCGGTCACGATGTCGATGGGGGCGCCCTCGGCGAGCATCCGCGGCAGCAGGTCGGCGGCGTTGCCGAGCAGGCCGATGGAGAGCGGCTTGCGCTGGTCGCGGGCCTCGACGGCGAGCTGGAGGGCGTGCTCCAGGGAGTCGGCCTTCACGTCCAGGTAGCGGTGCTCGATGCGGCGCTCGATGGCGCGCGGGTCGACGTCGATACAGATCGCGACGCCGTCGTTCATCGTCACGGCGAGCGGCTGGGCGCCGCCCATGCCGCCGAGACCGGCGGTCAGCGTGATGGTGCCGGCGAGGGTGCCGTTGAACTTCTTCGCGGCGACGGCGGAGAAGGTCTCGTAGGTGCCCTGGAGGATGCCCTGGGTGCCGATGTAGATCCAGGAACCGGCGGTCATCTGGCCGTACATGGTGAGGCCGAGGGCCTCCAGGCGCCGGAACTCCTCCCAGTTCGCCCAGTCGCCGACCAGGTTGGAGTTGGCGATGAGGACGCGCGGGGCCCACTCGTGGGTCTGCATGACTCCGACGGGGCGGCCGGACTGGACGAGCATCGTCTCGTCCTGCTTGAGCGTGCGGAGCGTGCGGACCATGGCGTCGAAGGAGCGCCAGTCGCGGGCGGCCTTGCCGGTGCCGCCGTAGACGACGAGCTTGTCGGGGTGCTCGGCGACCTCGGGGTCGAGGTTGTTCTGCAGCATCCGCAGGGCGGCTTCCTGCTGCCATCCCAGGGCGCTCAGTTCCGTACCGCGCGGCGCTCGGACGGGGCGGGGTCCTGACATGGTCTGCCTCCTAGCGAACTGTTGCTGTAGATATTCATATCCTGACTCTTTGAATAGGACTAGTCAATAGATGCCCGGCCCCGCACACCCTTCCCGCGGATGTTTGGCTGGGACGCATGGGCGCAGACATGGACAGGGCAGGGGATCCGGCGGGCGGCGGGGCGAATGGGGCTGCGATGTCCCCGACGGGGACTTCGAGGACGCCTTCGGGCGGCACGACGGCGAATGGGGGCGGGACGACGGACGGGGACAGGAGGACGGACGGCGGCGGGACGACGGACGGGAGCCGGACGACCGGCCAGGACCGGACGGCGGACGAGAACAAAGGCAGGGGCGAGGGCAGGCCGGACTCCAAGCCGGGGTCCGAGCCGGACTCGGAGCGAATCTCGGATCCGGACTCGGAGCGGGTCTCCGAGCCGGACTCGGAGCGGGTCTCCCGGCGGGACGACGCCGTGCGTGCCGCCGTGGAACAGGGCCTCCTCACACCGGCCCACCCCATCGTCGCGCTCCTCGACGTCCCCGGCATCCGGGCCTCGGCCGCCGCGCTGCGCGCCGCCTTCGACGCGGTGACCGCTCCCGGCACTCCCGTGCTGCACGCCTTCGCGGTGAAGGCGGCGCCCCTCGTGCCGGTACTGCGGCTGCTGCGCGAGCAGGGCATCGGCGCGGAGGTGGCGAGCCCCGGAGAGCTCGCGCTCGCCCGGACGGCCGGAATCCCGCCCGCGCGGACCGTGCTCGACTCACCGGCCAAGACACTCGCCGAACTGCGCGAGGCGCTGACACTGGGCATCGCGGTCAACGCGGACAGCCCGCAGGAACTGGACCGCATCGACGCGATCGTCCGCTCGGCGGCCACCGGCTCCCCCATCGGGCTCCGGGTGAACCCGCAGATCGGCGGGGGTTCGATCGAGGCGCTGTCCACGGCGACGGCGACCTCCAAGTTCGGGGTGGCGCTGCGGGACGAGGGGGCCCGCGCGTGGATCGTGCGGGCGTACGCCGACCGCCCCTGGCTGACCCGACTTCACGCGCACTCGGGCTCACAGGGCATGCCGCTCTCCCTCATGGCGCAGGGCGTGGCGGAGACGTACGCGCTGGCGGAGGAGATCAACCGGCACGTAGGGCGGCGGCAGGTCGACACGATCGACATCGGCGGCGGACTGCCGGTCGACTTCGGCTCCGACACCACGGCACCGACGTACGCGCAGTACGCGCGGCTGCTCGCCGAGGTGGTGCCGGGACTGTTCGGCGGGCGGTACGGACTGATCACGGAGTTCGGGCGGTCACTGCTGGCCAAGCACGGGACGGTACTGACCCGGGTCGAGTACACGAAGTCCGCCGGGGGCCGGGCCGTCGCGGTCACCCACGCCGGGGTGCAGGTGGCGACCCGTACGGTCTACGCGCCGGGGGCCTGGCCGCTGCGGATCGCCGCGTACGACGCGAAGGGCCGGCCCAAGACGGGACCGGACGTCGTCCAGGACGTCGCGGGCCCCGCCTGCTTCGCCGGCGACCTGCTGGCCGAGGAGCGCGCGCTGCCGCTGCTCGAACAGGGCGACCACGTGGCCGCGCTGGACACCGGCGCGTACTACTTCGCCCACCACTACGCGTACAACTCCCTCGCCCGTCCCGGCATCTACGGCTTCGCACCGTCCGGCGACGCCACAGGCCGCACGGACGGCAGGAGCAGCACGGGCAACGCGGGCGACGCAGGCAGTACGAGTGGCGCGGGCAACGCGGGTGGCATGCGCTTCGCGGTCGTACGGGAGCCGCAGAGCCTCGACGAGATCGTCGCGGAGTCGGGCGGCGCGCACGGGCCGTCGCTCACCACGCTCTAGCCAACGCCCGCGCTCCGGTGACTGCGGCACGAACTCCGGGGACGGGCGGCACACACCGGCGGACCCCGGAGCACACCTCGACCGACGGGATCCGCAGGACGGCCGGGGTCCGCACGCCGGCAGGTTCCGGCCCCGGGGCGCATTCGATACCGCGTGAGCCCGCTCGCACTCGCGAGCACCCCTGGCACTCCCCCCCCGGGGCAGCACAAACCGCCCACAGGCGATGTCGGCGCGCCGGAGAATGTGGTCAGTTGACCCACCTTAGTCATCGTGGGCATGTTCCACAGGAAAATGCCCGATCACTCCCTTCCCGTGCACACAGTGCGTAACTTCGGCGTCACTCGGCCGAACCCTTGGCGGGAGGGGAGACACGGTGCCCGGAATCGACGAGTGCCTGCTGGAAGCCATGACACTGCCCGGTGCGCGGGGTGCCTCGGTGGTCGACTGGACCAGCGGCCTGGCCCTGGGCACGGTGGGTGACGCGCCGGGCGACGACCACGAGACGACCGCGGCGGAGGCCGCCGAGCTGGCCCGGCTCGCCGCGGAGAACCGCTCGTTCGCCCCCAAGGACGGCTCCGACTGGTCCGAGTGGTCCGACCAGGAGACCCCGATCGAAGACTTGATCATCAGCAACCGCGACAGCTACCACGTCCTGCGTTTCGTCCGGACCACCTTCGACAGCAGCGTGTTCCTGCACCTGTGGCTGGGCCGCTCGGACGGCAATCTCGCCCTGGCACGCATCCGGCTCGGCGAGATGGCCGGACGGCTGGTGCTCGTATGACCACTGTCAGGACACCTCCTCCGCCCCGGCTCCCGGTGCGGGACAGGGCACCGAGCGCCGCAGCCGGCGCCTCGCCGATGCTCAGCCGGCTCGCCGAGGAGCGGGCCACCGGCGTCCTCATCCGCGAGCGCGGCACCCTCTACCTCGCCGACGGCGAGGTGGTGCACGCCGAGAGCCCGGCCACTCCAGGGCTCGACGTGCTGTTCTCCGTCCGCGGCGTGCTGGACGCCGAGGTGTGGCGGGAGGCGGTCGCCGCGGCCGGGGCGCGCCGCCGGGTCGGCCGGTTCCTGATCGACAGCGGGCGGATCGCGGAGGGCGCGCTGGAGCTGTGCCACCTCGGCTCCCTGTACGACGCGGCGTACTTCGTACTCGGGCCGAGCAGCACCCCGAGCCGCTTCCGCTACGGCGCCGCGCACTGGTTCGGCCCGCTCCGCCCCGTCCCCGTGGCCGCGCTGGAGCGCGAGACGGTGCGCCGGCGCGAACTGCTGCACCGCATATGGCCCGACCCGGCGACCGACACCGCGCCGATCCGGCGCGCCCTGCTCGCAGCGGGGCCGACGGTGCCGCTGCGCCAGGAGGCCGTCCTCGGCCGGGTGGACGGCGTCCGCACGGCGGCGGACGTGTCCCTCGCGCTGGGGCGGCCCGCCTTCCACACGCTCGTCGACCTGCGCCGACTCGCCGCCGCCGGACTCGTGACGGCCGCTCCGGCACCGCAGCCGCTCCCCCCGCCCAGCGTGCTCACCCAGACCTCCACCGATCCCGACGTCGCGTTGCTGCGACGACTCAGAGACGCGCTGGAGGCCTTGTGAGTCCCAACCCGCGGGAGGCCTTGTGATCCGCGCGCTACGACAGCGTGCCGAGAGGAGACTGCTGATGGCGGCGGAACCCGAAGTCCTCGACGAACTCCATCGGTTGAGGGCCCGTGTGCCCCAGCTGACCGGAGCCCTCGCGGCCAGCGCCGACGGTCTCGTCCTCGCCCACGACACGCCCGGCGTGGAGCCGGACGGCCTGGCCGCGCTCACCGCGGCCGCGCTCGGGGTCGCCATTCGGATGGCTGAGGCCACCGGGCACGGCGACCTGCGTGAACTGATGGTCCGCGGCGTGCACGGCTATGTGGCGACCTACGCGGCAGGCGGCTCCGCCGTCCTGACGCTGCTGGCCCAGGACCGGGTCAATGTCGGCCGGCTGCACCTGGAGGGGCGGCGTTCCGGCACCCGGATCGGGGAGCTCGTCGACGCCGCCACCGCGCGCGGCGAGCTGACCGTCGACCCGCCCAAGACATCCGCGAAGCCCTCGTCGGGCACGTCGCGCACTCGCACGGCGCGCGGCACCACCGCCACGCGCCCCACTTCTACCCCTGCGACCAACCACCCGAGAACATCAGAGAGTTGAAGGAGTACCACATCATGACGAACACCGAGACCGCCCTCAAAGAGGCTCTGGCGTCCATCGAGGGCGCGACCGGCGCCGCCCTCGTCGACTACACCAGCGGCATGGCGCTGGGCACCATCGGTGGCAGCAAGAGCTTCGACCTCACGGTCGCGGCCGCCGGCAACACCGACGTCGTCCGCGCCAAGCTGCGCACGATGGAACACCTGGGCCTGAAGGGCGACATCGAGGACATCCTGATCACACTGTCCGACCAGTACCACCTGATCCGGCTGATGAAGGGCCGCGGCGGGAACGGTCTGTTCCTGTACCTGGTCCTCGACCAGAAGCGGGCCAACCTGGCGATGGCCAGGCACCAGCTCAAGCGGATCGAGACCGATCTCGAGGTCTAGTACCCACCAGGCGAAGCCCGTTCGGGTCAGCGACGCCGCGCCCCACCGGGCGCGGCGTCGCCCGCCGCCACCCCGGTGGCCCGGACGGCCCGGACCGGCTTGCCCACAGGGGCACCGGCGCGCGGTCCCAGCCAGTCGACACGCACCCAGATCAGCGCCTGCTCGGCCCGCTCCAGGTGACCGAGCCGGCCGGCCTTCAGCCACAGTCCGACGCCCGCGCCGGCGAGCAGCATGCCGCCCGCCGCGGGCACGGCGAACGAGCTGCCCAGCGCCGCCGCGAAGGCGAGGAGCAGCCACCAGCGGTGGCCCCGGCGCCAGTTGCGAACCGTCACGGCACGGTCCTGGAGCACGTCGTGCTTGCCGGCACGGACGGCGGAGCGCACCAGAGCGGCGTACCTCTTCCTTCGCCAGTACGGCACCACGGCCGCTGCGACGAGGAACAGCGCGGCCCCCGCCATGACGCCGATCCTGCGCCCGGTCAGTCCGGGCAGCACCACCCCGATTCCGGCGGCCACCACCCCGCACCACCACAGTGGTGCGGCTCCCGCCCGCACCACGACGGCCATCCGGGCCAACCCCTGTCCTCCGCGCGCCACCATCTGCCTCCCGTCTCAGCGCCTGCACGCCCACGGGTACGTCGCCGACCGCCGCCGCGCCCGTGTGTCTCTGGGCGCGCAGGCTAGCCACGGAAGGTGAGACGAGTCTGAGAAACGCCCGAATTGATGCTCCGGCGCCTACTCGACGAACAGTCCCCGCACCGCTGCCCGCGCGTCGAACTGCTCCAGCCGCGCCTGCGCGTCCGGCAGGTCGTCGCACATGGCCTCCAGGAGAACGCGGCCCAGCAGCATCGGGGCGCACGCCGTGTCGAAGGCGAGGCCGGTGCCGACGGCGGCGGGGAGCAGCAGGTCGGACACCTTCGCCACCGGCGCGAACGCGGAGTCCGCGACCGTGACGACGGTCAGCCCGGCCTCCTTCGCGTGGCCGAGGGCGTCGACGACCTCGCGCGGGTGCCGGGGCAGCGCGAAACACAGCAGGGCCGTGGCCCCGGCCCGGACGGCCGCGTCGATGCGGTCCTGGAGCATCGTGCCGCCCTCGTCCAGCAGCCGTACGTCGGGGTGCACCTTGGCGGCGAAGTAGGCGAAGCCGTAGGCCTGGGAGGCGGCGGCGCGCAGCCCGAGGACGGGCAGCGGACGGGACGCGGCCAGCAGGCGGCCCGCCCTCGCGACCGGGCGCGGATCGGCGAGCACCGCGGCGAGGTGGCGCAGGTTCTCGATCTCGGCCTCGACGGCCTGCTGGTACTCGTTGTACGAGGCGGTGTCGGCGGCCGGTTCGGCGGGCGCGACCTCGCGCAGGTGCTTGCGCAGCGCGGGGTAGCCGTCGAAGCCGAGGGCGACCGCGAAGCGGGTGACGGAGGGCTGGCTGACGCCGGCGAGTTCGGCGAGTTCGACGCTGGACAGGAACGGCACGTCGGCCGCGCGCCGCACCATGCTGTGGGCGATGCGTCGCTGGGTGGGCGTGAGGCGGCGCCCCTCGAAGAGAGCCTGGAGCCGCCCGGCGGGGCTGTCGCTCACACCCGTGTCGCTCTCCACGCCGCCGTCCCCCATCGCCTCGCCGTCCCCGTTCCTGTCGCTGCCCCCGGCGCTGTCGCTGCCCGTGCTCATGACGTGCTCCCCCTCCAGATGTCCGTGAACCGGTCGAGCAGTGCGGCGGCCGCCGTCACATCCTCCGTGAGCGGCCGGTCGGCCTGCTCCGCGTCGAGCACCGCCTCGGCCAGCTCCAGTGCCCGCCCGGTCGGCAGCTCCGGGTCGGGCCGCAGATCGCGCTGGCGCAGCGCCCGTACCGCGGCGACAAGTTCGCAGCCGACGACGAGACGGTACGCACCGCACGCCCGCAGCGTCTGGCGTGCAGCGAGCGAGGCGAAGCTCGCCTGTTCCTCGACGCCCCGGGAGAGTACAGCGTGGCCGAGCGAGGCGGGCGCGGAGAAGGCCCGCAGGTCACCGAGTGCGGCACCGGCGGCGTACTCCAGGATCATCACGCCGGAGGACGCCGGTTCGTGGTCGGCGAGGAACGGGCGCAGCCGGGTGTAGGCGGGTTCGTTGAGGGTGGACAGGCGGGAGGTGGACAGCCGCGCCACCTGGGTGACGGCGAGTCTGAAGTGGTCCAGGGCGAGGGCGAGCTGGGCCTGGTAGAAGCCGCCGTGGTGGTAGGCGGCCATGTCCTCGGGCGAGATGAGGGGGTTCTCCGCGGCGGCGTTGATCTCCACCGCGAGGACCCCCTCCAGCGCGCCCGCCGCGTCGTGCGCGGGACCGTGGATCTGCGGGAGGCAGCGGAAGCCGTACGGGTCCTGGATCCGCCCGAGCGGTGGCGTGGGCCGGTCCGCGGCGCCGATCAACTCCCTCATCCGGCGCGCCACTTCGACGGACCCCCGGTGCGGCCGGGCGGCGTGCACGGGCGCCGCGTACGCCTCGTGGGAGCCGTCGACCGCCAGCAGCGACAGGGCCGCGACGACCTGGGTGGCGCCGATCAGCCCGCGCAGTTCGTGCAGCGCGAGCGCGGCCTGCCCGAGAGTGAGCGCGTTGCTGCTGATGAGCGCGAGCGCGTCGTTGTTGTCGAGCACCTGCGGCTCGGGCGCCGCACCCCGGCCGGACCGCGCACCCGACCCCTCACCACCCGGCATCACCGAGGCGTCCGCACCCCGCCGGGAGCACTCCCGTGCCGGTGGGCCCCCGGTCCCCGGGACCCCGGCCCCCGGGACCCCGACAACCACCCCGTCCGCGTCCACCCCACCGGACCGCGCGAACGAACCGTCCGGCCCCCTCCACGGATGCTCCCCCGCGAGGGCCAGGCCCACCTGGGCCAGGGCGGCGATGTCCCCGGTGCCGACCGAGCCGAACTCGTTGACCACCGGGTACGCGCCGCTCTCCAGCGCCTCGCACAGCGCCGTCACGACGGTGGGCCGCAGTCCCGCGCCGCCCGCGAGGAGCTGGTTCGCGCGGACGGCGAGCATCGCGCGGACCTGCCGGGCGGGCAGCTCCTCGCCGATGGCGCCGGCATGGCTGCGCAGCAGGCGCAGGCCGTGGCCGGCGGCGGCCTCGGAGGGCACGTCCTCGTTCCGGTTCGCGCCGACCCCGGTGGAGCGGCCGTAGACGCGGCCGGTGGCCGCGATCTGCCGGGCGGCGCACCAGGACTCCTCGACCCGCTTCATCGCATCCGAGCCGGGGACCGGTCGCGCTGCCCCGTCGGCGAGCCGTACGACGTCGTCGACACCGGTGCCGCGACCGTCCAGGACCACGAGCGCGACGTCCGCCGAAGGCGTCACCGCACACGACATGTCCACGATCCGAGACGACACCACGCCCACACCCTTCTATTCAGGTACCGAGAACTCTGCATGACGATATGCAGACCGGGCAAGGGGCACCTTCCGGGGGCCCGGCCCAGCCCCAACAGGGGGGCTATCCCCAGTGCCACGCGGACCTCGGCTGCCTAACGTGAAAGACATGACCGGTATGGAAGCCCGCCATGACGACGCGGAACTGAAGAAGGAACTCAACGCCACCCTGCACGCGCGCAGGGAACTCGGCGACGAGTACGAGTCCGCGCTGGTCGACTCGTTCCTGGAGAAGGTCGAGCAGCGCCTCGACGGCGCCGTCGACCGCAGGGTGCGGCGCCAGCTCGCCGAACAGCAGATGGTGGTGGCGCGCGGCTCGCGTTCACCCCGGTCGTCCGACTCCTGGGGCGAGCGTTTCGGCTTCGGGATCGTCTCGCTCGTCCTCGCGATCCCGCTGTCCGCGATCGGCGGCGGAGTCGCGCACCTGCCCGGGCTGTTCGTCGCCTGGGTCGGCATCGTCGGAGTGAACGTGGTCCAGGCAGCGCGCCTCTCCCCGGGCTTCTTCGGCCGCCGCAAGCCCCGGTCGGAGTCGGACTGGGAGGAGTAGCCGCCGGGAAACCGGCGCCCCTGAGCCCCGCATCGCGCACGAAAGGGCCCGGCACTCGAGACGAGTGCCGGGCCCTTCGACGAGTTGCGCGGGGACCGCCGCACCCCCGATACCGGGGGGCGGGACGACGGCGGTCCCCGCGAGGGACGCGGGCCGGGTCAGGACCGGGCTTACGCGTCCTAGGCGTCCATGGAGGTCCGGGAGCCGCTCCGGAGGTTCCTTGGCGCCGTTCTGTCGTCGGCCGGAGCGGGGAGCCGCTCCCGCCCTGCCGACACCCACTAATGTGCCGGACCCGTGTTAAGCGGGTGCTGCGCGGACGTGACGCGCTCGTACCACTTCCGCGAAGTTCACCTCGGCCGGAGCCTGAAGATCCACACGGATCCGACACTTCGAACAAATTTCCTGCGCCGACCTCGGACGACCGAACGTTGTACGCCCGGCACCATCTCTGACCGCCACCCGTGCGCCCCGGGCCACTGCCCGTCGCCCACCCGGGTGCCGCCCCGTGGCCCCGGCGCTTTCCCGCGGGCCCCGGCAGTCACGCGGCAGTCACGCCCGGGTGCCGCCCTTGGCCAGGAAGGAAAGGAGGTCCTGCCGGCTGACGACACCGGTGGGCTTGCCCTCGACGAGCACGATCGCGGCGTCGGCGCGACCGAGCACGGACATCAGGTCGGCGACCGGCTCGCCGGAACCGACCTGGGGCAGCGGCGACGACATGTGCTTCTCCAGCGGGTCCTCCAGGGAGGCCCGCTTGGTGAACAGCGCGTCGAGCAGCTCGCGCTCCACGACCGACCCGATGACCTCGGCGGCCATCACGTCCGGGTGACCGGCGCCCGGCTTGACGATCGGCATCTGCGAGACGCCGTACTCGCGCAGCACCTCGATGGCCTCGCCGACGGTCTCCTCCGGGTGCATGTGGACGAGCGAGGGGATCGTGGCGCCCGCCTTGTCGTTCAGCACGTCGGCGACACGGGCGCTCGGCCCGGTGTCCTCCAGGAAGCCGTAGTCCGCCATCCACTCGTCGTTGAAGATCTTGCTGAGATAGCCGCGCCCGCTGTCGGGGAGCAGCACGACCACGACGTCGTCGGGGCCGAGGCGCTCGGCGACCCGCAGCGCGGCGACCACGGCCATGCCGCAGGAGCCGCCGACGAGCAGCCCCTCCTCCTTGGCCAGCCGGCGCGTCATCTGGAAGGAGTCCTTGTCGGACACGGCAACGATCTCGTCCGCGACCGAACGGTCGTACGCGGTCGGCCAGAAGTCCTCCCCGACGCCCTCGACGAGGTAGGGCCGGCCCGAGCCGCCGGAGTACACGGACCCCTCGGGGTCTGCGCCGACGACCTGTACCTTGCCGTCACTGGCGTCCTTCAGATACCGGCCGGTACCGGAGATCGTGCCGCCGGTCCCCACGCCCGCGACGAAGTGGGTGATCTTCCCCTCCGTCTGCTCCCACAGCTCGGGGCCGGTCGAGTGATAGTGCGAGAGGGGGTTGTTCGGGTTGGAGTACTGGTCGGGCTTCCAGGCCCCCGGGGTCTCCCGCACCAGCCGGTCGGAGACGTTGTAGTACGAGTCCGGGTGCTCCGGGTCGACCGCGGTGGGGCAGACCACGACCTCGGCCCCGTATGCGCGCATCACGTTGATCTTGTCGGTGGAGACCTTGTCGGGGCACACGAAGATGCACTTGTACCCCTTCTGCTGCGCCACGATGGCGAGCCCCACACCGGTGTTGCCACTGGTCGGCTCGACGATCGTGCCGCCGGGCTTGAGGTCGCCGCTCTCCTCCGCGGCCTCGATCATGCGCATGGCGATGCGGTCCTTCACGGATCCGCCGGGGTTGAAGTACTCAACCTTCGCCAGGACGGTCGCCTGGATGCCCGCGGTCACGTTGTTGAGCCTCACCAGCGGGGTGTTGCCGACGAGACTGATCATCGAGTCGTGGAATTGCACCGTTGTCTCCGGAGCTGCGTTTTCAACAGGAATGGTCCCGCCAGCCTACGGCCCTGAACAGCCGTTCACGCGCCGTTGAGATTGGCCCACCCGCTGTTCTGGGCAAGCAGTGGTTGTACGGCTACAAGGAGGTGGCGGCGACGGATGTCGAGCTTGTCGAGGGCGAGGGTGGCCCGGCGGATCGCTGCGGGCGCGGCGTACGGCGGGGGCGGGGTCGGACTGGTGGGTGCGGCGGCCGTCGGTCTGGTGCTGGCCGAGGTGCAGCTGGCGAAGCGGCATGTGGGCAACGGGCACGCTCCCTACGCCCCGCGCGCGGACGGTCTCTACGGGTACGACTACGCCGGTGCCTCCGCTGACGAACCCCCGCTGCGCCTGACGATGCTCGGCGACTCGACGGCCGCCGGACAGGGGGTGCGCCGGGCCCGCCAGACGCCGGGCGCGCTGCTGTCCTCCGGGCTCGCGGCGGTGGCCGAGCGGCCGGTGGAGCTGTCCAATGTGGCGCTGCCCGGCGCCCAGTCGGACGACCTGGACCGCCAGGTCGCGCTCGCCCTCACGGACACCTCACGGCTGCCCGACATCTGCGTGATCATGATCGGGGCGAACGACGTGACGCACCGGATGCCGCCGACGCGCTCCGTACGTCATCTGTCCGCGGCGGTACGCCGGCTGCGCACGGCCGGTGCGGAGGTGGTCGTCGGCACCTGTCCCGACCTGGGCACGGTCGAGCAGGTCCAGCAGCCGCTGCGCTGGCTGGCCCGGCGCGCGTCCCGTCAGCTGGCCGCCGCGCAGACGATCGGGACGGTCGAGCAGGGCGGCCGTACGGTGTCGCTGGGTGACCTGCTGGGCCCGGAGTTCGAGGCGAACCCGCGCGAACTGTTCGGCCCGGACCACTACCACCCCTCGGCGGAGGGGTACGCCACGGCCGCCATGGCGCTCCTGCCCACGGTCTGCGCGGCGCTCGGCCTCTGGCCGGCCGAGGAGGAGCGTCCGGACGTCTCGCGCCACGAGGGATTCCTGCCGGTCGCCCGGGCGGCGGCGGAGGCCGCCTCCGAGCCCGGCACCGAGGTCACCGCCGCCATGCCCACCGGCCCCCGGGGCCCCTGGGCCCTCCTCAAACGCCGCCGCCGCCAGCGCCTCCCCGCCACGGACCCCGCCCCGACCCCGACCCCGTCCCCCTGACCCTCCGGGTCCCGGGAGGGGAAGGGCTCCGCGGCGCGTTCCCGGGTGCGGGCGCGCGGGAGCCGGCCGCGCAGTTCCCCGCGCCCCTACCCCTGCCACCCGGGCCGGTACCAAGAGCCCAGCTCCGCCGAAATCCAGTCCTCGCCATCGGCGAGCGGAGCCAGGGCAGACCCCGAATCCAACCCCTCCGGCACTTGAGAAGCAGGACCAGGGCAGGGCCCGCTTTCAGCCCCCCGGCACTTGAGAAGCGGGACCAGGGCAGAGCCCGCTTTCAGCCCCCCGGCACTTGAGAAGCGGGGTCTGGGCAGAGCCCGCTTTCAGCCCCCCGGCACTTGAGGAGCGGGGTCTGGGCAGAGCCCGCTTTCAGCCCCTCCGGCGTTTGAGGAGCGGGGCCTGGGGCAGAGCCCCAGAAAGGCCGGCCCCAGAGGGGGCCCACCCCTCACCAAGCCCCCGTGCAACGGCCCCACCGCAAAAGGCGCCCCCGCCCGAGAAAAGCAAGCGCTTAGAAAAGTGCGTCCGGTGTCACACACCAAGACCGGTGACCTCGACGGTACGTACGGGTAACTTCCCAACCAGCCCTGCACACTTCCCGTACGCCAATGGAGCCGTGATGCCCGAAGCCGTGATCGTCTCAGCCACCCGCTCCCCGATCGGCCGCGCCTTCAAGGGCTCCCTGAAGGACGTGCGCCCCGACGACCTGACCGCCACGATCATCGAGGCGGCCCTCGCCAAGGTCCCCGAGCTGGACCCGAAGCTCATCGACGACCTGATGCTCGGCTGCGGCCTCCCCGGCGGCGAGCAGGGCCACAACCTCGGCCGCATCGTGGCCGTGCAGATGGGCATGGACCACCTCCCGGGCTGCACCATCACCCGTTACTGTTCCTCCTCCCTGCAGACCTCCCGCATGGCCCTGCACGCCATCAAGGCGGGCGAGGGCGATGTCTTCATCTCGGCGGGCGTCGAGATGGTGTCGCGGTCCGTCAAGGGCACCTCCGACGGCATGCCCGACACCCACAACCCCCTCTTCGCCGACGCCGAGGCCCGCACGGCCGAGGTCGCGCAGTCGGAGGGTTCGACCTGGCACGACCCGCGCGAGGACGGCCTGATCCCGGACGCGTACATCGCGATGGGCCAGACCGCCGAGAACCTGGCCCGCCTCAAGGGCGTCACCCGCCAGGACATGGACGAGTTCGGCGTGCGCTCGCAGAACCTCGCCGAGGAAGCCGTCAAGAACGGCTTCTGGGAGCGCGAGATCACCCCGATCACGACCCCGGACGGCACGGTCGTCAGCAAGGACGACGGCCCCCGCGCGGGCGTGACCCTGGAGGGCGTCCAGGGCCTGAAGCCGGTCTTCCGTCCCGACGGCATGGTCACCGCGGCCAACTGCTGCCCGCTGAACGACGGCGCCGCCGCCCTCGTGATCATGTCCGACACGAAGGCCCGCGAGCTCGGTCTGACCCCGCTCGCCCGCATCGTCTCGACCGGTGTCACCGGCCTCTCCCCCGAGATCATGGGCCTCGGCCCGGTGGAGGCCAGCAAGCAGGCGCTCCGCCGCGCAGGCCTCACCGTCGACGACATCGACCTGTTCGAGATCAACGAGGCCTTCGCCGCCCAGGTGATCCCGAGCTACCGCGACCTGAACATCCCGCTGGACAAGCTGAACGTGAACGGCGGCGCCATCGCCGTCGGCCACCCCTTCGGCATGACCGGCGCCCGCATCACCGGCACGCTCATCAACAGCCTCCAGTTCCACGACAAGCAGTTCGGTCTGGAGACCATGTGCGTCGGTGGCGGCCAGGGCATGGCGATGGTCATCGAGCGTCTCAGCTGACCGCGGTGACCCGTTCCCGTAACGGGAGTTGAACCCAGCGTGAACGAATCGGCCCAGAAGCCCGTAACCACCGGGACTCTGGGCCGATTTGTGATCCAATCCCCCCCAAGATGTGACCTATGTCCCTTCGGATGGGTATTACCGCAGGTCAGAGGCATTGCACAGCTAAACCCGAGGCCCAAAGTCCTGTCCTATTCGTGACGTTACGCACTGACAGTTTGGTGGTTCTCCCTTCAAGCTGATGTAGGAAGTCGGGGGCCGACTTTGAACCGGGAGTACGTCAGTGAGCGCCATGCCGATTGCTTTGCTGCTCACCACCGCCGCCACCGCGGCCGTGGGCGTCGCCGTTCTGCACACGCTGCAGAGTCTGCGTCGGCAGGTCGCAGCCCTGCACAATGAACTCGCCGAGAGCCGCGCCGGTGCCGCGCGAGGTCTCGTACCCGCCGCGCGCGGAGCCGCCGACGCGGACGAGATACGCATGGCCGTGGCCGAGGCGCTCGCCGACGAGCGGGAGCGGGAGCTCGCCGAGGCGCGCGCCTTCTGGGCCGCCCAGGAGGCGCGTGACGCCTCCGACGCGCCCTCGCTGCTCGGCCTGCCGGACAGCGAACTGTTCCTGCCGCGCCACTCGGACTTCGTGGGCCTGGAGCACCTGGAGCCGGTGGCCGAGACCGGCACGGACCTCGAGGAGTTCCCCCAGACCGGCACCGCCGGCGACTCCCCCGAACTCGCCGCGGCCCGCCGCCGCCACCCCTCGCACCCGGACTTCGTTCCCGTCCAGTCACCCGTGGTCAACGACCACGAACGCACGGTGGCCTGCCTGGAGGAGCTCGCCGAGTCCCGTACGGAGCTGGCGGACGTCCGCCCCGGCCCGCTCGGCACCCTCGATGTCTACGTCTTCGCCGACGGTACGACCCTGTGCATGACCCCGGGCCACCGCGAGACCGCGCAGCGGCTCGCCTCGGCTCTGCAGGCCGGTGAGACCCCGGTCCTGCTCGGCGGCTCCGGTGTCTCGGGCGCGTACGCCCTGACCTTCGCCTTCGGCGACGAGAACGTCTACATCCTGGCGGACCGCGTCATAGCCTCACTGTGATCCGCCAGACGTCACGGTCACCCGCAGGGCGTCACGGAAACAGGCGTCACAGTGACCCGCAAGGCGTCACGGTCACCGCACGGGCGCCTCTGCGAACCGCGTAGCGCCCCTGTGAACCGCACGGCCTCACGGTGGCCGCCCTTCCCCCCGAAGCGGGGGGGCCGACACGCCGAGGAGTGCCGGGCAACCGCGCCGGAGTCGGTCAACGGATCAGACCCCGGCGCGTTTCTGTGCCTCCGCCACGAGCGTGACCGCTTCCGCCAGTTCCTCCTCGTTCTTCAGTACGAGGGCCAAGTCGTGCGCGGCGACCGTGATTTGGTCGGCGGCGGCGAACATCCCGGCGTCGGGCATCTCCCTGGGCTCTCCCGACGGGTCCTCGACCCGCTGGGTGCGCAGCGCGAACTCCCTGGCCAGCCCCAGTGCCTCAGCGGCGGCGCCCCGTTGCAGGCGGCTCTGCGGTGCGGCCCGCAACCGGTCGGCGAAATGGTCCACGGCACGGGTCAACGGCGTCGTATCCAGCACGCCGCGAGACTACGCGCAGCTGCGGGACTGTTGCCAACAACCCAACCCTCAGGCACGGTGGCGTGAAGGACCGGCTTACATCCCCTTTGCGTTCGGAGGCGCCGATGTCCCAAGTCTTCTCCGAGGAGACCCACCGCAACCTGCTCGCCCGCATCCCCCATTGCACCGGTCGTGAGATCTCCGACTGGCTTCGCACCGTCGACGAAGGCCCCGCCCTCTTCCGCTTCGAGGAGAAGGTCAGCTGGCTCCGCGCCGAGCACGACCTCGCGTACGGCCACGCCAAAGCGATCATTCACGAGTACGACCTGAGGAGGGCCGCGCGCAAACTGCTGTGAGCGCGCACCACCGACACGACAGGCACCCGACGACGAAGGGCCCGCGAACCGGTGGTTCGCGGGCCCTTCAGGTCACCTGACGGCCTGTCCGGCCGTCGGCTCGTCTAGTCGTCGCCGCTGAAGATGGCGACCAGTCGCAGCATCTCGATGTAGATCCACACGAGGGTCATGGTCAGGCCGAACGCGGCCAGCCAGGCCTCTTCCTTCGGCGCACCGTAGGTGATGCCGTCCTCGATCTGCTTGAAGTCGAGGGTCAGGAAGAACGCGCCGATCAGGATCGCCAGGATGCCGACGATCGCGCCGAGCGGGCCGCTGCTGCGCAGTCCGCCGTCCGGGGCGACACCGAAGGCGACCAGCAGCAGGTTGACCGCCATGACGACGACGAAGGCGATGGCGATGGTCATGCCGATGCGCGCGTACCGCGCGGTCACCCGGATCCAGCCCGCCTTGTAGACGAGCAGGGTGGCGCCGGTGACCGCCATGGTGCCGAGCACCGCCTGGAACGGGGCCCCGTGCCACTGCGAGTTGTACATCTCGCTGATGACCCCGAGGAAGACGCCTTCGAAGGCGGCGTACCCGATGATCAGCGCGGGCGAGGCGGTGCGCTTGAAGGACTGCACCATCGCGAGCACGAAGGCGACCAGCGCGGAGCCGATGGCCAGGCCGTAGCTCGTGGCGGAGACCGGCAGCAGCGCCCAGGCCAGGACGGCGCCGAGGACGACGGTGCCGAGCGTCATGGCCGAACGCATGACGACGTCGTCCATCGTCATCCGGCCGGTGGTGACCGGGGCCTGCGGCGGAGCGCCCTGCTGAAGGCCCTGCTGTGCGTAGGGGTTCTGCGCGTACGGGTTGCCGCCCTGCTGGGCGTACGGGTTCCCCTGCGTGCCGACAGCGGGTCCCCCGGCCTGCGGCGCCGCGTTGAAGCCCGCGTAGCCGTTGTCGCGGCTGAACCCCCGTCGCGAGAAGACCGGGTTACTGCTCCTCATTTCGCTCCTCCATGGCCACCCTCGTGGCCTTGGCTCAAGAGTAATAGGTAGGCAAAGGAATGACCCTAGTGCTTGGGGAGGATCTTTCCCTCGTTGTGCCACCGTACGCGTGTGCCCCCCGTCACGCCCGCACTGGTACGAAGCCGTGACACCGGCCTCGTGGAGCACTGGTGCCCTCTCAAGCGACCTTGATCCCGTCTTGTTCCCGCGGCCCCGCCCCCGCCCGCTCCCGTTCACCGAGAGGAAAGCCCGTGTAACCCTCCGCGAGGTCCGCCGCGGCAGCGCGTGAGCTCGCGATCCGCTCCAGGCGGGCCAACTGGACGCGGTCCTCGAAGGGGGTCGCGGCGGGGTCGCGATGCAGCAGGGCCGTCATGTCGTACGAGAACCGTTCGGCCTGCCAGACCCTGCGCAGACAGGTCTCGGAGTAGGAGTCGAGCCGCTCGGCCGATCCGGTGTTCCCGAGGTGGATCAGGGCGCGGACGAAGGTGACGACATCGCCGACGGCGAGGTTGAGGCCCTTGGCTCCGGTCGGCGGCACGATGTGGGCCGCGTCGCCGGCCAGGAAGAGCCGGCCGTGCCGCATCGGCTCATGGACGTAACTCCTCATCGGCGTGACGGACTTGGAGGTGATGGGGCCCCGCCGCAGCCGCCAGTCGTCGGCGGTCTCCAGGCGCCGTTCCAGCTCGTCCCAGATCTCCCCGTCGCTCCACGCCCGGGCGTCCGTTCCCTCGGGCACCTGGAGGTAGAGGCGGGACACGGTGGGCGAACGCATGCTGAGCAGGGCGAAGCCGCGGTCGTGGCGGGCGTAGACGAGTTCGTCGTGCGAGGGCGGGACGTCGGCCAGGATGCCGAGCCAGCCGAAGGGGTACGAGCGCTCGAAGGTGCGGGAGAGCGCGGCGGGCACGGCCTTGCGGGCGACACCCCAGAAGCCGTCGCACCCGACGACGTAGTCGCACTCCAGTACGTCCTCGCGCCCCTCGTGCCGGAACCGCACGCGGGCCCGGTCCTCCTCGGCCCCCTCGACGGCCAGCGCCTCGGCCTCGAAGAGCAGCGGCCCGCCCTCCTTGAGCTGCAGCGCGATGAGGTCCTTGCACACCTCGGTCTGCGCGTACACCATCACGGAGCGCCCGCCGGTGAGCTCCGGGAAGTCGATCCGGTGCCGCTCCCCCCGGTAACGCAGCTCGATCCCGTCGTGCCGCAGCCCCTCCCGGTCCATCCGTTCCCCGGCCCCGGCGGCCCGCAGCACGTCCACGGTCCCCTGCTCCAGAATCCCGGCCCGCTGCCGCTGCTCCACGTACGCCCGGTCCCGGCTCTCCAGGACCACGGACTCGATCCCGGCACGGTGCAGCAGCCGGGCCAGCAGCAACCCGGCCGGCCCGGCTCCGACGATCCCCACAGTGGTCCGCATCGACATGCCCACACTTTCCCTCGACGTTCGCTAAGTGAACTTTCCTTCACCAACTCACTCGTGCGAGTCTCCGCCGCCACGGAACCACTGTCAACGGGCGGTGGCCCGCCGCGGCGATCGCGGCGGGCCACCGGAGATGGGCCGGTCGGACCGACGGGGCCGCGCCGCTCGCGGCGGCCCGGCCGACGATCCGGCGGGAACCCCCGACCGTGCCGGCACGACCGGCACGGCGGGGGTCGGCGCTGCACGCGGCACGCGAGCCTCGTCGCCTGGCCGTGGTTCCCGAAACGGTAGGTGAAACCGTTCGCGGTGATGTCCACGTAGTTCAGCGCCCCGCTCTGTACGGACGCGCCCTCGCCGTAGGAGGGGCCGACGAAGCAGTACTGGCCGTTGCCGTTCTTCCGTTGCCCGGCCCCCCGTTGATCCCGGGCCCCGCCGCCAAGGTGCCTCCCACCACCTGGAAGTCCTGCTCGTCCATGCGAGCGGTGTTCCAGCCGGCCGAGAGACCGCCGCAGATCTCGAGGTTCTCGATCAGTCCGCACTTGAAGTCGTCCTCGCAGGCGTCCGGCCTCGCGGTGTCGGGCGGAAGCGACGCGATGCAGGCGATGATCAGGTCGGCGTACGGGGTGACGCCGTCCCGCGCCTTCTGGCCGTCCCACCACACGCACGGGCCGTCACAGATCGGGGTGTCCACCTCACCGGTGTCGACGAGGTGTTCCTTCTGACCGTCCGTTCCGTCGCGCTTCTTCCCCGACTTCTTCTTCGCGGCTCAAGCCGTCGGCGTAGGCGACGCTCTTCACACTGCCCCCCCGTGGACTGCAGAGTCTCGCTGGTCGCATCGAGCGGGTCGCCGTGGCGACATTGGGGATGCCGGTCGAGGAGTCGGCGACCGGGATGCCGCAGGTGAAGGTGAGCGAGGCGGTGCCGTCGGGGTAGACGGTGGTGGCGAGGTTGTTCTTGCCGTCCCAGTTCACACCGTCGGATCCGTTCCCGACGGCCGCCGAACGCCGCAGCTCCGCGATGTCCTCGCGCAGCTCCTCCACAGAGTCCGAGTCCGGCGCCGGCTTCGGCTCGCCAACACGCTCGCCCAGACCGGCGGGCCCGTCGATGGCGCACTGCGGGGAAGAGCAACTGCACCTGCAACCGGACGGATTGCGGGGCGCTGACGCTTCCGGGGAAGCCTCACCCGGAGAGTCACCGGGTAGGGATATGTGCCCGGAACCGGACTTGAACCGGTACGCCCGCGAGGGGCAGCGAGGTTTAAGCTCGCCGTGTCTGCATTCCACCATCCGGGCAGACAATGGGCTCCGCATTGAGGTTCCGAGCCTATCGGGACGCGTAACCCGAACAGCGGGCGTGCGGACCGATGTTGTCTTATTTTATTGACGCCTGAGGGTGCATCAGCACGCGGTACAGGCCGTCAGCACTTGCCAACAGCCTTTCGGACGCTCCGAGCCCGCGTACGCGGATTGACGGAATTTCACCGTCCGAACACGATCGCAACGCGCCTCGGACGCGGTCCCGGGCGGACTCCGCGAAGAGCGACCCCGCGACGTACGCTCCCCGAGCCTTCGCAACGCCCTTCCCGACGGGTTCCCGGGGATCTTCGCGACGGCCGGCCCGAACGGTCCCCGAGCGTCCTCGCGGCGCGTTCACCGAGGGGTTCCCAGGGGTCCTCGCGGCGCGCCGACCCCGACGGCCCTCAGGGGAGCCCCGTCATCCCCAGGTATGACACAACCACTCCCGGTCCGCCCGGAGTCTGCCCTCGGAACCGGAACAGCGGCTGACTACATCCCGCGGATCGGCACGGACGATGGAACACGTCCCCATCAACGTCGTCGTCCCGACAGGAGCACCCTCCCGTGACCACCACTCCCCTCGCCGGCACAAGCACCGCGGTCGCAGCCCGCGCCACGGAACTGTCGAAGGTCTACGGGCAGGGCGAGACCCAGGTGATCGCCCTCGACCGGGTCAGCGTCGACTTCCGGCAGGCCGAGTTCACCGCGATCATGGGCCCCTCGGGATCCGGAAAGTCCACGCTGATGCACTGTGTGGCGGGACTGGACACCTTCTCCTCCGGCTCGGTGCGCATCGGCGACACCGAGCTCGGCTCCCTGAAGGACAAGCAGCTCACCAAGTTGCGCCGGGACAAGATCGGCTTCATCTTCCAGGCGTTCAACCTGCTGCCGACCCTGACGGCGCTGGAGAACATCACCCTCCCGATGGACATCGCGGGCCGCAAGCCCGACAAGGAGTGGCTGGACAAGGTCATCAAGATGATCGGCCTCGCCGACCGGCTGAGCCACCGTCCCTCCCAGCTCTCCGGCGGCCAGCAGCAGCGCGTCGCCGTCGCCCGCGCCCTCGCCTCCCGCCCCGACATCATCTTCGGCGACGAGCCGACCGGAAACCTCGACTCCCGCTCCGGCGCCGAGGTCCTCGGTTTCCTGCGCAACTCCGTACGGGAGCTGGGCCAGACCGTGGTGATGGTGACCCACGACCCGGTGGCCGCCGCCTACGCGGACCGGGTCGTCTTCCTCGCCGACGGACGGATCGTCGACGAGGTCTACGAGCCGACCGCCGACTCCGTCCTGGACCGCATGAAGCAGTTCGACGGCAAGGGCCGCACGAGCTGACACCGCCGGACCGCTCACCCCGGCCCCGCACCCCGAACACAGAGCACAGACACCGGCACCGGCACCGGGTCACGCACCCCGAGCACTGAGCACCGGACCCCGACCACAGAGCACCGGACCCCGACACCGGACCCGCGCACTGAGCACTGAGCACTGAGCACCGACTTCCGTACCTTCCCGCACGGTCCCCGTGCCCGCCCGTGGCCTCCCGCGCCCTCCGCGCACCGGCCCGCGGCTTCCCGCGCCCTCCCGCGACTCCTGGACTGAGAAGACCCATGTTCCGTACCGCCTTGCGCAACGTGTTCGCGCACAAGGCCAGGCTCCTGATGACCGTGCTCGCCGTCCTGCTGGGCGTCGCGTTCGTGTCGGGGACCCTGGTCTTCACCAACACCATCTCGGACGCCTACCAGAAGAGCTCCGCCAAGGGCTTCGACCAGGTCGACGTCGCCATCCACCCGGAGAGCGCGGCCGACACCGGCGACACCCTCGGCAAGAGGCACAAGCTGACCCAGCCGCTGCTCGACAAGGCGGCCGGGGTACCGGGAGCGGCCTCCGCGACCGGTGTCGTCAACGGCTTCACCGCCATCGCCGACAAGGACGGCAAGCTGATCGGCGGCGGCTTCCAGTCGCAGGGCGGCAACTACTGGAGCGGGAAGGACGGCGGGAAGGACCCCCGCTACCCGCTCACGGCCGGGCACGCACCCCACGGCACGGGCGAGGTCGCGATCGACGCGCAGACCGCGAAGCGGGCCGGCTACCAGGTCGGCGACACCGTACGGCTGTCCGTCGACGGCCCCGTCCTCAAGCCCGTCGTGACCGGCATCTTCACCACCGACGACGGCAATGTGGCCGCGGGCGGCAGCCTCGCCCTGTTCGACACGGCGACCGCGCAGCGGCTGTTCCACTCCGTCGGCTCCTACGACGAGATCGACGTGAAGGCCGCGCCGGGCACCAGCCAGTCCGCGCTGCGCGACGCGCTCGACAACGTCGTACCGAAGAACGTCGCCTCCACCACGACCGGCCGGAAGCTCGCCGACGACCAGGCCGAGCAGATCGCCTCGGCGATGAGCGGCATGAAGACGGGCCTGCTGGTCTTCGCCGGCATCGCGCTGTTCGTCGGCACGTTCATCATCGCCAACACCTTCACCATGCTGGTCGCCCAGCGCACCAAGGAGCTGGCTCTCCTGCGCGCCGTCGGCGCCTCCCGCCGCCAGGTCACCCGGTCGGTGCTGATCGAGGCGTTCGTGGTCGGCGCGGTCGCCGCCGTCGGCGGGCTCGCCGCGGGCGTCGGCATCGGCGCCGGAATGCGCTCCCTGATGGGCACGCTCGGCGCCACGGTGCCGGACGGCCCGCTGGTCGTCTCGCCCGGCACGGTCGCCACGGCGCTGCTCGTCGGCGTCCTCATCACGATGCTGGCCGCGTGGCTGCCGGGCCGCCGCGCCGCGAAGATCCCGCCGGTCGCCGCGATGAGCAGCGTCCACGCGAAGGCGACGACGAAGTCCCTGGTCCTGCGGAACACGATCGGCGCCCTGTTCGCGGCCGCGGGTGTCGCCGTGGTCCTCTACGCGACGACGATGGACGGCTCGGACGGCCAGGCCCCGATGGGTCTCGGCGCGGTGCTGCTCATCATCGGCGTCTTCGTCCTCACGCCGCTGCTGTCCCGCCCGATGATCGCCGCGGCGGCTCCGGTCCTGCGGGTCTTCGGCATCTCCGGCAAGCTGGCCCGGCAGAACTCGGTGCGCAATCCGCGCCGTACGGCCGCCACCGCCTCGGCGCTGATGATCGGCCTCACCCTCATCACCGGCATGACGGTGATGGCGGGCAGCCTGCAGAAGTCGATCGACAAGATGGCCAGTTCGGCGATCGAGGCGGACTACGTCGTGTCGATGGCGAACGGGAACTCCCTCTCCCCGGACGTCGAGAAGAAGCTCGCCGCGGTCGACGGGGTCACCGCCACCAGCTCGCTGCGCAACGCGCCCTCCCGTATCGACCGGCAGACCGAGTTCCTGACCGGTGTCAACGGCGCGGCCATCGGCGAACTCACCGACCTCGCCGTCACCGACGGCTCGTTCCGGGTCGGCGGCACACGGGTCGTGGTCGACTCGGACATCGCCAAGGCCCATGGCTGGAAGGCTGGTTCGGACTTCCAGGTCTCCTACGAGGACGGCAGGAAGGAGCGCCTGACCGTCGCCGGGGTGTACGAGGCCAACGAGGTGATCCGGGGCATCATCCTCGACAACGCCACGCTCTCCTCGCACCAGCGCGACGCCGCCGACATGCAGGTCATGGTGAAGACGGCGGGCGGGGCGTCGGCCGCGACCAAGGACAGGCTGGAGAAGGCCCTCGGCGACAACCCCGCCGTCAAGGTCCAGGACAGGCAGGACATCTCCAACGACATCGCGAAGATGTTCACGCTGATGCTCAACATGCTCTACGGCCTGCTGGCGATGGCGGTGATCGTCGCCGTCCTCGGTGTCATCAACACCCTCGCGATGTCGGTGTTCGAGCGCTCGCAGGAGATCGGGATGCTCCGCGCGATCGGCCTGGACCGCAAGGGCATCAAGCGGATGGTCCGTCTGGAGTCCCTGGTCATCTCGCTCTTCGGCGGCGTCCTCGGCATCGGCCTCGGCGTGTTCTTCGGCTGGGCGGCCGGCGAACTGCTGGGCAGCAGGATGTCGACGTACGAACTGGTCCTGCCCTGGGGTCGGATGGCGGTCTTCCTTCTCCTCGCGGCGGCCGTCGGCGTCCTCGCGGCGCTGTGGCCGGCCCGCCGGGCGGCCCGCCTGAACATGCTGACGGCGATCAAGTCGGAGTGACGGAGCGGGGCCGGAGCGGCTGCCCGCGCAACGCACGGGGAGGGGGTCCCGTTCCGTCGGAACGGGACCCCCTCCCCGTGCGTTGCGCCTCCGCCCCGCGTCAGTTCCAGGTTCTCGCCCGCAGCGGCATCCCGGACGAGCCGGTTCCGTCCGGGGTCTTGATCGCCAGGACCTGGTTGACGCCGATCTGGTTGCGTTCGAAGGCGACCGCGCTGGCCGCCATGTACAGGCGCCAGACACGCGCCCGGCCGACACTGGTGAGCCGGACGGCACGGGACCAGCCGGCCTCCAGGTTGGCGACCCAGCGGCGCAGGGTGAGCGCGTAGTGCTCGCGGATGGCCTCGACGTCACGCACCTCGAACCCGGCCCGTTCGAGCTGCGTCACGGTCGTCCCGAGGGGCGCGAGTTCGCCGTCGGGGAAGACATAGGCGTCGATGAACTCGTCGACGGAGTACGTCGATTCGTCGCGCTGCGGCCGCCGCGCGATCTGGTGGTTGAGCAACCGCCCACCGGGCTTGAGGAGGCTGTTCAGCACCTCGGCGTACTCCAGGTAGCGCTCGGCGCCGACGTGTTCGGCCATACCGATGGAAGAGATCGCGTCGTAGGGCCCGTCGGTGACGTCCCGGTAGTCCTGCACCCGGATCTCCACCTTGTCGGTCAGGCCCTCGTCGGCGACCCTCTTACGGGCGTACGCGGCCTGTTCCCGCGACAGCGTCACCCCGACCACGGTCGCGCCGTGCTCGCGGGCGGCGTGGATGGCCATCGAGCCCCAGCCGCAGCCGACGTCGAGGAGCCGCTGACCGGGCTTCAGACCCAGCTTCCCGGCGATGAGTTCCAGCTTGTCGCGCTGGGCCTCCTCCAGGGTGCCGCCCCCCTCCCAGTAGGCGCACGAGTAGACCATGGACGGGCCGAGGACGATCTCGTAGAAGTCGTTGCCGACGTCGTAGTGGTGGCTGATGGCCCGTCGGTCGCTGTGCTTGGTGTGCAGGTGGTGGCGTCTGCGCACCTCCTCGGCGGGCGGGGCGGGCGGCAGCGGCGGCCCGGCCATCTTCACCAGCCCGCGCACCGCGGCGCGCACCTCGGGGTCGCGCAGCGCCTCCATGAGCCCGCGCGTGTCCTCGCTGCGCTCCCAGACGAGCCCGGAGATCAGGTCCAGGGCGGTGTACAGGTCGCCCTCGACACCCAGGTCACCGGAGACCCAGGCGCGGGCGAGTCCCAACTCGCCCGGTTTCCACAGCAGACGGCGCAGGGCCCGCCGGTTGTGGACGACGAGCGCCGGAGCCCCGGGCGGGCCCGCTTCCGAACCGTCCCAGGCGCGGATGCGCAAGGGGAGCGGAACTCCCAGCATCTGTTCGACAAGGCTCTTCAGCCGCGGGGCGGCGTCCTGCATGGCGTACACCTCCGAGACAACACCCGAACGCTCCGACACCACGTAAACATCTACCCGCTCAGCGCGCAGTCCCCCTTCCGCGTCACAGATTCGCAAAATGCGTGTACGCGCCATGCTTTGCGCGCCGGGTTCACACCCCGGGTTTCACGCGCCGCGCCGGGTGCTCCAAGCGTGCCGGGCGCGCCGGGGAAACACCGAAGGGGCCGCCCGCACCACGGATGGCGGGCGGCCCCTTCGGGGCGTTCGGTGACCGGAGGTCAGGAGGCCTTGGCCTTCGCCTCGGTCTTGGCGGCGGGCGCCGGGGCAGCCACGGCCGGAGCCGGCTTGGCGGCCTCGTAGAACTCCTCGCGAGGAGTCTCCATGGCGCCGAGGGAGACGACCTCGCGCTTGAGGAACATCGCGAGCGTCCAGTCGGCGAAGACGCGGATCTTGCGGTTCCAGGTCGGCATGGCCAGACCGTGGTAGCCACGGTGCATGTACCAGGCGAGACGGCCCTTGAGCTTGATCTTCGTCTTGCCCAGGACGATCATCGCGACGCCCTTGTGGAGACCGAGACCGGCCACGGCACCCTTGTTGGCGTGCGCGTACTCCTTCTGCGGGAAGCCCCGCATCCCGGAGATCACGTTGTCGCCGAGGATCTTGGCCTGACGCAGCGCGTGCTGGGCGTTCGGCGGGCACCAGGCGTTCTCGACGCCGGCCTTGCGGGCGGCGACGTCCGGCACCTGGGCGTTGTCGCCCGCGGCCCAGATGTAGTCCGTGCCCTGCACCTGGAGGGTGGTCTGGGTGTCCACGTGGCCACGCGGGCCGAGCGGCAGACCGAAGCGGGAGAGAACGGGGTTCGGCTTGACGCCGGCCGTCCAGACGATCGTGTTGGAGTCGACCTCGAGGCCGTTCTTCAGCACCACGTGGCCGTCGACGCAGGAGTCCATGGAGGTGGAGAGGTAGATCTCCACACCTCGGCTCTCCAGGTGCTCCTTGCCGTACTGGCCGAGCTTGGGGCCGACCTCGGGAAGGATCTTGTCCGCGGCGTCGACGAGGATGAAGCGCATGTCCTCGCGGGACACGCTGCTGTAGTACTTGGCCGCATCGCGGGCCATGTCCTCGACTTCACCGATGGTCTCGGCGCCGGCGAAGCCGCCACCCACGAAGACGAAGGTCAGCGCCTTGCGGCGGACGTCCTCGTCCGTGGTGGAGTCGGCCTTGTCGAGCTGCTCGAGAACGTGGTTGCGCAGGCCGATGGCCTCCTCGATGCCCTTCATACCGATGCCCTGTTCGGCGAGGCCGGGGATCGGGAAGGTGCGGGAGACCGCGCCCATCGCGATGACGAGGTAGTCGAAAGGCAGCTCGTACGCCTCGCCCACGAGGGGGGCGACCGTGGCGACCTTGCGGTCCTGGTCGATGGTGGTGACCCGGCCGGTGAGGACCTCCGCCTTGGGAAGTACACGTCGCAGCGGGACGACGACGTGCCGCGGGGAGATGCTGCCGGCGGCGGCTTCGGGGAGGAAGGGCTGGTAGGTCATGTACGACCGGGGATCGACGACCGTGACGGTCGCCTCTCCGTAGCGCATCTGCTTGAGGATGCGCCGAGCTGCGTACAGGCCTACGTACCCACCGCCTACTACGAGGATCCTGGGACGCTCCGTGGTGCTCATGCCATCGAGTATCCACCCGCTTCAGGGGGGTCGCTCGTGCGCCCCTTCACAAGCTTGGGCAGGGGCTCTGCTACACTCCGCCGCCCACGTGATCGAGGTCATGGCGGCCCGGGGGAACCACCGTACGGTTCGTACCGTTGTCAACACCGCGTGAGCTGCACTCCAAGCCATTCGGCCCAGCGGACCACACCCCTGTTTCACCACCCGGAAACACGGCCGCAACGCTCCATCGAGCATGCTGCCCGACCGCCTGAGCCCTACGGAAGGGCCCAAGTGGCCCCTTCCTCGCCCAGCAAGGTCTTTTTCCTTGTGAAGAACTTCACGAACTTTCTCGACGGGGCCTCGCCGGAGGGGTTCCGGGACCCCTTCGGGTGCGCTCATACGTTATCCGACACGCTCAGCCGAGGCTACCGATCAGTAGTGAACGAGACCTGAACCACGCCCGCGCGACACCTCCGGGCATCGTGTCCGGCGCTCCCTGCGGCCTTCTGCGAACCCCGGAAGGACGGCGGCCCCGGCGCCCCTCGGGAAGAGGTGCCGGGGCCGTCCACGTCCGCTCTCGACGCGTCAGCGCGTGTCAGTCGCCCTGCCTGCCCGCTTCGGCGTCCTCCGCCACCTTGAAGGCGATGCCGTCGAGGATGTCGTGCTCGCTGACCACGACCTCCTCCGCCCCGGTCCGCTCCATGATCGAGAGCAGCACGAGGGCGCCCGCGCCGATCACGTCCACCCGGCCCGGGTGCATCGAGCCGATCGCCGCGCGCTCGGCGTGCGTGGAGCGCAGCAGCCACTGGGTGATCTCGCGGACGCGGGCGAGGGAGACCCGCGAGTGATGGATCCTCTCGGAGTCGTACTCCTCGAGGCCCAGCGCGATCGCAGCGACCGTGGTGACCGAGCCGGCCAGCCCCACCAGGGTGCGCGCCTCGCGCAGCGGGACCGTCTCCTCGGCGAGGTCCAGGGCTGCCTCGATGTCGGCGCGCATGGCCGCGACCTGCTCGGCGGTGGGCGGGTCGGTCACGACGCCGTCGTGCACGAGGTGACGTTCCGTCATCCGTACGCAGCCGATGTCCACGGAGCGTGCCGCGTGCACGTGGTCGGCGCCGACGACGAACTCGGTCGAACCGCCGCCGATGTCCACGACCAGGTAGGGCGTGGCGAGGTCGTCGCGCCCGGCCAGTTCCCTGGTCGCGCCGGTGAAGGAGAACTCCGCCTCCTGGTCCCCGGTGATGACCTCCGGCTCGACGCCGAGGATGTCCAGCACCCCGCGCACGAACTCGTCCCGGTTCTCGGCGTCCCGGGAGGCGGAGGTGGCGACGAAGCGGAGCCGCTCGGCACCGTGCTCCTTGATGGCGGCCGCGTAGTCGCGGCAGGCGGCGAAGGTCCGCTCCAGCGCCTCGGGGGCGAGCCGGCCGGTACGGTCGACGCCCTGGCCCAGCCTCACGATGGTCATCCGCCGGTCCAGGTCGACGAGTTCACCCGTCCGCGGGTCGGCGTCGGCCACCAGGAGCCGGATGGAGTTCGTACCGCAGTCGACGGCGGCGACGCGGGTCACCGCTCGTCCTCGCCGGACGCGGCGGACTCACCCGACGCGCCGGGTTCATCCGACTCGACGGGCTTGAAGGCGAAGTGGCCGGCATCGGCGCCCTCTCCGGTTGTCTCCACCTGCCACCCCTCACCGGTGGGCGGTCCGGGCAGCGTCACGCACGCACCCTTGCGCCACCACTCGGGCAGCATCGCGATGGCCTCGTCGCCGAGCGGGTTCACGCCGGGCCCCGCGGCCAGCGAGTGGGCGACCAGGACGTGCAGGCACTTCACCCGGTCCGGCATTCCGCCCGCGCTCGGGAAGCCCGCCAGCACCTCGATGGCGTCCCGTCGCGCGATGTAGTCCTCGTGGGCGGCGCGGTAGGCCGCGGCCAGTTCGGGGTCGGTGGCCAGCCGGTCGGTCATCTCCTTCATGACCCCGTTGGCCTCCAGCGTCCCGATCGCGGACGCGGCCCGCGGGCACGTCAGGTAGTACGTGGTCGGGAACGGCGTCCCGTCGGGGAGGCGGGGCGCCGTCTCCACGACGTCCGGCTGACCGCAGGGGCAGCGGTGCACGATCGCGCGCAGCCCGCGCGGCGGCCGGCCGAGCTGCTGCTTGAAGGCCTCGACGTCGGCGTCGGTGGGCTCGGTGCGCGGGGTGGTCGGCGGAGGCGTTTCCATGCCGTGAGTCACGTGTCTTTCTGGTCAGTTCATGGGTCGTCACTGGTCGACGGCGTCGGACTTGTCCACGCCGTCCCAGACATTGGTGTACCAGGGGCGGTCTGCGGTGCCCCGTTCGGCGCGGGCCTGCTTCGCCGCGTCCGGGTCGATCACGACGTAGCCGGTCTCGCCCGGCATCACATAGTGCAGCCGCTGCCGGATCTGCTGCTTCGCGTACGCGTCGTCCTGCCAGCGTGCCTTGAGGTCGCGCAGCTGCTCGACCCGTTGCCGGGCCTGCTCCCGCTGCCGCTCCAGGTCGGCGACCTGGGCACGCTGGGAGACGTACTGCCGCATCGGGTACGCGAGGGCGACGATCAGGGAGCACAGGACCAGGGCGAGCAGCGCGGCCCGGCCGGTCAGCCGGGAGCGGCGCGCCTGCCGTTTGGTCTGGGAGCGGTAGACCCGGGCCGCCGTCTGCTCGCCGAGCAGCTTCAGCCTGGTCGAGGTGGAGAACCGGTCCCGGTCCTTCACGGCCATGAGTCCCGCCTCCCCAGTACGGCCCGTCGGTAGGGGCCCGTCACGCGCGTACGTCCCCGCACACGGTACGGGACCGGGTACGGGGACGTACGGAGGACGCTTCCTGAGCCTTGCGGGGTCAGTCCTTGAAGCGGGGGAACGCCGAGCGGCCGGCGTACACCGCGGCGTCGTCGAGGATCTCCTCGATGCGCAGCAGCTGGTTGTACTTGGCGACGCGCTCGGAGCGGGCCGGGGCGCCGGTCTTGATCTGACCGCAGTTGGTGGCGACGGCCAGGTCGGCGATGGTGACGTCCTCGGTCTCGCCGGAGCGGTGGGACATCATGCACTTGTAACCGCTGCGCTGGGCCAGCTCGACGGCGTCCAGGGTCTCGGTCAGCGAACCGATCTGGTTGACCTTGACGAGCAGCGCGTTGGCGGTGCCCTCCTCGATGCCGCGGGCGAGGCGCTCCGGGTTGGTGACGAACAGGTCGTCGCCGACGATCTGGACCTTGTCGCCGAGGCGGTCGGTGAGGACCTTCCAGCCGGCCCAGTCGTCCTCGAAGAGCGGGTCCTCGATGGAGACGAGCGGGTAGGCCGCCACGAGCTCCTCGTAGTACTCGGTCATCTCGGCGGCCGAGCGGGACTTGCCCTCGAACTCGTACTTGCCGTCCTTGTAGAACTCGGACGCGGCGACGTCGAGCGCGAGCGCGACCTGCTCGCCGGGAACGTAACCGGCCTGCTTGATGGCCTCGAGGATGAGGTCGAGCGCGGCACGGTTGGAGTCCAGGTTCGGGGCGAAGCCGCCCTCGTCGCCGAGGCCGGTGGACAGGCCCTTGGACTTCAGGACGGACTTGAGGGTGTGGTAGACCTCGGTGCCCCAGCGCAGGGCCTCGGAGAAGGACTCCGCGCCGATCGGGGCGATCATGAACTCCTGGATGTCCACGTTCGAGTCGGCGTGCGACCCGCCGTTCAGGATGTTCATCATCGGAACGGGCAGCAGGTGCGCGTTCGGGCCGCCCAGGTAGCGGAAGAGCGGCAGGTCGGACGCCTCGGAAGCGGCGTGCGCGACGGCGAGCGAGACGCCGAGGATGGCGTTGGCGCCGAGCGAGCCCTTGTTGTCGGTGGCGTCCAGGTCGAACATCGCCTGGTCGATCAGGCGCTGCTCGGTGGCGTCGTAACCGACGAGCTCCGGGCCGATCTGCTCGATGACGGCGAGGACGGCCTTCTCGACACCCTTGCCCTGGTAGCGGTTGGGGTCACCGTCGCGAAGCTCGATGGCCTCGAACGCTCCGGTGGAGGCGCCGGACGGAACGGCGGCACGACCCGTGCTGCCGTCGTCGAGGCCGACCTCGACCTCGACCGTGGGGTTGCCTCGGGAGTCCAGGATTTCCCGGGCTACGACGACGTCGATGGACGGCACGAGCATCTCCTTCTGGGATGTGACGCGGATACGCGGGGCTTGGCAGCCCTGCGGGATGAGCCTAACCGGCCCGGGGGGATCGGCCAGCCGATCGACCACCCCTTGAGCAGAACCGAGGGTACATATTGTTCCTGAACGGAACAAAAAAAGAAATGAAAAACCCCGCTCCGGTGCATGCGGGGGAACAAGCACCGGAGCGGGGAGCCCGTGGGGACGGGGGGCCTCACCAGGCCTTCGGCACGAAGGCCCGGCCTGCGAGGGAGCTGCTGTTCAGCTGGGGCGATGCTGCGCACGGCCGGGACCACGGTCGCCCTCCGCCGAAGGCGACCCCGTCGGGCCGGCGTGCGGCCGCGCTCAGCGGAGGTGCAGCTGCTGGCCCGGGTAGATGAAGTCGGCGTCGGCGACGATGTCCTTGTTCAGCTTGAACAGCTTCTGCCAGCCGCCCTTGACGTGCTTCTTCTCAGCGATCGAGCTGAGGGTGTCACCCTTGACGACCTTGTACTCGCCGTCGCCCTTCTTGACCTTCTTGCCGGTCGGCGTGGTGACGGTCTTCTGGGCGGCCGGGCGCTCCGCGGAACGGGAGGCGGGCTGCTCCGTCGTACGGGTGGTGGTGGCGCTCTGCGAGCCGCTCGACGAGGAGGAGCCGGAGGAGGTCGACGGGGCCGAGGCGCCACCGCTGTACGCGGCGCTCGACAGGCCGGTGCCGCAGGTCGGCCAGGCGCCCTTGCCCTGGGCGGCGAGGACCTTCTCGCCGATGGTGATCTGCTGCGACTTCGAGGCCTGGTCGGCGGTGGAGGCGTAGGCGGTGCCGCCGTACGCGGCCCAGGTGGAGGCGGAGAACTGCAGGCCGCCGTAGTAGCCGTTGCCGGTGTTGATCGACCAGTTGCCGCCGGCCTCGCACTGGGCGACGGCGTCCCACTCGGAGGCGGTGGCGGCGGAGGCGCTGCCGGCCGCCATCAGCGGAGCGGCGATGGCGACACCGGTGACACCGGCGAGCGTGGCGACGCGGGTGGCCTTGTTCGGACGGCGGTGCTTGCCCTTGCTGGAAAACAGCATGGAGTGATCCCCTCACCGACGCCTGCGAGGTGAGCTGTCGGGTTCGGGCCGGTTGAGTTGCCCGGCCGCGCACCTTCGGTCCTGTCTCCAGGACGTCCGGCACGCGACTTAACCCCAAGCCGTTCCCGGGTGTCTCTCAACTCCCGGACGCGGCGCTTACCTTGGGTCCCCCGCTCCTGCCTACGGCGCATGACGCGACGACTGTTCCCGTACGGCCGCTGGCAGGATTCGGCGTTGTGACCGTCGGGGCCCGCTGTGGCGAGCGATGACGACCGTAAGCAGTCGATCGGCGGAATTTCAAAGACGATCAGGGCTTCTGAGACTCATGTCTCACTTGCACCAAACCGGACATTCCACAGCGAATCATGACGCGAACTCCCGCTAGTTCTGCACCGTTTCGGCAGCGGCGGCAATGCTCCGACCGGGGACGATGAGGCCGGGACCGTCGTCGGCCGCCGCGCCGTACGAGGCAGACAGGTCGCCCGATCCGCCTTCGAGGCCGAGGACGTCGGAAACGTTCCAGAGATTCGTGCCGACGTCCGCGACATACGAGTTGTCGACGGTGACGCTCGGGGCGCTCGGAGCGCTCGATGCATGCCGCCCGGTGGCGCTGTCGGCAGGGCTGCCGGTCGCGCTCTCCGCGGCGTCTCCGCCGCGGTGCCGCCCGGTGCCGGTGCTCGCAGCGTCGGAGGCGCTCGAAGAAGCGCCCTTCTGCCCGGACTTGCCCGACTCGTCACCCTTGCCGGTCGCGCCCGAGGCGCTGGGGCTCGGCGAGGCGTCGGGCTTCGCGGCACCGTCGGTCGCGCCCGAGGAGTCACCCGAATCGATCGAACCAAGCAGATCCGACGAAGGGGATGAACTGGGCGAAGTAGACAAACCGGATGAGCCGTATGAACCGGCGTCACTCTCGGCGCTCGACGAGTCGTCGGCCACGCCCGTGTCGACCTGAACCCCGGCCGAGCCCTTGCTGAGCCCGGAGAGCGGTCCACAGGTCGGCCAGGCGGCGAGCCCCCGGTCGTCGAGCAGCTTCTCGGCGACGGCTATCTGCTGCGAGCGGCTGGCCTGATCGGCTCTGGGGGCGTAGTCGAGACCGCCGTACGCCTCCCAGTCCTCCTGGCCGAGCTGGAGCCCGCCGTAGAACCCGTTGCCCTGGTCGGAGCTCCACGCGCCGCCGCTCTCGCACTGCGCCACCCGGTCCCAGGTGGTTCCGTCGGCCGCGCTCGCACTCGCCGCGGCGAGCAACGGGATGGCGATGGCCGATCCGGTCACCCCTGCGGCGACGATGAGGGCTGGGGCCTGACGAGGGCGACGGTGACGGCCGTTCCCGGAGAGCATGCGGAAGCCTTTCACGTGACAACGGGGGAGTACCGCGGCTCCTGTGAAGTAAGAAGCGCAGGTGCCGCGTTGATGGGTGAAGGTAGCCGCACTCGAACGCTGGTTACAAGTCGATGCAGTACAGATCACGTGAAGATCACAGATTTGATGGATCGTCACGTTCCGGTGGCCGGAAGGGCGTCCTTTCCGATATGCGGAAGAACCCCGCCGACCGGGGTTCCGAAGGGTCGCCGATGAACCGATCAAGGACTATTTGACCGGGGTGAACTCCACAGGAAGCGTACGCAATCCACGCATAATGAGCCCTCCACGCCAACGCAAATCGGCTGATTCTCCAGCGAGTTGGAGGTCGGGAAGGCGGTTGAGGAGCGTACCGAGCGCGATCTGCCCCTCCAGACGGGCGAGCGGCGCGCCCAGGCAGTAGTGGATGCCGTGGCCGTAACCCAAGTGCTGAAGGTCACGTCGTGCGAGATCGAGCGTGTCCGGCTGTTCGAACCGCTCCGGGTCGCGGTCCGCGGCGGCGAGGACCACGAGCACGGGGTCGCCGGCCGCGATGTCCTGTCCGCCGATCCGCACGGCCTCGGTCGCGAACCGCCAGGTGGCCAGCTCCACGGGTCCGTCGTAGCGCAGGAGTTCCTCGACACCCGTTTCGAGCAGCCCGCTCTCCCCAGCCGCCAGGGAGGCCTGCAGGCGCTCCCGCTGCCCGGGGTGGGTGAGAAGGGCGTGCATCCCGTTCCCGATGAGATTGACCGTGGTCTCGAACCCGGCGAAGAGCAGGATGAAGGCCATGGCGGCGGCCTCGTTCTCGGTGAGGTGTTCGCCGTGGTCGGAGGCGCGGATGAGCCCGGAGATGAGGTCCTCGCCCGGTGCGGGCTCCGCGGTCAGCGCCTCGCGCTTGCGGTGGATGAGCTCGGCGAGATATCCGCGCATCTTCTTGACGGACCGGGCGACCCCGCCCCTCGGCCCGCCGCCGTGCCGGATCATCATCCCCGCCCAGTCCCGGAAGTCGTCCTGGTCCTCGCGGGGGACGCCGAGCAGGTCGCAGATCGCGTAGATGGGGAGCGGGAAGGCGAACTCGTGAATGAGGTCCGCCGAGCCCCTGGCCGCGAAGTCGTCGATGAGCTGATCCGTCAGCTCCTGCACCCGTGGAGCGAATTCGGCGACGCGCCGGGGTGTGAAGGCCTTGCTGACGAGCCGCCGCAGCCGGGTGTGGTCCGGCGGATCGATGTTCAGCAGATGCGTCATCAGCTCGGCCTTGCGCTCCCCGGGGATCCCGGTCCTGCCCTTCGCGTGCGCGGGCTCGTCGTGATGCGCGGGATTCTTGGACAGCCGCTGGTCGGCGAGCGTCTGCTTGGCGTCGGCGTACCGCGTGACGAGCCAGGCCTCCACACCACTGGGCAGCCGCGTGCGGTGCACGGGAGCGTGCTCCCTGAGCCAGGCATAGGCCGGGTAGGGATCGGTGGCGAACTCCCAGGTGAAGAGTTCGGGGGCGGCGCTGGCGGAGGCTTCGTGCTCGGTCACTCCTCGACCGTATCCGCAGGAGGCGGAGACCCTCCGGCCGACCGGCGACCGGGCCGCACCACGGGCGGCACCTGGGGTGCACGACGGCGGCGGAGACCGCCCCTGCCCGCTTCGCCCCAGGCTGTCCGGACATGGCCGACTGTTTGACTCGGCCTCTCGGCACCTCCCTACATTCACGCAGTGGACCCCGAAATACTCAGATCCAGCTTCGCGGTCGTGGAAAGACGGGCCGAGTTCGCGGTCAAGTACTTCTACTCGCATCTCTTCCGGCACAACCCGGAGCTCCGCGCGCTGTTTCCGGCGGACCTCCCGCAGGACATGGAGCGGCAGCGGGACCGGCTCTTCGCGGCGCTCACGTTCGTCATGGACGGACTGGAGGACCCGGACCTGCCCCGGTATCTACGGGATCTCGGACGCGACCACCGGAAGTACCTGACCCAGCCGGAGCACTACGCGGCCGTGGGGGCGAGTCTGATCGCGGCGTTCGCGTTCGTCGCGGGCTCGGCCTGGAGCGCCGAGGCCGAGAAGGCCTGGGCCGAGGCGTACGGGTCGATCGCCCAGCTCATGCTCCAGGGCGCCGGAGAGGCCCAGCACCACGGCGAGCCCCCCTGGTGGGACGCCGAGGTCATCTCCCGCACCCGGCACGGCGACGACCTCGTCGTCCTCACCCTGCGGCCACGGCAACGGCTCACCTACTCCCCCGGTCAGTACGTCAGCGTCAGCGTGCCCCACCTGCCGTGCGTCTGGCGCCCCTACTCCCTCGCCAACGCGCCCCGCGCCGACCGCACCGTCGACCTGCACATCAGCCGCGTCGAGGACGGCACGCTCTCCACCGCTCTCGTCCGGCGGACCCACGTGGGCGACGTGCTGCGGCTGGGCGCACCCGGCGGCGGCCTCACCCTGCGGACGCCGGCCGACCGGCCCCTCACGCTCATCGCGGCCGGCACGGGCTGGGCGCCGGTGAAGGCCCTGCTGGAACAGCTCGACCCCGCCCACGAGGCCCGCCTGTTCCTCGTCGCCCGCGACATCGCGTACCTCTACGACCGGCCCGCCGTCGAACGCCTGCGGGCCGGGCTCCCCAAGCTCGCCGTCACCTTCATCACCCCCGCGCCCGGCCGTCCCAAGGCCCAGGCGACCGAACGGCTGCTCACCGCGCTGGGCAACCGGGCCGGATGGACCCGGCACGACGTCTATGTCGCCGGTCCGCCCGATCTCGTCGAGGAGGTCGGCGAGACCCTCCCCTCCCTCGGCACACCGGCCGACCGCGTCTTCCACGATCCGCTGCCGCCGACCGGAGAGAGCCGCCCCCGCCCGGTGGGCGCGGCGGAGTGGCTGCTCGACCGCCCCCCGGCGACCTGGCACAACCCGACAGGCCGCGCCCCGAGGGCGTGACACCGCCCGCGATCAGCTCTCCGCTCCCCCTTCCCCACCCACATCCCCGTCCTCTCCCCCGTTGTCGTGCTCGTTGTCGTCTTACTCGCTGTCGTGCTCGTTGCCGTCTTAGCGGTCGTCCTCACGGTCGTCCCCGCGCTCGGCCTCGTCGTCGGTCTCCACGAAGCCCTCCGCCCCGCGGATCGCGTCCCGGTACGTCCGTGCCGCCGCCCGCAGCGCCGCCTCCGGGTCCACACCCTCGGCCTCGGCGCGGACGGCCATCGCCAGCAGCTCGTACCCCACGCCCTCCCCCGCGGGCAACGCGACCTCAAGTCCCGCCGTACGCACCCGGGACGACAGCTTGGCCGACAGAGCCAGGCCCGGCTGGCCGAGCGGGACACCCTCGGTGACGGAGGTGCGCCGCTTCTCCTCGGCCTTGGTCCGCAGCCAGTGCGCCTTGACCTCCTCGGGCGTCGTGGCCGTCTCGTCGCCGAAGACATGGGGGTGGCGGTGGATCAGCTTGGCGACGATGCCGCCGGCCACGTCGTCGATCGAGAAGGGGGCCTCCTCGTGGTCCTCGGCGATCCGGGAGTGGAACACGACCTGGAGCAGGACGTCGCCGAGCTCCTCGCGCAGCTCGTCCCGGTCGCCTTCCTCGATGGCCTCGACGAGCTCGTACGCCTCCTCGATGCCGTACTTCGCCAGGCCCTTGTGTGTCTGCTGGGACGACCAGGGGCACTCGGCGCGGATGCGGTCCATCACCTGGACGAGGTCGAGCAGGCGGGCGCCCGGCAGGTCGTACGAGGCGGGGAGCAGCTCCAGGTCCGGCATCCGTATGCGGCCGGAGCCCGCCATCCGGGCCAGAGCGTCGGTGAGGCGGGGCTCGCCCTCCCCGCGGGCGACGACGACCAGCGAGCGTCCGCCCGCGCAGGCGTCGACCAGCTGCTGCGCGGTCGGGGACTCCTCGTCGACTCTGATGCCGGCCTCGCGCAGATACGGCACCTGCGGGTGCGCGGGGTCGGCGCACAGCACCTGGTCGGCGCCGTGCAGCGCCTGCCAGGCCGGCCAGGACAACAGACCGGGAGCGACGCGGTGGCTGGTGGTGAGCAGGACGATACGGCCGGGGTCGGCAGCGGTCGCGCCGACGGTGGTCGCGCCGAGGGCGGTCACATCGGCTGCCGTCGCGTCGGCAGCGGTCCGCTCACTGCCCGGAGCGGCCCCCGTCGGTTCACTGGTTGCGTTCACCCCTCGAACGTAACCCACGCCACCGACACCCCCGAAGTTGTCCACAGGGCCCGGGGTACGCCGTCGATCCACCTGTGCGGCCGGGCGGTGAGCAGCAGGCCGACGGCCGTACCACTCTATCGGCGAGCCGTCCCGCCGGACCCTTTGTCCACAGCCCCGCCCCGGCCGGCGCGCAAGCCGACCGGCCAGCCGCCATCCATCGAGCCGGCCGGCCGGGGGACGGTTACGCGGGCTGCTGCTGGGTCCCCACCGACGAGACGTCCCGCAGCCACGGCGTCTTCGCGTCGACGCGGCTGCTCTTCTGGACGTCCCAGGCGCCGTAGCGCGGGTTCAGGTCGACGTGAAGCTGCTTGGAGGCGGTGGACATCGCCTTCCAGAAGGTGGCCTTGCCGTCAGTGGTGTTCATGTCGACACCCAGTGCGGCGGCGAGTTTCCGGGCCTCGATCTCGGTGCGCAGGCTGTCGTCGAGCCGCTTGGGCGCCACGCCGTAGTTCGCCAGCCAGGCCGTCTCCAGGGCCTTCGAGCCGCCCGCCTGCTGTTCGAGGGCCGACCGCATCTGCTGGGAGTCCTTGCGGGTGACGGTCACACCGGCGTTCTTGGCCGCCCGGTCCAGAACCCGGTCCAGGACCATGCCGTGCAGGGTGTCGCGGGTGAGGGTGCCGCTGTTGGCGATGACCTGCTCGTACTGGGCGTCGTCCTTGCTGGCGGCCCGCTGCGCCGAACGCACCTCGTTCACCCGGCCCTCGAGCTGCGCGACGGTGATCCGCCGGCCGTCGACGACGGCCGCGGCGCCCGGATGGGCGTCGCTGCCACAGCCGGTGAGCAGAGGGGCCGCGGCGACGATCGCGGCGGAGAGGACGAGCGCGGTGCGACGGCGGCGGTGCAAGGAAGCCTCCCGAGGAGATTGTGCGGCGGTGCACAAAGTCTTGCGGTGATCGATGGTAGGCAGTGGCCCGCCTCTCGGCCAGCCATTCGACCAACGATTCACCACGACTTCAGGCACCGTCGCGCGAACCTCGCCTCGCGGAACGACCACGGTCCGCCCATAAGAGTGACCACGCCCGGTCGATCACCGGGTGATCACCGGGTCGATCAGCCATGGATCACGGGGTGATCGGGACGCCGCGGTCCGCTCGTACGACCGTGCGTACGTCAGCCGGTGATGGCGACCGGCGCATCCCAGGCGTCGCGGTCCACGGTGATCGTGTAACCGCCGCGGGTCTCCTTGCTGTTGACCATGTACTGGTGGGCGCGGCTGTGGCCGGGGTACTGGGTGGCACCGAACGGCCAGTCGGTGGTCGTGGTGTTCGTCTTGTCCCACAGCGCGTACCAGAGGTTGCCCGGCAGATCCGTCTTGTCGGTCGCGGTCGCGATGGCCTTGGCGCTGGAGCTGGTGAAGCCGTAGTACCCGGTGCGGTACGTCTTGGCGTGCAGGGCCTTGTCGAAGGCGCGCACGTACGTCAGCACGGCGTCGTTGCACGCCTTGTTGGTGATGTCGTACGACTCCATGTCCAGGTAGACCGGGCTGCCGGCCTTCATACCGAGGGCGGCGGCCTTGGCGACCGCGTCCGCGCCGTCGGTCGCCCCCATGGACGCGGCGGTCGAGGCGGTGAGCTTCTCGGGGCTGCTGCCGGTCTGGCAGGACGGCTGGGCGCCGACGTACAGCGGTATGAGCTTCCAGCCCAGCGCGCTGACCGACTTCACCCAGGACGCGGTCAGGTTGGGCTGGTTGCACCCGCGGTTCTTGCCGCCGACGTAGACGGCGGCCGCACCGTAGAAGCCGTTGTTCCAGGCCTTCATCGCGTTCAGCGAGGGCGCTGTGCAGGTGTCGAAGGCGCGGCCCGTGAAGGTCTTCTGGGCGGGCCAGGTCGTGGCTGCCATGGAGGTCTGCGCGGCGATGCCGGCGCAGGCGCCGGCGACGACGGCGGCCCCGGCCACCCCCCACGCGACATACCTGCGCTTCCTCGACTGACGATGGTCGGACATGTAAACCCACCCCTGATTGTGCCGGTGGTACCGGCCGGTTGTGCGATGACGGCGCACGCGGCGCACAAGGAGGCGCGCACGGCACGAAACAGAGCGCAACTTAACTGGATGCGCATTCCCGTTCGGGAAAGAAAGCTCCTGGAACCTCACAAGATTCTCTCAGGGCACGGCAAAATCTAGCCACGCACCTGCCCCAGCCATTGCAACGTCCGCCGGATCTCGGCCGCGAGCGGGTGTCCGGGACCGTGCAGCCGCTCCACCTCGTGCAGCAGCCGGGCCAGTGTGTCGCGGGCGGCTGCGCGGTCGCCGAGCGCCAGCAGCAGGTGACCGATGCGGCGGCGGACGTCGAAGGCGAGTTCCGGGTCGTCGGCCGCGTACTGGTTCTCGTAGTACGGCAGCAGCGCGCGGTACTCGGCGAGCGCCGCCGCCGGGTCGCCCAACTGCTCCAGACACTGGGCGGACTCGTAGCGATAGCGCAGGGACTGGGGGTCGGCGGTGCCGGCCTCGGCGGCGCGTTCGTCGGCGAGGCGGCGCAGTTCGGGCAGCGCGCGCCGGTACTGGCCGTCGTCCATGAGCGTGGCCGCGTACTGCTTGCGCAGGGTGCGTACGACCGGGGAGTGCTCGCCGTGCTGCTGTGCGGCGGTGGGCAGGATCGCGCCGAGGACGTCGACGGCCTGGGTGATGCGGCCCTCGCCCAGAAGGCGCTTCACCTCGTCGACGGCGCCGGCGACATCGGGCTTGTCGGCGGCCCGCACGACAGGGGCGGGCCGGGGCGCGGGTGTGCGCGCACGGTCCGGCCAGGGGGCGTGCGGGCGCAGGAAGGGGCGTGTGGGGTCGAGTGGTGCCCCGGTGGGGGTTCCGCGCGCGGGCAGGAGCGGCGCCAGATGCTCGTACACCTCCTGCGCGGAGGCGGGCCGGTGCTGCGGGTCCTTCGCGAGCAGGCGCAGGACCAGGTTCTCCAGCGCCTCCGGGATCTCGGGGCGCAGCCGGCGTACGGGCAGCGGCGGCTCGTACAGGTGCCGGTGCAGCACACCGAGCGCCGTCGAGCCCGTGAACGGCACGTCGCCGCTGAGGAGTTCGTGTATCAGCACACCGAGCGCGTACAGGTCGGTGTACGGGCCGACCGCGCCGCCCATCGCCTGCTCGGGCGCCATGTAGGCGGGCGAGCCGATGGGGGAGCCGGTGTGCGTGAGGCGGGTGGTGTCGGTGTCCATGACGGAGGCGACGCCGAGGTCGAGGACGGTCACCGTGCCGTCCTGCTTCACCATCACATTGCGCGGCTTGAGGTCACGGTGGACGATCGGCACGGCGTGCACGGCGCTCAGTACGGCGCACAGCTGCGCGGCGATCGCGACCGCCCACTGCCACGGGTAGGGGTCGTGTTCGGCGAGGTGATCGGAGAGGTCTGCGCCGTCGACGTACTGCATGACGAGGAACAGCTCCTCGCCCTCGCTGCCCGCGTCGTGCACGGTGACCAGGCCGGGGTGGTCGACCTGGGCGGTCACCCGGCACTCGCGTGCGAAGCGGCGGCGCAGTTCGTCGGCCTCCTGGCCGACGACCTTGTCGGGGCGCAGCAGCTTCACCGCGACGCGCCGGTCGAGCCGTTGGTCGTAGGCCGTCCAGACCTGGCCCATGCCTCCCTGTCCGATGAGCGTGGCCAGTTCGTACCGGCCGGCGACGACACGTCCGGCCGCCGCGGTCACCGTCCGCCCTCGTGTTCGCCGTCCCGCTGGTCCTCATGCTTGCGCAGATAGTCGCTGAGCTCGTCGAGCTCGGCGCGCACCTGGTCGATACGGGCGGGTGTGGCCCGCCGCGACGGAGTCTGGGGCATCGAGGGCTGAGGCATCGGCGTGTTCGGCAGGTACGCCTGCGGTACGGGCGGCTGCGGCTGCGATACGGGAGTGCCCGGGTACGAAGGGGCGGGCGGCGTGGGCTGCGGATAGCCGTACGGCTCGCGGGCGGTCTGTGCATGGGGCGGCGCGTAGCCCGTGAACCGCTGCCCCGCGTTGTGGAAACGGATGTCGCTGACCAGGTAGTACGCGACGCTGCCGGCGCCGAGGGTCAGCGCCACGGCCAGCGCGACATCGCCTCTGACGTCGCTCTCCGGCACCGTGCCGACGATCACGAGCGCGCCGATGGACACCGGCAGCGACACCCAGGCCGCCGTCCAGTCGAACCACCGCCCGCGCTGGAGCGCGACCCGGAACAGCGGAACACAGGCGAGCAGACCGCACGACAGGACCCCGGCGACGGCGAACAGCACGCGCAAGGTGATGACGGTTCCCGCGCTGCGGGTGGGTGGCGCCCCGTCGTGGCCGTACATGACTGCTCCCGGGCCTGGGTTCGATATCGGAGTTCGAGCGTATAGGCCGACACGGACGACCGGTCCCGGGTTGTACGGAACCGTTGTCATGCTGATCACCTCGTACGACACCGCAGGTGACGTCGGGTCGCGGGCCCGCGGCTCCCGGGGGCGCGGGCGGAGCGCGCGGAGCCTCAGCCCGGGGGCACCGTCCCGTCCGTCAGCCCGTCGTACATGCCGCGTACGAGCTGGTCCCCCAGCCGACCCGCGTGCCTGAGCGCCCGCTCGAACTCGTCGAGCGCGCGGAACCGGGTGCCGTAGCGCCGCTGTTCGTCCAGCGGGAGCCGGGGCAGTTGCAGCCGGCGCACGTCGAGTCGGGTGGCGGTGGACGCATAACTGCTGGCCTGGCGGTTGTTGGCGGTGCCCCGCAGGAACCCGGCGAGGAACCACGGGTCGAGCGCCGCGGGATCGGGGTGCAAAAGCACGAGGTTGCGCCCCAGGACGGCGCCCACCGTCGTGCCGTCGACCACGCGGACCACCGAGCCGCCGCCGAGCACCGGCACGATCACGTCGCCCGCCTCCGTCAGCACGGCTTCCTCGTCGGTCTCGGGCAGCGTCCCCGAGGGGCCGGTGCCTGCGAGCACGTCGTGGTCGGTGAGGACGGGCACACGCGCGTGACCGCCGTTTCCGCCCGTACGCATCACCAGGGCGCTCCCGCGGGCGAGTTCGCCGACGGTGGTGAGCGGCCAGCGGGCGGGCCGCTCCGTCATGGCGGGGGACGGGGTGAGACCGGTGGTCAGGCGCAGCGTCTCGTCGAGGCACTCGCGCACGGCCGCGAGTTGCTCGGCGCCGTCGGCCGCCGCCGGGGGCGGGAGATGGCGTGCCGGGGCGAGGTCGACGTCGTCGTCGAGGAGTTCGATGACGGGAACGGAACGCGCCAGACCGGGCCGCTCCGGGAGGGTGCCGTCCCGGTCGTGGGCCCGCCAGGCGTCGAGCACGATGTCTCTGACGGCCTGCCAGTCGGGACCGCCACGCCCCTCGCCGGCGAACTGCCCGGCGTCGGCGAGCAGCACCTCGGGCTGGCCGGGCGCCTTCTCGGGCCGGCGCAGCACCCACAGGTGCAGGGGGATGTTGTACGGGGGTGCCGCGCCGACCGGCAGGGCGACGACGGCCCGCAGCGCGCCGCGGCGCAGCAGGTCGGCGCGGATACGGCGCCCGGAACGGCGGGAAGCGGTGGCGGGCGGCATGAGCAGGACGGCGGTGCCGCCGTCCCGCAGCCGGGCCAGCGCGTGCTGCACCCAGGCCAGCTCGGACTCGGCGCGGGCCGGGAAGCCGTACTCCCAACGGGGGTCGTAGGCCAGTTCGTCATGCCCCCAGTTGCGTTCGTTGAACGGGGGGTGGCACAGGACCGCGTCGGCGCGCAGCCACGGAAACGCGTCGGCGCGCAGGCTGTCGCCGGCGGCCGCTCGCACGGTGGCCCGCCCGTGCAGGGCGAGCCGGAGAGCGGTGAGCACGGCGAGTTCGGGGGCGCTGTCCTGGGCGTGGAGCTCCTGGCCGGGGCGGGCGTCGAGAGCGCGCAGCAGGGCGCCGGTGCCACAGGCCGGGTCGAGGACGGTGCGGGAGGGACCGGCGAGGTCGGCCATGAGGCGGGCGAGCTCGGTGGGAGTGGTCGTGAACTGGCGCGGGTTGGCGTCGAGGTGCCGACCGAGCAGGAACTCGAAGGTCTGGCGGGCGCCCAGTTCGGCGGCGAGCTCGGCCGCGCCGCGCAGGAGGGGGGTGGAGGGGAGCAGCTGGGGGCCGGTGAGGAGGGGCACGGCGAGGGCGGCAGGGGCGGCAGGGGTGGCAGGGGCGGCTGGGGTGTGCGGGGCTGCCGACCCTCCTGAAGCGACATCCGGAGTGTTCACCGTTTGGGTGTTCACAGCAACCGGTCGATTCACAGTCGACGGCGGCTCCGCGCCCACCTCGGCGTGAACACCACGTTCAGCTTGCACCCAGCCGAACCGTGGGACGGTCACCTGCTCCAGCGCGGCCGGCAGCAGCGCGGCAAGGCGCTCGTCGGAACCGGCGCTCACCTCGAGCCAGACCGTCGGCCGGTCATGGATGAGCAGCAGCACGCAGCCGACGTGGGCGAGTGCGGCGGCCGGGCCCTCGGGGTGGCCGGCGAGTTGCTGCCACACGCGTTCCCGCAAAGGTACTTCGGCGAGTTTGCCCTGGTGACGCAGCCAGGTCTCGACCTCGGCGAGCGCGAACGACGGGCTGGTCTCCGTACCGCCGACGGGCTTGGGGAAGTCGGCGTGGCGACGGCGCCAGTTGCTCACGGCCGCGCGGCCGACGCCGGCCAGCCGTGCGATTCCGGCGGCGGTCACCTCGGTCGCGTTGTCCTGCACTCGCTCCGCTCCTCTCGTCCCGACTCGTCCCTGTGTGGTGTCGAGCATACCGACGTAGGAAAGATCCACCCGTTCACACTGTGCACGCAAGATACTTAGTGAATCGTGTTGACTCGGTTCACAGGCCCTGGTCTTATTGACCCAGCGAACGAGCGGCTGCCATCGAGGCGTCCGCCGGGAAAGGGAACAGTCGTGGGCATGAAGGGCAGGGCCGCACTGAGTGCCACCGTGGGCCTCGTCGTCATCGGTGTCGTCTCGGCGAACGCCGGCAGCCACGGACTTGGCCACCCGGACGGCGCCGACAAGGGCTCGGTGTCCACGACCCCACAGCCCCACGCCTCACAGCCCCCCGCCCCACAGCCCCGCGCCCCACAGCACACCGGTTCGGCCGGTGCTGACGAAAAGACTCGCTGACCTGCGCCGTACACTCCGCCCGTCACACCGTCACACCGTCCCACCCGCCATACGCGCCGCAGTACATCGCACCGCACCGCACCACTTCGACTCTGCCCGGTCTGCGTGTCCAGAGTCCCGCAACCCATAGCCCTGCCCCACGGGCACCCGGCCCGTTCCGACCTCACCTTCGAAGGACAGATCCGATGCGTCATCCCTCCCGTGCCGCCAAGGCGCTGCTCGCCGCCGCCGTGCTCCCGCTGGCCCTGACGGCCTGTTCCTCCGCGACCGGCACCTCGTCCTCGTCCGCCACGGCGAACAAGCCCAAGGACCCCAACGCCGGTCTGCTGACGGGTGCGCAGCTCAAGAAGGCGCTGGCACCCGCCTCCTTCTTCGCCGCCGGTTTCGCGGTGGACCCGAGCGGCGTGCGGGACTCCGGCACCACGTACACCGCGCCGAGCTCCTCCCCCGCGGCGAAGCCCGACTGCGCGCTTCTCGGCGGCACCGGCTGGATAGAGATCACCGGCGACTCGGGCGTCTCCTTCGCCCAGAACGACTACGTCAGCAAGAACACGTCCGAGGACATCGCGCAGGAGGTCGACACCTACCGCGGCACGACCGCGGAGACCGTGCTGGCCGACCTGAAGAAGGTCGTCGCCTCGTGTGCGAGCTACACCGACTCGGACACGCACACCAAGGTCAAGGTCACCGGCGCCGACACGTCCGGCCTCGGCGACGCCGCGTACACGATCACGCTGACCAACAGCGCCTGGGTGAACGGCTCGACCCTCATCGCCGCGCGCGCCGGAACGGACGTCGTCACGGTGATGTCCACCGACGGAAAGGACAACGGCGCGGCCACGGCGAAGAAGCTGGTCGACCGGATCGTGACGTCACTGAAGGGCGAACACGCGCACGCGTGACCGCTCGGATGGGAGCATGACGCCCCCGAGTGGTTTCTCGGGAGCCCGGGAGTCTTCTCTGGGGCACAGGGTCTTCGGGGGTGTGATGGACAAGCGCTTGGAAGCCGGCTGGTTCCAGCGGCTGGTGTGGTCGGTTCTGGCGGTCGGGTCGTTCGGTCTGCTGGTGTGGGTGCCTTTCCTGTACGTGGCGATCCGCCGGGGACGAGGATCCGACTGGGGCGCCTTCCTCTCGTTCGCGCTGTACGAGGTGGGGTCACTGTCGTTGGCGAACCTCCCGACGGGCAAGGGCGAGGCGGCCTTGGGCCTGGTCGTCCTCGCCACCCTGTCCATGGCCGTGTGGCTGCTGGCGGGCCCGCTGTTCGACAAACCCACTCCGCGGAACGCCATGAACGGCGCGGTCCCTGCCCCCTGGCCGGGCCAGGGGGCAGCCAACCCCTATCTGCGCTGACACTCGGCAGCACGTCGGGACCGAGGCACCGGGTGGTTCGTCGCCGCCGGGTGCCGCGGACTCCGTCCCCGCCGGGCGGCGCGACCTCGGAGAAGCCGAGACTTCAGGGGAACAAGTCGCCCCAAATGCCGCATGCGGAAGCCCGCTTGACCCCCCGATGAACGATCTTGACCTACCCATGACTCGAACTTGAGTTCGTCTTGCGAAAAGTGACCATTCAACTTTTCCAGTGGCTTGAAACAATCCCCGGGCAAGTGAGAGGGAGATGGGCGGGAGAGCCGACGGGCGGGGGACCGACCGACGGCCATGCCGGCAGCCGACGCCACCACACCCACCGCCCCGCTCATCCCCGATCCATCCCAGGAGCCCTTCCATGGCCATCAACGCCCGCCGCAACAGACAACTGCTGGAGGCCACGGCCCCCTTGCTGCTCCCGGGCGAGCAGGTCGAACTCACCAGTCTGGCCACCATCGGCACGGTCTCGGTGCGCAAGCAGGCCCTCACCGCGATCGTGGTCGGCGTCCTCACCCTGGGCATGGTGATGGCGACGGTCAGGCCGCGTGCGGTCTACGTCGTCCTGACGAACCAGCGGATCCTGTTCTTCGACGGCAACCGAGGCGGCAAGCCGGGCGAGTTGCTGATGAACATCGCACGTCCGTACGTCACCGCCACCGCGGCCAAGAAGGCCTTCCTCGGCCTGAAGACGGTCACCCACCTGAGCATCGAGGGCCAAGAGGGTGCCCTCAAGGTCGACTTCCCGGTCCAGACCCGTGCCGACGGCCACGTGTTCGCCGGGGCCCTGCCGGTCACGCACTGACGTACGCCGGGGCCGCCTCCCGCGGCGGCCCCACCTCGCACCACAGCACCTCCCCGTTCCGGCCGAACAGTTCGTCACCGAGCGGATACCCGCCCCAGGCGTCCGCGTAATGGCACACGAGGAAGAGCCCGCGCCCGCCGTCCGCCTCGGCCGGCACGGGCCGCAGTGTGCCGTGCCTCCTGTCGAACGGGGCGGGATGTTCGGGTCGGCGTCCCGGACACTGATCCGCAGCCGGCCACCGTCGAGAGCCCGGAGCCGGAGCGTGGCGGCCCCGCCGGAGTACCGGTAGGCATTTGTGACGAGCTCCGAGGCCAACGACTCGACCACGTCACGATCGCCGTCATCCCCTTCGCCAGCGGCGCGTTCCACACGTCCGGCCAGGGGATCGACTACTTCCACGGCCCGGTCCACCAGCTCGACACCGTCCAGCTGGACACCGATCACGGTGCCGAACTCATCGACTCTCCAGCTCAGTTGGAGTGCTACCACCTGGTTCTGGACCGCGTGCAGCAAGCCGCACTTCCCCAGGACAAGTCTCGCGAGTTCATCACCCAACTCGCCAACGACCTCTGAAGGAGCCTTCGATGCCCGAACTGAACTGGCAGAAGTCCACGTACAGCCAGGAGGCCTCCTCCTGCGTCTACGTGGCCACCACCCCCACCGGAACGATCCTCCTCCGCGAAAGCGACGCCCCGGAAACGATCCTCGCCACCGGGCCGCGCCAACTCGGCGCTCTAATAGCCGCCTTGCGACCGACGCGCCGCTAGCGTCTCGGAGCGGAGACCGGAATGTTCATCGAAATCGTCTTCACGGGCCTGCCGATCGACCGCGACGAGGTCGAGGAAGCACTGGAGGCCGCGTTCGGCCCCGACGGCGAGATCACAGGCGCGGGCAGCGGGATGGGCCGCTGCCATCTCGACCTGGAGATCGAGGCCGGCGTCGCCCCCGGAGCGGCGACGGAACGACTCCGGGCCGTCCTGACCGATCTCGGCATCGAGGAGTACGCGTCCTTCGAGGTCAGTGCCTGACCCGCGCCAGAAGTTCCGCACCGCATGCTGTCGTCGCAAGATTCAGCGCCGCACCCAGCCCGGCGTGGTGCCGGCGCTCCCAGCCGTCACGGACACACCTGACACCCGAAGTTCGGGACTCTCCGGCCTGGAGGACCAGACCCTGACACGGCCTTGATGAAGCTGGACTTCACCTTCCGACACCTCGAACTGCAGGCCCGCTCCTGCGGCAGCCGTCACGAATTCCCCGAACGGCACTCCAAGAGTCGGCAATCCGCCGACGGTCGCCTTCGACCGGGAAACAGCTACGAGCCGGCAGACAACTCCGGCGTCGTACTGCGCAACAATTCCCACACCGAAGAAGATGTCCGTCGGTCGACCGAAGTAGACCGTCGACATCCCTTCTCCGAGGAGCCGACGCAACTGGTCAACGGTCATCCCGAGCCTGGCCGGCCCGAGACGGTCGGGCTCGACCACGAGAGGGTCTTCCAGAGAACCCGCGAGACGTTCCTGGCCGCTTCCCGCAAAAACCTCGTGGCCGGACACACCTCGCCAGAACGCGGACATACTCAGAAATGGTCCACTGGAAGCCTGCCCGGAAGGCGTGAAGAGAGCAATGCCGAGGCGGGGAACGCTGAGCAGTCCGAGTTCCCAATCCGATGCGCAGGACTTCTCCGCCAAGCCCTCCACCACAGCGCTCGACGGCCGACCGAGCACGTCCATGGCTTCGACGATGGGCCGAGCCGGAGAAATGGCCTCCACCGCTTCGAGGTTTCCGTCGTCGCCGTAGTCAAGGGTCAGGCCGAGCTCCGTGTAGACGTCCGCGAGTTGACCGACCCACGCCGACCTCCGATAACGGTGTGCCGGCGGTCCGAGAATCGCGTGACTCGCCGCCCGCGACATACCGAAGTCGAGCGGTCCGAAGCCGGCGAAGGGCCGCACCACCGGGTTCGTCATGTCCGGCCTCACAGGGCAGCAGCTCCGCGGCCGGATCCGCTGAGGGCATCGGCCAGGGCCTGGGTCTGCTCGGAGGTGATACCCAGGGCGATCGGCACACGGCGGGCGCTGTAGGGCGCCGAGCAGACGGCGATCGGGCTGTCGTCGGTGACGGTCCACCGGGGCTCTTGACCGGGATCGGGCAGCACGGCGGCGGCCAACTCGTGGGCCGCGTCGGCGCGTATCCCGCAGTGGACCAGCGCCCGCGCCACCACGTCGGTCGCTTCCTCGGGCATGTCGGCGTCGCCGAGCATCGGAAGCAGGAGCAGCAGACGCCGAGAGGGGTCGGAGAGACCTTCACCGCCGTCCGATGTGCTCGCGGCGAGGGTGGTGAGTTCGTTCCAGGACAGCCCGGGACCGGCATGGTCGCCGCCGCAGTCCCCGAGGAATCCGAGCCGCCCCCACGCGGGATGGCGGACGAAGAACTCGATGTCGCTCATGTCCTCGGAGTTGGCGTACACGACGTAGGCCGTGTGCCCGCCATCGAAGGGCACGCGCAGGACGGGCCACGGCTGCTCGGTGTCCCCGAGGCGGTCCTCCATGGCGTCGTAGGCCGAGGACGCCACGCCGTAGCGGTCCGGCTGCTCTCCCTGGTCCCCCATGGTCAGCAGAACGTGGGCGAGCCAAAATGCGGGGTCGCCCGCGAGCTGCTCACCGGCAACCAGCTCGACGTCTTCGTAGTACTCCGGGATCACCAAGGCACCGGTCATGACCGGAGGGTACTTGGGACCGTGTGAAGGGCCGGCCCACGGGGCGGACAGCCTTGGCGACGACGGTCGTGCGGTTGGGGCCGATACGGGCCCTGGGGGAAGATCCGCCAGGACTTCGGCCGTGCCGTGCAAGAGCTCCGGGGTGCCCTTGCGACACACGCTCCGCCGGAGGTGTGTCGTACTGGCGGCGGACAGTCCGTCTCTCCTCGGCGATCCACGCAGCCGACGCAGGCACCGGCCCGCACCGTTGAAGGTCGAAGCCGTACAACCTTTCGATGCCTCGCCCTGTCTGGAAGGTCATTGTTCTCGCGCTGTTCATGGCACGTGTTTTTGGTCTTGGGAGGGGTTCCATGAGGGTGAGACAGGTGCCTCGAGGGGTGTGGGCCGCGGCCGGGGTGCTGGCGGTGGCCGCGGCGGCGGTGGGTGTGCCGTCCGAGCGCGCGGTCGCTGTCGGGGCGGGGCTGGAGGTCGCCTCGGGTTCCGGCGACTACACCCTGGAGGTCGATCCCTATGCGAACTACGACCTGACCTCGGGCGGTTCCATGACGCTGACCAACACGGGTACGACGGACATCACGTCCTACACACTCACCGTCGACTACAGCTCGCTCGGCAAAGTCGTGGACGTCACCGCTCCCTTCCCCGGATGCAAGAAGAAGACCGAGGGCGTCCTGGTCTGTCACGGCAACGACGCTCCCGCCCCCGGCGGGACGACCCGGTTCACCAACTTCCAGCTGCAGAGCCTGAAGGGTGCGCGGGGCGGGACCACCGGCGAGATCCGGGTCAGCGGACAGGCCGACGGAGCCGCGATCACCGAGCGGGTGTGGAAGGTCGACATCCTGGACAAGGGGTTCGTCCAGGACCGGGCGACGGGAGAGGTGAAGGGCAAGGTGAAGCCCGGAGCCGAGGTGCGTCCCGGCGCAGGCTTCACCTACCTCGGCACGAGCACGCTCAAGGGCACCGAGTTCTCCATGCATGCCGGGGGCGCGTCGTTCGAGCAGGAGTACAGCAACTGCGACTACGGCACGATGCCGGAGTACGTGTACGGCAACGGGCAGCTCACCGACTTGACGTTCCCGGCGGCGATCTGTCACTTCGACAACACGATCGAGGCAGGCGACTCCTTCGACGTGCCCCCGGGCCCGCTCAAGATCAACAAAGACGCACGCGGCGCGTCCTGGCACGCCCAACTGGGCACCAGGAACCCCGTGGTCGACCGGGAGAAGCTGACCGACGTCCACCCCGGCAAGGGCCCGGAACTGAAGCTCGTGCCGCGCCCGGACAGCGCACCCCAGGGGGAGCCGCAGGATTCCGGTCTCGGAGTGAGCTACGAGGTCGACAACACGGCGGACATCGAAGCCCTCGGCGCCTCGGCAAAGGGACGGCCGGGTGACGTGGTCACGGTGGACGTCGGGTACCGCAACAACGGTCCCGGCGGAATGACCACCTGGAACGGCAGCGAGCCCCTCGAAGAGCTTTCAGTGAGGACGACGTTCATCGTTCCCCCGGGCACGACCGCGGTGAAGGTGCCGAGAGAGTGCCGGTCGTTCGACGACGGCAGGCATCCCGACGTCCACAGCTACAGCTGCACGAACAAGGTCAACGACTGGTGGGTCGACCCCAAAGAGCGCCTCGTGTGGTCCTTCGGCCTGCGCATCGACAAGGCATCCGCCCTCAAGCCCGGCAGGGTCTCGCTGAAGGTGCTCTCGGAGCATGACAGCAACCCGAAGAACGACACCGCCGCCATCACCGTGAAGGTACCGGGCACGACGGGCGGCACCGGTGGTACTCCGTGGATCGCCGGGGCGGCGGGCGTCCTCGCCGCGGGCCTCGGCACGGTCCTGTTCACCACGGCCCGCAGGCGCCGACAGTCCTGAACACGTCCCGCGACTCACTGAGATGAGGGCGGGTCGGCCACCGGCCCGGCGACGGAACAGCTCCGAACCGGAGGAGTTCCGTCGCCGGATTCCTTCCACCACACCGTTGTCAGAGGCGGTGGATATGGTCGGCGCACCTGATCAGTCGAGGAGCGTGCGCATGAGATCTCCGGCCGAGCTGGACGACGTCCGGTGGTCCGACCTGGCCCACGCCTACGGCCCCGCCGAGGACGTACCCGAGCTGATCAGGGCGCTCTACGAGGACGACGAGGAAGCCGCCGACGAGGCGGTCTACGAGCTCTACGGCAACATCCACCACCAGGGCACGATCTACCAGGCCTCGGCCCCCGCCGTCCCCTTCCTCGCCCACGCCGTGCTGCACGCGCGGCGCAAGCGCGAGGACCTGCTGATGCTGCTCGCCGTCCTCGCCGATCACAGCCCCGACTTCGTCGAATCACCGCACTGGCCCGGCAGCGACATCGCCGCGATCTGCGCGGAACTCTGCGAGGTGCTCCCGGAGCTGCTGCCGTGTCTCGGGGACCCCGAGCGCGGGGTGCGCCGCGCGGTGCTGCGGACGGTCGCGGCCGTGGCCGACCTGCTCCCGGACGAGTTGCGGGCTCTGGCCGTCGAGCAGGTCGACGCGCTCTACGCCGACGATCCCGTCCCGGCCGTACGGGCGGACGCGCTGGTCGTCCTGAACCGTTTCGGCCGGGTGCTGGAACCCCTGGACAGCCCGCTGCCCGAGGTGAGGCTCGCCGCGGCCCAGCTGGCCGCCGAACGGTCCGGGCCGCCGTACGCGCCCGAGCTCGTGGAGGTCTTCGCCGAGGACGGCGCCGAACCGGACCCCGGGGAGGACGACTTCCCGTGGTCGGACACCACCACCCAGGAGCAGCGGCTCACCGAACTGCTCGCCCAGGAGCCGGACGTCGCCCTCACCGTGGCCGCCCGCTGGATCGCGGCGGGGGACATCGGCTCACGCGGTTCGTGGCTGGCCGGGGGGATAGCCGAGAAGTGGCGCGACCGCGAGTGCGAGGTCCTGGACCTGTCGCTGGCCGCACTGCCCCACCAGGACAAACCCGCCGCCCTGCTCCGCACGATCGGCCACTGGATCGGCCACCTGCCCGACCCGGAAGCCGACCTCCGGGACACGCTCCACCGGTACGCCGGCGCCGACGACGAGACCGCCGAACCGGCACTCCTCGCCCTGGTGAACTCCCGCGATCCCCGCGCCTTGTGGCTGGTACTCAAGCGCCCCACCGCCCGGCTGGTCGAAGCGGCGGCCCGGCACTTCCCGGAGGCGGCCGACCGGCTGATCCCCGTGATCCGCCACGAGCTGGCCGCGGGCGCCACCGGGAACGACGGCATCGCCCTGGTCCAGGCCCTGACCCCGTTCGGCACCGCCGCGGCCGTCGCCACCCGGCCCGAACTGATCGACTGCCTGAGGACCCGTCGCGCGGCCATCGTCGCCGCCCGCCAACTGGGCTCCATCGGCGTACGCACGCCGGAGATCACCGACCTGCTGCTCGACGCCACACAGAGCAGCGACCTCTCGCTGAGGGCCGCGGCGGCCGTGGCCCACCACCGGTTGACCGATGACCCCGCTGCGGCGCTTCGCACCTACGAGGAACTGCTCTCGTCCAAGGGCCAGACCCACTGGTACCTGAGCGGCCTGGAGCCGATGGGCAGCGCCGCCGCTCCGCTGCTCCCTCTCATCGAGCCCCTGCTGGAAGCCGGCTACGACTGGACTCGCAAGGCGGCCGCCGAGGCCCACCACTGGATCACCGGATCCCCCGACCGCGCGGTCCCCGTCCTCGCCGGCCTGGTCGGCCCCAGCCCGGTCGGCATCAGTGCCCTCAAGGCCCTCGCCACGACGGGCCGTTCCCCGAAGGAGCTCCACCCCGCCCTCCGCTCCTACGTCTCCTCCCCGAAGCGCCTGCTCCCCGACTCACCCTTCTCGGGCAATGACCACCCGGACGACGAACTCCGCACGCTGTCAAGGATGCTGCTCATGATCGGCTGACCGGATCCGCCCTGCCCGACCTCACCGGCCAATCGCTCCGCGGCCTCGGCCCGCGTCGCTGCAGCTCGAAGCCCGTACAACCTTTCGACGCCTCGCCCTGTCTGGAAGGTCATTGTTATCGCGTTGTTCACGGCGCGTATTTCTTGGCCTTGGGAAGGGTTCCATGAGGGTGAGCCAGGTGCCGCGAGGAGTGTGGGCCGCGGCCGGGGTGCTGGCGGTGGCCGCCGCGACTGTGGGTGTGCCGTCCGAGCGTGCCGTCGCCGCCGGGTCGGGACTGGAGGTCGCCGCCGCGGGTTACGGCGGCTACACCCTGGAGGCCATGCCCTATACGGACATGGACCCGAACTCGGTGAATTACGTGACGCTGGCCAACACGGGTACGACGAGGATCACGTCGTACACGCTCACCGTCGACTACAGCTCGCTCGGCAAATTCATGGACGTCGCCGCCCCCTTCTCCGGATGCGCGAAGAAGACCGAGGGCGTCCTGGTCTGCCAGGGCAAGGACGCTCCCGCACCCGGCAGAACGACCCGGCTCGGCGGCTTCCGGGTGCGGAGCCTGAAGGGTGCGCGGGGCGGGACCACCGGCGAGATCCGGGTCAGCGGACAGGCCGACGGAGCCGCGATCACCGAACGGGTGTGGAAGGTCGACATCAAGGACAAGGGGTTCGTCCAGGACGTCGCGACGGGAGCGGTGAAGGGCAAGGTGAAGCCCGAAGTCGAGGTGCATCCCGGGGCGGGCTTCACCTACTTCGGCGCGAACACGCTCAAGGGCACCGACTTCTCCATGTATGCGTCGCACGGCTCGTTCAAGCAGGAGTTCAGCAACTGCAAGTACGGCAAGCTGCCCATCCACATGGACGACGATCCGAGTGGGCAGCTCACCGACCTGGCGTTCCCGGCGGCGGTCTGTCACTTCGACAACACGATCGAGGTGGGTGACTCCTTCGACGTGTCCCCGGGCCCGCTCAGGATCGACGACGACGCGCGCCGCATGGTGTGGTACAGCCGGCTGGGCGGCGCGGACCAGTTGAAGGAGATGACCGACGTCCACCCCGGCGGGGGCCCCGAGCTGAAGCTCGTGCCGCGCCCGGACAGCGCACCCCAGGGGGAGCCGCAGATCACCAGTCGCGGAGGGGGCTACACGGTCGACACCACGGCGGACGCCGAAGCCCTCGGCGCCTCGGCGGAGGGACGACCGGGTGACGTGGTCACGGTGCAGGTCGGGTACCGCAACAACGGTCCCGGCGGCGTGCCCACCTGGACGGGCGGTGAGCCCCTCGAAGATCCCTCGGTCGAGACGACGGTCACGATTCCCCCGGGCACGACCGCGGTGAAAGTTCCGGAGCGGTGCTGGACGGAAAACGGCGGCAAGAAGGGGCCCGGTGGCCGCGTCTACTCCTGCAGAGGTGAGAGCAACGACTGGTGGGTCGGTTCCGGCGAGCGTCTCGTGTGGTCCTTCGGCCTGCGCGTCGACAAGGTGTCGGCCCTCAAGCCCGGCAAGGTGTCGCTGGAGGTGCTGCGCGAAAGTGACAGCAACACGAGGAACGACACCGCCGCCATCACCGTGAAGGTACCGGGCTCGACGGGTGGCACCGGTGGCTCCGGCGGCGGAAACGGCTCTTCCGGAGGAACGGCGGGCGGCTCGTCCGGCTCGGGTTCCGGCGGCGGGTCCGGGTCCGCCTGGGGTGCACACGACACATCGTCCACCTCCGGGCAGACCGGATCCATGGCGAGCACGGGAGCGGGAGCTACCCCGTGGATCGCCGGAACGACGGGCGTCCTCACCGCGGGTGTCGGCACGGTCCTGTTCACCACGGCCCGCAGGCGCCGACAGCCCTGAGCACATCCCACGGCTCACCGACGTCTTTTCGGGCGGCCCTCGATCAGTTGACGCCGGCCGGGCCGGCAACGGACGAGGCTCCTGTGCCACCGGGTGAGGTGCCCGACACCCCAACTCACCGGCACGGGAGTCTTGCCGGTTCCGCCGTCCTGCCGCACCCGACCTCCCGGGCCGACGCACACGAACCGGCGAGGACGAGCACGCGCACGGACGCCCGGCCCACCGCGAGCACCGCGTTCCGGACCATGTCCGCACAGGTCGGGACGGCGGCCCTGACAGGAACCGTCATCGCGGAGAACGATCCGAACCACCTCCTCGGCCGCCCGGGCGAGTACACGTCCAAGGTCACGTTCTCGGACAGTTGGGTGCAGGCCTCCCAGGTAACCGGCGCGGACCCCGGCGTCGTCGAGCGCGGCAGAGCCGTCGAGGCGTTCGCCGACGCGTCAGACGCCAGGGCGCGCGCGGAGTACATCCGCGGCATCGCCAAGTCCTCCCCGGCCTTCACCGAGTACGACTACGTCCACGGCTCGGCACTCGTACGCGTCTCCCGCTACCTCACCCCGAAGCAGGCCGCCCGGTACGAATCAGTCGCAGCCGGACTCGGCTGAGAGCGAGGGGACGGAAAAACTCACGCCCCACCCCTCTCCTCCGCAACCTTCCACCTCACCAGAGAGCCCAACTGACGTCCGGAAATGATCACTTCGCCGGGGTCACCTCTGCCCATCTGGGGGATGCAATGAATTCTCTCTCCGTCGGTCGTGTACTGCGTCGCGGGCTATGTGCCGGAGCCGTGGGGGCGTCGGTCCTCGCCGGGCTCGGGAGTGGGGTCGCCTTCACCGACAGTGCGGCGCAGAGCGACGGGCTGGGACTCCAGGCACCACAGGACGCGACGGTCACCGCCGCTCCTGAGGGCGGTACGGCGCAGTACCGGTCGCCGGCCATCGGTCTGATCCACTACAACCGCGAGACCACCGTGACCGAGGGGCGGCTGACCGTCGACGTCTCCGGGCTCACCGGGGTCGCCGAGGTGGCCTGGCCCGACAACTGCACACCGGACGACTCCGGCACCGTCACCGTGCGACACCGGAGACGTGCCGAACCGCTACCGGTGATCATTCGCAGTGCTCCGGCCTTCAAACCGGGGGTGAAGCGGATCCTGTGTTCGCGACGCGGAGCGTCGCAGTGGCGTTCCGGCGGAGCCGGACCCTGCTTCATACCGGTGACGGGTCGCTCACATGTTCCCGGTGACGATGTGGGTTCGACTTACCTAGGGTGATCGTCATGCAGCTCCGGTACGCCTTCAGGCTGTACCCCGATGCCGCTCAGCAGACCGCGCTGGCCAGGGCATTCGGGTGCGCCCGTGTCGTGTTCAACGACGCGGTCCGCGCCCGTGAGGACGCCCGCAAGGCCCAGCAGCCGTTCCCGACGGCCGGCCAGCTGTCCACACGCCTGATCACCCAGGCCAAGCGGACACCCGAGCGGTCCTGGCTGGGCGAGGTCTCCGCAGTGGTGCTCCAGCAGTCCCTGCGGGATGCCGAGGCTGCCTACCGCAACTTCTTCGCCTCCCTCAAAGGCACCCGCAAGGGACCGAAGGCAGGAGCACCACGCTTCAAGTCCCTTAAAGACAGCCGTCAGTCGATCCGGTTCACCGCCAACGCCCGCTGGAACATCACCGGCGGCGGGCGGCTGAACCTGCCGAAGATCGGCGCGGTAAAGGTGAAGTGGTCCCGCACCCTGCCCGGACAGCCCTCATCGGTCACCGTGGTCAAGGACGCGGCCGGACGGTACTTCGCCTCCTTCGTCATCGATACCGACCAGGCCGTCGATGCCGCCCGGATGCCCGACACCGATCAGGCCATCGGCATCGACCTCGGCCTCACCCACTTCGCGGTCCTCTCCGACGGCACGAAGATCGACTCCCCGCGCTTCCTGCGCCGCGCGGAGAAGAAACTGAAGAAGACCCAGCGGGAGCTGTCCCGCAAACAGAAGGGAAGCAACAACCGCGCCAAGGCCCGCCTGAAGATCGCCCGCGCCCACGCCAAGGTCGCCGACGCGCGCCGCGAGTTCCACCACCAGCTCTCCACCAAGCTGATCCGCGACAACCAAGCGATCGCCGTGGAGGACCTGGCGGTCAAGGGACTGGCGCGTACCAGGCTGGCCAAGAGTGTCCATGACGCGGGCTGGGCATCGTTCATCGGCATGCTGGAGTACAAAGCAGAACGGTACGGACGCACCCTGGTCAGGATCGGCCGGTTCACACCGACCTCCCAGACCTGCTCCACCTGCGGCACCGTGGACGGACCCAAACCCCTCAACGTCCGGGAATGGACCTGCGCCACCTGCGACACCACCCATGACCGGGACCACAACGCCGCGATCAACGTGAAGACGGCCGCCGGACTGGCGGCAACGGCCTGCGGAGCGCCGGTAAGACCAGGAGCAATCCCGGCACAGCGCGAAGAAACAGGAAGCCACGGAATCCCGACCGGGAACCGTGCCGCGTAGCGGCACAGCAACCAGTCAAGGAAGGCCGGAATCCTCGCCCTTCAGAGCGAGGAGCATGTCAACCGCAGTGCACCTACACCGGACCGGACAACAGCAGGTTCACGTACGTGGCCTGCTCCTTCGACACCGACGTCCCGCCCGGCGCCACCGTGGAACTGCCGGAGCCGTTGCGGCTCGCCGTCACCGGCCACGCGCTGTACGAGCGGTTCGACTACGGCGTCGAGCCCGCCGACGACGCCACCGACCTCGACAGCTCGGACAACAGCCGCTCGTGGCATATCAACGCCGACAACACAGCCGACTTCAGCGTGAAGGGCACCAAGGTGAGCGGCGCGGCCGGTGACACCGTCACCACCGCCTTCCACTTCGTCAACAACGGCCCGGCCTGGTCGGCGACGTCACCTCCGGCGACCCGCTCGTCGCGATCGACTTCTATCTCCCGGAAGGCACCACCGCCACGTCCGTGCCCCGCACCTGCCGAACCGCCACGACACCGGGCGACGCCCCGAACGCCGTCCACTACGTCTGCACCCTGCCGACCTGGACCACGCCCGACCTGGATGCCTGCTTCCCGTTCCAGCTGCGCATCGACCGGGTCGTCCCCGACGGGACGCGTCGTCGCACGGTCGTACTCCGGCGGCACGTACCTGGCCTTCGACCCGGACACCACGAACAACTCGGCCGAGGTGGTGGTCAACCCGGCCGCCTGACGGCCGCAAGGGGGCGGGTGGCGGCCCGCCCCTTCCGTTTCCGTCCCGCCGCGGGACGAAGGGGGCGGTCATGGGCCTGTCTCCGGCAAACCGACGCCCCTTCACATCAATTCGCGTGGAACCTCTTCGGCGCCTCGGTCGGATTGCCGCCCGCGGGAAGTTTCTGGCCGGGGCATCCGCCCAGGACCTTCTTCATGGCCGCCTTCTCGGCGCCGGTGACCCACAGTCCGTACTTCTTCTTCACCGCCACCTGCGCGGCGACATATGTGCAGCGGTACGCCTTGTTGGGCGGGAGCCAGGTCGCCGTGTCGCCGTCGCCCTTGCTGCGGTTGGCGCTCGCGCCGACGGCACGGAGATTGAGCGGATCGTTGGCCAGCGCTATTCGCTTGCTCGCGTCCCAGTACTTCGCGCCGGTCTGCCAGGCGTCCGAGAGCGCGACGAGGTGGTCGATGTCGACCAGGCTGCGCCCGCGCACGAAGGTGACGTCCTCGCCGCCGTACGGATCGGGTTCGAGGACCCCGCGGGACACCCTGCACCTGCCGTCGCTGAACTTCACCTCTTTCAGGTCCCGCTTGAGGATGTCGTCACGGGTGTCGCACGAATTCGCGTCGGTGTCGGCCCAGGCCGTACCGAACCGCTCCCTGCTGTACCCGGTCTTGGGCGCGCGCCCCTTGACGGCCAGCGAGTCCACGGCGGCGTAAGCGGCGCCACCGCCGCCGGTCGCCGTCTCCTGCGGTTCCGCCGAACCCAGGGCGTCCTTCTTGCAGCCGCTGACTCCGGCACCGATGACGAACACCACCAACGCGGCAGCCGCCGCCGCACCCCTCAGACGCAGCACAACGCCCTCCCCTTCGCCTCCCCGGGTCCGCCCAGATCGGACGTGATTCCCGTCTGCCCACGGTAACGGCCACCATTCCTCGGCCATACCGGGCATCGATGGGCAATGGGCGCACGCCGGGCGTATCGTCGATCGTGAGTCACCCCGGAAGGAGCTCTGGATGGGCATCTTCGACAGGTTCAAGAGCAACCGGGCGGCACAGGACAAAGCAGCGGACATGTCCGATGCCGCCGAGAAGCAGGTCAACAAGAAGACCGGCGACAAGTACACGGACAAGGTCGACGACGCGCAACAGAAGGCCGAAGGCGCGATGGGTATGGACCGCAACCGTGACCGGCCAGGACAGTCGTAGCCGGAGCGATTCGAGAACCATTTCCCCTTCCAGCCCCATCGCGGCGCCCCCGCCGGGTGGGGCCGGGGTCGTTCCGATGCGACCGAACCCCACGCCGTCGCCCCCACACCGTCGCCTCTGGACCGACGCGCCTCCCCGACCGACGCACCTTCCCGGCCGGCACGCCTCCCCTGATGCGCCTTCCCCGGCCGACGCACCTTCCCGACCGACGCGCCTACCCGGCTGACACCCCTTCCCGACCGACGCACCTTCCCCGCACCGTTACGCCTGCCGGTAGGTACCGGTCGCCGTCGCGGGCTTCAGACCTTTCCGATCCCCAGCGTCGTCTCCGACGGCAGCAGTCCGGAGCTCAGCACCGCCACCCAGAACTCTCCGAGCAGGTCGGCGAGGCGGGTGACGGCGTCCGGGCCGAGTGACCGCCAGGGATCGGCGGCGAGGCGGTCGGTGTGGTGCTCGACCTGGCGGCGCAGCTCACGGCCGGCGTCCGTGGCGATGCCGTCCTTGTCCACAAGACCCCGGACGATCAGACGGTCCCTGGCCGCGGTCCACTCCTCGGGGCTCCAGCCCCGACTCTCGAACCGCTCCACGGAGGCCGCCCCTATCGCAGCGAACGAGACCAGCGACTCGACCGGGTCGAGGCCGGCGACGAGCAGGGCCGCGAGGTGGCCGTCGCCGCGGTGCTCGCGCAGGATCGTCGCCGCATGCCACAGCTGGAGGTGCGGCGCCTCGGGCCAGGTCAACTCGGCGTTTGCCGCAGCGAGTTGGCGCCCCGCGGTGTTCGCGGCCTCGGCGGCGCGGCGGGCCAGCGCGGCGGCTTCGGCGAGCTCGGGACCGGTGACGCTGTCGCCGAGTATCGCGCGGTACGCCCGGTCGACGGCCCGCTCCCGCGCGGCAAGCACCTGCTCCGGACTCGCTGTCCGCCAGGCCGACTTGATGTGCTCGTCCACCATGCGCGGGCTGAAACTGTAGAAGGCGGAGGCCGCTCGCCGACTGCCGACAGCCCCCAACGGCGCCGCACGGTAGGGGAAGTAGCTCGGCCAGCGCTCCTCGATCCCGTATCCGAGCGCCGACGCCTCCTCGAAGGCCTCCGGCGCGTAGTACAGCACGGCGTGCAGGGGCTCCAGCAGATGCCAGAGCTGGCGCACCCGGCCGAGGTCGACGCCCGCGCCCTCCTCCGGCACCCCTTCCTCCGCGACCCCCGCCTCGCCCGCCCCACTCGTCCCGCTCACGTTCCCGGACATGACTCCACCCCTCGTCACGTATCGACACGCTCCACAACTTGACACTGACAAGATTGCCCGAGCCGGCCAAACTTGTCAACGACTAGATTCCTCTCGGCCGCCCTCACCGATCCCGGCCGATCCCGGCCCGCCCCGGGCAGCCCCTCCCCCCGAGCGACCTTTGCCGACCCCCGCCGCCCCAGGCCACCCCCGACCGCCCCGGCCTCCCCTGGCCGCCGAACTTGGCAATGCCTAGATCCGGCGTACGCTTCTGTCATGAATCCCGCGAAGACCAGCGGCTCCGAGCGCCCCTATCACCACGGGGACCTGCGCCGCGCCATCCTCGGCGCCGCTCTCGACGTCATCGCCGCCGAGGGGCCCTCCGCGGTGAGCCTGCGCGATCTGGCCCGCCGCGCGGGCGTCTCGCACGCCGCCCCGGCACACCACTTCAAGGACCGCGTCGGCCTGCTCACAGCCATCGCGGCGGAGGGTTTCGGGCTCCTGGCGACCGCACTGGACGCCGCCGACGACCTGCGCGACGCGGGCGTGCGCTACGTACGTTTCGCGCGGGAGAATCCCGCCCACTTCCAGGTCATGTTCTCCCCGGAGCTGCTCCGCGAGAACGACCTGGAGCTCACGACGGCCCGGACGCTCGCGGGCGTGCGGCTGCGCGCCGCCGTCTCCGCGCTCCCCTCGGAGGGCCGCGGCCCCGACACCCGCCTCGCCGGCATCGCGGCCTGGTCCCTCGCCCACGGCTTCGCCACGCTCCTGATCAGCCACAACCTGGACGGTCAGGTGGGCGACGAGGACCCCGACGAGGTCTTCCACGCCCTGACGGGAATGCTGTTCCGCCCCCAGCAGCCCTGATCCGATCCTGAGCCGGATGCCTGATCCGGTCCTGAGCCGAACACGGAGCCGGTCATGTGCCGCGCACAGCAAACGGGCCGCCGGAGTCTCCGGCGGCCCGTTTGCTGTGCGCGGTACCGCTAAGACCCCAGGATCGAAGCCAGGAACTCCCCGGTCCAGCCGAGCAACTCCCGTCCCACCAGCGGCCTTCCGCCGACCTTCGCCGTCTTCGGGCGGGGGACGAGGACCTGGTGGGCGGTCGGCTTGATGACGGTGCCCGGATACAGGCGCGTCAGGCGCAGCTCCTGGGACTCCCTCAACTCCACGGGCGCGAAACGGATGTTGTTGCCCTGGAGGACGATCTCGCCGACCCCGCAGGCGCGCGCGAGCATCCGCAGGCCCGCCACGAGGAGCAGGTTCTCGACCGGCTCCGGGAGCTTGCCGTAGCGGTCGACGAGTTCCTCGCGTACAGCCTTGACGTCCTCCTCCGTGTTCGCGGAGGCGATGGACCGGTACGCGGCGAGGCGCAGCCGCTCGCCCGGCGCGTACTCGTGCGGGACGTGCGCGTCGACCGGCAGCTCGATCTTGACCTCCAGCGGCGGCTCCTCCTCCACACCGCCCTCCAGGGAGGCGCGGTAGTCCGCGACCGCCTCGCCCACCATGCGTACGTACAGGTCGAAGCCGACGCCGGCGATGTGGCCCGACTGTTCACCGCCGAGCAGATTGCCCGCGCCGCGGATCTCCAGGTCCTTCATCGCCACGTACATGCCCGCACCCATCTCGGTGTGCTGGGCGATCGTCGCGAGCCGCTCGTGGGCCGTCTCCGTGAGGGGCTTCTCCGGCGGATACAGGAAGTAGGCGTAGCCGCGTTCCCGGCCGCGGCCGACCCGGCCGCGCAGCTGGTGCAGCTGCGACAGGCCGAAGTTGTCGCCGCGCTCCACGATCAGCGTGTTCGCGTTCGAGATGTCGATGCCGGACTCGACGATCGTCGTGGAGACCAGCACGTCGAACCTCTTCTCCCAGAAGTCGACGACCACCTGCTCCAGGGCCTGCTCCCCCATCTGTCCGTGGGCCGTGGCGATCCGCGCCTCCGGCACGATCTCCCTGAGGCGGGCGGCCGCCCGGTCGATGGACTCGACCCGGTTGTGGATGTAGAAGACCTGGCCCTCGCGCAGGAGTTCACGGCGGATCGCCGCGCCGATCTGCTTCTCCTCGTACGGGCCGACGAAGGTCAGTACCGGGTGCCGCTCCTCCGGCGGAGTGGTGATCGTGGACATCTCGCGGATGCCCGTCACCGCCATTTCGAGCGTACGGGGAATGGGGGTCGCGGACATCGTGAGGACGTCGACGTTGGCGCGGAGCTTCTTCAGCTGCTCCTTGTGCTCGACGCCGAAGCGCTGCTCCTCGTCGACGATGACCAGGCCCAGGTCCTTGAACCTGGTCTCGGCGGAGAACAGGCGGTGGGTGCCGATGACGAGGTCCACCGAGCCCTCGCGCAGCCCCTCCAGGACTGCCTTGGCCTCGGTGTCCGTCTGGAAGCGGGACAGGGCGCGGACGTTCACCGGGAACTGCGAGTAGCGCTCGGAGAACGTGCCGAAGTGCTGCTGCACCAGCAGGGTCGTGGGGACCAGGACCGCCACCTGCTTGCCGTCCTGCACCGCCTTGAACGCGGCACGGACGGCGATCTCCGTCTTGCCGTAGCCGACGTCGCCGCAGATCAGGCGGTCCATCGGGACCGTCTTCTCCATGTCCTCCTTGACCTCGGCGATCGTCGTCAGCTGGTCGGGCGTCTCCGCGTACGGGAAGGCGTCCTCCAGCTCGCGCTGCCAGGGCGTGTCGGCGCCGAAGGCGTGGCCCGGGGCCGCCATCCGCGCCGAGTACAGCTTGATCAGGTCCGCGGCGATCTCCTTGACCGCCTTCTTGGCGCGCGCCTTGGTCTTGGTCCAGTCGGCGCCGCCCAGGCGGTGCATCGTCGGGGCCTCGCCGCCGACGTACTTGGTGATCTGCTCCAGCTGGTCGGTGGGGATGTAGAGGCGGTCGCCGGGCTGGCCGCGCTTGGCGGGGGCGTACTCGACGACCAGGTACTCGCGGGTCGCGGTCTGGACCGTGCGCTGCACCATCTCGATGTAGCGGCCGACACCGTGCTGTTCGTGGACGATGTAGTCGCCGGTCTCCAGGGTCAGCGGGTCGATCGTCTTGCGTCGGCGAGCCGGCATCCGGGCGCCGTCCTTGCCGGCCGCCTTCTGGCCGGAGAGGTCGGTCTCCGTCAGGACGGCGAGCCGCAGCGCCGGATCGACGAAGCCGTAGTCGATGGAGCCGCACGCCACGTGCACGACGGAGGGACCGATCCCGGTGAGGTCGGTGTCCAGACGGGCGGCGATGCCCTCTCCGCCCAGCACCTCGACGGTGCGTGCCGCCGGGCCGTGCGCCTCGGTGACGTAGACCGTGTGCCAGCCGTCGGCCAGCCAGCCCTTGGTGTCGGCGAGCGCGCGGGCGGTGTCGCCGCGGTAGGTCTCGGGGGCGTGCATGCCCAGCTTGAGGGTGTCCCCCACCCCGCCGGCGAAGGCGTCCGTGAGCTCCCCGTCGGCGGCGAAGGGCGACACCGACCACCACATCATGTCCAGCTCGCGGGCCCGGTCCCGTACGTCCGCGATGGACCACAGGGAGGCCGCGCCGACGTCGATGGGCGCCTCGCCGCCCCCGGCCGTGGCCGCCCAGGACGCCTGCAGGAATTCCTGCGAGGTCGCCACCAGGTCCGTGGCCCGCGTCCGTACCCGCTCCGGATCGCACACGACGGTCATCGCGCCCTCGGGCAGGACGTCGAGCAGCAGTTCCATGTCGTCGACGAGGACCGGGGCGAGCGATTCCATGCCCTCGACGGCGATACCCTCGGCGATCTTGCCGAGGAGTTCGCCCAGCTCCGGGTGCGCCTCGGCGAGGGCCGCGGCCCTCGCCCGCACGTCCTCGGTGAGCAGCAGTTCGCGGCAGGGCGGAGCCCACAGGCCGTGTTCGGCGACCTCCAGGGAGCGCTGGTCCGCGATCTTGAAGTAGCGGATCTCCTCGATGTCGTCGCCCCAGAACTCCACCCGCAGCGGGTGCTCCTCGGTGGGCGGGAAGACGTCCAGGATGCCGCCGCGGACGGCGAACTCGCCGCGCTTCTCGACCAGTTCGACGCGGGAGTACGCGGCTGCCGCGAGCGCCGCGACGGTGTCGCCCAGGTCGGCCGTCAGGCCGGTGCGCAGGATGACGGGCTCCAGGTCGCCCAGGCCCTTGACCTGCGGCTGAAGGACCGAGCGGATGGGAGCCACGACGACGGACACCGGACCGGTCTCGGGGTCGTCGGGGCGTGGGTGGGAAAGGCGCCGCAGGACGGCGAGGCGCCGTCCGACGGTGTCCGACCTGGGCGAGAGCCGCTCGTGCGGCAGCGTCTCCCACGACGGGTACTCCGCGACGCCGTCCGGCGGGAGCAGGGTGCGCAGGGCCGCGGCCAGGTCCTCGGCCTCACGGCCCGTGGCCGTCACCGCCAGCACCGTACGGCCGCTCTCGCGGGCGAGCGCGGCGACGGCGAACGGGCGCGCCGCCGGTGGGCCGACCAGGTCGATGTGCATCCGGTTGCCGTCGGCGGCTGCCTTCACCGCCTCTGTGAGGGCGGCGTCCTTGACGACGGCGTCGAGCAGACCGTGCAGGCTCATGAAGGGCTTCCATCCCGGGGAGTGGGCAACGCGAGACGCCCGACACGTGGGACGGGCCGGGGGTAACCAGCCTACGACTCCGCGCCCGCTCGCGCGTGACCGTCCACCGAGGGGCCCTGCCCGCTGCGCAGCCCGCCGCACACGTCGGCGGCCCGGCCCGTCGCCGGTCTGCCGCGTCCCCGGCGCCGTTCCACCGCCCTTCGGCGGCCCGCCGCCGACCGGAACTGCGCGCTCCGGGAACGGTCCCGGACACGCCGTGGGCCCGGTCCCGAGGAAGTGACTCCCTCGGGGCCGGGCCCGTCCCCCGCAACCCCCGTACGCGGTGGCTCGGTTCGACCGTCCGCCGGTGGCTAGTCGGTGGCGATCGCGTTCAGTACGTTCATCCGGCCCGCCCGGAACGCCGGGATCAGGGCGGCGAACAGGCCCACGAAGGCCGAGCCGATGAAGACCCCGATGATGGTCGGCCAGGGGATCTCCAGAACCTTCAGGCCCTCCAGGGCGAGGAGTTTCTGGGCGGTGGCGCCCCAGCTCATCCCGAGGCCCAGGCCGAGGAGGGCGCCGAAGAGGGCGATGACGACCGACTCCAGGCGGATCATGCGGCGCAGCTGGCGGCGGGAGAGCCCGATGGCGCGCATCAGGCCGATCTCGCGGGTGCGCTCGACGACCGACAGCGCAAGGGTGTTCACCACCCCGAGGATCGCCACCACGATCGCCAGACCCAGCAGGCCGTAGACCATGTTCAGGAGCTGGCCCACCTGGTCCTTCAGTTCCTGCTTGTAGTCCGTCTGGTCGCGGACCTGGTACTGCGGGTACGGCTCCATGGACTTCTTCAGGGCCGCGTACGCCTGCTTCTCCTGGCCGGGCTCGGCCTTGGCGAACATGATCTCGTTCGGCGGGATCCTGTTCGCGGGCAGGTACTTCTTCATCGTCTCGATGCTCGTGTACCGGACCTCGTGGTCGATGGCGACGTCGTCGTCCGTGATGGCCGCGACCTTGAGCTTGGCCGTGGCACCGCCCTTGAAGGCGACGCTCAGGGTGTCGCCGACCCGCACGCCGTGCTTCTCGGCGTACTTGGAGCCCACCGACATGGCGTTCTTGCCGTAGGCGGCCGCCAGGTCACCGGCGGTCGTCTTGCGCCGCAGGTCCTGGGCGTAGGACGGGTCGGCGGCGGTGATGCCGGAGTCGTCGACCTTGCCGTCCGGCGAGGTCGTCTTCGCCTCGATGTCCTTGTAGCGGGTGACGTGTTCCAGGCCCGGGGTCTTCTCCATGGCCTGCTCGGCCTGCGGGACGATCCGCTGCTGGCCCTGGACGATGAAGTCCGCGCCGACCGACTTGTCGAGCTCGTCGGTCGCCGAGGCCACCATGGAGGAGCCGACCACCGACAGGCAGGCGACCAGCGCCAGGCCGATCATCAGGGCCGCGCCGGTGGCACCGGTGCGGCGCGGGTTGCGCAGCGCGTTGCGCTCGGCGAGCCGGCCTACGGGTCCGAACATCCGCAGCAGCACGGCGCTGATCACCCGGACCACACCGCCCGCCAGCAGCGGGCCGACGATCACGAAGCCGATCAGGGTGAGGACGATGCCCGCGCCGAGGACCAGTGAGCCGTCGCTCGCCTTGTCGGCGGTGGCCGCCGTGTAGAGCGCGAACGCTCCGGCACCCGTCAGGGCCAGACCGATCAGACCTCGGACGAGACCCGCCCTGCCGTCCGCCGGGGTGCCGGCGTCACGCAGGGCTGCCATCGGGGAGACCTTCCCGGCGCGCCGGGCGGGCAGATAGGCGGCCAGGACCGTGACGACGACGCCGAGGATCATGCCGATGACCGGGGTGGCCGCCTTGACGGTCAGGTCACGGGTGGAGAGGTCCATGCCCATGGACGACATGAGTTTCATCAGGCCGACCGCGAGGCCGACGCCCGCGGCGACGCCGAGGACCGAGCCGACGAAGCCGAGCAGCAGCGCCTCGACCAGCACCGAGCGGTTGACCTGCTTGCGGGAGGAGCCGATGGCGCGCATCAGACCGATCTCGCGGGTGCGCTGGGCGACCAGCATCGAGAAGGTGTTGATGATCAGGAAGATGCCGACCAGGAACGCGATCCCGGCGAAGCCGAGCATGGCGTACTTGATGACGTTCATGAACTGGCCGACGCCCTTGCGGCTCTCGTCGGCGTTCTCCTTCTGCGTCTGGATCTTGTACGACCCGTGGAGCGCGGCGGAGACGTTCTGCTTGAGGCGCGCGTCGGAGACGCCCGACGCGGCGGTGACGTTGATCTGGGTGAACCGGCCGGTGGAGCCGAGCAGTTCACGCTGGGCGGTGGCGGTGTCGAACCAGACGACGGCTGCACCGGGGTTGGTCACCTTGAAGGTGGCGATCCCGACGATCCTGGCCTTGAAGTCACCGGTGACCGCGATGGTGCGCAGCTCGTCGCCCATCTTGAGATGGTGCTTGTCCGCGGTGTCGACGTCGACCATCGCCTCGGTGGGTCCGCGCGGGGCGCGGCCGGAGGTGATCTCCGTGGAACGGAGGTCGTTGCGCGTCCAGTTGCCGGCGATGGTCGGGGCGCCGGTGGTGGAGCCCATGTTCTTGTTGTGGCTGTCGACGACGGTCACGTTCATCGAATTGACCGCGCCCTCGGCGGACTTGACACCGTCCGTCTGCTTCGCCCGCGCCAGCACGGAGGCCGGCACCGACTCGGGCTTGCCGTTCTGCGGGGTGTCGTCGCTCTTGGCGGCCTTCGGCAGCACCGTCACATCGGAGGAGGTGGCCGCGAAGAGTTTGTCGAACGTCGTGTTCATCGTGTCGGTGAACACGAGCGTGCCGCAGACGAAGGCCACCGACAGCAGGACCGCCACGGCGGACAGGGCCATGCGCCCCTTGTGCGCGAAGAAGTTGCGCATCGAGGTCTTGAGGACGGTCATGACGTCCGCCCGCGGGAGTCGAAGTCCTTCATGCGGTCCAGGACCTGGTCGGCCGTCGGCTGGTGCATCTCGTCGACGATCCTGCCGTCCGCGAGATACAGCACGCGGTCCGCGTACGAGGCCGCCACCGGGTCGTGCGTGACCATCACGATGGTCTGGCCCAGATCGTCCACCGAGCGGCGCAGGAAGCCCAGGACCTCGGCGCCGGCCCGGGAGTCGAGGTTTCCGGTCGGTTCGTCGCCGAAGATGATCTCGGGGCGGGCCGCCAGCGCCCGCGCCACCGCGACACGCTGCTGCTGGCCGCCGGAGAGCTGGTTCGGGCGGTGCTTGAGCCGGTCCGCGAGCCCGACGGTCTCCACGACCTGGTCCAGCCAGCGCTTGTCGGGCTTGCGGCCCGCGATGTCCATCGGGAGCGTGATGTTCTCCAGGGCGTTCAGCGTCGGCAGCAGGTTGAACGCCTGGAAGATGAAGCCGATCCGGTCCCGGCGCAGCTGCGTCAGCTTCTTGTCCTTGAGCCCGGTGATCTCGGTCTCGTCGAGGAAGATCTGGCCGGAGGTGACGGTGTCCAGTCCGGCGAGGCAGTGCATCAGAGTGGATTTTCCGGAGCCCGAGGGTCCCATGATCGCGGTGAACCGGCCCCGCGCGATGTCCACGTCGACATGGTCGAGGGCGACGACTCGGGTCTCCCCCGACCCGTACGCCTTGACGACCTGCCGCGCCCGCGCGGCGACGGCCGTACGCCCTCCAGTGCCCTCGTGCCTGGGAATGCTTACAGCCGATGTCACGGTATGTCTCCTAAGTCGGCCAGCAGGGGAAACTGCTGGGCTGCGAAAGTCTGCGAGCGGGTGCGACGGCCGCGGAGGTCCGCGCCACCGAGAGGCGGTGCGCCGGCCACGTCCGTAAGTCTGGTGCCGGGAGGGGGTCGGCCGCGCTGGTGCACGACCCCGTCTTCTGCTGGGGAAAACCCCACCCCCGTGGGTGCGGTCCGTACGACCTGAACGCGCCCTCGACGGCGTAAAGCCAGGTTAAGGACGCCCATGGCCCCGTCTCGTCCTCCGGCGGGACGAACCCTCCCCGACCCCTGGTACGGAGATCCCCCTAGGGGTCCTCCACCCGTCGGTGGACAACTCCTCGGGGTCGGTTCCACCCCCGGGCCCACACAGCCTCCACCCTCCCCCGGCGTGAGGCTCAAGTGGGAAGCTGGTCCCGGCCGATAGATGCAGGGGGAAGGAATCCCGTGGGCAAGGGCGACACCGAGATACCGGTCGTACGGGAGCGCCCTCCCCGCACGACCCGCGCCGGGACCCGGCGGCGGCGCGCCGTCGTCGCCGCGCTCATGCTGGCGATGGCTCTTGCCGCGCTCGACTCCACCATCGTGTCGACCGCCGTTCCGCAGATCGTCGGCGACCTCGGCGGATTCTCCGTCTTCTCCTGGCTGTTCTCGGGCTATCTGCTGGCCGTCACGGTCACGCTGCCCGTCTACGGCAAACTCTCCGACACCTTCGGCCGCAAGCCGGTCCTCGTGGCGGGCGCCGCCGTCTTCCTCCTCGGCTCACTGCTCTGCGCCACCGCCTGGAACATGGCCGCGCTCATCGCCTTCCGCGTCGTGCAGGGTCTGGGCGGCGGCGCCCTCCAGGGCACCGTGCAGACACTCGCCGCCGATCTGTACCCGCTCAGGGAACGCCCGAAGATCCAGGCCAAGCTGTCCACCGTGTGGGCGACTTCGGCCATCGCGGGTCCCGCCCTGGGCGGAGTCCTCGCGGCGTACGCCGACTGGCGGTGGATCTTCCTCGTCAACCTGCCGATCGGCGCCCTCGCCCTGTGGCTGATCGTCCGTCATCTGCACGAACCGCAGCGGGCGCAGCCGGCCCGTCGGCCCCGGATCGACTGGGCGGGCGCCCTCGCGGTGTTCGCCTGCGGCGGTGTCCTGCTGACCGCGCTGGTGCAGGGCGGTGTCGCCTGGGACTGGCTCTCGGCTCCCTCGATCACCCTGTTCGGCACGGGCCTCTGTCTGGTCGCGGTCGTCGTGGCCGTCGAACGGCGGGCCGCCGAACCGATCATCCCGGGCTGGGTGTGGCGCCGCCGGACGATCGCCGCGGTCAACCTGGCGCTCGGGGCGCTGGGCCTGCTCATGGTCGCGCCGACGGTCTTCCTGCCCACCTACGCGCAGGCGGTCCTCGGCCTCGCCCCGGTCGCCGCCGGATTCGTGCTCTCCGTATGGACGTTGAGCTGGCCGGTGTCCGCCGCGCTCAGTCAGCACGTCTACCGCCGCATCGGCTTCCGCAACACCGCGATGCTCGGCATCGGCACGGCGAGCCTGCTCCTGCTCGCCTTCCCCTTCCTGCCCTATCCGGGCGAGCCGTGGCAGCCCGCCCTGCTGATGCTGCTGCTGGGCGGCGCGCTCGGGCTCTTCCAGCTCCCCCTGATCATCGGCGTCCAGTCCACCGTCGGGTGGGCCGAGCGCGGGACGACCACCGCCTCCGTCCTCTTCTGCCGGCAGACCGGACAGACCCTGGGCGCCGCCCTGTTCGGCGCCGTCGCCAACGGAGTGCTGACCGCGCGGCTCGGCGGCGCCGGGGATCTCGACGCGGTGACCCGGGCACTGGACTCGGGCGCGCCGGCCGGACAGCTGCGCCACGCGGTCGCCGACGCGGTCCACGCCGTCTATCTGGGCGCCGCCGGTGCCGCCGCCCTCGCCTTCCTGGTCCTGCTGTTCGTCGCGCCGCGCCGCTTCCCGGTGCTCACGGACCCCACGGACCCCACGGATTCCACGGGCTGACCGCGGCGCGACGGCTCGTCCCCCCACCTGTTCGCCGAGGTGGTCACCCCCGGTCCGAAGGACCCCTGGACTTCGTCGACGTCGTCGGACCGATCGACGGAGTCCGGCAGGTGCGGTCCTTCCCGTGCTTCGGGATCCACACCCGCCGGTATCTCCGGGACGTCTACCGAGCTCCGCCGGGAACCGCGCGACCGCTTCCGGGCGGCGGGTTCAGAGCAGCGGGTTCAGATACGGCGCACGGTGTGCAGCTTCGTCGCGTACGTGCCCGTGCCGTCGAGCAGCGACGCCCCGCCCAGGTCGGACATGGTGGGCCCGTCGACCGTCTTACGGCTGGAGAGGAAACGCCGCTTGCCGGCCGCGTCCTGGCCCAGGTAGATACCGACATGGTCGACGGTCACGGTGCCGGAACCCGTGCCGTCGTCGCTCGAGTCCGCGTTGAACAGCACCAGATCGCCGGGCTGGAGCAAGGCCGCGACGGGCGGGGCGGTGCCGTCGGTGCGGTCGACGAGAACCCCGGGCGCGTGGTCGGCGATGTCCCGCGACTTGCGCGGAATCCGGTTCCCGGACGTGTCCTCCCCCGCGGCCAGTGGCACCCCCATGTGATAGCCGTAGACCATCCGTGTGTAACCCGAGCAGTCGAGGTTGCCGACCTGCTTGCTGCTCGGCCCGGTGTAGGTCCCGTCGGGGAAGGTCCAGCCCACGTTCATGTACTCGTGGAAGTCGGCGCCCTCGTAGCGGTAGCCCTGCGGGTCGAGATAGCCGTAACCGGCCTCGCCCAGCACCTGTTTGCCCTGGGCAGGCCCGGCTCCGGCCGTCACGGCCGGAGCGTCCGCGAGGAACATGGCGGCATACGCGAGGACATCGGGGACCGTGGAGCCGGCCCAGCCGCGGATCGTCTGCTCCAGCTGGGGCGTCCAGGTCCCGTCGAACGGCTCGGGCAGCACCCGCACCCAGTCGCCGTGCGTGACGGTGGGCGGGGTCTGCCAGTTCGCGGCGTCCACCTCGTAGCGGCTGACGGACAGGGCGACCGGCAGGTTCGTACAGCCCTTGTTGGCCAGGGCGCGCAGGCCCACGCGGCCCTTGGCGAAGGTGGAGTCGGTGACGTCGACGGCCCACGCGGACGGCTCGGCCGACGCCGACCGCCATGCCTTGGCCTGGATCCGGGTGCCCTCCCGGCGCACCCGGATCGTCCAGTCGGTTCCCGCGGGCACACTCGTGGAGAGGGTGAGGGTGGCGGCCAACTGCGTCACCGTGTCGTCGACCTCCTTCTCGACGCGCAGCTCGACCGCGCCCGACGTCAGGAACGACAACCGGGCCCGGTAGTTGCTGTGCGTGCTCTGGTAGCCGAACGTCAGCCCGAACGAACACGCCTGACCGGTGGGTATCTTGTCGAACCGTGCCGTGCAGCGGGCATCGACGTCCGTGATCTCGTCGTCTCGCAGGCTGGCGTGCCGGCTGTAGTTCTCGGTGGTGAGACTGACGACGCCACCGCCCGGCACGACGGAGTAGTCGGTGTCCACCGGCCCGAGCGTCGACCAACTGCCGCCACCGGGAGACGTACCCCAGTAGGCCCGGTCCGCCGGGTCGAGCGAAGGGTCGGGCAGGGTGCGCTGGAAGTCGTCCACGAAGGGCCGCTTGTTCTCCGCGAACCTGCGCTGCGGCCCCGGCACCACGACAGTCCGCGCCCCATGGGTCAGCAACGCGACGCGCCGGCCGCCGGAGGTGATCTCGGTGCGCACCGGGGTTCCCGCCAGCACGGTCGCGGTGAGCGGGGCGCCGAGTGTCACCGAGCTGAAGTAGGAGGCGTCCAACGGCGGCAGAGTCACCGAGGAGCGGGCCGAGGAGAGGCCGGCCGGACCCGCGAACGGATCAACGGGAACGGCCGCTCCGGCGGCACGGGCCGGTGCCGCCGCCGCTCCGGCGAGCGGCACGGAGGCGGCGGAGGCCGCGAGAACGGCGAGAAGTCTTCTTCGAGAGGTGTGAGGCATGAAGATCATGATCCCGGACGGGTCGAACACATGAACAGCAATGCTTTGGTCGGGTTCGGATCCCGATGGGACGGGCACGGTCCCCGCCGGAGCCTCCGCCGGGGCGTTTCGCCCTGACGGTCCGCGCCGGCCTCGCCGCGCCCCCGTGTCACGGCTCCCGCAGACGGCGCCATGCCTCGTAGCGCCCGGCAGCGTCTCCTCGATCGGCCGGTAGGAGATGCCTGGTTCGAACCACTTCGGCGGGCACGGCCGCGGTAAGCGCATACCGACCGACCAGTTCGGTGAAACGGTCGCGCGCTCGCGCTACCTACGAGTAGCGTGCGCTGCTCACCCCCCAGCTCCCTGCGGTCCCGCACCGGACCCGAGCCACGCAAGGAGAACCGGGATGCCAGACGCGTTCTCGTCCCCCGAGCACCCAAGGCCACGTCAGCAGCGCCCGCACCAACGGCAGTACCCACCGCCCCAGCCACCACGGAACCCCCCGTATCAACAGCCGTACCAGCCGTATCCGCCGTACGACGAGCAACCCCAGCAACCTCAGCAGCCCCGGCACTCCGGATATCCGGTGTCCGACCCCGACCCCACTTCCGCTCCCGCTCCCGCTCCCGCCCAGCTGACCTACCCCTGGCAGCCACAGTCCCGGCCTCCCGAGCCCCCTCCGCGGCGGATGCCCCGCCACCAGCCGCTCGGACAGCACAGCGACATCAGGCTCCTGCGCGGCGCCTACCGCCGGCAGCGGCGTGTCGCGACCCTCACCGCGCTCGGCTACTTCACCCTCTTCCTCCTCCTGTCGGCCTTCGCTCCGTCGCTGATGACGAGCACGGTGTCCGGCGGACTGTCGACCGGCCTGCTGCTCGGCCTGCTCCAAGTCCCCGTCACCTGCCTGGCCATCTGGCTGTACGAGCACTCCGCGCGCCGACGCGTCGACCCGATCGCGGACCGGATCCGCAAGCAGACCGAACTGGACGCGAAACGGGAGGCGGCACGATGACGGGGTTCACCAGTTCCGCGCAGGCCATGTCGCTCGTGGCGTTCACGGCCGTCGCCACGATCACCCTGCTGCTGTGCGTGATGACCGGCCCGGACCGCGACGACCTGGACGAGTTCTACACCGGCTACGGATCGCTCTCACCGATGCGCAACGGCCTCGCCATCGCCGGGGACTACATCTCCGCGGCGAGCGTGCTCGGCACCGGCGGCGTCATCGCGCTGGCCGGCTACGACGGGGTCGTCCTCGCCCTGAGCACGGCCCTCTCCCTGATGCTGCTGATGTTCCTGCTGGCCGAACCGCTGCGCAACGCGGGCCGGTTCACCATGGGCGACGCGCTCGCGCGCCGGACGCCGGGCCGTGCCGTCCGCAACACGGCCTGCGCGGTGACCATCGTGGCACTGCTGCCCCTGATGCTGGTCCAACTGGCCGGCGCGGGCGACCTGCTGGCGTTCGTCCTCGGCTTCTCCGGCGACTCCCTCAAGACCGGCTGCGTCATCGGCCTCGGCGCGCTGATGATCAGCTACGCGGCGATCGGCGGCATGAAGGGCACCGCCCTCATCCAGATCCTGAAGATCGTGATGCTGCTCGGCTCGGGCGCGGTCGTCGCCGTACTCGTCCTGCAGCGCTTCGACTGGAACCCCGGCACGCTGCTGGCCGCCGCCGCCGGGAACAGCGGCGTGGGCGACGCCTTCCTGCACTCCGGCCTCCAGTTCACCGGCGGCGCCAGCCCCCGCGTGGACATGATCACCTCGGAGCTGACGGTCGTCCTCGGCGGCGCCTGCCTCCCCCACATCACCATGCGCATGTACACGGCGGACAGTGCCCGTCAGGTGCGCCGGTCGCTGTCCTGGGCGGTGCCGTGCGTGGCCCTGTTCGTGCTGATCGTCAGCGTCATCGGCTTCGGCGCCACGGCCATGATCGGCCGCGATGTGATCGCCGGGGCCGATCCACAGGGCAACACGGCCTACCTGCTGGGCTCCAGAGCCGTCTTCGGCACATCCGTCTCCACCGCCGAGACGCTCCTGTTCACCACCGTGACGACAGCGATCTTCCTGACGCTGCTCGCCTCCGTCGCCGGCATGATCCTGGCCTGCGCCAACTCCCTCGCCCACGACGTGTTCGCGCACAGCAGGCTCTTCCGGGGCCGTCGCCACGACGACGAACTCTCCCCGCGCCGCGAGATGCTCCTCGCCCGTATCTCGGCGCTGGCGGTGGGGGCACCGGCCATCCTGCTCGCCACCCTCGCCCAGCACCGCAGTCTGCAGCCGCTGGTCACCCTGTCCTTCTGCATCGGCGCCTCCGCGATCGCGCCCGCGCTGGTCTACAGCCTCTTCTGGCGCCGCTACACCCGCACCGGCCTCCTCGCCACCCTCATCGGCGGCACCCTCACCGTCCTCGTCCTCATGCCCGGCACCAACCTCGTCTCCGGCTCCCCCACCGCCGCGTTCCCGGACGCCGACTTCAACTGGTTCCCGTTCACCACGACCGGCCTCGTGTCGATCCCGCTGGGCTTCGCCTACGGGTGGATCGGAACGGTGGCCTCGGGGCGCCGGAAGGCGGAGGAGCAGCGGAGGCAGTACGAGGCGGTGGAGGGATGGATTCTGGCGGGGGCGATACGGAGGGGGCGGTGAGGGAACGGCAGGGGGCGAGGGAGTGCGAGGGGGCGCCTTCCCCACCGGGCTAGACGGGCGGCCGGTTAGGAAACCGCCGCGTAGCGACGGTGGAGACCCCCCGCGGAGCGGAGAAGGGCCGGGCCGCGGCGCGACGGAGAGGCACCGCGCAGCGGGGGAAAGCGCCAGGGCCGCGAAGCGGCTGGGGAGCCCCGTGAGGGACCGGCCCCCGCCTAGGGCCTGTCTGACAATTCACGTCGGATCGGACCGCGGCGTCCGGTGCCGTGCATCGCAAGGCGGAGGGTGGCCCTCGTACCGGGCGTACTCGGGCGTGCCCGACAACGCGGCGTGGGGGTCCCCCTGCTCGAAGAGCTCGGGGCAGTGCGGTGCCTGGGGGCACCTCCCAGCGGTAGCTGGGGGAGCGCCGCGGGCCCGGCGGGAATTGTCAGACAGGCCCCAACGGGGCTACTCCGCCGGAGCCCGCCCCGTGAGGGACGTGAGACTGCTCTGTACGTGGTCCATATGGGCCCGTACGTGATCCCACCGCTCCCCGTGCTCGCGCAGCACCCGGTCGGTCTCCCGGGCGATCCGTTCCTCCCTGACCCGGGCCTCGGCGAGCAGCTCGGCGGCCCGCGCCGCCGCGTCCTCCTGCCGGTGCCGGTCCGACTCCTCCGCCTCGGCCAGGGCCCGGGTGGCCCGGGCGAGCGACTCCTCGGCGCGCGCCGCGCGTTCGACGTGGTGCGCCTCGAACGCGGCCTGGCGCTCGGCGTCGGCCCGCTCGGCCTCCGCCCACCGCGCGGTCTGCTCCGCGTCCTGCCCGGTCACCAGGACCTCCGCCCGCCGGCGCACCTCGCGCAGCACGGTCAGCATCTCCCCCCGGTTCTCCTTGACGTCCCGCCGGGCGGAGATCCTCACCTCGTCGGCCTCGGCACGCGCGTCGAGGAGCCGCCGCAGAGCCCACTCCTCCGCCTCGACGCGCACCTCTTCGGCGTACGCCTGTGCGGCCTCCCGCACTTCACGCCCCGCGGCCTCGGCCTCCTCGGCCTCCGACAGGGCTTCGCGCCGTGCCTCCTCCCGCAGGGCCCCGGCCTCCTCCTCGGCGAGCTGGAAGATCCGCCGCGCCCGCTCGCCGAGCTCCTCGTACGTCTGCGGGGCGAGCCGCGTCACGGCCTCCCGCATCCGCTCCGCCTCGGCCTCCATGTCCTTCGCCAGCACGGTGAGCCGGGCGGCCCGCTCCCACGCGGCGTCGCGGCCCCGGGAGAGCGCCGCGGCGTACGCGTCGACCTGTTCGGGACGGTAGCCACGTCCCCGTACGGCCACGAAGCCGTGCGGCGACACCGATGTGCTGCTCATCCTTGGACCCCTCTCCGCCCGACACACACGAAAAGACGATTTCGCGCACATCTTGATGGATCGCACGGAAGTGTTCATAACGCGACACTCCGCCCGTCCATTCGGCCCGAGACGGGTCACACCCGTGTCATTTGAGGTCAGCGGCCCGAGGCGTGCCGTCGGCACGACGCCCGAAGACGAGCGGTTCGGCCCTCGCACGGCCCCACGCGCCGACGCCTTCCACCCGCCGTACGGAGCCGGCGCACCACCCGTACGAACGGATGAGGCGCCCGACCCGTCACACGGGTCGAGCGCCTCATCCGTACTGCCGTAACTGCCTTTGTCCTGGTGGTGCCGCCGCTCTCCTATCGGGCCGCGGCTACAGCAGTCCGTCCCACATCTCCTCCAGCAGGACCGACCACCAGCTCTCCGGGGAGGCGAGTGCCGCCGGGTCGAGCGAGGCGAGCTGCGCCTGGAAGTCGACGGTCCAGCGGCCCGCCTGCTCCTGGTTGAGACCGAACCGCAGCCGCCACATCCGGCCGAGCAGCGCGAGGCAGCGCGCGAACTCGGGCAGACCGGTGTTCACGAACTGCGGCGGCACCGGAGCGCCCCCGGGACCGGCCTCCACCGGCACGGCGACGATGTTCGCCGTGCCGTACTGGACGCAGATCGCCTTGCCGAAGTCGCTGCCCATGACGAGGTACGAGCCCGCGTCCGGGGACGCCGCCACCCCGCGCTCCTGCGCCAGTTCGGCGAGTGTCGGCACCGGACGGCCCGGCTGGGCCTGCGCCCAGAAGAACGGCCCCATGTCGACCGGCAGTCCGGCCACGACCAGGGTGTGCGCCACGATGTTGGGCACGCCCTGCCGCGACACGGCCGCCTGGTCGAACCGGAACATCCCCGGCCCGAACGCCGCCGCCAGCTCCTGACCGATCGCCTCCGGCGGGATCGGCGGCGCGGGCTGCACCGGCGGAATCGGCGCCCGTACCGGCGCAGGCCGCGCCGGTCCGTCCGCGACCTGATGCAACTCGCCCTGATGCGCGAGGAGTTGGTGCATCCCCTGCTGCCGGCTCGCGTGATCCGTGCCGTACGGCGCGATGCTCGTGATCCGCGCCTGCGGGAAGGTCTCCCTGATCATCCGCGCGCAGTACGCGCCCGGCAGCTCACAGGACTCCAACTCCGTGTGCAGCTCCAGCACCTGCTGCGGCGGCACGTTCATCGCGCGCAACTCGTGCAGGATCTGCCACTCCGGATGCGGTGTACCCGGCGCGGACCGCCGGATCAGCTGCTGCTCCGACCCGTCGTGCGCCCGATACCGCAGCACGGCCTGATAGCCGGGCCCGACGGTCGGCTGCCCCGCCTGCGGATAGCCGTACGCGGGCGGCTGCTGCCCCGGCATCGGCTGTCCCGGCATGGGCTGCTGTCCGGGCAGCGGCTGAGGGACACCCTGCGGCATACCGGGGGCCTGCGGAGGCGGCGGCGCACCCGGGCCCCCGACAGGAGGCCCGGTGAACATGGTCGCGGCATGGTGCACCCCACCGGGAGGCGTGCCCCCGTGAGGCTGGGGCGCACCGGGCGCACCGGGCGCACCAGGGGCGCCGGGTGGCGGCGGCGCACCCGGTCCGCCCACCGGAGGCCCGGCCAGCATCGTCGCGGCGTGGTGCACTTCACCCGGAGGCGTGGCGCCCGGCGGGTTCGGCACACCGGGACCGGCCTGCTGCCAGGGTGCGCCCGGTACTCCGGGCGCACCAGGGGCACCCGGAGGCTGCGGCGCCCCGGGCCCGCCCACCGCGGGCCCCGCCAGCATCGTCGCGGCATGGTGGACTCCACCGCCCGGAGGCGTGGCGCCGGGCGGCTGGGGCGCACCGGGCGCCCCCGGAGCCATCTCGGGCCCGTCCGGCCCGAGCTGCGAAACAAGCTGCGTCGGCACATACCCGCCCGCGGGCGCTCCCGGAGCGCCCGGCCCGGACGGCGGAGGCGTGCCGCCCGGCCGCGCACCCGGCATCCCGGGGGCGCTCGGCGGATGCGGAGCGCTCGCCCCGCCACCGCGCGCCCCGCGGGGCGGCGCCTGCGCCTTGCTGGTCGCGGCGTCGGCGATGTCACCGGCGTTCGGAGGCAGCGGTCGCGGCGGCGCGGCGGGCGGCGGTGTGCCGACGGCGCCCGGAGCGGGCGGGGTGCCGGGCGGCGGTGTGCCCGGACCCTGGGGGAAGCCGTACGCGGGCGCACCCGGCGGAGGCGTCCCCTGCGGACCACCGGGGACGGGGGCGCCGGGCGGCGGCGTGCCCGGGCCGGTCCCCGGGCCCTGCGGATAGCCGTACGCGGAGGCGCCGGGAGGCGGACCCTGCGCCCCGGGCCCCTGCGGATACCCGTACGACGACGCCCCGGGCGGCGGACCGCCGGGCGCGCCATGGCCCGGTGAAGAACCGGACGGCGCGGGGGAGTTCGGGTCGCCGGCCACGGGTGCCAGTGTCGTACGCGGAAGTTGGCTGCCCCCGGACATCATGGCGGTCCGGTCGTACGCCGCGGCGGGCGGCGGGGTGCGGGAGTCGTCGACATCGGAAAGCGGCGGCGCGAACACGGTCGCCGGCAACGGTACGGAACGGTCCTCCCCGGGATCGGCGTTCGTGTCCGTCCCCGCCCACGGGGTCGCGTCGGCGGGAATGTCCGGCCTCGCGTCCTGCGGAGCGGGGACCTCCTCGTCGTCGGTCGCGGCGGCCGGCCAGGGCGTAGCCCCACCGGGAACCGGCGGCACGCCAGGCGTGGTGGGAGGAACCGAGTAGGGCGAGGACGGCGAACCAGGCGGCCCGGCCGAGGAAGCCGCACGCCCTCCCGGCGTGGCCGGCACCCCGTGCGCCCCGGAGTCTCCCGGCGCACCCGGCAGCGAACTCCCGCCCCCGGAAGCCCCGTTCATGGACCCGTCCCCCGCGGCGGCGGCCGTACGCGACCCCGCCCCGTCGGAGGCCGACGATCCCGACCCCGTGCGCCGGTCCGGAATCCCCATCCTGTCCGCGGCCTCCTGCAGCCACTCCGGGGGACTCAGCAGGAACGACGTCTGATTCAGGTCGACCCGGGCCGCGGGCGCCGGCGCCGGTTCGGGGGACGCGTCCGGCGCCCCGTACTCCTCCTCGTACCGGCGGATGACCTCACCCACCGGCAGCGCGGGCCACAGCGTGGCCTCCCCGCTGTCCCGCGCGATGACGAGCCGCTGCGCGCCCCCGTCGGAACGCGGACCCTCGGCGCGGTCCTCCGCCCATACGACAAACCCGAGTTCGAACTCGCGTACCCGCACCTCGCGGTGCTGGTATCCGGGCACGTCCCCGTTGATCCACTCTTCCGCGCGCTCCTGCGCCTGCGCAAAGGTCACCATCGCAACGTCACTCCCCCACCGAAGACGCCGAAGACACCGAAGAGACGGGCACGGCGTACGCGAAACCGCCGTCCACCATCAGATTCGCCACCGTCTCCAGCTCCGGCGGATCACCGGCCAGCCGGGACAGGAACTGGTCGAAGTCGTCACCGCACGGCAGCAGCAGCCGCTGCACCCGCTCGGCCGGCGGCCAGGCATCCTGGTCCCGGGCGTCGTCGAACGCGCAGAACCAGACCGAACCGATCCGGTCGCCCTTCACCTTCACGGCCAGCAGACCGCCCTGCACGAACCCGACACCCAGGTAGTCCTTGGTCAGATGGTCGCGCAGACACTTGTTGACATACACGAGGTCATTGACGGCGGCCTCGTCGCGGACGGTGAAGAACGGCTGGTCCACCAGCAGTCCGAGCTCGGCGTCGAGCGCGGCGCCGACCGGCGCGCACCCGCCCGCCGCCTTCAGGAACGACCGGTAGGCGCCGGGCAGCCGGTAGCCGAGGTCCTCCTCGACCCCCAGTACCTGCTGCTCGGTCACCGCGACCGACGACTTCGGCAGCCCGAAGTGCACGGGCCGCGTCTCCTGCAACGGCCGCGTCCCCCGCTTGGAATGGTCGACAGCCGTGGTCGCGACACCACCGTGATGCCGCAGCAGCGCCTTCACCTCGACAGGCACCAACTCCAGCCGCCGGGTGCCCGCCACGTGATGCCACGTCCAGCCGTGCGGCGTCGCCACCGACGGAATCGTGTCCCACAGATCGTGGCCCGACGCGGCGAGCGCGGCGTTCGCGGAGACGTAGTCCGTCAGCCTCAACTCGTCGACTCCGAAACCCTCCGGGGGCTCGGCGATCTCCACCGCGCCGCGCGCGTAGAGCGAGAAGTCGGGATAGCCGCGCTCGTCGATCCGCACACCTCTGGGATGGCGTGCGGCCCGGACCGGATCCGGGAAGTGCACGACTTGCCCGGCGTAGGCCGCGTTCGGCGGCGCGGCTTGTTGCCCGAGCCGACCTGTCGTCATGGCGGTTGCCCCCTGCGGCGTTCTCAGTAGCTGGATGGAGCGCGGATGTCGACAGCCTATTCGGTTGTACGACACCGGTCACCGGGCCTCCGGTTCCGTGACCAGCCGTCACCTCGCCGTGACCGTAAACCGAAGACCTGGCGTGTCGCGGCGCCCCAGCTACCGCTCCCGCCACCGCATTTGGCAGTCTGTCTCCGCACCGGGGGATGCACGGGAGGGAAAAACGATCATGAATGCGACGCATACGGGCACGTCCGGGGATCCCCGGGTCGGGTGGAGCAGCGCCGAGGCACTGCACACCCCCACTCTGCTCTACCGCCGCGACGGCATACTGCCCACCGTCGCCGCCGCTCTCTCCGTGCGCGGCGCCACCCTCACCGGCACGGCCGCCCGCGGCGACCAGCCACCCGCTCTTCACCCGCTGGTCCAGGACTTCCTCGACACCCTCACGAACGCACAACGCGACCGCTTCACCGGCCGCTGCGCCGAGGCCATCCTGATCTCCCGGCACATCGCATCCGCCGACGCCGAACGCAGCAGGCGAGCCACCCGCAAGCCGATGACCAACGGCGAGGCCCGCAAGGTCCTCAAGGGGGCCAAGCTCACCGCGCGCCGCATCCGCGAGGACGGCGACCCGCTGCACGGCAGTTTCGCCGCGCCCTGCCGCTCCTGCACGGCGCTCAGCGACCACTTCGGCGTACGCGTCGTCGACCCGGCGGCACCGGACGCCTGAACTCCCCCACTCCCGCACACGTATTTCCCGCACACGTACTCATGACGGCGTCCCGCGACGCCGATGTCCCATCCCTCGACGAACGAAGGGCAGATGCACTCCGACCGCTCCTCCTCCAGCCTCTTCTCCCCTCCCGGACAGGGGGGACCCTCATCGCGTTTCCCCGGGCCCGTGGACGCCGCACTGCGCTCGGCGGGATGGCAGCCGGGACGCTGGGACATAAAGCAGGCCGAGTACTGGGCCGACGAGCTGCGCGGACACGCGTCGCCGGCCGGACACCGGCACGCCGTGTTTCCCGCGGCGGTCGAGGCATGGGCGGAGTTCGGAGGTCTGCGCGTCGGCGCCAAGGGACCCGGGCGCCAACTCGCCCCCGCCCTGCTCCATCTCGACCCCCTGCACGGGCTGCACATGGCCCGCACCCTCGGCGACCTCGGCCGCGCGCTCGACACCGAGGTCTGCCCCCTCGGCGAGGAGTCCGACTCCCACGCCCTGCTCGCCATCGACGCCGAGGGCCGGGTCTACACCCTCGACCACACCGGCGACTGGTACCTAGGCCCCCACATCGACGCCGCCCTCACCACCCTCCTCACCGGCACAGCCCCACCCCGCCTCACCACGACCTGACCCGGCCAGTCTTTTCGCCCCCTCCGCCCCTACCCGGCCCGAAGCTGGGGCTCCGCCCCGGACCCCGCTCCTCAAACACCGGAGGGGCTGGATTTTCACGCGCGTGAGGGGCTGCACCCAAGCCACCGCGCACCCGCAGCCGGGAGCGCGCGGGAGGGGACGTGCCGGTACACCGAATGCCCGCAGACCGGACGGATCAGCACCCACCCACACCTCGAAACACCGCTGGGATCCGTCCGGATGCGGGCGGATGTACCGGCACGGCCCCGACCCACCCACCGGACCGCACCCGACCCCGGTGACCACCCGGAGGGCTACGCCGGGATCACCGCCGACACCCGGAACCCACCCGCGTCCGTGGGCCCCGACACGAACACGCCCCCCAGGGCGGCCACCCGCTCCTTCATGCCCAGCAACCCGTTCCCGCCGCTGGGCAACCGCACGGACGATCCCACCCCCACCTCCGGCGGACACTCGTTCTCCACCTGCATCGCGATCTCGGACACCCGATGCGCCAGCCGGACGTACGTCTTCGCCCCCGCCGCGTGCTTGTGGACGTTCGTCAACGCCTCCTGCACCACCCGGTAGGCGGTCTGCTCGATCTCCCGGGCGTACGCACGCAGGTCCCCCTCGACCGACAGGGCCACGACCATCCCCGCCGCCGCCGACTGCCCGATCAGCTCGTCGATCTCGGCCAGACTCGGCCCCTCGCCGGCCCCGGAGTCGTCCGCCGCCCGCGACGCGGCGGCGGCCGCCGCTGCACCCACCGCCGCCAGCGGGACCGACGGCACCCGCGCGTCCAGCCCGTTCCCCGTACGCAGCACGCCCAGCATCTCCCGCAGCTCCGTGAGCGCCTGACGCCCCATGTCCCCCACCAGGGCGGCGTTCTTCACGGCCTTCTCGGGATCCTTCCGGGCGATCGCCTGAAGGGCCGCCGCGTGCACGACCATCAGCGAGACCCGATGCGCGACCACGTCGTGCATCTCACGCGCGATCCGGGTGCGCTCCTCGTTGCGCGCCCACTCCGCCCGCTCCTCGGCCCGCTCCGCCAGCAGCTGCAGCTCCCGCTCCAGCGAGTCCGCCCGCTCCCGCAGGCTCTCCATCAGCCGCCGCCTGGCCCCCATGTACAGCCCGAGCAGCACGGGTGGCGCGGTCATCCCGATCGCCGTCGTGAGGGAGGCGAACGGGACGAACCAGTCCCCCATCGCCACGTCCCCTCGCACCACACCCTGGTGCGCCCGGACGAACGTGACGATCAGCATGCCGGCGAAGGACATCCCCGCCAGCGCCGCGATGATGCGCCGCGGGAGCTCGGACGCGGCGAGCGTGTACAGCCCGACGAGTCCCATCAGGTAGCCCATCTGGGCGGGCGTGATCGCGATGGACACCAGGACGACCGCGATCGGCCACTTCCGCCGCACCAGCAGCACCGACCCGGCGATCCCCCCGAAGGCGACACCCACCGGAGCGGGCAGCCCCGCGTCGTGCGCGAAGCGGACCCCCTCGCCGCCGCACTCGACCGCGGACGCCAGAGCGAGCCCCGCGTCCAACACCGCACTACGCCATCCGACCCACCACCACGGCCCGGTCCCGGCCGCGGTGTGCTCTTCCCCCGTCGTGGTCATGCCTCCAGCCTACGGTCGCCCCCCTGCCCATTTCCGGTGAGTTTTGGCTACTGGCCTACACCACACCCCACCATCGAACAGAAGCGAAACCGACCGATATCCCTCGAACTGCCGAATCGATCACCATTCGACCTCGGAGGCCTGCATTCCGGCGCGATGGTATGCCTATGGCACATTCACTGAGCAAGTACGCGGATTTCGAAGTGCTACGAGAGCAGGCGATCTCTCTGCGCAGGGCGGGACTCAGCCGCCGCCGGATCCGTGACCGACTGCACATCGACAACAACGACATCCTCAACCGCCTCTTGGAGGGCGAGCCGCCTCCGGACTGGACGAGGCGCCCGAACGCGAAGGACGAACTCCGTGACCGGGCCCGTGAGCTGCGCCTCCAGGGCTGGACCTACGACCAGATCCAGGTGGAACTGGGCTGCTCGAAGAGTTCGATCTCGCTTTGGGTCCGAGATCTGCCGAAGCCGGAGCCGCGCCCGGCTTCGGAGCAGGCGAAGCTCGCGGGACGGAAGCGGTGGGATCACGAACTGGCCCAACGCGACATCGAGCGGCAGTGCACCAAAGCGGCCGCGGCTGCGACGATCGGCGCCCTGTCCGATCGCGAGCTGTTCCTGTTGGGCGTCGGCCTGTACTGGGCCGAGGGCAGCAAGGACAAAAAGTACGACCGCCGGGAGTGCGTCACCTTCGTCAACAGCGATCCAGGGATGATCGAAGTCTTCCTGCGCTGGCTCGACCTGCTCGGGGTGGAGCGCGGTCGCCTGCGTTTCACCGTCATGATCCACGAAACCGCCGACGTGGCGGAGGCCGAAAGGTACTGGGCGGACCTGGTCGGCTCCAACCGCGCCGCGTTCTACAAGACGACGCTCAAACGCCACAATCCCAAGACCGTCCGCAAGAACGTGGGCGAGTCCTACCGGGGTTGCCTGGCGATCAAAGTTCGCCAGAGCGCAGAGTTGTACCGTCGCATTGAAGGCGCCTGGTACGGCATAGTGTTGTCCGCGCAGAGCTCCGATCCATCAAATCGGACATAGCGCATAGACCATCCCGGGTCGTCTAATGGCAGGACAAATGGTTTTGGTCCATTGAATGAGGGTTCGATTCCTTCCCCGGGAGCCTTCCGGGAGAGGGCCCTGGCAGCTCTGTCAGGGCCCTCTCCCACATCCCTCCTGATTCGCCCCGGTATCCTGCGGATGTCCACACCCCAGTCATCCGAAGCCGAAGGGCAACCCCGTGAGCGCCAATCGCCCGGCAGCCGTCGTCGTTCTCGCAGCGGGTGAGGGCACCCGTATGAAATCGGCCACACCCAAGGTCCTGCACGACATCTGCGGACGCTCCCTCGTCGGCCATGTGCTCGCTGCCGCACGCGAGTTGGATCCCGAGAACCTGGTCGTCGTCGTGGGGCACGCCCGCGAGAAGGTCGTCGCGCACCTCGCGGAGATCGACCCGGGCGTCCGGACCGCGGTGCAGGCCGAGCAGAACGGCACCGGGCACGCCGTACGGATGGGCCTCGAAGAGCTCGGCGAGGGCGTGGACGGCACGGTCGTCGTGGTCTGCGGCGACACCCCCCTGCTCAGCGGCGAGACCCTGCTCGCGCTCGCCTCGACCCACAGCGCCGACGGCAACGCCGTCACCGTGCTGACCGCCGAGGTCCCCGACGCCACCGGCTACGGCCGCATCGTGCGGGACGGCGCCAGCGGCGCGGTCACCGCGATCGTCGAGCACAAGGACGCGAGCGAATCGCAGCGCGCGATCCGTGAGATCAACTCGGGCGTCTTCGCCTTCGACGGACAGCTGCTCGCCGACGCGCTCGGCAAGGTGCGGACGGACAACAGCCAGGGCGAGGAGTACCTGACGGACGTCCTCGGGATCCTCCGCGAGGCCGGGCACCGCGTCGGCGCGGCCGTCGCCGCCGACCACCGCGAGATCGCCGGCATCAACAACCGCGTGCAGCTCGCCGAGGCGCGCCGCATCCTGAACGACCGGCTGCTCACCGGGGCCATGCTGGCCGGCGTCAGCGTCATCGATCCCGCGACGACGTGGGTCGATGTGACGGTCACCTTCGAGCAGGACGCGATCGTGCACCCCGGGACGCAGCTCCAGGGCGCCACGCATGTCGCCGAAGGCGCCGAGGTGGGGCCCAACTGCCGCCTGAAGGACACCCGGGTGGGCGCCGGTGCCCGCGTCGACAACACCGTGGCCGTCAGCGCCGAGGTGGGTCCGCAGGCGAGCGTGGGACCGTACGCGTATCTCCGTCCGGGGACGCGGATCGGCCTGAAGGCCAAGGTCGGCACGTACGTCGAGACGAAGAACGCGACGATCGGCGAAGGCACGAAGATCCCGCACCTGTCCTACGTGGGTGACGCGACGATCGGCGAGTACTCGAACATCGGTGCCGCGAGTGTGTTCGTGAACTACGACGGGCAGGACAAGCACCACACGACGATCGGCTCACACTGCCGTACGGGTTCGGACAACATGTTTGTGGCTCCTGTCACGGTCGGGGACGGCGCGTACACCGCGGCGGGCTCCGTCATCACCAAGGACGTGCCGCCCGGTTCGCTGGCCGTGGCCCGTGGCCAGCAGCGCAATATCGAGGGCTGGGTGGCTCGCAAGCGTCCCGGAAGCGCCGCCGCGAAGGCCGCGGAGACCGCCTCCCGGGAACCGGAAGGCGAAGGCTGACCGGAAAACGGCACGTCCGGGACGGCGTACCGTGATAAGTGCACACCCGCACCCCTGCTGAGAAGCCCTCTCGCAACCCAGCTGAGAAGGCCTCTCACGCCCACTGAGATGACCTCTGAGGAGACAGTGCTGTGACCGGGATCAAGACGACGACCGGCGAGAAGAAGATGATGTTCTTCTCCGGCCGCGCCCACCCCGAGCTTGCCCAGGAGGTCGCCCACAAGCTGGGTGTCGGGGTCGTCCCGACGAAGGCCTTCGACTTCGCGAACGGCGAGATCTACATCCGCTACCAGGAGTCCGCCCGCGGCGCCGACTGCTTCCTGATGCAGAGCCACACGGCTCCCATCAACAAGTGGATCATGGAACAGCTGATCATGATCGACGCTCTCAAGCGGGCCTCCGCCCGGAGCATCACCGTGATCGTGCCCTTCTACGGTTACGCCCGTCAGGACAAGAAGCACCGCGGACGTGAACCGATCTCGGCGCGTCTGATCGCCGACCTGATGGCGACGGCCGGCGCGGACCGCATCCTCACGGTCGATCTGCACACGGACCAGATCCAGGGCTTCTTCGACGGCCCGGTGGACCACCTGTTCGCGCTGCCGATCCTCGCGGACTACGTGGGCGCCAAGGTCGACAAGTCCAAGCTCACCGTCGTCTCCCCGGACGCCGGCCGCGTGCGGGTGGCCGACCGCTGGTGCGACCGTCTCGACGCTCCGCTGGCCATCGTGCACAAGCGCCGCGACAAGGACGTCGCCAACCAGGTCACCGTCCACGAGGTGGTCGGTGACGTGAAGGGCCGCGTCTGCGTGCTCGTCGACGACATGATCGACACGGGCGGCACCATCTGCGCCGCGGCGGACGCGCTGTTCGCGCACGGCGCGGAGGACGTCATCGTGACGGCCACGCACGGCGTGCTCTCCGGTCCGGCGGCCGACCGTCTGAAGAACTCCAAGGTCAGCGAGTTCATCTTCACGGACACCCTGCCGACCCCGGGCGAGCTGGAGCTCGACAAGATCACGGTGCTGTCGATCGCGCCGACGATCGCGAACGCGGTGCGTGAGGTCTTCGAGGACGGCTCGGTGACGAGCCTGTTCGAGGAGCACTGACCCTCGGCTCCACCGGTCGCCTAGATCGATTTCATGTACGGCCTCCCCGCCCCGTAAGCTGTCACAGTTGCTCGGCGAGGGAGGCCGTACCGCTTGCAGAAGCGGGTACGGCGGTCCGTTATCGACGCGCTCTTCGTAGCAGGCCGATGTTTGGCCGGGTGACCTCTTTCCCCAAGATCTACGAGGAGTGGACATGTCCGAGATCAAGCTCGCCGCCGAGACCCGCACCGAGTTCGGCAAGGGCGCCGCCCGCCGCATCCGCCGTGAGGCCAAGGTTCCCGCGGTCGTCTACGGCCACGGCACCGAGCCGGTCCACATCACGCTGCCGGGCCACGCGCTGCAGCTCGCCCTGCGTACCCCGAACGTCCTGCTCACCCTGGACATCGAGGGCAAGACCGAGCTCGCGATCCCGAAGGCCGTCCAGCGTGACGCCATCAAGGGCAGCCTCGACCACGTCGACCTGATCCTCGTGAAGCGCGGCGAGAAGGTCACCGTCGAGGTCTTCGTGCACACCGAGGGCGAGCTGGCCCCGGGCAGCTTCCTCGTCGAGAACGTGCTGAACACCCTGACGGTCGAGGCCGAGGCCACCCACATCCCGGAGTCGGTCACCGTCTCCATCGCGGGCCTGGAGGCCGGCGCCTCCATCCACGCCAAGGACATCAAGCTCCCCAAGGGCACCACGCTGGCGATCGACGAGGACGCGGTCGTCATCCAGGTCCTGTCGGCGCAGGCCGAGGAGCCGGCCGCCGAGAGCGAGACCGCGGCCGCCGAGGCCTGATCCCCCCGGGAATCTTCATCTGTGTCAGCCGCCGCTCCTGTCGGGAGCGGCGGCTGCCGCGTATCAAGGACACATGGGAGACACGGACGTGACGACCGACGCCAACGCGCCCTGGCTGATCGTGGGCCTCGGCAACCCGGGCCCCGAGTACGCCATGAACCGGCACAACGTGGGCTTCATGGTGGCCGATCTACTGGCCGAGCGGATCGGCGGGAAGTTCAAGCGGGCGGGCAAGGCGCAGGCCCAGGTGATCGAGGGACGGATCGGGCCGCCCGGTCCGGCGAACCGCCGGGTGATCCTGGCCAAGCCGATGTCGTACATGAACCTGTCGGGTGGCCCGGTGACCGCGCTGCGGGACTTCTACAAGGTTCCGACGGCGAACATCGTGGCGGTCCATGACGAGCTGGACATCGACTACGGCGTGCTGCGGCTGAAGCTGGGCGGCGGGGACAACGGCCACAACGGGCTGAAGTCCATGACGAAGGCGATGGGCTCGGACTATCACCGGGTGCGGTTCGGCATCGGGCGCCCTCCGGGCCGTATGCAGGTCGCGGACTTCGTGCTGAAGGACTTCTCGTCGGCCGAGCGCAAGGAGCTGGACTACTTCGTGGACCGGGCGGCGGACGCGGCGGAGTGTCTGGTGATCGAGGGCCTGGAGCGGGCCCAGGGCACGTACAACTCCTGACGGACGGCCGGGAGAGACCGCGGGTCGGAACGGAACCGTGGGGGTCGGCCGGGAGAGAGACCCGAGGGGACGGCCGGAAGAAACCGCGGGGGGACGGCCGGGAGAGACCGCGGGGGACGGCTGGGTGAGACCGCGGGGGACGGCCGGGTGGTCGATGTACTCGCACAACTGCCGACTTGTCCCCCACCGGAGTTGACCGAGCGCGCGGCCATGGCCAATGATCCCCGCCATGCGTGCCGTCACCTCCAGTCAGAGCGCGTACGCGGCGCTGCGGATCGGGCAGCTCGCGGCGATGGGCGTGGTCACCGGGCTCATCCTGATCGCGGGTGTCTGGGCCTCCTGGGGCACCGCGCAGCACGTGATGCTGAGCAAGGGCCGGGAGCAGGGCACGATCGCCGTGCGGACGTGCTCGGGCGAGGTGTGCTCGGGGCCGTACACGCCGGTGTCGCCGGGTTCACGGGCGCGGGCCCGCGTCGTCATCGACCAGTCGGTGGCGGTGAAGAAGGGCCGGACGTACACGGTCACGGTGAAGCCCGGCAGCGATGAGGTCGTCCGCAGCGGTCCGGCCGGTCTGCTCTACGCCTGGATACCCCTGGCGGGCGCCCTGCTGCTCGCCTCGGTGGTGGTCGCGGGCGGTCTGCGGCTGACCCGCGTGGCCTGGCTGATGGCGGGCACGGGGATCGCGCTGCTGACGGCCACGTTCCTGGTCCTGTAGGCACGTCCTCACCGGTCTTCCGGTCTTGTTGTGGACACCCCCCCCCGCCCACGCGGACACATGAAGGCGCCCTCCGCGCTCGTACGTGTACGAGCGCGGAGGGCGCCTTCTCGTCTGCTCGGCCGGTGTGGCCGGTCCAGCCGGTGTGGCCCGGTCAGCCGGTGTTGCGCAGTCCCGCCGCCACACCGTTGACCGTCAGCAGCAGGGCCCGCGAGAGCAGCGGGTCCGGGTGCTGCCCCGCCGTCGCCTCGTCGCGCTGGCGCTTGAGGAGCGCGACCTGGAGGTAGGAGATCGGGTCCAGGTAGGCATCACGGATGGCGAAGGTCTGCTGGAGCACCGGGTTGGTGTCGAGCAGTTCCTTCCCGCCGGTGACCCGCAGCACCTCGCGCACGGTCAGCTCGTGTTCGGCCTCGATGACGTCGAACACGTGCTTGAGCTCGTCGGGGACGAGGGTGTCGACGTAGTGGCGGGCGATCCGCAGGTCGGTCTTCGCGAGGGTCATCTCGACGTTCGAGAGGAAGTTCTGGAAGAAGTGCCACTGCTCGTGCATCTCGTCGAGCACGGTGCCCAGGCCCGCCTCGCGAAGCGCCTTGAGACCGGAGCCGACGCCGAACCAGCCGGGCACGATCTGCCGGGACTGGGTCCAGCCGAAGACCCACGGGATGGCGCGCAGTCCGTCGAGCGAGACGCCCGAGCCGGGGCGGCGGGAGGGCCGCGAGCCCAGGTGCAGGTCGGCGAGCTGGTCGACCGGCGTGGAGGCGAGGAAGTACGTCGGCAGGTCCGGGTCCTCGACGAGCCGCCGGTAGGCGGAGTGGGCGGCGTCGGAGACGACGTCCATCGCCGCGTCCCAGCGGGCCAGCGCCTCGTCGGACTGGCGGGGCGAGGTGTGCAGGGCGGAGGCCTGCAGGGTGGCGGCGACCGTCAGTTCGAGGTTCTCGCGGGCCAGCGAGGGGACCAGGTACTTGTCGGAGATGACCTCGCCCTGCTCGGTCACCTTGATCTCGCCCTCCAGGGTGCCCCAGGGCTGCGCGAGGATCGCGTCGTGCGAGGGGCCGCCACCGCGGCCGACGGTGCCGCCGCGGCCGTGGAAGAGCCGCAGGCGTACGCCGTAGCGGTGGGCGACGTCGCGCAGCCGGCGCTGGGCGCGGTGGATCTCCCACTGCGAGGTGGTGATGCCGCCGAACTTGGAGGAGTCGGAGTAGCCGAGCATGACCTCCTGGACGTCCCCGCGCAGCGCCACCAGACGGCGGTACGAGGGGTCGGAGAGCATGTCCTCCAGGATCGTGTCCGCGGCCTTGAGCTCGTCGGTGGTCTCCAGGAGCGGCACGATGCCGATCTTGGCCCAGCCGGCGTGCAGGTCGAGCAGTCCGGCCTCGCGGGCGAGGACGGCGGCGGCGAAGACGTCGTCGGCGCCCTGGCACATCGAGATGATGTACGACTCGATGACCTCGGGCCCGAAGATCTTCAGGGCCCTCTTGACGGTCTCGAAGACGCCGAGCGTCTTGTGGCCGGCGGCGTCCAGCGGCGCGGGGGTCGGGGCGAGCGGGCGCCGGGACCGCAGCTCCTTGGCGAGGAGCTTGGTGCGGTAGTCGCGCGGCATGTCCACATAGCGCCAGGACTCCTCGCCGAGGCGGTCGAAGAGCTGGCCGAGGGCGTGGTGGTGGGCGTCGGCGTGCTCGCGTACGTCCATGGTGGCGAGCTGGAGGCCGAAGGCGGCCAGTGTGCGGATGGTGCGGTTCATGCGGCCGTCGGCGATCAGGCCGCCGCGGTGCTCGCGCAGCGAGGTCTGGACGAGCTTGAGGTCGCGCAGCAGCTCGGCGGTGCCGAGGTAGTCGCGGCCGTCCTCGTGGGGCGTGCCCTTGGCCAGGCGGAGCTTGGTGTTCTCCAGCTTCTGCCGGACGCAGGTGGCCTTGAGGCGGTACGGCTCCTCGGCGTTGAGGCGCTTGTAGCGGGGGCTGATCTCCGGCAGGCGCTCCAGGTCGGTCTGGAGGGATTCCAGCAGTTCCTCGGTCGCGCCCGTGTAGCGGATGGAGTTCGACAGGAAGCCCCGGAGCTCGTCGATGAGTTCCAGGGCGTCGTTGATGCCGTGCTCGTGCTGGAGGATCAGGACGTCCCAGGTGACGTCGGGGGTGACGTTCGGGTTGCCGTCGCGGTCGCCGCCGATCCAGGTGCCGAAGGTGAGGGGCCGGGTCTCGTCCGGGAGGACGACGCCGACGCGCTCCAGTTCGGCGGTGAGGTCCTCCAGGACGTCGCCGACGGCGCCGGCGTGCAGCTCGTCCAGGTAGTAGATGGCGTTGCGTGCCTCGTCGGCGGGCTCGGGGCGGACGACCCGGAGCTCGTCCGTCTGCCAGACCAGGTCGATGTTCTCGGCGAGGCGGGTGTCGTAGCGGCGGCGGTCGGCCTCGATGACCGGGGTCTCCAGGAGCGCGGCGATGCGCCGCAGCTTGTTGAGGACCGAGCGCCGGGCCGCTTCCGTGGGGTGGGCGGTGAACACCGGGCGCACGTTGAGGTTCTTGACCGTCTGGCGCAGGTGCTCGGGGTCGGCGTCCTTGAGCCGGTCGGCCGTACGGGCGAGGAGGCCGCCCTCGGCGGCGCGCTTGGCGCGCAGCTCCCGGCCGCGGTGCACCTGCTCGGTGACGTTGGCGAGGTGGAAGTAGGTCGAGAAGGCGCGGACCAGCTTGGCGGCGGTCTCCAGTTCGGTGCCGCGCAGCAGCTCGGCGGCGGCCTCGCCGTCCTCGCGGGTCAGGCGGCGGACCTTCTCGACCAGTTCCAGGAGCTCGGGGCCCTCCTGCCGTACGAGGGTCTCGCCGAGCAGATCGCCCAGGCGGCGGATGTCGGCGCGCAGTTCGCTGCTGGTCGTCGTGGTCTGGTCGTCGGCACTGCTCACAGGTGCGGCTCCTTGCAGTGTTGAAGCTCGTCTGAAGAGTGGGGAATCTCGTCTGAAGCTCGTCTGGGAGGGAACCCGGGTGGCGACCGCGCGCGGCGGGTGCCGCTTAGGGAGGTGGCATCCGGGAAGAAATCAGAACGGACCGCGCTGTCCGACCGACTCCAAGGATAGGTGTCCTCTCGGACGCGCAGGCTCACGGGCTCTTGCCGCCGGGCTACGCGCTGACATACTTACGACGCCGTAGGTTACGGACCCGTAGGTATTCCCGTCGGACGACGGGGGGACCCTGGGTTCACACCCGGACACCCTTCCCCGCCGTTCCTCACCCTCGAACCCCACAGGGGACGCCCCATGACCACGAGTTCCGATGTGATCGACGACGCCCCGCAGGCGGACAACGACGACACCTCGCTCCCCGCCGCCACCCTCGGCGGCGAGAAGAAGGGGTCACTCGAACAGATCACCCTTCTTCTCTTCATCACCGTCCCGTTCCTCGCGCTGCTCGCGGCGGTGCCGCTGGTCTGGGGGTGGGGGGTGAGCTGGCTGGATCTCGGCCTGATGGTCTTCTTCTACTACCTGGGATGCCACGGCGTCACGATCGGTTACCACCGCTATTTCACGCATGGCTCTTTCAAGGCGAAGCGTCCCTTGCGGATCGCGATCGCGATCGCGGGATCCATGGCGGTCGAGGGCCCTCTCGTGCGCTGGGTCGCCGACCACCGCAAGCACCACAAGTTCTCCGACGCGGAAGGTGACCCGCACTCGCCGTGGCGTTACGGCGAGACGGTTCCGGCGCTGATGAAGGGCCTGTGGTGGGCACACATCGGATGGATGTTCGACGAGGAGCGGACTTCTCAGGAGAAGTACGCTCCGGATCTGGTCAAGGACCCGGTGATCCGGGCGATCTCGCGTCAGTTCCTCCTCTGGACCCTGCTTTCGCTGGGCCTGCCGCCGCTGATCGGCGGCCTGGCGACGATGTCGTGGTGGGGCGCGTTCACCGGATTCTTCTGGGGCTCCCTCGTCCGGGTGGCGCTGCTGCACCACGTGACCTGGTCGATCAACTCGATCTGCCACGCGGTCGGCAAGCGCCCCTTCAAGTCGCGTGACCGCTCGGGCAACGTGTGGTGGCTGGCGGTGCTTTCGTGCGGCGAGTCCTGGCACAACCTGCACCATGCAGAACCGACATCCGCCCGGCACGGTGTGGACCGCGGCCAGGTCGACTCCTCGGCCCGGATCATCCGCTGGTGCGAGCAGCTCGGCTGGGCGTACGACGTGCGCTGGCCGTCACGCTCGCGTATCGATTCCCGCCGCAGCGACGACGGGAACAGCTCCCGACGCAAGACGGAAACCGCTGAAGCGGCATGATTGACGGCGTGGCGACCGACTCCAGCAGCACCCCGAGCAGCAATGAAAAGCCGCGGCGTGCGCGCCGCACCCGCATGACCGGTGCCGAGCGCCGTCAGCAGCTGCTGGAGATCGGCCGCACCCTGTTCGCGGCCAAGGGCTTCGAGGGCACGTCGGTGGAGGAGATCGCGGCGAAGGCCGGTGTCTCCAAACCGGTGGTCTATGAGCACTTCGGCGGCAAGGAGGGCCTGTACGCGGTGGTGGTGGACCGCGAGATGCGCCGGCTGCTGGACATGGTGACCAGTTCGCTGACGGCGGGCCATCCGCGCGAGCTGTGCGAGCAGGCCGCGTTCGCCCTCCTGGACTACATCGAGGAGTACACGGACGGCTTCCGCATCCTTGTCCGTGACTCCCCCATTCCGCAGTCGACGGGATCGTTCGCGTCGCTGATCTCGGACATCGCCACCCAGGTGGAGGACATCCTGGGCCGCGAGTTCAAGAGCCGCGGCTTCGACTCGAAGCTGGCACCCCTGTACGCCCAGGCCCTGGTCGGCATGGTCGCGCTGACGGGCCAGTGGTGGCTGGACGTCCGCAAGCCGCGCAAGGCGGAGGTGGCCGCGCATCTGGTGAATCTGGCGTGGCACGGTCTGGACGGCCTGGAGCCGAAGCCGCGGTTGATAGGGCATCGCAAGGCCTAGCGCGCGGCCGGTGAGCGGAGTCGGGGAGCACTCTCCCGGCTCGGCTCCGGACCCGCGCGAGGGCGACGAGAGGCCCCCGGAGAGCTGAGCTCTCCGGGGGCCTCTCGTCATGTGCGGACGAGCGGTTCCAGGAATTCGAGGCGGTTGCCGACGGGGTCCTCGGAGAAGAAGCGCCGGTGGCCGGGCAGGTCCTCGTCCCAGGTGACGGGGGCGCCCGTGGCCGCGATCCGTGCGGCGTACGCGTCGATGCCGGTGACGCGCAGTCCGGGGTGGGCCTTCTTCGCGGGACGGAAGGGGTCCTCGATCCCGAGGTGCAGGTGGACGGCCCCCGCCTGGAACCAGCAGCCCCCGCGGGCGGCGAGGACGGGCGGTTTGGGGATCTCGGCCATGCCGAGCGCGTCGACGTAGTACGCGCGCAGGCGGTCCTCGGAGCCCGGCGGGGCGGCGAGCTGGACGTGGTCGAGGGCGGCGAGCATCAGGCCTCCTTCCGGGCCACGGCGAACAGCCGGCGAAACGGCAGCACCGTGCCGTAGGGCCGCGCGGGATAGGCGTCGCGCAGCAGGTCCCGGTATGCGGTGACGAAGGCGTCCAGGGCCTCGGGATCGTCCGCGAGGGCGGTCAGCACGGGCCGCAGCGCGGTCCCCTTCGCCCAGTCGAGCACCGGGTCCGGCCCGGTCAGCAGTTGCAGGTACGTCGTCTCCCAGACGTCCGTCCGACAACCGAGGCTTTCCAGGCGGTCCAGGTAGACGAGCGGGTCGTGGACCGAGTCCGTGGGACGCGGGGTGTCGCCGAGGCGGCTCTTCCAGCGGGGGGAGGAGGCGAGTCCGCGCAGCAGGACGTGCAGCGGGGCGTCGGTGTTGTGGGGCATCTGGAAGGCGAGGGTGCCGCCGGGCGCGAGCGCGTCGAGCCAGCCGGGGAACGACTCCAGGTGTCCCGGCACCCACTGGAGTGCGGCGTTCGAGGTGATCAGGCCGTACGTCTCGGTGGGCACCCAGTCGGTGAGGTCGGCGTGGGCGAAGTCGAGCCGACCGCCGCCGGGAACGGGACCGGCGTGCTCCTCGGTCCTGGCGAGCATCTCGGCCGAGTTGTCGTACCCGGTGACGTGGGCGGTGGGCCAGCGGTCGGTGAGCTGGACGGTGACGTTGCCGGGGCCGCAGCCGAGGTCGGCGATGCGGGCCGGGTCGCCGGGGATCGCCGGGACCTGGGCGAGGAGGTCGGCGAAGGGGCGGGCTCGATGCCGGGAGTGGCGCAGATACTGGCCCGGATCCCAGCCGGGGGTGGTGGGGGCAGTCATGGGTGGCCTCCTCGAAAGTCGCCGCAGGGGTCGCGGACCGCGGAAGGGGACAGCGGAAGGGGACCGCGGTGGCCGGACCGTTCGGCCTCCAGCCTCACAGGAAAAGTCTCTCGACGTCAAGAGACTTCACTACAAGAGGCTCTATATCGAGAAGCTTTACATCAAGAGACTCCACATCAAGAGACTTCATGTCGACACAACCACTACACTGATCGTCATGGAGGACGAGGTCGATCGGCTGGTCGCTGCGTGGCGCCGGGAGCGCCCGGACCTCGACGTGGAACCGCTCGAGGTGCTCAGCCGGGTGAGCAGGCTGGCCCGGCACCTGGACCGTGCGCGCCGGCTGGCGTTCGCCGAGCACAGCCTGGAGCCCTGGGAGTTCGACGTCCTGACGGCGCTGCGGCGCGCGGGGTCCCCGTATCAGCTCTCCCCCGGGCAGCTGCTCACCCAGACACTCGTCACCTCGGGCACGATGACGAACCGCATCGACCGTCTGACCAAGAAGGGTCTGGTGGAGCGCCTCCCGGACCCGAGCGACCGCAGGGGTGTGCTCGTCCGCCTCACGGACGAGGGGTGCGACCGCGCCGACCAGGCACTGGCCGGTCTGCTCGACCAGGAGCGCGCGATCCTCGCCGAGCTGAGCAGGGCGCAGCGCGGTGAACTGGCCGGACTGCTACGCCAGTTGACCGCCCCGTTCGACAACATCCCCGGTTAGGTCGACGGGTCCGACCCCGGCGCGCCTGGCCAGGGCCACGGCGGCGAGGGTGGAGTGCACACCGAGCTTCCCGAGAACGTTCTGCATGTGCGTGCGGACGGTGTGCGGTGAGAGGAAGAGCCGCTCCGCCACCGCCTTGCGCCCGAGCCCCGCGACCATGCACCGCAGCACCTCGCGCTCCCGGGGCGTCAGCGACTCGACGAGCCGCTCGCTCTCGGTCCGGTGCTTGCGCGCGGCGGTGAGCTCCCGGAGCACCCCGGTGAGCAGGGCGGGCGGCAGATGCGTCTCGTCGCGCAGCACACCCCGTATGACGGTGAGCAGCCGTGACAGCGAACAGTCCTTGGCGACCCACCCCGAGGCCCCGGCCTGCAGGGCGAGCGCGGCCCGGCGCGGATCGTCCTTCTCGGCCAGCACGACGATCCGTACGCTCGGCTGTCCGGAGCGCACCCCGGCGACGAGCGAGATGCCGTCCACCAGACCGTCCTCGTTGCTCTCCTGGACGGGCACCGCCGGACGCATGCCGGGCAGGTTGCCGCCCAGGTCCGCGTCGACGAGCAGCACGTCGAAGCGGCGGCCCTCCGCCGCCGCGCGCTCGAGGCAGCGCAGCGCGGCGGGACCGCTGCCCGCCGCGGACACGTCGACATCGGGCTCGGCCGCGAGAGCGGCGGCGAGCGACTCGGCGAAGATGCGATGGTCGTCGACGACCAGTACTCGGATGCGAACCACAGAAACCCCCACTGTCGGGGGACGGTCCGTACGGGTACGGCGCCCGAAGAGATTCCGAGCCCGCTTGCGACCCGAAACGAGGTGCCGCCGCCGCACGGCCGCCGCCGTGCTGGAAGTGCTACCCCCACTTCGGGCGTCGTACCCGACTGTCTCGCCCCCTGATCAGCACCGGCCCCCACCGGCACTGTTCATCAGGGTACGGCTGGGGGCGGGGAGCGGAAGGCAATTTGCAGAACTGGTTGGCCGGCCCGTTTATGGTGAGCCGTATGTTTCGTATCGAGACAGGAGACGACAAAGACCGTCGGGATCTGCTCCGCAGGCGACTGCTGGACACGAACACGGCGGCGTCCCCTGTGCTGCGCGCTCTGCGCGGAACCCCGGCCGAACGTGAATTCCCGCTCCAGGTCTGGGCCATGGACGAGGCCGGGGACCTGGCCGGCGGTCTGGCCGGTCACACCTGGACGACCTGGCTGCACGTCACCTATCTGTGGGTCGACGACCGGTACCGGGGCACGGGCCTCGGCAGCCGGCTCCTCGCCGAGGCCGAAGCGGCCGCCACCGGACGCGGCTGCCGCGCCGCCCGCCTGGAGACCTGGGACTTCCAGGCCCCGGACTTCTACCGGAAGCAGGGGTACGAGGTGGTGTGCGTGATTCCCGACTATCCGCCGGGCACCACGGAGTACACCCTGACGAAGCACTGGGGCTGACGCCGCGTCGGGTCCGGCCGTCACCGGACCGCCGCGCACTCCTCGCACAGCCGCTGCCCCGCCGCTCGGCGCAGAGGCGGAGAGGCGGCGGGGCAGCCGGGCGGAGAGGCGGCGGCGCGCGGAGGCGGATACTCCGGCGGGCCCGGGAGCGCGCGTGACGCGTGCCCGAGTCCCTGTCCGGTCCGAGGGGTCAGCTCAGCCGGCGGGCGCCCGCCGAAGGGACCGCCGGGAACACCCGGGGGGCCGTGAAGCCCGCCGCGGCGAAGGCCTCCATGACCGCCTTGGTGACGCTGTCCACGTCGGTGGACTCCACCAGTACGACGGCGGAGCCGCCGAAGCCGCCGCCCGTCATCCGGGCGCCCAGCGCACCCGCGGCGTTCGCGGTGGAGACCGTGAGGTCCAGCTCGGCGCAGGAGATCCGCAGATCGTCGCGCAGCGAGGCGTGACCGTCCGTCAGGACCGGCCCGATCGCCCGCACGTCGCCCGCGTCCAGCAGGGCGATGACCCGGTCCACCCGGTGGTCGTCGGAGACGACGTGGCGGACATAGCGGCGGACGCGTTCGTCGGAGAGACGGGCGAGGGCCGCGTCGAGCTCCTCGTAGGCGACATCACGCAGATGGGAGACGCCCAGCTGCCGTGCCCCCTCCTCGCAGCCCGCGCGCCGTTCGGCGTACGCCCCGTCCCCGAGCGCGTGCTTCACCCGGGTGTCGACGACCAGGAGTTCGAGTCCCTGGGAGGCGAGGTCGAAGGGGACCTGGCGGATCGACAGGTCGCGGCAGTCGAGGTGCAGGGCGTGGCCCTCGGTGCAGCACGCCGACGCCGTCTGGTCCATCACCCCGCACGGCACGCCGACGAAGTCGTTCTCGGCGCGCTGTGCGAGGAGTGCCAGCTCGGGGCGGGTGAGCCCGAGTCCGTAGAGGTCGTCGAGGGCGAGGGCCGTGACGACCTCCAGGGCCGCCGAGGAGGACAGCCCCGCGCCGGTGGGGACCGTGGACGCCAGATGGATGTCCGCGCCACCGACGTCGTGGCCCGCCTCGCGCAGCGCCCACACCACTCCCGCCGGATACGCGGCCCAGCCGGTGTCCGACCGGGGCACCAGTTCGTCGACGCGCAGTTCGACGACCGGTCCGTCGATGTCCGCCGAGTGCAGCCGCAGCACCCCGTCGGACCGGCGGGACACCGCCGCGACCGCCGTGTGCGGCAGCGCGAGCGGCATCACGAACCCCTCGTTGAAGTCCGTGTACTCGCCGATCAGGTTGACCCGGCCCGGCGCCGCCCAGACGCCCTCGGGCGCGGCACCGTACAGCTCCTCGAAGCCTTCACGTACCCCCACCTGGTCCACTGCTACCCCTTCGCTACGTTCTGTGCGAACTCCCACGCGTCCGCGACGATCCCCGCGAGATCCGCGCGGGACGGGTTCCATCCGAGCCGTTCCCGGGCGGTGTCCGCCGAGGCGACCAGGACCGCCGGGTCCCCGCCGCGGCGCGGTGCCATGACCTCGGGGATCGGGTGCCCGGTCACCTGGCGCACCGTCTCGATGACCTCGCGGACCGAGAAGCCGTTGCCGTTGCCGAGGTTGCAGATCAGGTGCTCGCCGGGCGAGGCGGCGGCGACCGCCAGCAGGTGCGCCTCGGCGAGGTCCGCGACATGGATGTAGTCGCGGATGCAGGTGCCGTCCGGCGTCGGGTAGTCGTCGCCGTAGACGGAGATCGCGTCGCGGCGGCCCTGCGCGACCTGGAGGACGAGCGGGATGAGGTGCGACTCGGGGTCGTGCCGCTCGCCGCTGTCGCCGTACGCGCCGGCCACGTTGAAGTACCGCAGGGAGACGGCACCGAGTCCGTGCGCCGCGGCCTCACCGGTGATCATGTGGTCGACGGCGAGCTTGGATGCGCCGTAGGGGTTGGTGGGCCGGGTGGGCGCGGACTCGACGATCGGGGTGGTCTCGGGCTCGCCGTACGTCGCGGCCGTGGAGGAGAAGACCAGCTTGCGCACGCCGGCCTCGCGCATCGCGGCGAGCAGCGCCATGGTGCCGCCGACGTTGTTGTCCCAGTACTTCTCGGGCTTGACCACGGACTCGCCGACCTGCGAGAACGCGGCGAAGTGCAGGACGGCGTCGTACGAGCGGTCCAGCCACTTGGCGGCGTCGCGGATGTCGCCCTCGATGAACGCGGCACCGGCGGGAACGCCCTCGCGGAATCCCGTCGAGAGGTTGTCGAGAACGGTGACCTCGTGGCCCGCTTCGAGCAGGTGGCGCGCGACCACGCTGCCCACATAGCCGGCTCCACCGGTGACCAGGTACTTCCCACTCATGAACTCGCTACCTCTCGCAGTCGCTGAGCCGCGGTCTCCGGCGGCACGTCGTTGATGAACACGTTCATGCCGGACTCGGAGCCCGCGAGGAACTTCAGCTTGCCGGAAGTGCGGCGGATGGTGAAAAGCTCGAGGTGGAGCGCGAAGTCGTCCCGGTTGACTCCTTCGAACTCCTCCAGCGGGCCGAAGGGAGCCTGGTGCCACGCCGCGATGTACGGCGTCTGCGGCTCGCCCGCCCCTTCCTTCCCACCGTCCGGTCCGTCGAAGATCCGGTCGAAGCGCCTCAAGAGTTCCAGATAGACCTGGGGGAACTCTGTGCGCGCGTCCTCGTCGAGGCCGAGCAGGTCCGGCACACGGCGGCGCGGGTAGAGGTGGACCTCGTACGGCCAGTGGGCGGCGTACGGGACGAAGGCGACCCAGTGCTCGCCCGACAGGACGATCCGTGAGCCGTCCGCCAGTTCCCGTGCGAGGACCTCGTCGAACAGGTTCGCGCCGCCGGTCGCCTCCTTGTGCGCGGCGAGCGAGCGCAGCATCAGTGCGGTACGAGGGGTGGTGAAGGGGTAGCCGTAGATCTGCCCGTGCGGGTGACCGAGTGTCACACCGATCTCGGCGCCACGGTTCTCGAAGCAGAAGACCTGTTCGACGGAGGGCAGATGCGACAGTTCGGCGGTGCGGTCCGTCCACGCCTCCAGGACGAGGCCGGCCTGCGCCTCCGTCAGATCCGCGAAGGACGCGTCGTGGTCGGAGGTGAAACAGACGACCTCGCAGCGGCCGGAGTCGCCGGCCAGCGAGGGGAAACGATTCTCGAACACCACGACGTCGTACGAGGAGTCGGGAATCTCGCTCAGCCGGTCACCGGAGGACGGGCACAGCGGGCACTCGTTCGCCGGCGGGTGGTAGATGCGCCCCTGGCGGTGCGAGGCGATCGCCACCGAGTCGCCGAGCAGCGGGTCGCGGCGCACCTCCGAGGTGGTGACCGTCGGGTCGAGCGGGCGCCGGTCCACCGCGTCGCGCACCTTGTCGTCGCCCGCGTCGTAATAGATGAGCTCACGACCGTCGGCGAGCCGGGTCGAGGTCTTCTTCACAGTCGGACTCCCCATCAGCACCCGATCAAACCTTCAAACATAACCGAACACAACAAACCACAAGCCACCACCACAGTCAACGTCACAATCAAACAAAGGACACCACCCGAAGGTGCATTTCCTGCATGCGGAGGCATAGGTTCCGGTCCGATAGGTTCATGAGACGAAGCGAGTTCTGATGCAGTCCCCCACATATCCGCCCCAACCGGGCACCCTGCTCGCCGCCGAGCTGCGACTCCCCACGAACGCACTCGACTACACAATCCTCGGCATCTATTTCGTGGTCGTCCTGGGCATCGGCTTCGCGGCCCGCCGCTCGGTGAGGACGAGCCTCGACTTCTTCCTGTCCGGGCGCTCACTGCCCGCCTGGATCACCGGCCTGGCCTTCATCTCGGCCAACCTGGGCGCCACCGAGATCCTCGGCATGGCCGCCAACAGCGCGCAGTACGGCGTCTACACCGTGCACTGGTACTGGATCGGCGCCATCCCGGCGATGGTCTTCCTGGGCCTGGTGATGATGCCGTTCTACTACGGCTCCAAGGTCCGCTCGGTGCCCGAGTTCCTGCTGCTGCGTTTCGACAAATGGGCGCACCTGCTGAGTTCGATCCTGTTCGCCTTCGCCGCCGTCCTCATCGCCGGCGTCAACCTCTACTCGCTCGCGATCGTCGTCGAGGCCCTGCTCGGCTGGCCGCAGTGGGTGGCGATCGTGGTCGCCGGCTTCTTCGTCCTCGCCTACATCACCCTCGGCGGTCTCTCCTCCGCGATCTACAACGAGGTGCTCCAGTTCTTCGTGATCCTGGCGGCACTGATCCCGATCACCGTGCTCGGCCTGAACCGGGTGGGCGGCTGGGGAGGGCTGACGGACTCCCTCGACAAGACCCACGGCGCCGACTTCACGACGGCCTGGGGCGGCACGGGCATCGGCAGCGACAACCCGCTCGGCGCCAACTGGCTGACCATCGTGCTCGGTCTCGGCTTCGTGCTGTCCTTCGGCTACTGGACGACGAACTTCGCCGAGGTGCAGCGCGCGCTGTCGGCGAAGAACCTCTCCGCGGCCCAGCGCACCCCGCTCATCGCGGCCTACCCGAAGATCTTCATCGTCTTCCTGGTGATGATCCCGGGTCTGGTGGCGGCTGTCCTGGTCCCGAAGATCGGCACGAGCGGCTCGGATCTCCAGTACAACGACGCGATCCCGTACCTGATGCAGGAGTTGCTGCCGAACGGTGTGCTCGGCATCGCGGTGACCGGTCTGCTGGCCGCCTTCATGGCGGGCATGGCCGCCAACGTCTCGTCCTTCAACACGGTCTTCACGACCGACATCTGGGCGAGGTACGTGGTGACGGACCGCGAGGACTCCTACTACGTGCGCTTCGGCCGCCTGATCACGGTCGTCGGCGTCCTGGCGTCGATCGGTACGGCCTTCCTGGCCTCGTCCTTCTCCAACATCATGAGCTACCTCCAGACGCTCTTCTCCTTCTTCAACGTGCCGATGTTCGCGGTCTTCATCGTCGGCATGTTCTGGAAGCGGGCGTCGGTGAAGTCGGGCTTCTGGGGGCTGCTGGCCGGCACGACGGCCGCGATGGTGAACTACTTCGTCCTCTACAAGCAGGACGTGATCGGCTTCCCCTCCGACCAGGGCGCCAACTTCGTCTCCGCGATCGTCGCCTTCGTGGCCGGTGGCGTGGTGATGGTGGGGGTCTCGCTCTTCACCGCCCCGAAGCCGGCGGAGGAGCTCCAGGGCCTGGTCTACGGCACCGTGTCCCCCGGCATGGCCGAGCCGCCGGCCCCCGGCGACGACGCCTGGTACCGCAGGCCCGCTCTGCTGGGCTGGGGCGCGCTGATCCTGGCGACCGCCTGCTACATCCCGTTCTCGTTCTGACGAGTCCCGACCCGTTCCGACGAGGGAGAATCAAGAAACCATGTCCGACTATTCGGAACGCGACGCGCAGCGCGAGGTCTCGGAACTCGAGAAGAAGTCCGCGACCGCCGCTCGCCTGTTCGACATCCGCCGCATCATCGGCGGCCTGTTCGTGATCTACGGCATCATCGTCACCATCGCCGGGATCACGGCCTCCGACGCCGACCTCGACAAGGCGGGCGGCATCAACATCAACCTCTGGACCGGCCTCGGCATGCTCGCCCTCGGCCTGTTCTTCCTGGCGTGGCTGTGGCTGCGGCCGCTGCCGCCGACGATGCCGGAATCCCCGGCCGAGGAGCACGCTCCGCCGACGGCGGAGTAACACCCGCACCCGGGGCCGGGGTTCCTCAGGGAACTCCGGCTCTTCGAGGCGTTCGGTCCGCCTCCCCGACCCGGTCGCTCAGGCCTGGTCGCTCAGCATGATGAGTCGCTCCGCGATCCGGTCCACGCGTGACTCAACGTCGCTGCGCAAGCCGTACACGCCGGTGAGCGGCACTTCACGCCCATCCGAGAGGATGGCGACGGGGAACTCCCACAGGTCGCCCGACGGGACAACGCTCACCCAGACAAGGTCCTCCCACGGCACGAACCGCGTGCGCCATGTCCCGTGACTGCGAATGCCTTCAGGGGACACCTGGAGCCGCGCCACGGCGGTCCGCCAGGTCAGCAACGCCGTGCCTGCCATCAGGGCCCCGTCCAGCCACGGTCTGATCACCCCTGGCGCATACTCGAAACCCCCTATGCCCACCAGCATCGGCAGCTGAAGCACCAGCGCTTGCACCGCCGCCAACCATGGAATCCTGATGGTCTCCCGCACATCCGCTGTGTACCGCCGCGGGCAACCCCCTGCAACAGGTGCGGCGCAACAGCTCTCCGGGATCAGTCCCTTGGGAAACCCCAGGACCCGTTGTCCGGATCACGCCGCGCATCGCGGCGTGGCTGAGAGGGCGGCCGACCTGATCCAAGCGACAGGCCCCCTAACCGGCAGCGAGGTCGCACCACACGTACTTGCCGGTGTCGCCGCCCTGGCGCAGTGGATGCCAGCCCCAGTCGTCGGCGCAGGCCCGGACGAGGACGAGACCCCGGCCCGCTTCCGCCTCGGCGGAGGCCGCCTCCACGTCGTACGGCGGCACCGGGCTCGCGTCCCAGGCACCGATCCGCAGCACCCCGGCCCGCCAGTGCAGCCGCAGGGCCGCCGGCCCCTTCGTATGCCGTACGGCATTTGAGACCAGCTCCGCGGCCAGCAGCTCGGCGACGTCCGCGAGGCGGATCAGGCCGTGCAGGGTCAGGATCAGGCGGACAGTGCGGCGGCAGACGGTGACTGCACGGACGTCCTGGGGGATGTGCAGCGCGTAGTTCCAGGGCTCGGTTGTGGGCATGCGTGAACTCCGGTTCAGGTGTCAGAGGTTGAGGTCGCACGGCGGCGTCGGGCGGTGGCATGCCACGACCGTCATGGCAGGACGGAGTGGTGCGCTTCCGGGGTCCCGGTGTTCCGCAGCGTATGCGTCGCGTCACTGACGGTAGGTCCTCAAATTAGGACCATGCAAGCCGTTGCCGTAATCTTCCCCCTGAACGAGTCACTGCCTCCCAGCAGTTGGGGGCGAGGAGGAAGCGATGCCGCGTCGGCGACAGCCCACCGCACGTCAGGTACGCCTGGGCTCTGAACTGCGCAAACTGCGCGAAGCGGCGGGTTTGAAGAGTCGAGAAGCCGCCGAGCTGCTTGGGGCCGACTCCGTCCAGATGAGCCAGATCGAGTCCGCCATCGCGGGTGTGAGCGAGGCACGCGTACGTCGCCTGGCCGCTCACTACGCCTGCACGGACGAGGAGTTGATCGAGGCACTGGTCGCGATGGCCGCCGATCGCACGCGCGGCTGGTGGGAGAAGTACCGAGGTCTACTGCCCCTGTCCTTCCTGGACCTGTCCGAGCTGGAGCACCACTCCATCTACCGATGGGACGTGGACTTTCTGCACATCCCGGGCCTGCTCCAGACGGAGGACTACGCCCGCGGGATCCTCGGATACCGGGTGCCCGAACTCCCCGACACCGAACTCGACCTGCGTGTCCAGCATCGACTGGAACGGCGCATCATCCTCGAAGGCTCGCAGCCAACTCCGTACGAGGCCGTGATTCACGAGTCGGCTCTCCGCATCCGGGTCGGCGACCGCTCCGCAGCACGGGCTCAACTCACCCACATCCTGGAGTACTCGGAAGCGGACCATGTGACCGTACGGGTCATCCCGTTCGACCTGGATGGATTCGCCGGTGCCGACAGCGCCATGGTGTACGCGGGCGCCACCGTACCCAAGCTGGACACAGTCGTACGCGACGCACCTCAGGGTGCGGGCTTCATCGACTCCGAAGCCCAACTCGGCACATTTCGAACACTTTTCCGTAGGATGGAGGCCGCGTCACTCGACCCTGAACGATCGCGCGACTTCATCCACAGGCTGGCGAAGGAGCTACGAGGCGCGTTATGAACACCACCCTCAACTGGCAGAAGTCATCATTCTCCGGCAGCGGTGACGGCAACGCTTGCCTCGAGCTCGCCACCATCCCCGCCGACTGGCAGAAGTCCTCCTTCTCCGGCGGCGGTGAGGGCAACGACTGCGTCGAAGTCGCCGCCACCCCTCGCACCGTCCAACTCCGCGAGAGCGACACCCCCGCGACCCACCTCTCGACCGCTCCCGGCCCCCTCGCCCAACTCCTCCACCACATAAAGTCCGGCGGACTCGACGCACCCGTGGTCTGAGCGGCGGAGTCAAGGCTGATCACGCCTCCGGTGGCGACCGGGCCGTCCGGTCGCCACGTATCCGATCTCCGCGGAGAATGGGTACTCGGCGAGGTGGCGATGATGCCGACGTGGCGACTGCGGGACTTCCGCGACGACGATCTCGACCGTGCCATCCAGATCTGGGACCAGGACCGGCAGAGGGACGATTCGCCTGCCGTTTTCCCCGTGTCCGAGGTCATGGCCGCCGCCCGGACCGGCGGGCCCGCGGTGGTCGCGGTCGTCGGTGACGACCTGGTGGGCATGGCCGTGGCGCAGGCCCAGGGCGACCGGGCCTGGATCACGCTGGTGGCGCTCGCGGGGAACTGGCGCAGCCGAGGGATCGGGAGCGCCCTGATCGCCGAGCTCGAGCGGCGGCTGCGCGAGCAGGGGATCCGCCGGATCGGCGCGCTGCTCGCCCCGGAGGCCACCGGCACCGCGGCCCTGGAGAACTCCGGCTATCGGACCCGCGAGGGTCTGGTCTTCTACGAGAAGGTCGAGCATCTCGGCGCGAGCGACGCCGGTCTCCTCGCGGAGCTCGGCGGGCGGGTCCAGCCACCGGGACTCTGGGGTTCCCTCGCCGGGATGGAGCGGGAGAAGGAAGCCATCGAGCGGCGGATCGTGCTGCCGCTGGCCGAGCCCGCGCTGGCCGACCGGTACGGGGTGAGGCCACCGAAGGCGGTCATCCTCTTCGGCCCGCCGGGCACCGGCAAGACCAGCTTCGCCAGAGCCGTCGCCTCCCGGCTGGAGTGGCCGTTCGTGGAGCTCTTCCCGTCCCGGCTCGCCGCGGGAGACGGGAGCCTGGCCACCTCACTGCGGGAGACGTTCACCGATCTGGCCGGACTGGAGACCGTTCTCCTGTTCATCGACGAAGTCGAGGAGATCGCCGGCGTTCGGTCCGGCGTGGCCGTCGACCCGGGCCACGGAGTCACCAACGAACTGCTCAAGCTGATCCCCGGCTTCCGCGATCACGACGACCGCCTGCTGATCTGCGCCACCAACTCCGTGCGCTCCCTCGATCCGGCGTTCCTGCGCCCCGGCCGGTTCGACTACGTCATCCCGGTCGGTCCCCCAGATCCGGCCGCCAGGGAAGCGATCTGGCGGCGCTACCTCGGCCCCGCCGCCGACGGGGTCGAGGTGCGCCGGCTGGTGGCGGCCAGTGAGATGTTCACCCCCGCCGACATCGAGTTCGCCGCGCTCAAGGGCTCCCAGGCCGCCTTCGAACGCGAAGTCACCGACCGCCGGGGCGCACCGGCCGACACCGAGGACTACCTCACCGCCATCGCCGACACCCGTCCCTCCCTCACCGCCCAGGCGCTCACCGAGTTCAGGGAGGACATCGAGCACCACGTCCGCATGTGATGCCGGGTTCTCCTCACCGGGAGGGGGAAGCTGACGTCATGACCGACAAACTCACCGTCAGCGTCCTCGGCACCGGAATCATGGGGGCCGCGATGGCCCGTAACCTCGCGCGCGCCGGGCACGGCGTCCGCGTCTGGAACCGCAGCCGCGCCAAGGCCGAGCCGCTGGCCGCCGACGGCGCGCACATCGCGGACACCCCCGAGGAGGCCGTGCGGGGCGCCGATGTCGTCCTGACCATGTTGCACGACGGCCCCGCGGTCCTCGACGTCATGCGCCGGGCGGCACCCGGGCTGCGCGCCGGGGCCGTCTGGGTTCAGTCCACGACCGCCGGGACCGAGGCGATCGGCGAGCTCACCGGGTTCGCCGACGCGCACGGGCTGGTCTTCTTCGACGCGCCCGTCCTCGGAACACGCGCACCCGCCGAGGCCGGGCAGCTGACCGTGCTCGCCGCCGGCCCGGGCGCGGCCCGGGACACCGTGACGCCCGTCTTCGACGCCGTCGGCGCCCGTACCGTGTGGACCGGCGAGGACGGCTCGACGGGCAGCGCCACCCGGCTCAAGCTCGTCGCCAACAGCTGGGTCCTCGCCGCCACCGCCGCGACCGGCGAGACACTCGCCCTGGCCAAGGGCCTCGGCGTGGACCCGCAGGACTTCTTCGACCTCATCGACGGCGGCCCGCTCGACATGGGCTATCTGCACGCGAAGGCCGCCCTCGTCCTGGAGGACCGGCTGTCCCCGGCGAGCTTCGCCGTCAGCACCGCCGAGAAGGACGCCCGCCTGATCGTGCGGGCGGGGCAGCGGCACGGCGTGCGTCTGGACGTCGCCGAGGCCGCCGCCGACCGCCTCGGCCGCGCCGGCGCCCTGGGCCACGGGGACGAGGACATGGCCGCCGCGTACTTCGCGAGCTTCGAGGAGGGGAAGCCCCCCTCCTCGTAGCCCCTTCGCGGCCCCGCTGACCCCCTTCGCCTCAGGGGGAGTTGTCCATGTCCCCGTGCGGCGCCTGTGCCGGGAGCGGGAGCGGGCCCGCCCGGTCCAGGAGTCCCGTGCGGGCCGCGAGTGCCGCCGCTTCTAGACGGGAGCCCACGCCCAGTTTCATCAGGACCCGCTGGACATGGGTGCGGGCCGTGGACGGCGCGATGCCCATGCCGGCCGCGATGAGTCGGGTGTCCTCCCCGTCGGCGACCCGCACCAGGACCTCGACCTCGCGGGGCGTGAGCATCTGGAGCAGCCGCTGGCCCTCGTCGTCGGGCTGGGCGGCAGGGTTGAGCAGTTCACTGAAGGCACCCTGGAGCAGTTGCGGGGCCACGGCGGCCTCGCCCGCCCTCGCCTTCATGATCGCGCGCTCGACGCCCTCTATGCGTTCGTCATGGCGTACGTAGCCGGAGGCGCCGGCGGCGAACGCGGCGGCGATCCCGCGCGGGTTCGGTACCGGGCCGAGCACCAGGACCGCCACCTGGGGGCGCTCCCGTTTGATCCGCACCACCGGGTCGAAGATCCCCGGCTCGGCGGGTGTCGCCGTACCGATCAGGCACACCTCGGGTGCCCGTGTGATCACCAGCTCCGCCGCCCCCGCGGCGGGCGCGGCCGCGGCGAGCACCCGGTGCCCGCGCAGCTTCAATGCCGAGGCCAACGCCTCGGCGAGCAGTCGGTGGTCGTCGACCACCATGAGCCGGACTCCCATCAGGCAACCCCCCAGTCCCCCCAAGCATCCCCACTGGTTCCCCGTGGATTAGGAGCCCCCCGGCTCTCCATCCCCCGGAAGCTACACGCTTGTTCGACGTTGCGCTTCCCCTACTGGAGAGAAGTGCCCCGGAATATCGAAATCCCTCCCAATAGGGAGTGATGAGGGGTACGCGTGCGGCCCCGCCCCTGAGCAGGGACGGGGCCGCACGCGATGTTCCGGCCCGAACGAATTCATTCGGAGAACGATCACCGCATTCTTTCGAAGATGATCGCCTTACTTCGTTCCGAAGGCGATCGCCAGGTACGCCTTGTCGTCCGAGGAGGTCGGCTTGCTCGCGTAGACCTGGGACATGTACAGCCGGCCGTCACGGTAGAGGATCTCCGCGTACTCCGGGAGCATGCTCGACTCCGCGTCACGCGTCGCCTGGGTCGCCGGGTTCTCCATGAGCACGGTCTCCTTGAAGGAGGTCCCGTCGACCGAGACGATCTGCCCGCCCTTGTCGTACGGCGGCCGCTTGTACGCGAGGAGGCTGGTGCCGTCCATGCGCAGCGGGGTGATGGTGTAGCCGTCGCCCGCGTCCGCGCGCTGTCCGGTCTGCTTCCCGTTCGCCAGGTCGAAGGCGACGATCTCGTTGGTCCGGCTGTAGTCGCTGGTGCCGTCGTGCTCCTCCGTCGGGATGTACAGCTTGTCGTTGCCTACGGCGAGCGAGTTGCAGTACTCGATCCTGGTGATGCCGTCGCAGCGGGCCGCGTACGACTTGCCGGGCGCCGAGATCTTCGACCGCAGCTTGCCGGTCTTGTTGTCGATGGAGAAGAAGTCCGAGATGCCGCTGCCGTCACCGGCGGAGTCCCCGACGTCGGCGGCCACCACCAGCGGGTCGGTGGAGACGACACTGGCGTACTCGATGCCGGGCGACATCTTGTACTCGGAGATCACCGTCCCGGACTTCGGGTCGATGGTCTGGATGTGCAGCTGGCGCGTACTGCCGTACTCGCCGCACTTGCGGACCGCGACCAGCTTGTCGCCGCCGCCGTAGCCCGAGTCGTAGCAGCTGTCGCCGGACTTCGGCGCCCACAGGGCCTTGCCGGTGGAGATGTCGAACGCGCCGCCACCGCCGGTGCTGCCCGCGGCGACCGTGTTCCCGCTGACCGTCACGTTGTCGAGGTTGATCGACTCGTCACCGGACTTGATCGTCCGGGTCCACAGCTTCTTGCCGGCGTCGAGGTCGACGGCGGCGAGCTGAGTGCATCCATGCGAGGGCTGGGCCTTGGTGGGCATGGCCGGCTCGTAGATGATCGCCGTGCGGTCGGCGTCCGTGCTGTGCCGACTGGCCTGGCACACCGGGCCGGGGAGCTTGATCGTCCAGGTCTTGGCGCCCGAGTCCGGGTCGTAGCCGTTGATCTCGGCGTTGCCGGTCTTGGCGTACACCTTGTCGGTGAGCCAGGAGCCGGCCGTGGTCACGCTGTTGATGTCCTTGGCCACGGCCGGCGCGGGGATCTGGAACAGCAGCGTGGAGCCGGTGTCGGCCGACGCCTTCTCCTTGCCGTTGGAACCGCTGGCGTCGCCGCCCTTGCCGTCGGCACCCTTGCCGCCGGAGCCACCGGTGCCGCCGCTCGATCCCCCGGCGTTGTTCTTGTCGCTCTTCGAGTGCTGGGAGTACAGGACGCCGCCGCCGACGATCAGTGCGACGGCAACCACGGCCGCCACGATGATGGCCACCTGGCTGTTGACCTTCCGCCCGCCGCCCCCTTGCGGAACCTGCGGCTGCATCGGCGTGGTCTGCGGCTGCGGCTGCGGGTAGCCGTAGCCCGGCTGGGCCGGGTAGCCGTACGGGGGCTGCGGCTGGCCCGGGTAGCCGTAGCCCGGCTGGGCCGGGGGCTGCGTCTGCGGGTAGCCGTACGGCTGCTGCGGCGGGGCCGCGGGCGGCGCCGTCTGCGGATAGCCGTAGCCGGGGCCCGGGGCGGGCGGAGGAGGCGTCGGCGCGCCGAAGCCGCCCGGAGGCGGGTCCTGCGGGGCCCCGAAACCGCCGGACGGCGCGTCCTGCGGTGCGCCGAAGCCGCCGGGGTCGGGGTCTCCCCCGCTCGAACTCTGCTGAGAGCCCGGGGAAGGGTCCTGCGGTGCGCCGAAGCCCTTCGGGGGCTCGTTCGGCGGTGGCGGGGGCGGCTGGCTCATGACGTGAGTACCTCGGGATGCGTTGGGACGGCGGGCCTGTGCGCGTGCGGGGCGCGACGGAACGGAGGGTGGGCGTCGGTCACTTGCCGTAGGCCAGCATCAGCTTCTCCTTCGCCTGGTCATTGCCCGTCAGCCGGGTGGTGGAGATGTAGAAGCGTCCGTCCACGTAGTCGACGGCCTTCGAGTAGAAGCCGGTCTCGATGTTCGCGGTGCCCTGCGGGTTCCGGAGCAGCTCGGTGAGGGCGTGACCGCCGCCGGTCGTCGGAACCGACACGATGCGGCCGCCGCCGTCGTACGACGCCTCGACGTAGGCGATGAGATGCGTACCGTCCGTCTTCATCGGCATCATCGCCGCGTCCGCCGGGGACTTGACGCGCCACTTCTCCTTGCCGGTCGCGAGGCTGAACGCGACGACCTCGTTGGGCCCGCTCTTCGCCTCGGTCGGCAGATAGAGCGTGTCGGCGTCGGCGACGGCGCCGAAGCAGCCGGTCAGGTCGCGGTTGAGGATCGCGAAGCCGCACTCGGGCGCGAAGCCGTCGTCGCTCTTGAGCTGCGAGCGCAGATCGCCGTTGTCCTTCAGCACGGTGATGTTCACCGTCTTCTTCGCGTCGTTGGTCAGATAGAGCACCACCGGGTCCACGGAATAGGCGCGTTGGACCCGCCAGCCCTTGGGCATCTTCGTCGTCCACCTGGCCTTGCCGGTGGCCGGGTCCAGTTCCTGCACCTCGTCGTGTTCGGTGTCGCTGCCGGCCCCGCAGGACGAGACGGCGAGCAGCTTGGGGCCGCCCGCGAATCCCGCCGGGTAGCAGCCGGCGCCGTACTTCTCCTTGTCCCACAGCTTCTTGCCGCTGGAGACGTCGTACGCCGTTCCCGACATCGAGCGGCCGACCGTCAACGTGTGGCCGGTGATGGACAGTTCGACCGTGAGCGTGCTGTCGAAAAGGGTGCCGTCCGCGACCTTCCCGCTCCAGCCCTTGGCGCCGGTGTTCAGGTCGATCTGCTGGAGCTGGTTGCACTTGGCGCTGCTGGCGGCACCGCTCATGTAGGCGATGACGACCTTGTCGTCGGCCGTCTTCTGCGGGGTGACCGCGCAGATCTTCTGCGGGAACGTCAGCGCGTCCCAAGTGGGCTTGCCGTCGCCGACGTTGAACGCGAAGAGCTGCTTGTAGGCCGCCTTCACCGCCGTCTTGCCGGTGATCCACATCCCTGGGGCGTCGGCACCCGAACCGGGCGCGTCGGGTGCCGACTTGTACCAGAGGACCTTCGCCTCGCCCGCCTTGCGGCCCGCGTTCAGGTTGTCCTCGTCCTGGCCGCCGTCGCCGCTGCCGTCACCGGGGTTGACCGGGTCGTCCGACGCGGACGTGGTCGGGCTGTGGCTCGGGCTCTGCTGCGCGACGGGCTTCTTCCCGTCGTCACCACCGGCGGCGACGGCCCATACGGTGCCGCCGACGACGAGCAGCCCGGCCACCGCGGCGGCGATGACGAGCGCGGGCCTGCCCTTGAACGGGTTCTTCGAGCCCCCGCCCGGACCACCGGGCGGCGGGGTGCCGGGCGCGCCCGGGTACGGCGCCTGGGGCGGGTACCCGTACCCCGGCTGCTGCCCGTATCCGTAGGGCCCGGGCTGGCCGTACGGACCTGGCTGCTGAGGCTGGCCGTACGGACCTGCCTGCTGGGGCTGGCCGTACGGGCCCGGCTGGGTGTGGGGGCCGGGCTGCTGGGGATATCCGTAGCCGGGCTGCGGGGACCCGGCCGGCGGAGCGTACTGGGGCGCGGGCGCCTGGGGCGGCTGCGCGGGGGGAGGGGGCGTGCCCTGTGGCGCGGCGGGCGGACCGGGGGGCGCGCCCTGCGAACGCGGGTCCTGTGACACGCCCTGCGGCGCACCTTGCGGTGCGCTGTGCGGCGGGCCCTGCGGTTCGCCCTGGGGTGCACCGAAACCACCCTGCGACCGCGGGTCCCGCGAAGCGTCGGCCCCACCCGTCGGCGACTGGTCCTGCGGTGCTCCGAAACCACCCTGCGGCGGCTGACTCGGCGGCTGACTCATCAGCGCTTCCCCCTCTTCACTGATGTGGCGCCCCACCGGCGGCGCTGGATTCGCGCCTCGTCCGGTGGTTCTCAGACTGTTCTCAGACCGCTCTTTCTATCACTTTGGGGGGCGCGGGCAGGGGGCCGGTGCGCGCCCTGTTCCCAAGGGAGAACCGGGCTGTGATGCCGTCGTTACGCGCCTTCACGTGCCCTTCACGCCGGGCGAGCAAGGTGGGTTCAACGCCGCGAGGGGCACAGCGAGGAGGGCGAGGGGCGCGGCGGGGAGGGGCGCATACTGCAACTCGGGGGCGCCTGACGGGAATTCCACGCCCATCGGCGGGTTGTGCACGCCGGACGAGCGCGCCTGCTCGTGGTGCCTCCGCGCCCCGGGAGGCACCACGAGCTCGCCGAAGGGCGTGCGCCCCTCGGTGTCACGCGTCTTCGGCCAGCTCCAGCCAGCGCATCTCCAGTTCCTCGCGCTCCCCCGCCAACCCGCGCAGCTCGGAGTCGAGTTGGGCGACCTTCCCGAAGTCGGTGGCGTTGTCGGCGATCTGGGCGTGCAGCTTGGTCTCCTTCTCGGAGATCTTGTCCAGCTGGCGCTCGATCTTCTGGAGTTCCTTCTTTGCGGCGCGGGCGTCGGCGGCGGATGCTGCCTTGACCGGGGCGGGGGCGGCGGCGAGCACGGCGGCCGCGGCCACCTCCTCGATCTTCTTGCGCCGCTCCAGGTACTCGTCGATACCGCGCGGGAGCATCCGCAGGGTGGCGTCGCCGAGGAGCGCGAACACGTTGTCCGTGGTGCGCTCGATGAAGAAGCGGTCGTGGGAGATCACGATCATGGAGCCGGGCCAGCCGTCGAGGAGGTCCTCCAGCTGGGTGAGGGTCTCGATGTCGAGGTCGTTCGTCGGCTCGTCGAGGAAGAGGACGTTGGGCTCGTCCATCAGCAGGCGCAGGATCTGCAGCCGGCGGCGCTCACCACCGCTGAGGTCCCCGACCGGCGTCCACTGCTTCTCCTTGTTGAAGCCGAACGTCTCGCACAGTTGCCCGGCGGTCATCTCGCGGCCCTTGCCGAGGTCGACCCGGTCGCGGACGGCCTGGACGGCCTGGAGCACGCGCCAGTTCGGGTCGAGTTCGCCGACCTCCTGGGAGAGGTAGGCGAGCTTGACGGTCTTGCCGGTGACGATCCGGCCGGCGGCGGGCTGCTTCTCGCCCTCGGTGCGGGCGGCCTCGGCGAGGGCCCGCAGCAGGGAGGTCTTGCCCGCGCCGTTCACACCCACCAGGCCGACACGGTCACCGGGGCCGAGCTGCCAGGTCAGGTGCTTGAGCAGCACCTTGGGCCCGGCCTGCACGGTCACGTCCTCCAGTTCGAAGACGGTCCTGCCGAGCCGCGAGTTGGCGAACTTCATGAGCTCGCTCTTGTCGCGGGGCGGCGGCACATCGGCGATCAGCTCGTTGGCGGCCTCGACGCGGAAGCGCGGCTTGGAGGTACGGGCGGGCGCTCCGCGCCGCAGCCACGCCAGCTCCTTGCGGACCAGGTTCTGCCGCTTGACCTCTTCGGTCGCGGCGATGCGCTCGCGTTCGGCCCGGGCGAACACGTAGTCGGTGTAGCCGCCCTCGTACTCGTACACCGCGCCCTTCTGCACGTCCCACATCTGGGTGCAGACCTGGTCGAGGAACCACCGGTCGTGCGTCACGCAGACCAGCGCGGAACGGCGCTCGCGCAGGTGCTTGGCGAGCCAGGCGATGCCCTCGACGTCGAGGTGGTTGGTGGGCTCGTCGAGGATGATCAGGTCCTGCTCCTCGATGAGCAGCTTCGCCAGCGCGATACGGCGCCGCTCACCGCCGGAGAGCGGGGCGATCACGGTGTCGAGCCCCTGCGGGAACCCGGGCAGGTCGAGACCGCCGAAGAGCCCCGTCAGTACGTCCCTGATCTTGGCGTTGCCCGCCCACTCGTGGTCGGCCATGTCACGGATGACCTCATGGCGGACGGTGGCCGTGGGGTCGAGCGAGTCGTGCTGGGTGAGCACGCCGACATTCAGGCCGCCGGAGTGGGTGACACGGCCGGTGTCGGGCTCCTCCAGCTTGGCGAGCATGCGGATCAGGGTGGTCTTGCCGTCCCCGTTCCGGCCGACCACGCCGATCCGGTCGCCCTCGCTGACGCCGAGGGAGACTCCGTCGAGCAGTGCACGGGTGCCGTACACCTTGCTGACGGACTCGACATTGACCAGGTTGACGGCCATTTCTCTCCTGAACAAGGGGGACGATCGACCCTCAAGAGTAGTCCGCGCGGTGCGGGCGCCGAGCCGTGCCGTACGCCGCCCCGTCCCGGCCCCGCCTCCCGGGGGCGGGACAGCCCGCCCGCCGCACCCCGTCCGGCAGGACGCACACACCGTCCGAGCCCCGCCGTACGGGCCGCCTCCGGAACGCCGTCAGACCGATCCGTGGCGCCGTCAGACCGATTCCGGAGCCGCCGTCGGACCGACCTCGGACCACCCCCGGGCCGACGCCGGACCACCCCCGGGTGGACGTCAGAGCACCCCGGGTGGACGTCAGAGCACCGTCGCGCCGGGCGCCGGGCTCTGGGTGACGCGTGCCGAACGGCAGGTGCCCGAGGCGAGAAGGGCCCCGGCGATCGTCTTCGCGGACCCCGCGTCGGGGGCGAGGAAGGCCGTGGTCGGGCCCGAGCCGGAGACGAGCGCGGCCAGGGCACCGGCCGCGCGGCCCGCCGCGAGGGTGTCGGCGAGGGCCGGGAAGAGGGAGAGGGCCGCGGGCTGGAGGTCGTTGGAGACGGTGCGCGCGAGCGCCCCGGCGTCCCCCTTCGCCAGCGCGTCCAGCAGGTCCTGCGAGGCGACCGGCTCCGGAACGCGCAGGCCATGGTTCATCCGGTCGAACTCCCGGAAGACCGCCGGGGTCGACAGCCCGCGCTCGGCCATCGCGAAGACCCAGTGGAAGGTCCCGCCGACCTCCAGTGCACGCAACTGCTCACCGCGCCCGGTGCCGAGTGCCGCCCCGCCCACCAGGGAGAACGGCACATCGCTGCCCAACTCGGCGCAGATGCCGAGGAGTTCGTCGCGCGAGGCGTTCGTGCCCCACAGCGCGTCGCAGGCGAGCAGCGCGCCGGCTCCGTCCGCGCTGCCGCCGGCCATGCCGCCGGCGACGGGGATGTCCTTGTCGATGTGGAGATGGACGGCCGGGTCGATGCCGTACCGGCGGGCGAGTTCGACGGCCGCGCGGGCCGCGAGGTTCGTGCGGTCCAGGGGCACCTGTGCGGCGTCCGGGCCCGCGCAGGTGACGCGCAGTTCGTCCGCGGCGGTGACCGTCACCTCGTCGTACAGGCCGACCGCGAGGAACACGTTGGCCAGGTCGTGGAAGCCGTCGGGGCGTGCGCCGCCGACCGCGAGCTGGACGTTGACCTTGGCAGGGACGCGTACCGTCACCGTCTCCGTCACGGCTGGGTCGACTCCTCGTTCTCGGCGTTCTCGGCGTTCTCGGGGCGGTAGCGGCGGGCGTTCCTGGTGTCCGCACCGCTCGCCTCACCGCGGTTCTCCGCGATCCGGGCGAACTCCTCGACCGTCAGGGACTCGCCGCGGGCCTGCGGGGAGACACCGGCGGCGACGAGCGCGGCCTCGGCGGCCGGGGCCGAACCGGCCCATCCGGCGAGGGCGGCCCGCAGGGTCTTGCGTCGCTGCGCGAAGGCCGCGTCGACGGCCGCGAACACGTCGTTCTTCCGGGCGGTCGTGGAGATCGGCTCGGCACGCCGGGTGAGCGACACGAGTCCGCTGTCGACGTTGGGCGCCGGCCAGAAGACATTGCGTCCGATGGATCCGGCCCGCTTCACCTCGGCGTACCAGTTCGCCTTCACGGACGGCACGCCGTACACCTTCGAGCCGGGCGGGGCGGCGAGCCGGTCGGCGACCTCCGCCTGGACCATCACGAGCGTGCGCTCGATCGTCGGGAAGGTGTCGAGCATGTGCAGCAGGACGGGCACGGCGACGTTGTACGGGAGGTTCGCGACCAGCGCGGTCGGGGGCGGGCCCGGCAGTTCCCGGACCTGCATGGCGTCCGAGTGCACCAGCGAGAACCGGTCGGCCCGCTCCGGCATGCGGGCCGCGACCGTCGCGGGGAGCGCGCCCGCGAGGACGTCGTCGATCTCGACGGCGACGACCCGGTCCGCCGTCTCCAGCAGGCCGAGCGTCAGCGAACCGAGGCCGGGACCCACCTCCACGACCACGTCGTCGGGCCGCACCTCGGCGGTCCGCACGATGCGGCGCACCGTGTTGGCGTCGATCACGAAGTTCTGGCCGCGCTGCTTGGTGGGCCGTACGCCGAGGGCTGCCGCGAGTTCGCGGATCTCGGCGGGGCCCAGGAGGGCGTCGGAGGTGGGGCTGGTCACGAGCCAAGGGTACGGGGGCTCCGGCCTCAGCCGTGCAGCCGTGGCCCGCAGTGCGGCCAGGGACTCGTTCCCCGGCGCGCGTACAGCTTCTTCGCCCGGAGGGTCTGTTCCGCGGCCGGGGCGTCCTGGGGGCGCCCCCTGCCGCCGAGCGTGTGCCAGGTGTGGGTGTCGAACTGGTAGAGGCCGCCGTAGGTGCCGGACGGGTCCACGGCGCCGGGCCGGCCTCCGGACTCGCACGCTGCGAGGCCGGACCAGTTCAGGTGGTCGGCGTCGCCGGTGGACGGGGGATGCGGCTTCGTGCCGACCCTGACCAGCTGGTTCTGCGGCTGCCGCACCACCTCGGACCGGACTGGGCGCGGCCTCTGCTTGACGCCGTTGACGGTGCGCAGGGTGTACGTGACGCGCAGCGCTCCGTACCGACCGGGACGTTCGACGACCTCGATGCCCTTGAACAGCGAGGAGTCGTCCGCCCGCCGCACATCGAACGGAATCGGTACCTCGCGGACCTCCTTGGCCCCGGTGACCCGCAGGACCGTGACGGTCTGCCCGTCCCGCGGGAAGCTCCCGGCCGGCACCGAGGTCATGTCCTGTCCGTGCAGGGTGATCCCGGCCTCGTGGACGGCCTCCCCGACGCTCGCGGCGTTCGTGCGGATCGTCCGTGCCCGGCCGTCGGCCATGATCGTGACCGCGCGCTCGGTCCGCACGTCGAGCGCGAGGCCCTGGCGCCCGATGCGCTGGGAGCGCGAGGTCGACAGGTACGCGCCCTCGGCGCGCACCCCCAGCTGGCTGAGCGCCCCGTCCACGGTGTGCGCCGTCGTCCACACCCTGCGCCGCTCCCCGTCGAGGGTGAGGTGCACCGGGCGCCCGTAGCGCACCGCTACCTCGTCCCCGTCGGTGAGGCCGGTGCCGGGGGTGGGCGCGACCACGTCGTGCGCGCCGACCTTCACGCCTTCGTCCGCGAGCAGTTCCGTCACGTCGTCCGCGAAGGTGTGCAGGGTGCGCGGTCGGCCGTCGACGCTGAGGTCGATCGCCTTGTCGCCGGCGACGAACGCGGAGGTGCCGCCGGCCAGGAAGGCCACGACCAGGGCCTGCGGGATCAGCCGGCGCAGGGATTCGGGGCGTTCCGGGATGCGCCTGCGCCGGGCCGCGCGACGTGCCTCGGCCCGCCCACCCGCCACGCGCACCCCCTCACGCCCGTCGGCGCCGTCCGTGCAGCCTGTACCGCCCGCAGGGGTCACAGGGGCCGCAGGGATCGTGATGGCCACGGTGTCCGCCGCCTGACACGGAAGGCTGGGCTCGGTCGGCGCATCGGGCGCACCGAATACGCCCCGTACACCAGGCACCCCGGGCACACCGGGCACCCCGGGCGCCCCGGGCACACGGGGCGCGTTCGGTGCCGCGGGCTCGGGCGCGCGCGTCTCGTACGCCGGGCGGTAAGGGTCCGGTCGGCCCTGGCCGTACGGCCCGTAGCGCGGGTACTCCGCGGAGCCCGAGTACTCCTCGTAGCCGGGGTGGGGCGCACCGGCCGCACGGACCGCGCCGGGCCCCTCGGACGCGTCACGCACGTCGAACACGCCAGGCGCGCCGGACATGCCGAGCACACCTGGCACGCCATGCACGCCGAGCGGGTCCGCCGCGGCGGACGCACCGGCCGCGGCGGCGACACCGGCAACGCCGACGACGACGATGGTGGCTTCGTCGCCACCGGTCGGTCCATACGTCTCGTACTGCTCGTACCGCGAGCTGCTCACGACGACACGCTCCAGGGTCCGGATCGGGCGACCAGAACCTAGCGGAGCGGTCGTCACTCTCCAAAGCAACGCGACTACGCTGTGTCGCGACACTCCCTCGCGAAAGACCCGTGTCCGGCCGGGGGAAACCCCGGGGACCGTTATGGGTCAGTAATCGAACGCGCGCGCCGTATTGGCGGAGATCGAGGTCGCCAGCGTGTCTTCGCCGATCCCACGCACCGCGGCCATGGCGCGCACCGTGACCGGAATGAGATACGGCGCGTTGGGCCGTCCGCGGTACGGGACGGGGGTCAGGAAGGGCGCGTCGGTCTCGACGAGGACGAGTTCGAGCGGGGCCACGGCCAGCGCGTCGCGCAGCGGCTGGGCGTTCTTGAAGGTCATGTTGCCGGCGAAGGACATGAAGTAGCCGGCGCGGGCGCAGACCGCGGCCATGTCGGCGTCGCCGGAGTAGCAGTGGAAGACGGTCCGCTCCGGGGCGCCCTCCTCCTTGAGGATGCGCAGGACGTCGGCGTGGGCGTCGCGGTCGTGGATGACCAGGGCCTTGCCGTGCCGCTTGGCGATCTCGATGTGGGCACGGAAGGAGCGCTCCTGCGCCTCCTTGCCCTCGGGCCCGGTGCGGAAGTGGTCCAGGCCGGTCTCGCCGACGCCCTTGACGTGCGGGAGGGCGGCGAGGCGGTCGATCTCCGCGAGTGCCTCGTCCAGCGCGGCGTCGCCGCCCGGCTGCCTGGCCCCCTGGCGGGACCATCCGTCGGGGTCACCGTGCACGATCCGGGGCGCTTCGTTGGGGTGCAGGGCGACAGTGGCGTGGACGGCGTCGTGCGCGGCCGCCGTCTCGGCCGCCCAGCGCGAGCCCTTCACGTCACAGCCGACCTGGACGACCGTCGTCACACCGACCGCCGCGGCCTTGGCGAGGCCCTCCTCGACGGTGCCGGACTGCATGTCGAGGTGGGTGTGCGAGTCGGCCACGGGAACGCGCAGGGGCTCGGGAAGCGGGGGCGCGGCGTTCTTGTCGGGGGCGCCGGAAGCGGAGGAAGGCATGCCCCGATCCTACGAAGGGGGCATGCCCGGCCTCACCTCGCGGGGAGCCGGGAGGCCGTCCCGTGGGTCCCGCCCGGCCCGGTCAGCCCGCCCGGCGGTGCTGGAACGGGTGCAGCAGGTCCGACAGGTGCCAGTGGTGCGGTTCCTTCGGGGCGTCGGAGGGCTCCCCCGGCATCTCCCCTTCCGGGCCGTCCTCGGGCTGTCGCGGCACCGGACGGTGCTGGCGGTGCTGGCGGTGGGTCATGGAGTGCATGGAGTCGAGAACGGAGGACACCTGACCGGCGCGCATGATGCGCACCACGTGGCTGTCGCAGTTCAGGCAGGTGGGCCGGCTGAGAGGCGACGGCACGACGTGGCCGTTCGCCACGTACATCACGAACTCGCCGCCCTCTGCGTCGCGGTGGTGCTCGATCTCGTACGACTGTTCCCAGCCGTGCCCGCAGCGCATGCAGGCGAAAGAATAGGATTCGTGAACCACGGCCGTCGCCGCCCCGCGATGCCCGGTCTGTTCGGTGACCTGACCAGCGGCGATGCCGCCGGTCCGTCCTGCCATCTCACTCATGCCAGCTCCTCTTGTCCGCTGGACAAGCACCTCCGTCGACGGAATTCCCCCTGAATTCCATCGAATCGCCGAAGGCGAGGGACGGGTACGTCCCTTCGTCCAGTGGACGCTTCTCCCGGCGCGAACGCATCCGGCCTGTCGAGTGTTGGAGGCGTTTTGGCCTTTCCTTGTCGCAAGGCTCCTTTTACGCGGCCTGATCTTTGCTTTTGACGATAGTCCTTTGCCCTTCTATGGGCCGCTTCGTGCGGCGTTCTTCGCCGCGACAACCGCGTCGAAGACATCCCGCTTGGGAATTCCGGCCTCCGCGGCGACGGCGGCGATGGCCTCCTTGCGCCGCTCCCCCGCCTCCTCGCGCACCTGCACCCTGCGCACCAGTTCGCCGGCGTCCAGTTCCTCGGCACCCTTCTCGGGGGCACCCTCGACGACGACGGTGATCTCGCCGCGGACACCCTCGGCGGCCCAGGCGGCCAGCTCGCCCAGCGGGCCGCGCTTGACTTCCTCGTACGTCTTGGTCAGTTCGCGGCAGACGGCGGCGCGCCGCTGGGTTCCGAAGACCTCCGCCATGGCGGCGAGGGTGTCGTCGAGCCGGTGGGGCGCTTCGAAATAGACCAGCGTCCGGCGCTCCTCGGCGACCTCCCGCAGCCGGGACAGCCGCTCGCCCGCCTTCCTGGGCAGGAAACCCTCGAAGCAGAAGCGGTCGACGGGCAGGCCGGACAGCGCGAGCGCGGTGAGCACCGCGGACGGGCCGGGTACCGCGGTGACCTTGATGTCCTTCTCGACCGCGGCCGCGACCAGCCGGTAGCCGGGGTCCGACACGGACGGCATCCCGGCGTCGGTCACGAGCAGGACCCGCGCCCCGCCGACGAGCGCCTCGACGAGTTCCGGGGTCCGGGCGGCCTCGTTCCCCTCGAAGTACGACACGACACGCCCTGTCGTCTGGACGCCGAGGGCCTGGGTGAGCCTGCGCAGCCTGCGGGTGTCCTCGGCGGCGACGACATCGGCCCCGGTCAGTTCCGCGGCGAGCCGTGGCGGCGCGTCGGAGATGTCGCCGATGGGGGTACCTGCCAACACAAGGATTCCTGTCACGGTTCCATCCTCGCAGGGGCACCGCCCGACGAGCTCATCCGACCGGAAGGGGCCCATGCACGGGACTCCCACAGACCTGTTCCCTACGATGGCGCGGTGACCAGTACCGCGTCCTCCACGGACACCCGGCAGGGCCAGGCCGCAGCGCAGCGGCCGTCGTGGCAGCAGCGGCTGCGCCGATTCGGCTACACGACGCCGCCCAGAAGTGATGTGCGCGACCGGCTCGTACCGCCGTACGCCGAGCCCGGCCCCGGAATCTGGGCCGCTCTCGGGCTGCGTCAGGAGGTCGCCGACCGTTTCAACCGCTGGTCGGGGTGGGTGGGCCCCCTCCTGGTGACCCTGCTCGCCGGACTGCTGCGGTTCTGGAACCTGGGCAGCCCGAAGGCGGTGATATTCGATGAGACGTATTACGCGAAGGACGCCTGGGCGCTCTTCCACCGCGGTTACGAGGTCAACTGGGCCAAGGACGCCAACGACCTGATCCTCCAGAGCAACGGGCATGTGCGGGTGCCGAGCGACGCCGCCTATGTCGTGCACCCGCCGATCGGCAAGTACGTCATCGGGCTCGGCGAATGGATGTTCGGGTTCAACCCCTTCGGCTGGCGCTTCATGACGGCGCTGCTCGGCACGCTGTCGGTGCTGCTGCTGTGCCGGATCGGGCGACGGCTGTTCCGTTCGACGTTCCTCGGCTGCCTCGCGGGCACGCTGATGGCGGTGGACGGTCTGCACTTCGTGATGAGCCGCACCTCGCTGCTCGACGGGGTGCTGATGTTCTTCGTGCTGGCGGCCTTCGGCTGCCTGGTCGTCGACCGCGACAAGGCGCGGGCGAGACTGGCGGCGGCGCTGCCCGTCGACGCGGACGGCATGGCCCACCCCGACGCGCACGCCGCCGAGACCACCCGTCTGGGCTGGCGGCCCTGGCGCTGGACGGCGGGCCTGATGCTCGGCCTGGCCATCGGCACCAAGTGGAACGGGCTGTACGTCCTCGCCGCGTTCTGTGTGATGGCGGTCCTGTGGGACGCGGCCTCGCGCCGGGTCGCGGGCGCCCGGCAGCCCTACCTGGCGGCTCTCAAGCACGACACGGGCATCACGTTCCTGGCGACGGTCCCGGTCGCCCTGGCCGTGTACCTGGTCTCCTGGACCGGCTGGATCCTGTCGCCGGACAACGGCAAGGGCGGCTACTTCCGCAACTGGGCCGTGACGGACGGCAGAGGCGGCAACTTCACCCTCCTCCCGGACTGGCTCCGCAGCCTGTGGCACTACGAGCACGAGGTCTACAAGTTCCACGTCGGGCTGTCCTCGCCGCACACCTACCAGTCCAACCCGTGGAGCTGGCTCGTCCTCGGCCGCCCGGTCTCGTACTTCTACGAGTCCCCGCTGCCCGGCAAGGACGGCTGCCCCGCCGACGCGGGCGACAAGTGCGCCCGTGAGGTGCTGGCGCTCGGCACGCCCCTGCTGTGGTGGGCCGCCTGCTTCGCGATCGCCTACGTGCTGTGGCGCTGGGCCTTCCGCCGCGACTGGCGGGCGGGCGCCATCGCCTGCGGCGTCGCGGCCGGCTACCTCCCCTGGTTCATGTACCAGGAACGGACGATCTTCTTCTTCTACGCCGTCGTCTTCGTCCCGTTCCTCTGCCTCGCCGTCGCGATGATGATCGGCGCGATCCTCGGCCCACCGGGCGCCGGAGAACGCCGCCGCGTCATCGGCGCGGCGGGAGCGGGCGTCCTGGTCCTCCTGATCGTCTGGAACTTCATCTACTTCTGGCCCCTGTACACCGGCACCGCCATCCCGATCGAGCAGTGGCGGTCACGGATGTGGCTGGACACCTGGGTCTAGCTGGGTAAATACATCAAGAGGGCGCGACCGACGGTCGCGCCCTCTTGATCGTTGTTGGCCGTTGGAGGTCGTCGTGGGTCGCCCTCGCACGGCCCGAGGACGGCCCCACTGGGAGATTTGCAGACCGCGCGCGTGGAACATCCTGACCAGCACACACGCATTGTTGCCAGCATCTTGCCCCACCCCTGCCCCGCAAGGCCCTCACAGGGGGAAAGCGCCGGGCTTACCCCCTGCAACCTTCGGGATTCCTTAATCCTGGCCCTGTCGGGCGACGCCTGGGGGAACGAACCCACGCCTGCTAAGCAGCACCTCGCCTAGCCGCGGGCCGCGCCGACTGCCCCAAGCGCGGCAAGGGTGAAGCCATCCCGTAGCTCTCCCGCACGGATCGCCTTTGCGATTTCGTGTGGACTCCACCAGCGCGCGGCGGCGATCTCGCCGTCGTCAACCGTGCCGGGGCGCAGCGGGGCATCGCCCTGAACCGAGACCTCGACGACGGCAACCTCGTTCTCCAGCAAGCCAGAGTCGATGTCCAGGTACGCCACTGCAACCGCTGCGGAGCCCACCAGTCCCGCCTCCTCAACCAGTTCTCGCAGCGCGTCCGAGACAGGATCGGTCTCGCCGAATCCGCGTGGCAGTTCCCAGGCCCACCGACCGACCGTCGGCCGCCACTGGTGGACCAGCAGAATGTCATCGCCTCGTCGTGCCAGCACCACGACTCCTGTACGGCCACCGCCAATGCGGATGCGGTGCCGGACGGTCTCCGTGCCGGAGGGCAGGCGATAGGTGTCCAGGTAGACCTCGCACCATCGCCCGCCGTCAGCATCGGTGTAGGCCTTGTGGGTGTGCGTACGTGGCGCCTCAGTGTCCATTAGGCCCTCCTCGCAGCACCTCTGGGAGCTCTATCACGTCATACCGCCCTCGGAAATCGCCCAAGCGGGTCACACCCGCTGCTACGGCCGCAACGACAACCGGCGCGAGCGCTCCACCTGCGCCAGCCGCGAACACTCCAGACGTCCCCTCGCCAAGCAGGCTGGTCGCCAGGCTCAATCCACCGCCCGCAACCATCTGAGCAGTGACCCCACGCGCGCTCGGTGCGAACCGCTGGAGTCGGGTCACCGACACCTCGCCCACGTCAGCGGCCGGCGGCTCTTTCGTACGCTCCGCGAGCAGGTCGCCCACCTCCTGCAAAGCAGCAAGGTCACGCTGGTGCCACCAATTGGTGAGGGCATCGGCGGCGTCATCCGTGTAACGCTGCCATTGAGCACCGCTCATCAGGCCCAGCCGCAGTTCGAACCGGGTCGGATAGATCACGACCGGTGTCTGCTCCCCCAGCGTCGCTGCCTCTCGGCGCCGGATGCCGCGACGAGGCGAAGCCAACCCGAGCAGGCAACCTTCGCTCGCTGCGATGGCTCTGTAGTACGTCTCGTCGAAGGACTCACGCAGCATCTGCGCATCCGCGTGCGCTGCGGGGTCACCGGAGCGCTGCAGGGGGTCAAGCCTCTCGTACAGGCGGCTTCGGCTGGGTAACCCGTTCACGTCGAACTCCCCGCTGGTCCAGGCAGCGAGCACCGCCCGGCCCTCGTCACTGGCCGCATCCTCCGGGCGCGGCGGAGGCCGCAACGCGTACGCGGTCGCGTAGTCGGCCGGCACCAGGGGGCTGACGTCCAAAAGGCCGCGCTCGGCGGCTTCCAGCCAGTCACCCCACCGGGCAACTGTGCGCCGCCGTAGCGGAATCTCAAGGACACCGGTCGCCGCCAGCAACCGGTCCGCCATACCGATCGGCCCCTCCGTGGCCAGGGCCGCGACCGCAGACTCGACGTCTGCGCGCACGGCCAGCTCCCGCTGGAGTCGCAGGCACTGGTCATCGGGGATCGGAAGGGAAGAAAAGAGGAACCCAGTGGAGAGCATCGCAATCAGCTGCCCAGCCAGGTCTGCGTTCCGGGAGTTCACCCGGATCGGTAACACGGCACCACCGCCGATCCCCCGGATCGCCAACTCGTCAAGGAGTGCGGCGGGCCGGAGCGCAGCGAAGACGGCGCCATCGAGCAGTTGGGGATAGGTCAGGAACAGAGAGCCGCCCTGGAGGACTTCCCAGCGCAGCCGCCCGAGCAGCTCCGCCCGCCCGAGCACGGTCAGCCGCTCCATTGGGGCGGCGGCGCCGGCCACTTGGGCGCTCAACTTGGCCCGCTGCCGTACGCTGTCCCACCCTGTGCTGAGGACCGCGGTCATGTGCCAGCCCCTTCTGCGGCGTCCATACGTGAGCCAGTTCAGCATGTGCCGATCAGCGAAACAATGGACAGTCGTGCACCGCCTGCGGTCTCCGACTCGCCCAGCGCCGGGGAGAGCCACGAACCGACCGCCACGCTGTTCTGATCCGTCTCCGCCGACAGCCATCAGCTTTACAGTCCCCCGTGATCACACGCAGATAAATGGCTCTGACCTGCGGGAGCAGATGCGCCCGCACCGGAGTCGCCAACCGTCGTCCACGTCTCGTCCATAGACCCCCCATGCTCGGCTTACTCAGAGCGGGGGGGGCGCTGCTACCCGCCCTGCTTCGGGGGTTCTTCTTCAGGGACTTGATGGAGCAGCCGAGCCGTTCCGCCAGAGCGCTCGACAGGCTTCGACGTTCCATTCTCAGAGGCAGGGCGGCTCCATGGCCGGCACGGGCGCGGGCACACTGCCCTGGTACGCGGCCGCCGCGGGAGCGGCACTGGCCGTCGGCGCCGCCATGTCCGCCCTCGCACGGCGACGCGTCCACTGAAACGAGGTACCCCGGGTCGGCAACGAGCCGACCCGGGGTACCGATGCGGCCGGCACGCCGCCCAGTGGCATGGCGTGCCCTGTCCGACCCCGGGGGCGACGAGGACCCCTTCCTGATCGGCTTCCTGATGCACGGCGAGGGTCTGTTGCGGTTGTACGTGCGACGTCCCGACCGGCCCGTCGGCGTCGGCCTCCGCCTGGCCGAGACGCCCCGCACCGCGCTGATCGCTTCGGTGCCCTCCCTCCTCGGGGAGGAGCAGTACCACCGGTCGGCCCCGGACGACCCGCACTGCGATCTCCTCGTCGACCTGATGGGCTGATAGAGCTGCGAAGTCCGCATCCATGAACATTGTTCATGGATGCGTCTCGTCGCTTGGGGCTAACAATTCGGCGAAGGTCTGCACCATCAGCCCCACCCGCGCCTAGAGTGCGAGGTGAACCGGCTTTTCTGAACGCGTTCAGAAGTTCGGAGGAGGGTTCACGGGGAGGGATTCGCGCGATGCGCAAGGGGGCAAGAGCTGCCGTCATCGGCGGCGTTTTCGCGGTAATGGTGGGCGGTGCCGGGTACGGCGCCTACAACGTGGTGACCTCGATCAGCGGGGACGGCGGGGGCGGGGGCGGCGCCGCCGGACCCGCTCCGGTGAAGACCGGGCCGCCGAGCGGCGCCGAGGTCAAGGAAGCCAGCCGCGCGTTCTTCGCGGCCTGGGAGAAGGGCGACGCGGCCAAGGCGGCCTCGTACACGAACTACGCGTCGAACGCCGAGGGGCTGCTCGCCGGCTACCACGACGACGCGCATCTGACCGACGTGAAGATCACGCCGGGCGCGCTGTCCGGGGCGACCGTGCCGTTCTCCGTCAAGGCGACGGTGTCCTACGACGGCAAGAGCAAGCCCTTCGCGTACGACTCCGAACTGACCGTCGTCCGCGGGGAGACCACCGGGAAGGCCCTGGTCGACTGGAAGCCGTCCGTCGTCCACCCGGACCTGAAGGACGGGGACACCCTGGTCACTGGCGAGTCGGCGAGCCCGGCGATCGAGGCCGTGGACCGGAACAACGTTGTCCTGACGAAGGAGAAGTACCCGTCCCTGGGGCCGATCCTGGACGCGCTCCGCGAGAAGTACGGCGACACCGCGGGCGGCTCGCCCGGCATCGAGCTGTCGATCCGGCACGGCAGCGAGGGCAGCGGCGACACGACCCTGGTCACCCTCGCCAAGGGGCGGACGGGCAAGGTCCGTACGACACTCAGCGCGAGCGCGCAGGCCGCCGCCGAGAAGGCGGTCACGCAGTACTCCGAGTCCTCCGTGGTGGCGGTGAAGCCGAGCACCGGCGAGGTGCTGGCCGTCGCCAACCACCGCGCGGACGGCTTCAACGCGGCCTTCCTCGGCAAACTCGCGCCCGGTTCCACGATGAAGATCATCAGCGCGGCGACCCTCATCGACAACGGCATCACGACGGCGAACGGTCCCGCACCCTGCACGGCCACCGCGGTCTGGCAGAGCCAGACCTTCCACAACCTCACGGGCATGCAGCCGCAGGAGAAAGCCACGCTCTCCGACAGCTTCGCGCGCTCGTGCAACACGGCCTTCGTGAAGTACGCGGACGCGGTGAAGGTCGACTCGCTGACCAACGAGGCCCAGCAGCGCTTCGGGCTCGGGCAGAACAACTGGAAGACCGGCATCGAGTCCTTCGACGGCTCGGTGCCCGCCTCCGGCGGCCCGGACACGGCGGCCAACCTGATCGGCCAGGGCCAGGTCCAGATGAGCCCGCTGAACATGGCGTCGGTGACGGCGACCGCGATGACGGGCGTCTTCCGGCAGCCGGTCATCGTGCCGCGCGCCCTCGACGACCGTGAACTGGCCACCGCGAAGGGCCTCTCCGGCGGTACGGTCGCGCAGCTCCGCTCGATGATGAACCGCACGGCCGTCAGCGGCACAGCGGCCCGGGTGATGGCCGGGCTCGGCGGCAGGATCGGCGCCAAGACCGGCTCCGCCGAGGTCGACGGCCAGGCCAGGTCCAACAGCTGGTTCACCGGATACCGGAACGACATCGCGGCAGCCGCCATGACCCAGGAGGGCGGTCACGGCGGAGAGGCCGCCGGCCCGATCGTCGCAGCTGTGCTACGAACGGGCGGCTGAAGTCGCTCCTCACAGAACGGGACCCTAGGGTGGTGCTCCTCGTTGAGGAGCGAGAGGCGCGAGGGCATCACGGGGCATCAGGGGACGGCGGAGGACAGGAAGCTGTGGGCAAGAGAAGGCGCGTCGCCGAGCGACGGAAGACCAAGCAGCCCGCCGTCCTCGGCGGGGTGATCGCCGTGGCCGTCGTCGGCGGGGCGTTCGGCGCCTACAGCCTCTACGGCAGTGGCGCGGCGGCCGACGAGGGCACCACGGCCACCACCCGCAAGGCCGTCAAGACGGGCCCGTTGTCGGCGGCCGAGGTCAGCATGGCGTCCACCGCCTTCCTGACCGCCTGGCAGAGCGGCGATGTCACCCGGGCGGCCGCGGCGACGGACGACTCTGCGGCCGCCACGACCACGCTGACCGGCTTCGGCAAGGACGCCCACATCAGCGGCGTCACCCTGACGCGCGGCAAGCCGTCGGGCGCCGACGTCCCGTTCACCGTCAAGGCCACCGTCACCTACAAGGACAGGACCAAGCCGCTGGCGTACACGTCGAAGATGACGGTCGTACGCAGGGCCAAGGACGGCGTGGCCCTGGTCGGCTGGAAGTCCTCGGTCGTCCACCCGGACCTCCAGGACGGCGACCGGCTGGTGACCGGCGAGTCCGGGACGCCGCCCATCACCGCCCTCGACCGTCACGGCGGTGAGCTGACCGCCGCCAAGTACCCCTCCCTGGGCACGGTCCTCGACGGGCTGCGCGAGAAGTACGGCAAGACGGCCGGCGGCAAGGCGGGCATCGAGCTGCGCGTGGTCCGCAAGGCCGCGGCGAAGGGGGCCCAGAAGACCCCCGACAAGACCCTGCTGGCTCTCAGCGCGGGTACTCCGGGCACCGTGAAGACGACGCTCAGCCCGACCCTCCAGGCGGAGGCCGAACGTCTGGTGGCCGCCAAGCCGAAGGCGTCGGTGGTCCTGATGCGGCCCTCGACGGGCGAGATCATCGCCGTCGCGAACACGAGCCACGGCTTCAACACCGCCTTCCAGGGCTCCCTCGCGCCCGGCTCCACCATGAAGGTCATCACGGCGTCGATGCTCTTCGAAAAGGGCCTGGCCTCCCCCGACAAGCCGCACCCCTGCCCCAAGACGGTGACGTACGGCGGCTGGAAGTTCCACAACGACGACGACTTCGAGATCAAGAACGGCACGTTCAAGGCGAGCTTCGCGCGGTCCTGCAACACGGCCTTCATCACGCAGGCGAAGAAGCTGCAGAACGACGACCTGACCAAGCAGGCGCAGCAGGTCTTCGGGCTGAGCCGGAACAACTGGGCCATCGGTGTTCCGTCGTTCGACGGTTCGGTGCCGGTACAGAGCGCCGCGCAGATGGCCGCGTCACTGATGGGCCAGGGCGGGGTCCGCATGAACCCGCTGAACATGGCGTCCGTCGCCTCCACGGTGCAGTCCGGCAGCTTCCACCAGCCGTACCTGGTCGACCCGTCGGTCGACCACCGCACGCTGGCCACGGCGTCCCGCACCCTGTCCGCGACCACGCTCGCCCAGCTGCGCGAGGTCATGCAGTACACGGCCTCCGCCGGCACCGCCGCCTCGGCCATGGCCGGCCTCGGCCCCGACTTCGGCGCCAAGACCGGCTCCGCCGAGGTCGACAACCAGGAGCAGCCCAACGGCTGGTTCACGGCCTGGAAGGGCGACCTGGCCGGGGCGGGTGTAGTCCAGGAGGGCGGCCACGGCGGCACCACGGCGGGCCCGATCGTGGCAGCCCTCCTGAAGGCCGGCAGCTGACTCCCGGGCACGCACCCGGCTCCCGAGAACCCGACCAACCCGACTCCCGACACCACAACTGCCCCTGGGCGGGCGGGAGTCGGGGCGCGCGGGCGATGTCAGCGGGTCCCTCTACGCTCCGCGCATGACGTTCTCGCTTCCCGAAGGTCTGCCGTCCGGGCGCAGCGTGCCCGCCGGCTCACCGGTCATGTGGTACGCCGACAGACTCCCGTACGACCCGCTGCTGGACGTGTGGGCCCGCGCCCAGCGACAGCAGGACGCCACCGGCCTCAGGCCGATCCTCTGCTACGCGGACGACGACCACCCCCGCTCACTCGACCTCGCCGAGATAGCCGCCGTCGACCTCGAAGCCGAACTCGAACAGGGATGGCGCGAGTACCGCGAGCGCCAACTCGCCTGGCTCGCGGCGCCGCCCGAACCGATGGACTGCCCCGAGGACATCGAGCCCTGGGAGGACGATCCCGGCGCACCGTACGACCGCTGGCCCGGACTGGCCCCCGCCACCCTCCCCGCCTCGGGCGTCGACCCGGACGAGGCCGCCCGGGCAGCCTTCGCCCGCCTTCTGCGCGAAGGCTGGCCGGGAATCTCGCTCGGCCTCGTCGCCGCCGCCGCGCGCAGCGCCGACATCCCAGCCGTCATCGGCTGGCGCGCGGAGGCGCCCCTCCCCCTGTTCTGCGCGCTGCTGCGCAGCTGGGAGGACCGTTTCGGGGCGCGCGTCCTCGCCGCGATCGGAGCGACGCTGTACGTCTCCGTCGCCTGCCCGCCCCGGACCCAGGAACAGGCCGACCTCGTCGCCCTGGAACACCTCCTGACCACCGCCGACAACATCGTCAACGACACCCTTCCCCCGGTACGCGGCCTCCCTCATCGACGCCCCGGTGTGGAGCTTCTGGTGGGACTGAACGGCCGGCCCCGGGCGGCCCCGGGGGGGTACCCGGTCGCGTGGCGGTTACACCGACCGCTAGCGTGCCGTGCATGAACGCCACCGATGAGAACACCGGCGAGGAGCGGTCCTCCGCCGTGAACGACATCCACCCCCGTTTCGCCGAGGCCCTGCGGGAACTGGGCCTCGACGAGGTGATCGGACGGGTCCGGCGCTTCCCCGACACGGCCCGCACCACCGCCGAGGCCGCCGCGGCGATCGGCTGCGAGCCGAGCCAGATCTGCAAGTCGCTGTTCTTCGCGGCGGACGGGGTCCCGGTGCTGGTGCTCCTGGACGGCTCGGCACACGTCGGCATGGAGCTCGTACGGCGGGAGCTGGGCGCCCAGAAGATCACCCGGGCCGGGGCCCACCTCGTGCGGGAGTCGACCGGGTACGGGACCGGCGCCGTACCGCCCTTCGGACACCGTACGAAGACCCGCGTCCTGGTAGACCGTTCGCTGCTCGGCCACGACACGGTGTGGACCTCGGCGGGCACCCCGTACACCGTCTTCCCGATGGACCCGAAGAGCCTGATCGCCCACGCGGACGGCACGCTGGTGGACGTGCGCGAGCCGATCGTGTGACACCGCTCGTCACCGCGGCCGTGCTGCTCGCCGCGGTCACCCACACCGGCCGGAACGCGCTCGCGCACCGCATCGAGGACAAGCTCGTCGGCTTCACGCTGATCGGCCTGGCCATGGTGCCGTTCGTGGCGTTCCCGGCGCCCCGGGCGTGGCCGTACCTGATCGTCTCGGCCCTCGGGCACATCGCGTACCACGTGCTGCTGATGCGCTCGTTCCGGCCCGGGGACTTCGGGCAGGCGTATCCGGTCGCGCGCGGCACCGCTCCGCTGGTCGCCATCTCGCCGGCCGCGAGGGCCTGACCACCGGCGAGGTCCCGGCCCACTTGGCCGAGGTCTCCCGCCAGACCATCTCCACCATCACCGACAAAGCACTGAAAGGCCCTGCCCGAGGCGGTGGAGACCGTCTGGCCACAGACGATCGTGCAGACCTGCGTGGTCCACCCGCTGCGGAACTCGTTCCGCTATGCCGCCCGCCAGGACCGGGACAAGATTGCCAAGCTTCTCAAACCCGTCTGCACCTCCCCCACCGAAGAGGCCGCCCTGGACCGGTTCGCCGAGTTCGCCGACGCCTGGAGCGGGAAGTATCCGGCGATCGTGAAACTCTGGGAGAACGCCCGGGTGGGGGTGCCTCCGGACGGAGTCCGGGGGAGAGTTCACCCCCGTTCCTGCGGTTCGACACCGCGATCCGCCGCATCGTCCGCACGATGAACGCGATCGAGTCGGTGAACGCGCGGATCCGCCGGGCGGTCAGGGCCAGAGGGCACTTTCCGAGCGAGCAAGCGGCGTTGAAGTGTGTCTACATGGCGATCATGTCGCGCGATCCCACCGGCAAGGGCCGGGCTCGCTGGACCATGCGCTGGAAGACCGCGCTGAACGCCTTCGACATCACTTTCGACGGCCGCCTCTCAGCGGCCCGTCAGTAACCCCAACTACCCCCAGTTGCACCGCTCGTTTGGCAACCCCCGCCTCGGCATCACCCTGACGCCAAAGATGCAAGACAGCGAGTTAACAGCCTGCAAGCCGTAACTCTCGCTCCAGGTAATTGGGTTGATGCGACGGGGTCCCGTGCCGGGCCCTCGTCCGCGGTGCGCCCATACCGTATGCCGAACAGCAAAGCGTCCTTCTGTAGCGCCAGTTGGTGTCCACGCCGGGTCCGGCTCCTCCGTAGGACACGTACGACCTCCGCGTACCGACCCACCAGACGCTACTGCTAGTGTTCATCCAGTCACGCTAGGCAACTAGCCATCATGTGCAAGCAATGTAGAACCGAGGGTTCCATGCGTAAGTTTCAGCAGATCGTGATCGCAGCAGTGGCGGCGGCCGGTGGCCTGTCCGCCGTCGGTGCCGGAACGGCTGTCGCCGACACCCATGACAACGGACCGCGGGCGGTGGACGTTTACCGCCCCTACCAGGAGTGCAGCCCGCAGACGGTGTCGGAGAACGACATCCCGATCGGAGTGCTCGGTCTCGGTCAGACCCTGGACACCACCTGCGGCCAGCACAACCGCGCCTTCACCGGCTGAGGTCAGCGACGTCAACATCGCGACGGTCGGTACAGGATCCCTTCGGGTTAACCCGAAGGGATCGAATGCCGGCGGCCGGCTGCCTTGATCTCAGTGCGAGCCGGCCGGATGGAGGGCGAGGACCGCTTGGACGAGGCCGGTGACCCCGGTCGTCGAGCAGCGGAGCCTGCAAAGAGGCAAGCCAGGACTTGAGGGTGGCGATGGCCCGTTCGACCAGTGCCCGGGCCTCGCACGGGACCGGTTGACGGCCTGCCGAGCGGCCGAGAGAGCATCCCATCGACCACGGCAAGGGGAGATGGCCTGAGCCGCCCGCACCGTGGTGCCCGTGTCCGACCGGCAGGTGATGCCGGCCTGGCGAGGGCGTCGATGATGCCGTGCTCACGTGCTGCCCCAGCGTCATGACGGCGCCGGCCAGGGCCGGTGGAGCCCAGGGGAGACGGCCTTTCGGGTCGACGCCCTGCCCGTTCACCATTACCAGCAGCTTCATCCGCCTGTCAGGCCAACTGTCCAGCCGACGCGGAAAGTTGGAAAAGGCTCAATTTCGCAGACGACGCCTGCGGCGCGGCCGATCGTGAGGGAGCGGCGCCCGGGGCGCCCGTACTAAGGACACGCATCATATGTTCAGCAGGAAAAAGATCGCAGCCCTCTCGGGGCTCATCGGCGGGCTCGCCGTGGCGTCCACGGGCATCACGTATGCGCACGCCGCGGGAGACCCGGCATCTTGCACTCGGAACCCGCAGGGGGACGTCATCTGTGTGCAGCACATCGAAGGTGGGACCGTGCAGCACATCGAAGGTGAGAGCGCCGGGCGCGGCGCCATTCCTCATCAGGAGACCTGCATGCCGGTGCAGTCCGTAACGCTGCCTTCCTCCATGGGTAACGGCACGACACAAATCGGCCCTCGGGTGACCTGTTCGCCTGCCACGTCCGGAGCACCTCGCCCGATCGACAGGAAGCGGGAACTGCCCGGCCTCCTCCCCTGAGAGCACGCCGGCTGACCCCGCCCTACGGCCTCACTTGTCGCTTTACCCCATACGGGGCTCCGGCGCGACATGGGGTATAAATCCCCGATTGATTACACCCAGCGTGCTTACGTTTACGGCAAGTGGTCATTCCAGGCGGGTAGGCCTGGATCAGGAAAGGGTCATCTATGCGTAAGTTTCAGCGCGCCATGGTCGTAGCGGCAGCCATTGCGGGGCTGTCCGCCCTCGGTGCCGGAATCAGCTTCGCCGACGGCAACGACGGCGCGCCTGTACCGATCACCGCCATCGCCAACTCGTCTGTCAACGCCGTGGCCGTCGGGGGCGGTTACTACTTCCCGCCGCAGGCGCAGGAGCAGGCTCCGGCACAGGAGCTGGCCCAGCCGCAGGCGCAGGAGCAGGCTCCGGCACAGGAGCTGGCCCAGCCGCAGGCGCAGGAGCAGGCTCCGGTGCAGGAGCAGGCCCAGGCCCAGCCGCAGGAGCAGGTCCAGCCGCAGGCTCCGGTGCAGGAGCAGAAGCAGGAGCTGGCCCAGGCGCAGGAGCAGGCTCCGGTGCAGGAGCAGGCCCAGGCCCAGCCGCAGGAGCTGGCCCAGCCGCAGGCGCAGGAGCAGGCTCCGGAGCAGGCCCAGGCTCCGGCGCAGGAGCAGGCTCCGGCCCAGCCGCAGGAGCAGGCCCAGCCGCAGGCTCCGGTGCAGGAGCAGGCTCCGGCCCAGCCGCAGGAGCAGGCCCAGGAGCAGGCTCCGGCGCAGGAGCAGGCCCAGGCCCAGGCTCCGGCGCAGGAGCAGGCTCCGGCCCAGCCGCAGGAGCAGGGTGACAACGACTAAGAGCCAGAGCTCCGAGTCAAGGCCCGCCGCGGCCTCACTCAGCGTCGGGGATACGGACCGAGCGGTGCGCTGAGTGATACCCCGTGGTGCAGGTAGCCCGGACGCTGAGTTCGCGTCCGGGCTACAACCATCCTGCCAGCGGACAAAGATTTAATTGCTTTACTTTCTCGGCGCAGGAAACGCCGGCCAATAAAGGACTGTCCGATTCTTCACCACAAAGGAATGCAACGCATGCTCTTTTCGCAGAAGACTGCGGCCGTCGCAGCATTCGCCGGAAGCCTCGCCGCCATCTGCCTCGGCACTAATGCATACGCCGAGGGAAATCCAGGCGCCTGCCCCACCAGCGCACAGAAGGACGTCGTGTGCGTTCAGAAAAATGAGACGTACGTCGACAAGGACGGCACGCACGTCATCAAGCAGGACCAGCAGTGCTCGACAACAGACCGGCCGCACGTGGTCACGCAGCAGGACCAACTCCTGGGAAGCGAACCTGCCAAAGTGGGGCCGGTTGTGGAGTGCTCCAACACGGCCAAGCTGCCTGAGGGGTTCAAGAAGCCGCACATCGGCATCTGAGCGCTCACGGAAAATGCTGGTCCGGGGAAGGGTTCCCGGACCAGCATTTCGTTTTCGAAGAGGCAGGTCTCCTACCCGAAGCAGACCGGAGTTCCCCGTCCCCGGTAGGCCCTACTGCTTCGTTGCCGCTGTGGAGCCGGGCCGGACGTCTGGAGGGCTGTGCCGGACGTTCTCCGACTGCGGCGGGATGCCGTCACGGCCGGCCAGGCCCCAGAGACGCTCCAGCGGTTGCACGGGCAGGCCAGTGGCACATCGGCGATCCACCCGTCCTGGTCGTCTTTGATGCCGGCTACGACGTGACCCGCCTGGTCTTCCTGCTCGCGGACCTGCCCGTGGAGTTACTGGGCCGGATGCGTTCGGATCGAGTCATGCACTTCCGTCTCCGCCCCAGTCGGCGGGCAGGCGCGGGTGCTCAGGCTCCGACGACGGCTCGGCCAACGACCTCACCGGACTGCACATGGCAGGGCATCACTCAGCTCGAACAGCGCATCGCGCCGCCCGGTCGGACCGGCACTGAGTCTCGTCGAAAAGCATGACGGTCCGGCAATCGCATCCCTCGGGACGCCCTGGTGCAACAGCCACACAGCTACGGCCTTCGCGTTGATCCCATGCTTCCGTGACGGAGCACAGGATCAGGCGAAGGCCGCTGCTGTGTTCGGAACTCAGGCAAACCCATCGGCATGTTCGGGGCCGATTCGACGGCAGGCCCGAAACGCCGGGCTCAGGGCTTGCAGACAGCTGAACTGTGGGTTTCGGGACTTGACCTTGCAGGTCGATGAGCCACTCGCCCACATGTTGTTCATCTGTGAGTTCTTAGCCGCCAAAATGGTTGCTGCAGCCCACGGTTGAGCCCAGCGACGTCTTCTGGGCCCCCGGGCTGCCCTCGCCGCCCAGCAGGTTGCCGCCCAGCCCGTTGCCGATGCCGACCTGACCGAGGATGTCGAGGTTCAGGTCGTGCGACTGACAGGTGTTGCTCTGCGTGACGCTGAACTGGTCGCCGCCGCCCATGCCCTGATCTGCGTGGGCGACGCTGACGCCCAGAAGTCCGACGTTTCCGAGGACGGCCATCAGGACAGCGGCCGTGCGGAGCTTGCGCATGTCATCTCCAGAAGAAGTGAGGTAAATGCGATCCGCGAGGGATCGCCTCTATGTGACGCGAAGGGTTCAACGGCGCCAGAACGGAGTGCCCGGAAGCGTCCAGCGCCACGCTGCGCCGCCTCGGAAGTGGTTTGGCGCACGTGAACGGTCCCGGCACTTGCCTGAGGCCCAGTGCCGGGACCGTTCATGGTTCGGCGTCTTTACGCCTGAGGGGACTTCAGAAGGCGCTGTTGTTGCAGCCCATGCTGGAGCCGAGCGAGGTGGACTGGGCGCCCGGGTTGCCTTCGCCGTTGAGGGCGTTGCCCAGCAGGCCGTTCAGCACGCCGACCTGGCCGAGGACGTCGAGGTTCAGGTCGTGCGACTTGCAGTTGGAGCTCTGCGTGACGCTGAACTGGTCGCCGCCGCCCTCGCCGTGACCGCCAGCGTAGGCCGTACCGCCTACGAGTCCGATGCTGCCGATGGCAGCGACCAGGACGGCAACGTTGCGAAGCTTGCGCATTTCATCTCCGTGGGGGTGAGTTTTTGCGATCTGTGGGTAGATCGCGGTTACAGGGCAGAACATTAGCGACAAAAGCCTTGAAATGGACAACGACACGCTGGCTTCATGTCGCCACGGAAGCACCGAAATCCGTATCGCAGGGTGAGCCGAGCCCGGTCCGTCCGCCGCCCGTGCCCGGCATCGACGTGATCGTCCGTCAGTGCTGCTGCACGTTGGCGAAAGAGTTCGTCTGGCTGTTGGCCTGGGTGCACTCGACGCCCCGGGTCTGGGATGAGGCGAGCAGGGCAACCGGGACGTTCGCGTCGAGCAGGGTCTGCGGGCTGCACTCCTGGTACGGACGGAACAGGTTGGCCTGCCCCGCCGAAGCGCCCTGTTGCTTCTGCGGCGCTTCAGGAGAGATCCGCGGGCTGAGCTGCGGATTCAGCTGCGGGTTGACCTGCGGGGAAACCTGAGTGCCACGCGACGGTGCCAGCTGTTGCGGAGCCGGCGAGCCATAGGTCTGCGCGGTCGCCTGAGCGGAGGACGCCGATGCGGCCTGGGCGTCGGGCTGCGAAACCGGGTGCGGTGCAACGCCGTTGGGTGCGGACGGGGTGACGGCGAAGCTTGAGCCGGCGCCGACGCCGGCCAGGCCGCCGGCTGTTGCGGCGACGAGCGCGATCTTGTGAAGCATACGCATGAGTTTCCTCGGCTCTTCAATTGACCTGTACACGGAAGCTGATGTGCCGATGCGGCAGCGCAGTCTTCGCTGTCCTCGCTGCTCCATTCGGCCGCGATGGGCCATCCCTATCGCCCCGTGGGGAACGAAAAAAACACGGGCTCGAAACGGGTGCGGGGGTGTGGTCACCCATTCGGTGCGGCGTGCGAGCCGTGACGCCCGGGCCGGCAGACGGCAAATGGGTGACGGCCCGTCGAGTGCCGTGACCACGGCGCCGAAATCTCGTTCCTCGGAGGGGAGGGCAGCGACCGTAAACCATTGAAAGGTAGAGGATCCGCTGCCATCTCCGATACGAAGTCCGCGTGCTCCTCGAGATAACCGTAGCCTCCGGCGCGATGCGAGTGACGCACCAACTGCACGCGTGACCGCATTGATTGCAATGGACTCACATCTCAGGTAACGAAGGGCCGAGGGTTTCATGCGGAAGCTTCACAAGGCCGCGCTCGTCGTCGCGGCGGCCAGTGGTTTGGCCGGCATCGGCGCCAGCGGCAGCTATGCCGACTCACCGGAGGGGCGCCTCAGTACCACCCCGGCATCGGTTCCGGATCAGCCGGCCTCTCCGGCCGCGGCTCCCCAACCAGCCCCACAGGCCGCCCCGTCGGGGCCACAGCAGACCGGATACGCCTCGGCCTCGGCCTCATCACAGGGAACGGCCCAGGCCTCCAGCACGTCGAACCCGCAACAGGCCGCCCCCGCACGGTTCGCGCAGGCCGCACCCGCACAGCCGGCGCAGGCCGCACCGTCACAGGTCGTGCCGCAGGTCATGCCGCAGGTCATGCCGCAAGTGGCCCCGCAGGTAGCGGTACCCCAGGTACTCGACTCAGGGGGCCCGATGATGGTCGCCCCCCAGGTGAACCCGCAGCTCAACCCTCAGGTGAACCCGCTCGTCGACCCGACGGTCACGCCCACGAGCGCACCGGAACTGGCTCCGGTCGCCCTCGGGCAGATCGCGGCCCCTCCCGTCGGACAACTGGGACTTCCCCGACTCGGCTGACAGCCCGCCCCCTGCACATTCGCAGTCCTGACTCAACAGGTCGGATCCCCGCACTTCCTCCAAGGAGCTTCACATGCGCAAGTTGCACAAGGTAGTTCTTCTGAGCGTCCTCCTCGGCAGTGTCGGCTCCTTTGGTGCCAACACCGCTTTCGCATACGGCGACGAGGGCCACGACACCGACAGCATCGACATCACGCAGGGCGTCGAGTGCCGCTCGCACGACATGAACATCGAGGTGCTCGGCAGCGTCGGCGCCCTCACCGGCCTGGCCGGCAACCTGCTGAACGGAGAAGGGGCCGCGGGCGCGCAGAAGAGCCATCTCGGTTCCGACATGGGTTGCAACAGCCGGGCGTTCTGACCGGCCTCCCACTCGCGCCCTCCGTTCCCGTCGGCGCAGTGCCACTGCTTTACGCGTGGCGCAAGGTCTTTTACCTGCATACCTTTTCGATCTAGCCGGCGCCATCTCTGCATCGGTTTGCACGGAGGCGGCGTGAACGCATAAAGCGTTCACGCCGCCTCCGTTTTCCTTGGGCCCGCCGCCGACCCGCCGACCGTGTCCCACACTCCGAAGTTCGCCAGTCCTCCCAGGCTCGATGGCGAGCCGTGAACTCACTCACCGCGTCGGCCTCGTCCATGCCCGGGGCCCGCTTCGAACCTGGCCGGATCGCCGAACGCCTGAAGCCCACGCGACCTGAAACAGCGGTTGGCTTCCTCCCCGTCGTGAGCGGGAGGGATTTCTACGGCTCGCGCCTCGGGGTTTCCTATTTCATCGCCGACTGCCCGCCCGGAGAACTCCGTCGAGGTCTTACCCCAGCTCCACGGACAGACTCCGCCGGCCCGGCGGCCAGAGGGATCTTCGCCGCGTTCACGTCCCGGTCATGGGCCCCGCAGGCGCACGTCCAGGTGCGGACACTGAGTGGCATCTCCTGGACGGTGCCGCAGACGGAGCACAGCCTGGACGAGGGAACCACCGATCCACGGCGATCACCTCGCGCCCTACCACTGGGCTTTGTACTCCAGCATGGAGCGGAACATGCCCCAGGTCGCGTTCTTGACCATGCTGCGCACGGTCACGTCCTCGATCACGAGCGTTGATTTTCACGCACGAGCCGAGTGGTCGGCTGATGGAGCATCTCGCGGCGCCGGCCGGCGATCCTCGCGTGGACCCTGGCGACCTTGTACCGCGCCTTGGCCGGTTGACTCCGTCATCCCTGACCTTGTGGGACAGCTCCCGCTGGGCCTTGCGAGCCGGGTACAGTCACGGCGCTCGTACCGGGGGCTGGCGATCTCCTCCCCGGCGGAAAGGGTCGGCAGGTGGTCCAGGCCGACATCGCCTCGGATCACATAGCGGTGCTGGACGACGATCTCGCGCAGATCCCCGACACACACCGGCACGGCACCGACATCCTCGTCCGCACCGACAGCGGCCGGATCCGCGGAGGCACTCCTCACCCACGTCCGTGACGCACCTTCTTCTCGGTCCGATACGCGGTCACCGAGCCGGTGCGCCACGCGATCCGAGCCATGCCCGACCATCGCCGGCATCCCGCTCCGGACCAGGACGGCTCGCTACGCGCCGGCGCCGAGGCCGCCGAACCGACCGGGATGGTCGAGCTGACCGGCAATCAACAGTCAGGGAGCCGCAGCGACCGCACATTGCGTGCGGCACCAGCTGCTCCAGTGGCGAGGTGCTCACGTCGATGCCATGGCACGGAGGGCGGACAGGCACCGGCAGCCCGCCTGGGCCCCACCAAACACGTTCGATGGGGCTGTACGGGCATCTGTATCAGCGACTTGGACGGAAGCGGCGGTACAAGACCGCACCCGCAAAGAGGGACACGGCGCCGCCGGCGAGGGCTGGGACAGTCAGATCCGCTCCTGTGTGGGCCAGCGTGGACGTCGCCGTGTCCGGGGTGTTCGGAACGGCCTGATGCCGGGGGGCCGGGGCTCGCGACGCTGGGGGCGTCGGGGCCGAGGGCTTGGGGGCCGGAGTTGTTCGGGGGACGTGACGGTGAGAGTGGTCACCGCCGTTGACCGACTGGTTGCCGACCGCCGGGTTACCCACGCCGACCGCGTTGACACTGTTCCCAGAAACGTTCACGGGCAGATCGACCGGGAGCTGCAGACCGTTGCCTGAGATCAGCCCGGGCGAGTCCTTGACGCGGCCATCAGCCGAGGCTTCGCCTGACCTGTCCGATCCGCCGTCGGTTTCCGCACCGTCGGCCTTGGCCGTGTCCTTGTTGTTTTTGCACACGTTGCCCACGGCCGGGTTGAGCAGCCCCACGACGTCCACCGTGTTGCCGCAGAGGTTCACCGCCCCGGACAATGGAATCTGGATGTTGTTCCCGGAGAGCACCCCGGGTGAACCGGCCGCCGTAGCCCCGGCGTCAGCACCGTCGGCTGCGAAGACGGCGGACGCGGGAAGAGCCACGGCCAACGCGCCGGATGCGGCGGCGACAGCGAGCACACGGTTTCGAGTAGCCCGTCTCATAGATCTTTACCTTCCTAATATCACTGCGGGTACTCACCCGCACATCTGCAAACGCTGGAAAAGCAACAGGGGTTATGGCGTGCCGCCTTCCAAGTCGCCGTGCTGGGCCAAAAGGTCCCGACAGATGCCGTCGATCATGTGACTGTCGGTCTGGTTGCTCGTTGCTCTTGTCATGCCGATCGCGGCGGAGAGGCGACCGTTGGCCGTGGAGGCGTCTCGGACGAACTGCGATCACTCGTCGAGCCGTTGCCGCGGCAGGCCAGGTCCCGAGCCGGTCGGCGCCGGACAGCAGCATCTCGTCCCTGGCATCGCGGCAGTCCCTACAGGCAGGCGCATGAACGGCCGTTGAATGCGGGGCGATGGACGGGTCGCTTTACCGTTCGACGTGCCACACCTTCTGCTGATTTGCAGGCGAAACGGCAGACGGCGCTCGCACGTGACTCCACGTTGATCAAGCCCGTGTTTTCCGACAAGGAGACGCCACTGTGCGAATTTCTGATATTCAGCGCTGCGAGGTCCGGCCTGGACGGCTTGTGGAGTGGGGGTTCAGCCCTGCGACCGTCGCGGCCGCGACGGTGCTGCCGACGGATCCGCGGCCGCCGGCGTACATCCAGGAGTCGCACATCAGAACGGCGCGGTCGGTGCGCGAGGGGGGCCTGTTCGTGCCGACCTGGCTCGGTACGGCTTTCGACCTGCCCGGCCAAGTCGACCTCGACGCGCTGGAACAGGCCCTACGCGGCTGGACACTGCGCCACGAGACGCTGCGCAGCGGGTTCAGATGGGCGGGCGACGAGATGCACCGGTTCACTCTCGACCAGGACGATGTCACGCTCTACCGCGAAGTGGTGGGCGACTTCGCCGATGCGAACCTGCTGGCCGAGCATTTGCAGGACCGTTTCGACGAGGCGGCAGATGCTCTCGGCTGGCCCAACCTCATCTACGCGGCGGTCGTCCGCGAGGACTCCACCAGCGTGTATCTGGCATTTGACCACACCAACGTCGACGCCTACTCGCTGCAGCGCATCCCGTACGAGGTGCAGGAGTTGTACACGGCACATGTCGCAGGGCAGCCCCTCACCGCCGCACCGGTCGCGAGCTATGTGGACTTCTGCGAGCAGGAGCGGGCGAACGCGAACGGCATCGACGACACACACGCGATCGTCACGCGCTGGCGGGAGTTCATCGGCCGGTGCGACGGAAGGCTTCCGGAGTTCCCTGTCGATCTGGGCCTGCAGCCCGGCGACGCTCTGCCCGTCCAAAAGCTCATGCGCGAGCCGCTCGTCGATGCGGACGCGGCCGCGGCGTTCGAGACGTACTGCCGGCCCTACGGCGGCAGCCTGGTGGGCGTCCTGGCCGCAACCAGTCTGATCGTCCACGAACTCGGCGGGCAACCGGTCTACCGCACGGTCGTGCCGTTCCACACCCGGCTGAAGTCCGCGTGGTCGGACTCCGTGGGCTGGTATGTCGGCGGCGCGCCGATCGAAGTACCTGCGGCACTGGACTTCGACGCCGCGCTCGCCTCGGTCCGGGCCCAGTTGCAAGCCAATCGGTCGTTGGCGCGCATTCCTCTGGCCCGGGTACTACGCCTCCTGGGCGAGGGCTTCCGCCCCACATCACCCGACTTGTACTCGATCGTCTCGTATGTGGACGCCCGCCTCACTCCTGGTTCGGCCTGCTGGAGCGGACAAAAAGCGTACGGGCTGCTCCGTGTGTCGTACGGCGATCAGGTGTGCGCCTGGGTCAACCGGCTGCACGAGGGACTGTGGATCGCATGCCGCCACCCGGACACAGACATCGCTTCCAAGAACGTACGTCTGTATATCGAGAAGCTCCGAGAGCTGATCGTCTCAGTTTGTCCTGCAGCCTTTCCAACCGTCGTAGGGCGATGACGCGCATCGCCGGCTGCAACGGCGTCGACGGCGACGGCGATCGCCCGTCTTGTCCGGCCGGTGCACCGGACTCGTTCCTTCACGGACCCCTGACCTTCGACAGCCTCTTCGCGGCCGACGGCCTGTGCGTCACCGACACGTCCACAGGCGTCACCTTCCTCCCCGCCTGCTGCGACGGGCTGGAGGACTGGCGCGACCGGCACCGGTTCGTCAACGACGAAAGCATGCTCGGATTCGGCCACGACCCGTTGTCACCGGTTGCGGAGTGCCTCGGCCGAACCGTCCGGCTCACTGTCAACGCCGAGCAGGGCGACAGTCCGGTGACCGAGCTGTCGATCACCGAGCTCCGCCACCTGCTCGCCGGTGCCGAGCGCGACCCGACCGGCTTCCTCACGCCGGCAGCCGACCGGGCCCTCCAGCCATCTGCCAGACCACTGTGCTCCCGTCACAACCACCCTCGCCGTGTCCTCGGCCTTCCCCCGGCGACCCGGCCGCCGGAGCCGTAACGCGGATGCGGTCGCTGACCTCTTCAGCGATCAGGCGGGCTTCGCGGGCCTGATCGAGGCTGACCTGCTCGGCGACCCGGAGGGGCGGGTGTCCCCTGCGTGCTTTTCGGTGTCGACGGTGAAGGTGCCCACGCGGCAACCGAGTACGTCGGCCTCGCCTCGCTGGACCGCCTCACCAGCATCCTTGCCGCCACCATCACCGACTTCTGCTCCTGAGCCCCGACCTGGGCCTGCGAGGGATCACCACGGCCCGGGGCCGAGCAGAAGAACGGCAGGTACGCAGACGACGGGGAGAGGGCCGACGACATCAGGAGGCCCCTCGTTCGGCCCGGTCCATCGCTCCCGAGAACGGTGCCATCCTCGTCGCGACGGCGGGACCCGCGAACACGGGCGGCCCCTCGGCTGCGGCGCGGTCCACCCCCCGGATGTCCCGTTCGTCGGGATCGGGCTGATGCTGCGGGCGGGGGCCGGGCAGGCCGTCGCGGCGGACGGGGACGGCGAGCGGGTCCGCGGTGAGGTGGCCGTCCACGGCAGAAGGCTTTCCGCGGCCGGGCGGCAGACCGACGGTGGGCGGCCGGACGTGGTTGAGCGGCCGGACGTGGTCGGGCGGCCGGACGTGGTCGGGCGGTTACGCGGTGACGGCCGTCCGTACCGCTCGTACCAGCGCCTGCGCCCGCGCGTCCGCCGTCACGCTCTTGCGGAAGCCGTTGGTGACGTATCCGAACGCGATGCCCGACTCGGGGTCGGCGAAGCCGAGGGCACCGCCGCGGCCGGGATGGCCGAAGGAGCCCGGGGAGAGCAGCGGCGACGCTCCGCCGTGGAGCATGTAGCCGAGGCCGAACCGGGTGTTGACGACCAGGACCCGGTCGGGTCCCGCGGACTGTTCCGTCCGCGCGGCCGACAACGTCTCCGGCGTGAACAGCCGTACGCCGTCCACCTCCCCTATCAGCGCGGCGTAGAAGCGGGCGAGGCCGTCGGCCGTGGCGATGCCGTTCGAGGCGGGGAGGACGGCCGCGCGGTAGGCGGGATCGTTCTCGTCGGGCATCGGGGTGATCGCGGCGAAGGCGCGCCGGGTGAGGCTGTCCGGGTCGGCGTACGCCTCGGAGACCGCCCGCTTCGGACGGGTCTTGAGGACGCCGGGCGCCGACGGCGCCTCGACCTGTGCGACCCGCCCCACCCGGCCGGCCACCGCCTCCGGAAGCCCGACCCACAGGTCCAGGTCCAGCGGCCGGGCCAGCTCGTCCGCGATCCACCGGCCGATCGTGCGCCCGGTCACCCGCCGGACCAGCTCGCCCGTCAGCCAGCTGTACGTCTGCGCGTGGTACCCGTGCTCGGCCCCGGGCTGCCACACGGGCGTCTGCGCGGCCACCGCGGCGGCCGCGAGGTCGAGGTCCACGGCCTCGGCGGGGCTGAGCGGACGGTCGAGGACGGGCACTCCGGCCCGGTGCGCGAGCAGGTGCCGTACCCGCGTGTGCTCCTTGCCGTGCGCCTTGTACTCCGGCCAGTAGGCGCCGACGGGCGCGTCCAGGTCGAGGTGGCCGCGCTGGGCGAGCAGCAGGAGTACGGCGGCGGCGACACCCTTCGTCGCGGAGCGCACGACCTGCGCGGTGCCGCGCTGCCAGGGCTCGGTGCCGTCGACGTCACGGGTGCCTCCCCACAGGTCGACGACCTTGTGCCCGTCGCGGTACACGGTGACGGCGGCGCCCCGGTCCCCGAGCGCCGCGAAGTTGCCCGCGAACGCCTCCCTGACCGGCTCGAAGCCCTCGGCCACTGTGCCGTTCACGTCCACGCCCGCGCTCCCTGTCGCCTCACCGCTGCCAAAGTTCCGGCAGTGAGTGCAACACGCATCCACGGCCTTCGATTCCTAGGTCTCCTAGCCCAGCAGGATCGTGACCTCGATGTTGCCGCGGGTGGCGTTCGAGTACGGGCAGACCTCGTGCGCCGCGTCCACGAGCTTCGTCGCCACGTCCTCGTCGACGACGGGGAGCGAGACGCTCAGGGCGACCGCCAGTCCGTAGCCGCGCTGTTTGTTGGGGCCGATCCCGACCTTCGCGGCGACCGTGGAGCCGGAGAGGTCGAGGCCGGCGCGGCGGCCCACCAGCACCAGCGCGTTGTGGAAGCAGGCGCTGTACCCGGCCGCGAACAGCTGCTCCGGGTTCGTCCCGTTCCCGTCGCCGCCGAGCGCCGGCGGCATCGCGACCTTCAGTTCGAGCTGCCCGTCCTGGCTGGTCACATAGCCGTTCCGGCCGCCGTGCGCGGTGGCCTCGGCGACATACATGATCTTCGTCGGACGGGTGTCGGCAACGGCGCCGTCGATCACGGCAGGACCTCCCCCAGGGTGGGCAACACAGGAGTGTGCGAGTACATCGTGCACAAGGTACTGGGTGGTATGGAGCCCGGAATGCCAGGGGTGGGAATCGCGGGCGAACCGGCCGCGGCGGGGGTCGGCGGCCCTGACCTCGGCGAGGATCAGCGGCCCCGTGCCGCCGCGTCCTCCGCGCGCTCCGTGAGCCGCCGCAGTTCCTCGCGCAGGCGCGTGACGTCGGCCTCGCTCAGGCCGGTCGCCGTCAGCAGCGCCTGCGGCACCTCCTCCGCGCGATCCCTCAGCACTTCGCCGCGCCCGGTGAGGGCGACGCGCACCGAGCGTTCGTCCTGCGCCGAGCGCTCACGGCGTACGAGCCCCGCCGCCTCCAGCCGCTTGAGCAGCGGCGACATCGTGCCGTAGTCGAGGTGCAGGGCGGTGCCCAGTTCCTTGACCGTGGTCTCGCCGCGCTCCCAGAGGACCAGCAGGACGAGGTACTGCGGGTAGGTGAGGCCGAGCTCCTCCAGCAGCGGGCGGTACGCGGCGGTCACGGCGCGCTGGGCGGCGTACAGCGCGAAGCACAGCTGGTCGTCGAGCAGCAGCGATCCGGCCGGCGGCCCGACGTCCTCTTGTTTCGTCACGCCCCCATTGTCACGGAGCGCGGGTCGAACCCGAAGGGCAGCTCCAGACGGTGGGTGCGCATGAGCTCCTCGTCGGAGAGGAGGTCGCCGGTGCGGCCGTCGGCGACGATCACGCCGTCGCTGAGGACGAGGGAGCGGGGGCACAGTTCGAGGGCGTACGGCAGGTCGTGGGTGACCATCAGGACGGTGACGTCCAACGAGCGCAGGATGTCGGCGAGTTCGCGCCGGGAGGCGGGGTCGAGGTTGGAGGAGGGCTCGTCGAGGACGAGGATCTCCGGCTCCATCGCCAGCACCGTCGCGACGGCGACCCGGCGCCGCTGCCCGAAGGACAGGTGGTGCGGCGGACGGTCGGCGAAGGCTGCCATGCCGACCTGCTCCAGCGCCGCATGGACACGTTCCTCCAGTTCGGCGCCCTTCATCCCCGCGGCGGCGGGGCCGAAGGCGACGTCCTCGCGCACGGTCGGCATGAACAACTGGTCGTCCGGGTCCTGGAAGACGATGCCGACCTTGCGCCGGATCTCCGCCATGTGCCGCTTGCCGACCGGGAGTCCGGCGACCGTCACCGTTCCGGCGCCGCCGGTCAGGATGCCGTTGAGGTGCAGGACGAGGGTGGTCTTGCCGGCGCCGTTCGGGCCGAGCAGCGCGACGCGCTCGCCGCGCCCGATGCCGAAGTCGACGCCGAACAGGGCCTGGTGCCCGTCGGGGTAGGCGAACGCGAGTCCGGAGACCTCCAGCGAAACCGGCACGCCGTCCGTCCCGCCGGCCGCCCCCGCAGTCGCCTCCCCGTGTTTCCCCGCAGACAGCTCCCCGGTCTTCCCTCCCGGCGTCTCCACAGACAGCTCCCCGGTCGTTCCAGCAGGCATCACAGCGTCCATCCCAACAGACATACGGCAAGGGCGGCGAACGGAAGGGCGAGGGCGTACGACCACTGCGCCCGGGACGCGGTCACCTCGTCGATGACGGGCATCGAACCGGCGTACCCCCGGCTCACCATGGCCAGATGCACGCGTTCCCCGCGTTCGTAGGAGCGGATGAACAGCGCGCCCGCCGACTTCGCGAGCACTCCCCAGTGCCGCACTCCACTCGCCTCGAAGCCGCGCGACTCCCGCGCGATCCGCATGCGCCGCATCTCGTCGGTGATGACATCGCCGTAGCGGATCATGAAGGAGGCGATCTGCACGAGGAGCGGCGGGAGCTTCAGCCGTTGCAGGCCGAGGAGCAGTTCCCGCAGTTCGGTGGTGGAGGCGAGCAGGACGGAGGCGGCGACACCGAGGGTGCCCTTGGCGAGGACGTTCCAGGCGCCCCACAGACCGTTGACGCTCAGGGACAGTCCCAGCACGTCCACCCGCTCGCCCTCCGCCACGAACGGCATCAGCACCGCGAACGCGACGAACGGGATCTCGATCAGCAGCCGCTTCAGCAGGACACCCGCCGGTACACGGGCCTGACGGGCGACCACCGCGAGCAGCACGGCGTACAGCGCGAACGCCCACATCGCCTCGCGCGGGGTGGAGACGACCACGACCACGAAGGCGAAGGCCGCGGCGAGCTTGGTGTGCGGCGGAAGGGCGTGCACGGGCGAGTGCCCGTGGCGGTACAACCGGTGCGCGTGCCCCGCCCCCACGTCAGACGCCTTCCGGCACGGAGGCGGGCGAGGTGTCGGAGGTACGTCGTCTGCGGACCGTCCAGAAGACGCCGGTGCCCGCGACGACGGTGACGCCGACGCCGATCACCCCCGCGAGACCGCCGGAGACACGGGCGTCGGAGATGTCCCTGACCCCGTATCCGGCGAGCGGCGAGTCCCCGGTGGCATGCTTCCCGGTCCGCGTGTCGATGCCCTTGTCCTTGGCGACCTTCTCCAGGCCGTCGGGGTTCGAGGAGGCGTAGAAGCTGACGAATCCGGCGAGGACGAGGGAGGTGACCAGGCCGGTGATCCACACCTTGCGGTGCGAGGAGCGGGCCGCGACCGGGACGGCGACCGCGGGGGCGTCGACCAGTTCCCCGCCGACCCGCAGCTTGAGCCGCTGCTGGAGGCCGCGGGCGCCGTACACGAGATCGGGCCGTACGGCGATGACGGCGCCGACGGTGAGCGCGGTGATCACCGCCTCGCCGATGCCGATGAGGACATGGACGCCGACCATGGCCGTGGCGACCTTGGAGACCGCGACGTCGGTGGTGCCGCCGACCGCGTAGATGAGGGTGAAGGCGACGGCCGCGGCCGGGACGGACAGCAGCGCGGCGACGAAGGACGCGACGGTGACCGAGCGCCGCTTGCGGGGCAGCACCTTCACCAGCCCGCGGAAGAGGGCGTACGAGACGACCGTGGTGACGATCGCCATGTCGGTGATGTTCACGCCGAGCGCGGTGAGGCCGCCGTCCGCGAAGAGGATGCCCTGCATGAGCAGGACGACGGAGACGCAGAGGACACCTGTGTAGGGGCCGACGAGGATGGCCGCCAGCGCACCGCCGAGCAGATGTCCGCTGGTCCCGGCGGCGACCGGGAAGTTCAGCATCTGCACGGCGAAGATGAAGGCGGCGACCAGGCCGGCGAGCGGCGCGGTCCGCTCGTCGAGTTCACGGCGGGCACCCCGCAGGCTCACGGCGATGGCGCCGGCGGCGACCAAGCCTGTAGCGGCGGAGACCGGGGCATTGATGAATCCGTCAGGCACATGCACCGTTCGATGATAATGCCTTGTTGCGAACGACTTGCAAGAGCGAGATACCCACGAATAGCTCCCGACAGGCGTGAGCGCACGAGCAGTTCACGCCGGGACGAGCCGGTGGACGCGACGGCGCGAACCGTTCGCGGCGAGCGAGCCCATGGGCGCGACGGCGGGCAGGCCGCTGGACGCGACGGCGTCAAGCGCTCGCGGCGGGTACGGCCATCGCCGCACACATGCACCGGCCGCGACTGGGCAGGTGTCCCCTGAAGGTGGTCGCAGGCGGCCGGAGAGCGGTTTCCACGAGATGTGCGACATTGGAATGGTGACGGAATTCACAGCTTCCGCATAGGTAACGCAGCGTAAGGAGTCGGTTCATGCACGCCGTCGAGCAATACGCACGCGCTCATATCGTGACCGACACCGCCGACTCCGCCGACGACGAGCACCGGGCCGTCCCGGTGGCCCTCCGATACGACCCGGAGACCGACCCCCGCCAGGTGCACATCACGCTGCCCGGCCCCCACGAGTGGGTCTTCGACCGCGAACTCCTCGAGCAGGGCCTGCGCGTCCCCGTCAGCAACGGCGACGTCCGCATCTGGCCGTGCGGCCGCGTCCAGGCCGTCCTGGAATTCCACTCCACGCACGGGGTGGCGGTCGTGCAGCTCGACACGAAGGCGCTCATGCGCTTTCTCCGTCGTACGTACACGGCCGCCACCCCGGTGGCTCACTGATCGCTCGTGGCACCTCACCACGGGACCGACGGGCTCTCACCGATGCCCTCGTAGAGGCTCTTCCGACTCCGGGCCTCCGAGGTAGGTCCCCGAGGCCCGGAGACCTGAAGGCCCGGAGGTCCGAAGGTGTCCCGGAGGCCCGAAGGTGCCCGGGCCAGGGCTCAGACGCCGGCGAGATCCCGGTCGTGCTTCCCTTCGCGCGGCTTCTCGTCGAGCGCGCGCAGGCCCTCGCCCTCGACGTCCACGTTCGGCAGCGCGCGGTCCAGCCACTTCGGCAGCCACCAGGCCCGCTTGCCCAGCAGCGCGAGCACCGCCGGGACGAGCGCCATCCGCACGACGAACGCGTCGAAGAAGACGGCGATGGCGAGGCCGAAGCCGATCATCTTGATCATCGACTCGCTGGAGCCGATGAACCCGGAGAACACGGCGATCATGATCACCGCGGCCGCCGTGACGACCCGTGCGCCGTGCTTGAACCCGGTCACGATCGCCTGACCGGGCTTCTCCCCGTGGACGTAGGCCTCCCGCATGCGCGTCACGAGGAACACCTCGTAGTCCATGGCCAGACCGAAGACGACGCCCACCATGAAGATCGGCATCATCGACATGATCGGGCCGGTCTCCTCGACACCCATCAGAGAGGACAGCCAGCCCCACTGGAAGACCGCGACGACCGCGCCGAGGGCCGCCATCACGCTGAGCAGGAAGCCGAGAGCCGCCTTCAGCGGGACGAGGATCGAGCGGAACACCACGATCAGCAGCAGGAAGGCGAGGCCGACGACGAGCGCGAGATACGGGATCAGCGCGTCGTTGAGCTTCTGCGAGAAGTCGATGTTCATGGCCGTGGAGCCGGTGACGAGCACCGTCGCGTCCGTCTCGGCCTTGATGCCGCCGCCCGCGCCGCGGATGGTGTGGACCAGGTCCTCGGTCGTGACGGAGGACGGCTTCGAGTCGGGGATCACCGTGATCATCGCGGTGTCACCGGCCTTGTTGGGCACCGCCGGGCTCACGCTCACGACACCCTTGAGATCCTTGATCTCGTCGCGCACCGTGCTGAACGCGGTCTTGGGCGCGTCGCTCGCCTTCGCGTCGACGACGACCATCAGCGGGCCGTTGAAGCCGGGCCCGAAGCCGTCGGAGAGCAGGTCGTAGGCGCGGCGCTGCGTGGTGGACGTCGGCTGCGAACCGTCGTCGGGCAGGCCGAGTTGGAGCGAGGCCGCCGGGACAGCGGCCGCGCCGAGGCCGACCACGCCGAGCAGCAGGACCGCGAGCGGGCGGCGGACGACGAAGCTCGCCCAGCGCGTGCCCATGTTCGGCTTGCCCGCCTTCTTCGCGGCGCGCCCGCCGCCGAGGAGCCTGCTCTTCTGGCCGGCCGGCTGGACCCTGCGGCCCGCGTATCCGAGCAGCGCGGGGATCATGGTCAGTGCGATGAGTACGGCGATGGCGACCGTGCCCGCCGCCGCGACGCCCATCTTCGTCAGCATCGGAATGTTGACGACCGACAGTCCGACCAGCGCGATCACGACGGTCAGCCCGGCGAAGACCACCGCCGAGCCCGCCGTGCCGACGGCCCGTCCGGCCGCTTCCTCACGTTCGCGGCCCTCGGCCAGCTCGGCCCGGTAGCGGGAGACGATGAAGAGGGCGTAGTCGATGCCGACCGCGAGGCCGATCATCATCGCGAGGGTGGAGGTCGTGGAGCCGAGGTCGAGCACGCTGGCGAGCGCGGTGATCGTCGAGACGCCGATGCCGACGCCGACCAGCGCGGTCAGCAGTGGCAGCCCGGCCGCGATCAGGGATCCGAAGGTGATGACGAGGACGACCGCGGCTATCGCGATGCCGATGACCTCGCTGGAACCGGTCTCGGGCGTCGCCTGGAGCGCGTCACCACCCACCTCGACGGTCAGTCCGGAGTGCCGCGCGTCCTGCGCGGCCGCCTTCAGGGCGTCCTTCGAGGCGTCCTTCAGCTCCATTCCGGAGACCTCGTACTTCACCGAGGCATAGGCGATCGACCCGTCCTTGCTCACGGCGTGGGTCGTGAACGGGTCGGTGACGGAGGTGACCTCGGAACCGGTGCCGAGCACCTTGACGGCGTTCTTGACCGTCGCCTTGTTGTCCTTGTCCGCCATCTTCTCGCCGGCGGGCGCCTTGAAGACGACCCGCGCGGTCGCTCCGTCGGCGCTCATACCGGGGAAGCGGTTCTCCAGCAGGTCGAAGGCCTTCTGCGCCTCGGTTCCGGGGATCGAGAAGGAGGACGATCCCGCGACGGGTGCGGAGGCGGCGCCGACGCCCGCGAGCGTCAGCAGCGCCACCCAGATCAGGGCGGCGAAGTGCCGTCGCCGGAAGGCGAGTCGGCCGAGTTTGTAGAGGAAAGTGGCCACGAAGGCGTACTCCCGGTCAGGTCGTGGAAGGGCAGGGGCTGGTGTGATCACCCGAGTGGGGGCAGGGGGGATCAGCCCGACGACGTGAGCGGCGCGTCAGGTGCGACTGCAGAGATCTGTATGGGGTGAAGGAGGTGCGGGAGTGGGAAGTCAGGCGCCGAGAGCGGGGAGGACCACGGCGTCGACATACGAATGCAGGAAGGCCTGTGTCGGCGGGAGTTCGTCGATCATGGTGCGGGCCGCGAAGGCGCCGATGAGCATGTGCATCACGTACTGCATCGCCGGGTTGTCGGCACGGATCTCACCTCGGTCGACACCACGCTGGAGCACCCGGCGCAGCTCTTCCAACTCCGGCTCGACCAGCCACTCCCGGAACGCCTTGAGCAAATCCGGGTTCCCGTGCGCCGCCATGGCCAGGCCCCGCATCAGCGCGGAGTCCTGTTCCATCTGGCAGTCGTCCTGCCGGAGGGCGAGTGCGTGGAAGTCGCCCCGCAGGCTCCCGGTGTCCATGTCGGAGAACTTCAGCGGCTTCTGGTGCCGCAGCGCTTTCACGACGAGCTCGGCCTTGCCGCCCCACTGGCGGTAGAGGGTGGCCTTGCTGGAACGGGTACGGGCCGCGACGGCGTCCATCGTGAGGGCGTCGTAGCCGACTTCCCGAAGCAGGTCGAGCACGGCCGTGTACAGCTCGGCCTCGCGCTCGGGCGTGATCCGACTGCGACGCACCGTTGCGGCTTCAGCCATCCCACTCACCTCTCCTGCTTCGAACGACACGGATTCGTATGCCTCTGAAGATACCTCCCGGCTCCAGCGAAACGAAACCGTTTCGTACGTGTGTTGGGTCACGTCGCTGGACGAGGGCCGGGACAGGCGGCACATGCAGGGCGCACACATCCCCGAACGCGCCCCGCGAGCACCTCCCGTATCCCCGCCCGCGCCCACGCCCCACAACGCGCCCCCGGTCCCACAAGTTGCCGGGGCCCGCCCAGCGGAAAAGCATGGGGAGGTGAGCGACGAGTACGAGAACGCGACCACGGACGAGAACTCCCCCGGCTATCTGCGTTTCCCGCACCTGAGCGGCGACCGGCTGTGCTTCGTCACCGAGGACGATCTGTGGCTGGCCCCGCTCGACGGCCGGGGGCGCGCCTGGCGGCTCACCGTCGACCGCACCAAGGTCGGCCACCCCCGCTTCTCCCCCGACGGCCGGCACATCGCGTACACGAGCTGGCGCAGCTTCGTCCCGGAGATCCATCTGGCACCGGTGGACGGCGGACCGGGCCGCCGGCTCACCTACTGGGGCAGCGCCGACACCCAGGTGTGCGGCTGGTCCCCCGACGGCGACATCCTCGCCGTCGCCTCGCACGGCCAGCCGTTCTCGTACTTCACCTGGGCCTACGACGTCGCCACCGACGGCGACCCCGGCCGCAAGCTGCCCTGGGGCCCGGTCTCGGACATCGGCGTCGCCGACGTCGAGGGCGAGCGAAAGACCCTGCTGCTGACCGGCACCCCACCGCACGAACCGGCAGCCTGGAAGCGCTACCGGGGCGGGGCCATGGGCCGCATCTGGCTGCACGGCCGACAGCTGGTCGCCGACCTGGAAGGCCATCTGGCCTGCCCGATGTTCGTCGGCGGGCGAATCGCGTTCCTCTCCGACCACGAGGGCGTCGGGAACCTCTACTCGTGCGCGTACGACGGCTCCGACCTGCGCCGGCACACCGACCACGACGCCTTCTACGCCCGGCACGCCTCCTCGGACGGCACCCGGGTCGTCTACCAGTGCGCGGGTGATCTGTGGATCGTCGACAACCTGTCCCCCGAGTCGGTTCCACGCCGTCTCGACGTCCTCCTGGGCGGTCCGCGCGCGGGACGGCGTACGTACCCGGTGCCCGCCGCCCAGCACGTCGACAGCATCTCCGTGGACGAGACGGGCCGGGCCAGCGCCGTCGTCGTACGCGGCAGCCTGTACTGGCTCACCCACCGCGACGGTCCCGCGCGCACCATCGCGGACACCCCGGGCGTGCGGGTCCGGCTCCCGGAGATGCTCGGCTCGGGCGGACAGGTCGCCTACGTCACCGACGCCGAGGGCGAGGACGCCGTCGAGATCGCCTACCTGCCGCGCGCGACCGGCGCCCGCGAGCCGCGCCGCCTCGCCTCCGGCCGGCTGGGCCGCGTACAGGAACTGGTGTCGGACCCGCAGGGCGAACGTCTCGCCATCGCCTCCAACGACGGACGGTTGCTCCTGCTCGACGCGACGGAGGAGTCCGCCGACATCCCCGGCGCGGAGTCCGGGGACACCTCCGGCGCGGAGTCGGGGGACACCTCCGGCGCGGAGTCCGGGGACACCTCCGAAACGGAGCCTGGGGACACCTCCGAAGTGGAGCCCGAGGACACCTCCGAAACGGAGTCCGGGGAGGGCGAGGTCACCGAGCTCATCCGTTCCATCAACGGCCCGGTGACGGACCTCGCCTTCTCCCCGGACGGCGCCTGGCTGGCGTGGTCGCACCCCGGCATCGGACGCTCCCTGCGGCAGATCAAGATGGCGCGCATAAAGGACCGCCTGATCGTCGACGTCACCAACGGCCGCTTCGAGGACGAGAATCCGGTCTTCACGCGGGACGGCCGCTATCTGGCCTTCCTGTCCTGGCGCGGCTTCGACCCGGTGTACGACGTGCACACCGGGGACCTGTCCTTCCCCCTCGGCTGCCGCCCCTACCTCGTCCCGCTGTCCTCCGCCACCCCCTCCCCCTTCGCGCTGAACCCGGACGGGCGGCCGGTCGCGGGCGGCCTCGACCCGGTCGAGGAGGGACCTGGCGACGGCAGCGCGACGACCGTGGAACTCGAAGGCCTGGAGAGCCGGGTGACGCCCTTCCCGGTCACCGCCTCCAAGTACTCGGCGCTGCGCCCGGTCTCGGGCGGCGGCCTGGTCTGGCTGCGCTGGCCGATCTCCGGCGCGCTGGGCGAGACGTTCGCCAACCCGGACGACACGACCGGCCGTCCGACCCTGGAGTTCTTCAACATCACCAAGGCGAAGAAGTCCGAACTCGTCGACCATCTGGACTGGTTCGCGGTGAGCGGCGACGGTTCCCGGCTGGTCGTCGTCGACGAAGGTGACCTGCGCGCCGTCCCCTCCACCGAGTCCGGCGACAGCGACTCGACCGTCTGGATCGACCTGCGCCGCATCCTGCACGAGGTGGACCCGCCCTCCGAATGGCGCCAGGCGTACGAGGAGGCCGGCCGCATCATCCGCGCCTACTACTGGGACCCGAACATGTGCGGTCTCGACTGGGACGCGATCCTGGAGCAGTACCGTCCCCTGGTCGAACGGGTCGCCTCCCCGGACGAGTTCGCGGACCTGCTGCGCGAAGTCCTCGGCGAACTGGGCACCTCGCACGCGTACGTCACCGCCGCGCGCCGCAACGAGGGTCCGCCCCACTACCAGCGCTGGCAGGGCCTGCTGGGTGCCAACTTCGTCTGCCGGGAAGACAGTTGGATGCTCAAGCGGATTCTGCCCGGCGACTCGTCCGACTCCAAGGCGCGCTCACCGCTGGCGGGCGCCGGTATCCGCGAGGGTGCGGTCCTGACCCATGTCGACGGGCGCCCGGTGGACCCGGTCACCGGCCCGTATCCGCTGCTCGCGGGCGCGGGCGGTACGACGGTGGAGCTGACCTTCACCCCGGCGGAGGGCGAGGGCCGCTCGCGCCGGGTGGCCGTGGTCCCGCTGATCGACGAACGCCCCCTGCGCTACCAGGACTGGGTGGCCAAACGCCGCCAGGTCGTACGGGAGTTGAGCGGCGGCCACTGCGGCTATCTGCACATCCCCGACATGGGCGGCTCGGGATGGGCCCAGTTCAACCGTGACCTGCGGATGGAGGTCTCACGTCCGGCCCTCATCGTCGACGTGCGGGGCAACGCGGGCGGCCACATCAGCGAACTGGTCGTCGAGAAGCTGACGCGCACGATTCTCGGCTGGGACCTCACCCGCGACGCGCAGCCGGTGTCGTACGCCTCCAACGCCCCGCGCGGCCCGGTGGTGGCCCTGGCCGACGAGGCGACGTCGTCCGACGGCGACATGATCACCGCCGCCTTCAAACTGCTCAAACTGGGCCCGGTGGTGGGGCAGCGCACCTGGGGCGGTGTGGTCGGCATGACCGGCCGCCATCGTCTCGGCGACGGCACGGTCATCACGGTGCCCATGAACGCCGCGTGGTTCGACGCGTACGGCTGGTCCGTCGAAAACCACGGTGTCGCCCCCGACTTGGAGATCCTGCGCACCCCGCTCGACTGGGCGGAGGGCCGCCACGCCCAGCTGGACGACGCCATCCAGCTCTCCCTGGACCTGCTCCGCAGCCATCCCGCGGCCTCGCCACCGGACCACTCGAACGTGCCGGACAGAACGCGACCGAAGCTCCCCCCGAGAACGGGCTGACCGGAAACGAGCACGAGAACAGGGTGCCCTCCGGGAAGAAAACGAGCACGAGAACGGGGCGCCCTCCCGGAAGAGGGCGCCCCGTTCAGGCCGAGCAGGCCTTTCGATCAGGCGTCGTAGTCCTGGTCGAAGCGGTCCTGAGCCTCCCGCTGAGCTCGCTCCGCGTCCGGCATCGCACCGTCACGGGCCGGGGCACCGTCGCGGCCGGCCGGGGCACGGCGGCTCGCCTCGTCCTGGCGGCCCTCGGGGCGCGTCTTCTTCTTGCCCTGCTTCGTCCGCTCGGCCTTGTCCTTGAACTGGTCCTGCATGCTCATGCGATTCACTCCCGTAGTGGGTGAGGGATTCGGGCCTCGACCCCCTTGTCGAGCCAGGGGGTTCGGGCCTCGACCAGACTTACACGCAGGGACAGAGCACGCATTTCGATCAGTCACTCACCGTGAGACACGCCGGTGAGACGCTCCTGGGACGCGTCAGAGACACCTCGGGTGACTCACGGAGCCGTCGAATTCCGCTCCTGCTCGTCGGCCGCCCCGCCGGCCCCGACCAGCCCCGTCCGCACACCGCCGAGGCGCGGTTCGAACCGCCGCATCTCGCGCTGCCCGACCGCCCCGATGACCCCGGGCAGATACCCGCGGATCCCCTGCATCCCGCGCAGCCACCACTGCGCGTACACATGGCTGGAGCGGCGCTCGATCCCGGCCACGATCCGGTCGACGGCCGGCCCCAGCGGATACGTCTTGTTGGACGGCCACGGCAGCCGCTGCCGCAACTCCCGCATCACCTCGTCCTGGTCGGCGCCCCGCACCATGTCGGTGTCGGTCCACGACAGATACCCGACGCCGACCCGTACGCCCCGGTGGCCGACCTCGGCGCGCAGACTGTGCGCGTACGCCTCCACACCGGACTTGGAGGCGCAGTAGGCCGACATCATGGGGGCGGGAGTGATCGCGGCCAGCGACGCGATCTGCAGCAGGTAGCCCCGGCTCTCCATCAGCGCCGGCAGGAACGCCCGCGCGGTGACCGCCGATCCGATCAGGTTCACCTCGATCACCCGCCGCCAGGCGACGGGGTCGGAGTCCACGAACGGCCCCCCGCTCGCGACACCGGCGTTGGCGACGACGATGTCCACCTTGCCGAACCGCTGCTTGACCTCCTGGGCGACCCGCGCCATCGCCTCGTGGTCGGTGACATCGGCGTACCAGTGGTCGCTCTCGCTGTGCAGCCGCTCCGAGACCCGCTTCAGCTCGTCCGCCTCCAGCCCGACCAGCGCGACCTTCGCCCCGCGCGCGGAGAGCTTGCGCGCGAGGAGCTCGCCGACACCTCGTGCGGCCCCCGTGACGACGGCGACCTGCCCTTCCAGGCTCACCTTGCTCATGCGCCCTCCTCGATCTCTGCGGTCACTGCGGCGATCTCCGCGTGTTCTACGACGATCTCCCCGCTCTCTACGGCCTTTTGTGTCTCGGCGGTCCTCGTGTACGTGGAGACGAGTTCCCGTATCCGGGCGGTCACCAGCTCCGGCGCTTCCACCGGAGTCATGTGACCGAGCCCCGGCAGCTCGGTGCTGCCGACGCAGTTCGGCAGTGCCGCCACCAGAGCACGCGCGTGCACGACCGGTGTCAACCGGTCCACGGTGCCCGCGATCACCGCCGTCGGCACCCGCAACTCCCTGACGCCCTCTTCGAGATCGAGGGTGGCGAGCACGGCCGACCAGGCATGGCGCACGGCCCGCGGACAGGCGTGCACGATCCGCGCGCACGCCTCCACCATGACCGGGGACGAACCGGGGCCCATGGTCGCGTACTTGAGGATCCGCCTGGCGACCGGCGTGACGGGCCCGAGCGGCGCGCGCGAGCCGAGCACGGCCCCGGTGACACGCGTCCGGAGCCGCCCGGCGCGCAACGGCAGCACGCGCGACTCCTCGACCAGCCGCGTGCTCCCCGTGCTGCACAACAGCGCCGCCGCCGCGTGCTCCCTGAACCGGGGTCGCGTCGAGGCGGCCATCAATGTCATACCGCCCATGGAGTGCCCCGCGAGCACGGCCTTCTCGCCCGGCGCGAGGGTGGCGGCGAGCACCGCCTCCAGGTCGTCGGCGAGCGCCTCGGTGCTGCACGTGTCGCTCGCGGGACTGCGCCCGTGCCCGCGCTGGTCGTACGCGATGACCCGGTGGTCGGCGGCGAGGTCCCGGATCTGGGCCGCCCAGAAGGCGGTCGAGCAGGTCCAGCCGTGCGCGAGGACGACGGCGGGCGCGTCCTCGGGGCCGTGCACCTCGACGTGCAGCCGCGCGCCGTCGGCGGAGTGTGCGATCAGTTCCCGCGCCGGCACGGGAGGCGCGTAAGCCCCGTGTGCCTCATGCGTCAGTCGGCTCACGCTCCTGCCTCCACCTTCTTCTTGCGGGTGCCCTTCGTACGCGGCTCGGACTCAGCTCCGGGTTCAGCTCCGGGTTCAGCTCCGGGTTCAGCTCCGGGTTCAGCTCCGGGTTCAGCTCCGGGTGCGGTTTTCGGCGCGCGCAGCACGTCGTACTCCCCCAGGTCGACGCGACGTGTGGCGCCCCGGAACTCGGTCGTCGTACCGGGCCACACGGTGGTGTTGACGCCGTTGGCGTCGAGGTACCAGCTGGTGCAGCCGCCGGTGTTCCACACCGTGCGCTGCATGCGCTCCTGGACCCGGTCGTTCCAGGCGTCCACGGCGGCGGGTCGCGCGTCGAGCGCCGCACGTCCCCCGAGGACGTCCAGCTGCCGTACGAAGTCGGCCATGTAGTTCAGCTGGGACTCGATCATCAGGATCATCGAGGAGTTCCCGAGCCCGGTGTTCGGTCCGATGATCGTCATCCAGTTGGGGAAGCCGGCCGCGGTGGCGCCTCGGAGCGACTTCATGCCGTTCTCCCACGCCTGCGCGAGCGTCCTGCCCTCCGCCCCGACGACCCGATCGGCGATCGGCATGTCGGTGACGTGGAAGCCGGTCCCGAACACGATCGCGTCGACCTCCGCCCTGGTGCCGTCGGCGGCGACCACCGTGGAGCCGTCGATCTCGGCGAGTCCGGAGGCCACCACGTCCACGTTCGGCCGGGTGAGCGCCGGGTAGTAGGCGTTCGACAGCAGGATGCGCTTGCAGCCGATCCGGTAGTCGGGCGTCAGCTTCTCCCGCAGCGCCGGATCCTTCACGGCGCGCGCGATGTTCCGCTTGGCCAGCCGCTCGACCACGCCCAGCTGATGGGGCCGCTTGGTGAACGCCTGCACCTGGAGTTCCCGGATGCCCCACAGGAGCCCGCGCCTGGCCTGCGTCGTGAACGGCAGCTGCCGGTGCACCCACCGCTCTGCGCCGCCGATGGCCCGGTCGACCCGTGGCATCACCCACGGCGGGGTGCGCTGGAAGAGGGTCAGCCGGGCGACGTCCGGCTGGATCTCCGGGACGATCTGGATGGCCGAGGCCCCGGTGCCGACCATGGCCACCCGCTTGCCGCGCAGGTCGTAGTCGTGGTCCCAGCGGGCGGAGTGGAACACCTTGCCGGTGAAGGTGTCGATCCCCGGGATCCGCGGGATCTTGGGGTCGGAGAGCGGCCCGGTGGCGGACACCACGACATCCGCCGTCAGGAACCCGCTGCTGGTCTCGATCCTCCAGTGCAGCTTCTCCGTGTCCCAGGTCATCATCCTGACCTCGGAGTCGAACCGCAGATGCGGCCGCAGCCGGAAGACGTCCGCCACATGCTCCAGGTACGCGCGGATGTGCTCCTGCCCGGAAAAGGTGCGCGGCCATTCGGGGTTGGGCGCGAACGAGAACGAGTACAGGTGCGACGGGACGTCACAGGCGCACCCGGGATAGCTGTTGTCGCGCCAGGTGCCGCCCACACTGCCGGCCCGCTCCAGGACCACGAAGTCGGTGATCCCTTCGCGGCGCAGCCGCGCAGCGGCCCCCAGCCCGCCGAACCCGGACCCGATCACCGCCACCCGTACATGCTCGTGCTCGGTCATCCCGACGCCTCCCTAGCCCGCACGACCCTGCCAGTGAACACTGGCACAATCGGGAGGGTAGAGCAGCTTCGTACTCATGGGTAGGGGTCGCGACCGGGAAAGTTACCGGGGGTACGACGTAGGGTGCGGACGTGGCCGAGGGATCAGGAAAGCGAGGCGCGGGAGCGCGAGCACGGGGCGCCGAGTCGCGAAGGACCGGCACGCGACCGCCGGATGCGCGCATACGCGAGGCCCGGGAGCCCGGCTCCGGCCCGCTCACGAGCGCCGACCGGTCCACGCCGGAGCCCGGCCGACGCGAGTACCGCATGGAGGAACTGGCCGAGGAAGCCGGCATCACCGTGCGCACCCTGCGCTTCTACCGGGAGCGCAAGCTCATACCGCCGCCCCGGCGAGAGGGCCGTATCGCCTGGTACGACGACACCCACCTGGCCCGCCTGCGCACCATCTCGGCGCTGCTGGAACGCGGCCACACCCTGAACGGCATCGCCGAACTGGCCGAGGCCTTCGACCACGGCCGTGACGTGGGCGAACTGCTCGGACTGGGGGAACCCACCGAGGAGACCCCGGTCCGCCTCTCCCCCGAGGAACTGGCCGACGTGTTCGCCGGGCAGGCGACCCCGGAGAACCTCGCCGCGGCGCTCGACCTCGGCTATCTCGGCACGGACGGCGGCGAGATCGTGCACATCAGCCGCCGCCTGCTCGACGTCTCGGCCGCCCTGGTCCGCGAGGGCATACCGCTCGCGGACGTCCTGAAGGCGGCCCGCCGCGTACGCGACCACACCGAGGCACTCGCCGAACTCTTCACCACTCTGGTCCTCACCGAGAACCGCACCCCCGAAGACCTCCAACGCCTGCGCCCCCTCGCGAAGAGCGTGGTGGAGGCAGAACTGTCGATGGCCCTGGACCGAAGGCTCCGGGACCCCCGGGATCACCAGGCCCCCCGGACATAGGGAATCCCGTCACCGCGACCGGGTCTCCCGGAGGTGGTGGTGAACGACGGGCTGCTCAGAGGTCGTAGACCACCGTGACCGGTGCGTGGTCGGACCAGCGCTCGTCGTGCGTCGCCGCGCGCTCCACGAATCCCTTGACGGCCTTGCCCGCCAGCCCCGGCGTGGCGATCTGAAGGTCGATCCTCCATCCCGAATCATTGTCGAAGGCCCGCCCCCGGTACGACCACCACGTGTACGGCCCCTCGGCGTCCGGGTGCAGCGCCCGTACGACGTCGACGTACCCGCCGTCGTCCGCGTCCAGGACCCGCCCCAGCCACTCGCGCTCCTCGGGCAGGAAGCCGGAGTTCTTCTTGTTGGCGCGCCAGTTCTTGAGGTCGGCCTCCTGGTGGGCGATGTTCCAGTCGCCGCAGACGACGACCTCACGCCCGTCCGCGGCGGCCCGCTCCCTGAGCCCCTTCAGGTAGGCGAGGAACTCCCCCATGAAGCGGATCTTCTCGTCCTGCCGCTCGGTCCCCACCTCGCCCGAGGGCAGATAGAGGCTCGCGACGGTGACACCGGGCAGGTCCGCCTCGACGTACCGCCCGGCGGAGTCGAACTCCTCGGAGCCGAAGCCGATCCGGACGCGGTCGGGCTCGCGGCGTGTGTAAAGGGACACACCCGCGCGGCCCTTGGCGGCGGCGGGGGCGTGCACGACATGCCACCCCTCGGGCGCGCGCACCTCCGCGGAGAGCTGGTCCGGCTCGGCCCGCACCTCCTGGAGGCACAGCACGTCCGCGGAGGTCTCCGCGAGCCACTCCACGAAACCCTTCTTCGCGGCGGCCCGGAGCCCGTTCACATTCACAGATGTCACAGTCAGCACCCGGGCACAATACTTAATCGGTGCCTCCGGCCCGAACTCGATCATTCACCGCATAGATGTACGGTAAATCGCATGAATTTCCGTCCGGTCCCCTTCGACCACCCCGACGCCATCAAGCTCAACGACCAGGTTCAGGCCGAATACGCCGTGCGCTACGGCGACGACGGCGACGCCACGCATCTGGACGCGCGGATGTTCGCCCCGCCGCTCGGCCTCTACCTGATCGCGTACGACGAATGGGACCGCCCGGTGGCCACGGGCGGCTGGCGCACCCAGGACCAGAACGACGAGGGCTACTCGGACGGCGACGCCGAGCTCAAGCGCATGTACGTGATACCCGAGGCCCGCGGTCTGGGCCTGGCCCGGCGCATCCTGGCCGCCCTGGAGGACGACGCCCGCGCGGCCGGCCGCGTCCGCATGGTCCTGGAGACCGGCGCCAAGCAGCCCGAGGCGGTAGCCCTCTACACGTCGAGCGGCTACGAACCGTGCGTCAAATTCGGCTACTACCGCTTCCACGAACTGAGCCTCTGCTACGCCAAAGCCCTCTAGCCATCTGGGCGGTGTCCATCCGGCAGCGCTCCGGCGGACCGAGCGCGCCTGGAGGCCGACCGATGTCCACGACCCGACCCTCGCGGAGCGTACGGCCGAGAGCGAGCACGGCGGCGGGAGGACTGGCCGCCGCCGCGCCGGCCCTGGCCCGCACCGGCGGCCAGGGCGGCTCCGCGGAGCCCACTGGGCGCTTGCTCGCCGTCGGGCAGCGGCCGCAGGAACCGCCGACCCCGGGGCCGCCAACGGGAGTTGCCGCTGTCGGCTCCAGGGCATGGCAAGAGGCCCGCTCCCACGGGTGGGAACGGGCCTCTTGGCTGCGGTGGACCTGTGGGGATTTGAACCCCAGACCCCCTCGATGCGAACGAGGTGCGCTACCAGACTGCGCCACAGGCCCTTGCAACGAGTGAAACTCTAGCATCCCGATCGAGGTGCTTGGAAATCCGTTCCGGGCTGGTCAGCCAGGCCCTCGCGAGCACCCGTCGGCACGCCCGTCACTCGTTGGCCGCGCGCGGCCGTTCCCCGTCCTCGTACTGGTCGAACAACGGCGTACGGCCGCGCTCACGGGCGCGCCGCGCGGACGCCGCACGCCGGGCGTCACTGCGAGGATCGTCCGCGGCCTCGGCGCTGTCGGAACCGTCGGAGAGGTCCTCGTCGGCCGGCTCCGCCTCGGGCGCGCTCGGCTCGACCGCGCTGGACCGCGCGGAGCTCCACGCGTCCGGCGCCCCCAGATCGACGCTGGACGTCGCCCGGGGCGCGACCGGTGCGGTCACATAGGTCGGCAGGGGAACCGGCACCGGGTCCCAGCTGTCCCCCTGGGCGGGACCGCACTGCCGCTCGCGCTGCTGGTCGACCCACTCGGCGTGGTCGGTCTGCTCGACGAGGGCGCGACGGTCGGCGGCGAGCGCCGAGAGGCCGGGATCGGTGTCGGACCCGTGGCCCTCCGCCTGTTCGTCCGCCCCGGGGTCGACGGAGGGACGCCGGCGGGGCTGTCGCTCCCGGAGCCGCTGCGCCGCGACCTCGGCCCGGCGGCGGTCCATGGTGTAGGTGAAGCGGCGTCGCTCCTGGGCGCGCAGGTGCACGATGTACGAGCTCAGCATCACGGCCGGCACGCCGGGCGCCCACAGGAACGCGAGCCCTCCGACGGCCGCCACGACCGCGCCGAGTGTGAAGCCGAGGAACAGCAGGACCGTCGTACGCCGACGGCGCGCGAGGACCTTCGTACGCCGGGCCCGCGCCGCAGCCTCCGCCGAGACCGCCCGGCGCGTGCCCGGCGTGCGGTCCACCGTGGACGGCGCGGACTGCTGGGGCACGGACTTGCCCGAGGGGCTCGGCGCGGACGCGGACGTGCCCGACTGGTGCGGTACGGACCGGGCGGTGCCCGAGGTCTCGTACGTGCCGCTCTCCCTGCCGGCCGCTCGCACGGCCGGCTTCTGTTCCGCCTGGACCGGCTCCGGCACCTGAACCCGTTCCTGTACGTGCGGACGGTGCTGGGCCGCCGCCTGGGGCCGGGCCGGAGGCACGGCGAAGGCCCGGACGTCCACCGAATCGGTGACGCCGTCCGGGTCGGCGCTGGGCTCCTCCTCCTCGGTGGAGCGCGCGCGCAGGTCCTTGGCGTATCGACGCTCCATGCCCGCCCGTCCGGACAGCAACCGGATGGCAGTGCTGAAGCGTTCCGTCGGACGGGCTTCGTTCAGCTCGTCCTGCCTACGGAGCCACATCGGCACCAAGTAGGCGGCCCAGGCCCCGACGATGACTGCGTAGATGAGGCCGCTGCTGCTCACGCCTCACACGGTAGAGGGGTTTGTGTGAGGCCATCTGCCAATTGAGTCGGTGTGTCGCTCGATCCGGCTGATATTTCGAGCTTTTTTTGTGACCGATGCGATCAGCCGGGCGCCGCGAGCGCGAATTTAATGCCTTGAGGCGATCGCCTGCCGATCATTTTCGAACACCTATTTCATTTTCCACTGTTGCCGGGCTTGCTCGGGTTCTGCGAGCCGGCCTGCTCCGATCCCACCTGACCCGAACGGTTCGGCGCCGAACGCCTCCGGCGCCAGCGCGCGAGCAGCCCCTCGGGCACTTCCTCCGCGGTGAGCGCGAAGACGAGATGGTCCCGCCAGGCGCCGTCGATGTGGAGATAGCGCGGGCGCAGCCCTTCCTCGCGGAATCCGAGCTTTTCCACGACCCTGCGGCTGGGTCCGTTCTCGGGGCGAATACAGACTTCGATGCGGTGCAGTCCGACGGTACGGAAGCAGTGGTCGCTCACCAGCGCCACGGCCGTCGGCATCACTCCGCGCCCCGCCACCGACTGGTCCACCCAGTAGCCGACGTGCCCGGAGCACATCGAGCCCCAGGTGATCCCGGCCACGGTCAACTGACCGACCAGCCGCCCCTGGTACTCGATCACGAAGGGCAGCATCCGGCCCGCGTTGGCCTCGGCGCGCAGGTGGCGGACCATCTGCCGGTATGTCGGCCGGTGCGCGATCGGGCCGCTCGGGGTGGGGGGCGGGATGGTCGCCTCCCAGGGACGCAGCCAGTCACGGTTGCGCCGGTTCACCTCACGCCAGGCCCGCTGGTCGCGCAGCCTTATCGGCCGGAGGACGACATCGCCGTCCACCAGCTCGACCGGCCAGGATGGGCTGTTCAGCTCGCACCCCCACTGCCGCTGGGTCTTGGGTGGTCGCCGCCGCGGATCTGGTCGACGGCGTGGATCAGGAGGGGTTCCAGAACGGCCAGTCCGTCCTTCACCCCGCCGGTGGAGCCCGGCAGGTTGACGATCAGCGTCCTTGCGGCGACTCCGGCGAGCCCCCGCGAGAGCGCCGCCGTCGGCACCTTGTCCCTTCCGAACGCCCTGATGGCCTCCGGAATGCCCGGGACCTCGTGGTCGAGTACCCGCAGCGTCGCTTCGGGGGTGCGGTCGGTGGGCGAGATCCCCGTACCGCCGGTGGTCACGATGACGTCGTAGCCCGCCTCGACTCCGGCGCGCAGCGCCGCCTCCACGGGGTCTCCGTCGGGGACGACCCACGGCCCGTCGACCGCGAAGCCGAACTCCGCGAGGCCCACGGCGATCAGGGGTCCGCCCTTGTCCTCGTAGACGCCGGCGGCGGCGCGGTTGGAGGCCGTGACCACCAGGGCGCTGTAGGGCGCCAGGAGGGCCTCGCCGGTGACGGTGCCGCCGCTCATGTCCGGCTCCAGTGGCCCGACTTTCCGCCTGTCTTCTCTTCCACCCGTACGTCCGTGATGACCGCCCCCTTGTCGACAGCCTTGACCATGTCGATCACGGTGAGGGCCGCCACGCTGACCGCGGTGAGGGCCTCCATCTCGACACCCGTGCGGTCGGTCGTCTTCACGGTGGCGAGGATCTCGACGGCGTCGTCCGCGACCGACAGATCAATCTTGACACCGGACACCGACAAGGGGTGGCACAGCGGGATCAGGTCCGGGGTGCGCTTGGCTCCCATGATCCCCGCGATGCGCGCGGTGGCGAGGGCGTCGCCCTTGGGGACTCCTTCACCGCGCAGCAGCTCCACGACACGCGGCGAGACCAGGACACGGCCGCTCGCGCGCGCGGTGCGGGCGGTCACGTCCTTCCCGGACACGTCGACCATGCGGGCGGCGCCGACCTCGTCGATGTGCGTCAGTCGGTCCTGCACAGGGGGTCCGGAGGTCTCCCCCCGGGACGGAACAGTCATGTGCGTGGGCGCTCCCGGTCAGGGCCCGTCGCGGTGCGGCGCGTGGGCCTGGTGTGCGCGACACGTTACCGCCCGTCCGTCCACCGCTACGCCTCCGTAAGGAGCTGTGCGCCCCTTGCGCGATCCGGGCGTCGGGCGGTGGGCGTCCTCCCCCTCCCGGCGGCTCAGCCGAGCAGTACGACCTCGACCTCGGCGCCGGGCTCGACCGAGGTGTCGTCCTCGGGGACGACGATCAGCGCGTCGGCATGCGCGAGGGCCGCGACCAGGTGGGATCCGGCGCCGCCGACGGGCGTCACGGCGCCGTCCGTGTACGTCCCGCGAAGGAACTGCCGGCGGCCTCTCGGAGAGGTCAGCGCCTTGTCCGCGGAAAGGGTCGCCCTGGTCGTGGGCCGGTGGACGTCCTCCAGGCCCATCAGGGTGCGGATCGCGGGACGCACGAAGAGTTCGAAGGAGACGTACGACGACACGGGGTTGCCCGGGAGCGCGAGCAGCGGTGTGTGGTCGGGGCCGATGGAGCCGAAGCCCTGGGGCTTGCCGGGCTGCATGGCGAGGGTGCGGAAGTCGATGCCGCCGCCCGCCTCGTCCTCGTCGCCGACGGAGGACAGCGCCTCCTTGACGACGTCGTAGGCGCCGACGCTCACTCCCCCGGTCGTGACCAGCAGGTCCGCGCGGACGAGCTGGTCCTCGATGGTCGAGCGCAGTGTCTCGGCATCGTCCGCGACCGCGCCGACCCGGTAGGCGATGGCTCCCGCGTCGCGGGCGGCCGCGCACAGGGCGAAGCTGTTGGAGTCGTAGATCTGGCCGGTGCTCAACTCCTCCTCGGGCTGGACGAGTTCGGTGCCGGTGGACAGGACGACCACGCGCGGGCGGGGGCGCACCCGTACGGTGCCGCGGCCGATCGCGGCGAGCAGGCCGATCTGGGGCGGGCCGAGGACGGTGCCCGCTTCGAGGGCGCGGTCGCCCGCCTTCACGTCGCTGCCCTTCGCGCGTACGTGCGCGCGTGCCTCTGCCTGGCGGTGGACGTGCACCTGTCCGTAGGAGCCCTCGGGGGACGCGCTGTGCGCGCGCATCCTGGAGACCGGGCCCTCGCCGAGGCCTCCGTCCGTCCACTCGACGGGGACGACGGCTTCGGCGCCGGGCGGCAGCGGGGCGCCGGTCATGATGCGGGCGGCCTGGCCGGGGCCCACGTAGGGTTGCTCGGCCTGGCCGGCCGCTACATCGCCGACGACCGTCAGGACCGCCGGGTATTCCTCGCTCGCGCCCGCCACATCCGCGACCCGGACCGCGTACCCGTCCATCGAGCTGTTGTCGAACGGCGGCAGGGAGACCGGCACCGTGACGTCCTCGACCAGGACACAGCCCTGGGCGTCGAGGAGTTGCAGCTCGATGGGTTCGAGGGGGCGGACGGTCGTGAGGATGTCCTCCAGGTGGTCGGCCACCGACCAGAGGTGATCCTGGCCGGTGGTGCGGGTCGCGGCGCTGCTCAAAGTCCCTACATCTCC
>NZ_JAODTZ010000008.1 GCF_025399795.1 Streptomyces rhizosphaerihabitans | reverse complement strand
GCTGCTCGGGTGCCACGGGGGCGTACGAAGGCGCATTCGTCTGAGCCGGGGCGGTGACGGGCGCCGCGGGTGCCACCGGCGCGACGGGAGCGGACGTCACGGGCACCACTCCCGGCACGGCTCCGGCACCCTCACCGGCTCCCGTCGGCCCAGCTCCGTGCCCCGCTCCATGTCCTGGGCCCTGTCCCGCTCCCCGGGCTGCGGCACGGGCCGCCGCGGGGCCGCCCCCGGGAGAAACCGCCGGCCCGGTCTGCGGGACCGGTACCGCGCCGTGCACCTCGGGTCCGGGCATGTATCCCATGGCGGGCGCCGCTCCACCACCGGAGAAGTTCACTCCGCGCTCGATACGGTCGAGCCGGGCCATGAGGGACCGCTCGTCCCCGTAGGCGGCCGGCAGCAGGACGCGCGCGCAGATGAGTTCGAGCTGGAGGCGCGGCGAGGTGGCTCCGCGCATTTCCGTCAGCCCGTCGTTGACGAGGTCGGCGGCGCGGCTCAGCTCGGCTGCGCCGAAGACCCCGGCCTGCGCCTGCATGCGCTCGACGACCTCGACCGGGGCGTCGATGAGCCCCTTCTCCGCCGCGTCCGGGACGGCCGCCAGGATCACCAGGTCCCGCAGCCGCTCCAGCAGGTCGGCGACGAATCGCCGCGGGTCGTTACCGCCTTCGATGACGGTGTTCACCACTTCGAACGCGGCGGCGCCGTCCCCCGCCGCGAACGCCTCGACGACGGCGTCCAGCAGCGAGCCTTCCGTGTACCCGAGCAGCGAGGTCGCCATGGCGTACGTCACACCGGCTTCGGCGGCACCCGCGAGCAGCTGGTCCATCACGGACATGGAGTCACGCACGGACCCCGCGCCCGCCCGTACGACCAGGGGAAGCACGCCGTCCTCGACGGGGATCCCCTCCTGCCCGCAGACCTCGCCCAGGTACTCGCGCAGGGTCCCCGGCGGCACCAGCCGGAACGGGTAGTGGTGGGTCCGCGACCGGATCGTGCCGATGACCTTCTCGGGCTCGGTCGTGGCGAAGATGAACTTGAGATGCTCCGGGGGTTCCTCGACGACCTTCAGCAGCGCGTTGAAACCGGCCGACGTGACCATGTGGGCCTCGTCGATGATGTAGATCTTGTACCGACTGCCCGCGGGCCCGAAGAAGGCCTTTTCCCGCAGGTCACGGGCGTCGTCCACACCACCGTGCGAAGCGGCGTCGATCTCGATGACGTCGATGGAGCCCCGGCCGTTGCGGGCGAGGTCCTGACAGGACTGGCACTCCCCGCACGGGGTCGGTGTGGGCCCCTTCTCGCAGTTCAGGCAGCGGGCGAGGATGCGCGCGCTCGTGGTCTTGCCGCACCCGCGCGGACCGCTGAACAGGTACGCGTGATTGACCCGGTTGTTCCGCAGCGCCTGCTGCAACGGGTCGGTGACATGTTCCTGCCCGATGACCTCGGCGAACGACTCCGGGCGATAGCGGCGGTAGAGCGCGAGAGACGACACGTCTACGAGGTTATAGGCGCCCACTGACAACGAGGACCGTCCTGAGCGCATCCCGGGCGCGACCCCGGCGGCATCCGGTCCCCGGCCGGCCCTACAGCCGTCCCAGCAGCTGCCCCAGCAGCCTTCCGGCGGCTGTGCGGCGGCTGTGCGGCGGCCGTCCCGGAAACGCAAGCGCCCCCCACGCACCCGCCAGAGCCAACCTACCCTTGCTGCCTTCCGGCCCTGGGGGAGTTCAGTCAGATAGCGCCACGTGAGGGGCTCCGCAAAGAGTACAGGATGCCGGGGGTGGGGAACGAGTTCGCGAGCACTCCTCAACGTCTTGTATTGTTTGCCCCGGAGGATTCGCCTAGTGGCCTAGGGCGCACGCTTGGAAAGCGTGTTGGGGGCAACCCCTCACGAGTTCGAATCTCGTATCCTCCGCCAGTGCCTCACCGGGCACTAACGTCGAAGGGCCCCGCTGCTTGCAGCGGGGCCCTTCGACGTTCCTCAGCCCTCGTTGTCCTGGTCTTTGTCCACAAGGAGTGCCGAGGGCCCAGACGGCATCGGCGATCTTCCGGGCCACGTCCTTGAGCATGGCGTCCGGCACATGGAGGTACCGCGCCCGCATCCGAGCGGACGTGCCCGGTTCCCGACCCATGATCCGGCCGATCACGCGGGCCGGAACACCGAGCGGACCGAAGGCCCCGACCGATCATGGTCGGGGCCTTCGCCGGGCACGATGTCGAGGGGCCCCGCCTCAGCCGATCTTCACCGTCTTCGAGACGGTGACCTCGTCGATGTCGCTGGTGCGGACCGTGGCCTTCATGGTCCAGGTGCCGGGGAGCGGAAGGGTGAGGCCGTCGGACGTCCAGTAGCCGCCCTTGTCGGTGATCTCCGCGTCGATCGGACCGACCTTCTGGGATTCCAGGGTGAAGGTGAGGCGCAGTTCGGGGACGGTCGCGAGGCCGCCGTCGGGGCCGATGATCACGGCCTGCACGGAGTTCTCACCCACCCGGCCCGGGGACAGCTCGATCTGGACCTTGCCGTGGCCGCCCGGGGTGCCGACGTCGAAGGGCACGAGTGTCGTCGTCGAGGTCGGCCGGTCCGCTGCCACTACGGCGGCGGCGGTCTCGGTGGCCGCGCGGCCCGGCTGGGTCCCGGTCAGCATCGTCGTGATCACCAGCACCAGGATGCCGATGGCGACCTCGGCGAGCACCGAGCGGCGCAGGCCCCGGTGGTGCGCGGCGTCCCCCGGTCCGGTGGTCGGCCCGGGTCCCGTCGGCTCGTCCCCCGACGGTCCGTCGCCCCTTGGGCCCTCTCCCGGTGCGTCCTTCTGGGCGCCCGCGTCCTCGCCCTCGCCTTCGCGCTCTTCCTGTACGTCGTCGGCGGCGGCGCTCGTGTCCCTCGGCGCCCCGGCCGGCACCGCGATCCCGACCGCGACCGCGACCCGTTCGGCGGGGACGGCGGCGGAGGTCTCCGTCATCGCCATCCGGGCCGTCCAGCGGCGCGAGAACGCCGCCGCCGCCAGCAGCAGCGTCACACCGGCGAGTTTGACGACCAGGAGCCTGCCGTACGACGTCGAGGTCAGGGCGTCCCAGGAGCCGAGGCCGCGCCAGGACTGGTAGACGCCGGTGATCGCGAGGACCGCGACCGAGGTGAGGGCGAGCCGGGAGAAGCGGGTGACGACGGCCGGGGGGATCGGTTCGGCAGGGCGGTGGAGGGCGGTCAGCAGAGCTGTCAGGCCGCCGAGCCACACCGCCATGGCGAGCAGGTGCAGCACGGAGGAGACCATCGCCACAGGGACCTGGATCCCGGCGGAGGCGTGCTCGGCGGCGGCCCAGGTGACCGCGAGGGCCAGCGAGAACAGTCCGCCGAGCACGAGGACGCCACGGCCGGACTCCTGGTCCCGTACCGGCGCCCGCGGGGGCACGAAGGCCACCGCGGCGAGCAGCGCCAGCCGCGCCACCAGTACGAGGCCGGGCCGGCTCGTCAGGGTCTCGCTCAGGATCGCCGGGTCGAAGGCCCCGCCCACACCGGTGCCGCGCTCGTAGGGGCCGCGCAGCAGGAGCAGCGCGAACGTGGAGCCGAGCAGGGTCCACCAGCCGGTCACCAGCAGACGGCGTACGGATCCGGGGAAGCCGCAGGCCAGGACGAAGGCGGCCGTGCCGATGAACAGGGCGAGCCCGCTGTACGCGGCATAGCGGGCGATGTCGTAGAGGGCGGCGGAAGCGGGGTTCCCCCCGGTCGGCGGCAGTGGCGCGGGGGTCGCGGAGGGTTTGCCGATGGAGAAGGTGAAGGCGCCGGAGACGGGGTGGCTGTCCGCCGAGACGACCCGCCAGGCCACGGTGAACGTGCCGGTGCCGAGGCCGCGCGGCAGGGTGACGCGGGCGGTGTCGGAACGGCCGTCCGCGTGGCTCGGTTCGCCGGTGTGGACGCGCCGGTTCCTCGGGGTGAGCACGCGGAAGGAGTCGTCGAGCAGGCCGATCGACTCACTGAACGTCAGGGTCACCTGGCGGGGCGCCGACTTCAGCACGCTGCCGTCCTGCGGATCGGTGCTGGTGAGCGCGGCGTGGGCGGACGCGCCGCCCACGCCCCCGAAGAGCACCAGCACCAGGACACTGCCCAGCAGAGCCAGCGCCCTCGCGCCGAGCCGTCGCCGGTCTCGCTGCCCGCTTCCGTTCACACGCCGTCTCCGTATCCGCATGTGCAGAGTCTCGGTTACGTACGGACGGGGCCCGCGTCCGGCTCACCTCGGCGCCGCCGGACCCTTCTCGAAGGCCTCCCGCGTCAGGAAGGCGAGCCGGGCGTGTTTCTCGGGGAGGTGGACCTCGGGCAGGTCGATCTCGGGGAGCACGATGTCCCCGGCGGGGACGAAACCCTGCCGGGTCAGCCGGGCGATGGCCTTGGCGTTGCGGGCGTCGGGTTCCACCACGGCCCGCTGCCGGTCGAGTCCGGTCAGCGCGTACGCCAGGAACGCCGCCAGCAGCGTGGACGACCAGCCCGGCCGCTCGCCGCCGCCGGGGGCCGGGGGTCCGATCAGCAGGTGGACGCCGATGTCGCCGGGCCGGACCTCGTAGCACTCGGAGACCCGGTCGGCCTCGGGCTCGTACGTCTGGAAGAGCGCTGCGGGTACGCCGTCCTTGACCGTGAGGAAGGCGTGGTGGGTGTCGAGCGAGTCGAGGTGGAGGTAGGTCTCCAGCACCTGCCGCCTGGTGAACCCGGTCATGCCCCAGTACGCGGCCCGCTCCTCGGTGACCCAGCCGTGCAGGACGTCGAGGTCGGCGTGCGGGTCCACGTGCAGCACCCGGACCGTGCCGAAGCCGTCGACCCGTTGCTCGTGAACGGCCTCACGGGCGTCGGCGTACGTCTCAGTCGTCATCGCTCTCCTTGGTCAGCGTGTTCCAGTCGGTGGTCACGGGGACGAGATCTCCCTTGAGCCACAAGGGGAGTTGGTCGCGGTTGTGGGCCGCACCGGGAACGCCGTCGGCTCCGAACGGGACCACCCAGAGGCTGTTGGCCCGGTCGGCGAGGTCCCAGACGTACCGGGCGGCGGATCCACGGGCGCTCAGGTCGGTCAGTCCGGGCACCGACGAGGTGGACAGGACGCAGTCGTTGTCGCCGGACAGGGCCGGTTCGTCGTACGGGTCGCCGGTGAGCGCACGCCAGGGGGCGAGGCGATGGGTGTCGCCCCAGGTGCGGGACGACACGGGCCGGGCGGCCGCCTCCTCGACGGCCGCGCGCACCACGTCGTCGCGGTCCACGCCGTACAACTCCTGTGCGGTCAGCAGGTTTTCGAGGGCGAAGGCAACACGCGGGGCGATCGCGAGCCAGGGCAGGAAGACGTCCGGGACCGCGGGCGGCTCCGCCAGGACGGCGAGCGCCGGGTGAGCGGCGAGCCGTCGCACGACCGCGCCGCGCACCTGCGCGTACATCGCCGCCGCAGTGCTGTCGGCGTCCATGTGCCGGTTCCAGCGCAGGAGTTGGTCCCTGATCCCGGTCGCGGCTTCGGAGAGTTCCAGTGCGGGCAATCGGTCCAACAGAGCTGCGGCGGAGGCGAGATGGGTGTCCATGTGGATGACCGGCATGTCCCGCGCCGACCACTTCGCGCCCGCGTCGAGCAGCTGTCGAATGCGGGCGGCACGGTGGGGCGGCGCGAACTCGACGCCGAGCGGGGCCGCGGGGCCGCGCTGGTTCGCCATCACGGCGAGGCCGTCCACGACCGGGCCGTACGGCATCTCGTGCCAGCCGGTCCACTCGTGCCCGGCCTCCCAGGCGGGCACCACCCGGGTTCGGCCGGCCATGGCGCGGACCGGGACCCGGCCCGCGACGCGGTACAGCACTCCGCCCTCGGTGTCGGCGGCCTGCACGACGTTCACCGGCTCGGCCCAGGCTTCGAACGCCCGGTCCACGTCGGCGACCCGGCGGGCGCGCAACAGCGGGAGGAGCGCGCCGAAGCCGAGGTCGCGTGTCACGCGGGGCGGGTAGCGGAGACTGATGGACTCCTCGGCGCCCACGCCCCCGATCACCACGGGCCCGCGCTCCGTCTCGATCACCTCGACCTCGACGGGTTCGCCGCCGGCCACCTCCACCCGCTCCACGTGCCGTACCGCGGCCCGCCACACACCGTCGGGACCGAGGGCCTCGACAGCCACGCCCTCCCTCGTATCCCCTGCATCCCCTGCGTCCTCTGCATCCCCCGCGTCCCCTGCGTCCCCCGCGTCCCCCGCGTCCACGAGACGCAGCCGCTCCCGGTAGAGGTCCTGGTAGTCGGCCATCGCGTTGGTGATCGCCCAGGCGACGGTTCCGGTGTGGGCGAAGTGGGCGATACCGGGAACGCCGGGGACGGCGAGGCCGACGACGTCGAACTCCGGGCAGGAGAGGCGGATCTGCTGGTAGACGCCGGGATCCTCGATGAAGCGGTGCGGGTCACCGGCGATCAGCGCCTGCCCGGTGGCAGTGCGTTCGCCGCTCACCAGCCATCCGTTGCTCCCGGCCGTGCCCGGCCCGTCCATGGCGAACAGGCCGACCGCGTCCGGGCCCAGCCGCCGTACGACCTCCTCGCGCCACAGCTTGGCGGGGAACCCGGCGAAGAGGATGTGGGTGCCGAGCCAGACCCCCATGGGACTCCAGGGTTCCCAGCGCCCCGGAGTGAGCCCGCTCGCCGCGAACTCCGGCGCGCGGGAGGCCCCTTCGGCCAGTCCGGCGTTGACCCCGTCGACGTACGCGACGACCCACGCGGCGGTCTCGGGGTCCCGCTCCCGCAGGGCCTCGAAACAGCGTCGTGCGGTGTCGTCGAGCCGGGCTCGGCGCGCGAACCGGTCCCAGCCGACGGATTCCGCGCCTAGGAACGCGGCCGAGGTGCCCTGGGAGCGGTGCCGTTCGACCTCCAGCTGCCAGGCCCGGTCCCGGGCGGTGACCCGGCCCTGGGCGTGGGCGAGTTCACGTGCGCTGCCGGCGCGCAGGTGCGGGATGCCCCAGGTGTCACGGTAGATATCGGCGGTCACGACTCATCCCCACTCATGTCAGGTTAGGCTAACCTAACTCACACGCTCCGGAGGGTGCGCCCGGGGTGAGGACCCGGTGAACCTGGGGGCCACGACCGAGCGTCCCGCCCCGCACGCGGGATCATCGATCCATGGACGTCGCTCTTCACCTCACCCAGCAGCCCGAGGCCGACGAACTGCTCGGCCGCAGCCCGCTCGCGGCCCTGGTCGGCATGCTGCTGGACCAGCAGGTGCCGATGGAGTGGGCCTTCGCGGGGCCGTACACGATCGCCCAGCGCATGGGGGCGGACGATCTCGACGCGAACGAGATCGCCTCGTACGACCCGGAGAGGTTCGCCGCGCTGCTCTCGGAAAAGCCGGCCGTGCACCGGTATCCCGGTTCGATGGGCAAGCGCATCCATCAGCTGTGCCAGTACCTCGTCGAGCACTACGACGGAGACGCCGCCGCCGTCTGGAGGGACGCCGCAACCGGCGAGGAACTCCTCCGCCGTCTCAAGGGACTCCCCGGCTTCGGCCCCCAGAAGGCCCAGATCTTCCTGGCCCTCCTCGGCAAACAACTCGGCGTCCGCCCCAAGGGCTGGCGCGAAGCGGCGGGCTCCTACGGCGAGGCCGAGTCCTTCCGCTCGGTCGCCGACATCACCGGCCCGGAGTCCCTCGCCAAGGTCCGCGCCCACAAACAGGAGATGAAGGCGGCGGCGAAGGCCTCCAGCAAGTAACCCGGGTCCGGGGAACCGGCGTCCGCCCGCCCCGGGCAAGGGTGCCCCCACCGTCCTCGGTCCGGGGCGCTTCCACCCTCCCGGGCACGGTGCCGGCGCGCTCCCGGGCACGGGTGTTCCCGCCCTTCCCGGCGCGGGTGCTCCTCATCCCCAGCGCGGGTGCCGCCCCGCAAGGCTCGCCCCGGCCGTGGCCCCTGCGCCTGCGCCTCAAGCATCCGGGGGCTGGAATCAGCGCAGCTTGCGCGCCGTCCCGAAGATCGACCGGGTGATCTCCCGCCCGGTCTGCGTACCCACGGACCGGGCCAGGGACTTGAACAGCCCGCTGCCGACGACCTGCTCGACGACGGAGGCGTCCTTCTTCGGCCGGCTCCGGCCGCCGGAGCGCCCACCCTGCGGTGGCGCGTACGGGAATGCCGTGGCCGAGGCCGCCGAGCGCGTAGAACTCCGCCGGACAGCCGCTCTGTGTCCACTCCTGGTGGACCTCCCGCGCGCGCTCCTGGACCTTTGATGTCGGCGAGGAAGACGGAGACACCCTGCGCCGACAGCTGCTCGGCGATCAGCTGGAGCGTCTTGGTCTTGCCGGTGCCGGTGGCGCCCGCCACCAGGCCGTGCCGGTTCAGCATCGGCAACGGGATGCGGATCTGCGCGTCGGGCAGGCACGTCCCGTCCCAGATCAGCGCGCCGAGATCCAGGGCGGGACCGGCGACGGCGTAGCCGGCGGCGATCTCCAGGGCTTCCCGCGGGAGCGCGGGAGCACCGGCCGTCCGCTCGGGAACGGTCCCAGCGGCAGTCGACGGCACGGCCTCGCCGTCGCCTTTATCAGACACCTGTTCCCGATTTGCAAGGATTTACGACATCTTTTCCAGCGTCGCACTCCGCCGCCATGGCTGCGCCCGGAAGGTCTTGACCGGTAGGCTTTCCGTGTGATCTTCAAGCGCATCGGAAACGGCCGGCCGTACCCCGACCACGGCCGGGAAAGCACCCGGCAGTGGGCGGACGTCGCGCCGCGCCCGGTCCGCCTCGATCAGCTCGTGACGACCAAGGGCCAGCTGGACCTGGAGACCCTCCTCGCGGAGGACTCCACCTTCTACGGCGACCTCTTCGCCCATGTCGTCAAGTGGCAGGGCGATCTGTACCTGGAGGACGGCCTGCACCGCGCCGTCCGCGCCGCGCTCCAGCAGCGCCAGGTGCTGCACGCGCGCGTTCTTGAACTGGACTAATGGCCACGGCTTGACCCCAATGGGTTGAACTGAACGCCGGGCAATGATCATCTAGTAGGCATTGGCGTCTCGGCGCACTACGCTGCGCCCATGAGCATGCTTACTCCCCCTGGCATGGGTGGCCAGTATCGGATCACGGGGGACAAGTACCCGCGGATGCGCCGCCCCCGCGGGCGTCGCAAGTTCGCGTTCCTGAGCGTCGCCTCCGTCACCGTGCTCGGGCTGATCGGGTGGGGGTCCCTGCAGCTCATCGACATCTACACGGGCGGCAGCAAGGCCACGGCCGCGGGCACCAAGGCGGACTGCGCGGCGAAGGTCACGCCCTCGGCGAAGGCCTCCGCGGCCGCCGCCGTCGCGGCCACTCTGCCCAAGCCCGGCCAGATCACCGTGAACGTCTTCAACGCGACTCCCCGCAGCGGGCTCGCCAAGCAGACGGCGGACGAGCTGAAGAAGCGCGGCTTCAAGATCGGTGACGTGGGCAACGCGACGGCCGCGTACGACAAGAAGGTCGCGGGGGCGGGGCTGCTGCTCGGCGCCAAGACCGCCGACCAGGCCGCGCTGCCCGTACTCAACACCCAGCTCTCCGGCGCCGAGCTGAAGACCGACGGCCGCGCCCAGGCCACCACGGTCGACCTCATCATCGGCACCGATTTCAAGACGCTGACGAAGAAGGAGGACGCCGACAAGGCGCTGACCGTCCTGGCTCAGCCCGAACCGGCGCCCTCCACCTCGAAGAAGAGCTGCTGACTCCGGGTTCGCTCCCGAAGAAGAGCCGCTGACCCCGGAGCCGGGCTCGACGGACGAGCTGCCGACTTCGGGGTCGCTCACGAGCGCGAGCCGCTGACTCCGAAGTCGCGCTCGAAGAAGAGACGCTGACTCCGGGGCGGCTCCGCAGTCGCTACGGAGTTACTCGGCGGCGCCGTACATCCGGTCCCCGGCGTCGCCGAGACCCGGCACGATGTAGCCGTGCTCGTTCAGGCGCTCGTCGACCGAGGCCGTGACGACGGTGACCGGCGTGCCCGCCAGGTCGCGCTCCATGAGCTCGACACCCTCCGGGGCGGCGAGCAGGACCACGGCGGTGACATCGTCGGCGCCGCGCTTGATCAGCTCCTGGATCGCGGCGACGAGCGTGCCGCCGGTGGCCAGCATCGGGTCCAGGACGTACACCTGACGGCCGGAGAGGTCGTCGGGCATACGGGTGGCGTACGTGGAGGCCTGAAGCGTCTCCTCGTCGCGCACCATGCCCAGGAAGCCCACCTCGGCGGTCGGCAGCAGCCGGACCATACCGTCGAGCATGCCGAGGCCGGCGCGCAGGATCGGCACGACGAGCGGGCGCGGGTAGGAGAGCTTGACGCCTGTGGTCGGGGAGACCGGGGTCACGATGTCGACCTGCTCCGTGCGCACGTCGCGGGTGGCCTCGTAGGCGAGCAGGGTGACCAGCTCGTCGGCCAGCCGCCGGAAGGTCGCGGAGTCGGTGCGCCGGTCGCGCAGGGTGGTGAGCTTATGGGCGACCAGGGGGTGGTCGACGACGTGAAGACGCATGTCCACAACAGTAGCGGGGCTCCCGCCACCCGACACTGACCCGCCCGGCAAGAGCCGCCGTCCGGCATCACCCGTCCGCTGGCATCAAACCGCCCATCAGAGGGAAGGTGGGAGGGACGGACCTGGGGTGGTGTGCCAATGCGGAACCCGGAAGAGGAGTCCTCCGAGCGGCTGGAGAGCGACGCCGAGCGCAGGAGGCGACGGGCCCAGTTCCTGCGCGACCTGACCGAGGCACGCGAGCTGCGCGACCGGGTCCAGCCCCGCCGCGCCAAGACCGCCCGGCTCCGCCACGCGATGCGCATGCGCACGTTCCGCTGGTAGTCGGCACCAGCGACTGTCGTCGCCCGCAGGGCCGCAGGTCGTTGGCCGTTGGCCGTTGGCCGTTGGCCCGGTCCACCACGGATGACGGAGCACACGCCATCACCGTCGGCCCGCCGCGTCGCGGTCGTCAACCCGCAGGCCCTGATCGCAGGCCTGGTCCACCACGGATGTCGGGACACACGCCATCATCGCCGGCCCTCGCCCGTCGCGGTCGTCAACCCGCACGCCATCGTCGTCGCCCTGCGCCCCGCCACGGATGCCGCCGTGTGGAGGAGTGCGGCCAACACGCCCACGGAGGGTGGATGCACTCTCCACACCGCCGTTCCGCCGAACCCGCGGGAAGGTCGGCGGTGTGCCCGCGCCGCCGCCGGTGACACGGCCGCCCGGGACGGGGTGACGCGCCCGCACGGCGGTCGACGGCACGCCGGAGGGAAAACCGGTCGCCCGGCCGCTGTGGAACCGGGCCACGCCCGTGCCACGAGGGGCCGTGTGGTGGACGTGTCGGGCGCGGAGGCGCTTACGCGGCGCGGGCAGCCGCGTACGATCCGCTGTTAGCGATCAAAAGAGGCAGACACAGCAGGCCGAAGACATCCCCTGATCGCTCTGTTTCTGCCACGATTCCGAGTGGGCGGGGCTCGGAGCAGCATTCCTCGCCCACAGCCTCCGCCGGGGGGAACCCCAACCGGCACGCCTATGACCAGTGGGAGAGTCACGGTGTACTTCGCCGCACTGCTCGCGCGCACCGAAGACGGGTGGGAAGCGAGCGATACAGAGCTCGACGATGTGGAAACCCTGTCGGATCTGACCGACCTGGCCCGTGAAGTCTCGGACGAGGACACGGTGCTCGTACTCATCGAGCAGGAGGACGCGTGGTTCGGCGTCGTCCGCGTGGACGGCGAGGAGGACCCTCGTATCTACGTCTCGGACGCCGCCGCGGCCGCCCGTAGCTCGTACGGCGAGATCCTGCTCACGGACGAACTACTAGGACGGGAGCCGGGCGACGACGACGCCGACCTGGACTCCCTCGATCTGGACGGCACGGAGGACGGTGACCCCGGGGACTCCGATGACGACGAGGAGGAACAGGGGAGCGTGTCCGGCGATGCCGTGTCGCACAGCCCCGTCGGGGACCGCTACATCCTCGCGGACCTCGGAGTGAGCGAGAGGGAACTGCTGGCCCTGGACGAAGGCGACGCGCTCAGCACGATCGCCGAAGCCCTGGGAGCGGCAGAGGTCCTGGAGACCGTCCGCTAGGCCCTGCCCCTTTGGCCTGCGAGCCAACCCCCGACCGGCGAGCCGGCCCCATCCAGCGGGCCGGGTCTTCGCCCGCCGTCTGCCGCTCGCCGGAACGGTGGGACGGCGGGGGACGGCCCACGCAGGTCCCTGCCGTCGGACCGGGCGGGATTCCGCTAGGTTCCCCTGGTGAGCACCTCCCACCAGGTACCCCGGCCGCCCGATCCCGTACGTGACCGGTGGCGGGCCCCGATGCGGCTCGCCCTGGACGAGGCACGGCTGGCGGTCCGGGGCGGGGACGTTCCCGTCGGTGCCGTCGTACTGTCCCCGGACGGTACGACCGTACTGGCGGCCGGGCACAACGAACGAGAGGCCACCGGCGACCCGACGGCACACGCCGAGGTCCTGGCGCTGCGCAGGGCCGCCACCGTGCTCGGTGAGTGGCGGCTGTCCGGCTGCACGCTCGTCGTCACCCTGGAGCCCTGCACGATGTGCGCGGGCGCGCTCGTCCAGTCCCGTGTCGAGCGGGTGGTGTACGGCGCCCGCGACGAGAAGGCGGGCGCGACCGGCTCCGTCTGGGACGTCGTCCGCGACCGGCGGCTCAACCACCGGCCCGAGGTCGTCGAGGGCGTCCTCGCCGAGGAATGCGCCGCGCTGCTCACCGACTTCTTCCGCGACCGCTGACCGACCGCTGCCGCTCACTCTCGCTCACGGCGCTCACTGCCGCTCAGCGGGCAGCCCCGGGCGAGCATCTGCCGCTCACCGGACAGACACCGGACAAGCCCGGCCGAGCACTCGCCGGCCCTCTGCCCGCGTCCCGCGCGGAAGATCCGGGGCCGTCGAAACGGATTTCAGACCACGGCCCACCTTGGGGTAGGGTCTCCCTCGGTAGCGTGTCCGAGCGGCCGAAGGAGCTCGCCTCGAAAGCGAGTGTGGCGCAAGTCACCGAGGGTTCAAATCCCTCCGCTACCGCAGATGGGCGAAGGGCCCGATCCACTGGATCGGGCCCTTCGTGCTGTTCCGTCTCGGTTCGACGGGAAGGCTGGCCCGGCAGCCGGACAGGCACGGCGACAGCCCCGTTCAGCGCTGTCACGCATGCACCGCGAGCGTCCGCCGACCGCTCGCGGTGCTTCTCCCGCCGGCCACGGGCCTCGATGAGGCCCGGCCCGTCGGCCCGCACAGGAAAGGCCCCGGACTGGTCCGGGGCCCCTGCTCACCTGTTCGGTCAGCGAACGTCGACGTAGTCGTAGGCGTCCGCGACGGACGAGGTGCTGTTGCCCGCGTAGTGGAAGCGGTAGGTACCGTCCACCGAGGCGGTCACCGTGGTCTTCAGGTAGCCGCTGGACGAGCTCGTGATCGTCTTGACGGTGCTGTAGGTGCTGGCGCCCGCCTTCTTGAACTGCAGCTGGACGCTCTGGCTGCCGTAGCCGTAGTACTTCAGGTAGGTCCAGCTCGCGCGGTTGAGCGTGCCGGTGACCGTGATGGCCTTGCCCTTGGCGACGGGCTCAGGGCTGGCGTTGAAGCCGCTGAAGCTCGCGGCCCGCTTCACCCAGCTGTTCTTGTAGAGGTCCTTCTCGACGTAGTCACCGTCGTTGCCCTCGGCGTACACGGCCACGTTCCACTTGCCGGCCAGGAAGCTGTCGTAGAGCGAGGCCGTCTCGGAGTCACCGGGCTCGGCCGTGACGGTGATTTTGCAGGTGGCGGACGTGGCGCTCCACTTGTCGCAGGTGGCGGCCTGGTCCGCCGCAATGACCCCGTCCACGTCGGCGTCGGCCGAGGACAGGCTGGTGCCGTGCCACAGGATGGCGTCGGCGGTGTTGATGCCGGACGGGTCGGTGGCGGTCACATAGATGTTGAAGCTCTTCTTGGACACACCGACGACGACGTCCGAGTTGGCGTTGACCGTGACCTTGGTGATCTGAGTGTCGCCCTGGCTGTCGTCGGCCGGCGTGTTGCCCGTGAACGGCGACATCTTCGAGGTGAAGGGCGCCGGGACGTCCGTCGCCTGTGCGGCCGGAGCGGCAAGGGCAGTGAGCGCCACGACGCCGGACACGGTCGCGGCAGCCAGGCTTGCACGAATACGCATGCGCGTTCCTCAAGTGGACTGAGCGCCTCACGTTCGATGGGGGTCACGTGGGCACATAGGTTCGGAGGAGTCTGTTTGACCCGCGTGCAAAGACTCGCCAAGGCGAGGAACGGTTGTACGGATTCTTGAGAATTTTTGAACACCCGATGACAACTGGTGGATTGTCCTGATCTTCCGCGGCTTCACCTGTGACAACGACGCTCCGGTCATCACCGCGGGTCCCGGTCCTTCATGCCTTCCGGGGCGGGGTTCCGTACGGCCCGGGACGCGGAAGGGCCCCGGCGGCCGCTCGGCCGCCGGGGCTCTTCCGCACCCGAAAGGGTTCTCCGCTCCCACGGAGGAGGGGGAAGCGGCGCATCGGGGGCGACCGCCTCCCCCACGGAAAGGACCCGCAAGCCCACGCCGCCTTCTCGGGGGAAAGTCCGGCGGCGCGGACCCCGCAATGGGGTCCCTCCGGGCCCCGTGGACTCCTGTCGGTTCCCGCCGGGGCTCCCTTCCATCCTGGACCGCGGGGGCGCCGGTCAGGCCCGGCAAAAGGCCTCGACCAGCGGGCCGTTGGTCCTTAAAAGCGGCGTGAAGGTTACACTCACCGCCGGCAGCAGGGGGCCCACGGGCACAGCAGTCACAGGGGAGGCCGCCATGGCGGTGAATTCGAAGAAGATCGCCATCTATGTGCTCGTGGTCTTCGCGCTCTACGTGATCATCACGGATCCGGCCAAGGCCGCCGACTACGTCCAGATAGCGTTCGAGGGCATATCGAACGCCGCTGGGGCGATCGGCGACTTCATGACCTGGATCGCCGACGGAGCGAAGAACTGACGTCAGGTGCCGACGCCCGCGCGTCAGAGATTCCGCGCGCCCGGCGCCGAGTAGACATGACGTAGCGCGGCGCGTCCGGACAGGGACGCGACCGAGCGAAGAACCACCTCACCACCAGGGAGTGCCCGTGATCCGCCATCTGGTCCTCTTCAAGCTCAACGACGGTGTCCGGCGCGACGAGCCCCGCGTCGTCGAGGGCGTCGCCGCCTTCCGTGCGCTCGGCGACCTGATCCCCGAGCTGCGGGTCTGGGAGTGCGAGTGGAACATCAGCGACCGGCCCATCGCGGTCGACTTCGCGATCAACGCCGCCGTCGACGACGCCGACGCCCTCAAGCGTTACCTGGAGCACCCGGCACACGTGGCCGGTGTCGCACTCTGGCGGGAGTTCGCCACTTGGGTGATCGCCGACTACCCGTTCTGACCGTTTTTGATCGCAGCCTTTTTCCGAGCCCTTGACCGCAACCGGTCAGGGGTTTTTGGCGTCCCACGCCCCAACTCACCTCCAACTCACCTCCAACACGGCGTTATGCGGTGCTTGCACACGGTGCACATGTCTTGTGATGCTATGACCGCTTTTGACGGATACGTTGACGGATATGTTGACGGATCGTTGACGAATGAAGAGGTGGCGTTGACCGTGTCGGCCAGTACTGCGCCGCCCCAGGAGGAAGCCCCGGCCAAGGCCCAGGCACCGGCCCTCACGCCCGCCCCGCCCTCCCCCTCGCCCCCGGCGCAGACCATGGCAGCGATCACCGCACCGAGCGCTCCGAGCCCCGCAGACGGCCCCACAGCCGCCCCTGGGGCCACTCTCACGCTCAGCCCCGCGCCCGGCCCGGCGTCCGGCCCCACCGCCACTCCCGCAGCGAATCTCGAACCGACCCCCGCACAGGACCCCGCACAGGACCCCGCGTCCGTCCCCGCACCGGTCCAGGAGGTCACCCACGAGCGGCGACGCGGTGCGGACACCCGGGCCCTCACACAGGTGCTCTTCGGCGAACTCAAGGTGCTGGAGCCGGGCACCCCCGAGCACAACCGGGTCCGCGGCGCCCTCATCGAGGCGAACCTGCCGCTCGTCCGGTACGCGGCGGCCCGCTTCCGCTCCCGCAACGAGCCGATGGAGGACGTGGTCCAGGTCGGCACCATCGGGCTGATCAACGCCATCGACCGCTTCGACCCGGACCGCGGCGTGCAGTTCCCGACCTTCGCGATGCCGACGGTCGTCGGCGAGATCAAGCGGTACTTCCGTGACAACGTTCGCACCGTCCACGTACCGCGCCGGCTGCACGAACTGTGGGTGCAGGTGAACAGCGCGACCGAGGACCTGACGACCGCCTTCGGGCGCTCGCCCACCACAGCGGAGATCGCCGAGCGGCTGCGCATCACCGAGGAGGAGGTGCTCTCCTGCATCGAGGCGGGCCGGTCGTACCACGCGACCTCCCTCGAAGCGGCCCAGGAGGGCGACGGGCTGCCGGGACTGCTCGACCGGCTCGGCTACGAGGACCCCGCGCTCGACGGGGTCGAACACCGTGACCTCGTACGGCATTTGCTCGTACAACTGCCCGAACGCGAGCAGCGGATCCTGCTGCTCCGCTACTACAGCAACCTCACCCAGTCACAGATCAGCGCCGAACTGGGAGTCTCCCAGATGCACGTGTCAAGGCTGCTCGCCCGCAGCTTCGCGCGTCTTCGATCCGCAAACAGGATCGAGGCGTAACCGAAAAGAGCGAATCGCTCAAGGTCGCTTTTTCTGGCAGTTCAGCGCTGAAAAACCGTCAGACCCCCTTTTTCCAGGGTTGATCCACCCTCTACATGTCGACAAGTCTCTACAGCGTGTTGCCGACATGTGACATTCTTCCGGAAGCGCGTTTGCCGCGGCCTCGCCTCCGGTATTCAGGTGGAGGCTGCGTTCCTCCGACGGGAGCGACTGCCGCGACCGTCCGCGACCCAAAGGGGGTGGCATGTCCGCAGATCAGGGCAGCTCGAAGGTGCTCACGCTCACGAAGAGCGACGCAGCGCCCGAGGCGCACGCCGCGCTTCACGATGTCCCTGCCGCCGAGGCCCCGGTAGCCGTTCCGGTCCCCGAGTCCTCGGGCGCCATCGACACCCGGACCCTGTCCCGCTCCCTCTTCCTGCGGCTCGCCGCACTCGCCGAGAACAGCCCGGAGCACGGCTACGTCCGGGACACCCTCATCGAGCTCAACCTCCCCCTCGTCCGGTACGCGGCGGCCCGCTTCCGCTCCCGCAACGAGCCGATGGAGGACATCGTCCAGGTCGGCACCATCGGCCTGATCAAGGCGATCGACCGCTTCGACTGCGAGCGCGGAGTCGAGTTCCCGACCTTCGCGATGCCGACGGTCGTCGGCGAGATCAAGCGGTTCTTCCGCGACACCTCCTGGTCGGTCCGCGTCCCGCGCCGCCTCCAGGAGCTGCGGCTCGCCCTCACCAAGGCCAGCGACGAGCTCTCGCAGAAGCTCGACCGTTCTCCGACGGTCGCCGAACTCGCCGCCGTTCTCGGGGTGTCCGAGGAGGACGTGGTCGACGGCCTCGCCGTCGGCAACGCGTACACGGCGTCGTCGCTCGACTCGCCCGCACCCGAGGACGACGGCGGCGAGGGCTCCCTCGCGGACCGCCTCGGCTACGAGGACACCGCACTGGAGGGCGTGGAGTACCGCGAGTCGCTCAAGCCGCTGCTCGCCAAGCTGCCGCCCCGCGAGCGCCGGATCATCATGCTCCGCTTCTTCGCGAACATGACCCAGTCGCAGATCGGCGAGGAGGTCGGCATCTCTCAGATGCACGTCTCCCGTCTCCTCACCCGCACCCTGGCCCAGCTGCGGGAAGGCCTCATCTCCGACTGACCGTCCCACGCGGGGTTCATAATTGACGGATCGTCAGCCACACTGGCGCGATGCGTCACGAGTCGATACGCGGTCGCCGAGGTGCCCTGGTGGGCGCCTCGGCGGCTGTGCTGTGTCTGGGCGGAGCGCTGGCCTCGTGCGGGAGCGGCGGAAGCGGCGGCTACGTCGCCGTCGGGGCCGCCGGCGGCTCCCCGCGGGCGTCGGGGGCGGTGGTGGCGCCTTCGGGCGAGGTGTCCCTCGCGCCACTGGACGGTACGGCCGCAGGCGGCTCCGACGCCGGTGGAAGCAAGGGGATTTCCGACTCGGGGAAGACCGAGTCGACCGCCGGTCCGGACGGGTCCTCGAGCGACGGCGCAGGCAACCCGGAAGGCTCGGCGGCGCAGACCGCCGGCTCGGGAGGCTCGGGTGCCGATGAAGGTGAAGCTGGGGCCGGGGCGGGTGGTCCGGGAGGCACAGGGGCCGGCGACGGCGGCGGGTCTTCGTCCTCCGGCGGCGACTCCGGGCGTACGGGCGAGAGTCCGGGGCATTCCTCCGCGCCACCGACCGCACCCGGTTCGACGGCGAGTGCCGGACCGGCCGTGCTCAGCGCCGGCGACACCTCGCGCGCGGCCGCCGATCGGCGGTGGTGCGAGAAGGTGACCGTCTCTTTCAGCAACACCGGTGGTACGGCGGTGCGTTCGGGCACGGTGACGTTCGGGACGCACATCATCGGGTCGCTCGGGATCGACTGGGCGACGATCCCGTCGACCGAGGCCCTCCCCGCACCGATCGCGGCCGGCGCGAAGAAGAGCAGGACCTGGACGGTGTGCGTCGACGCGTGGCGGGTACCGCTGGGCATGCACGTCGAGACGCGGGACGTGTCCGTCCAGTGGCAGTAGGGCCGTGTCTCTACTGGGTCACGTGCCCTTGCCGGGTTGCGTACCTCCGCCGGGTCAACCGGCCCGGCTCGGCTACGCGGTCCCGCTCTCCTACATGAGGGCGAGCCAGGCCACCGCGGCGACGACCGCGACGGCGAGAACGACGCCGACGATCAGGCCCACGCGGGGACCCGCGGGAGCGGCCGCCTGCTGCTGCCGGCCCTGGGGGGCCTCGTCGACGAACGCACGGAACATTTGGGTGCTGCCCGCGGGGTCGTAGTTGCCCTCGGGGCCCTGGGTGTTTGCCATAGGCCGGACCCTAGCGAATACGCGGGAGCTGCCCAAGTGCCGGGTTCCCCTTCACGCCGATCGTGACGCGTCCGCACACCACCCCCGACGGATCCGCGCACCACCTCACGACAAGTCCGCACACCCCCCACGAGGGACCTGCCCACCACCTCACGACAGGTCCGCGCACCCCCACGAGAGGCCTGCCCACCACACGATGGGTCCGCGCACCCCCACGAGAGGCCTGCCCACCACACGATGGGTCCGCGCACCAACTCGCTCCGCACCTTCACTGCGGCTCGCGACTTCACCGGCCGGCCGGGCGCCCTCGCGCCGACCAGGAACCGACGCCCGACACCCCGCGCCCGGCCCGGCGCCCGTGACCCCACACGCCCGACCCGGGGCCCACGGCCGCGCCCGCCACCCCCGGCCCGGCCCTGGCACCTCCACCGGCCCCGTCCCCGTCCCCGTCCCCGTCCCCGTCCCCGTCCCCGACCGCCAGCTCTCAGCACCCCACCCCCTGTCACCACCTGCAGGTTTACGTTCGCCAACACTTGCCTTTGCCAAGTTTTTATCCTCGAAGTCCCCAACTCGTTTGCCTGCGGCAACCAACTGCTTTTATGGTTGCCCTAAGCAACGAATACGGGAGGTGCGATGGCCGAGCAGGCGCAGTACGAGGAATTGGCTCGTCAGCTCAGTGCCATCGGTGCCGTGAAGAGGGACATGGGGCGGATCCTGCCGCCCGACTGTCCGGGAGGCTCCGCCGCCGTGCTCACGCTGCTCGGCCGGTACGGCGAGATGAGGATGAGCAGGCTCGCGGAGCTGCTCTCCGTGGACATGTCGGTGACCAGCCGCCATGTCGCGCACGTCGCCGACCGGGGCTGGATAGAACGGTTCCCCGACCCGGCCGACAAGCGCTCACGCATCCTGCGCCTCACCGCGGCCGGCCAGGAGCAGCTCGACGAGCTGTCCCTGCGCACGTCGCGGCTGCTCGCCGACCGGCTGAGCCACTGGTCCGACCACGAGGTCGGACTGCTCATCGAGCTGATGGGCCGACTGCGCGAGAGCTTCGGCGACTGCCGCTCCCCGCACCGGACGCCCGCGCACCTTCCCCCGTATGCGACAGACGTATCAGAACTGACCACCCGTACACCCGCGTAAATACGTAAGAAAAGGAAGCCCATGGCAACGACCACACCAGCCGGTGTGCGGGGCTCTCACGCCAAGCACGGAGGCGCCGGCGGCGCTCCGATGACGCATCGGCAGATCATGGAGGCGCTCTCCGGGCTGCTGCTCGGCATGTTCGTCGCGATCCTGTCGTCGACGATCGTCACCAACGCGCTCCCCGAGATCATCGGCGACCTGGGCGGCGGCCAGTCCGCCTACACCTGGGTCGTCACCGCCTCGCTGCTGGCCATGACCGCGACCACGCCTCTGTGGGGCAAGCTCTCCGACCTGTACAGCAAGAAGGCGCTCGTACAGATAGCGCTCGTCGTCTATGTGCTGGGATCGGCCGCGGCCGGTCTGTCCCAGAACCCCGGCATGCTCATCGCGTGCCGTGTGGTCCAGGGCGTCGGCGTCGGCGGTCTGTCCGCCCTCGCGCAGATCGTGATGGCCGCGATGATCTCCCCGCGTGAGCGCGGGCGTTACTCCGGCTACCTGGGCGCGACGTTCGCCGTCGCAACGGTCGGTGGCCCGCTGCTCGGCGGTGTCATCACGGACACCAGCTGGCTCGGCTGGCGCTGGTGCTTCTACGTCGGTGTGCCGTTCGCGGTCATCGCGCTGATCGTGCTGCAGAAGACCCTGCACCTGCCCGTCGTGAAGCGGGACGTGAAGGTCGACTGGGGCGGCGCGTTCTTCATCTCCGCCGCGGTCTCGCTGCTGCTGGTCTGGGTCACCTTCGCCGGTGACAAGTACGACTGGGTCTCGTGGCAGACGTACACGATGGTCGCCGGCGCGATCGTCCTCGGCCTGCTGTTCGTCCTCGTCGAGTCCAGGGCGAGCGAGCCGATCATCCCGCTGCGGCTGTTCCGCAACCGCACCATCACCCTCTCCTCCCTCGCCTCGCTCTTCGTGGGTGTCGCGATGTTCACCGGCACGGTCTTCTTCAGCCAGTACTTCCAGCTGGCGCGGGACAAGTCCCCGACGATGTCGGGCGTCATGACGATCCCGATGATCGGCGGCCTGTTCATCTCCTCCACGGTCTCCGGTCAGGTGATCACCAAGACCGGACGGTGGAAGTACTGGCTGGTCAGCGGTGGCTTCCTGGTCACCGCGGGCCTCGGCCTGCTCGGCACGATCCGCTACGACACGGCCTACTGGCACATCGCGATCTTCATGGCGCTGCTGGGCCTCGGCGTCGGCATGATGATGCAGAACCTGGTGCTCTCCACGCAGAACCAGGTGGCGCCGTCGGACCTGGGCTCGGCGAGCTCCACGGTGACGTTCTTCCGTTCCCTCGGCGGTGCGATCGGGGTCTCCGCGCTCGGCGCGGTCATGGCCAACCGGATCACCCACTACGTGCAGGACGGGCTGACCGACCTCGGCCCCAAGTACGCGTCCCTGGGCTCAGGTTCGGACTCCAGCTCCAGCATCCCGGACATGGACAAGCTGCCCGCGCCGCTGCGCACCGTGATGGAGAGCGCGTACGGCCACGGCATCGCGGACGTCTTCCTGATCGCCGCCGGCATGGCTCTGGTCGCCTTCCTCATCGTGCTGTTCATCAAGGAGGTCCCGCTGCGGACGTCCGGCGCGATGGCCCAGGCCGCCGCGGAGCAGGCCGGGGCTCCGGTCACCGAGTCTCCCGTCGCCGAAGCGGTCGAGGCCGCGGCCACCGCGACCCTCGCTCCTGCCGTCGTCACCGCCACCGAGGCGGGCCCCGAGGGCACGCAGCGGCTCGCCGCCGTCGCCACCGCGACACGGGAGAGCGCCCCGCAGCCCGCGTCCGGCGGGATCAGGGTGCACGGTCAGGTCCGGGGCGCCGAGAGCGCGCCCGTGCCGCAGGCCGCGATCACGCTGATCTCACCCGCGGGACGGCAGCTCGGCCGCTCGGTCGCGCAGGCCGACGGCTCCTACGCGGTGGACGCGCCCGGTGTGGGCTCCTACGTCCTGATCGCCTCCGCCGACGGCTTCCAGCCGCAGGCCTCGACGATCGTCGTGAACGACGAGCCGCTCGCCTACGACATCCTGCTGAGCGGCACCAGCGGGCTGAGCGGTGTCGTCCGGGCCGCCGAGGGCGCCACCCCGGTCAAGGACGCGATGGTCGTCGTGACCGACGTCCGCGGTGATGTGCTGGCTTCCGGAACCACCGGTGAGCAGGGCGAGTTCGCCTTCGCCGAACTGGTGCCCGGCGTCGTGACGGTCGCGGTGAACGCCGCGGGCCACCGGCCGCGGGCCCTGCCCGTCGAGGTCGGCGGCACCGGGGTCACCCGGATCGAGGTCGACCTCGACGCGGGTGCGCAGCTCCAGGGTGTCGTACGGGCGCCCCACGGCCCCCTGTCGGACGCCCGCGTGACGCTGGTGGACGCGGCCGGCAACGTGGTCGGCACGGCCAGGACCGGCGGCGACGGCGCGTACGCCTTCACCGATCTGGACGGCGGCGAGTACACCGTCATCGCGGCGGGCTATCCGCCGGTGGCGACCGCGCTGACCGTCGGCGGCGGTGGCGTGGACGACCACCACATCGAACTCGCCCACCCCGGCGAGTAGTCCGAGCCCCGGCCCGTGGGGTGCGCGCGCTCTGAGCGGAGGCGCGCCCCCCACGGGCCGGTTTCATTTGCTTCATCGCAAGGAGTAACTGCCATGGGACTGACCGCGAAGATCCGTACGCGGGACGGCTGGGCCGTGTCGCACGCGGTCGTCACGGTGACCGACTCGACCGGCGCGCAGGTGCTGCGGGCCGAGGCGGACACCGACGGAGCCGTGCACGACACCACGAACCTCGCGCCGGGCGCCTACACGGTGATCGTGACCGCGCTCGGGTACGCGCCCACCGCGGCCGGCGCGATCGTCACGGCGGCCGGCCGTGCCGAGGTCGGCCAGGTGACACTGGCCCGCCGGGGCGGCACCGAGCTGCCCCCGCCCGGACCGTGGACCATCGACCCGGCGCACTCCTCGATCGGCGTGGTCGCCCAGCACCTGGGCATCTCCAGCGTGCACGGCCGCTTCACGGACTTCGCGGGCCGTATCGAGATCGCCCCCGACGAGGTGGCCAAGTCCCGTGTGGAGGCGACGATCACGGCCGTCTCCATCGACACCGGCAACGGCATGCGCGACGGACATCTGAGGTCACCGGACTTCCTGGACGTGGAGAAGTACCCGCTGCTCACCTACCGCTCCACGGACCTGACACCGGCCGGCCCCGACCGGTGGACCGTGCACGGCGATCTCACCCTGCACGGTGTCGTACGTCCCGTCGACCTGGACCTGGCCTACCTCGGCACCGGCGCCGACCCCTGGGGCGGCACCCGCGCCGCGTTCCGCGCGACCGCGGAACTCCACCGCGAGGACTTCGCCCTGCACTACAACCAGGTCGTCCAGGCGGGTATCTCCGCCATCGGTACGACCTTGAAGGTGGAACTGGACATCCAGGCGGTACAGGGGGAGTCGCTGCCGGCAGCGTGAGCACGCCTCACCCGGCTACTCGCTCTCGCCGGCGTCCACGATCCGTCGGGCCAGGTCACGGAGCTTGACGTTCTCCCGCTGGGAGGTCCGTACGAGGCTGGCGAAGGCCTCGGACGCGTCGATGTCGAGCCGCTCCATGAGGATGCCGGTGGCCTGTCCGATCAGATCCCGGGTGCGCATCGCCTCGGTGAGCTGTTCGCGCAGGGTCGCCGAGTCCAGCGCGATGCCGACGTGCGCGGTGAACAGCCGGCCTATCCGGGTGGCGGACTCGTCGAAGACACGGGGCTCCCTCGCGTACGCCGTCAGGACGGTCAGCCGGCGCCGGTCGGCCCGCAACCGCAGCGACAGCACGGACCTCAGCCCAAGCCCTGACAGCGCGCGGTCCCCGTCCCCGTCCGCCGAGGCGCTGTCCTCGATCCGGGCCACCGGCGCCGTCCACAGCCGGCTCCAGTACGGGTGATGCTCGCGGCCCGCGTTCAGCGCGTCGGCACTGCGCACGACCTCGTCCGTCCAGGCCAGGGACTGCCGTTGGGCCTTGTGCTCGATGACGGAGATCCCGGCGTGCTCGGCGCCCGGCAGGATGTGCACAGCCAGCCGGACGGCGGTGCGCAGGGTGGCCTCGGGACTCGATGTCTCGTGCAGCTGCCGAGCGACGACCGTGAGGCTTTCGGCCAGCTCAAAACCCGTTGCATAGCGGGGCAATTCAGAAAACTCGTACGCAGCCACCACGAACCTCTTCGGCATGCACGGCCAAACGGCCATGCGCAGGAGAGCTCCGCAGCACATTCCTGACTGCGAGCACAGGACGAAGAGCACTTTAGCTGCTCCGATGGGGTCGGGTGCCGCCCACCGGCCCGGCCCGCGGGCGACCGAGCCGTACCCGGCCTTAAGGGCTGTCCCGTAATCCCCGGCGGGCGCACGACGACAGCTACGGCACTCCCCCAAGCTCTTCGAGCAGGGGGGACCCCCACGCCGCGTTGTCGGATCGCCCGAATACGCCCAGTATGAGGACGACCCTCCGCCTTGCGATGCTCCCCCACAGCCCGAAAGGCGTGGGAGGGGCCCCCAGCATCTGACGCCGCGCGCTGATCCACCGGGGATTACAGGACAGCCCTTAGGCTGATCGCATGGCACCCAACATCGCGACGAACACCTCTGTCTCCCTCGACGAGTTGCTGGACTTCGTACGCCCCCGCCACCGGGCCGTCCTGCTCACCCGCCGCGCCGACGGCGGTCCCCAGGGCTCCCCGCTGACCTGCGGTGTCGACGACTCGGGCCGCATCGTCGTCTCGACGTACCCCGAGCGCGCCAAGACCCGCAACGCCCGGCGGGACGAACGGGTCAGCCTCATCGTCCTCAGCGACGAGTGGAACGGGCCCTGGGTCCAGATCGACGGCACCGCCGAGGTCCTCGACTCCCCCGACTCCGTCGAGCCCCTCGTCGAGTACTACCGGAACATCGCCGGTGAGCACCCCGACTGGGACGAGTACCGCGAAGCGATGCGCAAGCAGGGCAAGTCGATCATCCGCGTCACCCCCGCCCGCTGGGGCCCGGTGGCAACCGGCGGCTTCCCGGCCCACCTGGCCCCCCAGGACTAGCGGGACCCCGCCCGGCCGGTCCAACCCCTTTTCTTCGCCCCCTCCGCCCCTACCCGTCCCGTCCTGGGGCTGCGCCCCGGACCCCGGCTCCTCGAACGCCGGAGGGGCTGAATCTTCCCGGCAGAAGCAAGCGCGAGCGCGGCGCGGGCTCAGCCCCGTGCCACCATCGCCTCGATCCCCGCGATCAGCAGCTCCAGCGCGAACCCGAAGTCCCGCTCCCGCATCTCCGACACGGTGTCCCCACCCCGCGCCTCCATGAGATCCGCCGCGCCCTCGAAGTGCGCGGCGAACTCCGGCTGTTCGCTGATGCTGCTCATGGCCTGCCGGAAGTACTCGTCCTGCGAAATCCCCGCCGCGGCGCACCGCTGCACGAAGTGCCCCTCGATCGTCCCGAACCCGTACACGAACTGGAACACCGCCGACATCGCCCCCATCTGGCCGTGCGCCGGCATCCGCGTGTTCCGGATCACCTCCTGTACGCGCAGCGAGAACTCCGTGGAACACGGCCCGATGTTCAGGAAGTTCCCGATCAGCGTCGACACCCACGGGTGGCGCACCAGCAGCGCCCGGTACCCGACGGCCAGCGCCCGCAGCTGATCCCGCCAGCCCTCCTCCGACTCGGCTTCCGGCAGCTCCAGTTCACCGAAAACGGCGTCGAGCGCGAGCTCCAGCAGATCGTCCTTGGTGTCGACGTACCAGTACACGGACATCGCCGTGACGTTCAGCTCCGCCGCCAGCCGCCGCATGGAGAACTTCGCCAGACCCTCCGCGTCCAGCAACCGCACCGTGACCCCGGTGATCCGCTCCCGGTCGAGCCCGGACGGCTGGCCACCGCCCCGGGCGGACCCGCCACGGGGTGCCTTTCCTTCCAGCCAGACACTGGTCCGCGTCGGTCGTTTCGCCCTGTCGGCTGCCCTCACCATGGCGCACCTTCCTCGGAACTCGAACCACCGAGCGTCCCGGAACTCCCCGGTCCACCCTCCTCGATGATGCTAAGCGGGCACTCCACGGACACGGCTCGGACTCCGTCCGAAACAGCCACTGCGAAAGGGCGGTGGCCCGGAGCGAAAAGCTCCGGGCCACCGCCCGTCCACAGAACCCTCGGCCGACTGCCGGTCAGCTGCCGCTCGTCGGCTGCGTCAGGTCGTAGAAGGTGGCCGAACCAGCCGTCACCTTCTTGAAGTTGGCCGTCACCCACGAGCTGATCCGCGAGGAGCTGGACGTGGTGCCGGAGCTTCCGCCGCCGTCCATGCCACCACCCATTCCGCCGCCCGCGCCGCCGCTCGAGATGAAGTAGTGGATCTTGCCGTCCGTCACGTACTTCTTGAACTGGGCCAGGGTCGGGGACGGGTCGGTGCCGTTGAAGCCGCCGATCGCCATCACCGGCTTGCCGGTGGCCAGTTGGTAGCTCGCGGAGTTCTGGGAACCGACCGCGGCGGCCGCCCAGGTGTAGTCCCCCGCGTTCTTCGACAGCAGCGTCTTGGCCGCGGAGCCGACCGTCGCGCCGTTGAGCAGTCCGCCGGCACCGCCACCGCCTCCCATGCCACCACCCATACCGCCGCCGGGCATGCCACCCTGCTGGTTCTGGCCCTGGGGGGTGCCGTTGCCCTGCTGGTTCTGGCCGGGGAAGCCACCGGTGCCGCCCGTCGGGGGCTGGCCCATGCCGCCGCCCTGCTGCCCGTTCTGCGTAGTGCCGTTGCCGTTGCCGTTCTGCTGGTTCTGGCCGCCGCCGGGGAACCCGCCCCGCATGCCACCGCCGGCACCGGGACCGCCGCCCCGGCCGCCCATCATGCTCGCCCCGGCCGGACCGGCCGTCACGATGGAGCCGGTGTGCCCCGTGTTCACCGTGGAGAGCGTGTACGCCGCCGGACCCGCGACCGAGGCCACGAAGCTCAGCCCGACCGCCCCGAGGGCGAGTCGCCTGCCCAGCCTGCCCGCGAAGATCAGGCCGAGCGCGCCGGCCAGACCGCCGACGAGGACCAGCCACTTGAGCCACGGCAGGTAGTCGGAGGTGCGGTTGAGGAGGACATACCCCCAGACCGCGGCCGCGGTGACCGAACCGGCGAGGACGAGCGACGCCCACACCTTGCCCCGCTCCTCCCACAGCATCGTCGCGCCCATGCCGACCACGGCGGCGATGTAGGGGGCCAGGGCCACCGTGTAGTACTGGTGGAAGATGCCGGCCATGTAGCTGAAGACCAGCGTGGTCATCAGCAGCGCGCCGCCCCAGGCGAGGAAGGAGCCGCGGGCCAGGTCGGTCCGCTTCGCCTTCCGGGTGAGGACGAGGCCGGCCACCAGCAGGATCAGGGCCGCCGGCAGCAGCCACGAGATCTGGCTGCCGATCTCGGAGTTGAACATCCGGTTCCAGCCGGTCTCGCCCCACATCCCGGTGCCGCCACCACCGCCACCGCCGACACTTCCGGTCTCGTCGCCGTTGATGCGGCCGAGGCCGTTGTAGCCGAAGGTCAGCTCCAGGAAGGAGTTGTTCTGCGAGCCGCCGATGTACGGGCGGGAGGACGCCGGCCACAGTTCGACGATCGCGACCCACCAGCCGCCGGCGACGGCCGTCGCGACCGCCGAGAGGCCCAGCTGCGTGAACCGCTTCCGCACCGCCACCGGCGCGCAGACCGCGTACAGCACGGCCAGCGGCGGCAGGATCAGGAAGGCCTGGAGCGTCTTGGCGAGGAAGGCGAGGCCGACCGCGCCGCCCGCCCAGAGAAGCCACTTCGTGCGGCCGTCCTCCAGACCGCGGATCACGCAGTAGACCGTGACTGTCATGAGCAGCGCGAGCATCGCGTCCGGGTTGTTGAACCGGAACATCAGCGCGGCGACGGGGGTGAGCGCGAACACCGCCCCCGCGATCAGACCGGCCGCAGGGCTGAACCGGCGGCGCAGGGCCGCGTACAGGACCCCGACCGTGGCCACACCCATGAGCACCTCGGGGACGAGGATCGCCCAGGAGCTGAGACCGAAGATCCGTACCGACAGGGCCATCGGCCACAGCGAGGCCGGGGGCTTGTCGACGGTGATGGCGTTGGCCGAGTCGAGCGAGCCGAAGAAGAAGGCCTTCCAGCTCTGGCTGCCGGCCTGTACGGCCGCGGAGTAGAAGGAGTTGGCGTACCCGGAGGCGCTCAGGTCGTACAGGTACAGCACCGCGGTCGCGAGCAGCAGACCGAGGAAGGCGGGGCGCGCCCAGCGCGGGTCCTCCGGCCGGCCTCTCCAGGCCCGCCGGAAGAAGGGCTGCTCCGGTTCACCGGCCCCCGGGGCGACCGCGGGCGGGGCCTGCTCCGGGGGAGGCGTCGAGGCGGGCGGCCCCCAGCCCTGACCGGGGCCGCGGCTCGTACTCGTATCGGCGCTGCTGTCGGTGCTCGTACGGGTGCTCATACCGGTACCGGCACCGGCGCTCGTGTCGGGCTGCGTCGTCATCGCGGGTTCCTCGGATCGTGATCGTGCGGGCGCACCGCCTGCAACTGCATGGTCGAATCCCGCCAGGAGCGGTCCGCGGCCTCATCGGCGCGGAACCGGTCCGTGTCGTACGGGGACGAGGGCTCCGCCGGGCGCTGCGGCAGTGGCGGGTACGCGTCCACGCCCTGCCGTCCGGCCGTCCGGTGGACCGGCGTGGCCGGCTGGTGCGAGGCCACCACGGGGGACGACGGTGCCTCGCCCGGCCGGTCGGGGAAGACCCAGGCGCGGAAGAGCAGGAAGCGCAGCACGGTCGCCGCGAGGTTGGCGGCGATGAGCACCGCCAGCTCGGTGGAGTGCGCGGGTTCACTCGTCCCCGCGTTCAGGGCGGCGAGGGAGCCGCTGGTCAGGGCGAGGCCGATGCCGAAGACGACCAGGCCCTGCGCCTGGTGCCGGACGGCGCCGCCCCGGCCGCGTACGCCGAAGGTCAGGCGCCGGTTGGCGGCCGTGTTGGCGACCGCCGACACCAGCAGCGCGAGCGCGTTGGCGACCTGGGACCCGGAGAAGGAGCGGAAGCCGCTGTAGAGCAGCAGGTAGAAGAGTGTGGACAGGCCGCCCACGACGCAGAAGCCGACGAGCTGGCGGGCCAGGCCCTTGGGTACGTCGGTCAGTTCGCGGTCGCGCGGGTCGTCCCCGAAGGGCCGCGCGAGCCGGTCGAGCGACAGCGAGCCGGTGGCGAGAGCCCGTCCCACCCGCCACACCCCCTTGATGTCGTCCGTCGCGGTCTTCACGATGTGGACGGTCGAGTCCGGGTCGTCGACCCAGTCGACCGGCACCTCGTGGATGCGCAGTCCGGCCCGCTCGGCCAGCACCAGCATCTCGGTGTCGAAGAACCAGCCGGTGTCCTCGATCAGGGGCAGCAGTACCTGGGCCACATCACGCCGGATCGCCTTGAAGCCGCACTGCGCGTCCGAGAAGCGGGCCTGCAGCGAACCGCGCAGGATCAGGTTGTACGTGCGGCTGATGAACTCCCGCTTGGCACCGCGCACCACACGCGAGGAGCGGGACAGCCGGGAGCCGATCGCCAGGTCCGAGTGACCGGAGATCAGCGGGGCCACCAGCGGCAGCAGCGCGTTCAGATCGGTGGACAGGTCCACGTCCATGTACGCGAGGACCGGTGCGTCGGACGCCGACCACACGGTCCGCAGCGCCCGGCCGCGGCCTTTCTGCTCCAGCCGGAAGGACGTGACCTCCGGGATCCGGGCCGCCAGCCGCGCCGCCACCAGGGGAGTGGTGTCCGTGGACGCGTTGTCCGCCACCGTGATGCGGAACGCGTACGGGAACGTGCGCTTGAGGTGCTCGTGCAGTCTGAGCACACATGGCTGGAGGTCCTTCTCCTCGTTGTAGACGGGGATCACTACGTCCAGAACAGGCGTACCGGCGTCTGTGGCCGGGAGGTGCTCCCGCGCCGGCAGATTGCCGGGAGAAGAGTCGGTTCGCATGGGAACGACTCTCGTCAAGCGCCCTGTTGCACCCATGTGGTGGCGCTGTGCTGTGCCTGTGAGTGCGGTTGCCACGATGTTTCGAGCGCGAGCGCGGGCAGATGCAGGGTGAACACGGTCCTGCCGGGAACGCTGTCCACGGTCACCGCACCGCCGTGCGCGGCCGCGACGGCCTGCACGATGGCGAGCCCGAGACCGGTCGAGCCGGAGGAGCGCGAGCGCGACGAGTCGCCTCGCGCGAACCGCTCGAAGACGCGGGGCAGCAGATCGGCCGGAATACCGGGTCCGTCGTCCTGGACGTCCACGCACAGCCATGGCCCGTGCCGGTGCACCCGTGCGGTGACGGTCGTCCCCGGTGGGGTGTGCGTGCGGGCGTTCGCGAAGAGATTGACCATGACCTGTTGCAGGCGCGCGGCGTCCGCCGACACCAGCGCGGGCTCCTCGGGCAGTTCGAGCCGCCAGTTGTGAGCACGCCCGGCAGCCCGTGCGTCGCTCACGGCGTCGATCACCAAGGGCACGAGGTCGGTCTGCTCGTACTGCAACGGGCGCCCGGCGTCGAGCCGCGCGAGCAGCAGCAGGTCCTCCACCAGCCCCGTCATCCGGCTGGCCTCGGACTCGATCCGCCCGAGGGCGTGCCGGGTGTCGGGCCCGGTCTCCTCCCTGCCTCGTCTGGTCAGCTCCGCGTACCCGCGGATGGAGGCCAGCGGCGTCCGCAGCTCATGACTGGCGTCCGCGACGAACTGCCGGACGCGCATCTCGCTCTGCTGCCGCGCGTGCAGCGCGCCGTGAATGTGGTCGAGCATGCGGTTCAGGGCCGCCCCGACCTGCCCGACCTCGGTGTGCGGATCGGACTCGGACTCGGAGACCCGCTCGTAGAGCGTGACCTCCCCGGTGTGCAGAGGGAGTTCGGAGACACGGGTGGCGGTGGCGGCGACCTTGCGCAAGGGGCGCAGGGCGAGGCCGACGATCACGCTGCCCGCGATGGTGGCGGCGATGAGACCGGCGCCGGTGATGCTCGCCTCGATGAGGATGAAGTTGTTGATCGTGTTGTCGACCGACTCGGTGGGCAGGGCGATGTAGTAGCTGCCGTGAGGACCGGTCATATACATGACGTAGTACTGGCCCAGGTCGGGGATGTCCACGGTGTGCGCCTTGCGGTCCTGGGCCACGGAGGCCAGCCCGGCCTTCTGCGCGGTGGTGAGCGGGACCGCCCGATTTCGCGGGAATACGTCGCTGTCGCTGGACCCGTCCGCTGAGACGACCGCGTTGTCGATTCCGCCGTCGGTGCCGACCTCGGCCGCTATGGTCTTCGTCTGGGTCGGACCCATGGTGACAAAGGCGTGGAGCCGGTCGCCGCTGGAGGAGCTGTCGGCGGAGCCCGCCGAACCGCCGCCGTTCGAGGTGCCGGGATCCTTGCCTCCGTCGCCCGGGTTCGCGCCCCGCGGGTTGGGACCCGAGAGCCGCTGGCCGGCGTCGGTGATCTGCGATTTCAGCTGCGCGTACAGATGCTGGCGCAGCGCGATGGTCGTCACCGTGCCGATCACGGCGCAGACCACGGCGATGAGCGCGACCGCCGAGACGACGAGCCGCGTCCGCAGGGTGCGCGGCTGTCGTCCTCGCCTCTTCTGCGCTCGCGGCCGTCGTCGTCCGCTCATGAGACGGCGGGCTTGATCAGATACCCGGCCCCACGCCGGGTGTGGATCATCGGCTCGCGCCCGGCGTCGATCTTGCGCCGCAGATACGAGATGTAGAGCTCGACCACATTGGCCTGCCCACCGAAGTCGTACGACCACACACGGTCGAGTATCTGTGCCTTGCTGAGCACCCGGCGCGGATTGCGCATCAGGAAGCGCAGCAGCTCGAACTCGGTCGCCGTGAGGTGGATGTTGTCACCGCCCCGCGACACCTCGTGACTGTCCTCGTCCAGGGTGAGGTCCCCGACGACCAGCACGGACTCGGACCGCCGGTCGGCCGCGCCCGAACGCCGGATGAGACCGCGCAGCCGGGCCACGACCTCCTCCAGGCTGAACGGCTTGGTGACGTAGTCGTCGCCACCGGCGGTGAGGCCGGCGATCCGGTCCTCGACCGCGTCCTTCGCCGTCAGGAACAGCACCGGGACGTCGGGCAGCTCCCGGCGGAGCCGGCCGAGCACTGTCAGCCCGTCCATGTCCGGCAGCATCATGTCGAGAACGACGGCGTCGGGCCGGAACTCGCGCGCGGTCTGCACCGCGCCCGTCCCGTCACCCGCGCTGCGGATCTGCCAGCCCTCGTAGCGAAGGGCCATGGACAGCAGCTCGGTGATCGACAACTCGTCGTCCACCACAAGCACCCGGACGGGGCTCCCGTCCGGCCTCAGCAGTTCGGTGCGCCCCTGGGGCGAGGTCGTGGTCATAGCGGACACCTTGGTGGGCGCCGCTGAGAGCATCCTTTCCGCAACCTGTGAATCCCCTGAGAAACACACAGGTGCCTCTCAGGGAACTCCTGGGAAGATCACGCGGCTCCCGGGCAGAGGCCCGGCGCCCGCGCCCTCCTCCTGCGCCCGCCCCGCTCCCGTCCCCCGCCGACGCCGGCCCGCCGACGTCAGCCGCGGCCTTCGCTGCCTTCCCGGCCGAAGAGACGTGCGCCGTTCTCGTAGCAGACCGCCCGCAGCCAGTCGTCTCCCAGCCCGAGCCGTTCCAGCGCGCGCAACTGGTGGACGTACGGGTACGGGATGTTCGGGAAGTCGGTGCCGAGGAGCACCCGGTCCCCGAGGTCCGCGAGCCGGGGCAGCAGTTCGCTCGGGAACGGCGCGAGCCGCTCGCTGAAGTCGGTGAACGCCATGGTCGTGTCGAGCCGCACCTCGTCGTAGTGCTCGGCGAGGCCGAGGAAATCCTCGTACTCGGGCATCCCCATGTGCGCGAAGACGAACCGCAGTCGGGGATGCCGTCCGAGGACGGCCGCGACCGGTCCCGGCCCGGTGTGCTTGCCGGGCGAGGGCCCCGATCCGCAGTGGATCACGACAGGGATACCCGCCTCGGCGAGCAACCCCCAGGCCGGATCCAGGAGTTCGTCCCCCGGGTCGTACGCCCCCACCTGTATATGCGCTTTGAAGACACGCGTCCCCGCCTCCACCGCCTCGCGCACGTACCGCTCGACGCCCGGCTCGGGGAAGAGGGTGGAGGTGTGCAGGCAGTCCGGGGTCCTGCGGGCGAAGTCGACGGCCCAGGAGTTGAGCCACTCGGCCATGCCGGCCTTGTGCGGGTAGAGCATCGCGGTGAAGGTTCGTACCCCGAACTCCCGGATCAGCGCCAGCCGTTCGTCCTCGTCCGCGCGATAGGTGATCGGCCACTCGACGCCGCCGGTGAGCTCACCGAGCCCGTCGAAGTAGTCCCAGACCTTGCGCAGCACCCGCTCGGGCATGAAGTGCGTGTGGACGTCGACGAGTCCGGGCAGCCCGAGCCCCTCCCAGAAGCCCCGCACTTCCCGTGCTTCGTCCCGCACCACCACGGCTCCGTCGCCCGGCACCACCACGGCTCCCTCGCCCGGCACCACCATGGCCTCCTCGCCCCGCGCCTCCCGGGGCGCCCGGCTCCGCACCCCGTCACGCGTTTCCCCGGCGCCGCCCGTGCCCTCCCGCTCAGTCGCGGGCACGCTCGTACCCGTGGCTCCGCTCGACCTTGGCGATGTGCAGGGTGTACCGCTCGTACCACTCGGCCCGGCCGCGCCGCTGTGCTGCCCGGTGCTCGGCATGCGCACTCCACTCGTTGATGGCGTCCTCGTCCCGGAAGTACCCGACGGTGATGGCCAGTCCGCCCGGCGTCCGCGCGTGATCCATCCCCAGGTAGCCCGGGATCTGCTGCACCAGCTCTTCCATCCGCTCGGCGGTCTCCCCGTACCCGGCGTCGTCCTCCATCCGTACGGAGGTGAACACGGCGACGTAGTAGGGCGGCTCATGGGCTGCGACAGGCGCGTGAGGGTGATCGCTCATGTCCGACACTCTCCTTCCGGGCGTCCCCCGTCGTCCAGCAACTTTCCGAACGGGATCCGAAAGGGATCGAAGTCTTGACCATGCGAGCCCACGGTCCACCCCCTCAGCCGGATCGGCCTCACCTTCGTCCCCCTCACCCGGCCCCGCTCAGAAGAGCCCGTCCTGAACACCGGCGTCCGCCGCCCGCGTCTCCCGTACGGGAAAGGTGATTCCAGAACCCCCGTTCCCACCCCTGTCCCCGTCCCCGACGCCGGTCAGGTCCCAGCCCGTCATCAGCCGGGTGTCGAGAACGACGACTCCGCTCCCTGTGCGGAGATGGAGATCGGGACCCGCGGCACCGCACAGCTCACCGTCGATCGAGCCTCCCGCGACCAGTTCGCGCACGACCCCCCGCGCGGGCGGAAGTCCGGCGAGTCCGAACACCTCCGTGTGGTCGACGGGTTCGAAGGGGGCGCGCCGGAGCGACTCCGGCCAGCCGTCCAGATCCCCGACGCGCGCGTGCAGCTCCCGGATCTCGGCGACGCGTTCCTCGGGCCCCGGCAGCGCCGCCCGCACCGCCCGCTTGTCGGCGTACGGAATCCGGTCCGGCACCTTGAGCGCGGCCCGCAGCAATTCCTCGGCGCGGCGCGCCGCCATCAACGGCCCCTGCCCCAGCCGGCTGAAGGTGACGGCGCCCTGCTCCAGAAGACGCGCGGAACCCCGTTCGACCCGTGTGATCCCCACCTTCACCAGGCCGGGCCCGAACCACGCGAGATACACGTTGTACGGCCGCGGATCATCGGCCAGCGTGTCGGCGGCCACGGAGTGCGCCCGGTCCAGCCGCGCGCACTCCTCGCACCGCGCGCCCGTACCGCGCGGCGACACGACGGCCCGCACGGGACACGCGTGCCCCCGCGCCCCGACGCACGTCCGCGCACTCCCGTCCACAACGCCGAACGCGACCCGCCGCCCCGGAACCAGCGGACTCCCCCGCCCCCCGCCCCACACCAGCACGGGTCCGTCCCCCGACCACCGCAACCCCGAACACGTCCACGCCTGCCGCACACAACGACAGTAGAGCCCTCCACTGACAAACCCGCCGACCAGCCGGAACGCCCACGGCACCGATGCCGGCCGGGAAGGGGACCCCGGAAAACGCAAGAGGCCCCGGATTTCTCCGGGGCCTCTTGCTTATGTGCACTCGGCAGGATTCGAACCTGCAACCTTCTGATCCGTAGGCGCGTGCACGGTCGTCGCGAACCTTTGACCCCCAAGCTCGTCCATCGAGAGACGGACGCCGCCGTGCGCGGTTGTGCGCTTCTGTTGATGTCAGCGGTTGATGTCAGAAACGGGCTCTGGGGTGTCCCCGGCCTCAACAGCCTGGGGGGCAGGGTCCGCGGAGCCAGCTTCACTGGCGCCATTGCCGATCTCAGCAGCCAGCCTGCGGGACTCTTGCCACAACTGCCACATCGTGGACACCCGAAACGGAATCACTTGCAGGGCCAGAGTCCTGACGACAGGAGCTACGACCAGCATCGCCATTCCAGCGCCGGTGGCCACAATGCCGAGGGCAGCAAGATCGGGACTGGCAGATGGTTCTGGCTGTCCAAGCCACCACACCATGCGGATCTCGGTGACGACCATCAAGCCAGCCGTAACACACCACCAGATTCCGACCAACATCGTCGCGATGAACTTGCCGCCCATGAAGGCGGATAGCACTCGGACGTTAGCGAAGCGTACGTCGTCCCTCGCTACGCGTTCGATATGGCTCCTGACCTCCGCGCGGGCGTCATCGGTCCACTTGCCGCCACCGGGGACAGTTCTGACAGCTTCGATGAAGGGCGCAGTGATTTCCGCCCACCAGGTGCGTGTCTGCTGCTCGAAGGCCCGCATCTCAACGACAGCCGCCAGCAAGATCACAGGCAGCACTACGGCGATGGATTCGGCGTACGTCTCGCTCATCTGCATCGCAACACTTTGGCAGTGACTGGCGGGCCCCGTACGTGAAAGTGCACAGATCTTGGCGTTTCAATGTCTTGATAGGGATTCCTGTCTACGACTCCGCAGGAACGGCGACGGCCCGCACCCGTCGATGCGGGCGGTCGGTATGGGCGGAATCATCTGAGGGGGTGGGCTGTAGTGCTGAACCCAACCTGGGCTGGGGCGGTGAACGGCGCCTCCGCGGTGACGGTTACGCCACACTCGCTTTCGAGGTCTGTTCGTGCTGCTCAGAGCATGATCCAGGGCTGTTCACTCCCGTTCATTCCCATACTCTCGCCCGGCTCGCGGACTGCCGTGAACGGCTCCGGACGGGGGTGAATGAGACGGAAAGTGAGACGGGAGCGTCCCGGCATCGTCAGGTCTGATCTGCGGTTTCCGGCACAAGTCGGCTCGTGAAACCGTGGTCGCGCAGCCTCTCGTACGCGGCCCTGATGTCGTCGGGAATCTCTTGTTCGATCATGAACCCCTGCCGGGGGTAGATCATGAGGCGCTGCTGAGCACCGACCAGCATGTCGACGACAAGACGCGCGTTCCCGATCGAGTCGACGTAGTCGGGAAGCGTCATGGGGGTGGAGACGCACACCCACTCGACACCGGGCCACAGCTTCCGAGCGGTCGCGTACGCGCGCCGTTCTTCGTAGGGCTTGCTGACCAGTAGGACAGACGAGACGGGCACGTGCCGCTCTTCGAGGATCGCGCGAGAGAAGCGGATGTTCTCGCCCGTGTTCCGCGCGTTCGGCTCCACAAGGATCGCGTCCGCTGGAACCCCCAGCTCTACAGCGCGCTCCCGGTAGTGCTCGGCTTCGCCGCGCGGCATCCGCTCTTGGGTCGTACGGCTGGTTGCTCCGGTGAAGACGATGACTGGGGCCATGCCCCGTCGGTAGAGGTCCGCCGTCGTATCGGCCACCCCCAGATCGTGACTGCCAAGACCGATCGCCACGGAGCAGGGGCGGGGCTCATGGCCCATCTGCTGGAAGTCCCAGAGCTTCTGAGTGTCGGACCATGCCTGAGCCGAGATCACTTGCTCTCGCCCTCCACCTCTGTCTTCGCCGAGTCGGGCACCTTGAAGTCGTACGACCATGCGAACCGTGTGGCCGCGTGCACCCCGATGGCGAACTCAACCACGGTTCCGTCAGCCGTGTACGTGGTCCGGTGCAGCTCCACCACCCACTCACCCGGGGAGAGCTGGAGAAGCTGAACCTCTTCGGCCGTGGGCACGCGAGCGAACAGTTCCTCGGTCATGTGGTCGATTTCGTATCCAGCGTCGTACAGGACGCGAAACCCGCCGCCTCGCCCGGCCGGACCCGGAGCCGGGTTCACGATGCGGGTTCCTTCTACGTGCTCGGGCCGGTAGTAACTGGTCAGAGTGTGAGTCGGCTGAGTGCCCTCTTTCACCAGGCGGGCCCGCGCGTACACCTCGGCCCCCTCGGGCAGGCCATGAGCGGCAGCAACCGCGGCCGGCGCCTTGACGCGGCTGACGGTCTGGGTCTGCTCGTTCCGGTCGTACGAGCGCCCGGACGCCACCCGGTCGGCGATGAACGCGACTTCGTCACCGTCCCGCCACTTGGCTTTGTCGTACCGCGTGATGCCCAACCGCTTCAGCGGGGGCTTGGAGCGCACGACCGTGCCGTGGCCGCGGGTCATGGTGACGAGCCCCTCGGCTTCCAAAGCCTTGTAGGCCCGATGGACCGTTTCCTTCGATCCCTCACCTGCCTCTACGAGCTCCCGGATCTGCGGAAGCTGCTGGTCAGGCCCAATGTTGCCGCTCCTGATCAGCCCGGCATACCGGTCCGCCAGTTCCCGCCACTTTGGCGCTTTCGCTGCCACGTCGACTCCTTCCGACAGCCTCAAGTGAAGCACACAGTCCTAGGACTATTGACAGTCCTAGGACTGCGGTGCATTCTCATCTCAGGCCGCTCGCAGTCCTAGGACAGCGAACGGAAGGGAGTCTTCTTTGGATTCCCTTCGGAGCCTTGTCGGTTCGGGATTGCTCGTGCAGGTGGGGCCCTGAGCTGGTCGTTCCTTGAGAACTCAACAGTGGACTGACGATCTACCGCCTGTCCTCCGGACAAGAAGGCGGTCAGCGCGGCCAAGGCCCGCGCACTCTTCGACCTCTTCACGGCGCTTGTTCGCGCTGTGGCCGGTTGCCTCCGCTGCTCGTCTCGTACGAGCAGCGGTGCGGGGAGCCGTGAGAGAGCTTCACCCCATCAGTCGAGAGGACTGACTGTTCATGGACCGTCTGAAGAAGGCCGCTGCCGAGCACCGCCGTGCTGCCGCTGTCCAGCGTGAGCGCGGTCGTGACGCTGCGGCGGACCGGCACGAGGCCCGTGCGGATGCTCTGGAGTCCGGTCGGGTCATCGACCGCACCGACGACGTGATCGGCATCTTCCGCGCGGCGTTCCGCCGCTGACCTCACAACCCACCATCCACAACGGCGTGCGGTCCCCGGGTTGCCCCCCGGGGACCGCTTCGGGCCGTACATCTTCTAGGGAGACCACGACCCAATGAACAACATCGTCACTGTTCAGGAAGCTGTTACCGCGTTCGCCGACTTCATGGAGCCGACGGCCGCGGAGCTGGACGCGATCGAGCGGGAGATGCCGCTCATCACGGCGGACATCGACCTGTTGGACGCGCAAATCGTCACTCTTGACCGCACCCCGACGGAACTGGACGCGCGGCGTATCCGCCGGGCCCACCGCCGGGTGCTGGTCGCCCGCCGCGAGTTGGCCAACCGGTCCGCCGGCGCGAGCACGAGCGGTGGCGCGGCATGAGCCTGCACCGCAAAGGCAGGACCGCTCTCGTGCTGGCCCTGGTCGCCGTGGTCGCGATGGCGTTCCGGGTCTCGTGGAACGCGTTGCGGGACATCGCGAACGCGGTCGGCGCGGACAACACGGCCGCGACGCTCTACCCGTTCGTGGTCGACGGCCTGATGGCCCTGGCCCTGGTCGCCACCCTCGTGCTCGCGGGCAGGGACCGGACGTTCGCGTTGCGGGTGCTGGGCACCTACACGCTCGCCTCACTGGTCCTCAACTACGTGCACGGCCTCGTGCCCAAGCTGCACGACGCCCAACTCGACTGGACCCGCCTCGCCGACTGGGATCCCGCCAACTGGGCCCTGGTCCTGCTCGCGACGTCACTTCCGGTCGGCTCGATCTACTTCGGTTCCGACCTGGTCGCCAAGGTCCTGCACCACCGTCCCGCCCCGATTCCGGCGTCGGACACGAATGCGGAGAAATCTACCGAGATCGCAAGGAATCGGTCTACGGCTGACCTCCCGGTATCGACCCCGGCACCCGCCCCGGTACTCCCGGTGCGGATGCCCGACCCGGTGACGGTCGACTTCCTGAAGTCGACCCCGCTCGCCAAGCCGATCCCGACCCCGGCGCCCGCTCTGCTCGCCGCGACCGAGCGCCGTCCGGTCGCGGCGGAGTCGACCCGTACGCGCCGGGCGACGGGACGAGTCCCGGAGGTGGCCCGATCGGCACGGCCCCGCCGGACGGCGGCTCAACTGCTCGATGAGGCCCGCACCGCAACGGCCGATTGGTCGGACGGGCAGGTCACGGCGGAGGGCATCCGGCGCACGGTCCGCACGTCGCCGGCAAACGCCCGGATGCTGCGCGACACCCTGCTCACCGAACGCGCCGCCAACACCGCCTGATGGGCGGCTCGCTCGGCAAGTGCTTCGACCCGAACGGCGCCCGCTACGGGATACCGACGTTCCCGTGGCGTCTCGCCCCGGACGGGTTCGCCACACGCCGGCAGTTGCGGGCCCGGGGGCTGCGTCCGGGCGGGCAGCCGATCGCGGCGCAGGTCCTGCGCCCGCGGTATCGGCGCGGCCCGCTGGTCGCCTACCTGTACCGCGTCGACCGGGCCAAGCCCGTCCGCCCGATGACCCCGGGCCGGCGGGCCGCGCTCGCCAAGGCGATGCTCGCGCGCCGCACCTGCCCGCAGTGCCGCACCGACGCCGGATACGTCATCCCCGCCTCGCTCGGGACCTGCGTGCCCTGCGCCTACCCCGAGGACCAGCGCACCGCCTGAACACCCCGACATCCCCGAGGAGTTCCGCTGTGACCAGCACGATCGATTACGCGTGGCACGCCTGGGTGACGGTGCCCGGCGAGGGCCGCGCGTTCGCCCACGGCACCGTCACCGTCCCCGTCTCCTTCTGTTGGGACCGGGTCACCCGCGAAGTCGCGGCCTGGCTCGGCTCCCAGGGAGTGACCGGTCGGCTCGACGACATCCACCTCATCTTCGCCCCGCACGCCGGAAGGACGGCCTGACCATGTCCAAGCCCGACACCCGCCGCCTGGACCGCGCGATCCGCGAGACGAACCGCAAGCTCGACGCCGTCCGCCGCGGCGAACTGTGGCCGCTCACCGGTTCGGAGCGGCGCGCGATGCTCGCCGCGCTCGCCGGCGGCTCCTACCGGGTCATGCGCGGCAAGAGCACCGGCCGCGCCGACAGCCGGATCGAGTCCGTCTCCACGTCGGCCGAGACGCGGCTGATCGCGGAGATGACCGCGTTGCAGATCGAGCGGCAGCGCATCGTCACCGAGGCCGCCCGCGCCAAGGCCGCCAAGAAGTCCTCCGGCTGGTGGTAGCCCGCACCCGCGCCACCGGCCCGCACGGCACTTCCCCTATCACTTTCACCCCGGACACGGGGCAGTCAGGAGTGTCTCCAACTATGAGTGAGAACGTCGTTCACCTGCGCAAGAACACCGACCCGGCCGCCGAGTCGGCCGCCGTGACCACATTGACCGTGGTCCCCGAACCGGCACCCGCGCCGCCCGTGCCGCTGTGGGTCCGCTCCGGCCGCGCGATCCGCACGGCGGTCACGCACGAGACGACCAAGACGACCGCCCGGGCCGTCGCCCGGCACACCCTGTACGTCGCCGGCGGGGCGAGGATCGCGGCGAAGCGGACGTGGGACGGGCGGACCGCGTCCCGGTACGAGCGGATGTTCCGCGCGGCCGAGGCCGCGGGGAACTACGAGGTGGCCGCGGAGTGGGAGGAGCGGGGGCAACACTTCCGCGAGGCCCGCCACCGGCGCCGCATGGACCTGCTCCACTCCCCGCTCGACGCGGCCAAGGGCGCCGCCGTCACCGCGGGCATGGGCGTCGGGTCGCTGGTCGCGCTCGGGGTCGTGATGGCGATCGCGACGAAGGACGTCACGCAGGTCGTCACACCGTTGATGGCAACGATCGAGTTCATCAACCTGCTGATCAGGATCGTTCAGGTGGTGTGGGGTCCTGCCCTCTCGATCGGTCCGTTCCTGGCCCTGCTCGCCTTATGGGCGGTGGGGAGCAGGCAGCAGGCCGCACCCGCCTGGGCCCTGCCCGACCACGTCCGATCGAGCGAGGGGGAGCCGATCACCCCGTCGATCGTGGTCAAGGCCCTGCGCGACCTCGGCGTGCCCGCCCTGCGGAACGCGATCAAGGACATGGGGGACGCGGGCGCGTCGATGCTCGGGCCGATCCGGATGGCCGGATGCGGCGTCGAGGTCGACGTCACCCTCCCGTCCGGGGTGTCCACGATCGAGGTGCAGAACCGGCGTCGGAAGCTCGCGGAGAACCTGACCCGGCACGAGCACGAGGTGTTCATCACCATCCCCACCGCGGCCCGCACGGTCCGCCTGTGGGTCGCCGACTCGGGTGCGCTGGACGAGCCGATCGGCCCGTCGCCGCTGGTCACAGACGAGACGATGACCGCCGACTACGCCAAGGGCCGTGCCCCGTGGGGTGAGGACCTGCGCGGGGATGCTGCGGCCCTGTCTCTGTTCCAGCGGCATCTGTTGATTACGGGTCTGTCGAACCAGGGGAAGACGGCCGCGCTGCGGTCGCTCGCGCTGTGGCTGGCCCTGGACAGGTCGGTGCAATTCCTCATGGGCGATCTGAAGGGTGCCGGGGACTGGCGGATGTTCGACGGCGTGGCCACGACGCTGATCGAGGGGCCGACCGACGACCACGTGATCCAGGTAACCGAGATGGCCGAGGGCGCCGTGGACGAGATGAACCGCCGTCTCCAGGCCCCGCCCGGCACCAAGTTCCCCGCGCTGATCGTGATCGTGGACGAGGCGCAGGTCGCGTTCATGTGCCCGGCCAAGGATGAGGACAAGCGCCCCTACGGCGGCGCCAAGGCCAACTCCCGCTACTTCATGGCCGTCCGCAAGATCCACAACCAGGGCCGTGCGGTCAACGTCCTGATGTGGCAGGGCACCCAGGACCCGACCAACGAGAACCTGCCCAAGCTGGTCCGCGAAGGCGCCCACACCCGCGCCTCCCTCGCCCTCGGCACCGAGCAGCAGGCCCGCATGGCCCTCGGCGACAAGGCCGTCGACGGCGGCGCTGCGCCGAACCTGCTGCGCCCCGGGCTCGACAAGGGCACGGTCGTCGTCGCCTCCGACGGCATCGCCATCCCGGCGGGGCAGGCGTCCATCACGGTCCGCACGCACTACATCGACACCGACGAGGCGACCGCCATCGCCGACCGGGCCAAAGCCCTGCGCGACGGGGTCACCACCCTGACCGTGATCGAGCAGGGCGAGGAGCGAGACCCGCTCGCCGACATCGCCGCCGTCCTCGGCGACAAGCCGCGGCTGAAGACACAGGACGTCCTCAAGCGGCTCACTGCGCTGAACGAGGACGCCTACGGCGACTGGTCGTTCCTGGACCTCAAGCGAGTCCTGGAGGACGCCGGCGCGGAGCCCTACAAGTCCGACGGCCGCATGGTCGTCGCCGCCGAACGCGTCGCCCGAGCACTCACCAACCGCGACACGGACGGTTCCGCTTTCGCCGGCGGATGACAGGGAGCCGACCCGTTCCGGGTCAGGGAGGCAGGGAGAACTCCCTAACCGCCTCCCTGACCCCCCTCCTTGGCCCTGAGCTGCACGAATGATCCATCAGGGAAGCAGGGAGGCAACCCAGGTCAGACCCCGAAAACCCCCTCCACAGCCACCCCGCAAGGGGGCGGCTCCGCCTCCCTGACCGAGCACCGGAAGGGATTCCGCATGTACCCCGAACACCCCACCGACCACCGCCCCGCGACCGCCGTGGAAGTCCACAGGCCCGTTCCGCTCGCCCCCGCCGCCGTGGCACCGGCGCCACTCATACCGGTGCAGCCGGGCAGCGTTCCGGCGGTAGCGAGCGTGGTCCTGCCCGACGGGCGGGTCGTCACCGGCTACGCCATCAACCCCGTCCAGCCGGCACCGCTCGCGGTCAAGCCGGCCGTCTCCCGGACAGCCGTGAACATCGCCCTCGGCGGCGTCGGCTTCGCCGCGGTGTGCGGCGGGCTGTTGCTGCTGACGACGTTCATCGCCGCACTGACCGCGCTCATCACCCAACTGATCACCCTCGCCGCCGTCATCTTCGGCGGATGGATTGCCATGCAGATCTTCTCCGCGTCCGGCCCCAAGGGCACCGGGACGACGGTCAACATCCGCAAGGCCGTGATCAAGCGCAACCGCTTCTACAGCTAGCTACGCCAAGGGCGGCCCCCACTCCGCCAAGAACCGGGGCCGCCCTTGCTCACCAGCAACTCATCAAGGAACTGGAGACATCCAGCATGACGCAACTGACCGACAGTCGGCGAGGGCCCTTACTCGCCGCAGCTCTGACGGCCGCGGAACGCGGATGGCACGTCTTCCCTCTACGCCCCGGCGGCAAGCTCCCAGCACTGCACGGCGAGCGGACATGCCCCCGCACGGGACCGTGCGGGGAAGGGCATCGGAAGTGGGAGCAGCAGGCCACGACCAACCCGGACCGCATCCGCGCCGCATGGTCGCGGACGCCGTTCAACGTCGGTATCGCCACCGGCCCGTCCGGGCTGCTGGTCATCGACCTGGACACCCCAGAGCACAAGGGCAGTTCGGACGCGCCTGACGGCGCGGCAACCTTTGGAGCGCTCTGCGAGCGCGCCGGTCACGCCGTCCCCGACACCTACCGGGTGCGGACCGCGAGCGGCGGAACCCACCTGTACTTCACCACCCCGCCCGGCATCCGGATGACCAACACCCAAGGCACGGTTGCCGATTCGGTGGACACCCGAGCCTGGGGCGGATACGTCGTCGCCGCCGGCAGCACCACCCCGGCAGGAACCTACGAAGCGCTGTGCGGCTCCGTGGTGGCCCCGCTGCCCTCGTGGCTCCAGAGCATCCTGCAACCCGCCCCCAAGCCCTCTCAGGCCCCTTCGGTGGCCGTAGTGGGGCAAACAAGTCGATACGCGGATGTAGCGCTCGCCGACGAGACGCGGAGCGTGGCTTCCGCTCAAGTCGGTGAGAGGGAAGCGAAGTTGTTCCGTGCCGCACGGGCGTTGGGGCGGTTCGTCGCGTGGGGCGACCTCCCCCGGCACGTGGTCGAGCAGGCTCTTCAGGCAGGGGGCGAGGCGGCCGGACTGTCCGCAGCCGAGTGCCGCTCCACCCTGCGCAGCGCACTCGACTGGTCCATCGCCCACAACCAGACCCGCCGGGCGACGGCATGAGCACCCGCCGGCATCTCCCTCTGAAGAGCATCACCACCACCCCGGACGGGTCGCACGCCGCTCCACAGCCTGTGGACACGGCGGCCGTGGGCGAGTCGAAGGTCGTCGCCCTTCAGGGCGTCCTTTCTGTCCTTCCCCGCTCGAACCGCTTCCCGACGGGCCCGGGTCGCGGCGACGGCGGTGATCCGACGCCGGAGCGGCCCGGTATTCGCATCTACGCCCCGCCGGTCTACCGCCACCACAAGGACGGCGCCCGCTGGTCCACGCGGCACGGCGACACCCCGTCGGCCGCGTTCGCCTGCTCGTGCGGTGAAGCCGTCACCGCGAGCGGGGCCGCCGACGTGGCTGCTCTCGTCGCGGAGTACGCCGCGCACAAGCACTTCTGCACCGGAGCCCCCGCACTCATCGAAGGGAGGGCCGCCGCATGACCGACACCATCGACGGGGCCGCGCTGCTGGACGAGGTGGAAGCCTTCCACCGACGCTTCAACGTCTTCCCGCACGAGGCCGCCTACGTCGCCGTCGCGCTGTGGGACGCACACGCCCACCTGCTCGACTGCTTCGACTCCACCCCCCGCCTCGCCTTCCTCTCCCCGGAACCCGGGTCGGGGAAGTCCCGGGCGCTGGAGATCGTGGAAACCCTCGTGCCCGAACCGATGACGGCCGTCAACGCGTCCGCCGCCGCCCTGTTCCGGTCGGTGTCCGGACCGAACGGCCGGCCCACGATCCTGTTTGACGAGATCGACACCGTCTTCGGGCCCAAGGCGGGAGACAACGAGGAGCTGCGCGGGTTCCTGAACGCCGGACACCGCCGGACCGGGGTCACCTACCGGTGCATCGGCGACGGCGGCAACCAGACCGTTCAGGCTTTCCCCTCGTACTGCGGCGTCGCCGTCGCCGGACTCGGGGCGCTCCCGGACACGATCATGACCCGCTCCATCGTCATCCGGATGCGCCGCCGGGCCCGCAACGAGCGCATCGAAGCCTTCCGCGCCCGGCTCCACGAGGCCGAGGGGCACCGGCTGCGTGACCGGCTCGCCCAATGGGCCGAACACGCCCGCGGGTTCGTCATGGGCGCCTGGCCCGACATGCCCGACGGCGTCACCGACCGCCCGGCGGACGTGTGGGAACCCCTGCTCGCCATCGCCGACGCGGCCGGCGGCGACTGGCCCGAGCGGGCCCGGGCGGCGTGCGTGACGCTGGTGAGTGCCTCCAGGGCCAACGACAAAGGCAGTCTCGGAGTCCGGCTGCTGACCGACCTGCGTGACCACGTCATGGTCGGCATCGACCGACTGCCCACCATCGCCATCCTGGACCGGCTCAACTCCCTGGACGACGCCCCGTGGGCCGATCTGAACGGCAAGCCGCTCGACAACCGGCGGCTGTCGAAGATGCTCGCGGAGTACGTGACGGCCGACACCGAGCCGATCACCTCCCGCAACATCAAGACCGCCGGGAGCGTCCTCAAGGGCTACTACGCCACCGATCTGTACGACGCGTGGGCCCGCTACTGCCCCCCACCCCCGGAAAGTCCGCTACCTCCGCTACCGGGCACCGAAAACCTGACCTGACCTGCGCCAACGCGGTAGCGGCAACCGTCCTCGGTTGCCGCTACCGCCCCGCTACCCATCCGCTACCGCTACCCCTTCCCGCTACCTCGAACAGGCCCCTGACCTGCGCGGTAGCGGCGGTAGCGGAAGTAGCGCCCCTCAGAAGGGGGCCCGAAGGGGCCCCTTCATGTCCCGGAGGTTCGTCGTGCCCACCGTCGCCCCCGCTCCGCCTGAAGCACTCAAGGTTCCCGAGGTCATGCACGCGCTGCGCCTCAGCCGCAGCAAGGTCTACGACCTCTTCCGCTCCAAGCAGCTCGAAAGCTTCACCGTTGGCCGCGCCCGCCGGGTCCCGGTCGCCGCAGTGCGCCAGTACATGCAAGACCGACTTGAGGAGGCCGCCTGATGGCCAAGCGCCGCGCCAACGGCGAAGGAACGATCACCAAGCGCAAGGACGGCCGCTATCAGGCAGCCGCCTACGTCTACCGCCCCGACGGGACCCGGACCCGGAAGTTCGTCTACGGCAAGACCCGCGAAGAAGTCGCGGACAAGCTGACCGAGTTGCAGGAATTGACGCGGCAGGGCATTCCCGCCGCGTCATCCACGATGGCGTTCGGGGACTACCTGACGTACTGGTTGGCCACCGTCGCCCCGGAGCGGCTGAAGCCCGCGACTCTCAACAGCTACGAGGGCCTGTCCCGGCTCTATATCCGTCCCGCCCTCGGCAAGAAGCGGCTCAACCGGTTGTCGCCCACGGACGTACGGCGGTTCCTCACTGAGTTCAAGGTCGCGTGCCTCTGCTGCCTGCGGGGCGCCGATACCCAACGACCGGAGGACAAGCGGGTCTGCTGCGCGGTGGGGCGCTGCTGCAAGCGCCGGCCGTCGGCCCGCACGGTCCAGTACATCCACGCGGTGCTGAGGTCCGCGCTCCAACAGGCGATGCGCGAGGAACTGATCGCGCGGAACGTCGCCCGGATCGTGGAGACACCCACTGTCGTCTCCCAGGAGGTTCGTCCCTTGGACGCGGCAGAGGTCCGGATGCTGCTCAAGGTCGCTCAGCCCCACCGGCTCCACGCCCTGTGGCTGTTGCTCGTGTCCACGGGCTTACGACGCGGGGAGGCACTCGCGCTGACGTGGTCGGACATCGATCTCGCGACCGGAACGCTCCGGGTCCGGCGGAACGTCCAGCGCATCCGGCGGGAACTCATCTTCGGTACCCCCAAGACGAAGCGTTCCGTCCGCACGATCTCTCTGCCTCAACGCTGTGTGCGGGCTCTCTCCGCGCACCGGGAGCAGCAGGACCGGGAGCGCAAGGTCGCGGGGGCGAAGTGGAAGCCGACTCCGGGGCAGCCGGCCGGACTCGTTTTCACCACGGCAACCGGTGGAGTCACGGACCCAAGAGGCTTGAACCGGATGCTCACCATCCTGTGCCGTGACGCTCGGGTGCGACGCGTAAGGGTGCACGATCTTCGGCACACATGCGCGTCCCTTCTGCTCGCTCAAGGCGTCGATGCCCGCACCATCATGGAGACACTGGGCCACAGCACGATCACGATGACGCTGGACACGTACGCACACGTGATGGGGACGACGTTGCGTGCGGCGTCGGACCGGATGGACGACGTGCTTGGCCCTGACGTTTTCCACTACGAAGGGGAAAGCAAGGCCACCAGCTGAGAAGCCTGAGTCTGACCCCGGTCCGAGAATCGGACAGTGCCGCCTCGCCTCAGGTACTCAGCGGCAAACTGTTCGGCCGCGCAGGGAGGAGTCGGGAGTAACCCCTGACGCTCTGCGCAGTTGTCGAGTTGATCAAGTTGGGCGGGCGCGCTCCGCCCGTGAACCGCAACTACGTGGAGGACAAATGACCACCCCCACCGCCGTTCGGCGGACCGCAGTTCGCTCGATGACAGTCGTCGCGCTGGCAGCCGGACTCTTCGCCCTCGGCGTCACCAGCGCCCAAGCTGCCGGCACCCTAGCCCCCCTTGGCCCGGTCCCGGCTCCGGCTCTCCTCGGCAATCCCGCGGATGTCTTGGGCTATCTCCTGGCCAGTCCGACGGGCACCATCGGCTCGGTCCTGCCCAACGGCATCCTCGGCGGCTGAGCCAGCCAATCCAGGGCGGGCCTGCTCCCTTCAGGGGCCGACCCCATGCGCTCGAAGTCAGACACAGGCACTGAGCATTCCCAGGGGCGCGTTGATGTCACCCGCTGATGTCAAAGGCCCCGCCGGTTCAACCGGCGGGGCCTTTGATCTGTGTGCACTCGGCAGGATTCGAACCTGCAACCTTCTGATCCGTAGTCAGATGCTCTATCCGTTAAGCTACGAGTGCTTGTTCTGTTGTGCTTCTGTCTTCGCTTCCCGGGCTTTTGCCCCGCTCGCGGCGACAGGAAGAACATTACATGACTGCCGCCGCCATGTGAAATCCGTTTGCCTCACCCCTTGTGAGCTGGGCAAACGCGCTTCTGGGCCCTCACGAGCACCCTCGGCACCAGCGCGCTCCGCCGCCCTCGCGGACACCCGGAACGCCGAAGCCCCGGTCCAGTGGACCGGGGCTTCGGATCTTCGCGCGGAGGCGGAGGGATTTGAACCCTCGATGGGCTTGAAGGCCCAAACCGCATTAGCAGTGCGGCGCCATAGACCGGACTAGGCGACGCCTCCCGCACAACCGCTCACGCGAGCGCAAGTGGTGCGTGCAGATGATGACACAGACGAGCGCCGTGTCACCAATCGCCCCCTACGGTACTAGGCAGGTGGGCCGCACTGCAAAGCCCCCACGGGCACGCAACCGGGTGGGTCGCCTCGCGTTAGGCAGGTCATGTTGCGCCGACTGCTCCTCACCGCCGCCGTGTCCGCCACCGCCGCGCTCTCGACCGTGCCCAGCGCCACCGCCGGCACCCCCTCCGAGGCCCCCGGGGTGTTCCCCGTACCCATGGCATCTCCCGCCGGACCCTCCGCGGCGTTCCCCTCAGGACCGTCGTCACTGTTCCCCGCCGGACCGTCCTCTCTGTCCGCCGCCGCGTACGGCGTCGCCCTGCCGGCCCTCATGCCCCCGCCGGCCCGCCCCGAGGACTCCGCGGACTCCGCGGACCGGCTGACGGTGACCGTCCACGACGTGGGCGGCGGTGCGGACGGGACGTTCGAGCTGGAGTGCCACCCCGCGGGCGGCAGCCATCCGCACGCGGCGGAGGCCTGCGACCGGCTGGACCGGATGACCACCTGGGGCAAGGACACCTTTGCCCCGGTGCCGCCGGACACCCTCTGCACGATGGAGTACGGGGGTCCGGCCACCGCGCATGTCACGGGAACCTGGGCGGGGCGCCCCGTCGACGCGCGCTACGACCGCTCGAACGGGTGCGAGATCTCTCGCTGGAACGCCCTGATGCCGCTGCTGCCCGGCGCCCGCCCCTAGCCTGCCCGGTCGATCACGGCGGAGACGCGGGGTGCGGCACGCACATCTGCATCCCCCAGGCGCCGCAGGTCCCCCCACCGTGATCGACCGGACAGGCCCCAGCGCGGACCGGGCGAGGACACGGCGACGTCACGGTGATCTCACGGTGCTCTCACGGTTCCGCCGGGTGAAATGCGTGGTCACAGGTTCTACGCCGGTTCTGCGTCTCATATGTGTGCGACCTCCCTCTCATCCGGCATCGCGAGCGCAACCACTGCCCGTAGACTCCCTCGCGTGACACGCCGCGGGCCGGTTGGCAAGATGGCATCCGCGGTCGGCAAGGTGCGGTAACAGGGAGGAAGCGTCTCGTGAGCAGCAGGCCATCCCGAGGCGCTGCTCGCCTCGCAGCCATACTGGACGCGCTGCCCGATGCGCTGGTCCTGGTCAACGCCAACGGGACCGTCGTCAACGCCAACACCATCGCCCTGGAGGCCTTCGAGACCCCGGGCACGGCTCTGGTGGGCCGCGGGCTCCTCGATCTGCTGCCCGAGTTCGACTCCCGGCTGATCCCCGGATCCATGCGGCGCCCCGACACCACCGACGAGCGCGGGCGGACCAAGCCGACCCGGATGATCGCGCGGCGGACCGACGGCACGGAGTTCCCGGTCGAGGTCACCAGTGCGAATCTGGAAGACGGCCAGCAGGCCTACGACCATCACGGACCCACCCCCGACGAGCTGCTCATGCTCGTCGTACGCGACCTTTCGGGCACCGTCGACACCGAGGCCGAACTCGCGCGTTCGCAACGCCAGACCGAGATGATCCTGCGCGCGGCGGCCGAGGGTGTCGTCGGGACGGACACCGAGGGGCGGGTCGTTCTCGTCAATCCCGCCGCCGCCCAGATCCTCGGATACCGGGCCAGCGATCTCGGCGGCAAGGACCTGCACGCCCTGATCCTGCACTCGCGGGCGGACGGCGAGGCCTTCCCCTATACGGAGTCACCGCTCGCCGACACCCTGCGCTCCGGGCGCAAGCACCGGGTGCGCGGGCAGGTGCTGTGGTCGAAGTCCGGGGACCAGGTGCCGGTCGACCTGACGACCTCTCCTGTACGGGACGGGGACCAGCTCGTCGGTGCCGTCATGACCTTCACCGACCGGCGGCCGTACGACACCCTGGTCGAGGAGAAGGACGCGGCCGCCACCCGGCACGCCGAGGAGCTGGAGCGGATCGGCGAGGAGCACGCCGCCGAACTGGAGGAGCTGCGCGAGCGGCACACCGCCGAGCTCACCGAGCTGACCGAGGGGCACGAGGAGGAGATCGCCGCCGGTGACGAGCGCTACGCGGCGCTCGGCGAGCGGGAGAAGGACCGCTACGAGGCACTGACCGCCCGGCACGAGCAGCTGCTCGCCGTCCTCGGCCAGTCGCTGCGCGGGCCGCTCGACCAGCTGCGCGGTGAACTCTCCAAGCTCGCCGCCGACGACGCGGGGCAGCTGTGGCCGGAGGCCAACCAGGTGCTCCACCACCTCTCGGCCGGCTACTCGCGCATCACGACACTCGTCGACAACGTCCTCGGCTACCAGCGGCTGGACGCCGGCGTCGAGACGATATTCCGTACGAACGTCATGCTCGACGCCGTGGTCGCGGCCGGCGTCGACGGGGCCGTCGACCTGATCGGGCCCGGACGCGTGCAGTTCGCCGTGCACGCGCCGCCCATCGAGGCCGAGGTCGACCCGCAGCGTCTCGCGGGCGCCCTCGCCCACCTCATCGCGGACGTCGCCGGAGTCGACGCGACCGGCAACGCGCCGGTGTCGGCGGGCGGTTACATGGACAACACGGTCGTCGTGGCGGCGGCACAGCGCGGCGAGGTCGTCCGGATCGAGGTGCGCGGGCCCTACGCCGGGGGAGACCCGGTGCACGAGCCGATCGTGCGCGGGATCGTGCGCGCGCACGGCGGTGTGCTCCAGACGCACGAGGTGCCGGGGATGAGCGGCAGCGCGTACGTCCTCGAGGTGCCCATCGGGGGCGGAGCGGGTTCGGTTCCGCTCGCCACCGGACCGGCGGTCTCCACCGAGGTCGCCCTTACCGAGCCGACCGCGCAGCAGAGCGGTGGCAGGCGGCGGGCCCGGAGGTCCTCCGTGGACGCCTTCCTGGACAGCGAGGAGACGGGGGAGTCCGGCCCGAACGCCGTAGAGGCGTCCGGTACGACCGCTCCCACCGGGCGTCGCCGCCGGCGTGCCGCCGAGGAGCGGACGACGGGCGAGCTGCCCGTTCCCGCGCAGGAGCAGACGGCCGAGGGTACCGACGACGGCTCCGGCGGGACCGGGCGACGCCGCGGCCGGCCCAGCCCCGCCGAGGGCTCCGGCGACACCGCGTCCGAGGGTGCGCCCGACGGGGTCTCCGAGGGCGCGGTCGTGATGGCGGGCGAGCACGGGGCGGGAACCGCGGCCGTGGGATCCGGGCTGGGCGGGACGGTGCCTCCGCAGGGGGTGCCGGTGCCCTCCGGGCGACGCGCGCGCCGGGACGGCGAACAGAACGCGCTGCCCGCGGCGTTGCCGGCCGCTCCGGCGGCGACGGCGCCGGGCGACGGTCCCGACGGGGACGACGGTGCCACCGACGAAGCGGGCCGGCCGAACGGGCGGCGCCGCCGTGCGCTGGCCGCCGCGGCCGAACGTGCCGCCGCGCAGGAGACGGGCGCCCGTGCGGTGTTCGCGCTGCCGCCGGCGGAGGCTGACCGCTCGCCGGAGTACGTCCAGGCCGAGGCCCAGGCCCAGGCCGCCCAGGCACAGGCCGCTCAAGCCCAGGCCGCCCAGGTCCAGGCCGCTCGGGCGCAGGCCGCCCAGGCGGCACAGGCTCAGGTCGCGCTGGCCCAGCAGCCCGACGGCCGCCATGACGCGATGCTGCACAGCCCCGACGACGATCACACCCCGCCGCAGCCGCACCCCGCCTCCGCCCCGACGGGCCGCCGACGCGCCCGTCAGATCGCCGCCCCGGGCCAGCCCGCAACGGCGGCCGGGGAACCCGGGCAAGCACTCCCCGCACAGGGCGCTCCCGGACAGCCGGTCCCCGCGCTCGGGCAGACGGTTCCGGCGCAGGGGCTTCCCGGGCAAGGGGTCCCGGGCGCGGCCGGCGCCGGTCAGCCGGTTCCCCCCGGGCTGCCCGCCGTCGCCGCGCAGGCCGGTGCCGCGCCCGCTCCGGCGCCCCAGCCCTGGCCCGACGCGAACACCGACACCGGCGTGAGCACCCCGGCCCCCGGCAGGCCGGTGCCCTCCGGTGCCGGTGCGCAGTCCGCGCTCCCGGCGGCGAGCACGGCGGCTCCGGCCCAGCCGGTCCCCGCCCCGCTCCCCCCGGAGCGCCCGGTCCAGCGTGCCGCCCAGCCGCTGCCCGCCGAGGCGGCGCCCGCGTCCGCCCCGGCCGACTCCAACTCGACGCAGGGCCGTGCCATAAGCGTGCGCACGCTCGGCCAGGGCGTTCCGTTCGCCCGCCAGGTCGCGGCGGCCCAGCCGGGCGGCGGCGTCCAGGCGCAGACGCCTCCCCCGCACGGGACGAACGGCGGGGGCCGCCGACGCAAGCTCGGTACTCCGCCCGAGCCCGTCGTCGAACGCGCGGAGACGGCAGCGCGCTCGCTTCCGCAGGGCGGCCAGCCGGGTGCCGGACCCCGGCGTCCCGGCACCACCGAGGGCGCCGGACGGTCGTACGCCATAGGAGCACCGGACGAGAACGCCGCCGAGGGCCCCGAGCCGCTCGACGGTCCCGGCGGTGCCGTCGAGGTCGCCGACCAGCCGCAGCCGCGGCCCGTCGACGACGAACTGCCCCCGGAGCCGCTGGACAACCCGCGGCGGCTGCTCGTGTGGCCGGCGCCCGACGCCACCACCCAGCAGGCGCTGAGCGACCGCGGCTACCGGCCCGTCATCGTGAACTCGCGCGAGGAGGTCGACGCGCAGATCGCCGCGTTCCCGGCCGCGCTGTTCGTCGACCCGCTGACCGGCCCGATCACCCGCACGGCGCTGCAGTCACTGCGGCAGGCCGCCGTCGCCGCCGAAGTGCCCGTCCTGGTGACGGCCGGACTCGGACAGGCGACGCGCGAGGCGGCGTACGGCGCCGACCCCGCCGTACTCCTGAAGGCGCTCGCGCCCCGCGACTCCGAGCAGCACCCGCCGCGCGTGCTGCTCATCGAGGAGCACGCGGAGATCGCGCTCGCGCTGACGGCGACGCTGGAGCGGCGCGGGATGCAGGTCGCGCGTGCCTCGACGGACGAGGACGCCGTCACCCTGGCCGCGCAGATGCGGCCGAACCTCGTGGTGATGGACCTGATGCAGGTACGGCGCCGACGCGCCGGAATCGTCGACTGGCTGCGGGCGAACGGGCAGTTGAACCGCACACCGCTCGTCGTCTACACCGCCACCGTCGACCCGGCCGAACTGCCGCGGCTGGCCGCGGGGGAGTCGGTGCTGTTCCTCGCCGAGCGTTCCACGAGCGCCGAGGTGCAGGACCGGATCGTCGACCTGCTGGCCCGCATCGGCACCAACTAAGGGCTGTCCCGTAATCCCCGGTGGATCGGCGCGCGGCGTCAGATGCTGGGGCCCCTCCCACGCCTTTCGGGCTGTGGGGGAGCATCGCAAGGCGGAGGGTCGTCCTCATACTGGGCGTATTCGGGCGATCCGACAACGCGGCGTGGGGGTCCCCCCTGCTCGAAGAGCTTGGGGGAGTGCCGTAGCTGTCGTCGTGCGCCCGCCGGGGATTACGGGACAGCCCTTAGGTACGGACGCATGGCCGGTCGTCGTCGCGCAGCCGGTCGTACGTGCGGCCGCGACCGCCCGGCCGTACGTTGCCGTCCACGCGCCTGTACGTCCATGAACCGCGCGTGCGCCGGGCGGGGAACCCTGGGGCTCCCCGCCCGGCGCACGTGTGATGTTCCCCGGGACCGGCCGTAGCCGGTCGAAGGCGCGTCAGAGCTTGGTCACGTCCAGGCTGCCCTCCGCGTACTTCTTGCGGATCACCTTCTTGTCGAACTTGCCGACGCTCGTCTTCGGGACCGCTTCGACGATCGACCAGCGCTCCGGGAGCTGCCACCTGGCGATCCTGCCCTCGTCGGCGAGGAAGGCACGCAGCGTCTCGAAGTCCGCGGTGGAACCCTCCTTCAGGACGACGGTGGCCAGCGGCCGCTCGCCCCACTTCTCGTCGGGGACGGCCACGACCGCGGCCTCGGTCACGTCCGGGTGGGACATGAGGGCGTTCTCCAGGTCGACCGAGGAGATCCACTCGCCGCCCGACTTGATGACGTCCTTGGCGCGGTCGGTGAGGGTCAGGAAGCCGTCGGGGCTGATCGTGCCGACGTCACCGGTCTTGAGCCAGCCGTCCTCGCTGAACTTGTCGGCGGGGCGCAGCGGTTCCGCGCCGTCGCCGCCGTAGTAGGCGCCGGCGATCCACGGGCCGCGGACCTCCAGCTCACCGGCGGACTCGCCGTCCCACGGGAGCCGCTCGCCGCCGGGGCCGGTGAGGCGGGCCTCGACGCCCGCCGGGAAGCGGCCCTGGGTGAGGCGGTACGCGAACTCCTCGTCCGTGCCCTCGGCGTGGGCCGGCGGGCGGGCGATGGTGCCGAGCGGGGAGGTCTCGGTCATGCCCCAGGCGTGGCAGACGCGCATGCCCAGCTCGTCGAAGGCGGTCATCAGCGAGGGCGGGCAGGCCGAGCCGCCGATCGTCACCTGGGTGAGGGAGGAGACGTCCCGGGGCTTGGCGGTCAGTTCGGCGAGCAGGCCCTGCCAGATGGTCGGGACGGCGGCGGCGTGCGTCGGCCGCTCGCTCTCGATCATCTCGGCGAGGGGCGCGGGCTGGAGGAAGCGGTCCGGCATCAGCATGTTGATGCCGGACATGAAGGTCGCGTGCGGCAGACCCCAGGCGTTGACGTGGAACTGCGGGACCACGACGAGGGTCGTGTCATGGTCGGTGAGCCCCATCGACTGGGCCATGTTCACCTGCATGGAGTGCAGGTAGATCGAACGGTGGGAGTACACGACACCCTTGGGGTCGCCGGTGGTCCCGGAGGTGTAGCACATGGCCGCGGCCTGCCGCTCGTCGATCTCCGGCCAGTCGTAGACCGTCGGCTTCCCGGCGATCAGCTCCTCGTACTCGTGCACCCGCACGCTCGCCCCGTCGAGCAGCGAACGGTCACCGGGCCCCGAGACCACCACGTGCTCGACCGTCGGCAGGTGGGGGAGGAGCGGCGCGAGCAGCGGAAGCAGCGAGCCGTTGGCGATGACCACGCGGTCGGCGGCGTGGTTGACGATGAAGACGAGCTGCTCGGCCGGGAGGCGGAGGTTCAGGGTGTGCAGCACGGCGCCCATGGAGGGGATCGCGTAGTACGCCTCGACGTGCTCGGCGTTGTTCCACATCAGGGTCGCGACGCGCTCGTCGCCCGTCACACCGAGGTCGTCGCGCAGGGCGTGGGCCAGCTGGTTCGCGCGCTCCCCGGCCGCACGGAAGCTGCGGCGGTGCGGCTCGCCCTCGCCGGTCCAGGTCGTGATCTGCGACTCTCCGTGCACCAGCGCCCCGTGCACCAGAATGCGGGTCACAGTCAGCGGTACGTCCTGCATCGTGCTCAGCACGGCGTCCTCCCGGGGGCGACATTGCCTACGCGGTAGTAATGGGTTGCGCTGATTCTGCTCACATACCGCGCGGTATGTCACTAGGCGCAGGAATGATCGATCACCCAACGGCCTGCTCGGCGGCCGGTCGGGGCGTTTCCTGGCGTACGGGGATCAGCTCGGGGTCCTCGCGCAGTTTGCCCAGCGCGCGGGAGACGGCCGACTTGACCGTGCCGACGGAGACCCCGAGGACCTCAGCCGTCTGAGCCTCGCTCAGATCCTCGTAGTAGCGCAGCACCACCATCGCCCGCTGCCGCGCGGGCAGCTTCGTGATCGCCCGCCACATCGCGTCGTGCAGTGCCTGCTGCTCGGCGGGGTCGGCGGCGGGCAGCCCCTCGGGCTCCGGCAGCTCCTCGCAGGCGAACTCGTCGACCTTGCGCTTGCGCCACTGCGACGTCCGCGTGTTCAGCAGAGCGCGCCGCACGTAGCCGTCCAGCGCCCGATGGTCCTCGATCCGGTCCCAGGCGACGTACGTCTTCGTCAGCGCCGTCTGCAGCAGGTCCTCCGCGTCGCTCGGGTTCGCGGTGAGTGACCGGGCGGTGCGCAGCAGCACGGGCTGGCGCGCCTTCACGTACGACGAGAACGACGGGTACGAACGGGTCCTCGTCGCCCTTGTGGCGGCGTCCGAGGCGCTCGTGCAGACGAGTGTGGTCATGGCTCCACGCTAGGTTCGCCCCCTCATCCGGCGGATCGGCCGCAGGTCCCGAAGCCATGTCCGCCTCAGGTTGTAGAACTGGGGCGGGCCCCACTCCTGAAGGTGGACAAGCGGGGCCCGTCCTCTGAGGGTTCACCCCTGAGAGACGACCGTCGGGGGAGCACTCGGGAGAGCGGGACGCGGGAGCGACATGCGGGGGAAGCGCCCGGGTGCGGTACTTCCGGAAGTACGGGCTGCGGTACTTCGGGGAGTACGGGGTGCGGTACGCCCGGGGAAGCCCGCCCGGGGGCGCATGCGGGACACCCGGGGGTGGGACGAGGGTCTCATCCATCGGCCCCGAGGATCAGGCCCGACGTGGGAACCCCGGTCCCCGCGGTCACCAGGACGCGCCCGGCGCCCGGTATCTGGTTCACGGACGTGCCCCGCAGCTGCCTTACGCCCTCCGCTATTCCGTTCATCCCGTGCAGATACGCCTCCCCGAGCTGTCCCCCGTGCGTGTTCAGCGGCAGCCGCTCCTCGGCGACGAAGTCCGCGGCCTCCCCCGGCTTGCAGAAGCCGAACTCCTCCAGCTGCATGAGCACGAACGGCGTGAAGTGGTCGTACAGGATCCCCACGTCGATCTCCGCCGGGCTCGTCCCCGCCGTCCGCCACAGCTGCCGGGCCACCACGCCCATCTCCGGAAGCCCCGTCAGCTCGTCCCGGTAGAAGCTGGTCATCTGTTCCTGCGCCCGGCCCGCGCCCTGGGCGGCGGCCGTGATCACCGCCGGGGGGTGCGGCAGATCGCGGGCCCGCTCCACGGAGGTGACCACCAGTGCCTGGCCGCCGTCGGTCTCCTGGCAGCAGTCCAGCAGCCGCAGCGGCTCCACGATCCACCGCGAGGCCGCGTGCTCGGCGAGCGTGATCGGTCTGCCGTGGAAGTACGCCGCCGGGTTGGTCGCCGCGTACTTCCGGTCCACCACCGCGACGTGCCCGAACGCCTCGGGTGTCAGCCCGTAGGTGTGCAGATACCGCTGGGCAGCCATCGCCACCCAGGAGGCCGGGGTGAGCAGCCCGAACGGCAGGGCCCAGCCGAGCGCAGCGCCCTCCGCCGACGGCTCCCGCCGCTGCACGCCCGAACCGAATCTGCGGCCCGACCGCTCGTTGAACGCCCGGTAGCAGACCACGACTTCGGCCACCCCGGTGGCCACCGCGAGCGCCGCCTGCTGGACGGTCGCGCAGGCCGCCCCGCCGCCGTAGTGGATGCGCGAGAAGAACGACAGCTCCCCCATCCCGGCCGCCTGCGCGACGGTGATCTCCGGACTGGTGTCCATCGTGAACGTCACCATCCCGTCCACGTCCGCCGGCGTCAGCCCCGCGTCGTCGAGCGCGGAGCGCACGGCCTCCACCGCGAGCCGCAGCTCACTGCGCCCCGAGTCCTTGGAGAACTCGGTGGCTCCGATGCCGACGATCGCCGCCCGCCCGCCGAGACCGTCCCGCTTGCGCACGCTCATGCGACACCGCCTTCGGACGGCGCGGCGACGGGGACGGTGACGGTGACGGGAGGAGAAGCGGGCACCGCTTCCGGAGTCGGGAGCGTCACCGTCACCGTGCCCGTGACGTGCCGGCCGATGCCGTTGGCGCCGAGGATCCTCACCACGGCCGTGCCGCCGTCGACCTCCTCGATCGCACCGGTCAACACCATGGTGTCTCCAGGGTGGTTGGGGGCGCCCAGCCGTATCGCCACCTTGCGCAGCACGGCGGCCGGGCCGAAGTGGTCGGTCACGTAGCGCCCGACCAGGCCGTTGGTCGTCAGGATGTTCATGAAGATGTCCGGCGAGCCCTTCGCCCTGGCCAGATCCGCGTCGTGATGCACGTCCTGGTAGTCCCGTGAGGCGATCGCCCCGGCGACGATCAGTGTGCGGGTGATCTCGATCTCCAGCGGCGGCAGTACGTCGCCCACCCTCATGTCTCCACCTCCCGGTTCGCGATCAACTCCCCCAACTCCTGCAGTACTTCGCCCCCGCATCCCAGATACGCGTCCAGCTGCCGGCCCCACAGGAAGTGCCGGTGCACGGGGTGTTCGAGGTCGGCGCCCGCCCCGCCGTGCAGATGCTGGCCCGTGTGCACCACCCGCTGCCCGGCCTCGGACGCCCACCAGGCAGCCGTCAGGGCGTGCGTCGCCCAGGGCAGCCCCTGGTCGCGTCGCCATGCCGCCTCGTACGCCGTCACCCGGATCGCCTCGGTGTCCATGTACGCGTCGGCGGCCCGCAGTTGGACGCCCTGCTTGGCTGCGAGCGGCCGCCCGAACTGCTCGCGCGCGTTCGTATGCTCCACCGCCCGCGCAAGCGACCCCGCACACACCCCGGCCTGGAGTCCGGCGAAGGCGGTACGGGCGGTGGCCAGCAGGTCGTCGTAGGCCCCAGCGGTGCCGAGTGCCTCGCCCGGCGTCCCGTCCAGCGTCAGGCGCCCAGCCGCCCAGGGCGCCGTCAGCTCGACCGGCTCGCTCACCGCCGCCTCCGCGGTGCGCACCAGCCAGAGCCGGCGCCGGTCGTCGGCCACGAGCACATGGGTGGCGTCGCGCAGCCAGGGCACGACGGGGACGACCCCGGTCAGCGCCCCGGGCACCGACTCCCGCGTCACCGGGGCCTGCGCCCGCACGGGTCCGGAAGCGGAGCCCGAGCCTGAGCCGGGGCCCGACGTGGAGGCGGAGCCGGAGCCGGGGACGGCGCCCGAGCCGGATATCGCGCCGGAGGCGGGTCCCGGCGCAGAGTCCGACCCGGAACCGGAGCCGGAGGCGGGGCCGGAGGCGGGTCCCGGCGCAGAGTCCGACCCGGAACCGGAGCCGGAGGCGGAGCCGGAACCCGAGCGGAGGCCCGAGCCGGAGCCCGGGCCCGATATCGCGCCGACCACCACCACCGTCCCGTCGGCGATCCCCGGCAGCAGCCGCTCGCGCTGCTCGGGCGAACCGTGTGCCGCCACCGCGAGCAGTCCGTACACGCAGCTCGACGCGAACGGCACCTGCGCCGTGGTGCGCCCCTGCTCCTCCAGCAGCAGGACGAGACCGAGGAGCCCGATGTCCTCGACCGCCGCCACCAGCCCGGCGGCGCACAACTCCTTCCACAGTCCGGCGTCACTGCCCGTCCCGGCCGCGGTGAGCCGCTCGTGGGTCGAGAGATCGCCGAAGATCCGCGCGGCCAGGTCCCGGGCGGCCGCCTGTTCCTCGGTGGGCGTGAAGTCCATGTCAGCTCCCCTCACCCGGGCGACCGGCGGAAGAGGCGGCCGGGCGGACGGAACCGTCGCGCGGTCGCGCGGCCGAGCGGCCGGGGTCGTCGCCGCCGGGGTCGCCCTCGGCCCTGAAGACCGGCAACTCCAACTCCTCGTCGTACCGCTGGAATTCGAGCCGCACGGGCATCCCGATCCGCACCTTGTCGTGCGGCACGCCCACCACGTTGCTCACGATCCGCACGCCTTCGGTGAGCTCGATCAGTGCGACGGCGTAGGGAGGGTCGAAGGCCGGGAACGGCGGATGATGCATGACGACGTACGAATAGACGGTCCCCTCACCGCCCGACTCGACGGTGTCCCAGTCCAGGCAGCCGCACGCGCCGCACCCAGGCAGCCACGGGAATCTCAGCGTCCCGCACGCCGTGCAGCGCTGGATCAGCAGCCGGTGCCGCTCGACGCCCTCCCAGAACCCGGCGTTGTCCCGGTTGATCACCGGGCGCGGGCGCGAGGGCCCGCTCTTCGCCCCCGTCGGGCCTTTCGGATTCCGGTGCGCCGGAACGTACTTGAGGATGCGGAACCTGTGCGTCCCGGCGAGTTCACCCCCCGCCCGGATGTCCATCCGCGTCGTGAGGAAGTACCCCGTGCCCAGCTTGGTCGTCTTGCGGTCCGAGACCGACTCGATCACCGCGTCGAAGGTGATCTCGTCCCCGGGGCGCAGCGGGCGCAGATACTCCTGCTCGCAGTCGGTGGCGACCACCGAGGTGTATCCCGCGCCGTCGAGCAGCCGGAGCAGCTCGTCGTACGCCCCGGCACGGCCGGGGTGCCCGCCGAGGCCGCCCATCGTCCATGCCTGGAGCATGGTGGGCGGGGCCACGGCGTCCGGCCCGTCGTACGCGGGACTGGTGTCTCCCATCGCCTCGCACCAGTGCCGGATCATCGGCGCGTTGACCGGGTCCTTGCCGACGCCCCCGACGGTGGCCGCGCGTCCCTCGTACCCCTTCAGACGCACCGCCAGGTCGCCCCCGTCGCACACGCCGCCGTCAGGCACGAGGTCCTCGGGTACAGCGCCGTCAGGCACACCGCCGTCACCCGCCTCGACGTCCTCGCCCCCGTCGCGCACGCCGCCGTCAGGCACGAGGTCCTCGGGCACGGGCCCGTCACCCGCCGCGAAGCCCACGCCGCCCACGCCGCCCTCGCCGCCCGCTCCCCGGCCGCTCACCGCCGCCCCCTCCTCATGCCGAGCCGCATCGTCGCGACGATCTCCCGCTGCACCTCGCTCACCCCGCCCCCGAAGGTGTTGATCTGCGCCGCCCTGTTCATCCGCTCCAGCTCGCCGCCCCCGAACGCCCCCGGTGAACCGGAGCGGACCAGCACGTCCGTTCCCACGATGTGCTGGCACATCCGGTACACCGCGACCGCGGATTCGGTTCCCATGACCTTCACTCCGCTGGCGTCTCCGGGGGCGGGCCCGCAGGCTCCCGCATCTCCCACCAGACGCCAGTTGAGCAGGCGGGATGCCGCGAGCCGGGCATGCACTTCGGCGAGCTGGAAACGCACCCACGGCTCGTCGACCCTGCGCCGCCCGGTCACCGGGTCGGGTGTACGGGCCGCCTCCAGCGCGGCCGCGTAGAAGTCCTCGGCCTGCATACCGATCGCGGCGAGGGCCACCCGCTCGTGGTTGAGCTGGCTGGTGATGAGTCCCCAGCCGCCGTTCTCCTCGCCGACCAGGTTTCCGGCCGGGACACGGATCCCGTCGTAGTAGGTCGCCGTGGTGGTCTGGCCGCCCACCGTCTCGATCGGTGTCCACGAGAAACCGGGAGCGTCGGTGGGGACGAGCAGGATCGAGATGCCCCGGTGTTTCGGCGCGTCCGGATCGGTCCGGCAGGCGAGCCAGATCCAGTCGGCGTTCTGGGCGTTGGACGTGAAGATCTTCTGCCCGTCGATCCGCCAGTGCCCGCCCTCGGCACCGGCCGGACCCGTGCTCCCCCCGGCCGCGGCCTCCCGGACGGCGCGGGTCCGCAGCGAGGCGAGGTCCGTACCGGCCGACGGTTCCGAGTACCCGATGGCGAAGACGAGGTCCCCGCTCAGGATGCGCGGCAGGAAGGAGTCCTTCTGCTCATCGCTGCCGTATCGCATGAGGGTCGGTCCGACGGTGTTCAGCGTGACCATGGAGATGGGCGCACCGGCCCGGTAGGCCTCGTCGAAGAAGACGAACTGCTCGTCCGCTCCGCGCCCCTGCCCCCCGTACTCGACCGGCCAGCCGAGCCCGAGCAGACCGTCGGCGCCGATGCGGCGCAGCAGTGCCCGCTGTCGTGCGGGGTCGTCGGCGGGCGGTGGCCCGTCCGGCATCAGATCCCGGAAGTACGTGCGGAGCTCGGCACGCAGCCTCTGCTGGCGCTCGGTGGGGGCGAGGTGCACGGCGGCGGCCCTCCCGGACCTCGTACGAACAAGGTTTTCTGACTGTCCGTCAGATACCGTTGCCTGTCAAGGTCACGGGCACCACCCCGAACCGCCCGCGCGCAACCGGTCCCGGCCACCCCTCCGACACCCGCCCCGCCGACACCTTCTGCTCACAGCACCCCGCGCGCGACACCCCTGACCGGATCGGCCCGACGCCCCCGAACGCGTCGGCGCGACGGGGCCGAAGCACCGTCGCGCAGACGTTGTGAAACCCAACAGAGCGCTACCCCACGCAGATGACCCCGGGCCGACGGAAGCGCACCGGCCCCCGGCTCACCAGAGCTTGACGAAGTTGACGAGGACGTTCTTGTCGCCTTGGTCGACGGCCGTGAACGCGGAACCCGTCACCTGGGCGGTATTGCTCTGATTCGAGGCCCCTGAGCCGACCGCCTGCTGTTGAGCGGTGGAGGAGTTGCCGCTGTTGTCGTGTCCGACCCCACTGCCGCTGACGGTCGCCACTCCCGCGTTCGATCCGGTGTCCGCGAAGGAGCCGTTGTCGGCTGCCGCGACTCCGGAGAAGAGGGCGACCGTCAGAGGCAGGGCCGCGACGGCGGCGAGGACACGAGCGCTACGGATGCTTGCCATGTGAATTCCTCCAGAACCGGTTGTACGCACCGGCGGTGAGCCGGGACGCACGGGAAATGCGGCTTGTTCCGAGGCGGTTGGCCGGCCACCTCGGCGTTGTCCACGACGTCGCGAGTCCAGAGTTGCCCACCGCATCACCACAAACCACCCTGGAAGCCGCGATTCCCCCTCAAGCGTGAGGACATGTCGATAAACCACCTTCACACCGACAAAGCCCCTGCTCAGCCGCCCGCCGACCGCTCAACCCCAAGCGCCGCAACAGCTGAAGCGTTCCGGCACATTTTCGGCCGATCTCGCCCATCACCCGCTCGGCACCCTCGCACCCCCGGAGAGCCCTTCCCTTTTTCGAACACCCGTACGAACATGGAGGCATGGCCACCACCGACCGGCGGGCCACCACTCTGGCCCTGGCCCACGCCCTGTCCGCAGCCGAACGCGGGCTGGCGGTGATCCCGCTGTCCCGTACGAAGCTCCCGGCCCTGCGCTCCCCCCACCGCGACGACCCCGATCCCCTCCCCTGCCACGGCGAATGCGGCCGCTTCGGGCACGGCGTGTACGACGCCTCGACCGAGCCCCGGCGCATTCGCGAACTGTTCGCCGCCGCCCCCTGGGCCACCGGCTACGGCATCGCCTGCGGACTGCACCCGCACCACCTCATCGGCGTCGACCTCGACACCAAATCCGATACGGACTCCTCGACCGCCCTGCGCGAACTGGCGCTGCGCCATCTCTTCACGATCCCGGACACGGTCGTCGTCCTGACCCCCAGCGGCGGCCGCCACCTGTGGCTGAGCGGACCACCGGACGTCGTCGTCCCCAACTCCGCCGGCCGGCTCGCCCCCGGCATCGACATCCGCGGCGCCGGCGGCTACCTCGTCGGCCCCGGCTCACGCACCGAACACGGCGTGTACGAGACGGCCCCCGGCACCGCCCGGCTCGCACCCGCGGCCTGCCCGCCCGAACTCCTGCGCCTTCTCCTGCCGCCGCCCGCGCCCCGCACGCACCACCCCACGCCCTCCGCGACCGACCGGCAGGGCCAGGGGCTGGTCCAGTTCGTCCTCGCCGCGCACGAGGGCCAGCGCAACACCCGCCTCTTCTGGGCCGCCTGCCGCGCCTACGAGAACGGCATCGGCCCCCAGCTGATCACCCCGCTCGTCCAGGCCGCCGTACGCACGGGCCTGACCGAACGAGAAGCCCGCTCGACGATCGCCTCCGCGGCACGGATGACGGCTCCTTCACCCCGGCAGCACTGAGGGCGACGCCGCCGTCCGCATCGCCGGGCGACAGGTGACACGGGTGACGGCCCCGATGAGCCGGTGACCGCTCCGGGCGGCGCGGGCGACGGCCGGGTCGCCGCCCCGCCGCCGCCCTCACCGGTCCGCGCATCCGCCGGCGCGCTCATCCCCCGACGCGCGGCGGTCGGTGACGGGCCTGCGGGACGATGCACACGTACGGGGTGACGCAAACCAGGTTTCATCACACGTACGGGTGAGCGTCGGGACCTGACGGCCGGGTATGGGGTCACTGGCCCGGGCCTGCAGAGGGCCTGGTCCGGTGACGGCCCGAGTGGCGAAAATGCCCGGTACAACGGCGTTTCCGGAAGGAAGTGGGGACACGAAACGCGTTTCCGGTCCTCATGGGTCAACAGCGTGTGCGTGTCTACACCGAAGCAAACGCCTTGATTGTTCAGAATGTGGCCAACTGCCCCATTTGAAACTTTGAAGTTTCCCTGCCGAGGAGCGTGGCATGCAGGTTCGCAGGTGGCTCCCAGGCCAACCCACCCACATCGGTCGGCACGACTGGCCGGACGAGGGCGACGACGGAACATACCTGCGGTTGCGTGCCGGCTCCATCGTGGTACTCGACCGGCAGGCCTGGCGGGTTCTGGAGATCAACGATTACACGGGCGCCTGGTGGCCGGAATCCTATGAGAAGGCATGGGGCGACCACGTGGAGTTGTGGTGGCACGCCAACGAACTGCGGCGGGCCAACAACCAAGCGGACAAACCGGCCCCCGAGCGCGCCGAGTTCTACAAGCGCCCGGTGGTCCTGGTCCTGCGCAGCGAGAACCTGCCCCGATCCACGCCGAAGCACTGGTGCGCTCCCGCCAGCCACGACTGGCAGGTCCTCCCGGAGCACTACGCCGTCTGCCGCGCCTGCGGCGAGCTGCCGCCCTGCCACCACGGGGAGTACCGCTGGGAAGGCGGTCCCCGCCAGCCGGAGCAGAACGGCGGCATCCCGCTCATGGTGCCGGAGGGCTGCTGCATGGGGTGCGCCGAGCCGATCAAGCCCCGGGGACGAACCGTGCAATTCCCGGGTCCGAACCTCTGGTACCCGGACCTGGGGGAGAACACCGCGGTCTTCCACACCCGCACCGCCTGCGCCGACCAGGTCGACTGCTATCGCATGCAGTGGCAGGCCCAGTACAGCCCCCGCGCCTCCACGCACTCCGCCACCTTGGCGTTCCCGGGTTTCGAACACTTCCTACTGCCCCGGACGCGTCGCGCGCCGGACCTGACCCCGCACGTCCAGCAGATCTCCCAGGGCTCATACTCCGCACAGTCCTCGCCGGTTCCGCCGTCCCGGCCCGAAGAGGAGGCACACGCCTCCCCGGTCAACGGCTCCGGCACCTTCCACCCCCCGTTCGACAGGTACCGGCGGGAGCCGGAGACCGGCGCGATGCCGGTCGGCCCGTCGGCATCTGCCGTCCCTGAGCCGGCACACCATCCGGCGCCCGCGGTTTCCCGCGCGCCCGCGGCAAACCCGGCCTTGCCGGTCCGGTCCGTCGCACCGGGGTCTCCTCCCCCGGCCGAGGCGTACGCGCCCGCTTCGCCTCCCCCTCCTGCCGAGAGCGCCGGGGCAGCCGGGGCAGCCGTCCAAGCGGCGCAGGAACTGGGCCTGTCGCTGGCAGGGCACCCGGCCTTCCACAACGCGGAACAGGCGGCCAGGGTGATCGAGGAACTCACCGCGGCGGTCCGGAACATCGCGCTCTGCCTGAACAACCCGGCTGCCCGCGAGCGCCCCTGACCCGCGTACGGAGGGCCGGGCGCGTGCTGCCCGCCGCAGCCGTCACGCCGTCACGATCCGGACTGCTTTCTTCGGTTTCGTCACGGCCGTCACGGGCCGACTCGGGGCACACCCGCGGGAAGCGGATGACAGCTCCCGCGGCACCGCAGCCGTGCCGGCCTCCCATCGGAACGCCCGGCACAAGGAGCGCGGTGCGCTCCTTGAAGGTCCTGTGGGACAGAACTCGTTCCAGGCTTCGGGGCACCCCACCGCTTGCCGAGGCCCGGCGGTACCACCGGGGCCACCACCCGGCGGGAGAACGCGTCGCGGACAGCGGAGAGCCGCAGTGGGCCCTCGCCGGTGGAGATCATCGTGAGGCCGGTGACCCACAACCGGTTCGGCGCCGGTGCGATGGAGTCCCTGCCGACCGGGTCCGGGGCGGGCGTGGCCTTCGGGTCCCGGCGTGTGAAGCCCGTGCGGCGCGGGCCGGTGCCCTCAAGATCGGCCTCCCGCATCAGGCGCTCGACCCGCTTGCGGCCCACGCGCGTGCCCTCGCGTCTCAGCACGGCACGCACGCGCCGCGAGCCGTGGATCCGCCGGACCCGGTGCGGATCTCCTCGATCCGCCCGGTCGGCCCGATGCCGTGGCACAGCCGTTCGTACGGCTGTCTCGGCCGGCCGCACCCGGCGGTGCGCTACGTACCGCGGGCGGCGGAGGCGAACCCCGTTGCGGCCGGCGCGCACGAGATCGGCCCCCGACCGATTCACCCGGTCAGGGGCCGTTCACCTGCGGTGGGTGTGGGATTTGAACCCACGGTGACTCGCGCCACGACGGTTTTCAAGACCGTTCCCTTAGGCCGCTCGGGCAACCCACCCCGCTCTCACCCGACTGCGGGTGGAGCGGCTACAGCGTACCCGGCTCCGGGCGCCTCGCGGAGGCACGGTCCGCACCGGATCCACCAGCGCTGATCCGGCTCACCGACGTCACTCGTGTCGTGCCGACAGCGCCCAGCCGTCAGCACGCGGGAACCCATCGCCCCGGGTACACGAAAAGCCGCTTTGGTGAATACTTCCGCCGCCTTGCGCTCACTCGATTGCCACACATCTGAAGGAGGGGGAGCGGCGTTAGCGGAATATGGCGAAAGCAGGTTCTCTCGCTCCACCCGTCTTCGGATCGACGGCACAGGGCCCGGCCGGGGCCCGTGCCGTCGCGGCCGGACGACACACATACACGCCCGCCGCCGCGTACACATCGTCCGACGCCTGCGGCACCTTGCACGGAGACGGCGCGCGCATCGAACTGTGGTGCACCGAGTCGCTGCTCGGCGATTTCCTGACGGTACTGGACACGGTTCAAGAGGAAATCAACCAGCAGTGGAACGGCCAAGGACGCTCCGGCCGCCACAGCCCTCACGTGACTGGGACGAATTTCCGTGAATGACGACTATCCGAATCTCTCCTTCGCCCGGTACGGACAACACCCCGGATACCCCACAGGGACGGTGGCCGGTCCGTACGGCGATCCCGTGGACCCCTCGCACGAGCAGGGCTGGGACCCGGTCGAGGAGCTCACCTACCTCCTGCAGGACGCCGCGGCGGCGGAGCAGGAGGTCATCGTGCCTCCACCGCGCAGCGAGCCGACGTACACCGACGAATTCGCCAGTGACCCGATGGACAACCTGGTCCAGCTCACTGCCGAGTTGCCGCCCATCCGGCGGTCCTCGACCGGACATCGGAAGGTACGGGTCCGCAATCCCCGCTTCAACTGGCTGCAGACCGTCAGCTTCGTGATCGCCGCACTCGCCGCCGCCACCGTGTCGATGGTGAGCGTCTTCAGCGGCATGGTGGCCTACACACCTCTGCAGCACATCGCGTCCAACGCGCAGAGCGGCACGGGACCTTGGTGGCCGCTGCTGGTCTACGGCCCCTGGATGGTGGCCTCGCTCTCCATCCTGAGAGCCGCCCTGCACCAGCGCCGGGCCGTGCACTCGTGGTACGTCGTCCTGCTGTTCTCCTCCGTCGCCATGATGTTCTGCGTGGCCGACGCCCACCAGACCATCACGGGTGTGGCCACGGCCGTCGTACCGGCCCTCGCGTCCTTAACCTGCTTCCAGCAGCTGATCCGTCAGATCACGCTGACCCGACCGCCGCGCCAGACCGTGTCCCGCCACCGGCAGCGCCCCTGCCCGGCGGCGTCTTCGGAGCGCGCCGAAGGCAAGAAGGGTCCGGCCGCCGCGAAGAAGCCTCGCGCTTGATTCGTCCCTGGGGTCTTCCCGCCGAGGCGGGACAGCCGGCACGCGGAAGGGGTGCCTCCCGTGGGAGACACCCCTTCCGGCCTGTACGTCCACTGACCTGCTTGGCTACTGCCCTACTGCCCTACTTGCCCGCCGACCCGTGGATCGACCTGATCCGGTCCAGGAGGGAAGGCTCAGTTGTCGCCCTCTCGGGAGCCGAGGGTGACGTCGACCGTGTGGGTCTTGCCGTCGCGCGTGTAGGTGAGCTGGACGGTGTCGCCGGGCTTGTGGGTCCAGATCGCGCCGATGAGGGTCGGGCCGCTGTCGATCACCATGCCGTCGAGCTTGGTGATGACGTCACCGGGCTTGAGACCCGCCTTGGCGGCGGGGCCGCCGGACTCGACCGCCGAAGAGCCGCTCGCGCCCTGCTGCGTGATCTTCGCGCCGCCCGTGCCGTCCTCCAGGGAGACCGACGCGCCGATCTTCGCGTACACCGGCTTGCCGCTCTGGATCAGCTGCTGGGCGACGTACTTGGCCTGGTTGATCGGGATCGCGAAGCCCAGGCCGATGGAACCGGACTGGCCGGCGCCGCCGAGACCACCGCTGGTCGACGACTGGATCGCCGAGTTGATGCCGATCACCGCGCCCGAGGAATCGAGCAGGGGACCGCCGGAGTTGCCCGGGTTGATCGAGGCGTCCGTCTGCAGGGCGCTCATGTACGAGGACTTGCTGCTGGCGCTGCCGTCGCTGGAGGCGACCGGACGGTTCTTCGCGCTGATGATGCCCGTGGTCACCGTGTTGGACAGACCGAAGGGCGCGCCGATCGCGATCGTCGAGTCGCCGACGGCCACCTTGTCGGAGTCGCCGAGGACGAGCGGCTTCAGGTCCGAGGGCGCGTTCTTCAGTTTGATGACCGCGACGTCGTACCCCTGCGCGTGGCCGACCACCTCGGCGTCGTACTTCTTGCCGCTCGGGAAGGTCGCGGTGAGCTTGCCGCCGTCGACCGCGTCCGCCACCACGTGGTTGTTGGTGAGGATGTGGCCCTGCTTGTCGAAGACGAAGCCGGTGCCGGTGCCGCCCTCACCGCTGGTGCTCTGGGCCTCGATGGTGACGGTGCTCGGCAGCGCGGTGGCGGCCACGTTCGCGACCGTGCCCGAGGCGCGCTTGACCTCGCCGCTGGTGCTCGGGGCGGAGACCGTCGTCGAGTCGGTGGAGTCGTCGTTGTTCTTGGCCAGCGAGTAGCCGATGCCGCCGCCCACACCGCCGGCGACCAGCGCGGCCACCAGGACCGCGGCGACCAGGCCGCCGCGCCCGTTCTTCGGCTTCGGCGCGGGCTGCTGGTAGGAGGAGCCCCAGCCGCCGGTTCCCGAACCGCCGCCGTCGGCGTACGAAGGGGTGGCGGGCGGCGGAGGCGGCCAGCCCGCCTCAGGGGCGGAGCCCTGGGTCGCGGCCTGTCCGTAAGGGTCGGCCCCCTGTCCGGCTCCGGCCGACGCGTACGCCGGCATGCCCGCGGGCGCCGACGCGTGCTCCGGTGCGCCGGGGATGCCGGGCACCGCGGGGATCGGAGCGGTCGGCGCGCCCCCCGCGTGCGAGGCGCCCTGCGCGGAGGCAGCGGGAGTTTCCACCGGCACGGGAGGTGCGGACGGGGCCGGGGGTACTGCAGTGCCCTCGTTCTCGGTGCTCACAGCTCTTCTCCTCGATCCACGGCTGTTGTTCTCGGTCGCACTCGGTCACGCCCACTCACACTCGTCGATGGCCCGGCGCGATTCAGCTGTGCATGTGCTTTTGTACGCCGACAGCTTTTCCCACAGGGCGTCAGGGCACCATAAGCGGTGGCTGTGCGTCCGAGGTCATCCTTTATAACGGACCTTTAAGACCAAAAGGAATGAACTGGGACGCATCTCACCTCACGCTCGCCCCGCGACGATGGCACCATGACGCGGTGACCCTCGCACGACAGCACCCGATTCAGGTCGTCGCCCACCGCGGGGCCTCCGAAGAGGCCCCCGAGCACACTCTGGCCGCATACAAGAAGGCGATCGAGGACGGTGCGGACGCCCTCGAGTGCGATGTACGGCTGACCGCCGACGGCCATCTCGTCTGTGTCCACGACCGCCGCGTGAACCGTACGTCCAACGGCCGCGGAGCCGTCTCCGCCCTGGAGCTCGCCGAACTCGCCGCACTGGACTTCGGCTCCTGGAAGAACCGCGACGAGTCGCCCGACTGGGAACACGCTCCCGGGGGCCTCGAGGACACCTCCGTCCTCACCCTGGAGAGACTGCTCGAACTCGTCGCCGACGCCGGCCGCCGCGTAGAGCTGGCCATCGAGACCAAGCACCCGACCCGCTGGGCGGGCCAGGTCGAGGAACGGCTGCTGCACCTGCTGAAGCGTTTCGGCCTGGACGCCCCCGCGTCCGCCGACGAGTCCGCGGTGCGCGTCATGAGCTTCTCGGCGCGCTCGCTGCACCGTGTCCGGGCCGCGTCCCCGACCCTGCCGACGGTCTATCTGCTCCAGTTCGTCTCGCCCCGGCTACGAGACGGACGACTGCCCGCGGGTGTCCGGATCGCGGGCCCGTCGATGCGGATCGTACGCAGTCACCCCGGGTACATCGAACGACTGAAACGATCCGGACACCAGGTGCACGTCTGGACCGTGAACGAGCCCGAGGACGTCGATCTCTGCGCTGAGCTGGGCGTCGACGCCATCATCACCAACCGTCCGCGCGCGGTACTGCGTCAACTGGGCCGCTGACCTGGCCTTGCCCCGCGCGGGAACCCCACGGAAAACACCACGGTCACCCCTCGAAAACCGTCGAGAACCGGCCACCTGGTCACAGGGAGTGCACCGGCGCGTTCGTTCCGCATTCGATCGTTACGAGTGCGTCAGCAGACGTCGATTGGCCGGTTTCCGGTCCAGTCCAAAGGGGCATTCACACCGTGGCGTGGGGCAAAGGAGGTCTCGGGGGTGGCGTTGGTGGTGGCACGGGAGGTGCCCACGTCGTCGAGCATGGCCGTACCCCATGGTCCTGCAGGCGTGGGGGAAGCAAGACACCGGATGCGTGATCAGCTGCGTTCCGGAGGTGTGGCGGAAACGGTCGTCGACGATGCCGTACTGATCCTTTCCGAACTGCTCAGCAATGCCTGCCGACATGGCCGGCCCTTGGGCGGCGCCCTCGCGGGCGACGGCAATGTGCGCGCGACATGGCGTGTCGACCCGGCGGGACGGCTGACGGTCGAGGTGACGGACGGCGGTGGCCCGACCCGCCCCGTTCCCGCCACCCCCTCGGTCACCGCACGGGGCGGCCGCGGGCTGAACATCATCACGGCGCTGGCCAAGGACTGGGGTGTACGGGACGACATCCACGGCGAGGTCACGGTGTGGGTGGTCATCCAGGACGATGTCGAAACGGCGCGCCGGCACGACGGCTTCGCTACGCGCGTCGCGTCACCGAGGGTGTCCGGGATTCCCGATCTGGACTTCGTGGACGCCTTCGACGACCTCGACTGAGCCCGGACCGGGCACGCGGAACGACCGCCGGGCGCGTGGACGACGCGGGTGCGTTGTCCACAGGATCCCGTCGGTCCCCGTACGAACGGCTAGGCTCGCGCCAGTACGAGACGAGCCGTGATCGGGAGACACCCACGATGGCCAAGAAGCGACCCCAGACGAAGGCCAAGCAGCCGCAGTTGAAGGACGGCGGCGAGATCCCGGTTGTCGGCGCTCGCGAGCCGTGCCCGTGCGGCAGCGGCCGCCGCTACAAGGCCTGCCACGGCCGGGCTGCCGCGCACGCCGTGACCGAGCTGGTGCACCGCCCGTTCGAGGGCCTGCGAGGCGAAGGGGACTGGGTCGCGCTGCGCGAGCTGGTGCCCGCCGCGACGGTCGAGCTGAAGCTCAAGGAGAGCCTGCCCGAGGACGTTCCCTCGGTCACCCTCGCCACCGTCCTGCCGATGGCGTGGCCCGCGCTGCGCCGCGAGGACGGCTCGGTGCTGCTCGGCCTGCAGAACGACACGGCGTCCGGCGACATCAGCCGCGACCTCGCCGACACCCTGCAGCGCGCGCTCGTCGCGCCGCCCGGCACCCCGGTCGAGGGCCGGCGCGCCCCGGCCGGCGGTCCGCGGCTCCAGGACCTGCTCGACCCCGAAGGCACGTTCGAGCCAGTTGTGCACAGCGGCTTCGAATTCTGGGTCCCCGACGCGGAGAACGCGACGGCCGAGGTGACCGCCTCGCTGGAGCGGGCCAACGCCGCCGCCATTCCGACCGTGAAGCTCACCGGGGTCGACGCCGCCTACTGGTGCGAGACGCCCGACAAGAACCACCTGCGCTGGGTCATGCCGTACGCGGAGGAGCAGCTTCTGGACGCCCTCGCGCGGCTGCATGCCGAGGGCCGGTCCAGCCTCGGGGAGGGCACCCGACTCGTCGGTTCCTTCCGCGCGCACGGGCTGACTGTGCCGGTCTGGGACCTGCCGACAGGTGTCACGGCGGACGACGTCGAGAAGCCGGCGGCCGAGTTCGCCGAGCGCCTCACCACCGCTCTGGCCATGGACGCGCCGCTGACGGCGGACGAACGCCGGGCGCGCGGGGGGCTCACCAACCGCCAGGTGACGCTCAGCTGACCCACAGCGGGACCACAGGTCCGGAAACTGACCGACCGGTCAGCTGGTCAGGCCCTCGGAAGCGGGTGACTCCTGTCACAACTCCCCGTTGTGACAGGTAAATCCGTGTCCGAATAGCCGAGATCGAATTTGCGAACCGCCGATCTCTTGTTACCGTTCGAGTAGCCCGGTTGCTGGTGCATCCCCCGTCGCCAGCAACCGGGTCTTTCCATGTACGGAATCCCGTAGGGCATCAACCGCCTTACTACCGGCCCGAGTTGCTCCCAGAACGCAGCAGCAGCGGCCCGTCGGAGCCGGCGCTCCTCGCGAACTCCGCGACCGCCGAGTACGCCCCTGGTTCCCCCGCCGTACGTTCCCTGGGCGTCTCGCACGCTCCCGGGTCGTCCCCCGCGTCCACCGCGCAGTTCATCTGCACCGTGCGCCCGCCGGGGCCCATCAGACTCAGGTCCGAGCTCAGCGCGTCGCCGGTCGCGTTGCGGTAGTAGGTGCGCGCCCAGGTCTCCTCGCCCTGCGTCAGGACGCAGGTCTGCGCCTCGACACCTTCGGGCGAGGAGAGCTCGGGACCGCACCGGGCGGCGGTGGCGAGACCGAGGCCGAGCAGCAGGGGAGAACGCCGGGGTTCGGGCGCCCGCGGCCGTTCGTCCGCGCGAGCCGCCCCGCGCAGGGTCGCGGAGTCGCCGTCGCCCACGGAGTCTGCCGATGCCACGGCCAGCGGCAGGGCGAGGACGAACACCACGACACCCGCCAGCGCCACCAGACGAACTCTTCGGGGGTCCGGCCCGCCGCGTGGCGGGGTTGAGGCCCTGTGCCCCCGAGAATGACGCTGCATAGGCGGACGATAACGAGCGTGGGCGGGCGCGCGGCTCGCCGCGCGCCGGACGCCCCTACAACTCGGGCGCGCTCACACCCGTACGAGTGAGTGCCTCGACGACGGCATCCACCACGGCCTCCACGTCGGGCACCCAGGGGGCGGCCGAACCGGGCAGCGGAGCACGCTCCCAGCGGATCTGGCCCTGGCCCGTCTCGGACGGCGGCAGCGCGATGTAGCCGCCCTCTCCGTGGAAGCGCAGGGAGCCGGGAACGAAGTCCTTGGCGTAGAGCAGTTCGCCGAGCTGCTCCATGGAGTACGGGGCGACGAGGATCGCCCAGCGGGAGGGGGACGCGACGACCGGGCCGAGGCGCATGCCCGTGCGGTCGAGGGCGTCGAGAGCACGGGCCGCCGCGAGGGCGGGCAGGCTCACCGCGCACGGGGCGCCGCCTCCGGTGGCCAGCACGATGGGGGCCGACGGCCGGTTGGTCCACCACCAGCGCACCATGCGCTGGTCCGTGGTGGCCGCGAGGAGGCCGGGGTCGAAGGGATGGGCGCCGGGCACCGTGCACTCCGGGTCGGGGCATCCGCAGCGGGCACGCCCCTGCGGGTCGGCCGCCACACCCGGGAGTACGGGCCACCGCCATTCGGTCGCGAAGGTCAGGGCCGCGCTGAGCATCTCAGGCCTCCCGTTGTTCCGCCTGGACAGGAGCCTGCGTCGCCTTCCGAGGATCTCGCGCATGAGCGCTCGTTCCTTTCCGTTGCACGCCTGGCAACACCGAGGATCACATCACACCATGTGTCGATCACTTCACTGTGCGTACCTGCTGGCGCATCACACCCCCGCTGTAGGCAAGGGGAACCCCTCTGGGCCGAGCATGTGGCTGTGTCCGCGCCCATACTGCGTGTATCCAGAGCATGGGCATGGCGTGGGGTGGCGGCGCCTGGCGTTTTACGTCCCGCGTGTTCCTTGCCGCCTCCGCCACGGGAGGATGGGGCACGGTCGTCGGTGGTTAAGACGCCCGGGTCCGTCGCCAGGTTCCGGGCGGATCTCAACCACCCCTGGCCTTCACCGAGTACGTACCCATCACGACCGCTGTGACGCTCCGTCGAACGAGGCCAGTCGACCTCAATAAGCCGTTGCCCGAGTCAGTTTTAGGCCAATTTGGATTTCCCGCAAGGGTTACCACCGGTCTCACGGACACCAGGAATCCCAGCAGGACAATGCTGGACATCCCCTCACGAGTACGTGTACATGTGGAGACACCGCTAGCGGCGCAGAACGACATGGGGGTTTGCGATGCTATTGAGCAATACGCACCGGTCGGAAAGCCGGACGTCATGAACGCCCCTCACCTTCCGAAAGTGGCCGGAATCGATTCAACGGTTCCTTCACCCGCACACACTGTCGCGCCGACGCCCGCGCCCACGGGTGCCTCTTCGGCCATCCCTCCCGCAGGTCCCGGCGCCGCTCTCCAAGATCGTCTCGCGGGCTGGGTCTCGGATCTCACCACGCTCCACGAACTCACCGAGCGCCTCGCACGCACCGCGACACTGAGTGACGCACTGCAGGAACTGCTGCGCGCCGGAGCCTCCCTCGTGGGCGCCCGGCGCGGTCTCGTCGTCATGGAACCCGGCGACGGACTCGGCCCCGACACCACGATCGGCCTCGGCCTCGCCCGAGCGGATCTCGGCCACATCGAGACGGTGCCGCGCAGCTCCATGTCGTACGGGAAGATCCTGGACGGGCTGCCGGGCGGCGAGGGCGAGATCACCCAGCCGGACCTCCTCTCGGAGGACGGGCTCGACCCGCGCCACCGCGAGGTGGCCGCCCGTCTCGGCTACGCCGCGAGCTACGCGCTGCCCCTGTCCGCCGAGGCCGCGGGCCGCCTCGGTGCCGCCGTATGGCTCTACGACGAACCCGCCGAACCGGTGGAGCGTCAGCGCCACCTCATCGGCCTCTACGTCCGCTACGCCACGGAGCACCTGGCTCGGCTGCTGGAGCTGGAGCGCGCGCGTGCATGCGTGACGACGATGTCCGCGGAGCTTCTTCCCCCACGGCTGCCCCGGGTCTCCGGCGTCCAGCTCGCCGCCCGGCACCGCACCGGCCCGCGCGGCGGCGGCGACTGGTACGACGCCCTGCCGCTGCCCGACGCCGCGCTCGGCCTCGCGGTCGGCTCCGTCACCGGCTCGGGACCCAGCGCGGTCGCCGCCATGGGCCGGCTGCGGGCCTCCCTGCGGGCGTACGCCGTCATGGAGGGCGAGGACCCGGTCGCCGTGCTCTCCGACCTCGAACTGCTGCTGCGGCTGACCGAACCCGCACGCTCCGCCACCGCCCTCTTCGCGTACTGCGAGCCCGCCCTGCGCAAGCTCACGCTCGCCGGTGCCGGACACAGCCCGCCCCTGGTGATCGGTCCGCGGCGCACCGAGTTCGTGGAGACCTCCCTGTCCGCACCCCTGGGCATGCTCGCCTGCTGGGAGGCGCCGAGCGTCGAACTGACCGCCGACCCCGGCGAGACCGTCCTGATCTACACCGACGGGCTGCTGCACCGCACCGGCGATCCGATGGACCGCGCCTTCGCCCGGCTGCACGCGGCGGCGGCGAGTGTCCCGAGGGTGCTGCGCGACGACCCCGGCGCGATCGCCGACCATGTGCTGCGCCGTGTGCTGCCGGACGGTCTCGACGAGGCGGACAGCGACGAGGACGTCGTCCTGCTGGCGGCCCGGTTCGAGTGAGCGGACGGGTACCCGGTGTAACAGGCCTTCCGGCCCTGGACCCCCTTCAGTACGACCGTACGATGGGGGAGGTCCAGAGTCGTATCAAGGAGGCAGACCGTGTCGGAGGCGCTCACCCCGGAGACCCCGGAAGCCGTGCTCGACGAAGCCGCTGACGAAGCGGGCGAGGAAGAGCCCATCAAGCAGCGCAAGAACGGCCTGTACCCGGGCGTGTCCGACGAGCTGGCCGACAGCATGAAGTCCGGCTGGGCCGACACCGAGCTGCGGGGGCTCACGCCCATCGCGCAGGCCGAGTACACCGCGGCCCGCCGAGCCGCGCTGTCCGCGCGCTTCCCGGGCGAGCGCCTGGTGATCCCGGCGGGCAACCTGAAGACCCGCTCGAACGACACGGAGTACCCCTTCCGCGCCTCGGTCGAGTACGCGTACCTCACCGGCAACCTGACCGAGGACGGCGTCCTCGTGCTGGAGCCCGCCGCCGACGGCCACAAGGCGACGATCTACCTGCTGCCCCGCTCCAACCGCGAGAACGGCGAGTTCTGGCTGTCCGGACAGGGCGAGCTGTGGGTCGGCCGCCGCCACTCCCTCGCCGAGGCCGAGCAGCTCTACGGCATCCCCGCGTCGGACGTCCGCGAACTGCCGGCGGCGCTGAAGGAAGCCACCGGTCCGGTCCGCGTCGTGCGTGGCTACGACGCGGCGATCGAGGCCGCCCTGACCGACAAGGTCACCCGCGAGCACGACGACGAACTGCGCGTCTTCCTCTCCGAGGCACGGCTCGTCAAGGACGCGTTCGAGGCCGGCGAGCTGCAGAAGGCCGTCGACTCCACCGTGCGCGGCTTCGAGGACGTCGTGAAGGTCCTCGACAAGGCCGAGGCCACCAGCGAGCGCTTCATCGAGGGAACCTTCTTCCTGCGCGCGCGGGTCGAGGGCAACGACATCGGCTACGGCTCGATCTGCGCCTCCGGCCCGCACGCCTGCACGCTGCACTGGGTGCGCAACGACGGCCCGGTCCGCTCCGGCGACCTGCTGCTGCTGGACGCGGGCGTCGAGACCCACACCCTCTACACCGCCGACGTCACACGCACGCTCCCGGTCAACGGCACGTACACGGAGATCCAGAAGAAGATCTACGACGCCGTGTACGAGGCCCAGGAGGCCGGTATCGCGGCGGTGCGGCCGGGCGCCAAGTACCGCGACTTCCATGACGCCGCACAGCACGTGCTGGCCGAGAAGCTCGTCGAGTGGGGCCTCGTCGAGGGGCCGGTCGAGCGTGTCCTGGAGCTCGGCCTCCAGCGTCGCTGGACCCTGCACGGCACCGGCCACATGCTCGGCATGGACGTCCACGACTGCGCCGCCGCGCGCACCGAGACGTATGTCGAGGGCACGCTGGAGCCGGGCATGTGCCTGACCGTCGAGCCGGGCCTGTACTTCCAGGCGGACGACCTGACCGTGCCCGAGGAGTACCGCGGTATCGGCGTCCGTATCGAGGACGACCTCCTCGTCACCGAGGACGGCAACCTCAACCTGTCGGCCGGCCTGCCGCGCCGCTCGGACGAGGTCGAGGCCTGGATGGCGTCCCTCAAGGGCTGACGCAGTTCCCGCGAGGGCTGATACGAGACTGCCGGCCGGATGCCCTCCAGGGTGCCCGGCCGGCGGTGTGTCGAGGGGCGGCCTCCGGACTCCGGCGTGATCACGAGGGCGGCCCTGCGCGGACTCCGGCTTCCGGTCCGGTGCCGGAGTGGACCTGGACGGGCGCGTCAGAGGCGCGTGACCGGCAGAGCGTCCACGAACAGCGCGCCCGCGAGCAGGCCGCCGCTGCCCCGGGGGCTCCACCCGCGCGCGTGGAGATCGTCGTCGAGGGCGGACAGGCCCGCCCGCCCCGCCTCCGTGGACGTACCTCCCGCTTCCAGCACGCCCCGGGCGCCCGCCTGGACATGGCGGAGGCCATGGGGACCGGCGGTGTACAGCAACTCGGTGTCCTGGAGGGTGGACATGACGGTGAGGAGGGCGTCGAGACGGGCAGACGGCTCGGGCACGCCCGCCGAGCGGGCGCCGGCGAGCGCGTCCAACGCCCTTCGCACGTGCGGAAATCCGGCACGCGCCTCACCGCGCGCACCGGCCGCGCCGTACTTCGCGGAGACGGACGAGCCGCGGGAGGGCCGCCGCGGTGCCCGTCGGTCGGCGTGCGCCGCTATCCGCCTGGCGGTCGCGGTGACGTCGGACCCGGTGGCCCGCGGGTCAAGGGCCACCGCCGCGACCAGCAGCCCGAGAGCCCACAGGGCGCCACGGTGACCGCCGCCCGTCAGGGCCACCGAATGCTCGGTGCACCGGCCGATCGCGCCCAGCTCCGCCCGGAGTTCGGGCGTGGCACCGCCGGTACGGCGGGCGGCGGCGGCCATGGCCGCGAGGCCGGGCGTCAGCGCCTTGGCGGACCAGCGCAGGGAGCAGAGATCCCGCCGGGTGGCCCGAGCGCGGAGATCGCGCGGATCGGGCAGTCCGGGTTTGGGTGCCAGCTCCAACTGCCGGGTCAGCGCGGCCACGGCTGCCCGCGCCAGCGCCTCGTCGTCCTCGCGGCTGCTCATCCACGTACCCCTTCTGGTGAGGACGCCGGCGGCGAAGGCACCTGGAGACGAAGCCGGCTGCGTGCGATGAAAAACTAGGCACATCAGCCCTCAGGGACCTGGGCGCACGCTGTGACGGGCCTGTGCGTTCCTCGAAAGCCGGAGCCGCGGCCGTGGAGCGGAGGGATTCGCCCGACGGCCGGGGTTCCCTCGACGGCCGCGGTTCCCCCGACGGCGGGGCCGGACGTCGCCGCGGCTCGGCGCGTCAAGCCGGCAGCAGCGAGGGGGCCTTCTTCCACTTGAGGATCTTGTCGAAGCTCACCACCGCACCGCCGCGCCCCGGCTTGTTGCCGATGTGGACGTGGTCGGCGAGCTCCCGGATCAGGCACAGACCCCTGCCGTGCTCCGCGTCCTCGCCGGCCTGGCGGAGCAGCGAGCGGGCGTTCCCGGCGGGAAACCCGGGCCCTGAGTCGGCGACTTCGATACGGCACTGATCACCGTCGAGATAGGCCGTCACGCGGTACGCCTCGCAAGAGTCACCCCGTACGGTGTCCCCGCCGTGCTCGACGGCGTTGGCACAGGCCTCGGTGAGAGCGACGGAGAGGTCGTACGAGATGTCCGGGTCGACACCCGCGCTCTCCATCGTGCCGAGCAACAGGCGTCTGGCGAGCGGAACACTCGCAGCCTCGCGCCGCAAATGGAGTGACCACCAGATGCTCATGCTCCAGCCTCCCGGCCGCGGCTCGACATACCGTTACGTATTGCCGCAACCACCCGTGCGCAATCGCATACACGACGTGATGCCGCCCATACGGCCGATGCGCTCACATGAGGGGGCGGTGTATGCACACGCGAGTTGACGCCGAACGGCGGAGGGCGGCGGATGACGACGGCCTTTCGGCGGTACGCCGCGTTGCGGACGGACCGGTCACATGCCGTCAATCGGACCTGCCGAGTGGGGCACGGGCGCCCAGTGCGATGATGAGCCCGCCATGACTGCCCCCCACCAGCGTTCGGCGCGCTCCGGAGCAGGCCTCCGGACCCTGAGGGCCGCGGTGTTCGCCGCGGTCTGCGTCGTGCTGGCCGCGGCCGGTCACGGGATCGCCTCCTGTGCCGCGGTCCCCCTGTGGACGCTGGGCGCCGGCTTCCTGGCGGTCTTCGCCGTCGCCGCGGCGCTGGCGGGACGCGAACGCGCACTGCCGGGCATCGTGGCGCTCCTCGCGTTCGGCCAGACCACGCTGCACACACTCTTCGGACTCGGCCTGCAGACCGGTACGACGGCCACCGGGTCCATGGGCTCGATGGCCTCGGGGATGTCGATGTCCGACGCCTCGCTCGTGGCGCGGGCCGCCCACCTGGTGTGCGGTACCGCCGCGGCGGCGATCAGTCCCGTGCAGGCCCAGAAGATCCTCGCCGACGCGCGGATCGACACGGGTATGACGGGCATGACGGGCATGACGTCGTCCATGCGCCATGCCGCGGACGCCGTACCGGCCGCCGCGGGCGCCCCGATGCCGGTGCTCCCCTCCCTGCCGATGCTGCTCGGCCACGTCCTCGCGGCCGTCGCCGCCGGGTGGGTGCTGCGCCGCGGCGACCTGGCGCTCCTGCGTCTCATGCGGCTCTCGGCGCAGGGAGTCACCGAAGCGGCGCTCGTACGGTCTTTGCGCGCCGCTCTGACACTCGTACGCGCCCTGCGTACGGGACTTCCCGGGGCGCCCGAGGTCGCGCGCACGCCTCGCACCGCGCTGCTCGCGCCTCCCGCCCCACGGACGACCGCACTTCAGCACACCGTCGTCCGCCGCGGGCCGCCCCTCTCCACCGCACTCGTCCTCGTCGCCTGACACGACGCGCCGCTCACGGAATCCACTGAATTCCCCGAGCCCCCGGAGTCCTCGACCTCACGGACCCCACGGGCCTCACGGGCTTCACGGACCTTCTCGAAGGGGACGCGGTCGTGTCGCACGCGCGCGTGCCCGCCGGGTCCCCCCGGGCGCCGTTTCGCCCCTTCCGCGGGACACCGACGCACACGCGCGTCCCCTTTGTCACTGGACTGAAAGTGGAGTGTTCCCTTCCATGAAGGCTTCTCGTCTCGCCGCCGTCGGCACCGTCGCCGCCACGGCCGTTCTCGCCCTGTCCGCCCCCGCGTTCGCGCACGTCAGCGTGCAGCCCGAGGGTGCGGCCGCCAAGGGCGGCTACGCCGTCGTGAACTTCAAGGTGCCCAACGAGCGCGACAACGCCTCGACCACCCAGGTCGAGGTGAACCTCCCGGCCGACCACCCGCTGGCCTCCGTCATGCCGCAGCCGCTCGACGGCTGGACCGTGAAGGTCACCAAGTCCAAGCTGGACAAGCCGGTCACCGCGCACGGCGAGAAGATCGGCGAGGCCGTCACCAAGGTCACCTGGACCGCCGCCGGCAAGGGCATCGAGCCGGGCTTCTTCCAGAAGTTCCCGCTCTCCATCGGCGCGCTTCCCGAGGACACCGACGAACTCGTCTTCAAGGCCGTCCAGACGTACTCCGACAAGGAGGTCGTGCGCTGGATCGAGCCGCAGAAGGAGGGTGCGGAGGAGCCCGAGAACCCGGCTCCGGTGCTCGCGCTCTCGGCCGCGACCGAGGAAGGCCATCACGGGTCCGCCGTCGCGGAGGACGCCTCCGACACCGAGAAGACCGCCAAGGACACCACCGAGGCGGCCTCCTCCTCGGACGGCGGCGACACCACCGCGCGCGTGCTCGGCGTCGTCGGCATCGCCGTCGGCCTGGCGGGCGTGGCGTACGGCGTTCTGGCCGGTCGGCGGCGTACGACCGCCTGAGGTGCCGGCAACCACCTGAGGTACTGAGAAACAACCGCTCCCGGTGCGCACCGGAGGGTCGCGGACGCGGCTCTCCGGCCCGGACCGACCCGGCTCGGACAGGACCGACCCGGCTCGGACCGGCCCCCGGTCACGTCCGACCTGGCCCTTCGGCCTCGTTCGACCCCCGGTGCGCACCGGAGCGCTCACATCTGGGACATTTTTCTATGCGCAAGAAGACGTACGCGATGGCCGCCCTGTTCGCCGCCGCCGCTCTGACCCTCTCCGCCTGCGGCAGTGGCGACGACAGCAACAAGCCGGTCGCCGACGTATCCGCCGAGGCGGGCTCCGGCAAGGCCGCGACGGTCCTCGACAACCCGTTCGAGAAGCCGGACCTCGTGCTCACCGACACGACCGGCAAGAAGTACGACCTGCGCGCGCGGACCAAGGGCCGGCCGACGCTCGTCTACTTCGGCTACACCCACTGCCCCGACGTCTGCCCCCTGACGATGAACAACCTCGCGGTCGCGAAGAAGCAGCTGCCGAAGACCGAGCAGGACAAACTGCGCGTCGTGTTCGTCACCACCGACCCGGCCCGCGACACCCCCGCCGCGCTCGGTACGTGGCTCAAGGGCATCGACTCCGACTTCATCGGCCTGACCGGCGACTTCGCCACGATCCAGGCCGGCGCCCGCTCCCTGGGCATCACCATCGAGCCGACCACGAAGGACAAGAACGGCAAGGTCGTCTCCGTGCACGGCACCCAGGTCATCGCCTTCTCGCCGAAGACCGACGCGGGCTATGTGCTGTACGGCGAGGGCGCCACCGTCGACGACTACACCAAGGACCTTCCCAAGATCGCCGAGGGGAAGACCCCGTGAGCCGCCGTCCGAGTCGTCGCGCAGGACTCCTCGCCGCCGGCGCACTGGTCATAGCCGCCTCGGGGACACTGTCGGGCTGCGGTTCCGACGACTCCTCGTCGTCGTCCTCGGCCGGGCCCGAACTCAAGGTCACCGGCGCCTACATGCCCGCCCCGAGCACGGACACGATGGCGGCGGGCTTCTTCACCGTCACCGACTCCGGCGGCGCCGACACGCTCACCTCGGTCACCAGCGACCTCTCGGACGAGGTCACGATGCACGCGACCGAGGACGGCACCATGCGGGAGAAGGAATCATTCGCCGTGCCCGCCGAGGGCACCCTGGACTTCGCGAGCGGCGGCAACCACCTCATGTTCGCAAAGCTCACCCACAAGCCCGAACAGGGCGAGAAGGTGTCCGTGGAACTGCACTTCGCCAAGTCCGGCACGGTCAGGATCTCCATGCCGGTGAAATCCGCGACGTACAACCCGAAGACCGGGCACTGAGGGAGGCATCACCGTGACACTGACCATCGCCCCCCGCTTCAGGACCCTCCTGCTGCTGCTCCTCGCCGTCTTCGGCGCGCTCCTGGCGGGCGCCGCGCCCGCCTCCGCGCACGCCGCGCTGACCGGGAGCAACCCGACGCAGGGATCGGTGGTCGACAAGGCACCCGCCCAGGTCTCGCTCACCTTCTCCGAACAGGTCTCGCTGAACGACAAATCGCTCCAGGTGCTCGACCCCAAGGGCGGGCGGGTCGACGCCGGGAGCGCGAGCGACCTGGGCGGCGACACCTACGGCCTGAAGCTGCGCCCGGGGCTGCCCGACGGCACCTACACCGTCACCTACCAGGTGGTGTCGGCGGACAGCCATCCCGTCTCCGGTGCCTTCACCTTCTCCGTCGGCGCCCCCTCGCAGACCTCCGTCGCGTTGTCCGACCAGGCGGCGGGCGGCGGCGTGGTGGGCGTCCTCTACGGAACCGCGCGCTACTTCTCGTACGCGGGATTCATCCTGCTCGTCGGCGGCGCCGCCTTCGTGCTGGGCTGCTGGCAGCGGGGCTCCGGCATCCGGCCGGTCCAGCGGGTCGTGGTCTCCGGCTGGCTCACGCTGACCGCCTCCACGCTCGCACTGCTGCTCCTGCGCGGTTCGTACGTGGGGTCCGGCAAGGTCGGCGACATCTTCGACCTGACCCTGCTCGGCGAGGTGCTGCAGACCAAGTCGGGCGCGGCTCTGGTGTCGCGGCTGCTGCTGCTCGCCGCGGCGGCGCTGTTCATCGCGGTGCTCTTCGGCGCGTACGCCAAACGGGACGAGGACGAACGGGCGGCGGCCACGGCCCGGGCAGGGGACACCACCGCGGCACGGACAGCCGGCCCGGAAACCGCCGGCACGAAGGAATCCGCCGGCGAGGCGGACACCAAGACCGTCGCCACGAAGGCGGTTGGCGCGAAGGCGGCCGGCACCCACGCGGTTGCCGCGCAGACGGTCACCGCGAAGGCGACGCGCGGTGAACCGGCCGAGGCGGCGAACGGCGGTCCTGAGGACGCCGCGGACACGGACGCTGACAACCTGGCCGCGGAGAAGAACGACCTCACCTTCGGACTCGCCATCGGCGGCGCGGTCGTCGCGGCCGGCCTCGCCGCGACCTGGGCCATGGCCGAGCACGCCTCGACCGGCGTCCAGCCGGGCATCGCGATGCCCGTCGACGTCCTGCACCTGCTGGCCGTCGCGGTCTGGCTCGGCGGTCTGTCGACGCTGGTGGTGGCCCTGTTCCGGGCGCCGGCACAAGCACAGATCGAGGCCACGGCCGTACGCCGGTTCTCCCGCCTCGCGTTCGGCGCCGTCCTCGTGCTGGTCACCACCGGGATCTACCAGTCGTGGCGGCAGCTCGGCTCCTGGTCGGCGCTCACCGACACGACGTACGGACAACTGCTGCTCGTCAAGGTCGGCCTGGTGGCCCTCCTCGTGGGCATCGCGTGGATCTCGCGGCGCTGGACGGCCCAGCTGGCCGAGGAGACGGCTCCCGAGGCCGCCGCCGTCGTGGAGCAGCGCTCCGCGCCGAGGACGCCCGCCACCGTTCCCGCCGACTCCCGGCGCGCCGCCCAGCTCGCCCGGCAGCAGGCCGCCGTGGCCTCCACCCGCGAGAAGCGTGTCCGCGACGCCGACCCGCACCGCTCGGGCCTGCGCCGCTCGGTACTCGCCGAGGCCGGGGTCGCGGTCGTCCTGCTCGCGGTCACCACCGCGCTGACGACCACCGAGCCGGGGCGTACGGCGGAGGCGGCCCGGCAGGCCACCGCGTCCGCCTCGCAGCGCTCCGGGCCGCTGTCCCTGAAGATCCCGTTCGACACGGGCGGCGAGGACGGCAAGGGCACGGTGGAGGTCACCCTCGACCCGGCCCGTGTCGGCGGCAACGAGATGCACGTCTTCGTGGTTCGCCCGAACGGCAAGGCCTTCGACGTCCCCGAGGTGAAGGTCGCCTTCACGCTCGCGGCGAAGGATGTCGGCCCGTTGCCCGTGACCCCCGACCGGGTCGCCACCGGACACTGGGCGGCGAACGGAGTACAGATCCCCATGGCGGGCGACTGGAAGATCGCGGTGACCGTGCGCACCTCCGACATCGACCAGGCCACCGTGATCAAGAACGCGCAGATCGGCTGAACCTGACCATGGCTGACCATTCCACCCCCGGGACCTCCTCCCCCTCCGCCCGGAAGGCACCCTCCCCCGAGGTGTCCCCCGGCATCGCGTCGTCGAACGACTCACCGACCGGGGTCATGTCACGGCGTCGGCTGCTCGGCACCGCCGGCGCCACCGGGCTCGCCCTCGGAGCGGCGGGGGCGGCCGTGGGCTACGCGGCGGCGCCTTCACCGGAGAAGACCATCCCGTTGACCTCGGTCGGCGCGGACATGGCAATGTTTCACGGGAAACATCAGCCCGGCATCACCACCGCGCTCCAGGCGCGCGGCCACCTCGTCGCCTTCGACCTGGCGGCGGGCGCGGGCCGCAGGGAGGCCGCCGCGCTGCTGCGCCGCTGGTCGGTGACGGCCGAGCGGCTGATGGCGGGCGAGGCCGCGGCCCACGAGGACACGGACGTCGCGCGTGACGCCGGCCCGTCGTCCCTCACCGTCACCTTCGGCTTCGGACACAGCTTCTTCGCTCGTACGGGTCTGGAGAAGCGGCGCCCGGTGGCCCTGGACCCGTTGCCCGACTTCTCCTCCGACCACCTCGACAAGGCGCGCAGCGACGGCGACCTGTGGGTGCAGATCGGCGCGAACGACGCCCTCGTCGCCTTCCACGCCCTGCGCGCGATCCAGAAGGACGCGGGCAGCGCGGCGCGGGTGCGCTGGCAGATGAACGGTTTCAACCGCTCGCCGGGCGTCACCGCCGAACCGATGACCGCGCGCAACCTGATGGGACAGATCGACGGCACCCGCAATCCGAAGCCGTCCGAGCCCGACTTCGACGGGCGCATCTTCGTCCCCGCCTCCGGCGACCCGGAATGGATGGCGAACGGCTCGTACGCCGTCGTGCGCCGCATCCGGATGCTTCTCGACGACTGGGAGAAGCTCTCGGGCAAGGCCCAGGAGGACGTCATCGGGCGGAAGAAGTCCACCGGGTCGCCGCTCAGCGGCGGCACCGAGACCACCGCGATGGACCTGGACAAGACCGACGCCGACGGCAACCCGGTCGTGCCCGTCAACGCGCACGCCCGCATCACCCGGCCCGACCAGAACGGCGGCGCCGCGATGCTGCGCCGACCGTTCTCCTTCCACGACGGCATCGGCACCGACGGGACACCCGATGCCGGCCTGCTCTTCGTGTGCTGGCAGGCCGATCCGGTGCGCGGCTTCGTCCCCGTCCAGCGCAAACTCGACCGCGGCGACGCGCTCTCGACGTTCATCCGCCATGAGTCGAGCGGGCTCTTCGCGGTGCCGGGCGGCGCGGCGGAGGGGGAGTACGTGGGCCAGCGGTTGCTGGAGGGGTGATCAGTACGCCCTGCACTGGGCTCGGTACAGCGCTCCATGGAGGGGTCTCCATGGGGGCTCGGTACGGGGGCTCCGTGCCGGGCTCCGTGCCGGGCTCCACGCCGGGCTCCACGCCGGGCTCGGTACGGGGTTCCGGAGCCGATTCGGTGGCGAGCTCCACGGCGGACTCGGTACCGGGGCTCCGCAGCCGGCTCGGCGGCGGGCTCCGTACCCGGGCCGGCGGCGGGCTCCGTACCCGGGCCGGTGGCGGGCTCCGCAGGCGTGAGCCGCTTCCCTGCGAGGCCCATTAAGGTGACGGTATGTCGGCGACGCGCTACACCTATCTCGGCCCCGAGGGTACGTTCACCGAGGCCGCCCTCCGCACGCTTCCCGAGGCCGCGACGCGGGAACTGGTGCCCATGGTGTCCGTTCCGGCCGCGCTCGACGCGGTGCGCGGCGGCCAGGCCGCGGGCGCGCTCGTCCCGATCGAGAACTCCGTCGAGGGCGGTGTCACCGCCACCCTCGACGAACTCGCCAAGGGCGACCAGCTGATGATCTACCGCGAGGTCGTGCTGCCGATCGCCTTCGCTCTGCTGGTCAGGCCCGGCACGACGTTGAAGGACGTCAAGACGGTCACCGGACACCCGGTCGCCCAGCCCCAGGTCCGCAACTGGCTGGCCGCGCATCTGCCGGACGCCCTGTGGGAGTCGGCGGCCTCGAACGCGGACGGCGCCAGGCTGGTCCAGGAGGGCCGTTTCGACGCGGCCTTCGCGGGCGAGTTCGCGGCGGCGACGTACGGCCTCGAACCGCTGGTTACGGAGATCCACGACGCGGCGAACGCGGAGACCCGCTTCGTGCTGGTCGGCCGCCCGGCCCGGCCCGCCGCGCCGACCGGCGCCGACAAGACGTCCGTGGTCATCTGGCTCGGCGACGACCACCCCGGCGCACTGCTCGAACTGCTTCAGGAATTCGCCGTGCGCGGCGTCAACCTCATGCGGATCGAGTCCCGCCCCACCGGCCAGGGCATCGGCAATTACTGCTTCTCGGTGGACGCCGAGGGACACATCACCGACCGCCGGGTGGGCGAGGCGCTGATGGGCCTCAAGCGGATCTGCCCCCAGGTGCGCTTCCTCGGTTCCTATCCGCGGGCCGGTGTCGCCCTGGAGGACGTGCGGCCGCTGCGGCCCGGGACGTCGGACAACGCGTTCTCCGCCGCGTCGGACTGGCTGGCACGCTGCGCGGACGGCCGGTTCTGAGCGGCGGATCCACACCCGTCCGAACGTTTCCCCACGGTCCTACCTGCTGATTTTCGTCATCCACAGAGGTTATCCACAGGTGCGCTTCTCGACCTGGGGACAAGTCGACAACGAAGCACTACATCATCGACAAATCGGCTACTTGGCCCAAGTCCTTCCACACCCCCGTACGGCACCCTTCGTCCACCCTTTTCCATTGATCAACCCTATGGAGGGAATCATTTACACCCGAAAGTGGGTGTACGGAGGGTTTGAACCGGGAATTCCTCAGTCGGCGAAGGGTGATCGGAACGATCAATTCCGGCATCCACAGATCTTCCACACAGCCTGTGGATAACTGCCCGAGAGGGCCGATCCCTGTGGACAACCTGGCTCGCAAGTCCCGCCCCCCACAAGGAAATCCAGTCAACCGGCGAAGAGCCGTCTGCCCCGTTTCGGGGAGTAGGGCCCTGTTTCATTGACGTCGTTCGGTGATCAAGAGATTCGGTCCGGCATTTCACTCATACCGTGACAGCCCTAACGCTCTGGAATATCGGGTCGTTGGCCGGAAGCCCGCACCGGTAGCCTTGAGGGGTGATTGACCTTCGCCTGCTCCGTGAGGACCCCGACCGTGTTCGCGCCTCCCAGCGCGCCCGTGGAGAGGATGTCGCGCTCGTCGACTCCCTCCTCTCCGCCGACGAGCGGCGCAGGTCGTCCGGCGTCCGCTTCGACGAGCTGCGTTCCGAGCAGAAGTCGCTCGGCAAACTGATCCCCAAGGCCTCCCCGGACGAGCGCGCCGAGCTGCTGAAGACAGCCGAGCAGCTCAAGACCGACGTCAAGGCCGCCGAAGCCGAACAGAACGAGGCGGACGAGGAGACCAAGCGGCTCCTCCTCCAGCTCGGCAACCTGGTGCACCCCGACGTCCCGGTCGGCGGCGAGGAGGACTTCGTCGTCCTGGAGACGCACGGCACCATCCGCGACTTCGCCGCCGAGGGCTTCGAGCCCAAGGACCACCTGGAACTCGGCGAGGCGCTGGGCGCCATCGACGTCGAGCGCGGCGCCAAGGTGTCGGGCTCGCGCTTCTACTACCTGACCGGTGTCGGCGCGCTCCTGGAGCTCGCCCTGGTCAACGCGGCGATCGCGCAGGCCACCGAGGCCGGCTTCATTCCGATGCTGACCCCGGCGCTGGTCCGCCCGCGCGCCATGGAGGGCACCGGCTTCCTCGGCCAGGCCGCGGAGAACGTGTACCACCTGGAGAAGGACGACTACTACCTGGTCGGCACCTCCGAGGTCCCCCTCGCGGCGTACCACATGGACGAGATCCTCGACGCCGACAAGCTGCCGATGCGCTACGCCGGTTTCTCGCCGTGCTTCCGCCGCGAGGCCGGCACCTACGGCAAGGACACCCGCGGCATTTTCCGCGTACACCAGTTCGACAAGGTCGAGATGTTCTCGTACGTCGACCCCGCGGACGCCGAGAACGAGCACAAGCGGCTCCTCGAATGGGAGAAGCAGTGGCTGACCGGCCTCGAACTGCCCTTCCAGGTGATCGATGTGGCGAGCGGCGACCTGGGCTCCTCGGCCTCCCGCAAGTTCGACTGCGAGGCGTGGATCCCGACCCAGGGCAAGTACCGCGAGCTGACCTCGGCCTCCAACTGTGACGGTTTCCAGGCCCGCCGCCTGTCCGTCCGTATGCGCGACGGCAAGAAGGTCCAGCCGCTCGCCACGCTGAACGGCACGCTGTGCGCCGTCCCGCGCACCATCGTCGCGATCCTGGAGAACCACCAGCTCGCCGACGGTTCGGTGCGGGTGCCCGAGGTGCTGCGGCCCTACCTGGGCGGCCGTGAAGTTCTGGAGCCGATCTCCAAGTGACCGGCACCACTGGGTCGACGGGATCGTCCGGGGCCACGGAGCCGGGGGCTTTTCCGTACAAACTCGTCGCGACCGATCTCGACGGGACGCTGCTGCGTTCCGACGAGACGGTCTCGGCGCGTACGCGTGACGCGCTCGCCGCCGTGACCGCCGCCGGCGCGGCCCACATCGTCGTCACCGGGCGCGCGGTGCCCTGGACGCGGCACATCCTCGACGACCTCGGTTACCGAGGTCTCGCGGTCTGCGGTCAGGGCGCACAGGTCTACGACGCGGGGGAGCACCGGCTGCTCACCTCGGTGACGCTGGACCGGCAGCTGGCCGGTCTCGCGCTCGCCAAGATCGAGGCGGAGCTCGGCCCGCTGCTGCTGGCCGCGAGCCGCGACGGACTCGACGGCGAGGTGCTCGTCGGCCCCGGCTACCGCAGGCTGGACGGCTCGCTCCCGGTCATCCCGCTCAAGGACGCCGCCGACCTCTGGTCGGCCCCTCTGAACAAGGTGTACGTCCAGCACCCGACGCTCTCCGACGACGCGCTCGCGGCCGTGGCCATGGAGGTCGCGGGCGGACTCGTCGGCGTCACGATGGCGGGCGCGGGGATAGTGGAACTCCTCCCCCTCGGCCTCTCCAAGGCGACCGGGCTGTCCCTGGCGGCCCGGCGCCTCGGCGTCAAGGCCGCCGACACGATCGCCTTCGGCGACATGCCGAACGACCTCCCGATGTTCGCCTGGGCGAAGCACGGGGTGGCCATGGCCAACGCCCACGACGACCTCAAGGCGATCGCGGACGAGGTGACGTCCTCGAACGAGGAGGACGGGATCGCGGTGGTACTGGAGCGGTTGCTGACGCGGCCCCAGCTGTAGCGACAGGCCTGGGCCAGGTCGCCTCGTCCTCGCTGTCGGCGGGGCGGCGAGACCGCAGGGCGACTGGACCTCAGCGCCGCAGCACCAACAGCCGCCGCTGAGCGACTGGTTCAACGGGTCGGCTGATCCAGCGGATGGATGGCGCAACGGACCTGCTGGTCCAGCGGACCGCAGGGCCAGCGGACCAACTGGCTCAGCTGACCGCTGGGTCAGCGGTCAGCGGTCAGCGGTCAGCGGTCAGCGGTCAGCGGTCAGCGGTCAGCGGGAAACGTCTTGCGGAGGATGCGCGGATCGAACGCGCGCGGGGTTTCACCCCCGACCACGGCTTAGCAAGCCGGTGCCTTTCCACTCGGCCAATCCTCCGGGTGGGCGGCCCGCGCGTGATGCGCGCTCGAAGCGGCCGCCCCGGGCAACTCCCCCTGCGGAGCGGGTTCGACGGAGGAGGTGACTACTCCGGAACCCGCCGTGGGCTGCCCTGCCGGGAGCTCGACGAACTGCTCCTGATGAACATCGTCGCGCTCCTCTCCCAGAACGTGGCGCCGGCTCGATGCGGCGGCGTGGACACAACCACTGTGCCCGTAAGCCGACTTGGGCGCCACTGATTAAAAGCTGCCTCCGTGCGGCCTCACTTGCGGCGCCACCTGCGCCGACGCCCCTTGCTGAAGAACCACCCCGCGGGCGGCTCGTCCGAGCGCCAGGGCTGCGGATCGGGGCCTCCCTCGCGCCAACGGGCGGCGAGCATGCGCGCACGGGCCGACGGCTCGGTCGTCTCCGCGGACCGTACGAAGTTCTCGTCGAGGACGAGGTCGTCCCACGGTTCCCCTGCCGTTTCCCCGAGCCCGTCCCCCGACCCGACCCCCGACCTGTCCCCGGACCCGGTCCCGGCCTGTTCGCGGCCGTCACCCCGTGGTTCCTCGGTTGCCATCCCCGTTCCTCCTGGCCGTCCGTCCCCGTTCGCCCAGTGTGACCGGACAGGGATGAAGCCGCTGTCAAGAAAAAAGGGGACTCCCCGGGCGCGTGCCGCCCACCAGTCGGCACGCGCTCGGGGAGCCCTCGCTCACTCCTCGCCGACCAGCTTCAGCGACCGCAGCCGCTGCCCCGCGTACCAGGTGGCGAGGACGGTGACCACGACCAGCAGGACCGTCGCGGTCGGCAGGCTCACGTCCGAGGTGACGAGGTCTCCGCCGGTCACCTTGTGACCCACGGCGAGCGCCCACTGCTGGACGCTGAGCGTGCGGGCGCCGGACACCAGGGACCCGAACAGGGCCTCCCAGACGAGCGCGTAGACGAGCCCGAAGACCACCGCGTGCCGGGTCACAGTCCCGAGGAGCAGGAACATCGCGGCATAGGCGATCGAGGCGACCAGGGCTGCCACGGTGTAGGCGACGGCGATCTGCTGGCCGTTGCCGTTCAGGATCATGCCCGCGATGAACGTCGGCACCGCCGAGAAGGCCATGGTGACGGCGATCGCGACGATCAGCTTGGTGAAGATGATCGTGGGCCTCTTCAGAGGCTTGGCCAGCAGATACACCACCGAGCCGTCGTCGATCTCGGGCCCGATCGCTCCCGTGCCGGCGATGACACCGATGATCGGCACCATGGTGGCGAGCGCGAACCCGCCGAGCAGGTCCGAGGCCACCTGGTCGTCGGCCCCGGAGAAGCTCCGGACGGCCAGGGAGAGCACGATGAGCAGGACGGGCAGGACGCCGAGGATGAGTGCCCGTCGGCGGCCGAGCAGGCCCCGATAGGTGAGCCGGGCGACTGTGGGGTCGTACATCTTCGGCCTCCTACGCCGCGACAAGATACGAGAAGACGGATTCCAGGGACTCGTCGGACGGCGACACCGTCAGCAGCCGGATGCCGTGCTCACGCGCGACCTTCGGCAGGAGGACGGTGAACCGGCCGAAGTCGACGGCCTGGATGCGCAACGCGCCCTCGGCGAGGTCGACTTCGATGCCGGACGTCGACGGGTCGGCGATCAGCGCCGCGGCCAGCGTCCGGTCGTCGCTGGAGCGGACCAGGTAGCGGTGCGGGCGGTCGGTCATCAGACGGCGGATGCGCCGGAAGTCACCGCTCGCCGCGTGCCGTCCGGCGACGATCACCTCGATGTGGGCGGCGAGTTGCTCCACCTCTTCGAGGATGTGGGACGAGAACAGCACCGTGCGGCCCTCGTCGCCCATGCGGCGCAGCAGATCCATGAGCTGCATGCGCTGGCGCGGGTCCATGCCGTTGAAGGGCTCGTCGAGCAGCAGCAGCGACGGGTCGTGGACCAGCGCGGACGCCATCTTCACGCGCTGCCGCATGCCCTTGGAGTACGTGGAGATCTTGCGGTCCTGCGCGTACTCCATCTCGACCGTGGCGAGGGCCCGGTGGGCGGCCTTCGCGCCGAGGCCGTGCAACTCGGCGTTGGCGACGACGAATTCGCGCCCGGTGAGGAAGTCGTACATCGCCTCGCGCTCGGGGACGATGCCGATGTGCCGGTAGATGTCCTCGTTGCGCCATGTCGGCCTGCCGTCGAGGGTGACGGTGCCCGTCGAGGGGGCGAGGAAGCCGCCCATCATGTTGATGAGGGTGGACTTCCCGGCGCCGTTCGGGCCGAGCAGGCCGGTGACGCCGGGGCCGATCGTCATCGTGATGTCGTTGACCGCCACCACGTTGCCGAACCAGCGCGAGACATGGTCGATGTTGAGCGTGGTCACAGCCCGACCTTTCGGTAGCGGCGCATCAGGAGGCCGTAGCAGCCCGCGATGAGACCCAGGACGACGACGAGGTAGACGACGCCCTGTCCGGACGAGGGGCCCACCTCGCCGGGGAACGCGGAGGAGGCGCCGAGGAAGGCCGTCTGCACTCCGTCGATGAGCGTGATCGGCGAGAAGAGCCCGAGCCAGGGAACGGCTCCGCTGCTGGAGCGCTCGAAGGCGATGGCCTGGACGGTGGAGACCGCTCCGTAGGAGATGGTCAGGGCGGCGATGACGGCCGCGATGCCGAAGCCGCGGCGCGGGGTGATCGCCGAGATGACCAGGCCGATGCCGGCGAAGAGGAGCGACAGCAGTGCCACGGAGAGCAGCCCCTGCCCGAAGCCCTTGCTCTGGTCGGAGAAGTCGAGCTTGGCCAGCAGTGCGCCCACGTAGAGCACGATCAGCGGGGCGGCCGTCAGGATGAACAGCGCCGAGGCCAGCGCCGCGTACTTGGCGCGCACGTAGTCGCCGGTCTCTATGGGGCGTGAGAAGTACAGCGGCACGGTCTTGAAGCGCAGGTCGCGGGAGACCGCCTGGGGGCCCTGCGAGGCGACGTACAGGCCGATGACCGCCTGCATGATCACCGCGTAGCGCGTGTAGTCGACGGGGAGGTCCTTCGCCTTGGTGGCGACCGCGACGGCCACCATGATCAGCGCGGGAACGCACATCACCACGAAGAGCAGCATCGGCAGGACCTTGGACTTGACCGAGCGGCCGAGTCCGTAGGCGCCGCGCAGGGACTGCGAGTAGAGGGAGCGGCGGGCATAGGCGCGGCCCAGACGCGCGCCGTCGTAGTTGCGGTAGCCGATGTTGTGGATACGGGTCTGCTCACCCGGCTGGGTGAGGGGGTGCTCAACTGCCATGGCCGACCGCCTCCTTCCGCTGGTCGTCGCCGGTCCGCGGATCGCCGCTCGCCGCTCGCTCGTCCTTCGCCCGCTGCTCGTCGCTGTCGGCGAAGACCTCGGCGATGTGGTGCCTGCGCTGCTCCATGCGGACCAGCCCCAGACCGAGGTCGGCGACCACGTCGCGGACGAGGTCGTAGGTGTCCTCGCCCTCGGTGGTCAGCAGCAGGATGTGTCCGGCGCCCGGCAGCCCGCTGCCGTCGTGGGTCTCGATCCCGCGCGCGTGGAGCACCTCGCGCACCGCGCTCGTGCCGTCCAGGTGCTCGTCGGTGTCGGTGACCTCGATGGCGAGGGTCGTGGTGGTCTTGGTGAAGTCCGTGGTGGAGCTGGAGCGCAGCAGCTTGCCGCCGTCGACGACCACGACGTGGTCGCAGGTGCGCTCCAGTTCGCCCAGGAGGTGCGAGGTGACCAGGACCGAGATGCCGAAGTCCGTGTGGATGCGGCGGATCAGTCCGAGCATGTCGTCGCGGCCGACCGGGTCCAGGCCGTTGGTCGGTTCGTCCAGGAAGACCAGCTGGGGATCGTGGACGAGGGCCTGCGCGAGTTTGACGCGCTGCTTCATGCCCGTCGAGTAGCCGCCGATGGGTCGGTAGCGCTCCTCGTACAGTCCGACGTGGCGCAGGGTGTCCGCGGTGCGCTCGCGGGCGGCGGCCGGCGGCAGCCCGGACATCCGCGCCATATGGACGACGAACTCGGTGGCCGAGACGTCGGGCGGCAGGCAGTCGTGCTCGGGCATGTACCCGACGCGCTCGCGGATGGCGCCGCCTTCGGTGGCGACGTCGAGGCCGAGCACGCGTGCGCTCCCCTCGGTGGCGGGGGACAGACCCAGCAGGATCTTGATCAGTGTGGACTTGCCGGCTCCGTTGGCTCCGACGAGTCCGGTCACACCGGGCCCGACGTCCACGGAGAGCCGGTCAAGCGCGGTCACCCGGGGGTACCGCTTGCTCAGGCTTTCGGTCGCGATCACAGTCACGATTCGAAGGTAGTGGCGCACACCATAGCGGTCGTCAGCCCACGGAGGTGGATCCGCGTCAGCCTCCAGTCGTACGGGCCCGTAGGGGTCACCCTCAGGTACGGGCTACCGAGGGACGGCCATATCCACATCCGGTCGGTTGTCCACAGGCCCGTACTCATGGACCCGAGGCGAACCGACAATTGATCGGCACACGGCTGAACATCGGCGAGGAACGCTACGTGATCACCAATATGCAACCCCCACCCCCCGTACCTCCGCCGCTGGAGGAGCTGCCCTCCGCGCCGCCACGAAGACCCGTATCCGGCGCGTCGGCCGGGCCGTCGCGGATGGGCTGGCTGGACGCGTTGCGCGGCATCGCGGCACTCGTCGTGGTGTTCGACCACTCGTCGTACGCCTTCATGGCGGAGTTCCGGCGGGAGTTGATGCCGGAGTTCAACACCAGCCGGTACGGCATCATGGTGTTTTTCCTCGTGAGCGGCTACATCATCCCCGCGTCGCTCGAGCGCCGGGGCTGCGTCCGGACCTTCTGGATCGGACGCGCATTCCGTATGTACCCGCTGTGGGCAGCCACCGTGGCCGCGGTCCTCACCCTCAACCTGATGGGCATCGCGGAGATTCGCGACTTCGGCCAGCAGAGCGTCGCCTCAGTGGTGGTCGCCCATGTCACCTTGCTCCAAGAACTGCTGGGTACGCCCAATATCCTGCTTGTCCTGTGGACGCTCTCGTACGAGATGTCCTTCTACCTCCTGGTCGTCGCTCTTTTCACGGTCCGTCTTCACCGGCGGTCGGCAGCGGTCGCCATCACTCTGGCCGTGCTCGCCGCCGTGAGCGTGACGGCAGGGATCACGCCGGCAGTCTCCGCGCTCTCCGGCACGGTCGGCACCGGCGACCTGATCGCGCTCGCCTCGATCACCATGGTGGTCTCCATCCTCTGTGCCAGCGCCGGGCCACCCGCGCTTCGCGTGTTCGGGGGCGTGCTGGGCGGAGTGCTGGCGCTCGTCCTGGTCCTGTTCAACGGCACGGTTCCCATGTGGGAGGGCTTGGTCATCCTCGCCGTGATGTTCCTCGGTACCGCCGTCTATCGAGCCGAACACGGTCAGAGCACCTGGCGCAACGTGGCGTTCACAGCCGTCGTGGTGGTCGCCTGTGCCGTGGGGAGTGCGTACTGGAACGGCGACGGGTCCCATTTCACACGGCGTGGCTGGATCGTGGCGTTCCTGCTGGCCGTGCTCACCTTCGGTGTCGGACTGGCGGTGCGCCACCGACGGATACCGCGCTGGCTGACCGGACTGGGAACGATCAGCTATTCGGTCTACCTGGTGCATCCGATGCTGCTGGCGGTCACCGACGGCACGATCGGCCGGTGGCCACGGGACAATCTCAAGTACGAAGTGGCGTTCTACGTCGTACTGCTGCCCCTGTGCGTGCTGACCTATCGTTGTATCGAAGCGCCGGGCCAGGCATGGGGCCGGAAACTGGCACGCCGCGTTCGGCTTCCGTGACGAGCACTCTTGCCGCGTGCACCCCCGGCTCCCGCCGGGAAGGATGCGGCGACGCCCCGGATCGATGAAGGTCCGGGGCGTCGATCCAGCAGATCCTGACGGTTGAAGTGTGCGACCGTCGCCCTCTCGAAGACCATGAGCGACCGGTATCCCGGCAAGCTCACGCATTTCCGTGCCGAGGCAGCCACCGCCCTCCCTGTGCCCGAGGCGCGCACCTTCGGATCCCCGGTCGACGAACTACGCCCCGCAGGATCTTCTTGGCCCTCCGGCCTCCCGCTCACCTGCCCCCACCTGGTACTGAGCGAGGCTTTCGAGGTCAACACGAGGCGTACATGACAATTGGGACACCCCTGCCGAACCATGGTGAATTCGTAAAGCAAACGTGAAGTGTTTCACTTCCCGGTTTCGCTTGGTTGGTGGATCTTGCGGGCTTTATCCGTCCATGGATCTCTGGTTAACGGATGGGGGCGCCCGTATGTTGCGACCTGATCGCTTGATCAAACGTGTCCAGTGCCGGCCCAATGCGGCTTGGTGGGGGAGTAATTCATATGAATACGTACGGGGGGAGACGCCGGCTGCGCACAGCCGGCGTTGTGCTCTCCGCTGCCTTAGTACTGGCGGCGAGCGCGTCCAACAGCGCCATGGCAGTGGCCGACGAGAAAGCCGACACCTCAGCCGTCGATGCCGTCAAGGCCGTCGGGACCGCTGAAACGGGCGGGGCGGCCGCGGCCGCTGAGGACGACGGAGGCGGCGAGGACACCAAGGCACTGGCCGAGGCGGCTCGCACGGGCAAGTCGGTGGAGATCACCTCGTTGCGCGGTGAAAGCAGCGAGGTGTACGCCACCCCTGCGGGGCACTTGGAAGCCCGCGAGCATCTGCGGCCGGTGCGGACCCGGGTGGACGGCCAGTGGCGGGACATCGACACCACTTTGACCCGCGGCGCGAACGGAACGGTGGTTCCCAAGGCCACGACCGTCGGTCTGACCTTCTCCGGCGGGGGTTCGGCCCCCCTGGTACGGATGACGAAGAACGGCCGTGAACTGGCACTGTCCTGGCCCAAGGACCTGCCCTCCCCGGAGCTGACGGGGAACACCGTCACCTATCCGGACGTGCTGCCCGGCGTCGACCTGCGGATGACGGCGCAGCAGGACGGCTTCTCCCAGCTCCTGGTGGTCAAGTCGGCCGACGCCGCGGCGAGCACGGAACTGAGCCAATTACGCCTGAAGCTGGACGCCGAAGGCATGCAGGTCGAGAAGACCGGTGACGGCGGCCTGGCGGCGATCGACCAGGGTGCCGGGAGCGCGGTCTTCGAGGCCCCCCGCCCCGTCATGTGGGACTCCAGCACCCAGGCGCCCGGCACCGCGACCCAGTCCAAGTCCGCCACCGGGCTTGCCGGAACACCGTCGCCGAGCACCTCACAACGCTCGGTGGCCGCGGCTGCCCGTACCGGCGCCGGCTCTACCGCCACCGCCGGCCCCACCGCTTCCGAGGACGGGTCGGACGCCTCCGAGGCCGTGGCCGCGGAGTCCGCGAACGTGGCGCCGGTCGGAGTGGACGTTCCCGCCGCGCAGAACGCGCTGGTGCTGACGCCGGACCGAACCGTGCTCACGGGCAAGAACACGGTCTACCCCGTGTTCATCGACCCCCAGTGGTACTCCCCGAAGGCCTCGGCCTGGACGATGGCCTCCAAGTACTGGGCGTCGTCGCCGCAGTGGAAGTTCAACGGCGACTCGGACGAGGGTCTGGGGTACTGCGACTGGTCGTACTGCGCGCCGTACGACACCAAGCGGCTCTTCTACCGCATTCCGACCTCCAAGTTCGCCGGCCGTACCGTGCTGCAGGCGGAGTTCGTGGTCCGCAACACCTGGTCCGCGTCCTGCGCGGACCGCGGTGTGGAGCTGTGGCGCACCAAGGACATCTCCTCGTCGACGACCTGGAACTCGCAGAACGCGGACGGGTTCTGGATCGATCACCTCAGGACGGCGTCCTTCGCCTACGGATACACCGGCTGTGCCGCGAAGGACGCGGAGTTCGACGTGAAGTCCGCGCTGCAGCAGGCGGCGGACAAGAAGTGGTCGACGATGACCTTCGGGATGAAGGCGTCGAGCGAGTCCGACGGGTACGGCTGGAAGCGGTTCTCGGACGACGCCTATCTGCGCGTGCAGTACAACCGTCCGCCGCCGCAGGTCAAGATGTCGCAGCTGACCATGGAGTACGGCGGATCGTGCAAGAGCCCCTCCAGCGCCGCTCGGGTGCGGACGCTGGGCAAGATCTACGCGAACGACGTCACCGACCCCGACGGCGACTCCGTCTCCGTGGAGTTCCAGGCGAGCTGGGACAGCGGTGACGGCAAGGGCACCGTCCCCCACTGGAAGTCCGGTCTGACGACCGCGAAGCAGTCCGGCTCGCGCTTCGCGATCAGCCTGCCGTCCTCCATCCCCACCAACAAGTCGGTGAACTGGTTCGTCCATTCCTACGACGGCGCCCAGTATTCGCCGTGGTCGTACACAGGTGACCCGACGGCCTGCTACTTCGTGTACGACACCAGCGTGCCGAAGGCACCGGCCATCTCCTCCGCCATCTACCCGGCCTCGAACCCCGACGACCCCGACGACCCCTGGTACGACGGAGTGGGTCAGTACGGCGACTTCGTGATCACCGGTGCCGTCTCCGACGTGACCAAGTACTGGTACGGGATCAACGGCGACCCGGTCTCCACCAACACGGTCACCACCTCGGGCGGCGCGGCCAAGACCGTCCCCCTGCTGCCGGTGAAGCCGGGCCTCAACACCTTCACGGCCCGCTCCTTCGACGCCGCCGGCAACGGCTCCGAGATCCGCACCTACCAGTTCCGGGTCAAGGCGGGGCAGCGCGAGCGAGCCGACTGGTCCATGGACGAGGCGGCCGGCGCCACTCAAGCGGCGGGCAGTGCGCCCGAGCAGACCGCGACCCTGTACGGCGGCCCGACGCCGAACGTGGAGGGCAAGATCGGCAAGGCCGTGCAGTTCGACGGTGTCGACGACTACGCCGCCACCGACATCGCCACCATCAACACCGACATCAGTTTCTCGGTGTCGGCGTGGGTGAAGCTGTCCGCGATGCCGTCCGGTGCGGCCGTGGTGGCCTCCCAGCGGGGCAACAACGCGCCGGGCTTCGAGATGTACTACTCCAAGGCGTACGACCGCTGGGTCTTCAACCAGTACACCTCCGACAGCACCGACGCCACTCCCGTGCGGGCCATGCAGGCCGCCGCGGGCGGGGTCAAGGCCGGGGAGTGGACCCATCTGGTGGGCGTCTACGCCGCCGGTGACCAGCAGCTGAAGCTGTACGTCAACGGCGCGCTGGCCGGGACCACGGCCTACAGCACGGCCTGGAACGCGCGGCGCGGCATGCTGATCGGCTCAGGCTTCCCCAACGGCGCGCCGGCGAACTTCTTCCCCGGTGCCATCGACGAGGTGAAGACCTTCGAGAAGCCGCTGTCGGCGACCGAGGTGTCGAACCTGTACAGCTCCAACTCGATCGGCGCGGGCCGTCCGGCCCGTGCGGTCTTCCACATGGACGACGCCGCCGACGTCACCGCGCTGAGCGGCCGGGCCGATGTGAACCCGGCGGTCCTCAAGGGCGGTGCCACCCTGGGCGCGGCCGGTGTGGACGGCAACGCGCTGACCCTGGACGGGACCGACGACTACGCCGTCACCAGCGGCCCTCACATCAACACCTCGTACAGCTTCGCCGTCTCGGCCTGGGTGAAGCTGCCGAAGACCAAACCGACCCACGCCGCGACCGTCGCCTCGCAGATCGGCGGTGTGGTGACGGGGCCGGAGCTGTACTACTCCAACTCCTACGACCGCTGGGTGTTCAACCAGCACAGCGCCGACACCGCCGACTCCACGCTGGTCAGGGCCATGCAGCCGGACGGCACCACCGCGTACGGCGGCGAGTGGACCCATCTGGTGGGCGTGCAGGACACCGAGGCCGACAAGCTCTCGCTGTACGTCAACGGCACCCTGGCCGGCACCACCGCCCTGCCCCCCACCTGGTACGCCGGCGGCGCGGTGCAGATCGGCGCCAGCGCGTTCCAGGGCGTGCCCACCTCGTTCTTCCCCGGCCAGATCGACGACGTGCGGCTGTTCGACCGTCCGGTGTCCGCCGGCGAGGTGCAGCAATTGTTCAAGCAGCGCGCGGTGGTCAAGGGCCGCTGGAAGTTCGAGACGGCCGGTGGCACCCCGCTGACCTCGCCCGACGCCTCGTCCTCCGGTAACGCCATGACCCTCTACAACGGTGCCCAGACGGGCTCCGGCTGGGTCGACGGCGCCGTCACCCTCGACGGCACGGACGACTACGCCGCGGCCTCCGTGGTACCGGTCGACACCAGTGCCAGCTTCACCGTCAGCGCCTACGTGCAGACGGCCGCCACTCCGACGAGTCCGGTCACCGTCCTGAGCGTTCCCGGATCCAAGAAGAGCGCGTTCGCGGTGCGCTACGAACCGAGCGCCACCCCGGCCACCGATCCGGGCCGCTGGCGGATCGCCACGGCCAGCTCCGACAGCGACTCCGCCGCTGTCGCCGACATCGGCAACGGCATGTTCTACAGCCCCACCGACTGGAACCACGTGGCGCTCGTCTACGACGGTTTCTCCAAGGAGATCAGTCTCTACGTCAACGGCGAGCTCCAGGAGACCGCCTGCGACGACACGGACGGCGACGGGGTGCAGGACGACCCGAAGTGCACCGACACCGTCTCGTGGGACGACGACGTACTGACCTACAAGGCCGCGAAGACCTTGCAGCTCGGCCGTGACACGACCGGGACCACGTCCGGTCAGTACTTCCCCGGTTCGCTCTCCGACGTCTGGGTCTTCCAGGGCGCGCTGAGCGAGACCCAGATCGATCACCTCGCCGTCGGCATGCCGGGCGTGGCGACCGTCGTCCCCAGCGACGACTGACCGACGCAGCGACCTGGGATCGGGCCGGCCGCCTTACGCGGCCGGCCCGATCCGGTCCGACCACCGCACTCCGCCGTGAGCGGTCCCTCGCTGCCCGCGGAGCACTCAACAGAAGGAAGACAGACCAGAATGAAAACCAGAGCACGCCTGAGAACAGGCAGACCATGGCACCGGGTGGCCTTGGTCACGGCCGCCGTGCTGACCGCGACGCTGTTACAGGCGTCGGGAGTACCCGCCGTCGCCGAGGGCTGGCACAAGCCCGCGCTGCCGCGGGCGGAGTCACCGGTCGCCGTTGTCCCGGCGGGCAAGATGCGCCCTCGGAAGGTGACGAAGGGGCCCCGCACGCCCGCGAAGGCGCCGGCCACCACTTGGCCGAAGGCGGGTGCGGCGGCGGTGACGCTGCGGCAGGGGGCGACCCGGATCAAGGGGCTGCCGCTCACCGTGGACACGCGGGTCAAGCGTTCCGCGGACGCGGCCACCGGCACCTACACCGTCGGCATGCTGTCCCGCGGAGCGGCACGGAAGGCGGGCGTCGACGGGCCGCTCTTCACCCTGACTCCCCGTCAGGGCGTAGCACCGCACGGCGGCAAGATACGCGCCGGGCTGGACTACTCCTCGTTCGCGAGCCTGTACGGCGGCGGCTACGCGTCCCGGCTGACCCTGGTCCGGCTGCCGGCGTGTGCGCTGACGACGCCGGAGAAGAAGCAGTGCCGTACGACCCAGCCGGTGAAGACCGTCAACGACACCGAGAAGCAGACGCTGACCGCTTCGTCGGTAGCGCTCAGCGCGAGCTCTGCGACCGTACTGGCGGCCACCACTTCGGCCAGCGGCGGCAATGGCGACTACAAGGCCACGTCCCTGGCCGCCTCGTCGACCTGGAGCACGGACCAGAGCAGCGGCTCGTTCGCGTGGTCGTACGACATGCCGGTGCCGCAGGTGCCCGGCGGGCTGGCCCCGGAGGTCGGACTGTCGTACTCCTCCGGAGGCATCGACGGCCGCTCCGGGAACACCAACAACCAGGCGTCCTGGGTCGGTGACGGCTTCGACCTGTCGCCCGGCTTCATCGAACGTGGCTACAAGGGGTGCGCGGACGACGGGGCCACCAATGCCGATGGCAACAAGCCCGGCGACCTGTGCTGGAAGTACGACAACGCCACGCTGTCGCTGAACGGTTCCGGCGGAGAACTGGTCCCCAACGGCACCAACTCCTTCAAACTGCAGAACGACGACGGCACGAAGATCGACCGGATCTACGGCTCCTCGTCCGATGTCCGCTCCAACGGTGCCCGCAACGACGAGTACTGGCGGGTGACCATCCCGGACGGCACGCAGTACTTCTTCGGATACAACCGGCTGCCGGGCTGGGCGAGCGGCAACGTGACCACCGACTCCACCTGGACCGTGCCGGTCTTCGGCAACAACTCCGGTGAGCCCTGCAACGCCTCGACCTTCGCGGCGTCCTGGTGCCAGCAGGGCTGGCGCTGGAACCTGGACTACGTCGTCGACCCGCACGGCAACGCGATCGCGTACTACTACAACAAGGAGACCAACTCCTACGGCCGCAACCTCACCGCCGCCGACGACACCCCCTACGTCCGCGGCGGGACGGTGGACCACATCGAGTACGGCCTGAAGTCGACGGCCATGTACTCGGCGAAGGCCCTCGCCAAGGTCAACTTCACCAGCAGCGAGCGGTGCATCCCCGACTCCACCACCACCTGCTCGTCCATCACCACCGGCTCCCAGTACTGGTACGACACCCCCTGGGACCTGAACTGCGACGCGGGCACCGACTGCGACAAGGGACGGCTGTCCCCGGTGTTCTTCACCCGCAAGCGGCTGACCGGCGTCACCGCCCAGGTCCTGGTGTCCGGTTCCTACAGCAACGTCGACAGCTGGAAGCTCACCCACCGCTGGGGCATGGCCGACACCGACTACCAGCTGCTGCTGGACTCCATCCAGCACACCGGCTACGACACCACCACCTCCATCGAACTACCGAAGGTCACCCTCGCCTACACCCAGCTCGCCAACCGGCTCGACAAGACCGGCGACGGCTACGCCCCCTTCATCAAGTCCCGGCTGTCATCCGTCGCCGATGAGTCAGGCGGCCAGACCGACGTCGGATACTCGGCGCCGGCGTGTGACGCCGCCGCGCTGCCCACCCCGCAGAGCAACACCACGCGCTGTTTCCCGCAGTACATCGGCGGCAGCTCGACCGACGACCCTGAGCTGCAGTGGTTCAACAAGTACGTCGTCGACACGGTCACCTCGACCGACCGCACCGGCGGCTCGCCCGACCAAGTCACCATGTACGACTACCTGGACGGTGCCGCCTGGCACTACGACGATGACGACGGGATGACCAAGGAGAAGTCCAAGACCTGGTCCCAGTGGCGCGGTTACGGCCACGTGCGGGTGCGCACCGGCGGCCAGGGTGGCGCCTCGGCCATGAAGTCGCAGGCCGACACGTACTTCCTGCGCGGCATGGACGGCGACCGGCAGAGCACTTCCGGCGGCAAGAAGAGCGTCCCTGTCACCCTGGACTCCGGTGAGGGCGACCCGATCACCGACCACGAGTCACAGGCCGGATTCACGTACAAGACCGTTACCTATTCCGCTCCCGGTGGCAAGGTGCTGGCCAAGTCCGTGAGTCGGCCCTGGTACCACCAGACGGCGCAGAAGGTCCGAGACTGGGGCACCGTCACCGCCAACCTCACCGGCACCGACTCCAGCAAGTCGTGGACCTCGCTGGACGACGGCGAGGGCAGCAAGTGGCAGACCACTACGCTGTCCAACACCATCGACGCCGCCACCGGACTGATCACCCAGACCAACAACCTGGGCGACACGACCACCGCGGCCGACGACCAGTGCGTCCGCACCACCTACGCCTCCGGCAGCGTCCCACTGGAAGCCCCGGCACGGGTCGAGACGGTCGCCAAGGCATGTGACGCCACCACCAGCCGCCCGGCGGACGTCCTCTCCGACGTCCGCACCGCCTATGACGGCGGGGCCTATGGCGCCGCGGCGACGAAGGGCGACGCCACCCGGATCGCGAAGCTCAAGGCGTACAGCGGCACGACCGCGGCCTACCTGGAGTCCACCCTCACCTACGACGGCTACGGCCGGCCGCTGACCACCACCGACCTGACCGCCGACGTCACCGTCACCTCCGCGGGCACGCTCACCCGGACCGCCCGCACCGACGGACGGACCACCACCACGGCGTACGCCCCCACCACCGGGTTCCCGACGTCGACCACCGTCACCACCCCGCCCGCCATGGCAGGGGACAGCACGACCACCCAGACGTCGACCACCGCTTACGAGGCACTGCGGGGGCTGCCGCTCACCGAGACCGACACCAACAGCAAGGTCACCACCTACGCGTACGACGCACTGGGCCGCACCACCAAGGTCTGGCAGGCGGACCGCACCACGAGTCAGACCCCCAGCTACGAGTTCGGCTACACCATCGCCGACGGCAAGCCGGTCGTGGTCTCCACCAAGACCATCGGCAACAACGGCGCGCAGGACACCGCGTACGCCTTCTACGACGGCTTCCTGCGAGCCCGGCAAACGCAGGATCCCGGCCCGAACGGCGGGACGCTGCTGGCGGACACCTTCTACGACGAACGCGGCCTGACGATCAAGGAGTTCGCCCCGTACTACATCACCGCCGCTCCGTCGACCACGCTGCTGAAGCCCGTGGACGCGCTGAGCGTGGAGACCCAGAACCGCTACACCTACGACGGCCTGGGCCGGCAGACTGAGATGCGGCAGATCGCCGGCAACGGCGACGGCGGAGCCGTCCTCAACACCACCCAGGCCATCTACGGCGGCGACCGCACCACGGTCATCCCGCCGGTGGGCGGCACGGCGCGCACCACAGTCACCGACGCACGCGGCCACACCACCGAGGTGCGCCTGCTGCACGCCCGTGCTCCCGAGGCCGCCTACGACACCACTACCTACGGCTACAGCCCCCGCGGTGAACTGACCAAGGTGACCGATCCGGTCGGCAACAAGTGGACCTGGACCTACGACCTGATGGGCAGGGTCACCGACACCACCGACCCCGACAAGGGCGCCGCCCACCTCGACTACGACGACCGTTCCCAGATCATCAGCACCAAGGACGCCCGCAACACCGTCCTCGCCCACGTCTACGACGGCCTCGGCCGCCAGACCGAGCTGCGGGAGAACTCGCCGACCGGCACCCTGCGTGCCAAGTGGGTCTACGACACCGTCAGCGGTGCCAAGGGCCAGCTCGCGTCCAGCTCGCGCTACAGCGGCGGCCAGGAGTACAAGTCGAGCGTCGTCGCCTACGACCGCCTGTACCGGCCGCTGCGCACCTCGGTGACGATCCCGACGACCGAGGGCGCGCTGCAGGGCACCTACCTGTCGACGACCACCTACAACGCGTCGGGCACGGTGCAGGGCGTCGGCTACCCCAAGGCCGGTGACCTGGCCGCCGACACCGTCACCTACACCTACGAGGACGGCACCCAGCGGCCCGTCAAGGTCAGCGGCCCGCTGAACCTGAACGCGACCACCGCCTACAGCCTCACGGGCAAGCCGCAGCAGTACCAGATGGCCGCGAACGGCGGCAAGGCGGTGCTGGAGACCAACACCTACGAGTGGGGCACCCAACGGCTGGCCACCTCACGGGTGGACCGCCAGGACGTCGCGGGTGTCGACCAGTACAACACCTACTCCTATGACGAGGCGGGCAACGTCCTGTCCGTCTCCGACACCTCCCGTTCCGGCACCGACGACCAGTGCTTCGGCTACGACTACCTCGGCCGGACGACCGAGGCCTGGGCCCAGTCGTCCGCCGGCTGTGCCGCCACACCCAGCACCGATGTGCTGGGCGGCCCCGCCCCGTACTGGACCTCCTACACCTACGACAAGGTCGGCAACCGGCTCACCGAGAACCAGCACAGCACCACGGCCGGCGCCTCGGACACCCAGCGGGACTACCACTACCCCGACCCGGGGGCGGTCCGGCCGCACGCCCTGGGCTCGGTGGACACCACCACCGCCACGGTGAAGTCCGCCGACACCTTCACCTATGACAACGCGGGCAACACCCACACCCGCGTGCTCGGCAACGGCTCCTCCCAGACCCTGGACTGGGACGCCGAAGGCCATCTCGCCAAGGTCACCGAGCCGGTGGCGGGCGGCAGCGACAAGGTCACCGAATACCTCTACGACGCCGACGGCAGCCGCCTGATCGGCCGCACCCCGACCGAGACCACGCTCTACCTCGGCGCCACCGAAATCACCCTGGCGAAGAACGCCACCACCACCAAGGGCACCCGCTACATCGACGTCGGCGGCGGCCACCAGGCCGTCCAGGCCAACGACGGAACCATCTCCTTCACCCTGGCCGACCACCACGGCACCGCCCAGCTGTCCGTCAACGCCACCACCCAGGCGGAGACCCAGCGCCGTACCCTGCCGTTCGGCGATCTGCGCGGCACCAAACCGACCACCTGGACCGGCACCAAGGGCTTCGTCGGCGGCACCACCGACACCGCCACCGGCCTCACCCACCTCGGCGCCCGCGAATACGACACCGCCACGGGCCGCTTCCTGTCGGTCGACCCGCTCTTCACGGCGGACGACCCGCAGCAGATGAACGGCTACACCTACGCCAACAACAGTCCCGTCACCTACAGCGACCCCGACGGCAGGCGCTGCATCCACGGCGCCCCGGGCGGAGGCAAGGACGGCATCTGCGCCGGTGTCGCGGGCGACACCGACGGTGTCATCAACGGCGACTCCAACAACTGCCCCACTCACGACAAGAGCTGCAACGACGCCGCGAAGCAGATGTCGCGGCACGCCAAGCAGGTCGGCTCCTATGGCAAGACGCCCAAGCAGTACAAGAAGTGGCTTGCGGCCGGCGTGCAGGCCACCGAAGAGTACCGTTGCGGCAGCGTCGGCTGTGACAGCGCGATGACCAACCCGGACGCTTGGTGTTACCGCAGCCCCTACGTGTGCACCATGTACCGCCTCGCGCACTATCTCGCGCCGGTGGCCAAGAAGGTCTGGGAGGTCGAGAAGGCGGTTACAGGCCTGGGCGGCCTTGAAGCCTGCTCGCACGGCGACTTGGACGCCTGCGCCGACATGACGATCGACGCCACCATCGCGGCCAAGATGAGAATGGCGGGCCGCCTGCTCAAGGGCATGTGCACGGCGTTCAACAGCTTCCCGCCCGGCACCGAGGTGCTGCTCGCCGACGGGAAGCACAAGAAGATCGAGGATGTCAGGACCGGCGACCGCGTCGTCAGCACAGACCCGCTCACCGGCAAGACCAGCACGCGCAAGGTCGTCGCCACCATCGTCACGGAGGACGACAAGCAGTTCACCGATGTGACGATACGGACCGCCGACGGTCCCGGCTCCATCGTCGCGACCGACCACCACCGCTTCTGGTCCCCGTCCGAGGGCCGCTGGATCAACGCTGTTGACCTCCGGCCAGGCATGACACTGCGGACCCCCGGCGGCGACACCGTTCCCGTCGAGGCCGCGTACCACTACACCAAGCGCCAGCGCACGCACAATCTGACGGTCCAGGACATCCACACGTACTACGTGCTGGCGGGTGACACTCCGGTCCTGGTCCACAATGATGGTGGCTCTCCGGACGTCACCCGTATCAAAAATCTCCAGGGAATGGGATTGGACGACGCTCACGACTACCTGGAGAGAAATGGATTTACTCTGAAGAGCTGGTCCGACGGCAAGGGCGGAAAGGGCGGATACATGACCTATCAGAGCGGCGATGGCAGCAAGATCACTATCCGAGACAGCGACGGTCGAGTCACTCGCACCACCGTCATCGATAACGGCCCCAACAAGAAGAATGGGGTCCAGCGCTGGGATGAGGGCGGAAAAAAGACGCTGTCCCACGACCACGGAGAAGCTGTCACGTGCTGAACGACGAGATGCGGGCGGAGTGTGCTCGCCTCAATGACTACCTGTCGGCATACGAAGGACACTTCGTCGATGGCGTTTCTTTCTTTGCCTCCGGAGACAGGGACATGTTGGAAGTGCGACTCCTCGGAGAGGCAGAACGTCCCTCAATAGTTCTTCATCTCGAAGGAGTGCACGCCTACTCCCTGCAGAAGCCAACGGACCTGGACGGGGCCTTTGCCGACTCCCTGTCCGTGGCTGAGCTTCCTGCTGGCGACGCACCCTGGCCGGCTGGTGCGGAGGAGTTGCTGAAAAGGCACTCGGGGCTTCCTGATCTGTACCTCGTCGAGCTCAGCGGGCCTTTCTTCCTCGTCGCTGCAGCCAGCATCCTGACCGTGTCGGCTGCGATTTAGGCAACTCCGCTTCTGGTATACCGGATGAACGCAGGTCTCACCCGAGAACCCGGGCGAGACCTGCGTTCATTCCGAGGCATGGACGGGGTGGTCGATGCGGTCCAAACATGCGGTACGCAAGGCCGGATATAAATGCGTGGGCCCGAAGGGGAACGTGAAGGGTGCGGGGCACTTCTACGGCAAGCTCATGGACATCTCTGGGTGTCCCTGAGAAGTGAGGGGGAAGGTCATGAATGCCGAGATCCTGGCGCAGGCGATGAAGGACTGCGGTTTGCGATTTCTGGGATTCAGGCGCGGAACGGGAATCCCTCCCTACATCGCGGGGATGGTCACCTCCTGCAGCCCCGACGAAGGCCGCCGGGATCGGACTGCCGCGCTTGACGACCCCGCCCTGGTCCCGAAGGCAAACGCCGGATGGTTCGAATTGGCAACTGAATTCGGATTGTTCTCTGTCGACCGTCAGTTCCTGATCTACGTCGGTCTGCCGCACCCCGATGCGGTGGACGATACGGATGTTGAAGGAGTCTGGGGGCTTGTCGAACTGCTGGATGACTGGGACATCATGGGCGCGGGCTGTGCGGCCGGTGTCACAGGGAGCCGACGCGGCCGTCCCGCGTTCGTCATGTCCGCTCTCGACGGATCGGTCTTCGTGCAAGGCACGGTGTGGCAGGACAGCATCGGGACTGCCGTCCTCCCCAACCCTCATCGTGTGCAGTCCCTCCGGGAGGTTGCCCGACTGAACGTGGGGAAGCCGTACCGAACAGCGGCTGAGAACGAGGACACGCTGGCCTGGCTCGCCAGGTAGGACGTATGAAGCCCCGCTGGATCGTTTCTGGCGGGGCTTCTGCGCGCCGTGACGGCAGTGGTCGACGGCAACGTGACCGGACACTTCCGAGGGCTGTTCACACAGGCGAAGGTGAATGGCCAGCGGGGTGCCGGAAGCTTCCAGGCACCCCGCATTGCCGTGGCGGCAGGGTGGTGGGGTCCTCGGTGATGAGTGAGGATCGTGATCGCCCGGCCCCGGCCGGGCGATCGGCACGCGGACCCCTAACCGTGGTGAGGCCCCCCGTGAACACCCGCACACAGCCCTCCGTCACGGTGGGCGTCGACTTCGGGACGCTCGCCGGGCGGTCGGTCGTCGTCGCCGTCGAGGACGGGACCGAACTCGGCTCGGCCGTCCACGACTACCCCCACGGCGCCATCGACCGCGCCCTGCCCACGACCGGCGAGAGCCTGCCGCCCGACTGGGCGCTGCAGCATCCCCGGCACTGGCAGGAGGTCCTGCGGGTCGCCGTGCCGGAGGCGCTGGACGCGGCAGGTGTGCGGCCCGAGCAGATGATCGGCACCGACTTCACCGCGTGCACCGTGCTGCCCGTCCTGGCCGACGGCACCCCCTGGCCCTGACCCCCGAATGGGCTGGCCACCCGCACGCCTGGCTCAAGCTGTGGAAGCATCACGCCGCCCCGGCCCAGGCCGACCGCATCAACGCCGCGCCGTATGAGCCGGGCGCCAGGGACCGTGCCTCTGCTGGGGTTGCCGAGTGCCTGCCGCGGCGTACGGGGCAGCGGGCGTCAGACGGCGTTCAGGCCGCAGTCGGTGAAGATGCCACGGGCCCAGGAGACCTGCTCGGCCGTCGGCGACGGGGTCTCGGCGAGGGGGAACTCTCCATGCCGAGCTGCTCCCACTTGGCGGCGCCGAGCCTGTGGAACGGCAGGACGTCGACGCGGCTGACGTTGCCCAGCGAGGCGGCGCCCGCGACGTTCTCGGTGGCGTCGGTCAGGCCCGGGACCAGGACGAAGCGGACCCAGACCTCCTTGCCCAGTTCGGCTGGGCGGCGGGCGAAGGCCGGCGTGGGTTCCAATTGGCGCCCGGTGAGGCGGAGGTAGAGCTCGCGGTCCCAGGACTTGATCCCGGAAGCCCTCACGTACAGAGAGGCAACATCTGAACCTGGAGACCCAGATCAACGGAAAGCCGGTTGAGAGCGGCCCGCTCAAGGATCCGCACACTGCCATCGATCCGTCCACGATCCGGTCCGGGGACTACTGGCCGTAGGTGACGATCGGAGGCATGACGATGAAGGTCTTGCGCGGTGACCCGACCGGAGAATTGGAGCTCTCCGGAACCCGCTCCGAACTGCTCTCCCTGGGACGGGAGTTGCGAAGCGGGCACGGAGAGATCTCCCTGGAGATGGTCTCGAATCCGTTCCCGTACAGCAGGTCGTTGTCGTGGATGAGATTTCACCTGGTCAGCGGGAAGATCCTGATCTCGTCGTCCGGAGACAATGAAACTCTCGATATTCAAGGTGGACCGGAGGCTTTGGCTCTCCTCGCCGACAACATCGAAGGCTTCGCTTCGGAGGCGGACCAGGGGGACCATCTTCACGTGGACTACTTTCCGGAACACGATTATCTGGCCGAGGGGTCGGGATCGATGGTCGTCGTCATCGACGGAGGAGCCGTCCAATGACTGCCGCCTGATCCGGTCGGCTGCGGCTTGTGGCGTGATCGATGGGTGTACCTGGTCTCCGAGGGCGATGCACTCGGACATGACAGCAGACCGCCCCCGACAACGCGCCATCAACCATCTACGCTCAGAATGAAGCCTCTGACCAGGCCAGATAGCGAAACGCTGCTCAAGTAGGTTCCACAACGAAGAGCCTAGGTCACCCAAGCGACCTGGGCTCTTCGGCGTTACGGCAGGGTACGGAGCAACCTTGCAAGCCTCGCCGGAAGTGAGGCCAGGCGATCGCTGGAGGCCGCAGACGAGGCTGGAGCAGGTGGAAGCCTGATACCTGGTGCGGTGAAGGTCCTGCACCGGCCAGGGCGTTCCGTGGTCGACCCGCGTCAGCCTCGAACCGCACGGACCCGCAAGGATCACCCTCAGGTACGGGCCCCGGGAGTCGGCCATCCACAACCGGGCTGGTTGTCCACAGGCCGCCCGCAGCCCTATTGACGCAGCCTCTAACAACTGTCACATTCGCCAGTGTCACGTTACGGGCACGTACCGCAGTCGGTGCGGACAGGGTGGGACGGTGGCATGGCGACGGCAGTGGCGGGCGAACTCGCGGCGGAACTACGGGGGTTCAGAGAGGTCCAGCGCCTCGCGTACACGTGCGCGGAGGCGGTCGCGGCGCAGCTGAAGCCCGGCGTCACCGAGCGCGAGGCTGCGCGTATGCAGCGGGTGTGGCTGCGTGAGCGCGGGGTGCGGGACTGGTTCCATCTGCCGTTCGCCTGGTTCGGTGACCGCACGGCCTTCGCCGGCTTCCGGATCCCGCTGCAGTTCTTCCCCACCGACCGCCGGCTGGAGCCGGGGATGCCCTTCATCCTCGACATGGCCCCGGTACACAAGGGCTTCACGGCGGACATCGGCTATTCGGGCTCGCTCGGGCCGAACCCCGTGCAGGACAGGCTGCTCGCCGATCTGGAGGCGCACCGCGAGCTGATCCTGCGCGAGGTGCGCGAGCGGCGGTCCCTGCGGGAGATCTACGAGGACGTCGACCGGCTCATGACCCGCCAGGGCTGCGCCAACCGGCACCGCGCGTATCCGTTCGGCGTGATCGCGCACAAGGTGGACCGGGTGAAGGAGCGGTCCTGGTCGCCGCGCCTGTTCGGGTTCGGCACCCAGTCCCTGAAGGGGCTGGCGAGCGACGCGCTGCGCGGGCACCGGGAAGGCTGGTCCCCCCTGTGGTCGCCGTACACCTTCTCCGACCATCCGCCCCGGCCGGGGCTGTGGGCGGTCGAACCGCACCTCGGTTTCCGGGGTACGGGCGCGAAGTTCGAGGAGATCCTGGTCGTCACGGACTCCAGGGATCCCGAGCAGAGCGCGTTCTGGCTCGACGACGATCTGCCGCACGTGCGGCGCTGGGCGGAGGACAAATGAGTCTCGTGGGCGCGCGCGAGCGCTGGGTGCGGACGGGCGGAATCGAGCTGTGCGTCGCCGAGCTGGGCGACGACAGGCAGCCGACCGTGGTGCTCGTGCACGGCTATCCGGACTCCAAGGAGGTGTGGTCCGAGGTCGCCGTCCGGCTCGCCGACCGCTTCCATGTCGTGCTGTACGACGTACGGGGACACGGCCGTTCGTCGGCGCCGCGGCCCCTGCGCGGCGGGTTCACGCTGGAGAAGCTGACCGACGACTTCCTGGCGGTCGTCGACGCGGTGAGTCCCGACGAGCCGGTGCATCTGGTGGGCCACGACTGGGGTTCGGTGCAGTCGTGGGAGTTCGTCACGGTCGCGCGCACCGAGGGCCGGATCGCGTCCTTCACGTCGATGTCCGGTCCGTCCCTCGACCACTTCGGCCACTGGATCAAGCGGCGGATGAAGCGGCCCACCCCGCGCAGGATCGGCCAGCTCCTCGGCCAGGGCGCCAAGTCCTGGTACGTGTACCTGCTGCACACGCCGGTGCTGCCCGAGCTGGCCTGGCGCGGCCCCCTGGGCAAACGGTGGCCGAAGATCCTTCAGCGGGTCGAGAAGGTGCCCGCGGGCGACTATCCGACCCCGTCGCTGCCCTCGGACGCGGCGCACGGCACGTGGCTGTACCGCGACAACGTACGGTCCCGGCTCGGCCGCCCCCGCGAGGACGCGTACGCGCACGCGCCCGTGCAGCTCGTCACGCCCCTGGGAGACGCCTTTCTCTCCGAGCGGCTCTACGACGAACTGGAGACGTGGGCCCCGCGGCTGGTGCGCCGCACACTGCCCGCCAAGCACTGGGTCCCGCGGACCCGTCCCGACCAACTGGCCGCCTGGATATCCGAGTTCGCCACGGCCAACGAGGGCCGCAAGGCCGGGACGCCCGCACCCGAACCCGTCGCCACCGGCAGGTACGCCGACCGGTTCGGCGGGCAGCTGGTGCTGGTCACCGGCGCCGGCAGCGGCATCGGGCGGGCCACCGCGTTCGCGTTCGCCGAGGCCGGCGCACGCGTGGTGGCCGTCGACCGGGACGCGGAGGCGGCGGCCCGCACGGCGGAGATGTCCCGGCTGATCGGCTCACCCGCGGCCTGGGCCGAGACGGTCGACGTCTCCGACGAGCAGGCCATGGAGAAGCTCGCCGACAAGGTCGCCGCCGAGTACGGCGTGGTGGACGTGCTGGTGAACAACGCCGGTATCGGCCTCTCCGGCTCCTTCTTCGACACCACCCCGGAGGACTGGAGGAAGGTCCTCGACGTCAATCTGTGGGGCGTGATCCACGGGTGCCGGCTCTTCGGGAAGCAGATGGCCGAGCGCGGGCAGGGCGGCCACATCGTCAACACCGCGTCGGCGGCGGCGTACCTGCCCTCGAAGGCTCTGCCCGCCTACAGCACCTCCAAGGCGGCCGTCCTGATGCTCAGCGAGTGTCTGCGCGCGGAGCTGGCCGGGCAGGACATCGGCGTCTCGGCGATCTGCCCCGGCGTCGTCAACACGAACATCACCTCGACCGCGCGCTTCGCCGGGGTCGACGCGGCCGAGGAGAAGCGCCGCCAGAAGAAGTCGGCGCGACTGTACGGGCTGCGCAACTACCCGCCGGAGAAAGTCGCCGACGCGATCCTGCGCGCGGTCGTACGCAACGAGGCGGTCGTACCGGTCACCCCAGAGGCGCGCGGAGCCCACCTCATGCACCGTTTCGCGCCCAGGACGCTGCGCGCGATCGCACGAATGGAGCCACCCCTGTGAACGAACGACCCGGAGACGCCGCGGACAGCCCGGCCAGACCGTCGGATGAGGGCCGGGCCGACGGTTCCGTGAGCGAGGGCCGCCACGCGATCGTCCCCAGGCGGGTGTCCTTCGACTGGGAGGACACCCCGCTGCACTGGATCCCGGAAGAGCCCACCGCCACCCACGTCATCAATGTGCTGCATCTGCTGCTCCCGGCCGGGGAGCGGTGGTTCGTGAGGGTCCTCAAGGAGGCTCTGCCGCTGGTCCGCGACCCCGAACTCCGCAAGGACGTCAAGGGGTTCATGGGCCAGGAGGCCACGCACAGCGTGCAGCACGCGTACGTCCTCGACCATCTCGCCGCCCAGCGGCTCGACACTTCCGGCTTCACCCGGCACGTCGACTTCCTCTTCGAGAAGCTGCTCGGCGAGGAACCGCCCCGGGGGGTACCGGTCCCGGCCCGGGAGTGGCTGCGCTTCCGGCTGTCGGTGGTCGCGGCGATCGAGCAGTTCACGGCGGTGCTGGGCGACTGGGTGCTGACGGCCGAGGGCCTGGACCTCGCCGACACCGACGAGGTCATGCTCGACCTGCTGCGCTGGCACGGAGCGGAGGAGGTCGAGCACCGCTCGGTGGCCTTCGACCTGTACCAGCACTGCGGCGGCGAGGGCGCGCCCCGGTACGCCCGGCGTGTCGCGGGCATGGCCGTCACCGCGCCGATGATGCTCTACATGTGGGTGTGGGGCACCGGCTATCTGATCCGCCACGACCCCCAACTCGCCGGCCGTCTGCGCTACTCGCTCGCGGCCCACAACAAGGCTGTCCGCAAGGGGCTGTTGCCCAGCTGGAAGGAACTCGGCGCGGCCATACCGCGCTATCTGCGGCGGTCGTACCATCCGTCGAAGGAGGGCTCTTTGCTCAGGGCCGTCGAGTACCTGGCGCAGTCGCCCGCGGCGCGGTCGGCGGTGGGGGCGATCGGGCGGGCGGCGGCTTCCTAGGGCCCGGGGCGGGAGGGCGGAAGAGATGAGCGACGAGTCGGGCGGGGTCGCGTACCGCATCGAGGACCTGGCACACCGCAGCGGCGCCACGGTCCGGACGATCCGCGCCTATCAGGACCGCGGACTGCTGCCCCGCCCCGAGCGGCGCGGTCGCGCCAATGTGTACGCGGACGCCCATCTGGCGCGGCTGCGGCAGATCGCCGACCTCCTGGACCGCGGTTACACGCTGGCCTCGATCAAGGAGCTCCTGGAGGCCTGGGACGCGGGCCGGGGTCTCGGCGGGATACTCGGTCTGGTCGCGGAGGTCGACGGGCCGTGGACCGGCGAGGAGGCCGCCCGGATCTCCCGGGCCGAGCTGGAGGAGCGGTTCGGCGGTCGTCCCGACGACGCTGCGGTGGCGGACGCCGTGGAGCTCGGCGTGCTGGAGCCCGTTCCGGGCGATGAGGACGTCTTCCTCGTTCCGAGCCCTCAAGAGCTTTCTGCGGCAGTCGAGTTGTACACGGCGGGCGTTCCCCTGTCCGCGATCTCCTGCCATCTGCGGGAGTTGCGGGGACAGGTCGAGCACATCGCCTCCCGCTTCCTGGAGTTCACCACGGAGTATGTCTTCGCGCGCTATCTCGGGGAGCACCCGCCGAGCGATGCGGAAGCGGCCGAGGCGGCCTCGCTCGTCCGGCGACTGCGACCGCTCGCGCAGCAGACGGTGGATGCCGAACTCGCCCGTGCCATGCGGCTCTTCGCCACCCGCCATCTGAGTCGGCACCTCGCGGCCGGGCACTTCCCGGAGGAACCGGAAAGCATACGTACGGTGGAGGTAGCCGCCGGGACGATCCGGGCCGTGGAAAACCTGGTTGGCGCCGAGCATGCGGCGGCGTTCGTCACAGCTGCCGCCGAACGCGAGCTGCAGGCACGCACGTTGGACCGGCTGACCGCAAACAGCGCTCACCACAGCATTGTTGACGAAATACCTTAAAAGACAGCCTCGTTGTCCACAGATTCGTCAATTCGCCTGTGGATAACCGCACTTGGCTGTGGATCAAACCTCCGATCCAAAATCAAATGCGTGATCCGTCTCTCGCCAGGCACGCTGGGAGGATGAGAGAACAGACGGATGACCGGACGCATGGACAGACGCGTGACCGGACGCGTGACCGGATGTGCGCCCAGTCGCATGAGCGGACGGATGATCGGGCGGAAGGACGGACGGATGAACGGATGGATGAAAAACGCACCGTGAAGGTGTCGAAGTACCTCTCGAAGCATCTGCGGCATCAGCCCGAGCGGATCGGACTCACGCTCGGCGAAGGCGGCTGGGTCGAGATCGACACGCTGATCTCCGCGGCGGCCGCCCACGGCTTCCGGTTCACCCGCGACGAGCTCAATCATGTGGTGGCCAACAACGACAAACGGCGCTTCGCCGTCGAGGGGTCCCGGATCCGGGCCAGCCAGGGCCACTCCGTCGAGGTCGACCTCGGACTGCCCCCGGCGACCCCGCCGGCGTACCTCTACCACGGGACCGTGGCCCGCAACCTGGACCCGATCCGCGCCGAGGGCCTGAAGCCCATGAACCGGCACGACGTGCACCTCTCGGCGGACCGGGAGACGGCCACCCGCGTAGGCGCCCGCCGCGGCCGACCGGTCGTGCTCTCCGTGGACGCCGCCGCCATGCACCGCGACGGCCATGTCTTCCGGGTCAGCGCCAACGGCGTCTGGCTGACGGAGGCCGTACCCCCGGGCTACCTGCGGTTTCCCGGTCCGCACTGATCCCGGGCGCCGGACACCGGTCCGGGGACTGCCCTGAGGCGGCCACGCCCCGGCTCCGTTTACGCTCGATGCATGAGTCTGCGTCTGAGCACCGTGATCCTGCCGTACGTCCGCTGGCACGAGGGCGGGCGTTCCGCGTGGCAGCGTGCGGAGCAGCTCGGCTTCCACACCGGGTTCACCTACGACCATCTTTCCTGGCGGACCTTCCGCGACGGCCCGTGGTTCGGGGCCGTGCCGACACTGACCGCGGCGGCCGCCGTCACCGACCGGCTGCGCCTCGGCACGCTCGTGACCTCGCCGAACTTCCGGCATCCGGTGACCCTCGCCAAGGACCTGATCTCCCTCGACGACGTCTCGAACGGCCGGGTCACGCTGGGCATCGGCGCGGGCGGCACGGGTTTCGACGCCACCGCGCTCGGCCAGGACCCGTGGACCCCGCGTGAGCGCGCCGACCGCTTCGGTGAGTTCGTCCCGCTTCTCGACCGGCTCCTCACCGAGGACTCCGTCTCCTACGGCGGCAATTTCTACTCGGCGCACGAGGCACGCAACATCCCGGGCTGTGTCCAGCGCCCCCGGCTGCCGTTCGCCGTGGCCGCCACCGGCCCGCGCGGGCTGAAGCTCGCCGCCCGTCACGGGCAGGCATGGGTGACGACCGGCGACCCGAAACTGTTCGAGACGGGCACCCCCGAGCAGTCGGTTCAAGCCATTCGCGGGCAGGTCGCCAGGCTGGCCGACGCGTGTGCCGAGATCGGCAGGGACGTGGCGGAGCTCGACAAGATCCTGCTCACCGGCTTCACCCCCGACCGGAGCCGCCCCCTGGAGTCCCTCGGCGCGTTCGTCGACTTCGCGGGCCGGCACGCCGAACTGGGCTTCACCGACATCGTGATCCACTGGCCGATCCCCGACTCGGACTTCGCCGCCGACGAGAAGGTCTTCGAGCGGATCGCCATGGAAGCGGCCACCCAGCTGTCCTGAGACCCGACGCCCTGTCCGGGAACCCGGCCTGGTGGCGCCGGGTTCGACAGGGTGTGACGGCACTGGTGAGGACGGTAACCACTCACGTGTGCAGACCGCCGCACGGCCGTGCGCATATATGCGGGAGAATGAGCACGTGACCTCAGCGACTCGCCGGCCCGAGACTCCGGCCTCCACCGTCCCGCCCCGGCTGATCGCCACGGACCTCGACGGCACCTTGTTGCGCGACGACAAATCGGTGTCCGACCGCACGATCGCCGCCCTCGCCGCCGCCGAACAGGCCGGCATCGAGGTCTTCTTCGTCACCGGCCGCCCGGCCCGCTGGATGGACGTCGTCAGCGACCACGTCCACGGGCACGGCCTGGCCATCTGCGGCAACGGCGCCGCCGTGGTCGACCTGCACGGCGGTCCCGGCGCCCACCGCTTCGTCAAGATCCGCGAACTGACGCCCGACATCGCCCTGGACGTCATCCAGGTGCTGCGTTCCGCCGCCCCCGGCACGGTGTGTGCCGTCGAGCGGACGTACGGCCTCCATCTCGAACCGGGTTACCCCCTCATGCACATGGAGCCCCCGGAGATCGTCGCGCCCGCCGAGAAACTCCTCGCCGAGGATGCTCTGGACGCCGATCAGCCGGTGCTGAAGGTGCTCGCGTACCACCCGGACATGGACCCGGACGACTTCCTCACCGTCGCCCGCCCGGCCATCGGCGACCGGGCCAACGTGACCAGGTCGAGCCCCAGTGCCCTTCTGGAGATCAGCGGCCCCGGCATCTCCAAGGCCAGCACCCTCGCGCTGTGCTGTGCCGAACGCGGTATCTCCCCCGAGGAGGTCGTGGCCTTCGGCGACATGCCGAACGACGTCGAGATGCTCACCTGGGCCGGCCGGTCGTACGCGATGGGCAACGCCCACCCCGCCGTGATCGCCGCCGCCTCCGGGCGCACGGTCGCGAACAACGAGGACGGGGTGGCGGTCGTGATCGAGCGGATCCTGGCCGACCGCTCGTAACCGCCCGGCAGCACGACCGCGGGGCCTCCGGCGAACATGCCGGAGGCCCCGCGGCGTTCGCTTCCCAGTTCCGCCGATCGGCTTTCGCAGCGTCCGCGCAGCAGTCGTGGGGTGCTCGCACTGCGGTCCTGAGGCGGTCCCCACTGCGGTCGTGAGGTGGCCGTACGGCAGTCGTACGGGGTCGTGCAGCGGGCGTGCGGGAGACGCGGGCGTACAGCGGGCGTACAGCGGGCGTGAGGGAGACGCGGGCGTACGGGGGTCGTTCGGGTTTCACCCCACCGCAGCCGCTGTGCGCCGCCGCCGGGCCTACACAATGACCCCGTGCTCCGCCAGCCACGGCACCGGGTCGATCGCCGATCCCGTCTCCGGTGTCACCCGCACCTCGAAGTGCAGATGCGGGCCGGTCGAGTTGCCGCTCGTGCCCGACTGCCCGATCCACTCCCCGGTCGAGACCCGCTGCCCCTGGTCGACGGCGACGGCCGCGAGATGTGCGTACTGCGTGTAGTAGCCGCCGGGGTGCTCGACCACGATCTCGATGCCGAAGGCACCGCCACAGGACACCTTCACCACCCGGCCCTCCCCGACCGCCCGCACCGGGGTGCCGATGGGCACCGCGAAGTCCTGCCCGGTGTGCCGGCGCGCCCAGTGCTCGCCCCCGCTGCCGAAACCCGCGGAAAGTTCGTACGTCTCCACCGGCGCGACCCACGCCCGGGTGGAGTCCACCGGCGGCTGGTCGAGACGGACCGCCCCACGGCAGGAACCGGCCGCCACCGAGACGTCCGCCCGGCTCTGCAGCGCCCACCGCGCCTCGTCGAGTTTCGCCTCGATGGTCCGCTTGATCTCGGCGAGTTCCCCCTTCCGCTTCTCCAGCGCCTGCCACTCGGAGCGGGCCTTCGCCTCGTCCGCGGCGAGCCGGCCCTCGGCGCGCCGGCTCTTCGCGACGGCTTTGACGACGGCCAGATCGGCTCGCCGCACGGCACGCTGACCGCGCATCAGATCGTCGGGGTCCTTCGCGAACAGGATCTGCGCCGTGTACGGCAGCCCGCCGCCCTGCCGGTACTGGGCGCTCGCGATCCGGCCCAGGTCCTCGTGCAGGACCGCGATCTCCTGACGCTCCCGCACGAGGAGCCGCTCAGCCCGCTCAGCCCGGCCACGCTGCGCCTCGGCATCCTGCCGCCCCGTCTCGTACTGCCCCGTCGCCACGGAGGCGTCCTCGTACAGCCGCGCCACCTGGGCACTGATGTCGAGGTCCGCGCCGTCGCCGTCGCCCTCGGCCACCGCCGGCCGGGCCGCGAGGACCGCGAGCGCGCACAACAGCGCCGGTACGAAAAGGGGATGGCGACGAGATGAGCGCATGACAGCGATCGTGGCCCGCGCTTTCGGCCCCGGCCTGTTCAAGGCGTACACCTGGGGGACGGGACGTCACGAATGGCCCAGCGGCAGCGCCGAACGGCCCCGTACCGGCGGGGCCGTTCGGCGAACGGGTCGGCTGCGCGGGGGAATTCAGTGCGGTACCTGCCACACCACCGTCGTACCGCCTCCGCCCTCACCGATACCCGGCCCGTACCAACTGGCGCCGCCCAGCGACTCGGCACGCCGTTTGAGATTCTTCAGGCCGCTGCGCCGGCCGCCGTCGGGGATGCCGACGCCGTCGTCCGCGACGGCGAGACGCACTCCCGGCCGCCCGTCCGGCAGGAGGACGTTCGCATCGACCAAGACCTCGATGCGGGAGGAGCCCGCGTGCCGGAAGGCGTTGGAGAGGGCTTCACGCAGCGCGGCGATGAGGTTCTTGCCCGTGAGTTCGCCGACCAGCGTGTCGACGGGTCCGGTGAAGCGGTGTCCGGGCTGGAAACCGAGGGGGACGGCGGCCATGTTGATCTCGCGCAGGACGCGGGTGCGCAGCCCGGACGGCACTTCGTCGGGGCCCTGCCGGAGCGCGAAGATCGCGGTGCGGATCTCCTGGATGGTGACGTCGAGTTCGTCGACCGCCTTGCCGACGCCCCGCCGCACCTCGGGCACGTTCGACCGGCGCTGCGCGCTCTCCAGCATCATTCCGGTGGCGAAGAGCCGCTGGATGACCAGGTCGTGCAGGTCACGGGCGATCCGGTCGCGGTCCTCGTACACCGCCAGCCGTTCCCGGTCGCGCTGGGCCTCGGCCATCATCAACGCCAGCGCGGCCTGCGAGGCGAACTGCGTCGCGAGGGTCCGCTCGGTCTGCGTGAACGGGCGTCCTTCGCGCGTCCGCGGGGTGACGAGGGCGCCGAGGACCCGGCCGTCGCTCTGCAGGGGAAGCATCATGACGGGCCCGTAGGCGCGGGTGAGATCCGTACGCAGACGCGGGTCGACGGCCGCGTCCTCCAAGAACACCGGTTTCCCGTCGCAGAGTTCGGCGACCAGCTCGCTCTCCGGCGGAACGACGACGCCGAGCACCTTCGAAGGGTGTTCCGCCGCCACCGCGACGACCTCCAGGCCGCCCTCCTCGGCGGGCAGCAGCACGATCCCGGCCGCGGAACCGGAGAGCCGGCGGGCCTGTTCGGCGACGACCTGCAACGCCTCCTCGGCGTCGCCGCCCGCCAGCAGCGCGGTGGTGACCGCCACCGAGCCGTCGATCCAGCGCTCACGCTGCTTCGCCGCCTCGTACAGGCGGGCATTGCCTATGGCGATACCCGCCTCCGTGGCCAGCACCCGGACCATGTCGAGGTCGTCGCCGCCGAACGTCCCGCCGCCTCGCTTCTCCGTGAGGTACAGGTTCCCGAAGATCTCCCCCTGCACCCGGATCGGCACTCCGAGGAAGCTGTGCATCGGCGGATGGCCGGCCGGGAACCCGCATGAACGCGGGTCGTCCCTCAGGTTCACGAGGCGCACCGGATCGGGGTCGCGGATGAGCGCCCCCAGCAGCCCCTTGTGACCGTCGGGCATCCGTCCGATCCGTCGGGCGGTCCCCTCGTCGACGCCGTGCTGGACGAAGTCAGCGAGTCCTTCCCCGTTCTCGGCCACGACCCCGAGGGCCGCGTACCGCGCGTCCGTGAGCTCGGCCGCGGTCTCGCAGATCCTGTCCAGCGTGGAATGCAGCTCCAGCCCCGATCCGACCGACCGCATGGCCGCCAGCAAGGGCGGCACCCGTGCGGCCAGCTCGTCGGGCAGCCCTCCCAGGCCACGGACCGCCGGGGCCGCCGCACCCGAGTTGCCGTCCGGGACGGGAGAAGTCGGCGCTACTGACACTCCTTGAGCCTAATTAGTCCCCTTTGCGAGGGAAAGTCGAGTCAGGGGGGAGGGCGGAGTCCGGGACCCCGCCACCTCCCACGGGCCCGGCCACGACCCGCCCGTACCGTGCCCGCGCGGCGCTCAGCACGCCACCGCGCCCATCACCCACGACCCGCCCGCACGGCCCTCAGTACGCCACCGCGCCCGCCAGCAGATCTCCCGCGGTCTCCCGTTCCACCATCTCCCGCAGCGGTCCCTCGACCGCCGACAGCTCCGCGAACGCCCCGCGCTGGACCACATGTCCCTCCGCCAGCACGATCACCTCGTCCACCGCGTCGAGTCCTGCCAGCCGGTGCGTGATCAGCAGTGTCGTACGGCCCTCCGTCGCGGCCAGCAGATCGGCGGTGAGCGCGTCGGCCGTCGGCAGGTCGAGGTGTTCCGCCGGTTCGTCGAGAACGAGCACGGGGAAATCGGCGAGCAGCGCACGGGCCAGCGCGAGTCGCTGGCGCTGGCCGCCGGACAGCCGTGCCCCGTGCTCGCCGATCAGGGTGTCGAGCCCGTCGGGCAGCCCGTCCACCCAGTCGAGGAGCCGGGCCCGCCCGAGCGCGTCGCGCACCGCGGCCTCGGTCGCGTCCTTGCGGGCGAGCAGCAGGTTCTCGCGCACGGTGCTGTCGAAGAGATGCGCGTCCTGCGCGCACAGCCCGACCAGCCGGCGCACCGCGTCCCCGTCCATCCCGTACGCGTCCGCCCCTCCCAGCGTGTACGTCCCCGCTTCCGCGTCCAGGAACCTCAGCAGCACCTGCGCGAGTGTCGTCTTGCCGGCTCCGGACGTGCCGACCACGGCGATCCTGCGGCCCTCTTCGAGGGTGAGATCGAGTCCGTCCAGCGCGTCCCGGTCCTGTCCCGCGTGCCGGGTCCGGAGCCCCTCCACACGGAGCGGGAACGGCGACGCGGGTGTCGGCCGCGGTTGCCCGGGTTCGCGTACGGGATCGGCGGCGTCCAGTACCTCGTACACGCGCTCCGCGCTCTTGCGCACCCGCTGCCGGTGCTGGACGGCGAGCGGCAGCCCCATGACGGCCTCGAAGGCGGCAAGCGGAGTGAGGACCACGACGGCCATCAGCACGCCGTGCAGGCGCCCGGCGGCGACCGCCTGAGCGCCCACGAGAGCGGCGGCCGTGACGGTGAGCCCGGACACGAGTGCCGTGAGTCCGTCGCCGAGCGCGGTCGCGGTGGCGGCTCGCGAGGCGATGCGGGTGAGGACGGCGTCGGCCCGGCGCGTCTCCGCGGTACGGGCGGGCAGCGCGCCCGCGACGGTCAACTCGGCGGTTCCCGTGAGCAGATCGGCCACCCCGGTCGCCAGCACGCCGCGTGCGGGAGCCAGCCGTCGCTCGGCGCGGCGCGCCACGGCGCCGGTCACCAGGGGAACGCCGAGACCGGCCGCCAGCAGGCCGACGGCGAGAACGCCACCGGCTTCGGGCAGCAGCCAGGCGGTGAACCCCACGGTGGCGGCGGACACCAGGAGCGCGGCTCCGGCCGGCAGCAGCCACCGCAGCCAGTAGTCCTGGAGAGTGTCCACGTCGGCGACGAGCCGCGACAGCAGATCGCCGCGCCGGGTGGTCCGCAGCCCGGCGGGTGCGAGCCGTTCCAGACGGCGGTAGACGGCGACCCGCGTGTCGGCCAGCATCCGCAGCACGGCGTCGTGCGACACGAGCCGTTCCGCGTACCGGAACACGGCCCGTCCGATTCCGAACGTCCGGGTGGCTGTCACGGCCACCATCAGATAGAACACCGGCGGCTGCTGGGAGGCCCGCGAGATGAGCCACCCGGAGGTCGCCATCAGGCCGACGGCGCTCCCGAGCGCGAGGCTGCCCAGGAGCAGGGCGAGCGCGAGCGGTCCACGGCGGGGAACCGCCATGGACCGGACGCGGGCGAGCACGCCACCCCGGCTCCGGGACGCCGGGGCGAGCCCTTCGCCGTCAGCCGGGGGCGCGCCTTCCGGCTCGACTCCCCGGGGCGACTGCGTACGGCCCGACTGCGGGAGGCCGGAAACCTCGACGCCGGCCACGAGCACCGACCGCGAGTCGCCGGCCGCGGCGGTTTCCAGACGCACCACCCGGTCCGCCACTTCCAGCAAGGCCGGCCGGTGCACGACCAGCAGCACGGTCCGCCCCACGGCGAGCCGCCGCACCGCCGCGACGACCTCGGCCTCGGTGGCCCCGTCGAGCGAGGCCGTCGGCTCGTCGAGCAGCAGCACGGGCCGGTCCGCGAGGAACGCCCGGGCGAGTGCGAGGCGCTGACGCTGACCGGCCGACAGTCCGGCGCCATCCTCACCGAGGACGGTGCCGGCCCCGGCGGGCAGCGCGTCGACGAATCCGGCCGCGCCGGCGTCGACGAGGGCCCTGCGCAGCGCCGCGTCGTCCGCGCCGGGTCGCGCCAGCCGTACGTTCTCGGCGATGGATCCGGCGTACAGATGCGGCCGTTGCGGCACCCACGCGATCCGTGAACGCCACTCCGCGAGGTCGGCCTCGGCGAGATCGACTCCCCCGGCCCGGACCCGGCCCGCAGTGGGCTCGACGAACCCGAGCAGGACGTTCAGCAGCGTCGACTTGCCCACGCCGCTGGGTCCGACCAGGGCCACCGTCTCACCGGGGTGGACCGTGAGGGAGACGTCCGAGACCGCGTCCGCGGAGCGCCCCGGGTACCGCACGGTCACGCCCTCGAAGCCGATCTCCCCCGCGGGCACGCACAGCGAACCGGACCTCGGCGCCGGGGTCTCCAGCACCGCGAAAATCTCTTCGGCGGCCGCGAGTCCCTCTGCGGCGGCGTGGTACTGAGCCCCCACCTGCCGCAACGGCAGATAGGCCTCGGGTGCCAGCACAAGGATGACGAGCCCCACGTACAGGTCCATCTCGCCACGGACGAGCCGCATTCCGATGGTCACCGCGACCAGTGCGACCGAGATGGTGGCGAGCAGTTCCAGGGCGAAGGACGACAGGAAGGCGATCCGGAGCGTCCGCATGGCCGCCTGCCGGTACTCGCCGGTAATCTTCCGGATCGACTCGGCCTGCGCCTTGGCCCGGCCGAACACCTTGAGCGTGGGCAGTCCCGCGACGACGTCCAGGAAGTGTCCGGACAGCCGGGACAGCATCCGCCATTGGCGGTCCATCTGGCTGCGCGTGGCCCAGCCGATCAGCACCATGAACAAGGGGATCAGCGGCAGGGTGCCGACGATGATCGCCGCAGACACCCAGTCCTCGGTGACGATCCGCGCCAGTACGGCCGCCGGGACAACCACCGCGAGCCCCAGCTGCGGCAGATAGCGCGAGAAGTAGTCGTCCAGTGCGTCGACCCCCCGCGTCGCGAGGGCGACGAGTGAGCCCGTCCGCTGGTCGCTGAGCCACCCGGGCCCAAGGGACACGGCCCGCTCCAGCAGCCGGCCCCTCAACTCCGACTTGACCGCGGCGCTCGCCCGGTGTGCGGCGAGCTCGGTGAGCCAGGCCACCACGGCACGCCCGGCCGCGACGGCCGCCAGCAGCAGCAGAGGAGTGCGGAGTTCGACGACGGAAGAACCGTACTGGAAGGCACCGACCACCACTTCGGCGATGAGCATCGCCTGGGCGATGACCAGCGCCGCTCCGACGACACCCAGCCCCACGACCGCCACAAGGAAGAGGCGGGTGGCTCGGGCGTACCGCAGCAGACGCGGATCGATTGGTTTCACGTGAAACACACCCCTGGCTCATCAGGCATGTTTCACGTGAAACATGCCACTACGTCGGATTCAGTGCGACACGTCCACGGCGATGTGCTGCGTGCCGATGCGCTTGCGGAACACCCAGTAGGTCCAGCTCTGGTAGAGCAGGACGATCGGCGTGGCGATCACGGCACACCAGGTCATGATCTTCAGGGTGTAGTGGCTCGACGAGGCGTTGGTGACCGTGAGGCTCCAGTCCGCGTTGAGCGATGACGGCATGACGTCCGGGAAGAGCGACAGGAAGAGCATCGCGACGGCGGCCACGATGGTGAGCCCCGAGAGCATGAAGGCCCAGCCTTCCCGCCCGGCGTTGACCGCTGCCAGCGCTGCGACGAGGGCGGCGACGGCCACGATCATCGCGACCAGTGAGGCGCCGTCACCGTTGTCGATCTGGGTCCAGATCAGGAAGATCAGCGCCACCACGGCCGTTGCCAGACCGAGTTGCAGCGCCAGCTTCCGTGACCGCATCCGGATGTCCCCGACCGTCTTGAGTCCGACGAACACCGTCCCGTGGAAGGTGAACAGGGTCAGCGTGACCAGGCCGCCGAGGAGCGCGTACGGGTTGAGCAGGTCCCAGAAGTTGCCCACGTACTCGAAGTTCCGGTCGATCTTCACTCCGCGCACGATGTTGCCGAAGGCCACACCCCACAGGAACGCCGGGATCAGCGAGGTCCAGAAGATCGCCGTCTCCCAGTTGCGCTGCCAGTGCTCCTCGGGCCGCTTCGCCCGGTACTCGAAGGCGACACCGCGCACGATCAGACTGACCAGGATGATCAGCAGGGGCAGATAGAAGCCCGAGAAGAGCGTGGCGTACCACTCGGGGAAGGCCGCGAAGGTCGCACCGCCCGCCGTGAGCAGCCACACCTCGTTGCCGTCCCACACGGGACCGATCGTGTTGATCAGCACCCGCTTCTCGGCGCGGTCGCGGGCCAGCAGCTTGGTGAGGATGCCGACTCCGAAATCAAAGCCCTCCAGGAAGAAGTAGCCGATCCAGAGGACCGCGATGAGGACGAACCAGACGTCGTGAAGTTCCATGACTCAGCAGCTCCCTGAGCCTAGTAGGAGAAGGCCATCGGCTTGTCGGCGTCACTGGAGTCGCCGCCGATCCTGGTGGGCGGGTTGAGGTCGGACTCGGTGAGCTCGGGGGGCCCTGCCTTGACGTACTTCGCGAGCAGCTTGACCTCGATGACGGCGAGGATCGCGTAGATCGCCGTGTAGACGGTCATCGATGTGATGACCTCGCCCTGCGAGACGGTGGGGGAGACCCCGTACCGGGTCTGCAGAACTCCGTACACGACCCACGGCTGACGGCCCATCTCGGTGAAGATCCAGCCCCAGGAGTTGGCGATCAGCGGGAACGCCAGGGTCCAGATGGCGATGCGCCAGCCCCACTTGGTGAGCGTCGGGCCGAGTGCCTTGTTCTTGAACAGGACCAGATGCGGCGCCTCGTCCTCGCCGACCCTCAGGTGCTGCGGCAGCATGAACTTCTTGCGGGTCAGCCAGAGTCCGATCACGCCGATCACGAAGGACGCCATGCCGAAGCCGATCATCCAGCGGAACGCCCAGAAGGTGACCGGGATGATGGGGCGGTAGTCGCCCGGACCGTACTTCGCCTGCTCGGCCTTGTTCGTGTCGTTGATGCCGGGGACGTACGAGTTGAAGTCGTCGTTGGCGAGGAACGACAGTATCCCGGGGATGGACAGCTCGACGGTGTTGTGGCCCTTGCTGACGTCGCCGTACGCGAAGATCGAGAAGGGTGCGGATTCCTGGCCGTCCCACAGCGCCTCGGCGGCGGCCATCTTCATCGGCTGCTGCTTGAACATGACCTTGCCGAGGGTGTCACCGCTGATCGCGGTGAGCAGACCGGCGATGACGACGGTGACGAGGCCGAGCCGCAGCGAGGTCTTCATGATGGCGACGTGCCGCTTGCGGGCCAGGTGGATCGCGGCGATGCCCACCATGAAGGCGCCGCCGGTCAGGAAGGCCGCCGTGAGGGTGTGAAACGCCTGGGCGAGCGCGGTGTTCTGGGTCAGCACGTGCCAGAAGTCGGTGAGTTCCGCGCGCCCCTTCGCTTTGTTGATCCGGTAGCCGACGGGGTGCTGCATCCACGAGTTGGCCGCGAGGATGAAGTACGCCGACAGTACGGTGCCGATGGAGACCATCCAGATGCAGGCGAGGTGGAGCTTCTTCGGGAGCCTGTCCCAGCCGAAGATCCACAGCCCGATGAAGGTGGACTCGAAGAAGAAGGCGATCAGGGCCTCGAAGGCGAGCGGCGCACCGAAGATGTCGCCGACGAAGCGTGAGTAGGCGGACCAGTTCATGCCGAACTGGAATTCCTGGACGATGCCGGTGACGACGCCCATCGCGATGTTGATCAGGAAGAGCTTGCCCCAGAACTTGGTGGCCCTGAGGTACTTCTGGTTCTCCGTACGCACCCAGGCCGTCTGCAGGCCGGCGACGAGCGCCGCGAGCGAGATCGTCAGGGGGACGAAGAAGAAGTGGTAGACGGTGATAATGCCGAACTGCCATCGCGCCAGAGTCTCCGGCGCCAAAGCCAATTCCACGTCGTCAGTCTCCTTACGTCGCCGTGGTCACAGCGGCAGTTTGCCCGCTTTATCGCAGACATCACGGGAGCAACAGGACACGCTTGTGAACGCGTTCACATTCACAAGCAATTATGACGCATGCCCGTTCGAGGGATGAGGGGTGGGGGGTCCCTAAGCGGGACCGATGGGCCCCGACCGGGAGGGAACGGTGGCCCCTGGTGCGCGAGTGGTTTCCGGGGTCCAATCCTGTCCCCGCCCCGCCTTCCTCCCGATCGCACCGCGCGATACCGAGGGCCCCGTGCGCGATGAACGCGTACGGGGCCCTCGCACGGCTCGCAGGCGGCCTGTCGGCCGGCCCGGCCGGACTGACCGGGCTGACCGGGCTGGCCGAGGCGTTGCCCGGTGAACAGGCGCAACCTGACGGGCGGCCGCGCCCGATGGGCAGGCGCGGCCTGATGGACAGACGGGGCCCGATGAGCAGTCCAGCCTGACGAGCACCCAGCCTGACGGACAGACGCCGCCCGTTGGGCAGGCATTGCCCGTTGAACAGGCATTGCCTGGTGGGCAGTTGTTCCGCCGGACGGCTACAGCTCCTTGTGGAAGCCCTCGGTCGCCTTCAGGAAGATGTCGTTCGCCTCGGTCTCACCGATGGTGACGCGAACGCCCTCGCCGGCGAACGGACGCACGACGACGCCGGCCTGCTCGCAGTGGGCGGCGAAGTCCAGGGTGCGCTCCCCCAGCCGCAGCCACACGAAGTTGGCCTGCGTCTCGGGCACCGTCCAGCCCTGACCGCGCAGGGTGTCGACCACCCGGGTGCGCTCGGAGACCAGGGAGCCGACCCGGCCGAGCAGTTCGTCCTCGGCACGCAGGCTCGCCACCGCGGCGTCCTGGGCCAGCTGGCTCACGCCGAACGGCACCGCCGTCTTGCGCAGCGCCGCCGCCACCGGCTCGTGAGCGATCGCGAAGCCGACCCGGAGACCGGCCAGCCCGTACGCCTTGGAGAAGGTGCGCAGCACACAGACATTGGGCCGGTCACGGTAGATCGCCACACCGTCCGGCACCTCGACGTCACGGATGAACTCGCGGTACGCCTCGTCCAGGACGACCAGCACATCGCTCGGCACCCGGTCCAGGAACCGCTCCAGCTCGGCCCGGCGCACCACGGTGCCGGTCGGATTGTTCGGGTTGCAGAGGAAAATCAGCCGGGTCCGGTCGGTGACGGCGTCGGCCATCGCGTCCAGGTCGTGCACCTCGCCCGGGGTCAGCGGCACCTTCACCGAGGTCGCCCCGCTGATCTGCGTGATGATCGGGTACGCCTCGAAGGACCGCCAGGCGTAGATGACCTCGTCACCGGGACCGCTCGTGGCCTGCAGCAGCGACTGCGCGACACCGACCGAGCCGGTGCCGGTCGCCAGGTGGGAGACCGGGACGCCGAACCGGTCCGCCAGCTCGTTCATCAGCCCGGTGCACGCCATGTCCGGGTAACGGTTGAACGACCCGGTCGCCGCCGTGACGCTCTCGATCACACCGGGCAGCGGCGGATACGGGTTCTCGTTGGAGGACAGCTTGTACGCCACGGCACCGGCCGCGGCAGGCTTGCCGGGCTTGTAGGTGGGGATACCCGCCAGCTCCGCACGCAGCTTGGGGTTCGTCTCGCTCACCGCAGTCCTCCTCGCGACCACCAGCGGCTCATGACCACCACCGGCTACCAATGCTTCTCACCTTATGAGGATTCGGCGCCGCTGCGAATGGCCTGTGGACAACCGGACACCACCTCGTGTCCGGCGGGGTGATCATCCGCGTACGCCGGACTCGGCCATCGGCGTCGCACCACCCGGCAGCCTTCCTCGTACGAAGTCGTACGAAAAGGGGGCGCGTCGACAGCCCCCGCATGCGCCGGTGGCTCACGCCGTGGCGCGCATCCCTCGTACAGGTGAGTTGAGACCTCTTCGAAACATGGCCCACTTGGCAGGCCCATGCGCGCCGACAAGTCACGTACTGGCATGGGATCGCCCAACTACCTTTACTTCAAAGGAAGTTAGTCCATTTGGACCATGCAGAAACGTGCCTGTCAACGCGTGCATATGCGTCCGCACTACCCCACCGCAGGAGCCCTACTATCGGCTCGCCATGACAGCAGCAGGGAAGCACCAGGTGAGCCGGGCGGAGACCTCCCGCCGAGGCGGTCGGCCGGGCCGGGCAGGCATCAGAGACGTGGCCGCGGCCGCAGGGGTCTCCATCACAACTGTGTCCGATGCCCTCAACGGCAAGGGCCGGCTCCCGGACGCCACCCGACGCCATGTCCGCGAAGTCGCCGACCGGCTGGGCTATCGCCCGTCGGCCGCGGCCCGAACCCTCCGTACCGGCAAGTCGGGCCTGATCGGCCTGACCGTCACCACATACGGGGATGAACCTTTCACCTTTACCGAGTTCGCATACTTCGCGGAGATGGCCAGAGCCGCCACCTCGGCCGCGCTGGCCCGGGGATACGCCCTGGTCATCCTCCCCGCGACCTCCCGCCACGACGTGTGGTCGAACGTCGCCCTGGACGGAACCGTGGTCATCGACCCGTCCGACCACGATCCGGTCGTCAGCGAGCTGGTCCGCCAGGGGCTGCCGGTCGTCTCCGACGGCCGGCCCGCGGGATCGCTCCCGGTCACCGCCTGGGTGGACAACGACCACGAGGCCGCGGTCCTCGGCATCCTCGACCACTTGGCCGCCGCCGGTGCCCGCCGCATCGGCCTCCTCACCGGCACCACCACGGACACGTACACCCACCTCTCCACCACCGCTTACCTGCGCTGGTGCGAGCGTGTGGGCCAGGATCCCGTGTACGAGGCCTATCCGGCGCACGATCCGTGCGCGGGAGCCGTCGCCGCCGATCGTCTCCTCGCCCGGCCCGACCGCCCGGACGCCGTCTACGGCCTCTTCGACCCGAACGGCACCGACCTGCTGGCCGCGGCCCGCCGCTACGGTCTGCGCGTACCCGACGACCTGCTGCTGGTCTGCTGCAGTGAGTCGACGGTCTACGCCAGCACCGAGCCGCCCGTCACGACCCTCTCCCTCAAACCGCGCAGAATCGGCACAGCCGTCGTCCAGCTGCTGATCGACGCCATCGAGGGGGTCGAATCGGACCAACCGGTCGAGCAGGTGATACCGACGGAGCTGATCGTGCGGACCTCGTCGCAGCGCCGTCCGCCTCGTACGACCGTCAGTCCGCCCCGATCACCCGAGCAGGGCTGACGCCCGATACGACGAGGGCGGGGCTAGCCCCGCCCAATTCGGGCGAAAACCGCGGTGAACTGGGCTCCTGTTCCGATTCACCACCCCTGGGTCATCACATGGCGCGATCCGCATTCCTATGATGGGCGGACGACACCGCGGGCCGCTGCGACCAGGCAGTCCGAACCGGTGCAGATGCGGCGCGATCGTGGTGGAGGGGTCGATGACTCAGGGGGCCGGTCAGGGACCCGAGGTGATGCGGACGGCGACGTTGCGCGACTTCCGGGTACCCGGGTACGTCCACGAGACCGGTCCGTATGCGCAGAACACGCCTCAGGGCGAGGGCGCCGGACCCGTCGGGGAGACTGCGCGGTACGCGTCGGGAGACTCCCCGTACGCGTCCGGGGAGTCTCCCGCGGAGTTTCCGGGAGAGTTCTCCGAGGGGTACACACCCACACAACGCGATCTGCCGGTCATCAATCGGGGTGACACCCTCCAGGTCGCCGTCGACCCCGCCGGCACACCCGCCCCGGCACCCGGCGCGGGCCCCGGCCCGCTGTACGTCGTCGGGGATGTGCACGGATACCTCGACCAGCTCGTCGCCGCGCTCCAGGAAAAGGGCCTCGTCGACGCCGCGGGCAACTGGTCGGCCGGGACCTCGCGCCTTTGGTTCCTCGGTGACTTCACCGACCGCGGCCCGGACGGCATCGGCGTGATCGACCTCGTGATGCGGCTGTCCGCCGAGGCGGCCGCGGCCGGCGGCTACTGCAAGGCACTCATGGGCAACCACGAGCTGCTGCTGCTCGGCGCCAAGCGGTTCGGCGACACCCCCGTCAGCTCCGGCGCGGGTACCGCCACCTTCCAGGCCGCCTGGCTGCTCAACGGCGGCCAGAAGACGGACATGGACCGCCTCCAGGACCACCACCTGCAGTGGATGGCCCGCCTCGACGCCATGGAACAGGTCGACGGGCACCTCCTGGTGCACTCCGACACCACCGCCTACCTCGACTACGGCGACTCCATCGAAGCGGTCAACGACACCGTCCGCGAAACCCTCACCCGCAACGACGCGGACGAGTGCTGGGACCTCTTCCGCAAGTTCACCCGGCGCTTCGCCTTCCGGGACGACGGCGCCGAGGCCGTCCGGGAACTGCTCGACGCATACGGCGGCACGCGCATCGTCCACGGTCACAGCCCCATTCCGTACCTTCTGGGAGAGGTCGGCCCGGAGGACGGCGACGCCGGCGCGGGCCCCGTGATCGAAGGGCCACACCTCTACGCGGACGGGCTGGCCATCGCGATGGACGGCGGAGTGACCATGGCCGGAAAGCTGCTGGTCCAACAACTTCCGCTGGATATCTGAGCGTTCACCGGGCAGGCGTCTCCCGGACGGATCACTCCGGCCGGGGGCCAATTTCCGGAAACCCCCTGTCACGGCGTGCCGTCACCGCTCTACCATCGGCTTATCCGTAGCAGGCTCCCCTCCGTTTCTGCCCAACGGCTCGTCAGCGTGCGAGCCATCAGCCCTACGGAGCATCGGGGGATGCAGATGAACAGCGTTCCGCAGCACCTGCTGAGCGAGGACCGCCAGGAATACGAGCGGATCCTCGATGAGGCGCTGCGCTCCGCACCACACCGCCCGGAACTCGCCGCTGCCGGCCAGCGGCTCAACCTCGAACAACTGCGCACCATGGCGCTCAACGCCACGGCTCTCATCACAACGGCCGCCTCGGACGAGTACACACACTATGTGAAGGTCCGCGAGGAACTGCGCCGCCCGGTGCGGTCCACCCCGGTCGTGAACGAGGAAGTCGGCTCCCCGGAGCCGGGCACGACCGCGATGGGGCTCGCCGCCACCGTGGGGGAGGTCACCGAGACGGCGGGTGCCGGCGCGGTCGCCGTCGTCGCGGTGCTCGCCCCCGTCCTCGCCGGGACAGCCGCAGTGATCTTCCTGCTCGTGGGGTACGTCCTGAAGATGCTCGATCCCGCGCCGGCCATCGCCAGGACCCTCCTGACCACCGGATGGGTCTTCGGCGCGGTCACGGCGGCCGCGATTCTGGTCGCCGCGGCCGGACTGCTGCTGACCGCGCTGCGCAACAGCTCGTCCTCGCTGCGGGCCGGAACCGGCGGCGAGCTGACCGAGCAGGTCGCCCGGGCCAGGGAAGCCTGGCGCGACGCCCTGCTGGAGCGCGGCATCCTGCCGTTCCTGCGGGAGGCTCTCGCGGACCCGGGCTCGGTGGCGCTGGGCCGCCCGGCACCGGCTCCGAGCCGGATCCCCCACCTCGGCTACGACCGGCCGGGATTCAGCAGCCCCGACGGCGGACCCGCAGCCGGCCCGCGCCCGAGCTTCTCCAGCCCGGACTTCAGCAGCCCGGACTTCGGGGGGCCGGAACACCAGCCCGAGTGACCCGGACGGCCGACGACCGGGCTCGAGGGAGGAGTGGGGCCCGCGCGGGCGCGCGGGCCGTATGGCCGTCACGGGTGCGGGGCCTGTACGGCTGGCGCGAGCCAGTACGGCGTCACGGACGCGAGCCTCCGGCCGTGGTGGGTGCGAGCCAGTACGGCTTGCCGCGGGTGCGCGCCTCCGGCCGTGGTGGGGCGGTCCCAGGGGGTCGTCCGCTGCCTTCGGGCCGACTCAGATGATGCCCAGCCGCCGCGCCTCCCTCGTCCACGACGGGAACTCGGACAGCAGCCGGTCGTAGAGCTCCGGATCCGGTACGTCGCTGATGTCGTCGACCGCGAAGAAGCCCACGTTGTCGACGCGTCGGCCCGGCAGCGTGTCGAACCGCTCCAGAACGCCGTAATTGGAGCGCCCCAGTCCTACGAACTGCCAGAAGATCGGCTCGTCCACCGCCTCCAGCAGCTCCTTCTCGATCTCTTTGTTGCGGTGGACGCCACCGTCGGAGAAGAAGAGCACCAGCGTGGGATCGACGGCCGGATGCTCGCGGACATACGTCCGGACCTCGGCGATCACCTTCTGCTCCTCGTTCTGGATCCCGACCGCCCGCATGTCCACCTGCCCCGGCAACAGCCCCTTGCGCGGCTTCTTGCTCCGCCGGAACAAGGTCAGTTCACCGACCCGGACATGGCGCTCCAGCCACTCCGGCAGGTCCCCCAGGACAAGGTCGGGCAGCCGGGCCGGGTTCGACGCGAAGGTCCACGCCTGCATCTCCCCGTCGTCGTCCAACTGCGCGGCCACCGCGGCCATGCGCTCCACCACATCGGCCACGACACCCTTCGAATACAAGAACGCCATCGACCCGGAGGCGTCCAGAACGATGACGACGCGGGCCGTGACACCCACCGCCCCGTGCTTGCGCAGACTGACCGCAACCTGCTCCTTGCGCAGGGAGAGCCGCTTGCGCATGTCCACGGGCAACCGGTCCTCGCCCTTGATGAGACGAGGAGCCGAGCCGACGACAGGGGCCGGAGGTGCCGAGGGAGCCGTCGGGACGGGCGCGGTCGGAGGGGTGAAGGTTGGCGGGGCGAGGGTTGGCGGGGCGAGGGTCGGCGGGGGCGTCGGTCCGGTCGAAGGTGCCGGTACCGGCGGGGGCATCGGTGTGGAAGGGGGCATCGCCGCGGGCCGGGGCGGAACGGCAGGCGGGGTTGTACCGGCTGCCGCCGCCCCGGACGAGCCATCTCCGGAGCCCGCGACTCCGGAGCCCGCGTCCTTGGAGCCTCTGCCGCCGGAAGCGCTCGGCTCCTCGTCCACGCTGATCCCGAAATCGGTGGCCAGGCCCGCGAGTCCGGAGGCATACCCCTGGCCCACCGCGCGGAACTTCCACTGACCGCCCCGCAGATACAGCTCACCCCCGATGAACGCCGTCTCCGTCGTCGCCTCCATCTCGAAGAGCGCCAGCTCCCGCCCGGTCGCTGCGTCGAGCAGTCTCAGCCGCAGACCCGACAGCTGGCCGAAGGTGCCCCCGTCGGCGGAGGCGCCCAGGACGACCCGCTGGATCTCCGGCTCCAGGGCACGCAGGTCCACCCCGACGGTGTCCGTCGTCCCGTCGCCTTCCCTCCGCTTCCCCAGGTGACGAACGGCACCGGAGGCGTGCCTCGGCTGGTTGTAGAAGACGAAGTCACCGTCGTCCCGCACCCGCCCGTCCGCACGGAGCAGCAGAGCCGAGGCGTCGGCGTCCGGCGTACCGGAGCCTCCGGACCAGCCGAGGACGATCTGCACCTCCTGCGCGGCAACGGGAAGGTTGGCGCCCTTGCTCATCGATGTCGGTGTCATGAGCCCAGTCTGCCTAGAGAACCCACCACCGGAACCGACCGATACGCCTACGCGCACACCGGGCGGCGCCGAGTCCTACGCCGCGCGCCGCACGCTCCGAAGACGGCGTACCCGGCAAGCGGCACCGAGCACCGAGCACCGGACACGGGGCACGGGGCACGGGGCATCAGGCACCGCCTCAGGGAGATCCGGCCGCGTCCGTCGCCGCTCGTACGAACTCCCGAAGCCGCTCGGTGGTGTTGCCCTCCATCCACACCAGTCCCCGTTCGATCGGCTGCGCGTCGTGAAGGGGCACGTAGGCGACATCGGGCCGGGGGTAGTACTGCCGCGAGTGCTCTCCGACCGGGAGGACGCCCCGGCCCATCGCGACCAGGGTCAGCATTTCGGAGAACGACCCGCCGACCGGGCCCTTCGGAACGGACCTGCCCGAGGGGGTGCGGTCCGGGGTGCGGTCCCGCTTGAACCCCGCCGAGGTCACCTGTGGGTACTGCACCACAGGGTGTTCCGCGAGTACCTCGACGGACACCCGCTCCTCGCCGGCCAGTGGATGACCGGCCGCCACGGCCAGCACCCGTCTCTCTCGCAGCAGCGCGGGCCCGCAGGCCATTCCGTCGAAGGGGAACGAGGCGAGCAGGACGTCGATCGAACCGTCCAGCAGACTAGCCCGGGAGTTGGACAGTTGAACCTCCCGCACGTCGACCCGGCAGTCGGGGTGCCGCTCGCCGAACAGGCCGACCGCCCTGAGCAGTGCGGGGGCAGTCCACTCGCCGAGGAAGGCGACCCGCAGTTCCCCGGTGACCCCACGACTGGCGTCGGCCGCCCTTCGCAGCGCCGCCTCCAACCCGGCGACCAAGGGCCTCAGGTCGTCCGCCAGCTGCCGGCCGATCGGGGTGAGCGCGACGGAACGGCTGTTGCGTTCGAACAGCGAGCCGCCGACTCTGCGTTCCAGCTTCTTGATCACCTGACTGACACGCCCGGTCGTGATCAGCAGCCGCTCGGCGGTCCGGCCGAAGTGCAGTTCCTCGGCCAGCGCCAGGAAGGTCTCGATCTCCAGTCGCTCCAGCATGAAACCCCCGGCGTTAAATCTGGCTCAACGGTTGTACGGCGATCACGCCTTGATGGTGCCTGCCATACGGCGGATCGTAGAAGGCGTCCGCCCGGTCGCCGGAGACAACCCGGTGAGTCCCCCGGACACCCGAGCGCACGGACGCCGACACGCCCGAACCGGCAACGCAGACGGGCAGACGGGCAGACAGACAGGCCCAACGCAGTCGCGCACAGGCACGCAGCACGTCGGTGCTCGGTTCAACCCACCCACCGCACCCCTCCTGAACGGGACCCACATGAACTCCTCGGACATCACCGCCTACCTGAACGACCTCGAAGGCCCACTGCGCGACATCGGCGAGAGGATCAGGCCTGTCATCGACTCGGCCCTACCCGACGACTCCGGTGCGCTCTGGCACGGCCATCCCACCTGGAGCCTCGGAGACAAGCCGGGTCAGACCCCGGTCTGCCTGCTCAAGGCCTACAAGTCCTACGTCGCCTTCGGCCTCTGGCGCGGCCAGGAAGTGGCCGATCCATCGGGCCGACTGGTAGCCGGAGCCCGCCACATGGCCTCCGTGAAACTCGGCGGTGCCGAGGACGTCGACCCCGTCCTGTTCAGCGAGTGGCTTCGCCACGCCGTCGCCCTGGAGACGAAGTGACCACCGTGCGCGTGAAGGCCTTCGACCATCTGGTCCTCAACGTCGAGGACGTCGAACGGTCCCTGGGCTTCTACACCGGACTGCTCGGCCTGGCACCCGTACGCGTCGCCGAGTGGCGGGGCGGCCAGGCCCCGTTCCCCTCGGTGAGGGTCACCGCGGAAACCATCATCGACCTGGTCGCCCATGCCCGCGGGGGGTCCAACGTCGACCACATCTGTCTCACCGTGGAACCGCTGGACTGGGACGAGGTCATCGCTTCCGGCTCCTTCACCGTGCTTCAGGGTCCTGTGGAACGCTTCGGCGCGCGGGGCACCGCCACCTCCGTCTACGTCCAGGACCCCGACGGCAACACGGTGGAACTGCGTTGGTACCCGCAGGACGTCGCGGCATGACCGGGCCGAGGGCTGCGGTCCGGGGGCCCGCCCCGGACCGCAGCCCTGTGGAGCGGCTCAGTCGGCCAGGGGCAGGTACACGCGGTTGCCCGCCTCGGCGAACTCCCGGGACTTCTGAAGCATGCCTTCGGAGATCTCCTCGGCGGAGGCGCCGTCGGACACGTCACCGCCGAACCGCTCGTTGATGCTCTGGCTGATCTTCATCGAGCAGAACTTCGGCCCGCACATGGAGCAGAAGTGGGCCGTCTTGGCGGGTTCGGCCGGCAGCGTCTGGTCGTGGAACTCCCGTGCTGTGTCCGGATCGAGAGCCAGGTTGAACTGGTCCTCCCACCGGAACTCGAAGCGGGCGTCGGAGAGGGCGTCATCCCAGTCCTGTGCACCCGGGTGCCCCTTGGCGAGGTCGGCTGCGTGGGCTGCGATCTTGTAGGTGATGACGCCGGTCTTGACGTCGTCACGATCGGGCAGGCCCAAGTGTTCCTTGGGCGTGACGTAGCAGAGCATGGCCGTGCCCCACCAGGCGATCATCGCGGCACCGATGCCGGAAGTGATGTGGTCGTACGCCGGCGCGACGTCCGTCGTCAGCGGGCCGAGCGTATAGAACGGAGCTTCATCACAGATCTCCTGCTGAAGGTCGATGTTCTCCTTGATCTTGTGCATCGGGACATGTCCCGGGCCTTCGATCATCGTCTGTACTTGAAAACGCTTCGCGATCGTGTTGAGTTCCCCGAGCGTCCTCAACTCCGCGAATTGTGCAGCGTCGTTGGCGTCCGCGATGGAGCCGGGCCGCAGACCGTCGCCGAGCGAGTAGGTGACGTCGTACGCGGCGAGGATCTCGCAGAGCTCCTCGAAGTTCTCGTACAGGAACGACTCCTTGTGGTGCGCGAGGCACCAGGCCGCCATGATCGAGCCGCCACGCGAGACGATGCCCGTCTTGCGGTTCGCGGTGAGCGGCACGTAGGCCAGGCGGACGCCCGCGTGGACCGTCATGTAGTCCACGCCCTGCTCGGCCTGCTCGATGACCGTGTCCTTGTAGATCTCCCAGGTCAGCTCCTCGGCACGGCCGTCGACCTTCTCCAGCGCCTGATAGAGCGGCACCGTGCCGATGGGGACGGGGGAGTTGCGCAGCACCCATTCGCGCGTGGTGTGGATGTTGCGTCCGGTCGACAGGTCCATGACCGTGTCGGCGCCCCAGCGGGTCGCCCAGGTCATCTTCTCGACCTCCTCCTCGATGGAGGAAGTGACCGCGGAATTGCCGATGTTGGCGTTGACCTTCACCAGGAACCGCTTGCCGATGATCATCGGCTCGATCTCCGGGTGGTTGACGTTCACGGGCAGCACCGCCCGGCCTGCGGCGATCTCCTCCCGTACGACCTCGGGGTCGACGTTCTCTCGGATCGCCACGAACTCCATCTCGGGTGTGATCTCGCCGCGTCGCGCGTACGCGAGCTGGGTGACCGCCTGCCCGGCGCGCCCCCGGCGCGGCTGGCGCGGCCGCCCGGGAAAGACAGCGTCGAGGTTGCGCAACCCCCCGCGCGGGGATGTGTGCTTGATCCCGTCGTCCTCGGGGCGGACGGGACGGCCCGCGTACTCCTCGGTGTCTCCGCGGGCGATGATCCAGCTCTCGCGCAGCGGGGCCAGCCCCCTGCGCACCTCGGTGTCGATGGTCGGATCGGTGTACGGGCCGGAGGTGTCGTACAGCGTCACGGACTGACCGTTGGTGAGGTGCACCTGGCGAACCGGCACCCGCAGATCGGGACGCGTACCCCCGACGTACGCCTTGTGCCAGCCGATGGACTTCCCGGCCTCGCCGTTGGGGGACGGCGACGAAGCCCCGTCCGTCTGGCTGGAGGCAGGCGTGCGTACGTCCTTGTTGGTCATGAGACCTACTCCCTACGCCGGCATTACCCGGTAACAGGTTCAGCGGTCGACGCAGCGGCTTCCGTTCGTCGACGTTTCATGTGAAACATCGCGAAGACGGAGGTCAGCGCCCTCTCAGCCCGGTGCTCCGAGCTCCCGCGTGTGCAAAGGTGCCTCCACGCTAGCGTCATATTTGGCGCGGTGAACAGAGGGCCCTTGCCGTTCTTGCGATGATCGGGCGGTGACAACCACCCAGCAGCACCCGTTCCCGCCGCCCGAGCCGCCGCGCCGCCCGGGCTCCGACGACGGCCACGGGCATGGCTCCGGCAACGGACACGGCCATGGGCCGGGTGGCGGTGCCGGTCCCGGACCGGGCAGTGATCACCACCGTCCCGGCGGCGGACACGGGCCGGATCCCGCCGGTGGACCCGGCGAGGGTCCGAGCGTCGGACACGGGCACTCGCACAGCCACGGTCCCGCCGCGCCGGTCTCCAAGCATCTGCGCAAGGTCATCGCCGCGGTACTCATCCCCTTCGCGGCCGCGGTCGCGGTGGGTCTCGTGGTGCTGTGGCCCGGCGGCGCGCCTTCCCACCAGCGCACCGGTGTCGGATTCGACCGGCAGACCCAGCAGGCGACGGTCACCAGGATCGACCAGGTGGACTGCAAGTCCGTGAACGCCTCGGCGGAGACCCCGACAGGCGACACCTCCACCGCCGAGGGCTCCTCCGCCCAGCAGCAGGCGGCGGGTGAATGCAAGAAGGCGACGGTCCGGATCGACACCGGTAAGGACAAGGGCCGTACGTTCATCGAGATCGTTCAGCCGGATCAGTCACGGCAGTTGCACCGGAGCGAGAAGGTCGTCGTCGCGTACGAGCCCTCCGCCCCCAAGGACCTCCAGTACTCGGTCACGGACGCGAACCGGAAGCTGCCCCTGGCACTGCTGGCCCTGATCTTCGCCGTGGTCGTCGTGGTGATCGGCCGGATGCGCGGCGTCATGGCGCTGGTCGCCCTGGCCATCAGTTTCATGATCCTGAACTTCTTCATCCTGCCCGCGATCCTGCAGGGCTCGAACCCGCTGCTCGTGGCCGTTGTCGGGTCCAGCGCGATCATGCTGATCGCGCTCTACATGTGCCATGGCCTGTCGGCCCGGACATCCGTGGCGGTGGTCGGCACCCTGCTCTCACTGGTGCTGATCGGCCTCCTCGGCTCGGTCTTCATCGACTGGGCCGTACTGACCGGCAACACCGACGACAGCACCGGCCTGATCCACGGTCTGTACCCGTCCATCGACATGAGCGGTCTGCTGCTGGCCGGAGTCATCATCGGCTCGCTCGGCGTCCTCGACGACGTGACGGTGACGCAGACGTCCGCGGTCTGGGAACTGCACGAGGCCAATCCCACGATGGGCTGGCGTGGCCTGTACCGCGCGGGCATCCGTATCGGCCGCGACCACATCGCGTCGGTCGTCAACACGCTCGTCCTGGCCTACGCGGGCGCCGCGCTGCCGCTGCTGCTGCTCTTCTCGATCGCGCAGAGCAGCGTGGGCACCGTTGCCAACAGCGAACTGGTCGCCGAGGAGATCGTGCGCACCCTGGTCGGATCGATCGGTCTGGTCGCCGCGGTGCCGGTGACGACCGCGCTGGCCGCCCTGGTGGTCGCCGCGGACCGTGACGGGGCCGAACCCCTCCCCGTGGAGCCCGCGGCTGCCAGGACGCCGGCACGGAGCGGGAAGGGACGCCGGCGCAAGCACTGAGCCACCCGCCGAAAGAGCTGAAACCATCCTGCAACGACGCCCCTTGTGAGGAAGCGTTACTCCGCTCTGGGCTGCCGGGGCTTCAGCCCGCGCTCTGCTCCTCCGCGAGGATGCGGTCGAGCGCTTCGTCGAGGGATGTGTCGAAACCCGCGAGGGAGCGCTCCTGCCCGAGCGGCACCAACTTGTCCGTCCGGTCGAGAAACGCGACGAGCGGCGCGGCCCCGGACCGGAACAGCGCGTGATCGCCACCGACCTGAAGCCGGATCAGCACCTCGCCGAAGGCCTCCGGGTCGGCCGGAGCGATGTGCACATCGCCGTCACCGCACGGCCTGCCGACTCCGTCGATCAGCAGCTCCCGCCCGAACACCCAGGTCACAGGTGCGTCGCCGGGCAAGTGGAAGGTCAGGCGCACGGCATACGGATCACCGGTCTCGTATCGCAGCTCGACCGGAATGCGGAAGGACAGCTCCTCGGACACGAGGAAGCTCATCATGACCTCTGCCTGCACCGACTCGCGCATCGCCTACCCCGTCGTTTGCCATCGACTGGCCAGGAATCATCCCCCTGACGCTGCTGGAAATCTTGCTCAACGTGCATGCCGCATTACAAGGAGTGAGTTTTCAGATACTGATAGAGATGGCGAGTGTTCCTAGCAGCCTGCCGACTTCACTCTGCAACTTCCGTGCCGCGGGCAGCAGTCGGTCGGCCTGGTGGGAAGGGAGGGAGAGCGCCACGGCCGCTGCCGAACTGCCCGCGGTGATCGGGATCGCGGCACAGACCGTGCCCAGCGCGTACTCCTGCCGCTCGGTCACCGGTTCCATCCGCCCCGCCCGTTCCAGGCGCCGCAGCAGACGGTCCTTGTCACGTACCGTGTACGGAGTGATCGGCTGCACCGGGTAGCGGTCGAGGTGGTCGCGCCGGGACTCGTCGTCCAGCTGAGCCAGCAGACACTGGCCGATCGCGTGGGCGTGCCCGGTCTCACGGAAGTCGGCCCACTCCTCGGCCGCGGGGTTCGCCGGGGTGTCGGCGACACACATGACCTCGATCTCGCCGTCACGGTAGACCGCGTAGTACACGGGTGCTCCCAGCGCATCGCGCCAGTGCACGAGTGTGTCCCTCACCGTGCTGCGACGTTTCTGCTGGGCGCCGCTGCTGCTCAGCCGCTCGGCGGCCTCTCCGAGGAAGAACAGCCCTCTGTCCCGGCGCAGATAGCCCTCGTGAACCAGGGTGCGCAGCAGGTGATAGGCGGTCGGCAACGCGAGTCCCGCCTCCCGGGCGAGCTGCTTGGCGGGCGCGCCCTGCTCACGCGAGGCGACGGCCTCCAGCAGACGCATCGCCCGCTGGACCGAGCCGATCAGAGTGGTGGGGTGAGAGCCCAGAGGGGCGGCCTCGGGCTCCGCGGGAGGGGTGCGGGCTAGCCGTGCCCTCCCCGCGACCGGGGAGGCCGAACCGCGGGCGACCGACGGCCTGGTGTGCCCATCCGCCGGCGAGGTGCGCCGAGTGGGCGCCTCCGCCGTCGGAGTACGCGGGGGCGTCGGCTCCCTGAGTGGAGCCGGCGAGGTGCGTGGAAGGGACGGCTCCCCCGGCGAGGTGCGCGGCTGGACCGGTGGAACGCGTGCCGCCGCGGGCGTGCCCGATCTCCGGAAGGGTGGAGCGACTGATGGTGCGGGTGCGGTGTCAACCGTGGCCAAGGAGCACTCCGAAGCGCGAGGAGGACCGCCCGTGCGGGGAAACACGGGAGGGGGCTGTGCGCTGCCCGCGGGGTCGACCCCGCGTCGAGTTCCGGACTCTAACCGCCAGTCACCGCTCGCATACGGCCTCGCCGGAAAACTTCCCCCGGCCGAGGGAACCTTGGGTTCCCTTTCCCCCTTCGCCGTTACCTGTCGCTCACCCTCTCGCGCCTCACCAGTCGCTGCGCGAGGAGGAACTCGACATGAACTTCCGCACGATGTAGATCAGCCCGCCGACCAGCGCGACGAAGATGAGCAGCTTGAAGAGCAGGCCGATGAGGAAGCCGACGACGCTCGCTATCAGAGTGCCGAACACCACCAGGGCGATGACCGGCACCGCGACCCACTTCACCCACCACGGCATACCGTTGAAGATCTCTCGCATCGCCCTGTCCTTACCTCTCCTCGCCCGTGGCCCCGACACCGGGACACTGATTCCGGGTTCTCTGATGTCTCGCATCCGATGCTAGGCCGGAGAGGGACAGTGCGGTGGCCTCGCATCCCTTGTCCTCCCCTGACCGTCCCCCTAGGGAACCCTGAGACGCGGGTCAGCTCTCGGGCGGAGAGAACACCACCAGGACCCGCAGATCCTCCGTGATGTGGTGGAACTTGTGGGCGACCCCTGCGGGTACGTAGACGACGCTGCCCCGTGCCACCTGAGTGGTCTCCAGGCCGACCGTGATCGACGCACGCCCGCTCACCACGAAGTACACCTCGTCCTGGGCGTGCGGCTTCTGCGGGTCGAGGCCGCCCGCGTCGAGCGCGTACAGCCCGACCGACATGTTCCGCTCACGCAGAAACTGCAGGTAGGCGCCGTCGTTGGCGGCGCGTTCCGCCTCCAGTTCGTCCAGCCGGAATGCCTTCATCGCCCTCGTCCGCTCTTGTGCACCACAGGCTGTGTCCACAGCCCCTTCTTGCCAGTCGATCTCTCTGCCACGATCAGACACATGAAGAATTTCGTAGTCAAGACACTCGCCAACGCGGGGGCCCTGGCCGTCGCCGTCTGGCTGCTCGACAAGATCACCCTGACGGGCGACAGCACGGGCAAGAAGATAGGCACGCTCCTCCTCGTCGCACTGGTCTTCGGACTGGTGAACGTCCTGGTCAAGCCGGTCGTGAAGGTACTGACCTTCCCGCTCTTCATCCTCACGCTCGGCCTGGTCACCCTTTTGGTGAACGCCTTGATGCTGCTGCTCACCTCGTGGCTCGCCGACAAACTCGACCTGAGCTTCCACGTGGAGGGCTTCTGGACCGCCGTCCTGGGGGGCCTGATCATCTCCGTCGTCTCCTGGGCGCTCAATGTCGTCCTGCCCGACAACGACTGAGAGAGTCCCATGACCTACCGCGTCTGCTTCGTCTGCACCGGCAACATCTGCCGCTCGCCGATGGCCGAGTCCGTGTTCCGTGCCCAGGTGGCGGAGGCCGGACTCGGCGAACTGGTCGAGGTCGACAGCGCGGGCACGGACGGCTGGCACGAGGGCGACGGCGCCGACGAGCGCACCGTCGCCGTGCTGGAAGCGGGCGGCTACGAAAGCCACCACGCGGCCCGGCGGTTCCAGGCCGCGTGGTTCTCCCGTCTCGATCTCGTCATCGCCCTCGACACCGGACACCTCAAGGCCCTGCGTCGCCTCGCGACCAGTGCCGAGGACGCGGGGAAGGTCCGGCTGTTGCGCTCGTACGACCCGGCCGCGGGCGACGCCCTGGACGTCCCCGATCCGTATTACGGACATATGGACGGCTTCGAGGAATGTCTTGAGATGGTGGAGGCGGCGAGCCCCGGTCTGCTCGCCGCGGTACGAGAGCAAGTGGGAGGAAGAGCGGCATGACGTCAGGGGATTTCGTCACGGCGAGCGGTGCGGGCACGGGCCCCGCGGGAGAGAGTGAGGGCACGCGGGCGACGGTGCCGGGCGACGGCACACGGGCGGTGCGTGCCGGGCTGCCCGAGCCCGTCAAGTACGAGCCGACTCTTCCCGGCCCGGTCTTCGCCGCGCACTTCCATCTGCCCGGTGAGCCCACCGGTCCGTACACCTACGGCCGCGACGAGAACCCGACCTGGACGCTCCTGGAGCGCGCCATCGGCGAGCTGGAGGCACCCGGGCAGGACTCGGTCGAAACGCTCTCCTTCCCCTCCGGCATGGCCGCCATCTCCGCGGTGCTCTTCTCGCAGTTGCGGGCCGGCGACATCGTCGTCCTGCCCGACGACGGCTATCAGGTGCTGCCGCTGGTGCGCGAGCAGCTGACCGCGTACGGCATCGAAGTGCGCACCGCCCCCACCGCCGGCGATGCCCAGCTGGAGGTTCTCGACGGCGCGAAGCTGTTGTGGATCGAGACGCCGTCCAACCCGGGTCTCGACGTCTGCGACCTGCGACGCCTCGTCGCCGCCGCACACGCGCAGGGCACGCTCGTCGCCGTGGACAACACGCTGGCCACCCCGCTCGGACAGCGACCGCTGGAGCTGGGTGCCGACTTCTCCGTGGCCAGCGGTACCAAGATGCTCACCGGACACGGCGACATCCTCCTGGGGTACGTCACCGGGCGGGACGCCGCTCTGATGGCTCCCGTACGACGTTGGCGCAAGGTCGTCGGCGCCATCCCCGGCCCGATGGAGGCCTGGCTCGCCCACCGCTCGCTCGCCACGCTCCAGCTGAGGGCCGACCGGCAGACCGCCACCGCGAGGACGATCGCCGAGGCCCTGCGGGAGCGGCCCGAGGTGACCGGGCTGCGCTACCCGGGACTGCCCGACGATCCCTCGTACAAGATCGCCTCGCAGCAGATGCGTCGCTTCGGATGCGTTGTCTCCTTCACGCTGCCCACACGCGCGCGTGCCGAGCGTTTTCTCGACGCGCTGCGTCTGGTGGACGACGCCACCAGTTTCGGCGGGGTACGGTCCACGGCCGAGCGGCGCGGCCGGTGGGGTGGGGACTCGGTGCCGGAAGGCTTCATCCGCTTCTCCGCCGGCGCCGAGGACCCCGAGGACCTGGTGGCGGACGTGCTGCGGGCCCTCGACGTATCCGCGGAGTGAAGTGGTCGTGGCTCCGGGATCAGTACCCCCAGCTACGTATTACGGACGGTCCGAGCCTCCCCCCTCGTGGCTCGGACCGTCCCGGTTCCGCGCGCAAAGAACCGCGCGAACAAGGCTAGTTGACTCTGTGTCAGTGTCCAATCACAGTAGCGACAGAGACCTATCGACTTATTTATAGTTAGGGCTCGCGCGGGGGTGCTGAAAGGGGAGGGGCAGCATGGACTTGGCCTTGCTGCGCACTTTTGTGACGGTGCACCGGGCCGGTTCCTTCACTCGTGCCGCCGCGCTGCTCGGCCTGTCCCAGCCGGCCGTCACCTCACAGATACGCACGCTGGAGCGCCAGTTGGGGCGGCCTCTGTTTCTGCGCCAGGCGCGCGGGGTGACCCCCACGACCATCGGTGACGAGCTCGCCCACAAGGCGGCGCCGCATCTCGACGCCTTGGTGGAAATAGCCGAGACCGGTCTCGACGAGGACTCGTCCGTTCGCACCCTGCATCTAGCGGGTCCGCCGGAGTTCACTGCGGAACGCGCGTTGCCCGCTCTCACGGAGCTGACCGGTGACGACGGCCAGGGCTTCGCGCTGCGGGCCTCCTTCGGCAACGCGGAGGAGACGATGGAGGGGCTCGCCGCCGGACATCATGATCTGGCCATGACGACGGCCCAACCACGCGGTGCGCTGCTCACCGCGACTCCGCTCTGCGACGAGGAACATGTCCTGGTCGCCGCTCCACGCTGGGCCGCCGAAATCGGTCCGGGCAAACTCCGCCGCAAGGGCGCCCACGCTCTCGAGGACTTCCCCATCGTCGAGGTCCACGAGTCGCTGCCGCTCGTAGCCCGCTACTGGGCCTCGGTCTTCGACTGCCGCCCGGCCACCTCCGGCACGGTTGTCGTCCCGGATCTGCGGGCGGTCCTCGCCTGCGCCTCCGCCGGCGCCGGCCTGGCCGTCCTGCCCAGATATCTCTGCTCCGACGCCATCGAACGCGGAGACGTCGTGGCGCTCCTCGACCCCGCGGTGCCACCGCTGCGTACGTACTTCCTCGTCGTCCGGACCGGAACGCTGGCGATGCCGCACATCGCCCGAGCGCACGAATGGCTGCTGCGCGCGGCCGTCGGCTGGAGCTGAGACCCGCGCGGACCGGGAACGGGCACACCAGGCAGAAGCACCCGCTGCCGAGGACCGAACGGCGGCGGTTCGGGCGAAGTCCGTCCCTCATTTATCGGGGTCCAGGACGGGCTTCGGGAGCTTTCGCGCGGAATCGCGGCCGCGCGATGTTTCACGTGGAACCAGCCGGGCCACATTTCTCCCATGACCGTCCGACCCGTGGTCAAGCGCACCGCCCGCGCCGTTCTGCTCGATGGTGACGACCTGATCTTGATCAAGCGCACCAAGCCCGGCGTCGATCCCTACTGGCTCACACCGGGTGGCGGGGTCGAACCGGAGGACACGACTGTCGTCGAAGCACTCCATCGCGAGGTACATGAAGAGCTCGGCGCCAAGATCGTCGATGTGGTGCCCTGCTTCGTCGACACGGTCGAGCACATCGGCGACGACGGCGGCGCGACCGGCGTGAAGGTCCAGCACTTCTTCGTCTGCCGGCTGGAGTCCATGGATCCTGCCCTGCGGCACGGTCCGGAGGTGGACAAGCCGTGCGGTGAGTACGAGATCGTCCGCGTCCCGTTCACCCGGGTCGGGATCGCCTCCGTACATCTCGTACCGCTGTCACTGAGGCACTACCTCGACGGGAACATCGAGGGCGTACGGGCCATGCACGCACCCGACCTGGGCTGACGCGGACAGCAGCCGCCGCAGGTCAGTCGCCTGTCGTGACGAGTTCTTCCACCGAGTCGTGGCGGATGCGGTCCGACGGAATGCCTATGTCCCTGAGTGCGTCGACAGCGCTGCGGATCATGCCGGGCGGCCCCGAGAGATATGCGTCGTACTCGTTCCACGGCCCGTACTCGCGTACGGCGTCCGGCAGCTGGAGATGGGCCCGCCGGTCGACGACGGGGCGCACCGAGAGCCAGGGGTGGCTCCGCTGGAGCCGCAGCATGGTGTCGATGTCGTAGAGGTCGTGGTCGGTACGCGCTCCGTAGAAGACCTCGACGGGGCGGCGCTCTCCGTGTTCGGCGACGTCCTCGACCAGTGCCTTGATGGGGGCGATGCCGGTGCCGCCGCCCAGACAGAGCAGGCCGCTGTCGGTGGTGTGGTCGACGGTCATCGAGCCGGACGGCGGCCCGAGCCGGATGACATCGCCGGGCCGAGCGCGGTGCACCAGCGCGTTGGAGACCCAGCCCGCCGGAACCGCCTTCACGTGGAGCGTCAGCAGCCCGTCCGAGCGGGGCGCCGAGGCGAAGGAGTAGTGCCGCCAGATCCGTGGCCACCATGGCGTCTCCAGACTTGTGTACTGCCCGGCGAGAAACGGGTACGGCTGGTCGGGCCGGAGCGTGACGACCGCGACGTCCGGCGTCCTCAGGTCGTGGGACACCACCTCGGCGAACCACCAGGCCGGAGCACGCAGCTCGTCGGCGGCAGCCGCGTCGATCATGACCTGGGAGATCGTCGTGTACGTGCGGACCCAGGCCGCTTCCGTCTCGGCGTCCCAGACCGCCGAGGCATACCGGCCGAGCGAGCCGATGAGGCACTCGCCGACGGCCGGGTAGTGCTCGGGCCGGGTGCCGTACTTGCGGTGTCCCCGGCCGAGGTTCTGCAGATACGCGACGAGGACCTCGGTGTTGTCGATGTGTTCGGCCGCGGTCAGCAGTGCCTTGAGCAGCCGGTCCCGCTGGGCGTCCATCGCGGCGGGGAAAAGCGGGCGCAGTTCCGGGTGGCGCACGAAGAGCAGAGCGTAGAAGTAGGAGGTGACCTTGTCGGCGATGTGAGCGACCTCGGCCATGGTCCGACGGATCAGCACGGCGTCGGGGGACGCCTCGGGGGCGGGAACGGGCTGGCGGCCCGTCACAAGCGGCTCAGGGCCGACGTCAGGCCGCGGAGGACCGTGGTGGGACTGCGGGGACCTGTACTCGGGCGCGGAGGCCCCTGAGAGCCGCAGAGAGCCGAACTCCGTCTGTCCGGGGCTCGATCGAGGCCGTACGGCCTCGTGGGCGGGCTCCGGCTCGAAGTGCCGCATCTCGGACGGCGCCGGCGGAAGAAAACGAGTCACGGGCAGTACCGGCTCGTTCGGCAGGGGCTCGGGAGGCCGCATTCCAGGGGGCGCGGCCTCGTACGGGCGTATCTCCCTGGATGTTGTCCCGCGAGTACCCGTCTCCGTGGGGGCTGTCCCGTGCGGCACCGGTACCGCCCCGCGAGGAGCCATGGGTGCTTCGGCGACCGGAGATATTCGTTCCTGCTGGGATGTTCGCTGTCCGGCCTGCTCGGGGGTTCCCTGTCCGGAGGCCGCTCGCTCAGGGACGGCTTGGCCCGGTTGCCCCTGCGCCGTGACCGACCGGCCCACCGGCCGCATCGCGGCCAGTCTCCGACCGTCCGACGGCCCTTGGTCTCCGACAGAAGTCGGCGGCTCATTGTGCGGCGTGAACCAGCCGCCCCCGTCGTTGCCGCCTGAAGTGCCGTTGTCGGCCGACGTGGTGGTCGGAGCGTCCATGGTCTGCCTCGCCTCGAACATCTTTCGGTCGGTCTGCGCACCTCCTCGGTCGGAAGATGCCTGCTTTCCCCCGCAGCCGGTTTGCCCCTCTTCCCGGTTCAGTCCTCGTCGGCCCCAATGCGGCCACGTTGAAGCCGGAAACACACCCCGTACGAACATGTGAGGCGAGAACGTGGCATTGGCCGCAGCGCCCTCATCGAGCATCGCACTCCGGGCCAACGCTCAGCCGCATACCGGAAAATGCGGGTTTTCGATCTTCCCGTCCCGTTAGGCTGCTATGGCCTGCGTTGCCATTCGCCCGTACGGGCGGGACCTATCCGCATCTCGGCCGACGCGAACCGGAGTCGACCGTACCGGCAGCAGCTCTCGGCACAAGTGCTCTCTTCCCTCAACGCGAAAGAGTGAAAGACCAGCTCAGCGAATCCTCAATTACCGCGTGCGACATGCCAATCGATAGGCAGCACACAGGTCCCGTCCCACGTAGGAGTGAGTGGCGAGGCTGCGCAGATGCCGGTCCGCATTGACCGCGACGGACACCGGCACAACGCCGAAAAGATCCTTGTCCGAGAGGGAGTCACCATAGGCGACACAGTCGGCTCGACTCACTCCGAACTCTTCACAGAGCCGGTCCGCGATCTGCACCTTTGCCGCGGCGCTGAGAACGCCCGCCGGGTCCAACGGCTCCGCGAACGGGACGGCGGGAAAGAGCGAGCCATGGGCCGCATGCGCTCCCCACGACATCAGGCGCTCCACAAAGAACGAGGGCGACAGCGAGACGACGGCGCAGTAGTCGCCGTTTCGCCGTATCTCCCGCCAGACGTCTTCGATCCCTGACATCCATGGCGCTCCGTCGAAAGCCGCCGTCACATGCGCCTCGGTGAGTTCCGTCCAGAGGGCATGCACCTGCGCCGCATACTCCGGAGGTCCTATGCGCCCTCCGGAGATGGCCTTTTCGAGCGCCATGGTTTCGGCTTCCAGCCCAAGCTGCCGGGAAAGCTCCAACGGCGCGGTACTGCCGTGGATCAACGTCCCGTCGAGATCGAAGAGATGAAGTCTCGCCATGTCCGTCGAGGCTACTGGGAGGACCGACGCTCAGGGCCGAGGTTTCACGTGAAACAGCTGTCCGCTCAATGCTGCCGGCGCAGAACATGGCCAAAAGCCGACAGCACTGCCGGGAAAGCGGTGGACGGCAGGGGCCCGTGTCGGACAGCCTGACCTCCGTGTCGACACCTTCCCTCACCGCTCTGCCCGTTCGTCGTCTGACGCCTCGCGACCTCGCCGCCTGCGCCGACTTGTCCCAGGACCGGGGCTGGCCCCGCGAGGAGCACAAGTGGGGTCTACTGCTCGCCGCGGGGACCGGATACGGGATCGACGACCCCGCCGGCGGTCTCGTCACCGCGTGCGTGGTGACCGAATACGGACCGCGCGAGCGCCCCGAACTGGGTGCGATCGGCATGGTCCTCGTCGCCGAGCGGCACGCCCGCCAGGGTGTCGGCCGCCGTCTGATGCGGCACGTCGTCGAGGAGATGGGCACCACCCCGCTGACCCTGCACGCGACCGTGTACGGGCGCCCGCTCTACGAGGAGTTGGGATTCAAGGTCACCGGCCGGGCCGAGATGGTCCGGGGCGTGTTCGCTCCCGGCGGCCCTGAGCCCGAGGTCCTCACCCGGCCGGCGACGGCGGAGGACCTCGCCCCCATCCTCCGGTTGGACGAAGAGATCTTCGGCGCTGACCGCACACACATGATCACGCGGCTGCCCGCCTTCGCGGACCAACTGCGTGTGGCCGAGGAGAACGGCCGGCTCATCGGCTACGCGGCCGCCTGGCCCAACATGACCAACCAGGTCGTGGGCCCACTGATCGCCCAGGACACAAGGACGGCGAAGGCTCTCGTCTCCTCGCTCGCCGCCCGCACCGACCGTCCACTGCGCACCGACGTCGACGTGCGCCACGAAGAACTGCTGATCTGGCTGAAGGAACGTGGGCTGACCTCCGTCGGCTTCAACACGGTCATGACGTATGGGGTCCCTGAACTGCCCGGCGACTGGACCCGCCGCTTCGCGCCGCTGACCGTGGCCGCCGGTTAGCTAAGGTTCCGACGTCTTCCACAGAGAAGTGCCGGCCCCCCGAGACACAGGGGGTCGACACTTCTGGACTGTCGTACGTCGGGCAGGGGCCGCGACTGCCGAGCGTCAGACGAGCGATTCGACAGCGGCGACGGCGAAGCCGTGGTCCTGGTCGGGCATACCGCCACCGACCCCGATCGCACCGATCAGACGGCCGTCGCGGTGGACCGGAACGCCGCCCGCGATGAACAGCAGGGGGCGGTCGAGTGCGGTCGGCAGGGTGTGGAAGAGGCCGCCTGGCTGCACGGCGTCGACGAGATCGGCAGTGGCCGAGTTCAGCTGGAGTGCCGTGTACGCCTTGCGCGTGCTGGTCTCTCCCGATATCAGCACCGCCTGGTCGTCGCGCCGGAAGGCGAGCAGGTGGCCGCCCGCGTCGAGGACGGTGGCGCTGATCCGAACGCCGGCGGCTTCGGCGGCCCGACGGGCCGCGGTGACGAGAACCTCGGCGTCCTCGATGGTCAGGGGGGCAACGGCGGTGGTGCTGCTCATCAGAGCTTCTCCTTGTGGGGGGGGTGTGCTGTGTCGAAGTGGGGACGTGCTGGATTGGGGCGCTGCGGGAACAGCCCTTGGTCCCGCAGCGGACCTGATCCCGTTCAGTGGTGGACGGCGGTCCGCTGTTGGGCGGGGACACTCCCGGCGACCACGGCACTGGGCTGAGCCGTGCGGCGCTCCAGAGCGGCCGAGAGGACGGCCAGGACGAGTGCGCTCGCGGCGAGAGCCGCACCGACCCAGTTGGGAGCGGTGTAGCCGAGACCGGCCGCGATGACGACGCCACCGAGCCAGGCCGAGAGGGCATTGCCGAGGTTGAAGGCGCCGATGTTCACGGCCGAGGCCAGAGTGGGGGCGCCATGCGCCTGGTCGAGAACACGCTTCTGCAGAGGAGGCACGGTCGCGAAGCCCAGACCGCCGATCAGGGCGATCGTGGCGGCCGCCAGGATCTTGTTGTGCGCGGTGACGGTGAAGAGGGCGAGCACGACGGCGAGGCCGCCCAGAGACACGTACAGCATCGGCATCAGCGCGCGGTCGGCGAACTTGCCGCCGATCAGGTTCCCGCCCACCATGCCGAGGCCGAAGAGGACCAGCAGCCACGTGACGGATCCGTCGGCGAAACCGGCAACGTGCGTCATCATCGGCGCGATGTACGTGACGGCCGCGAAGACACCGCCGAAACCGAGCACGGTCATCCCCATCGCGAGCAGGACCTGGACGTTCTTGAAGACGGCCAGTTCGTGGCGCAGATGCACTCCCTCGGGCTTCGGCATCTCCGGGACCAGCTTGGCGATGCCCAGCAGCCCGATGACTCCGAGCGCGGCGACTCCCGCGAACGTGACGCGCCAGCCCGCGGACTGTCCGATCAGCGTGCCCAGCGGGACACCGACGACATTGGCGATCGTGAGCCCGCTGAACATCATCGCGATGGCGCTGGCCTTCTTCTCCGGTGCGACCAGCTCGGCGGCGGCCACCGACCCGATGCCGAAGAAGGCACCGTGCGCGAGGGAGGCGACCACCCGGCCCGCGAACATCAGCCAGAAGACCGGAGCGACGGCGGAGATCAGATTGCCGAGGACGAACAGACCCATCAGCACCATGAGCATCCTCTTGCGGGACACCTTCGTGCCGAGCGCGGTCATGATCGGCGCTCCGATCACCACACCGAGGGCATAGCCGGTCACCAGCAGTCCGGCCGTGGGGATGGAGACCCCGAAGTCGCCGGCGACCTCGGGCAGGACGCCCATGATCACGAACTCGGTCGTTCCGATTCCGAAGGCCCCGATCGCGAGGGCCAGAAGCGCGAGAGGCATGGTGGGGTACACCTTCCAGAAGATTGCAAGAGCGCTTTGCCTGCGTTCACAATAGTTGCAGACGCGGGTTATATGCAACAGCGGGCTATTGCGTCCGTGCTCTATCCTGGTTCTCAGCCGCTCCGGGACGGAGGAAGACGCCATGACAGCCACGGACCCCGCGCTCACCGCCCTCGCTCAGGGCTGGTGCGCCCTCTCCTTGCTGCACGGGAGGATCGAGGCCCATATCGAGCGGGCCCTGCAGGCCGAGCACGGGCTCAGCGTGCGCGAGTACTCCCTGCTCGACGTGCTCAGCCGACAGCACGACGGCGACGGCGGTCATCTCCAGATGAAGCAGGTCGCCGACGCGGTCGTACTCAGCCAGAGCGCCACCACGCGGCTGGTCACCCGCCTCGAGGACCGAGGCCTGCTCGCCCGCTATCTCTGCCCGACCGACCGACGCGGCATCTACACGAATGTCAGCGAGGCAGGACTGAAGCTCCTCGCCGAGGCGCGGCCCACCAATGACGCCGCTCTGCGCGAGGCACTCGACGACGCGGCCGAGAACCCTGAACTGGCACCGCTGGTCCGGGTCGTGGAGTCGGCGAGTGTGCCCGTGCACGCCATACCCTCGGTGGGCGCTCCCTCGTAGAGTGCGCTCATGGCAGATCTTGAGATACGAGCCGCGGTCGCCGACGACGTGTCCGCCATTGTCGCGATGCTGGCCGACGACCCGCTGGGTGCCCAACGGGAATCGCCCGACGATCTGACCCCGTACCTGGGCGCCCTGGACCGTCTCAGCCGTGACCCGAACCAGCACCTGGTCGTCGCCGTACGCGAAGGCCGCGTTGTCGGCACCCTGCAGCTCACCGTGATTCCCGGACTGTCCCGCAGAGGAGCGACGCGCTCCGTCATCGAGGGCGTACGCGTCCACGCCGACGAGCGCGGCGGTGGTCTCGGGACGGAGCTCATCGAGTGGGCGGTCGCGGAATCCCGCCGCCAGGGCTGCCAGTTGGTCCAGTTGACCTCCGACGCCTCCCGCACCGACGCCCATCGCTTCTACGAGCGGCTCGGCTTCCAGGCCTCACACGTCGGCTTCAAGCTCCCGCTCTGACACAGGCCACGTTCACCCCGCGCGGCGGGTACAGCCTGCCTGCGGCCTGTTTCACGTGAAACAGGCCGCCTTCCGTTGGCTCCTACTGAACTCCTCGCCAGCCTTCAGGGTCCACCCCACCGGGCACAGGAGCCTGCTCGCCGTACGGCTGCCGCGTGAACACGAACGACCCGAGGTCCAGATGGCTCACCGCGCCGTCAGGCCGTCGTACGGGCCGCAGAAGCTCGCCTGCGTAGTAACCGTCGAGCCCCGTCCACGTCCCGTCGCCGTTCGCCCGGAAGCGGGCACCGCGGCCGACACCCGAGAGCGGGCCCAGCACCAGCCCCCCACCGGCCGGCAACCGCAGCCCAAAGGCCTGAGTCCCCCAGTACCACTGACCCGCCAACTCCAAGACGTCCTGGTCGACTTCAGCCATCGGGCGCCAGGGTTCGGGGATCCGCGGCTCCGCCTCCGCGACGATCCGCACCAGATCGGCGGCCACGGTGAACACCGGCGGCCCCGAGGTGCAGTTGGACAGCACCACCGCCGCCACGTCGTCCTCCACACTGATCACCAATCCGGCGAGGAAGCCCGGCAGGGAACCGGAGTGACCTACGAGGGTTCGGCCGTCACGGTGCACGATCTGCAGGGCGAGCCCGTAAGAGGAGCCCGAGGCCAGTTCCGCGGCTTCGGGAGGCGCGGCAGGGGCGCGCATCTCCCTGACGGACTCCGCACTCAGCACCCGATCGTCACCCTGGGCGAGAAAGACGGCGAAGCGGGCCAAGTCCCCCGAGGTGGACCAGAGCTGCCCTGCCGGAGCCATCCGCCCGAGGTCCTCTGCGGGCTCGGGCATCATCGCGTCCGCCCATGGATGGACCGCCCATCCCCCCGCGTGGGGCGCCTGCGCGCGACCGCTCGTACGGTGCAGGCCGAGCGGCTCGAGGACCTCGCGGCGCAGCACTTCCTCCCAAGGTGCGCCTCGCAGTTCCTCGACGAGTGCTCCGAGCAATGTGTAGCCGGGGTTCGAGTAGTGGTGACGGCGTCCGACCGGATGCCGGAAGGGCTGCTCGCCCAGCACGTCGGCCAGTTCGGGACGCAGCGAGCCTGGTGTGCGCTCCCACCACGGCGCGGGTGACTCGGCGGCCAACCCTCCGGTGTGGGCGAGCAGTTGGGAGATGGTGACCTCCCCCGCGCCGGTGCCGGGCACATACTTCTCCAGCGGGTCGCCGAGGTCCAGGATGCCCTCGTCGCGCAGCCGCAGCACGAGAACGGCGGTGAAGGTCTTGGTGATGGAGCCGATCCGGTACTGGACGTTCTCGTCCGGTCCGTGACCGTCGACCGAGGTCCGCGCCCCGTTCCATACCGCTTTCCCGCCCCGGACCACCGCCGCCACGAGAGACGGCGCCCGCCCCTCGCTCTGCGCGACGGCAATGCGGTGCAGCAGGGCCCGGCGCGTGCCGGGAAGCAGATCAGCGTGGGGTGTCGTCATGGCACCAGTCCACCCGCCCTGGCACCGAACGTCGAGCGGATTGATCCGAAGCGTGCCCCGCAGGACGCCGGATCAGGTCTGTGCCATGTCCACGAAGCGCGAGTAATGACCCTGGAAGGCCACCGTGATCGTGGCCGTCGGGCCGTTACGGTGCTTGCCGACGATGATGTCGGCCTCGCCGGCGCGGGGGGACTCCTTCTCGTACGCGTCCTCGCGGTGGAGCAGGATGACCATGTCCGCGTCCTGCTCGATCGACCCGGACTCACGCAGGTCGGAGACCATGGGCTTCTTGTCCGTGCGCTGCTCGGGGCCACGGTTGAGCTGTGACAGCGCGATCACCGGCAGTTCCAGCTCCTTGGCCAGCAGCTTCAGGTTTCGCGACATGTCGGAGACCTCCTGCTGACGGCTCTCGGACCGCTTGCCGCCCGACTGCATCAGCTGCAGATAGTCGATGATGACGAGCTTCAGATCGGCGCGCTGCTTGAGGCGGCGGCACTTGGCACGGATCTCCATCATCGACAGGTTCGGGGAGTCGTCGATGTAGAGCGGGGCGGCCGAGACGTCCGGCATACGGCGGGCGAGCCGGGTCCAGTCCTCGTCGGTCATGGTGCCGGACCGCATGTGGTGCAGAGCCACGCGCGCCTCGGCGGACAGCAGGCGCATCGCGATCTCGTTGCGGCCCATTTCGAGCGAGAAGATCACGCTGGGCATGTTGTGCTTGATCGAGCAGGCACGGGCGAAGTCCAGCGCCAGCGTCGACTTACCCATGGCGGGACGAGCCGCGATAATGATCATCTGCCCGGGATGCAGGCCGTTGGTCAGCGAGTCGAGGTCGGTGAAGCCGGTCGGTACGCCGGTCATCTCCCCCGAACGCGATCCGATCGCCTCGATCTCGTCGAGCGCGCCCTCCATGATGTCGCCGAGCGGCAGATAGTCCTCGGTGGTCCGCTGCTCGGTGACCGCGTAGATCTCCGCCTGGGCGCTGTTGACGATCTCATCGACGTCGCCGTCGGCCGCGTACCCCATCTGTGTGATCCGCGTGCCCGCCTCGACCAGGCGGCGCAGGACCGCGCGCTCGTGCACGATCTCCGCGTAGTACTCGGCGTTCGCCGCGGTCGGGACCGTCTGGACCAGCGTGTGCAGATACGGTGGGCCGCCGACCTTGGTGATCTCGCCACGCTTGGTGAGCTCGGCCGCGACCGTGATCGGGTCGGCCGGCTCGCCCTTCGCGTACAGGTCGAGGATCGCGCCGTAGATGGTCTCGTGCGCAGGCCGGTAGAAATCGTGGCCCTTGAGCACCTCGACGACGTCGGCGATGGCGTCCTTCGACAGGAGCATGCCACCGAGGACGGACTGCTCGGCGTCGAGGTCCTGCGGCGGTACCCGTTCGAAGGACGAACCGCCGCTTTCCCATGACCCGTTGTCCCGGTCGTGCTGCTCGTCGCGGCCTCGGCCACCGTTCCCACGCCGGCGGGACGAGGGCAGACGATCACTGGGACCACTGTCCGCCCAGGGGTCGTCCAAGGGCTCGGAAATAGTCACCGAGCCACCTCCTCCCGTCCGCAGAGCGGACCTAGCAGTGCCTTCAATTTCTACGGCACGGCACTGACATGTGAGCTGCCCAACTCCGGTTCTCACACGTCGGTTTTGCGTGTTTTCCGAGGACGGAGGAGAGAACGGGCGCCGCACCACGTTAGGCCCGCGGGCACCGTCAGCCAATCCGGTTATCCACAGGCCATGTGGACGACGGCCCCGATGCTGTGGAGAACTCCGCGAAACCTGTGCACGACCCGGTGGACAGCCCTGTGAACAAGCCCTCAGCCCTTCAGGCGAACACGCTCTGACCTGGCATTTCCCCATCCACCGGCTGTGCAGAAGAAAAACTTCCCCAGTCGGATCAAGATCGCAGCAAACAGTGCGCCACGACACACCCCGCACGACAGAGAGTAAGGGTCCTTCGCGCTTTGCATCTCTTACCTGTGGAAGATTAGATTGATGCTCATGACACAGGCTTCCGCGGCGCCCAGGGCCGTCCGCCGCCGGCACGACCGAGAGATCGTCGCGCTGGCCGTTCCGGCGTTCGGCGCACTCGTCGCCGAGCCTCTCTTCGTGCTGGCCGACAGCGCCATCGTCGGCCATCTCGGCACCGCGCAACTGGCTGGACTCGGCGTCGCCTCAGCCCTTCTCATGACAGCCGTCGGCGTCTTCGTCTTCCTCGCCTATGCCACTACGGCCGCAGTCGCCCGCCGAGTCGGCGCCGGCGATCTGCGAGCCGCGATCCGCCAGGGCATGGACGGCATCTGGCTCGCCCTGCTCATCGGCGCGGCCGTGATCGCCGTCGCCCTGCCCACCGCACCCTCCCTCATGGAGTTGTTCGGCGCCTCCGACACCGCGGCCCCGTACGCGACGACCTATCTGCGGATCTCGGTACTCGGCATCCCCGCCATGCTCGTCGTGCTGGCCTCCACCGGAATACTGCGCGGGCTCCAGGACACGAAGACCCCGCTGTACGTCGCCGTCGGAGGCTTCGTCGCCAACGCGGTCCTCAACCTTGTCCTTGTCTACGGCGTCGGCCTCGGTATCGCCGGCTCCGCCTGGGGCACGGTCATCGCTCAGTGCGGTATGGCCGCCGTCTATCTGTACGTCGTCGTCCGCGGAGCCCGGGAGTACGGCGCTTCCCTGCGGCCGGACGTCACCGGCATCCGGGCCTGCGCTCAGGCCGGCACCCCGCTGCTCGTCCGTACGTTGTCGCTCCGCGCGATCCTCCTGATCGCCACGGCTGTCGCCGCCCGGCTCGGGGACGCCGACATGGCGGCACACCAGATCATCCTGTCGCTGTGGAGTCTGCTCGCCTTCGCGCTCGATGCCATCGCCATCGCGGGACAGGCCATCATCGGGCGCTGTCTCGGCGCGGACGACGCCCAGGGTGCCCGTGAGGCGTGCCGTCGCATAGTGCAGTGGGGTCTCGTCACCGGAGTCGCACTCGGTCTGCTGGTCATCGCGGCTCGCCCCCTGTTCCTTCCGCTGTTCAGCGGCGACTCGGGTGTGCAGAACGCGGCGCTGCCCGCTCTGGTGATGGTCGCTGCCTCCCAGCCGATCTGCGGGATCGTCTTCGTCCTGGACGGCGTGCTGATGGGCGCGGGAGACGGACCGTACCTGGCCTGGGCCATGCTGCTCACGCTGGCGGTCTTCACCCCCGTCGCCCTGCTCGTTCCCTTTCTCGGTGGCGGGCTGACCGCGCTCTGGGGAGCGATGACGCTGATGATGACGATGCGGATGCTGACCCTGTGGGTGCGCTCCCGCTCGGGCCGCTGGATCGTCACAGGGGCGACGCGCTGAAATGATCCGACCGTTCCGCGGAGACTAGGTTTCACGTGAAACGACGAGACGACGATCCCTGGCATCCACGGAGAACCGACGCGGACGCGCCCTGGAGAAGCAGCCTCAGGGAAGCGGCCCCGCTCGGGAGAAGCAGCCTCAGGGAAAGCGAAAGGGCCGTACCCGAGGGGTACGGCCCTTCTCTCAGCTATGCCGAGCGCTGCACTCAGGCAGCAACAACCTCGATGTTGACCTTGGCGGCAACCTCGGGGTGCAGACGCACGGACGTCTCGTGGGCGCCCAGGGTCTTGATGGGCGAGCCCAGCTCGATGCGGCGCTTGTCGACGTCGGGGCCACCGGAAGCCTTGATCGCCGAAGCGACGTCGGCCTGGGTGACGGAACCGAAGAGACGACCGGCGTCGCCGGAGCGAACGGCCAGACGAACCTTGACACCCTCGAGGCGGGCCTTGATCTCGTTGGCCTGCTCGATGGTCGCGATCTCGTGGATCTTGCGAGCGCGACGGATCTGCTCGACGTCCTTCTCGCCACCCTTGGTCCAGCGGATCGCAAAGTTCCGCGGGATCAGGTAGTTGCGAGCGTAACCGTCCTTGACGTCAACGACGTCGCCCGCGGCACCGAGGCCGGAGACCTCGTGGGTAAGGATGATCTTCATGTGTCGGTCACCCTTCCTTTATCGCGCGGTGGACGTGTAGGGCAGCAGTGCCATCTCACGGCTGTTCTTCACAGCCGTGGCGACGTCACGCTGGTGCTGCGTGCAGTTGCCGGTCACGCGGCGGGCACGGATCTTGCCGCGGTCGGAAATGAACTTCCGCAGCATGTTCGTGTCCTTGTAGTCCACGTACGTGACCTTGTCCTTGCAGAACGCGCAGACCTTCTTCTTAGGCTTGCGCACAGGCGGCTTCGCCATGGTGTATCTCCTGTGTGATCAAGAAGTGGGAGTACGGCCCACCCTCGGCCCTGAGGCCTAGAAGGGGGGCTCGTCCGAGTAGCCGCCGCCAGAACCGCCAGAACCGCCGGAACCGCCGGAGCTTCCGCCCCAGCCGCCACCGCCACCGCCGCCGCCCTGGTTGCCACCGGCGGGAGCGCTGGTGGCCCAGGGGTCGTCGCCAGGAGCGCCGCCGCCCTGCGGAGCGCCGCCGGAGCCACCGCCCCAGCCGCCGCCCTGCTGGCCGCCGCCACCGCCGCCGTAACCGGCCTGGCCACCTCGGCCCGTGGTCTTGGTGACCTTGGCCGTGGCGCTCTTCAGGCTGGCACCGACTTCCTCTACGTCCAGTTCGTAGACCGTGCGCTTGACGCCCTCACGGTCCTCGTAGGACCGCTGCTTCAGCCGGCCCTGCACAATGACGCGCATGCCTCGCTGGAGCGACTCGGCGGCGTTCTCCGCCGCCTGACGCCAGACCGAGCAGGTCAGGAACAGGCTCTCGCCGTCCTTCCACTCATTGGTCTGACGGTCGAAGGTGCGGGGGGTGGACGCGACACGGAACTTCGCGACCGCCGCACCGGAAGGGGTGAAGCGCAGCTCGGGGTCGTCGACAAGATTGCCGACGACCGTGATGACGGTCTCGCCTGCCATGGGGGAACCTCTCGGCGGGTTTGCTGCTGGCTGCTGGTGCTGCTACTCGATGCCCGAGATCAGCTGAGCTGGAGAGCTCAGTGGGTCTCGGGACGGAGGACCTTGGTCCGGAGGACCGACTCGTTCAGGTTCATCTGGCGGTCGAGCTCCTTGACGACCGCAGGCTCGGCCTGCAGGTCGATGACCGAGTAGATGCCCTCGGGCTTCTTCTTGATCTCGTACGAGAGACGACGACGGCCCCAGGTGTCGACCTTTTCGACCTTTCCGCTGCCCTCACGGACGACGGAGAGGAAGTTCTCGATCAGGGGGGCGACGGCGCGCTCTTCCAGATCGGGGTCGAGGATGACCATCACTTCGTAGTGACGCATGTGGAACCCACCTCCTTTGGACTCAACGGCCACGGTCGTTCCGTGGCAGGAGGGTTGTGATGCGTACGCAACGGTATCGGCCGCCACTGACAATCGGTTCGCCGATCGGCGAACCGAGCGGCAATCCCTGTCGTGACCTGGCCTGAGCCTGGGCAGACACCGGTGCAGAGGTTACAGAGTACCTGCACACCTGCTTCCGGTTGAAATCCGACCGGGTTGGCCGTCAATCTGTACACATCGGGTGTGTATGGCGCTACGATGCGCCGCCTTCCGCAGGAGGTGCCCTATGGCACAGGTATTGCGACCCAGCACCACCGGCTCACTCTTCGCCACGGACGGCAAGCCTCATCCGCTCCAGGACACCTTGCTCGTGGTGACTCTGGTGTGCGGAATCCTGGCCTTCGTCACGTCGATGTTCCACAGTCTCCATCTGCTCAGCTCCTGGGCCGGCCTCGTCGGGATCCTCGCCGGCGCCTATGGCCAGTTCATCTCCGAGACGACCCGAGAGCGCTTCGGACTGATCGTAGGACTCGGTCTCTCGGGCGTCGGCTTCTACCTCGGCCTGGCCCACGGCGGCCTCTTCGGTGGTCTGATCTGAGTCGAACGTCCGTTTTCCCCTGACCTCGGGACGCTTCACGCCGCGTCCCCGGGGTCCAGGTTCCATACGGCCAGTCGGGGCGCTCGCAGGGCGCAGTAGGCTTCGGCGCGAGAGCCGGAGCCCCTGTACCCATGGGGACACACCAGCCCGAGGAGCGCCCCGAATGAGCCTGACCCTGAGGACCATCAGCCGAGAGCAGCATCTGGCATACATCCAGAGCCTGCCCGCGGCCAGTCACATGCAGGTCCCCGCCTGGGCAGACGTAAAGGCCGAGTGGCGCTCCGAGAACCTCGGATGGTTCGACGACAGGACCGGTCAGATGGTCGGCGCGGGCCTGGTGCTGTACCGCCAGCTGCCCAAGATCAAGCGCTATCTCGCCTATCTGCCCGAAGGCCCGGTCATCAACTGGTTCGCGCCGAACCTCGACGACTGGCTGCAGCCGATGCTCGCGCACCTCAAGCACCAGGGCGCCTTCTCGGTGAAGATGGGTCCGCCGGTGATCATCCGGCGCTGGGAAGCCACGTCCATCAAGGGCGGCATCCAGAACCCGGACGTGAAGCGCCTGCGCGACATCGAGGCCGACTTCATCGAACCGCGCGCCTTCGAGGTCGCCGACAAGCTGCGCCGCATGGGCTGGCAGCAGGGTGAGGACGGCGGTGCCGGCTTCGGCGACGTCCAGCCCCGCTATGTCTTCCAGGTGCCGCTGGCCAACCGTTCCCTCGAAGAGGTCCACAGGAACTTCAACCAGCTGTGGCGCCGCAACATCAAGAAGGCCGAGAAGGCGGGCGTCGAGGTCGTCCAGGGCGGCTACCAGGACCTGGAGGAGTGGCAGCGGCTGTACGAGATCACCGCGCTGCGCGACCACTTCAGGCCCCGCCCGCTGTCGTACTTCCAGCGCATGTGGACGGCCCTCAACACCGAGGACCCCAACCGCATGCGGCTCTACTTCGCGCGTCACGACGGGGTGAACCTGTCGGCCGCGACGATGCTCGTCGTCGGCGGACACGTCTGGTACTCCTACGGCGCCTCGGACAACATCGGACGCGAGGTCCGGCCCTCGAACGCGATGCAGTGGCGCATGCTGCGCGACTCGTACGCCCTGGGAGCCACGGTCTACGACCTGCGCGGCATCTCCGACTCGCTGGACGAGACCGATCACCTCTTCGGCCTGATCCAGTTCAAGGTGGGCACGGGCGGAGAGGCTGCCGAGTACCTCGGCGAGTGGGACTTCCCGCTCAACAAGCTGCTCCACAAGGCGCTCGACATCTACATGTCACGCCGCTGAGCGGCCCCGGATCGCATGCCGGGCCGCTGAACCAGCCCGGCATCGCCCCATCGGCCCTGCGAATCAGCGACAATTCCTTTTCATACCCCTGATACACCGCAGCCACAAGAAAGGTTCCGGGACCGGCCATGGCGCTCACGCTCTACGTCGACACCGCGCGCTGGCGGGCACACCACAAGCAGGTGTCCGAGCAGTTTCCGGGACTCGTCCCCGTCTGCAAGGGCAACGGCTACGGCTTCGGCCACGAACGGCTCGCGGACGAGGCCACCCGTCTGGGATCGGACATCCTCGCCGTCGGCACCACGTACGAGGCCGCCCGGATCAAGGACTGGTTCGGCGGCGATCTGCTGGTCCTGACGCCGTTCAGGCGCGGCGAGGAGCCCGTTCCGCTGCCCGACCGTGTCATTCGCTCCGTGTCGTCCATCGACGGCGTGTACGGCCTTGTGGGCGCCCGAGTCGTCATCGAGGTGATGTCCTCGATGAAGCGGCACGGCGTGAGCGAGCAGGATCTTCCGCATCTGCACTCCGCCATCGAGAACATCCGGCTGGAGGGCTTCGCGATCCACCTGCCGCTGGACCGCACCGACGGTTCGGACGCCGTCGAGGAGGTCATCGGCTGGATGGACCGCCTCCGTGCGGCCCGCCTGCCCCTGCACACGATGTTCGTCAGCCACCTCAAGGCCGAGGAACTCGCGCGACTTCAGCGGCAGTTCCCGCAGACCCACTTCCGCGCCCGTATCGGCACGCGGTTGTGGCTGGGGGACCACGAGGCCACCGAATACCGCGGGGCCGTCCTGGACGTCACACGCGTCTCCAAGGGCGACCGTTTCGGCTACCGGCAACAGAAGGCGGCCTCGGACGGCTGGCTCGTGGTCGTGGCGGGCGGCACCTCGCACGGAGTGGGCCTGGAAGCCCCCAAGGCACTGCACGGCGTCATGCCGCGTGCCAAAGGCGTCGCACGCGCCGGCCTCGCGACTGTCAACCGGAACCTTTCTCCGTTCGTCTGGGCGGGCAAGCAGCGCTGGTTCGCCGAGCCCCCGCACATGCAGGTCTCGATCCTCTTCGTGCCCCACGACGCCACTGAGCCGAAGGTCGGCGACGAACTGGTGGCCCATCTGCGGCACACCACCACGCAGTTCGACCGCGTCGTCGAGCACTGACCCCGCCCTTCACGCGCTCAGGCCCAGCAGAAAGGCCGTACACGGACACCGTGTACGGCCTTTTGCGTGACTCTTCCGCGTCCTGTTCGCTCAGAGCGAACGGTCTTCGGGTGCCGTGTTCCCGCCCCATTCGACCTGGGGGAGCCCGTCGAAGTGCGCGGCATGCCGGGGCGGATGTGCGGCCGGACCGAGAACGAAGACGTCCTCGGCACCGTCCAGCAGTCCGCCCGATGGATCGTCGTCCCCTTCTCGGCGCACCACGTCGCGCTCCGGCATGAAGATGTCCCGTACGACCACCGCGCACAGGTACAGCGTCCCCAACAGATGGACAGCGATGGCGACTTGATACCCGTCGGTCGGCAGGCCCTTATGGGCGTCCCCGCTGGTCGTGTACGCGAGGTACATCCAGATACCCAGGAAGTACGCGACCTCGCACGCCTGCCAGATCAGGAAGTCCCGCCAGCGCGGCCGGGCCAGCACCGCGAGCGGGACGAGCCACAGCACGTACTGGGGCGAGTAGACCTTGTTCGTGAGGATGAATGCCGCGACGATCAGGAACGCGAGCTGAGCGAAGCGGGGGCGACGGGGGGCGGTGAGCGTGACGGCGCTCAGACCAGCGCAGATGATCAGCATCATGATCAGCGCCCAGGTATTGGCCGTGTCGGGCGTGATCGCGATCTTCAACCACTGCGAGATGAACAGGAAGACCGAACCGAAGTCGACGCCGCGGTCATGGCTGAAGCTGTAGAACTTCGCCCAGCCCTCGGGTGCGAGGTACATGACCGGAAGGTTCACGGCCAGCCAGGCACCGACGGCACCGAGCAGCGCCGTACCGAACTCACGCCACTTGCCGGCCCGCCAGCACAGCAGGAAAAGCGGCCCGAGAATCAGGAACGGGTAGAACTTGGCAGCTGTGGCGAGCCCGATCAGGACACCGAAGGCCAGGACGCGACCCCGCGACCACATGAGCATCGCGGCGGCCAGCAGAGCCACGGCGAGGAGATCCCAGTTGATCGTGGCGGTGAGGGCGAAGGCGGGCGCCAGGGCGACCAGGAGGCCGTCCCAGGGGCGACGACGGTGGGTACGCGCGGTGCATACGGCGATGACCGCCGCGCACACCATCAGCATCCCCGCATTGACCATCCAGTAGACCTGCTCCTGGTGCTGGATGCTCCCGCTGCCCGGAGTGAGCCAGGCCGCAACCTCCATGAACACACCGGTCAACACCGGGTACTCGAGGTAGTCCATGTCGCCGGGGATCTTGTCGAAGTACGGCACAAGGCCGTCGGCGAAACCCCGCCCCTGGTAGAGGTGCGGGATGTCCGAATAGCACGCGTGCGTGTACTGCGAGCTGGCTCCGAAGAACCAACCACCGTCGTAGCACGGCAGCTTCTGGACCATACCGAGGACGAACATGCCGATCGCCACCAGCGCGACGACCCGCACGGGCGTCCACCAGGACGTCCCGAGCAGGGCCCGCCGCCCGATGGGGCCGCCGATCAGCTCACTGCCGCTGGCGGCGACCTCGTCATCCTTGGTCGGCCGCACCAGCTCCGGCTCGTGCACGCTCACTCGCGTCGTCTCTGCACTGGGCATGCCGCACATCCTGCCGTACGCGTCTAGGAATAGGCCGAGGGCCGCCCCACCTTGTCGGTGCGGCGGCCCTCGTTTCACATGAAACGGTGTGTTTCACGTGAAACACACACGGAGGCGGCTATCCGTTCGACCCTCCGAAGAGGCCTCCGCTGCCGTTGCCATTGCCTCTACTGGTCGAGCTGGTGGTGGATTCCGACGGGGAGGCGCTCACCCCGCCGTCGGTGCCACCTGTACTGGTGCCTCCGGTATCGGTCCCACCCGTGGTGCTGCAGGTCCAGTCGAACTTCTTGCAGGTCTCGCTCGCCGAGGGCGAAGGAGACGTCAGGGTCTCACTGGGGGTCGGAGTCGGTGTCGGGCTCGGCGACTCGCTCACCGTGGCCGACGGGGTCGGCGTCGGGCTCGGAGTGTCGTTGAGGACTTCACCGATGTCCTCGGGCACCGGGAAGGACTCCGCCTTCTGCCCCTTGAGCGCGACCTCCATGTAGTCCCGCCAGATCTGAGACGGGAACGATGCACCGTGGATGGTCTTCTCGCCACCCGTGCCGTACATCTGCAGGAACTCGCGATTCTTATTGGTCTCGTCATCGTCCAGGCGGTACATGCCGATCGCCGTGGACAGCTGCGGGGTGTACCCGACGAACCAAGCGGACTTGTTGCCGTCGGTGGTACCGGTCTTGCCGGCCACCTCACGGCCCTTCAGCTGGGCGTTGGTACCGGTGCCCTTCTCGACCACGGTCTTCAGAACGTCCGTGACGTTGTCGGCAACCGCCGGGGTGAAGGCCTCCACGGTCTTCGCGACACGGTCGTGCTGGAAGACGTTGCCATCCGCGTTGGTCACGCTCTCGACCGAGTACGGATCCCGCTGCTTTCCGCTGGCCGCAAAGGTGGCGTACGCGCCGGCCATGCGAATCGCACTCGGGGAGGAGGTACCCAGGGAGAACGACGGGAACCTGGAACTGGCGAGGCTCGACTCCTTGATGCCGGCGCTCAGGACGGCGTCCTTCACCTTGTCCAGGCCGACGTCCATGCCCAGCTGGACATAAGCGGAGTTGACGGACTCGCGCATCGCCTCACGCAGGTCGATCTTGTAGGAGGGCGGGTTGAGGGACTGATGGCCGTCGTTCTGCTGCAGCCACTCCTTGCCCTTGTCGTCCGTCCAGTCGGTTCCGTTGTAGTCCTTGATCTTGAGCCCGTTCTTGCCGCTGTACAGGCTCTTCGGCGAGACGATGGTGCGTTCGTCCTGTGCCTGGGACGGGCCGCCCTCGGGATCCCTGGCACCCCAGGACATCGCGGCCGCCAGCACGAAGGGCTTGAACGTCGAACCCACCTGGGCACCGGTCTGGTCGGCGTTGTCGGTGAAGTGCCTGGTCGCGTCCACACCGCCGTAGATGGCCTCGATCGCACCGCTGTCCGGATTGACGGACGCTCCGCCGAACTGGACGTACTTGTCGTTCTTCGGGCGCAGCTTGGGCTTGATATTGGCCTTCTGCACCTTCTTCACCGCGGCCTCGAGCGCGTTGACCTTCGTCTGGTCGAAGGTCGTGTGGATCTGATACCCACCCTGCCGAAGCTTGGTCTCGGTGATCTTCGTCTTGTCGCTGTTCTTGATCAGGTACGTGTTGGCCAGGTCGACCAGATAGCCGACCTGCCCGCTCAGCGCGGCGTTGGACCGCGGAGACTGGATCTTGGGGAACGTCTTGAACTCGTTCCGCCGCGTCTGGCTCAGACGGCCGTCCTTGACCTCTTCGTCGAGAATCCAACCCCAGCGGGCCTCGGCGCGCTTGCGGTTGGCCTCCTGCGTGGCGGCCGGGTCGATCGACGGGGCACCCGCGGGGTCGTAGTACGTGGCGCCCTTGAGCACCGCCGCCAGGAAGGCGCACTGACTCGGGTCCAGCTTCGTGGCGTCCTTGTTGAAGTAGGCATGCGCCGCGGCCTGGATGCCGTAGGCGTTACGCCCGTAGTACGCGGAGTTCAGATAGCCGGCCATGATCTGGTCCTTGGGCAGTTTGGCCCCGACCTTGATGGAGACGAACAACTCCCTGAGCTTGCGGGAGACCGTCTGTGACTGGTCCTGAAGCATCGCGTTCTTCACGTACTGCTGGGTGATGGTGGAGCCACCCTGCGTCTGGCCGCCCTTGGCCATGTTCACGAAGGCGCGGGCGATACCCATCGGGTCGACGCCGCTGTCGGTCTCGAACGTCTTGTTCTCGGCCGACATGACCGCCCATCGCATCTCCTTGGGGATCTGCGCGTAGCCGATGATCTGGCGGTTGGCCTCACCACCCGTGGCGACCATCTCGCTGCCGTCGGCCCAGAAGTAGACGTTGTTCTGCGCCTTGGCGGTCTTGCCGATGTCCGGGATGCCCACCAGGGCGTACGCGACGCCCGCGGCCGCGACCATACTGCCGCAGAAGCCGATGAACAGGCCCGTCACAAGCTTCCAGGACGGCACCCAGCGCGCGGCGCCGTACTTACCGGCGCGCGGGTAGTCGATGATTCGCTTTCGGGCAGGCTCGGGTGCGCGGCCTCGGCCGCGGCCCGGCCCGCCCGGACCCGGGGGACCACCGCGTCGGCCTCCCCCTCCTCCGGGGCCACCGTGTCCCGCGCCGTCGGCGGCTCTGCGCCGGCCTCCGCCGCTTCCTCGCTGTGTGGCTCGCCGTGCCTCGGCACGGCTGCCGAACGGGCTCTCTTCACCCCCCGAGTCATAAGAATCGGAAGGAGAGCCGGTGGCGTCTCGCGGTGCCTCGCGGCGGCCTGCGGACGGCCCGGTCTGTGGCTGGCCGCGCCGGGCCGCGGCACGTCCGCCGCCCTGCGGCTGCGGCGGTTTGCGACGGTGCTCGCTCATCGAACGATTACTCCTCGGGCAGGCGCACCTTTGCGCGCCTGGAAACGGCGGCTGGTTTCCGGTCCCCCCGAAGTACGGATGCGGTCGATCGTGCATTCACCCGTACTGCACCAAAGACGTTGACGTTCTCAGACGTCACTCGGTTCCCGGTGGTGTCCATGCCGCACAGACTACGCACCGTCAAAACCCACCTAGCACCGAAGTTCACCCCAAATCTGGCAACTTGCTTCGTATGAATCAGTGATGTGACGCCGTTCACTCCGGTTCCTCTTGTCGCATCCTCAAGGTCGTTCTATCGTGCTGATGTATCGAGTCGATACATCAGCACGGCATAAAGACCGTGCCGACGAGGCAGCGACAGGGAGGAGGCGACGATGAGCCGGCGTTCCGGGATTCTCGAGTTCGCTGTACTCGGCCTGCTCCGCGAGTCCCCGATGCACGGCTATGAGCTGCGCAAACGACTCAATACGTCACTGGGTGTGTTCCGTGCCTTCAGCTACGGAACGCTCTACCCCTGCCTCAAGACGCTGGTCGCCAACGGCTGGTTGATCGAGGAATCAGGATCCACACCCGAAGACGCCCTGACGGCAACGCTCGCAGGACGTCGCGCCAAGATCGTCTACCGATTGACGGCGGAAGGTAAGGATCACTTCGAGGAACTTCTCGCGCAGACGGGTCCCGACGCGTACGAGGACGAGCACTTCGCCGCTCGCTTCGCCTTCTTCGGGCAGACGTCACGCGACGTACGCATGCGCGTACTGGAGGGCCGCCGCAGCCGTCTGGAGGAGCGCCTCGAGAAGATGCGCGCCTCGCTGGCGCGCACCCGGGAGCGCCTCGACGACTACACGCTTGAGCTCCAGCGCCACGGAATGGAGTCCGTGGAGCGCGAAGTGCGCTGGCTGAACGAGCTCATCGAGAGTGAGCGGGCCGGACGGGACGTCAAACGTCTCGCCACCGACGGCTCCGCTCAGCAGGACAACACATCTGGAGAGACGGGCGGCCTGCCCCGGCACCGGGACAGTCCCCGGCCGGATCCGTCCGACGACACCGCCACGTGAGACCCATTCGGGGTTTCACCGATATACACAGGGAGCAACCGGAATGGGTTCGGTTCGCGTAGCCATCGTCGGCGTGGGCAACTGCGCCGCCTCGCTGGTTCAGGGCGTCGAGTACTACAAGGACGCCGACCCGGCGGCCAAGGTACCCGGCCTGATGCACGTCCAGTTCGGCGACTACCACGTCCGTGACATCGAGTTCGTCGCCGCGTTCGACGTCGACGCGAAGAAGGTCGGCCTCGACCTCTCCGACGCCATCGGTGCCAGCGAGAACAACACCATCAAGATCTGCGACGTCCCGAACAAGGGCGTCACGGTCCAGCGCGGTCACACCCTGGACGGTCTCGGTAAGTACTACCGCATGACCATCGAGGAGTCCGCCGAGACCCCGGTCGACGTGGTCCAGGTCCTGAAGGACAAGCAGGTCGACGTCCTGATCTGCTACCTGCCCGTCGGTTCCGAGGCCGCGGCGAAGTTCTACGCCCAGTGCGCCATCGACGCCAAGGTCGCCTTCGTCAACGCCCTCCCGGTCTTCATCGCCGGCACCAAGGAGTGGGCGGACAAGTTCACCGAGGCCGGCGTCCCGATCGTCGGCGACGACATCAAGTCGCAGGTCGGCGCGACCATCACGCACCGTGTGATGGCGAAGCTGTTCGAGGACCGCGGTGTCCGTCTTGAGCGCACCATGCAGCTCAACGTCGGCGGCAACATGGACTTCAAGAACATGCTGGAGCGCGACCGCCTCGAGTCCAAGAAGATCTCGAAGACGCAGGCCGTCACCTCGCAGATCCCCGACCGCGACATGGGCGAGAAGAACGTCCACATCGGTCCCTCGGACTACGTGGCCTGGCTCGACGACCGCAAGTGGGCGTACGTCCGCCTCGAGGGCCGCGCCTTCGGCGACGTCCCGCTGAACCTGGAGTACAAGCTCGAGGTCTGGGACTCCCCGAACTCGGCCGGTGTCATCATCGACGCCCTGCGCGCCGCGAAGATCGCCAAGGACCGCGGTATCGGCGGCCCGATCCTCTCCGCGTCGAGCTACTTCATGAAGTCCCCGCCGGTCCAGTACTTCGACGACGAGGCCTTCGCCAACGTCGAGAAGTTCATCAAGGGCGAGGTCGAGCGCTAAAGCACGGTTTCGTGCTTGCTGTTGAGGGTCCCCGGGCTTGTTGCCCGGGGACCCTCCTCGTATGTGAGGCTGTGCCCCATGGCCGTCGTGCGTGACCTGCGCGTCCTCCTGCGCTTCCAGGAATTCAGACGCCTGCTCGGTGTACGGCTGCTGTCCCAGGGCGCCGACGGCGTCTATCAGGTCGCGCTGGCCACCTATGTGGTCTTCTCACCGGAGAAACAGACCTCGGCGGCCTCGGTCGCCTCCGCGATGGCGGTGCTGCTGCTCCCGTACTCCCTGATCGGCCCCTTCGCGGGGGTCCTGCTGGACCGATGGCGGCGTCGACAGGTTCTTCTGTACGGCAATCTGCTGCGCACGGCGCTGGCATGTGTGACAGCTGTCCTGATGCTGAGCCATGTACCCGACTGGCTCTTCTACGCCTCCGCCCTCTCCGTCACCGCGGTCAACCGCTTCGTCCTGGCCGGGCTGTCGGCCGCGTTGCCCCGTGTCGTCGACCCGGACCGTCTGGTGCTGGCCAACTCGCTTTCACCGACCGCCGGAACGCTCGCGGCGACCATGGGCGGAGCTCTCGCGTTCGCCGTACGGCTGGTCGTCGCGGACTCCGACGCTGCGGTGGTCCTCGTAGGAGCGGCGCTGTATCTGTGCGCGGCCCTCGCCTCGCTGCGCATCGCCCCGGACCTCCTCGGGCCCGACCAGGAACTGGTCCACCCCCACTTGGCCACGGCTCTCGCCGGCACCGCGCGAGGCCTTGCCGCGGGTGTACGTCATCTTGCGGAACGCCCACGGCGGGAGGCGGCCTGGGCTCTGATGACGATGACGCTGATGCGCTTCTGCTACGGCGCCCTGACCGTCATGGTGCTGATGCTCTGCCGCTACGCGTGGGCATCCGGCTCGGACGACGGACTCGCGCTTCTGGGCCTGGCCGTGGGTGTCTCAGGGGCCGGCTTCTTCGTCGCCGCCGTGGTGACACCCTGGGCTGCCGGACAACTGGGCCCGGGCCGTTGGATCGCTGTCTGCGCCGGTGCCGCCGCGGTCCTGACACCCGCGCTCTGTCTCCCGTTCGCCCCCACACTCACACTGGTCGCCGCGTTCACGCTGGGCGTGACCACGCAAGGGGCGAAGATCGCCACGGACACGATCGTGCAGTCCTCCGTCGATGACGGCTTCCGTGGCCGGATCTTCTCCGTTTACGACGTCCTGTTCAACGTCGCCTTCGTCGGAGCGGCCGCGGTAGCCGCCCTGATGCTTCCTTCTGACGGACGGTCGGCTTCCCTCGTCGTGACCGTGGCAGCGGTCTACGCATCAATTGCGGTCACTATGGCCCGCTTTGAGCTCCAGTAAGTGTCACATCAGTGCCACAGAGCCACTTCGGGCTACTGCATTGTCAGAGGGCACCGATAGCTTACGTGCGTCTTATTTCACGTCACGCGTCACGCGTCTACGTTCCAGGGGGATCCCCAGTGACAACTCCGCCACCCCAGGGCCAAAACCCGTTCGCTCAGGGCCAGCCGCCCCAGGGTCAGGCCCCGTACGGCCAGCAGCCCCCGCAGGGATACCCGCAGCAGCCGGGTCAGCCCGGGTTCCCGCAGCAGCCGACCGCCGGGTACGCCCCCGTCCCGCCGCAGCGCCCGAAGCGTGGCATCAAGCAGTACCTGCGCATCGGCATCGTGGTCTGTGCCGTCATAGCCGCCGGCGTCGGCTACCTGACGAGCCGACACGACCCGGACACCGCGAAGGTCGGCGACTGCATGAGCATCGGCAACCCGGACAGCGCCACGAACCCGGACCTGAAGGTCGTGGACTGCGGCAACTCCAAGGCAAAGTTCAAGGTTGAGCAGAAGAAGAGCGACAACTCTGGTTGCGACCGCACCAAGTACGCCGAGTACACCCAGACGGGCGGCAGCAAGGACTTCACCCTCTGCCTGTCGGAGATCGCCGCCAAGTAGCACCGGGCTGTGACGCGAAGGGCCGGTGTTTCACGTGAAACACCGGCCCTTCGCGTCACCGGGGCAATGTTTCACGTGAAACATGACCGGCTGACCACTCCTCAGCCCTGCTCGGCCCACCACTCCTTGAGCGCCGCCACCGCCGCGTCATGCTCCATCGGGCCGTTCTCCAGCCGCAGTTCCAGCAGGAACTTGTACGCCTGACCGATCGCAGGGCCCGGGCCGATACCCAGAACCTCCATGATCTCGTTGCCATCGAGGTCAGGACGGATCGCGTCGAGTTCCTCCTGCTCCTTGAGCTCAGCGATGCGATCCTCCAGCCCGTCGTAGGCCCGGGAGAGCGCGGCCGCCTTGCGCTTGTTGCGCGTGGTGCAGTCGGATCGGGTCAGTTTGTGAAGACGGTCGAGGAGCGGGCCGGCGTCACGGACGTAGCGGCGGACAGCGGAGTCAGTCCACTCGCCGGTGCCGTACCCGTGGAAGCGCAGATGCAGTTCGACCAGACGTGAGACATCCTTCACGAGATCATTCGAGTATTTGAGCGCCGTCATCCGCTTCTTGGTCATCTTGGCGCCCACCATCTCGTGGTGGTGGAACGAGACCCGCCCGTCCTGCTCGAAGCGACGCGTTCGCGGCTTGCCGATGTCGTGGAGCAGCGCGGCAAGCCTGAGAATCAGATCAGGCCCGTCCTCTTCCAACGCCATCGCCTGTTCCAGAACGATCAGCGTGTGTTCGTAGACGTCCTTGTGCCGGTGGTGCTCGTCACTCTCCAGCCGCAGCGCGGGAAGCTCGGGGAGCACGTGGTCGGCGATCCCGGTGTCCACGAGCAGCGTCAGGCCCTTGCGCGGGTGGGCGGACTGGATCAGCTTGTTCAGCTCGTCCCGCACCCGCTCCGCCGAGACGATCTCGATACGCCCGGCCATGTCCGTCATGGCGGCAACGACCTCGGGTGCCACCTCGAAATCGAGCTGCGCGGCGAACCGTGCGGCGCGCATCATCCGCAGCGGATCGTCGGAGAAGGACGCCTCCGGGGTGCCCGGGGTACGCAGAACGCGAGCGGACAGGTCGTCCAGACCACCGTACGGGTCGATGAAGTCCTTCTCCGGCAGCGCGACAGCCATCGCGTTCACCGTGAAGTCACGACGCACGAGGTCTTCCTCGATGGAGTCACCGTAGGACACCTCCGGCTTGCGCGAGGTCCGGTCGTACGCCTCGGAGCGGTAGGTCGTGATCTCGATCTGGAACGACTGCTCCGCATCGCCCACGCGGGCGTCCTTCTGTGCCCCCACCGTGCCGAAGGCGATCCCGACCTCCCACACCGCGTCCGCCCAGGGCCGGACGATCTTCAGTACGTCCTCGGGTCGGGCGTCGGTCGTGAAGTCCAGGTCATTGCCGAGCCGACCGAGGAGCGCGTCCCGGACCGAGCCGCCGACCAGGGCGAGTGAGAACCCGGCCTCCTGGAAACGGCGGGCGAGCTCGTCGGCGACAGGAGACACCCGCAGCAGTTCACTCACCGCGCGGCGCTGCACCTGGCTCAGGGCACTGGAATTGTCTTCATTGGCGTTCGGCACAACAGAAAAGGGTACGTGGCCGAGCCCCCCGGGAGCGCCCGGATAAATCCCACACTCGTACCCACAACTTTTTCGCGGGCAGAATACGCGCACATACAGGACAGTCGCACCCTTCCCCGATCTTGTGGACCACTCCGCGGCACTTACTCTCAGCGCACCTCGTTACGATGCCTGGACGCACATTCCGACGACCACTGACGACGACGAGGGACGGGCGAGCGCGTGGCCGAGGCGGCAGACTTCCAAGGGACGAGTCCCTCACCTGCCCGCCGGTGGCTCCGGCGCAGCGGTGCACTGCTGGCCGGGGCGCCGCTGCTGGCCGGGCTGCTCCAGCTGCCCTTCAGCACGCCCTCCCAGGCCGCGGAGAAGGCTGCTGCGGCCGCTGCGACAGGGTCGTCCGGCCCTGTCGACGTCAGCCTCGACTCACTGAGCCCCAGCGTCCCCACCGACGGCGACACGATCACGGTCTCGGGCTCGGTCACCAACACGAGCAAGCAGACGGTCACGGACGGCCATGTGGGCATCCGCGTGGGACCGTCCCTGAACACCCGCTCCGCCATCGACACCGCCTCGAAGCGCACCAGCTTCCAGCCGGGCCTCGACGCGCTGGAGGTCGGGGGCAAGTACGTCACGAAGGTCACCAAGCTCGCCGCGGGCAGCTCGCAGCACTTCAGCATCTCGGTGCCCGTCAAGGACCTCGACCTCGGCTCCGACGGCGTCTACCAGCTCGGCGTATCGCTGACGGGCCGGACGACCGCACAGCCGTGGGACCAGGTCCTCGGTATCGAGCGGACGTTCCTGCCCTGGCAGCCCGCGGCGGCGGACACGAAGACGAAGACGACGTACCTCTGGCCGCTCATCTCCACCGTCCACCTCACGGCGGAGACCGGTTCGGACGCGCAGCAGACGCCCGTCTTCAAGAACGACGACCTGGCCAAGGAGATCTCCCCGGGCGGGCGCCTGGACCAGCTCCTGTCGCTGGGCAGCCAGCTCGATGTCACCTGGGTGCTCGACCCGGACCTGCTGGCCTCCGTCGACGCGATGAGGGGCGGCTACCGGATCCAGCAGGCGGACCGCACGACCATCGCCGGGAGGAACCAGGCGGTGGCCAACAGCTGGCTCGACAAGCTCGAGAAGACGGTCCGAGGCCAGAGCGTCGTCGCGCTCCCCTTCGCCGACCCCGACCTCGCGTCGCTGGCCCACCACGGCAAGGACATCACCGGATCCCTGAGCCACCTCAAGGACGCCACCGATGTAGCGGCCGGCACGGTGGAGACGATCGTCCACGTGAAGCCGAGCACGGAGTTCGCCTGGCCCGCGAGCGGCGCGGTGGACCCGTCGATCGTCAAGGTGGCCACGTCGGCCGGAGCGGACAAGGTGATCGCCCGCAGCGACAGCCTGCGCGAGACGGGCGGCCTGCCCTACACGCCCAGCGCCGCTCGCCCCATCGGCGGCGGAACGACGGCGGTGGTAGCGGACCAGCGGCTGTCGACCGCGTTCCAGGGCGACATGATGAAGGCGGACAACTCCACGCTCGCCGTCCAGAAGTTCCTCGCGCAGAGCCTGATGATCAACCTGCAGGAATCGAAGGATCCGCGCAGCATCGTCGTCGCTCCGCAGCGCATGCCCACCGCGAGCCAGGCACAGTCGATGGCCGAGGGGCTGCGGGCGCTCCAGCAGGGGAACTGGTCGGAGTCCCAGGGGCTGATCGAGGCCGCCAAGGCCAAGCCGGACCCCGGCGCCACCACGAAGGTGCCCCCGACATCCTCGTACCCCTCGGCACTGCGCCACCGGGAGCTGCCGCGCGCGGCCTTCGAGCGGATCCAGGCGACACAGGCCAAGCTCGACAAATTCCGGATGATCCTGACCGACGAGTCCCGTGTGGTCACGCCGTTCGGGCGGGCCATAGACCGGGGGATGTCAGCGTCCTGGCGCGGCCGGACCACTGAGGCCGCAGCGTTCCGGCACGGTGTCGAGACGTATCTCGACGGGCTCATGGGCCTGGTGCACCTCATCAAGAAGTCGGACGCGAAGCTCTCCGGGCGCAGCGCCACTATCCCCGTGACCGTCCAGAACAACCTCGTGCAGGGCGTCGGCCATCTGGTCCTGCGGCTCACCTCGCAGCAGCCCACCCGCCTCAAGATCGGCAATGGCCCGTACTACGAGCAGCCGATCCAGGTCGCGGGCGAGCACAGCCAGTCGGTCAAGTTCACGACATCCACCAAGGCCAACGGCCCGGTGCAGGTCGTCGCCCAGCTCTACACGGAGGACGGGCAGCCGTACGGAGACCCGGTTTCCTTCGAGGTGAAGGTCACCGAGATCACCTCCACGGTGATGCTCGTCATCGGCGGCGGAGTCCTGCTTCTCGTGCTCGCCGGTTTCCGGATGTACACGCAGCGTAAGCGTGCGGCGGCCCGGCAGGCCGAGGAGGATACGGAGAACGGTCCCGAGGCAGGGGGCGGGAGCGAGGACACGGACGGCACCGTGGACACTGACACCACCGAAGACTCCGAGGCCGGTCCCGAACGGGCCTGCGACTCGGAGTCCGGGGCAGACGACCCGGAGCACCCGAGTGACCCAACACCGGACACCGCACCGGAAAGCGCCGACCCGTCCGGCACGGGTGAGAGAGTGGACCGTTGAGCGATGTCGTGGCCGGTGGGCCCGGGGACGATGAGGTGGGGCAACCATGAACGCGCCGTACGACGGTGACCGCGGCCAGGGCGCGGGCTCCTCGGGCTTCCCCGAGGACCACCCGGACCAGGACGCGGGCCGCTCCGGCTACCCCGAGGGCACTCCGGAAGCCGGTCAGATGCCGCCGGGGTCTCCCGCGGACATGTACCTCCAGGACGCCTACGACCAGGATCCCTACCGGGCGCAGGACCTCTCCGCCCAGGACCCGGTGGCGGAGGCGCTCTACGACCGTGCCGCGCATCCTCCGCCAGCGCCCGGAACGTACGCCCCCCAGCAGTCGCTCTATGCCCAGCCACCCGCGTCGCAGTACGCCCCCGACCCTCGGATGTGGGCTCAGACGCCTCCTCCGGAACCGGCCGGACCGACGCGCCACCTGCCGTACGGGGACGATGCCCGGACCACCCAGTACGTGGGGGTGGACGACCTGGTCACCCAGGCCGGCGGGGAGCAGCATGAGCCCGACGCCTTCGCTCATCTCTTCCGCGATCAGCAGCAGGGCGGCGTCCGTCATGCCTATGCCTCCCCCGCGGTCCCGGCCCCGGCTCCCGAGCCGGCTCCGGCCGCCGCTCAGCCGCCCGCGGCCGCTCCGGCGAAGTCCGGCGGCCGCGCCTCCGGCTTGCTGAAGTCGAGCGCCGTGATGGCGGCGGGCACGCTCGTGTCCCGTCTCACCGGCTTCGTACGCACCATGATCATCACGGCCGCTCTGGGGGCTGCGACACTCGGTGACGCCTGGACCGTCGCGTACACCCTGCCGACGATGATCTACATCCTGACCGTCGGCGGCGGACTCAACTCGGTCTTCGTGCCCCAGCTGGTGCGGTCCATGAAGGAGGACGAGGACGGCGGTGAGGCGTACGCCAACCGTCTGCTGACAGTCGTCATGGTCGCCCTCGGTGTGATCGTCACCGCCGCGGTCTTCATCGCGCCGCTGCTGATCCAGCTGATGTCGGACTCCATCGCGAGCGACCCCGCGGCCAACAACGTGGCCGTCTCCTTCGCCCGGTACTGCCTGCCCACGATCTTCTTCATGGGCGTGCACGTGGTGATGGGCCAGATCCTCAACGCCCGCGGGAAGTTCGGCGCGATGATGTGGACTCCGGTCCTGAACAACATCGTCATGATCTTCACGTTCGGCATGTTCCTCTGGGTCTACGGCACCGCCCGGCACTCCGGTATGAAGGTGGACAGCATCCCGCCGGACGGCATCCGTCTGCTGGGCATCGGCACCCTGCTCGGTCTGGTCGTGCAGGCCGCGGCGATGGTCCCGTATCTGCGCGAGGCAGGGTTCCGGTTCCGTCCGCGCTTCGACTGGAGGGGCCACGGTCTCGGCAAGGCCGTCAAGCTCGCCAAGTGGACCGTGCTCTTCGTTCTCGCCAACCAGGCCGGCGTACTCGTCGTCACACAGCTGGCCACGGCTGCGGGCAAGGCCTCGGGCAAGGGCGGAGCGGGCATCCTGGCGTACGCCAACGCCCAGCTGATCTGGGGCATGCCGCAGGCGATCATCACGGTCTCCGTCATGGCGGCCATGCTCCCGCGGATCTCGCGAGCGGCTCACGACGGTGACCCGGGAGCCGTCCGTGACGACATCTCGCAGGGGCTGCGGACCTCCGCGGTGGCGATCGTCCCGGTGGCCTTCATGTTCGTCGCCCTGGGCATCCCCATGTGCACCCTGCTCTTCGGCTCCAGCGGCATCCAGCCCGCCCAGTCCCAGGGCTATGTCCTCATGGCCTTCGCGCTCGGTCTGATCCCGTTCTCGGTGCAGTACGTGGTCCTGCGTGGCTTCTACGCCTACGAGGACACCCGCACCCCCTTCTACAACACGGTCATCGTGGCCGCCGTCAACGCTGCCGGGTCAGCTGTCTGTTACGTGGTGCTGCCCGCGCAGTGGGCGGTCGTCGGCATGGCCGGCGCGTACGGACTGGCGTACGCCGTGGGCGTCGGAGTGGCCTGGCAGCGACTGCGCAGGCGGCTCGGCGGCGACCTGGACGGTGCGCGCGTGCTGCGCACGTACGCGCGCCTCTGCCTGGCCTCCATCCCTGGCGCCGTGGTGGGCGGCGCCGTAGGCTTCGCGATCACCCAGGCTCTCGGATACGGCGCGATCGGTTCGATCGTGGCGCTCGTCGCCGGTTCGATCGCCCTGCTCGGTGTCTTCTACGTCGCCGCGCGCAAGATGCGCATCGAAGAACTCAATTCAATGGTCGGAATGGTCCGCGGGCGCCTGGGGCGCTGAGTCGGGGGTACGCGCACAACCATCGTCCGTCGCCGTGTGTCGTGCATAGCGTCGGACTGTGGGCACAATTGGTTTCTGCGTCGGACAGCGCGCAATGGATGGGGAGGCAGGGACGACGGTGGCGGAACGGAGCACGGCTGCCGTCGACGTGGCAGACAACAGCGGTGACGAGCCGCTGACCGCCAAGGCGGACCAGACCACGTCCGACGGGGTGGCCCACAACCGGGAGCGGGAAACGGACAGCGAAGAGGCACAGGGGAGCGGCGGGACCGAGAGTCCCGGAAAGGCCTCACCGCCCGAACTTCACAGTGGTCACAAACTCGCCAGGCGCTACCGCCTCGAAGAGTGCGTCACCCGTCTGGACGGTTTCAGCAGTTGGCGCGCGATGGACGAGAAGCTCCGCCGTGCCGTCGGTGTACACCTGCTGCCCGCCGATCATCCGCGGGCCCGCTCAGTACTGGCGGCGGCCCGTTCCTCCGCCCTGCTCGGCGATCCCCGGTTCGTCCAGGTCCTGGACGCGGTCGAGGAGAACGACCTCGTCTACGTGGTGCACGAGTGGCTGCCGGACGCAACCGAGCTCACCGCGCTTCTCGCCTCGGGTCCCCTCGAGGTGCACGAGGCCTACCAGATGGTCAGCCAGGTCTCCCAGGCCATGGCCGCCGCGCACCGCGAGGGCCTCGCCCATCTGAAGCTGACCCCGGGCGCCGTGCTGCGCACATCGTCCGGCCAGTGGCGCATCCGCGGGCTCGCCGTGAACGCGGCGCTTCGCGGCATCAGTTCGGACACTCCGCAGCGCACCGACACGGAAGCGATCGGCGCCCTCCTGTACGCCGTCCTCACACAGCGCTGGCCGTACGAGAACGACGCCTACGGCCTGTCAGGGCTGCCCAAGGGCGTCGGTCTCATCGCGCCCGACCAGGTACGTGCCGGTGTACACCGGGGCCTGTCGGAGCTCGCCATGCGCGCGCTCGCCAACGACGGTGCGACCGCCTCCCGCCACGAGTCCCCGTGCACCACGCCGGAGGAGCTCGTGAAGGCGATCAGCGAGATGCCCCGCATCCGCCCGCCGGAGCCCGCGTTCACCGCACCGCCCGAGTACCAGCGCACGACGTACCAGCAGGGCACATACGGCCGCCAGTCGCCGCGTCCGGGCGTCCCCCAGCCCGTGCCGGCTCCGCCGCCCCCGCTGCAGAGCCGTACCGGCACAGCCCTCAAGTGGGCCGTCTCGGCTCTTCTCATCGCCGCACTGGGCCTGGGGAGTTGGCAGTTGGCGGACGCGCTGATGGACCACAGCAACTCCGACGACACCAAGAAGACCCAGACGACGGACGGCAACGAGAAGGGCCCGACGAGGACGGCCAGCAAGTCGATCGCTATCAGCGGTGCGCGCGATTTCGACCCGTTCGGCGACGGTTCCGAAAAGCCTTCCGACATAGACAAGGTCTACGACAGCGCTTCGGGTACGTACTGGCAGACGGACTTCTACAAGAGCGCAGACTTCGGACGGTTGAAGCAAGGGCTCGGCGTCATCCTCGATCTCGGCAAGGTCCAGCAGGTCGGGAAGGTGACCGTCTCGTTCGTGGGGGCCACTTCCGTTGAACTCCGCGCCGCCTCAGGTGACACGGCTACGCAGCCGCTCTCCTTCAACAGCTACACCAAGGTCGCCAACGGCTCGGGCACGGCCGTGTCACTCAAGCCCGTCAAACCCCTCAAGACACGGTACTTGCTGGTCTGGCTGACACAGCTGCCGCAAACGGATGACGGCACCTACCGGGGCAGAGTGATGGACATCAAGGTGACCAGCTAGAACACCCTGGCCATCACGGATGGCAAGTTCACCGGCTGACGTTCGTCGACGGAGGGGAGGGGGTCCGATGGCCGATGAAGTCGCGTACGGCGAAGCAAGCGATCAGGACCTCCTGGCCCGCCACGTCGAGGGCGATCCTGACGCCTTCGGCGAGCTTGTGCGGCGCCATCGCGACCGCCTGTGGGCGGTGGCGCTGCGTACGCTGGGAGACCGCGAGGAGGCCGCTGACGCGGTCCAGGACGCGCTCGTCTCGGCCTACCGGGCCGCCCACACCTTCCGGGGCCAGTCGGCCGTCACGACCTGGCTGCACCGCATCACGGTGAACGCCTGCCTGGACCGAGCCCGCAAGGCGGCTTCCAGGAAGACATCCCCCGTTGATGACACCCAGCGCCTGGAACAGCTCCTCGAACCGCACGAGTCCGCCTCCGCTCCGGCCGAGCGCAATGACCTCCACCGCGAGCTCATCGGCGCGCTGGGCACCCTCCCGGCCGACCAGCGAGCCGCTCTCGTCCTCGTGGACATGCAGGGCTACCCCGTGGCCGAGGCGGCCCGCATCCTCGATGTCCCGACCGGCACGGTGAAGAGCCGCTGTGCGCGCGGCAGAGCCAGACTGCTTCCCCTGCTCACCCATCTCCGCTCGGAGAACTCGGGTGACGAGGAGCCCAAGAAGTCGGGCCGCGGACGGAACCGGACGCAGGGGACATCCGTCCCACCCGCAGCGGGACCGCAGGAATCGGGACCCCGGGGCGCAGAGCCAGGCGATTCAGCTGCTGTGAAGGGCGGAGGTGGGCGAGCGTGACATCCACGACGGACAAGGCCGGGCACCCGGACGTCGCGGAGATCTCCGACCTCACCGAGGGTCTGCTCTCGCCATCCCGCACCGAGGACGTACGACAGCACCTCGATGGGTGCGTGCTCTGCACCGACGTGTACGACTCCCTGGAGGAGATCCGCGGCCTGCTGGGTACCCTGCCGGGTCCCCAGCACATGCCCGACGATGTGGCCGGACGTATTGATGCCGCCCTCGCCGCGGAAGCCCTGCTGAGTGCCACAGCTCCCGATGAGGCATCTGACACGGACGACGACCGCGCTCACGTTTCACGTGAAACGTCGAATGCCGGCGGCCCTTCGGGACATCCCCGTGCGGCCACCGGACCCGGTCGTCCTCATCGAGCGCGCCATGGACGCCGCAGGGCGGTCCTCCTCACCACCGCCTTCGCGGTCGTCGCCCTGGGCCTGGGCGCGATCCTCGTGCAGTCGTTGGGCGACGACAGCTCCGGCAGCACCCACCAGACGGCGACCCAGCAGGAGTCGGGGTCGCGGAGCACCTTCTCCGAGAAGACTCTGAGGAGCGAGGTCTCGGACCTTCTCGCGAAGAACAAGAAGTCGGGTGACAGCTCGGCCAGTGCGAAGCCCTGGGGTGTCGAGTCGCAGGACGGCGGAACCGACTCGGGCGGGGTCAAGACCTTGATCACCCCCACACCCGCCGTGCCCCAGTGTGTCCAGCAGGGGACCGGAGACCCCGGGGTACTCCTCGCCGCCAAGGAGGGCTCGTACCAGGGGACAGGCGTCTACCTCCTCGTGGTGTCCGATGTCGCCGACAAAGCCAGGGTCACGGCCTACATCGTCGACTCCTCCTGCTCGAAGCAGACCTCTCCGTCGCCGGGCCGGCTGCTGCTGACACGGTCGTACACGCGGTCCTGAACGCCTCGGTTTCAGGTTCCTGGGCACATCCACCGGCACGCTCCAGAGCGTCTCGTTCGCACGCCCTGACGCTTCGAAGCCCAGCGGTGTGCTTCCCAGACGTCGCTTGGCATCTCCGTCCGACAGCCGGTCTCCGTGTGCCCTGACACAGCGGGAATTGAAGCCCCTTAGGATCCGTTGGGTGGGGTGAGAGTACTGAGAGAGGCTCCCACCGGTACGCAGCAGTCTCCAGAGACGAGGAATCAAGTCGTGAGCGACGTCCGTAACGTGATCATCATCGGGTCTGGGCCCGCCGGCTACACGGCGGCGCTCTACACCGCGCGCGCGTCGCTGAAGCCGCTGGTCTTCGAAGGCGCCGTCACCGCAGGCGGTGCGCTGATGAACACCACCGAGGTGGAGAACTTCCCCGGCTTCCAGGACGGCATCATGGGCCCCGAGCTCATGGACAACATGCGCGCCCAGGCCGAGCGCTTCGGTGCCGAGCTGGTCCCGGACGATGTCGTCGCCGTCGACCTGGCGGGCGAGATCAAGACCGTCACGGACACCGCCGGCACGGTGCACCGCGCCAAGGCCGTGATCGTCACGACGGGCTCGCAGCACCGCAAGCTCGGCCTGCCCAACGAGGACACGCTCTCCGGGCGTGGCGTCTCCTGGTGCGCGACCTGTGACGGCTTCTTCTTCAAGGACCATGACATCGCCGTGATCGGCGGTGGCGACACCGCGATGGAGGAGGCCACCTTCCTCTCGCGCTTCGCCAAGTCCGTGACCATCGTCCACCGCCGGGACAGCCTGCGCGCCTCCAAGGCCATGCAGGAGCGCGCCTTCGCCGACCCGAAGATCAAGTTCATCTGGGACAGCGAGGTCGCCGAGATCAAGGGCGACCCGAAGCTGGCCGGTCTGACGCTGCGCAACCTCAAGAGCGGCGAGACCTCGGAGCTGCCGGTGACCGGTCTGTTCATCGCGATCGGTCACGACCCGCGCACCGAGCTCTTCAAGGGCCAGCTCGACCTGGACAGCGAGGGCTACCTGAAGGTCGCCGCGCCTTCGACCCGCACGAACCTCACCGGTGTCTTCGGCGCCGGTGACGTCGTCGACCACACGTACCGCCAGGCGATCACCGCGGCCGGTACCGGTTGCTCCGCCGCCCTCGACGCCGAGCGCTACCTGGCCGCCCTTGCGGACAGTGAGACCGCCGCCGCGGCCGCCACCGTCTGATCCCCCGTCCGCCCCACCGCACCACCAAGTTAAGGAGCCCGCCGTGGCCGGCACCCTCAAGAACGTGACCGACGACTCCTTCGAGCAGGACGTCCTCAAGAGCGACAAGCCCGTCCTGGTGGACTTCTGGGCCGCCTGGTGCGGTCCCTGCCGCCAGATCGCCCCGTCGCTGGAGGCGATCGCCGCCGAGTACGGCGACAAGATCGAGATCGTCAAGCTCAACATCGACGAGAACCCGGGCACGGCCGCCAAGTACGGCGTCATGTCGATCCCGACCCTGAACGTCTACCAGGGTGGCGAGGTCGCCAAGACCATCGTCGGTGCGAAGCCGAAGGCCGCGATCGTGCGCGACCTCGAGGACTTCATCGCCGAGTAGTCGATAACGGCCGCACGCGCGGCGTGTGTTTCACGTGAAACACGAATGGGCCAGCCCGTCGGGGCTGGCCCATTCGCTTTACCTGGGGGACGCCGGTCGCAGATGGACGAGCTCGATCAGCCGGCCGTCACAGAGGACGAAGCGCCGGCTCCTTCTGTACCGCTCCAAGAAGACGGTCCAGCGCCATCTCCACGTCTTCCTTCCAGGAGAGCGTCGTCCGCAGTTCCAGCCTCAGACGGGGATACCTGGGGTGAGGGCGCACGGTCTTGAAGCCCACCGCGAGCAGATGGTCGGCGGGAAGCACACAGGCCGGTTCCTTCCACCGGGCGTCCCCGAAAGCCTCGATCGCCTTGAAGCCCCGACGGAGCAGATCCTTGGCCACCGTCTGGACCATCACCCGGCCCAGACCCTGTCCCTGATAGCCCGGCATGATGAACGAGGTCATGAGCTGAACCGCGTCCGCTGCCACAGGGCTTGTGGGGAACGCCGTGGAGCGGGGGACGTAGGCGGGCGGCGCGTAGAGCACGAAGCCCACCGGTACATCGTCCACGTAGGCAACCCGGCCGCAGGATCCCCAGTCCAGCAGGACCGAGGAGATCCACGCCTCCTTCTCCAGACCGGGTGTGCCCGCCTTTACCGCGGCTTCACTGCTGACGGGATCCAGTTCCCAGAAGACACACGCACGACAGCGCTGGGGAAGGTCCGGAAGGTTGTCCAGCGTGAGCGGTACGAGCCGACGCCCCATGAAGGATGTTCCTCGCTTCCTTCGCCCGCGGCGTCACGGGCGGCTGTCAGATGGCTCCGCTCTCTGAGCAGGCTGCCGACGAATCCGCCGATCGCTCCCAGGCCCAGGCCTGCGGTCACCAGTCCGGTACGGCTCACGGTTTGCATGGCCCCCGCCTCCCCGATGAAGGTGCTGCCAGGTGGATGCGCCATACCCAATCGCATCGTATCCACGATGCGATTCCATCGATACCGCCAGAACGCAAAGAGCGGGCCGTGTTCCGGTGGGCACCCGAACACGGCCCGCTCTCGCGGTGAACCGATCGAACATCGATCGGCCGGGAAGCCGACTCAGTCTTCCGCGTCGTCGGAGTCGTCGTCCAGAAGGCTCTTCTGAAGGACCGGTCCCTCGCCCGGGGCGAGGGAGCCGAGAATGCGCTCAAGGTCTTCCATCGAAGCGAACTCGACAGTGATCTTGCCCTTCTTCTGCCCCAGGTCGACCTTCACGCGGGTCTCGAAGCGGTCAGAGAGACGTGTCGCCAGATCGCTCAGCGCCGGAGAGACCCGGCTTCCGGCCCGCGGCCCCTTGGAACGCTGAGCCGTCTGGGGACGCGATCCCATGAGGGTGACAATCTCCTCCACGGCCCGCACCGAGAGTCCCTCGGCGACGATGCGGTGAGCCAGACGGTCCTGCTCCTCCGAGTCGTCGACGGCGAGGAGCGCCCGCGCATGCCCCGCGGAGAGAACCCCGGCGGCAACACGGCGCTGAACCGACGGCGAGAGCTTCAGCAGACGCAGGGTGTTGGAGACCTGCGGACGCGACCGTCCGATCCGGTCCGCCAGCTGGTCGTGCGTGCAGTTGAAGTCCTTGAGCAGCTGGTCGTAGGCCGCCGCCTCTTCCAGCGGGTTCAGCTGAGCCCGGTGAAGGTTCTCAAGGAGCGCGTCCAGGAGAAGCTTCTCGTCCTCCGTGGCCCGCACGATCGCCGGAATGGCCTCAAGGCCTGCCTCACGACAGGCCCGGAAGCGGCGCTCTCCCATGATGAGCTCGTAGCGCGTCGGACCCACCTGGCGCACGACGACAGGCTGGAGGAGCCCGACCTCCTTGATGGAGGTGACGAGCTCGGAGAGAGCGTCCTCGTCGAAGACCTCACGCGGCTGTCGCGGGTTCGGCGTGATGTAGTCGAGGGGCAGTTCGGCGAAGTGAGCACCGACAGGCGCCTGAAGCGTCTCCAGGACTCCGTCCGACGACAGCTCCTCCGTTTCATGTGAAACAGGCGGCAACGTGGTCACCTTGGCCGCCGCCACCCCGCGCTCCGCCGTGAGTACGGGTCCGGCAGCCGGCGAGGAGGATGCCCCACTCGCCGAAACACCCGGACGCTCACCTGTCGGAGCCGCAGGGATCAGTGCGCCAAGGCCCCGCCCCAGACCCCGTCGTCGCTCACTCACTGGATCCCCTCCACCATGTTCTGATCGTTCTGTCCGCCCACATGGGCATGCTGCGCGTCGTACGCCATTCCGACTCCTCGGAGGGCGATTTCGCGGGCGGCCTCAAGATACGAGAGAGCACCGCTCGAACCCGGATCGTAGGTCAGAACCGTCTGCCCATAGCTCGGAGCCTCCGAAATACGGACCGAGCGCGGAATGCTCGTCCGCAGTACCTCCTCGCCGAAGTGGCTGCGCACCTCCTCCGCGACCTGGGACGCGAGGCGCGTCCGGCCGTCGTACATGGTGAGCAGAATCGTCGAGACGTGGAGGTCGGGGTTGAGATGCCCTCGTACCAGGTCGACGTTGCGCAGGAGCTGCCCCAGGCCTTCCAGTGCGTAGTACTCGCACTGGATGGGAATGAGGACTTCCGCGCCGGCGACCAGCGCGTTGACCGTCAGCAGGCCGAGCGACGGCGGGCAGTCGATGAGGATGTAGTCCAGCGGCTGCTCGTACGCCAGGATCGCTCGCTCCAGCCGGCTCTCACGGGCCACCAGAGACACCAGCTCGATCTCCGCACCAGCGAGATCGATCGTGGCGGGGGCACAGAAGAGGCCCTCGACATCAGCAACCGGCTGAACGACCTCGGAGAGCGGCTTGCTGTCGATCAGCACGTCATAGATCGATGGGACCTCGGCGTGGTGGTCGATACCCAGCGCGGTGGAGGCATTGCCCTGAGGGTCGAGGTCGATCACCAGAACCCGGGCACCGTGCAGGGCCAGCGAGGCAGCAAGGTTGACCGTGGTCGTGGTCTTACCCACCCCGCCCTTCTGGTTGGCGACCACCATGACTCGGGTCTGCTCGGGCCGTGGCAGGCCCTCACCGGCGCGACCTAGCGCCTCCACAGCCAGCTGGGCAGCACGACCGATGGGAGTGTCGTCCATTGGGGGCGGTGTTTCACGTGAAACATCCTCCCCCATCGACTCGGTACGGGGACCGGGGACCGGATCGGTCATCGGTCCCGCGATGTTGGCGTCGGACCGCAAGGATTCACTCTCCTCGACTTCAGGCTCGCAATGAACAGAGCCTCCCATGCCATCGGGGTCGTGAACCAGCGAGGCCCGTTGTTCTGTGGAGAAATCCACCTCTGTGGACAACTCCACACCCTCTCCGAGTGAACCGAGGGGCCTCCGATCGCGAGGTTCGGCCGCGGCGCGGCCTCGACTGATGATGCCGTGCAACAGTGAGCGACGTTTCACGTGAAACACGATGCCCAGCCACTCGGGCCATCACGGCGCGACACTCCGATACATATGGGTTTGGCAGTATTTATGGAGACTGTCCTCCCGTCAGGGCCGATCCAACGGAAGTGACAAATAACTCCCGGCCCTGAACACAGAAACTCCCGGCCCCGTCATGCGGGAACCGGGAGTAGCGATACTCACATCGTCCAGGATCAGCGCCGACGGCGCGTCCGGCCCGTCCTCGCGGCCTTGGCCCTCTTCGCCGCGAAGCGCACACCGCCGGGGCTCTCGCCCACCTCCACCCGCACCACGGTGGACAGCGGGTCCACGATGCCCTCACCGACATGCAGGATGGATGTCTCGACAGCGCCGAGCTTGCTCAGCGCCGTGGCAGAGGCCTTCAGCTCCTCCTCGGCGGTGTCGCCCTTGAGAGCCAGCATCTCGCCGTACGGGCGCAGCAGAGGAATACCCCAGGCCGCCAGCCGGTCGAGCGGGGCAACCGCCCTGGCCGTCACCACATGAACCGGCTGCAGCTTCCCCATGACCTCCTCGGCGCGGCCGCGCACGACGGTCACATGATCGAGACCGAGCAGCTCCACGACCTCGGTGAGGAAGGTGGTCCGGCGAAGCAGAGGCTCAAGCAGCGTGATCTTGATGTCCTCCCGGACGAGCGCCAGCGGGATACCGGGCAGCCCCGCACCGGAACCGACGTCGCACACGGTCACACCCTCGGGCACGACCTCGGAGAGCACCGCGCAGTTCAGCAGGTGCCGCTCCCACAGCCGGGGCACTTCACGGGGGCCGATCAGCCCGCGCTGCACGCCCGCCTCGGCCAGCAGTTCCGCGTACCGGACCGCGTCCGCGAAGCGATCACCGAATACCTCGCGCGCCTGCTCGGGCGCGGGGGGAAGCTCCGCTGCCTCCGTCACGGGGGACCGTCCTTCCGTACCGCATAAGCGCACTGGGCGCTGATCACCAGGACTATCAGGGACTAACAGGCTGACAAAATTCGGCCCCGCCTGCGCAACAGACGGGGCCGAAAGAATGTACGTACCGATCAGGCGGGAAGCACGACGACGAAGCGCTGCGGCTCCTCGCCCTCGGACTCGCTGCGCAGGCCCGCGGCCTTGACCGCGTCGTGCACGACCTTGCGCTCGAAGGGCGTCATCGGGTCCATCTTCACCGGCTCACCAGAGCTCTTGACCTCGGCGGCAGCCTTGGCACCCAGCTCGGAGAGTTCCTCGCGCTTCTTGGCCCGGAACCCCGCGATGTCCAGCATCAGCCGGCTGCGGTCCCCGGTCTCCCGGTGCACAGCCAGGCGCGTGAGTTCCTGGAGCGCCTCCAGCACCTCGCCGTCCCGGCCGACCAGCTTGTGCAGGTCTCGGCCGCCCGAGTCGCTGATGATCGAGACAGCGGCGCGGTCGGCCTCGACGTCCATGTCGATGTCGCCGTCGAGATCGGCGATGTCGAGCAGACCCTCAAGGTAGTCCGCCGCGATCTCGCCTTCCTGCTCCAGGCGGGTCAGGGTGTCGCCCTCAGCGGCGGCGGAGGTGGTGCCTTCCGTCACGGGATGGACTCCTTCTTACTTCTTGGACGGGGACTTGGGCCGCTGCGGGCCCTTGCGCTGTCCGGACTGGGCCTTGCTGCGGGTACCGGCGCCGGGCTTGTTCCCGCTTCCGGGAGCCTGCTGTGCGGCGGAGGGCTTGTCGTCCTGCGGCTCGTCGGACTTGCTCAGCGAGGTCTTCGGCTCGGACTCGTCCGCCGGCTTGGGCGCGCCGGCTGCGGTCGGGCCCGACTGGCGCTGCGACTTGGACTGCCGCTTCGGCTGCTGCCGCTTGGGCGCGGCAGCTGCGGTGGTCGTCGTGGTGCCGTCCTCGGACTCGACGACCGTCGTGCTCTCGCCCTTCGCCACGACACCGTCCGGCTGGGCCACGAGGCCCGCCTTGGTCAGGCCGTTGATGAACTTGCGCTCGAACTCGTTGCGGTCGCGGCCCTTGGCGACGATGGCCTTGACGATGGCCTTCTCACTGCGGCGGCGCGTCTTGCCGTGGAGCGTGACGTGCTTCTGCAGGCGCTCAAGGTAAGCGGCCTGAGCCTTCGATCCCGGAGTCGGGTTGTTGCGGATGACGTACATCTGCTGGCCCATGGTCCACACGTTGGTGGTCAGCCAGTAGACGAGCACACCGACCGGGAAGTTGATGCCGAAGACGGCGAACATCACCGGGAACACGTACATCAGCATCTTCTGCTGCTGCATGAAGGGCGTCTTCACCGTGGTGTCGACGTTCTTCGTCATCAGCTGACGCTGCGTGTAGAACTGCGAACCCGACATCATCACGATCATGATCGCGGTGACGACGCGGACATCGGTCAGCGTGGCCCCGAGCTGGGCGACCTTCTCGGCACTGTCCGTGAACTTCGCCGCGAGCGGGGCACCGAAGATGTGCGCCTGACGAGCACTGGCGAGCAGCTGATCGTCGATGACGCCGATCGTCTTGCCCGTCGCGATGGCGTTGAGCACGTGGTACAGAGCGAAGAAGAACGGCGACTGGGCCAGGATGGGAAGGCACGAGGAGAGCGGGTTGGTACCCGTCTCCTTGTACAGCTTCATCATCTCTTCGGACTGACGCTGCTTGTCGTTCTTGTAGCGTTCCTGGATCTTCTTCATCTCGGGCTGCAGCGTCTGCATGGCCCGGGTGGCCTTGATCTGCTTCACAAAGAGCGGGATCAGGCAGATACGGATCAGGATCACCAGGGAAACGATGGACAAGCCCCAGGCCCAGCCCGTATCGGGACCGAAGATCTTCCCGTACACGGCGTGGAACTGGACGATGACCCAGGAAACGGGTGTCGTGATGAAGCTGAAAAGGCCGGCAATCGTGTCCACTAATCAAGCTCCTTGAGCATGGGACGGGGTCTCGGCGGCCGGACCCGGGGCAGTGGTGTCCCCGGTGGCCGGTTCGGCGGCGGAGGTCCCGCCCTTGCGTGCACGCCAGGCGTTACGCAGCAATTCGTGCCACCGCGGACGCTTGCGTTGCGGAACATGGTCCACACCGCCCAGCGACCACGGATTGCACCGGAGGATGCGCCAGGCGGTAAGTGCCGTTCCCTTGATCGCACCGTGCCGGTCGATGGCTGTGTAGCCGTAACGGGAGCACGACGGGTAGTACTTGCAGACCGGCCCGAGCAACGGGCTGATCGTCCACTGGTACAGCTTGATGAGAGCAAGCAGTGGGTACTTCATCGCGCGCCCCCTCCCAGCAGCCGCTGCAAGGCGGCATCCAGGTCTCGGGCCAGCTGTTCATGGTCGGCGTCACCCGCACCGGGCAGCGCTCGTACGACTACCAGGCTACCGGGGGGCAACAGGGCGACTCGGTCGCGCATCAGATGGCGAAGCCTGCGCTTCACCTTGTTGCGAACGACCGCTCCGCCCACGGCTTTGCTCACGACGAAACCCGCACGCGTCGAGGGAGCGCTCTCCCCAGGCGCGTGCGGGTCCGGTGCACCGCTACGTAGATGGACGACGAGAAGCGGGCGTCCGGCCCGGCGTCCTCGGCGTACCGCGGTCGCGAAGTCTTCGCGCCGCCTCAGCCGATGCTCGGTAGGCAGCACGAGATCATGACCTGTAAGTAATCAGGCGGACAGGCTGGCGCGACCCTTGCCACGGCGGTTCGCGAGAATCGCGCGGCCGGCACGGGTACGCATCCGCAGGCGGAAGCCGTGGGTCTTGGCGCGACGACGGTTGTTCGGCTGGAAGGTGCGCTTGCTCACTAGGGGGCTCCAGAAAGAATCGGTGGTGGCGGGGTGCCGCCCTGGCTGTCACCGTGCGCCCACGAGGAAACTCGCATTACGCCCGAGTGCACCGCTTCCCGATCACTCTTCGCGATCTGTGCCCATCGGAGGCAGGCGGCAGCAGCCATCGACAACTCGACCTGGTTACGGTACGCGCGGCTGCGCCATCCGGTCAAACCAGTCCCTGACAGGAGACACTATCCACAGGCTGGGGACAACAACTTGAACCGCACCGGTCGCCCTGACTACCGTGGCTGAACTCCGATTCGTTCCCTTCTCACCGCCCCAGCGGTTTTGTTCCCCCCGCCCCAAGCGACTGACTTCCCAACCTGTTCCCAGAACCACACGTTCGTGGGACCCGTGAGAGAGCGTGCCCCGTGGCTGACGTACCTGCCGATCTTGCCGCAGTGTGGCCACGCGTACTGGAACAACTTCTGGGCGAGGGCCGCGGGCAGGGTGTCGAGGCGAAGGACGAACACTGGATCAAGCGCTGCCAGCCCCTGGCGCTGGTCGCGGACACCGCCCTGCTCGCCGTCCCCAACGAGTTCGCGAAAAACGTACTGGAGGGCCGTCTCGCGCCGATCGTCAGCGAGACGCTGAGCCGCGAGTGCGGCCGCCCCATCCGTATCGCCATCACCGTGGACGACTCCGTCGGCGAGCCCTCCTCGCCCGCCCCGCCCCGCTACGAGGAGCCCGAGCTCCCGACCGGAGCGGGCCAGGGCCGTGACTCGTACGAGAACCAGGGACGCGACGACCGGGGCGCCTACGACGGCGGCCAGGGACGCGACGACCGCGGCGCCTATGACAGCCAGGGCCGAGACGACCGCGGCGGTTACGACAACGGCGGTCAGGGCCGTGACGACCGCGGCGGCGCGTACGAGCCGCAGGGGCGCGACGACCGCGGTCCGTACGACTCCCGCCGCGACGGATACGAGGGATACGGCCGCCACCGCGCCGACGACCACCGCGGCGGACGCGCCGAACCGCTGCCCGGCGCCCCGGGCGACCAGCTGCCGACCGCCCGCCCCGCGTACCCCGACTACCAGCGCCCCGAGCCGGGCGCCTGGCCGCGCCACTCCCAGGACGACTACGGCTGGCAGCAGCAGCGACTCGGCTTCCCGGAGCGGGACCCCTACGCCTCGCCGCCCCAGGACTACCGGCCGCAGTCGATGGACCGCTCGCCCTACGAGCAGCGCCAGGACTACGACCAGCGTTCCGACCGCCGCGATCTGCAGGACCCCTCCGGAGGCGGTCAGGGGCGCAGGGGCGGCCCCTCGCTGCCGTCCACCGGCGGTACCCCGGGGTCGAAGTCCGCGCAGCCCGCGCCGGCGTCGGGTCCGGGCGAGCCCACCGCGCGGCTGAACCCGAAGTACCTCTTCGACACGTTCGTGATCGGCGCCTCGAACCGCTTCGCGCACGCCGCCGCCGTGGCCGTCGCCGAGGCACCGGCGAAGGCGTACAACCCCCTCTTCATCTATGGGGAGTCGGGACTCGGCAAGACGCACCTGCTGCACGCGATCGGGCACTACGCGCGCAGCCTCTACCCGGGCACACGGGTGCGGTACGTGAGCTCGGAGGAGTTCACCAACGAGTTCATCAACTCCATCCGCGACGGCAAGGGCGACAGCTTCCGCAAGCGGTACCGGGAGATGGACATCCTGCTCGTCGACGACATCCAGTTCCTCGCGGACAAGGAGTCGACGCAGGAGGAGTTCTTCCACACCTTCAACACTCTCCACAACGCGAACAAGCAGATCGTGCTCTCCAGCGACCGGCCGCCCAAACAGCTGGTCACTCTGGAGGACCGGCTTCGGAACCGCTTCGAGTGGGGTCTGATCACCGACGTCCAGCCGCCCGAGCTGGAGACCCGTATCGCCATCCTTCGCAAGAAGGCGGTGCAGGAACAGCTCAACGCCCCGCCGGAGGTGCTGGAGTTCATCGCGTCCCGGATCTCGCGCAACATCCGCGAGCTGGAGGGCGCGCTGATCCGGGTGACGGCGTTCGCGTCGCTCAACCGGCAGCCGGTGGACCTCGGTCTGGCGGAGATCGTCCTCAAGGACCTGATCCCCGGCGGCGAGGACTCGGCCCCCGAGATCACCGCGACCGCGATCATGGCGGCCACCGCCGACTACTTCGGGCTCACGGTGGACGACCTGTGCGGGTCCTCGCGCAGCCGCGTCCTGGTGACGGCACGGCAGATCGCCATGTACCTGTGCCGTGAGCTCACCGATCTGTCGCTGCCGAAGATCGGAGCGCAGTTCGGCGGCCGCGACCACACGACGGTGATGCACGCCGACCGCAAGATCCGTGCGCTGATGGCCGAACGCCGCTCCATCTACAACCAGGTCACCGAGCTCACGAACCGCATCAAGAACGGCTGACGGCCCCGACCGCGGCGCGGGCCCCGACGCCCGCCCCGACGTCGCGGTCGGCCGGCTCGGCCAAAGACCGTTCGGCCAGAGGTCGTCCGTCAGAGATCGTCCGTCAGAAGTGGTCGACCAGAGGTCGCCGGTCGGATCCGGAAGCGGCTGTACGTGCCTGAGGGCGCCCCGGGACATCGTCCCGGGGCGCCCTTCGCCGTTTCCGCACGCCCGCGCCCCGAGGCGTCGGCACCCGCCGAAAGACCCAGGACCGGGCGCAGGACCCACCCCAGGACGGCGCTCGGAGCCGACTCGGCCGCACGGGCCGACGGGTCCGGGCACGCGCTCGAAACGGCCCGGCCGCACGCTCGGAGAGGTTCGAAGACGTCCTCCGAGGGCTTCGGACACGCCTCTTGAGGGCTTCGGTCCCGCGTTCCGAGGGTTCCCGCCCCGTTTTCACCGCTACCGACCCGACACCTGCTGTTCGAATCGGAGCCGGGTTACGGCCACTCTCCACAGATGTGGTGACTTTCTTCCGTCCACATCCTGGGGACTGGGAAGTTGTCCAGATAGTTTCCACAGGGAGCACTGTTGAAAGACCATCAGACCAGGTCAACCGCCTGTGGATTCGTGGACAAAGACTCTCCACAGCCTGTGGACAAAGAAAAGATCCACAGGCTGTGCGCGAAGTTGTCCACCGGTGACCCACAGGCCGGAGTCGGTTGTCCCCAGTGATCCCCAGCTTCTCCACACCTCTGTCCACTGTTCGGCAACGCGCCGCGCCATCTCACCGCGTCGAGTGAAAGGCGTCACACCAAGGTGCCGGATTGGGCTGTGGGGAACGTGGGTAAAGCTGGGGACGACGCTGGGGAGAAGTGGCCCCAAGCTGTGGATCGAGTGTGCAGAACTTTTCGTCGTCCACAGAGACCCCCGGTTGTCCACCGCCTCCGCCCACAGGGCCAGTGGACAAAAAATCGCCTCTGAGCTGCGAAAACGGGGTTATCCACGGTTTCCACAGGCCCTACTACTAAGACCAACTAGAGAGAGCCTGAGAACCGTTTCGAAGTGGGGGCTGTGCACAACTTGCTCTCGGACGCTCAGGTGCCGCTCGGCACGACTTGACCCCGAGAGGCACCGACTGTCAGCGCGGTGCGTCAGACTGTTCCCCGGTGTCCTTGCCCTCAGCGGTCCGAGCGACACCGAGTCAGACGACGAAGGCCTGCAGGGCGAGAGCGCCGGCAACAGACGGAGGCGGCAACGGTGAAGATCCGGGTGGAACGCGACGTACTCGCGGAGGCAGTGGCCTGGGCGGCACGCAGCCTTCCGGCCCGTCCGCCGGCGCCTGTGCTCGCCGGCCTCCTTCTGAAGGCCGAGGAGGGCGCACTGAGCCTCTCCAGCTTCGACTACGAGGTGTCGGCGAGGGTTTCCGTGGACGCGGAGATCGACGAGGAGGGCACGGTCCTCGTGTCCGGCCGCCTCCTCGCGGACATCTGCCGCGCACTTCCCAATCGGCCGGTGGAGATTTCCACAGACGGTGTACGGGCGACCGTGGTCTGCGGTTCCTCGCGGTTCACACTCCACACCCTGCCTGTGGAGGAGTACCCCGCGCTGCCGCAAATGCCGTCGGCGACCGGCACCGTCCCCGGTGAGGTCTTCGCCTCGGCCGCCGCCCAGGTGGCCATCGCCGCCGGGCGCGACGACACGCTCCCCGTGCTCACCGGTGTGCGCATCGAGATCGAGGGCGACAAGGTCACCCTGGCGTCCACCGACCGCTACCGCTTCGCGGTCCGCGAGTTCCTGTGGAAGCCGGAGAACCCGGAGGCGTCCGCGGTCGCCCTGGTGCCCGCCAAGACGCTCCTGGACACCGCCAAGGCCCTCACGGGCGGCGACAGCGTGATCCTGGCGCTGTCCGGTTCCGGCGCGGGCGAGGGCCTGATCGGCTTCGAGGGTGCCGGGCGGCGTACGACCACCCGTCTGCTCGAAGGCGACCTCCCGAAGTACCGCGCGCTGTTCCCGACGGAGTTCAACTCCATCGCCGTCATCGAGACCGCCCCCTTCGTGGAGGCCGTCAAGCGTGTGGCACTGGTCGCCGAGCGGAACACCCCGGTGCGGCTGAGCTTCGAGCAGGGCGTGCTGATCCTGGAGGCCGGCTCCAGCGACGACGCACAGGCTGTGGAAAGAGTCGACGCCCAGCTGGAGGGCGACGACGTCTCGATCGCCTTCAACCCGACGTTCCTGCTCGACGGCCTCAGCGCCATCGACTCGCCGGTCGCCCAGCTCTCCTTCACGACGTCCACGAAGCCCGCGCTGCTGAGCGGCAAGCCCGCCATGGACGCCGAGGCGGACGAGGCCTACAAGTACCTGATCATGCCGGTGCGTCTGTCCGGCTGACCCCGGAGCCCGCCGGTCCCCAGGGCCCGGCGGGCCGCACCGCGGGTGCGGGCATACGTCTGAGCGGCTATGCCCACAGATGTGCGTGAGTTCCCCCGGTGCCCGAAAGGCGTGGGTGGTACCCCCAGGTCTAGGCTCGGACCAGGTACGAGAGTGCCCTCACGCCACGTCGCAACCCCTTAAGGAACAACTGATGGAGCTCGGTCTCGTCGGCCTCGGCAAGATGGGCGGCAACATGCGCGAGCGGATCCGCCGCGCAGGTCACACCGTCATCGGATACGACCGCAACCCGGACCTCGCCGATGTCCACAGCCTGGAAGAACTCGTGGGCAAGCTCAAGGGCCCGCGCGTGGTGTGGGTCATGGTTCCGGCGGGCGCCGCGACCCAGTCCACCGTCGACGAGCTGGCCGCCCTGCTGGAGCCCGGTGACGTCGTCGTGGACGGCGGCAACTCGCGCTGGACGGACGACGAGAAGCACGCCGTCGAGCTGGGCATCAAGGGCATCGGCTTCGTCGACTGCGGTGTCTCCGGCGGCGTCTGGGGCCTGGAGAACGGCTACGCGCTGATGTACGGCGGCCACGCCGAGCACGTTGCCCAGGTGCAGCCGATTTTTGACGCGCTCAAGCCCGAGGGCGACTTCGGAGCGGTGCACGCCGGCAAGGTCGGCGCGGGCCACTTCGCGAAGATGGTCCACAACGGCATCGAGTACGCCATGATGCAGGCCTACGCCGAGGGCTGGGAGCTCCTGGAGAAGGTCGACTCCGTGACGGACGTGCGTGAGGTCTTCCGCTCCTGGCAGGAAGGCACGGTCATCCGCTCCTGGCTGCTCGACCTCGCCGTCAACGCGCTGGACGAGGACGAGCACCTGGAGAAGCTCAAGGGCTACGCACAGGACTCCGGCGAGGGCCGGTGGACCGTGGAGGCCGCCATCGACCAGGCGGTGCCGCTTCCCGCGATCACCGCGTCGCTCTTCGCCCGCTTCGCCTCGCGGCAGGACGACTCGCCGCAGATGAAGATGATCGCGGCGCTGCGCAACCAGTTCGGCGGCCACGCCGTCGAGAAGGCCTGATCGACGCCCCGGGGTCACCGCGCCCGGGGTGACCCGGTTGTCCACAGCCGGGGAAGAAACCCGATAACCGGGGTCCGGACCGGACCCGGGGACAACCCGAACACCATGCTGGGGAGGTCGGCGAACGACCATGCACGTCACGCATCTGTCGCTGGCCGACTACCGCTCGTACGCCCGGGTCGAGGTCCCGCTCGACTCGGGCGTCACCGCGTTCGTGGGTCCCAACGGACAGGGCAAGACGAACCTGGTCGAAGCGGTCGGCTATCTCGCGACCCTCGGCAGCCACCGCGTCTCCACCGACGCGCCCCTCGTCCGCATGGGCGCCGACCGGGCGATCATCCGGGCCAACGTCCGCCAGGGAGAGCGCCAGCAGCTCATCGAGCTGGAGCTGAACCCCGGCAAGGCCAACCGCGCCCGCATCAACAGGTCCTCCCAGGTCAGACCCCGTGACGTGCTCGGCATCGTGCGGACCGTCCTGTTCGCGCCCGAGGACCTCGCCCTGGTCAAGGGCGACCCCGGAGAGCGGCGCCGGTTCCTCGACGAGCTGATCACCGCCCGCTCCCCGCGCATGGCGGGAGTCCGGTCCGACTACGACCGGGTCCTCAAGCAGCGCAACACCCTCCTGAAGTCGGCCGCGCTGGCCCGCCGGCACGGCGGCCGGACCATGGATCTGTCCACGCTCGAGGTGTGGGACCAGCACCTCGCGCGCGTGGGCGCCGAACTGCTGGCACAGCGGCTCGACCTGGTCGCCGCGATCCAGCCGCTGGCCGACAAGGCCTACGAGCAGCTGGCACCCGGCGGCGGGCCCGTCGCCCTGGAGTACAAGGCGTCCTCGCCCGGCATCGTGGGCCACGCCCGCGAGGAGCTCTACGCACAGCTGATGGCCGCCATGGAAGAGGCCCGCAAGCCGGAGATCGAGCGCGGTGTGACCCTCGTAGGGCCCCATCGGGACGATCTGGTGCTCAAACTCGGTCAGCTGCCCGCCAAGGGGTACGCCTCCCACGGCGAGTCCTGGTCGTACGCGCTGGCGCTGCGCCTGGCCTCGTACGACCTGCTCAGGGCCGAGGGCAATGAGCCGGTGCTGGTCCTCGACGACGTCTTCGCGGAGCTGGACAGCCGCAGGCGCGAGCGGCTCGCGGAACTCGTCGCGCCCGGCGAGCAGGTGCTCGTGACGGCCGCCGTGCACGACGACGTACCGGATGTACTGGCCGGGACGCGGTACGCCGTGTCCGAAGGCACGGTGGAGCGCGTATGACGGAGAACACATCGGGACCCGGTGCCGAGGTCGCGTCCGGCGCCGTCCCCCGGAAGAAGACCCCCGAGCCGTCCGGCGTCGACCTCGCGCGGGTGGCGCTGCGTGCCGCGAAGGAACAGGCACGTGCGCGTGGGGACGCGGCCCAGCAGAAGAAACAGGCGCGGCGCGGCGGGGGTCTGCGCTCCGGCTCGGGTGCCGACGGACGCGACCCCATGGCGCTCGGCGCCGCCATCAACCGGCTGCTCAGCGAGCGCGGCTGGGAGGCCCCGGCCGCGGTGGGCGGCGTGATGGGCCGCTGGCCGCAGATCGTCGGCGACGATCTGGCCAAGCACTGCGTTCCGCTGCGCTACGACGACGACCCGGCCGAGCGGGTGCTGACGGTGCAGTGCGACTCGACGGCCTGGGCGACCCAGCTGCGCCTGCTGGCACCGCAGTTGGTCGCGCGGCTGAACCAGGATCTCGGCCACGGCACGGTGCGCCTGCTCAAGGTCCAGGGTCCGACGGGCCCCCCGCGCCGCTACGGTCCGCTGCGTGCCCCGGGCAGTACGGGTCCCGGCGACACCTACGGATGACCGGCCCACGACGGGCCGTGCGCCGCGGACGGCAGCCGCGCGCGGAAGCCGCTCACTCCTCGCGGTGACCGACGTCGCGACACCTGCCGATGACGCCCGGGCGGTCGACCGGGCCGCCGGCCGCGGCTGATCGTGACGGATTCCCGGCCGTCGGCCGTGCGGGTCCAGGCTGCGACTGGTCCTGACCCACGACAGACCGCCACCGCGACAGACCGCCGGCCCCGGCTGATTCAGGCGGCGCAGGGTCGTCGACCCCCGGTGATCGTGACCACGCCGGACCGCGGATCCAGCTGACAGCGAACGGATTCGGGCCGTCGCCCGTGGCGGAACCCGGCAGTGCAGCGCCCGTGATCGTGGTGGGCGCGGCCGCCGGATGCCGGAGTCGGGGACCGCTCGCCGCGCGTTCGATTCCTTCGCGGACGCCGTTTGTGGGTGACTCGCTGTTCTCTCGGCTCCGACGTGGCGGCGGCCCATGCGTCGCGCGGCACCCGGCCACCCCTGCCGCTGATCTGGAAGACCACCTGTCGCCCCTGGTCAGAGGCGTATCCGGCCCTGCCAGGAGTATGCGTCGACCGCCGGGAACGACGCTTCTCGACGGGCTCCTGTCGACCTCCGCGAGTAGTCGCACGCAATGGCGAACGTCGACCTGACTCGTCAGTAGCCAAGGGTTGACACCCCGAAGCGCTGAGTGCCGCTGTAAGCCTCTTTGGGCCCTGGTCCGCATATGGGGAGTCGGACGAGACCGGTTCAGGGCGGCACATGCGGACTCAGGTACCGGCAAACCCCCATCACTGTCAGCGCTACCGGTAGACTGGAAGCTAATCCCGCCCCACTAGTGGGACGCACCGAGCAACGCTGACCAAGGCTTACCAACGCAACACGCCGCAGCCGCTCCGGCCACCCGCCGGGAGTTCGGCTTGTGCTGTGCCAGAAAGGGCGCTTCGTGGCCGATTCCGGCAACCCCAACGAGAACATCCCGTCCACCGACATCGGCGTAAACGGCGAGGTCACAGCCTCGTACGACGCCAGTGCCATCACCGTCCTCGAGGGTCTGGACGCGGTCCGCAAGCGACCCGGTATGTACATCGGTTCGACCGGTGAGCGTGGACTCCACCACCTCGTGTACGAGGTGGTGGACAACTCGGTCGACGAGGCGCTCGCCGGCCACGCGGACACGATCGACATCACGATCCTCCCTGACGGCGGCGTACGCGTCGTCGACAACGGCCGTGGCATCCCGGTGGGCATCGTCGCGTCCGAGGGCAAGCCGGCCCTCGAGGTCGTGCTGACCGTGCTGCACGCGGGCGGCAAGTTCGGCGGCGGCGGCTACGCGGTCTCCGGTGGTCTGCACGGCGTCGGCGTCTCCGTCGTGAACGCCCTGTCGAGCAAGATCTCCGTCGAGGTCAAGACGGACGGCCACCGGTATACGCAGGAATACAAGCTGGGCGTCCCGACGGCCCCTCTCTCCCAGCACGAGGCCACGAACGAGACCGGCACGTCGGTCACCTTCTGGGCCGACGCGGACATCTTCGAGACCACGGAGTACTCCTTCGAGACGCTCTCGCGGCGCTTCCAGGAGATGGCGTTCCTCAACAAGGGTTTGACGATCAAACTCACTGATGAGCGCGATTCGGCGAAGGCCGTTGCCGGGGCGGACGAGGCGGGCGCCGACGAGAAGGACGAAGTCAAGACCGTCACGTACCACTACGAAGGCGGCATCGTCGACTTCGTGAAGTACCTCAACTCCCGCAAGGGAGAAGCGGTGCACCCCACCGTCATCGACCTCGAAGCCGAGGACAAGGACAAGAGCCTGTCCCTCGAGGTCGCGATGCAGTGGAACAGCGGCTACAGCGAGGGCGTGTACTCCTTCGCCAACATCATCCACACCCACGAGGGCGGTACGCACGAGGAGGGCTTCCGTGCGGCGCTGACCTCGCTCATCAACAAGTACGCGCGCGACAAGAAGCTGCTTCGCGAGAAGGACGACAACCTCACGGGCGACGACATCCGCGAGGGTCTGACCGCGATCATCTCGGTCAAGCTGAGCGAGCCTCAGTTCGAGGGCCAGACCAAGACCAAGCTGGGCAACACGGAGGCGAAGACCTTCGTCCAGAAGGCGGTCTACGAGCACCTCAACGACTGGCTGGACCGCAACCCGGTCGAGGCCGCGGACATCATCCGCAAGTCCATCCAGGCGGCCACCGCGCGCGTGGCGGCCCGCAAGGCGCGTGACCTCACCCGCCGCAAGGGCCTTCTGGAGTCGGCGTCCCTGCCGGGCAAGCTCTCCGACTGCCAGTCGAACGACCCCATCAAGTGCGAGATCTTCATCGTCGAGGGTGACTCCGCCGGTGGCTCGGCCAAGTCCGGCCGCAACCCGCAGTACCAGGCGATCCTCCCGATCCGAGGAAAGATCCTCAACGTCGAGAAGGCGCGGATCGACAAGATCCTGCAGAACCAGGAGATCCAGGCACTGATCTCCGCCTTCGGCACCGGAGTCCACGAGGACTTCGACATCGCGAAGCTCCGCTATCACAAGATCATCCTGATGGCGGACGCCGACGTCGACGGCCAGCACATCAACACCCTGCTGCTGACCTTCCTGTTCCGCTTCATGCGGCCGCTGGTAGAGGCAGGGCACGTCTTCCTGTCCCGCCCGCCGCTGTACAAGATCAAGTGGGGTCGGGACGACTTCGAGTACGCGTACTCGGACCGTGAGCGCGACGCGCTGATCGAGCTCGGCCGCCAGGCGGGCAAGCGCGTCCGCGAGGACTCGATCCAGCGCTTCAAGGGTCTCGGTGAGATGAACGCCGAGGAACTGCGCATCACGACCATGGACCAGGAGCACCGCGTGCTCGGCCAGGTCACGCTCGACGACGCCGCCCAGGCCGACGACCTCTTCTCGGTCCTCATGGGCGAGGACGTCGAGGCGCGCCGCGCGTTCATCCAGCGCAATGCCAAGGACGTCCGCTTCCTCGACATCTGAGTCGGTCTCAGCTGACCGCGTCAGAAAGGATCTTCACCAGCAATGACCGACGAGAACACACCGAGCAATCCTGAAGCGGGCGACATCGCCATGCGTATCGAGCCCGTCGGGCTCGAGACCGAGATGCAGCGCTCGTACCTCGACTACGCGATGTCCGTCATCGTGTCGCGCGCGCTGCCCGACGTGCGGGACGGTCTCAAGCCCGTCCACCGCCGCGTCCTGTACGCGATGTACGACGGCGGCTACCGGCCCGAGAAGGGCTTCTACAAGTGCGCCCGCGTCGTCGGCGACGTCATGGGCACCTACCACCCGCACGGCGACTCCTCGATCTACGACGCGCTGGTCCGCCTCGCGCAGCCGTGGTCGATGCGGATGCCGCTGGTGGACTCCAACGGCAACTTCGGCTCTCCCGGCAACGACCCGGCCGCCGCCATGCGGTACACCGAGTGCAAGCTGAAGCCGCTGTCCATGGAGATGGTCCGCGACATCGACGAGGAGACCGTCGATTTCACGGACAACTACGACGGCCGCAACCAGGAGCCGACGGTCCTGCCGGCCCGCTTCCCGAACCTGCTGATCAACGGCTCGGCGGGCATCGCGGTCGGTATGGCCACCAACATCCCGCCGCACAACCTGCGCGAGGTCGCGGCCGGCGCCCAGTGGTACCTGGAGAACCCCGAGGCCTCCCACGAGGAGCTTCTGGACGCCCTGATCGAGCGCATCAAGGGCCCCGACTTCCCGAGTGGCGCCCTGGTGGTGGGCCGCAAGGGCATCGAGGAGGCGTACCGCACGGGCCGTGGCTCCATCACGATGCGCGCGGTCGTCGACGTCGAGGAGATCCAGAACCGCCAGTGCCTGGTGGTGACCGAACTCCCGTACCAGGTCAACCCCGACAACCTCGCCCAGAAGATCGCCGACCTGGTCAAGGACGGCAAGGTCGGCGGCATCGCGGACGTACGGGACGAGACCAGCTCCCGTACCGGCCAGCGGCTCGTGATCGTGCTCAAGAGGGACGCGGTCGCCAAGGTCGTCCTGAACAACCTCTACAAGCACACCGACCTGCAGACGAACTTCGGCGCGAACATGCTGGCGCTCGTCGACGGTGTGCCGCGCACCCTCTCCCTGGACGCGTTCATCCGCCACTGGGTGACGCACCAGATCGAGGTCATCGTCCGCCGTACGAAGTTCCGGCTGCGCAAGGCCGAGGAGCGCGCGCACATCCTGCGCGGCCTCCTGAAGGCCCTGGACGCCATCGACGAGGTCATCGCGCTCATCCGGCGCAGTGACACCGTCGAGATCGCCCGCGAGGGCCTGATGGGCCTCCTGGAGATCGACGAGATCCAGGCCAACGCGATCCTCGAGATGCAGCTGCGCCGGCTGGCAGCCCTGGAGCGCCAGAAGATCATCCAGGAGCACGACGAGCTCCAGGCCAAGATCCGCGAGTACAACGAGATCCTCGCCTCGCCGGTGCGTCAGCGCGGCATCATCAGCGAGGAGCTCGCCGCGATCGTCGAGAAGTTCGGCGACGACCGGCGCTCCAAGCTGGTGCCCTTCGACGGTGACATGTCCATCGAGGACCTGATCGCCGAAGAGGACATCGTCGTCACCATCACGCGCGGCGGCTACATCAAGCGCACCAAGACGGAGGACTACCGCTCGCAGAAGCGGGGCGGCAAGGGCGTCCGCGGCACGAAGCTGAAGCAGGACGACATCGTCGACCACTTCTTCGTGTCGACGACGCACCACTGGCTGCTGTTCTTCACCAACAAGGGCCGTGTCTACCGTGCCAAGGCCTACGAGCTCCCGGACGCCGGCCGTGACGCGCGTGGACAGCACGTCGCCAACCTGCTGGCCTTCCAGCCGGACGAGGCGATCGCCGAGATCCTCGCGATCCGCGACTACGAGGCGGCGCCCTACCTGGTGCTGGCCACCAAGGGCGGACTGGTCAAGAAGACGCCGCTCAAGGATTACGATTCGCCCCGCGCGGGCGGCGTCATCGCGATCAACCTCCGGGAGACGGAGGACGGATCCGACGACGAACTGATCGGAGCCGAACTCGTATCCGCCGAGGATGATCTGCTCCTGATCAGCAAGAAGGCGCAGTCGATCAGGTTCACCGCGACGGATGACGCTTTGCGACCGATGGGCCGTGCGACCTCGGGCGTCAAGGGCATGAGCTTCCGCGAGAGCGACGAGCTGCTCTCGATGAATGTTGTTCGACCCGGTACGTTCGTGTTCACTGCCACAGACGGTGGGTACGCGAAGCGGACCGCCGTCGACGAGTACCGCGTCCAGGGTCGCGGCGGCCTCGGTATCAAGGCCGCCAAGATCGTCGAGGACCGCGGCTCCCTCGTCGGCGCGCTGGTGGTCGAGGAGACCGACGAGATCCTCGCCATCACACTGTCCGGTGGTGTGATTCGTACGCGAGTCAACGAGGTCAGGGAGACGGGCCGTGACACCATGGGCGTCCAACTGATCAATCTGGGCAAGCGCGATGCCGTGGTCGGCATCGCTCGTAACGCCGAGGCCGGCCGCGAGGCGGAGGAAGTCGACGGCGAAGACGTCGTGGACGAGACCGCCGAAGGCGTCGAGGCCATCGGTACGGAAGAGGGCGAGCCGTCCTCGGCCGAGTAGCGCGAGGAGTGAGTCGTCGTGAGCGGAGCCACGGGCGCCGGATCGACCGGTACGGAAACGGACGGCGGCCGTGGCACCGCCATGAATGAGACTGACTCCCATGACTCTCATGGATCCCAGGGGGGAACTGTGACGGACACCCGAGGCCAGCAGGCCCAGCAGTACGCGGGCGGGCAGGCGGCCCCGGTCGGGGCGCCTGTGACCCCGAGCGCGCCGCCGGCATCGCCCCCGGCGGCGGCATCGCCGCTGCCGGGCGAACGGCAGGGCCAGCAGCCCGCGCAGCCGTATCACCCGCCGCAGGCGTATCCGGCGCAGCAGCAGCCGACGGGCGCGGTCCGCCGGCCGCGCACCGGGGCGCGGACGACGCCGCGCGTGCGCAAGGCGCGGCTGCGGGTGGCCAAGGCCGACCCGTGGTCGGTGATGAAGGTCAGTTTCCTGCTCTCCATCGCGCTCGGCATCTGCACGATCGTGGCGGCCGCGGTGCTGTGGATGGTCATGGACGCGATGGGCGTCTTCTCGACCGTCGGCGGCACGATCTCCGAGGCGACGGGCTCGAACGAGTCCAACGGCTTCGACCTGCAGTCGTTCCTCTCGCTCCCGCACGTCCTGATGTTCACGTCGGTCATCGCGGTCATCGACGTGGTCCTCGCGACCGCCCTGGCGACCCTCGGAGCGTTCATCTACAACCTCTCCGCAGGCTTCGTGGGCGGCGTCGAGCTGACCCTCGCCGAGGACGAGTGAGGGTCCTTTCAAACGCCCTCTGACTATCGATTTTGGGACTGGCCGCGTCGTGCGCTAATCTTCAGAGGTCAGCGCGCGGGACACACACCGCAAAGCGCGGCGGGGCTATAGCTCAGTTGGTTAGAGCGCATCCCTGATAAGGATGAGGCCACAGGTTCAAATCCTGTTAGCCCCACAGCATGAAGACCCTCAACCGTTCACGGTTGGGGGTCTTTGCGTTTCCTGCGCGAGGGTCTTCACGAGGTGCGTGTACCGCATTTGGAGGGTCCCGATCGTGGTGATCCCGGCCCTCGGTGTCGGCGTCGGCATCGGCTCGCCGTTCCCTCGGTATCGCCATCCGCTTCGGGCGGTGCACAGGGGCGTTCGGCCGTCGGAGCCGGTGAAGGGGCGGCGGTCGTGGCACACGGGCGGTCGCGGGCACACCGGCAGTCGTGACGTGCAGCGTTCTCCGAAGGGGGCCGGTACGCGAGGCGCGGAGGAACGCTCACAGCGGCGCAACGTCGAAGGCCCGGCGACTCTTCCGAGTCGCCGGGCCTTTGCCCTGGGTGCTTTGTACGCAAGTTCGCCGCTACGTCAGGGTGTCTGTGAGGGGTTACGGGCCAAGGGTTGTGCGAAAGGCCGCGTGATGGCGCAGGTGCCCACGGGGGAGCGGCCGAGGGCCGCGGGACTCGGGGAACGGCCGGGGCCGTGAGGTCCTAGGAACGGCCGGATACCGCGAGGTTCGAGGAGAGGCCGGATACCGCGAGGTTCGAGGAATGACCAGGGGCCGCGAGGCTTGGGAAGCGGCCGGGGGCGGCGTCCCGGGCTTGGCGCCGTCACGACTCCTCGTGCGGTGCTCCCAGCCTGCCTGGGGCGTCTTCTCGGCGCTGGAACGGTACGGCGGGTGTAAGGGCTCCCAGGGGCTCTGTGCCGGGCGTTGCGAGGGTCTCGGGCCCGGAACAGGTGGCGGGGTCCGCAAGGTCTTCCAGGGGGCCGGGAGCGGCGGGGTCCGCGGTGCCGTCGTCCGCCGGTGCGCGGTGGCGGCAACTCGGCGAGGAGCCGTGTGCCTCGGCGCGGATGCGTTGCTTCATTGTCGGGGGCAGGGCCCGGCTGTAGGACCATGCCGAGGTGGCCATGGCCGGGGCGATCGCTGTGGCCGTCACCGAGGTCTCGGTGTTGCGGGCCGAGCCGGCCTGCGGTACCGCGGCGGCCGCGGTGGTCGTGATGAGTCCGAGCGTCGTGCACAGCGCCAGGAAGGCGGTGACGATCGCGGTCCACAGCTTCATGACCTTGTTCTGGGTCACGGCCCCTCACTTTCGGGTCGGGCGATTTGCGTACTTTCCTCATGATGTGTATGTGGGCCGCGAAGTGGTGGACCTGCGCCCGTGGCGCGTTGATGTTCGGATGAACACCACTCGGATGGTCGCAAGTGACCAGAAAAGTCCATAGATGTCACTGAAAGTAACTGTATGTTACGTGCGATCACCCTGAGACCGGGGCGGTCGGATCCCGTCCTATCGCTGTGCGAGGGGCCGCAGTTGAGGGCCGATCCAGGTCACCGATCGATATCGGTCGGTGTGTATAGTCGGGCGCCAGAAGTCCCCTACGTCAACGAAAGACGAGGTCGCGCGGTGAAGAAGCTTCTCCTGGTCGCACTGGCCGCCATCGGCGGGCTCCTCGTGTACCGCCAGATCCAGGCGGATCGCGCCGAGCAGGATCTGTGGACGGAGGCGACTGACTCCGTGCCCACGGGTTCGTGAGTACCGACAACAGTCTTGGAGCAGACCCCGGCCGCCTCGCGGTCGGGGTTTTGTGTTTTCCGGAGCCCTGCCGGATCACGAAGGCGGGCGAAGGGGTTGCAGGGGCGGCGTCGATGGCCGTAGGGCCGGCGGTGTCGATGGCTGTACGGCCGCTCCCTTTCGGCCGCTCCCACTGATAGCCCGGGTGTCGCGGTGGCCGACGAGGCAGGATGGTCCGCGCCAGGGGGCTACGACGAGGGGTGGCGCGTGATGGGGCGGCGCACGGAGGGCCGGCGGGCAGAGGGCCGGTGGGCGAGGTCGTGGAACGGCCGGATGCTCGTGGCCACGGCAGCGGCGGCCGCGCTGTGCATGACCCTCGCACCCACGGGCCGGGCCGCCGCGGCCGCTCCCGCGACCGCCGATGCGCGGACCAACGCCGAAGACGCGAGGACGGCCGCCGGCGGTACGTCGGGGCCGTACGCCTTCGCGGAGGACGCCACCACCGTCAAGGGCACGGCGGACACGACCGACTCCGTACGACTTGAGCCGGGCCGCATCTACAAGAGCTCCGTCGGAGCGGCGGGAAGGGCCGGCAGGCTCTACTACCGTCTCGAACTCGATGCCGTCTCCAACGCGTACATCGCCGCAACCGCCGTCCCCAGGCCCGGTGCGACGGTCTCCTACTCTGACGGCCTCAAGGTCTCCCTGCAGGACGGCAACGGCCGCAACTGCTCCTTCTCCGGCACCGTCCACTTCGGTGCCACCCAGAGCCCGCACCCCATCACCGCCTGGGCGTCCCGTGAGACCAGCGGCAAGCAGTACGCCTGTCAGACGGCGGGAACGTACTACCTGGTCGTCGAACGCACGGGAGCGGCGGGGACGACGAGCGGTACGACGGGTTCGGCCGGCCCGGCGCCTTCTTCGTCCCGCGCGTGGGACCTCGAGCTCAGCCATGTGTCGGAGCCCGGCCTGAAGAAGGCGTCCGGTTCCACGAGTGCCCCGGAAGTCTGGGACTCCGCGTCGCCCGAGGCCCTCGTGGGGGCCCCGAAGCACCGCAGCGGTGGCGCCGGGTTCAGCAGGGCCGTCCCGCTCGGGCAGGGAGTCTGGAAGGACGACATCAGCCCGGGGCAGACCCGCTTCTACAAGGTGCCGGTCGACTGGGGACAACAGTTCTACGCCACCGCGGACCTGGGAAGTTCGAGTGGTGGCGAGGGCCATCTGGGCACCGCCCTCGTCATGTCCCTCTACAACCCCGTACGCGGCTTCGTCGACGACGTCGGCTCCGGATATGACGGCAGCCAGCGCTCCGCGGCGCTCGACCCCCTTCCTCCCGTCGCCTACGACAACCGCTATGCCCTCAACGACCATGTGAGCGGGATGCGGTTCGCCGGTTCCTACTACCTCGTGGTCCATCTCGCCGCGCAGGTCGCCGACCGCTTCGGCGAGGGGCCGTTCGGGCTGACGCTGCGGGTGCGTGTGGACGGAGCGGCGCAGGCGGGGCCTGCTTATGCGGGGCGGGCGACGCCCCGGGACGTCTTCGCCGCTCCGGTGGGGGACTCCGCCCACGCGACCGATGACGGCGCGGCGGGCGGCGCGGCGGGCAACGGGAACGGTGGCAGCGGTGACGCCGGCCGAAGCGGAACCATGAAACTGGTCGCCGCGGGTGGCATCGGCACGGGAAGCCTGCTGATGCTGACGCTCGGAATGTGGACCGTGGCCGCGCGCCGCCGTGCGGTGCGGACCCTCGGACCCGCACCGCAGGACGCGGACACGGCCTCGGCCTCGCTCCCCGCAGCGGCGCCGGCGCCGGTGACACCTTGGGAGCACGGGGCGACACGGCGCTGACAGCGCTCCTCAGCTCGGACCCGAGGGCAGGGCGAGGCGGACAGAGCAGGGCATGGCTTTTCTCCCGGGCTGTCGGGCCGGTCGCGCACGGGTCCGCGGCCCGCGCCCCTCAGACTTGGGTCAGTGCCCAGAACCCCACCGCGAAACAGGCCAGGGCGAGCAGCAGCATCGGCACAGCGACCTTGGCGGGCGGCCCCGGACGCGGCCGTGCGCGCCGTCCTCGGCCTTTCGGAGCCGTCGTCGTCCGGGGCGGAACCTGAACGGACCGAGCGGTGTACGAGGCGGTGGAGGCGTACGCGTGTTGCGGCATCGCGGCGGACGGGGTCGGGGGCCGATGGGGGGAGGGCCCCTGCGTAGGAAGGGGTGCGGTGGGGGGAGTGGGCGTCGGGGTCGGGTCGAAAGGCGGGGCGTAGAGCGGCGCAGACGTCGGGAGCGGGAGCGGGACCGAGGCGGGTGGAGCGGGCGCCTGCGCCTCCGGCGAGGCCTGCTGGGGCTGCTGCGTCTGTGGGTGCAAGGGGCGGTGCGGGGGAGGCTCGGTCCGTGGTTGTCGCTGGGAGCCGGCACCGGTCGCGGGGTGCGGCGGCGGCAGATGGAAGCTGCCGGTGTCCGACATCGAGGACGGTTGGGGAGAGGCCCCGAGAGCGGGATCCTGGGGCGTGTCGGCGGGGCCGGTGAGAGGCCGGGCGTTCTCGGGGACGGGCTGTGCCTGTACGGCGTCGGGGACGGGTCGAGCCCGCACGCCGTCGGAGCCGGTCGGAGGTCGCACGTTCTCGCGGTCAGGCCGAACTCCCGCTTGCTCAGAGGCGGTTTGGGACCGTACGCCGTCCTGAGCGGGCCACTGTCCTACGGCCCCCTGGGCAGAGTCCTGCTCCACGTCAGGGGGACGGGATTCCGGAAGTACGCCCCCGGTACCGAGGTCGCGGTGCCTGCCCTCGGCGCCGTCGGCGCTGGACGCAGGCCGGACGCCCCCCGGAACGGATCCCTGCGGCCCCTGCGCTCCCGAGCCGGGTTCGGAGCCGGATCCCTCACCGGGGTCGGGCACAGAAGCCGAGGCGGAAAAAGCTCCGGGGCCTCCTGCGCTGTGCCTCGAGCCGGAGCTGGGGCCGAAGACGGATGCGGAATCGGGGCCGGATCCGAGGTCAATGTCAAGATCAATGCCAAGGTCGAAGCCTGATCCGGAGCTCGTGCCGGAGTCGAGTCCGGGGTGAGCGGCTGTGGCGTCCGGATGTCCGCGGGAGGACAGAGTCCGTGGACCCACATCCGAGGCGTTCCCCGGTTTCAGGGGTCCCGCAGGGCCGAATCCCTCGGGCAGCGGCCCGAGTTGGTCGAAGACCTCGATCAGTTCGTCGTCGGGTCCGGGCTCGGGCAGCAGCTCGACGGCCGCGGCGAGGGCCTTGCGTGCCCCTGTGGCGGTACGGAAGCGAGCGTGCGGATCCGGTTGGAGGAGCATCGCCACGACCTGCCACAGAGGCTCGGGTATGCCCCGCGGGGCGGACGGCGTGCCGTGCTCGGCGAAGTACTCGATCAGCGCCTTGGCGTCGGGCTTGGCGCCTTCCAGGAGATACAGGGCGACCAGACCCACGGCGAACAGGTCGGCGGGGAAGTCGGGTTCGGAGCCCAGCATCTGCTCGGGTGCGAAGTAACCCGGCGTTCCCACCACGTAGTTGGTCTCGGTGAGCCGTGGTTCGCCCAGCCGCATGGCGATGCCGAAGTCGGACAGACGCAACCGCGGCCGGGCCGTGCCGGTCGCTTCGAGGAGCACATTGGCGGGCTTGACGTCGCGGTGCACGACCCCCTCCGCGTGCACGGCGGCGAGACCCGCGAGGAGCTGGTCGATCAGGGTGCAGACGAAGGAAGGAGGCAGTGGGCCGTAATCGTTGACCAGGTGGACCAGGGAGCCCCCGGCGACCAGATCCATGGTGAACAGGACCTTGTCGTCGTCGGCGGCCCAGCTGGCGGGAGCCAGCACATGAGGATGGTCGATCCGCAGGGCCTGTTCCCGCACGAACCGCAGCAGGGCGTGCGCGTCGCTCTGCTGGAGCACCTTGGCCGCCACATAGCGGCGGCGCCGGTGGTCCCAGGCGCGCCACACGGCACCGACTCCCCCGCGCCCGATCGGGTCGACCAGTTCGTACCGGCCTGCGAAGACCTCACCCATGGTCGTACGTCGCTCCCCTTCGGCGGTCGGTCCGGAGACCTCTTCCGAGGTGCCCGGCTGCATGACGTGCGGCGGCTGGAAGGTGTCACGGCCTCCAGCGCCGGGCGGTCGGCGGCCGGGCTCGGCTCAGCTCTGGTGGGACTGGTAGTGCGCGACCGCGTCGGACGTACGGCCGGCACCGTAGACCCGGAGAAACTCTGCCAGTTCCGGGTGGGTCGGGGCGAGGGTGTCCGCAGCGTCGATGATGTCCCCGGCGGCAGCCACCGAGCGCAGCAGTGACTGGATCTCGCGGACCACCCGCTTGACCGTCGGGGCTCCCGAACTGGTCGTGGACTGTGTGGTGTTGCTGAGCACCGATCCCCCCTGGGACTTCTTGATCTCGTCCATCCGCTCGGTCGCCTCGGCGGCGCTGACGCTTCCGTCGGCGACCTGCCCCGCCAGGTCCTGCAGGAGCTGGACACGCTGGACCACCGCGGGATTGCCGATCTTGGCCCGCTGACCGCTCATCAGCTGCGACAACATGGGTGCGGACAGACCCAGCACCCCGGCAAGACGCGCCTGGTTCAGGCCCAGGTCCTCTATGAGCCTACGGAAGAGCGCCCCCAACGGCTCCCCGTACCAGTTCCGCTGCAGCTCCCGGGCTCTCGCGGTTGCTTCCTGCTGTGCGGCGTCCATTGCGTCTCCCCATCGCTTCCCCAAGTACCGCGGTTCGCGACAGCGAACCACGTCGAGCATCTTACGGAGAGTGGTCGTCCACGGGGACCCCCAATATTTTGCGAGATCCCCTGGGTGACCCGGTACTCTGGTCTGCGGCGCCCGTCGACAGATGGTTCCTGTGGTCGGACGCTCCTCTTACGGGGCCTTAGCTCAGTTGGTAGAGCGCTGTCTTTGCATGGCAGATGTCAGGGGTTCGACTCCCCTAGGCTCCACACCTCGGACCGGCCAGACGCCCAATAGCGGCGGCTGGCCGGTTTTCGTATGTCCCCTTTCGGCCCGCGCGTGCGCCCCTGGTGAAGAGGCTTCCGAGTGGGGCCGGACCGACACGAGTGCCACCAGTGACGTGCGTCACAAAGAGTGTCTTTGCAGGCGTTGCAGTTCTTTGCGCAAACAAGATGGCCGGGATGAGGCCCGTGGCTCCGCCGTGCGGGCGAACGGTGTGGCATCAGTGGGCCGCATGCTCAGCCGGGGCCCTTGTGTGAGCTGCCATGCCGACCCTCGCGTGATCGTTTCAGCGCATTCCGTTAACAACATCTCCATGGATGCTGCACACGGCGACCGTTGCAAACGTCATCGCGGACCGTGCGGGTAAATCATCCGCAGGGCGTTCGCCGCCCCTCCTGCCGACGTTCCACGTGAAACACCGCCGCGGGGCAGGAGACCGTCAAGTCTCCTGCCCCGCGGCGGTGTTGGGTCCGGTTCAGTGGCGGTCGTCGCGCTCCGCCGCCTCTTCCTCGGCTTCCTTGACCTGGACCTCGGGGTCCAGGTCGGACTGGACGCTCCCGTCGACCGACGTGAGACGTCCGGTCTCGGGCACCTCGGTCGCGGCCGGCGGTTCGACGAGCCAGTCGGGATTGGCCTGCTTGTCCCACCACTTCCAGGCGGCGAAAGCGCCGCCCGCCAGGATCCCCAGCACGGCCAACCCCTTCACGAGACGGCCGGCCCTCGCCCGCCGCTCGTGCTTGCGGAGCAGCTTCTGGATCTCCTGCGGCGTGACCTGGCCGCGCAGAGCGGCGATGGCCGCCACGCCGCGCGCCGCGGCCTCGTCCCGAACGGGCTGGGCCGCGGCCACCGCCTGCTCGATCCTCGGCTTGGAATAGTCGGCGGCCTGACGAGCCGCCCTACGGGTGCGGATGGCCGCTTCCTGGGCGGCCTGGTCGACCTTCGGTGGCACATGGGTACGGGCCTGCTCAAGGCGCGGCGCGAGATGGGCGTCGTACTGGACGCGGGCCTGTTCGGCGGCCTGCGACACCCTCGGCGCGAGCCGTACACGCGCTTCGCTCGCGTAGTACGAGGCCCTGTCCTTGGCCGTGTCGGCGTAAGGCGCCACCACTTCCGCGGCGTGCAGCACGCTGTCCTTCGCCGAGCCGGTCGCGGCGCGCACGCTGTCGATGCGGGTCACGGGTTTCCTCCTCCTCGGTGGCGTACGTCGGGGATACCGGGTACCCCCAAAGACACACAGTTCACCTTTCCGCCCCTATGGGGATCATGCCCGTCCTAGGGGGCCGGGGCATGCGAGGGCGGGCATCCGTGTCACGGGTGCCGACTCCCGGGGACTCCCGAGACGGAGCCGGTCAGGTGTCGATCAAGTGAGATAGCGGATTAATACGGGGCAACGGGAGCTTGTCGTCGACAATGCCACGGATCGCCTCGGCTCGCTCCCGTCCCGGCGCGACTCGACCGGTTTTCTGCGAGCACCGCGTCCGCACGTGCGTCCGGGGGTGGCGGTCGGGGGACCGGCGCCCCGGACCGTGCGAGGATCGGGCAGTCAAGAGAAGGCAACGGAAGGCAGATCGTGGCCGAGCAGCTTTACGCCACCCTGAAGACCAATCAAGGCGACATCGACATCAGGCTCCTGCCGAACCACGCGCCCAAGACGGTTCGGAACTTCGTCGAACTCGCCAAGGGTGAGCGTGAGTGGGTCAACCCGACGACGGGTGTGAAGTCCACGGACAAGCTGTACGACGGCACGGCCTTCCACCGGGTGATCAGCGGCTTCATGATCCAGGGCGGTGACCCGCTGGGCAACGGCACCGGTGGTCCCGGCTACCAGTTCGAGGACGAGTTCCACCCGGACCTTCGCTTCGACAAGCCCTACCTGGTGGCCATGGCCAACGCCGGCCCGGCCACCAACGGCTCGCAGTTCTTCATCACCGTCTCCCCGACGGCCTGGCTGACCCGCAAGCACACCATCTTCGGTGAGGTCACGGACGCGGCCAGCCAGAAGGTCGTGGACGTCATCGCCCGCACCGAGACCAACCCGCGCACCCACCGCCCGGTCAACGACGTGGTCATCGAGTCGGTCGTCGTCGAGATCCGCGAGCGCTGAGCCCGCGCCGGGCTCCCCGTCCTTGAGCCCGAAGGCTCCCGCAGGGAACCAAACGCCCCGTTCATCCGTAAGGATGGACGGGGCGGTGCGTCGCGCACCCGGACCCGCTGGCACCGTGTGCGAGCCGCCGTACGGAGATTGAGGGGACCCCATGGACCAGCCGCCCGGCAGCCCGCAGGGCCCGCGGGATCAGGGACCGCAGGACGCCCGGAGCCTGCCCGGCTGCTACCGGCACCCGGACCGCGAGACCGGCGTCCGCTGCACCCGCTGCGAGCGCCCGATCTGCCCCGAGTGCATGGTCAGCGCTTCTGTCGGCTTCCAGTGCCCCGAATGTGTCCGCGCCGGTTCCGGCACGGGGCACGCCCCGGCGGCCAACCAGCCACGCACTCTCGCGGGCGGCACCGTCGCGGCGGACCCCCGGCTCGTCACCAAGGTGCTGATCGGCCTCAACCTGGTGATCTACCTCGTCCAGCTCTCGGTGGGCGACGCCTTCACCGACCGTTTCACCCTCTTCGGCGATGCCTTGCTCTCCGGGCACATGCAGGGCGTGGCCGAAGGCCAGTGGTACCGGATGCTGACGTCGATGTTCCTGCACAGCCCCAGCAGCTACACGCACATCATCTTCAACATGCTCAGCCTGTGGTGGGTCGGCGGCCCTCTGGAGGCGGCTCTCGGCCGCGCCCGCTACATCACCCTCTACTTCGTCTCGGGCCTCGCGGGCAGCGCGCTCACCTATCTGCTGGCCGCCCCCAACCAGCCGTCGCTCGGCGCCTCCGGCGCGATCTTCGGCCTGTTCGGCGCCACCGCAGTGCTGATGCGCCGGCTCAAGTACGACATGCGCCCGGTCATCGCCCTGCTGGTGATCAACCTGATCTTCACCTTCGGGTGGAGCAACATCGCCTGGCAGGCGCACATCGGCGGTCTGGTCGGCGGTGTGGTCGTCGGCTATGCGATGGTTCACGCGCCGCGCGAGCGGAGGAACCTCGTCCAGTACGGGGTCGCCGGGCTGATGCTGGTCGCGGTGGTCGTCACGACGCTGCTCAGGACCGTTCAACTCACCTGAGACCCCGCTGTCGGGACCACCGCCAGGCTCACTTGAGAGCGCATCCGGCTCACCTGAGAAGTGATGTTGTCCACAGACCGTGGCGGATCTTGCGCACGCTGTGCGGGAACAACTGTGCCCCCTGTCACTGACCCGAGTTTCCCCAGGTCGGACAGGGGGCGAACAGGTTTACGGATGTCGGCGGACCAGTCACACCGGCGTCAACCGCGGATGAGTTATCCACAGATCGTCTTTCTTTTCCACCTGTGGATAACTGTTGTGGATAACTCAGTGGATAGCCGTGGGCAGAGTTGCAGCCCCGGTCGTTTCCCTGTGAGTGAAGACGGTCACTTCCACTGCGTGGAAACGCCGAATCCGGCCGCGATGAAGCCGAAGCCGACCACGATGTTCCAGTTGTCCAGCGCGTCGATCGGCAGGGAGCCGTCCGTCACGTAGAAGAGAACGATCCAGGCGAGACCGATGAGGAACATGGCCAGCATGGCCGGTGCCACCCAGGTGTTGCTGGTCAGCTTGATGTTGGTCGCCTGCTTCGCCGGGGGCGGCGTGTAGTCGGCCTTCTTGCGGATACGTGACTTCGGCACGAGGGTCTCTCCTGTCGATGCGCTGCGTGGCCGCGCAGGGAACTTGGGCGGGCTCCGGGGCAGCGTACAAGGGGACACTGAGCGCTCCCCCGGGCGTCCGTTAGCGTAGTGCTTCCGCGGCGCCGAAGGAGATAAGGGTACGTTGAGCAATTCTGCCGACTTCCCCGGGACGGATTCCAGTCCTGGCGGTACGCACCGTTTCCGGCCCGTACGTGTCCTCACGGTGGCCGTCTTCGCCCTCGCGGGCCTCATCTTCTTCACGAGCTTCGATACGGCCAAGGGTACGAACATCCGTACGGATGCGTCCATGCTGAAGCTCTCCGACCTGATTCAGGAGCGCAGCCGCAAGAACGCGACGCTGGACGAGTCCAACGGCACACTGCGGCGCGACGTGGACACCCTCGCCGGCAGTGAGGACGGCAGCAGCGAGGCCGGGGACGCCAAGCTCGCGGCGCTGGAGAAGAACGCGGGCACCCAGAAGCTCAAGGGCGAGGCCGTCACGGTCACGCTCAACGACGCCCCGCCCAACGCGACGGCGAAGCTTCCCGGATACCCCGAGCCGCAACCCGATTACCTCGTCATCCACCAGCAGGACCTTCAGGCGGTCGTGAACGCCCTGTGGCAGGGCGGAGCCCGGGGCATCAAGGTGATGGACCAGCGGCTGATCTCCACCAGCGCCGTGCGCTGCGTCGGCAACACCCTGATCCTCCAGGGCCGCGTCTACTCGCCTCCGTACAAGATCACCGCCATCGGCGACCCGCAGAAGCTCCAGAAGTCGCTCTCCGCCTCTCCGGCGATCCAGAACTACATGGTGTACGTCAACGTCTACGGGCTCGGCTGGAAAGTCGAGGAGGACGGGGCGGTGACTCTTCCCGGCTACTCGGGCACAGTGGATCTCCACTACGCGAAGCCCGTGGAGTAGGCGCCGGACCTCGCGGAGCCGTGGGTGAAGCCTGTGAGCGAGCTGTCGCCGGGGGGACCTTGTGTCGGTGCGAGTGGTCGTCAGGACGATCAGTGAACTGTGCCTCACCGTCGGCACCCTGATCGTGCTCTTCGTGGTCTACGTGCTGTTCTGGACGGGAGTCCGGGCCGACAGCGCGATGAACCACCAGATCGATGTACTCCAGAAACAGTGGTCGAAGGGAGCGGTGACCCAGGCGCCGAAGACCCCGTCGGACTCTTCGGGTCCGTCCGGCTCCTCGGGCTCCTCCGGTACCGCGGGCTCTTCGGGTGCGGGTGGCGCCGGCGCCACGGCTGCCGAGAGCCCGAAGGCGCCCGGCCCCTACAGGTACGGCGGCCCGTTCGCGGTCATGTACATCCCGCGGCTTGGTTTCACGTGGAACAAGCCCGTGCTCGAAGGCACCGCCACGCAGGTCCTGGAGAAGGGGCTCGGCCACTACCGGGGCACCGCCCAGCTCGGCCAGGAGGGCAACTTCTCGGTCGCCGGTCACCGGCGTACCTACGGGGATCCCTTCAAGGACTTTCCCGAGCTGCGCCGGGGTGACGCGGTGGTGCTGACGGACGGGTCGACCTGGTTCACGTACCGGATCGACAAAGGCCCCTACAAAACCGTGCCCTCCGACATTGAGGTGATCGACCCCGTGCCACGTAAGTCCGGGTATACGCGTCCGGGGCGCTATCTCACGCTGACCACGTGTGATCCGGAGTGGGGGCACAGTCACCGGTTGATCGTCTGGGCACATCTTGATTCCACACAGCCTGTGGAGGCAGGGAAACCGGCGGCTCTGCGCCGTTAGTCTGTTGGCGTACGGCGACGGAAGGGACGGCATGTACGGCTGGATCTGGCGGCATCTGCCGGGGAGCATGTGGGTGAAGGCGCTGGTCTCACTCGTGCTCGTCCTGGCAGTGGTCTACGTGCTCTTCCAGTACATCTTCCCCTGGGCCGAACCGCTGCTGCCCTTCAACGATGTGACGGTGGACAACCAGTGAGCACGCGCATCCTCGTTGTGGACAACTACGACAGCTTCGTCTTCAACCTGGTCCAGTACCTGTACCAGTTGGGCGCGGAGTGCGAGGTGCTGCGCAACGACGAGGTGTCGACCGCGCACGCCCAGGACGGCTTCGACGGCGTGCTCCTGTCCCCGGGGCCGGGTGCCCCCGAACAGGCCGGTGTCTGCATCGACATGGTCCGGCACTGCGCCGCGACCGGGGTGCCCGTCTTCGGTGTCTGCCTCGGGATGCAGTCGATGCAGGTGGCGTACGGCGGTGTGGTCGACCGCGCGCCCGAGCTGCTGCACGGGAAGACCTCGCTCGTGGAGCACCAGGGCAAGGGCGTTTTCGCCGGTCTGCCGTCCCCCTTCACCGCGACCCGCTACCACTCGCTGGCGGCCGAGCCGGAGACGGTTCCGGCCGAGCTGGAGGTCACGGCCCGTACCCACGACGGGATCATCATGGGACTCAGACACCGCGAACTGCCGGTCGAGGGTGTGCAGTTCCACCCGGAGTCGGTGCTGACCGAGCACGGCCACCGGATGCTCGCCAACTGGCTGCTCGAGTGCGGCGACAAGGTGGCCGTGGCGAGGTCGGCGGGGCTCGCCCCGGTGGTGGGCAGGGCCACGGCGTGACCGCGCTGCGCCCCGAGCGCGACAGCTCCCCCTACGGCGGCGAGGCCGCGTACGGGGGCGCCGGTGCGTTCGAGGCGGCGGTCGGAGGGCTCGCGGACCCGCTGACGGATCCGCTGCCGGGCCAGGGCCAGGGACAGGGACAGGGACAGGGCGTACAGCAGCAGGGGTACGGATCCGACTGGTACGCCGCGCAGCAGCAGGCACAGGCCGCTCAGTTCCAGGCCGCCCAGGTGCAGGCCGCTCAGACGCAGGCCATGCCTTCCACGCCGGCGTCGGCACCGTCGTACGCGGAGATGTACGGGCGGACGTATCCCCCGCAGTACCAGGAGCCCGCGGCCGCGCAGTACCGCGGACCGGTCGCCGCTCCCCGGACGGAGCCGGTCGCGCCGCGCCTGCCGGTGGACGACGAGACCGTCGCGTTGCGCCTTCCCGACCTGCCCGGAAGGGCGGCGGGAAGCGCGCGTGCGGCCGGCAGCGGGACGGTCTCCGCGTCCGGAGGTCGTGCGGCCCGCCGTAAGGCCGCCAGACGCCACGGACGGTACGGAGAGGCGCAGGAGTCCCACGAGCCCCAGGAGGCGGCTCAGGAGGCCGCTGGGGCCCCTCGGAGCCGGATGGACGCCCGGCGCGCGGCGCGGGCGTCGAAACCCGGCGCGGGTGTCCTGGTGAGCCGGATGGTCGGCGAGGTGTTCATCAGCACCGGCGTCCTGATGCTGCTGTTCGTGACCTACCAGCTGTGGTGGTCGAACGTGCGGGCGCACCAGCAGGCGGGCAACGAGGCGAGCAGCCTTCAGCAGGACTGGGCGAACGGCAAGCGGAGTCCGGGGACGTTCTCGCCCGGCCAGGGCTTCGCCATCCTGCACATTCCGAAGCTGGACGTGGTCGCGCCGATCGCGGAGGGCACCAGCAAGACGAAGGTGCTCGACCGCGGAATGGTCGGCCACTACGGCGAGGCACCCCTCAAGACGGCGATGCCCGACGCCAAGACGGGCAACTTCGCGCTCGCCGGGCACCGCAACACCCATGGTGAACCGTTCCGTTACATCAACCGGCTCAAGCCGGGCGACGAGATCGTGGTCGAGACACAGGACGACTACTACGTCTACAAGATGGCGTCGATCCTGCCGGTGACGAGTCCGAGCAACACGAGCGTGCTCGATCCGATCCCGAAGGGTTCGACCTTCACCGGGCCGGGCCGCTACATCACACTGACCACCTGTACACCGGAGTTCACCAGTAAGTACCGGATGATCGTCTGGGGCAAGATGGTCGAGGACCGGCCGCGCAGCAAGGGCAAGCCCGACGCGCTGGTCGGCTGAGGACAGACGCCGACGCACGCGCGACGGGACGAACGCGTGCGGGCGTCACGTGCACGTGAGACAAGCCGAGACACACCAGACGGGGCAGATGAACAGTGGCAGCGAGGACCGACCACGACGAACGCGCCGGATCGGAAGCGGGACACGCGGCCGCCGGTGACGTACGCGGGGGGCGCCGGCGCATCGGATGGTTCGCGATGACGGTCAGCGTCTTCGGTGAACTCCTCATCACCGTGGGGCTGGTGCTCGGCCTGTTCGTCGTCTACTCGCTGTGGTGGACGAACGTCGTGGCCGACCGCGAGGCGCACAAACAGGGTGACAAGGTCCGCGACCACTGGGCGCAGGCCCCGACCGGTCCGGGCGCGCTGGACACCAAGGACGGCATCGGCTTCCTGCACGTCCCGTCGATGAAGAACGGCGAGGTGCTCGTCGAGAAGGGCACGGCGACGAAGGTCCTCAACGACGGTGTCGCCGGCTACTACACGGACCCTGTGAAGGCGTCCCTGCCGACGACCGGCAAGAACGGCAACTTCACGCTCGCCGCCCACCGTGACGGCCACGGCGCCAAGTTCCACAACATCGACAAGATCGCCGAGGGTGACGCGATCGTCTTCGAGACCCGGGACAAGTGGTACGTCTACAAGGTCTTCAACATCCTTCCGGAGACCTCTAAGTACAACGTCAAGGTTCTCCAGACGGTCCCGGAGCAGTCCGGCAAGACCAAGCCCGGCCACTACATCACCCTGACGACCTGCACGCCGGTGTACACCTCCCGCTACCGCTACGTGGTGTGGGGCGAACTGGTGCGCGTGGACAAGGTCGACAGCGCGCGGACGCCGCCGCCGGAGCTTGGCTGAGTGCACTGGGGTCCTGCGAGGACCCCGGTCACCGATGGGAAGCCTGGGCTCCAGGAGGGCTGTGGACAACTCCCAGACGGAGCATTGAGGGGGAGCGTGGATGACTTTCCGGATTGAGAGACACCGTGTCTCCCTTAAACCGAGCCTGTTCATCTCCCGCTGACGTGATGGGACTGGTCGCGGCACGGTCGGGCGAAAGTTGCCTGGCACGGCGCTAGCATGGCGAAGGCCCGAAGCCGCAACCAATTCTTGCGGCTTCGGGCCTTTGTGTGTTGTGGTGCGGTTACTCCAGAACGGCCAGTGCCGCTCCGGTGCTCCACTCCTCCAGCAGGCCCCGGTGTACGGCGGTGATGCCGCCGTCGACGGCGATGTTCAGGGCGTCACGTGTGAAAGGGCATGTCGCCACGAAGAGGGCCACCTCCGACGTGTGCAGAACCTTGGCCGCTCCGATGAACTTCTGGACGTCGGGGCTGGTGACGGAGAGGTAGGGCGCGAATCTCTTGCACTGGACGACGAGGGTTCGTCCGTCGGCCGTACGACCGGTGATGTCGACTCCCCGGTCTCCGCTGCCGCCCCGTACGACGACGGCGGAGCAGCCATCGCGGCGCAGCAGTTCGGCGACGTACTCCTCGAATTCACGGCCGTTCATGGCGTCGATGGCCGCCATGACTCCGGCGAGAGGTCGGTCCTCCCGAGGACCTTCCAGTCGCTGCAACCGGGCGTGATGTTGGCGGAGCCGCCGCTCGACGGTCTGGACCCCTGCTCGCAGTGCGATCAGTTCTCCGCGGTGCTCGCCTGATGTCTCGATCAGGGCATTGAACATCGGGACAACGGTTTTGCCGAGAATGTGGGTGATGCGCTGGTCGATGCGGTCGTCGAGTGAGCGGGTATCCCTGGGGAGAGGGTTATCCACAGGATGCTGCGTGCGCGCCAGGTACTCCATGTCGAGGAGGTACGTACGCACTGGACGTGCAACTTCACTGTCCCGGAGCAGCATGGCGACGTTGAGGACGGCTCGACGAGAGAAGAGGGCGAGGGACCGGGTGCGTGACTGGATGCCACTGAGTTGCTTGAAGTCACTCAGTTCTGAACCTGTCAAAACTCGATACCCGTTCGCTTCCAGCTCCGTTCGATGGTCATGCACGAGGGCTCGAATGGCCTCCATCGTGGCGCCGAAGTACGCCGCGACCATCGCCGTTGTCACATGCATGCCGTCCGGTAGGAGCGACAGCGCTTTGACCTTGTCGAGTACCTCACTGCGTTCCAGCACGCTGTCTCGTAGAGCTTTCGATTCCAGCAGAGCCGATTCGTTGATCACGTACTGCCCCTTTTGCTCGTTGCGTGGCCTTGCGGCCGGGGCAGAGCTTTGATTCCGCCCCATCCCGTCAACGAGTCGGGAAGTATGAAGAAACGGTCGAATTTCGCACACCAGGTCGCCAGTGGGCCGCAGCCTTGTACGTCACGAGGTCGACGGAAAGGGCCCCGGCACTCAAGAGTGCCGGGGCCCTTTCCGTCGGTTGCCCGAGTACGGTCCTTGGTGGGGCTCAGTTGCCGCCGATGAAGCCGCCACCGCCGTTGTTGCCGCCGTTGTTCCCGATGTTCACGGTCGTGAGGACGACCGTCGTGTTGTCCGGGCTGTCGACCGGGGTGTTGCCGTTCGGGTTCTGTCCGATCACGGTCGCGTTGTCGCTTCCGTCGCTGCCCGGGGCGAACTGGATGTTGTTGAAGCCCTGCTGCTGCAGGATCTGCCTCGCCTGGGCCACCGTCTTGCCGACGACGCTCGGCACGGCCGACTGTTGCTGCTGCTTGGCCTTGCCGATCTGGATCTGCACCTTGGAGCCGGGGTCCGCCGGAGTGTTGGCCGTCGGGGTCGTCTGGATGACCTTGCCGACCAGGTTCTGGTCGTCGGTGTCCGTGTCGACGCACTCGCCGACGAGGTTGTTGGCCTGCATCTGCGCCTTGGCCTGGTCGCAGTTCTTGCCGGAGACGTCAGGAACGATGGACTGCTTCTTCTCCGCGGCGACGGTCAGGGTGACGGTCGACTTCTTTGCCGCCTCCGTGTCGCCCCTGGGGTCCTGGGAGATGACGACGCCTGGGGTCTGGTCGGACTCCTGAGTCTTCTGCTCGACCGTGAATCCCTTGCCCTCGAGCTGGGCCTTCGCCTTGTCGAAGGTGAGGCCCGTCACGTCCGGCACGGCCACCTTCGGTACTCCGGTGGACACGACCACGTTGATCGTGTCGCCCTTCTTCACCTTCGAGCCGAGGGCCGGGTCCTGCGAGCAGATGTTGCCCTTGGGCTCGTTCTCACACGGCTTGCGCGTGGATGAGAGCTTCAGATCGCGGTTGTCCGCCAACCTCTTGGCGTCGGGCAGCGTCTGGCTCACGAAGTTGGGCACGTCGAACGATTCGTTGCCCGTTCCCTTGCCGGAGAACGCGTATTTCCCGATCAGGATCGCGCCGATCAGCACCAGGACGCCCGCGACGACCAGGAGGATCGTCGAGGTGTTGGTGTTCTTCTTCTGGCGGCGACGGTCTGGGCGGTCGTCGTAGCCGTAGCCGCCGTCGTCCGGGTTCATCGGCGGCAGCATCGACGTGGCCTGGGCGTCCGAGGAGCGCAGGGCCGTGGTCGGCTGGTCGTCGCCGTAGCCGTAGCCGACCGAGCCCATGGCGGCGCTGGCCGCGACGGGCTGGCCGTCGAGGCAGGCCTCGATGTCGGCGCGCATCTCGTCGGCGGACTGGTACCGGTAGTCCGGGTCCTTGACGAGGGCCCGCAGCACGATCGCGTCCATCTCGGGCGTGATCTCGGGGTCGAAGACCGACGGGGGCTGGGGCTCCTCGCGCACGTGCTGGTACGCGACGGCCACCGGGGAGTCGCCCACGAAGGGCGGGCGCACGGTCAGCAGCTCGTACAGCAGGCAGCCGGTGGAGTAGAGGTCCGAGCGGGCGTCGACCTGTTCGCCCTTCGCCTGCTCCGGCGAGAGGTACTGGGCCGTGCCGATGACCGCGGCCGTCTGCGTCATCGTCATGCCGGAGTCGCCCATGGCGCGGGCGATGCCGAAGTCCATGACCTTGACCTGGCCGTTGCGCGTGAGCATGACGTTGGCCGGCTTGATGTCGCGGTGGACGATGCCTGCGCGGTGCGAGTACTCCAGGGCCTGGAGGATGCCGATGGTCATCTCCATGGACCGCTCGGGGAGCAGTCTGCGGCCCGAGTGCAGCAACTCGCGCAGCGTGGACCCGTCGACGTACTCCATCACGATGTACGGGATGGACGTGTTGTCGATGTAGTCCTCACCCGTGTCGTATACGGCGACGATCGCGGGATGGTTGAGCGAGGCGGCCGACTGGGCCTCCCGGCGGAACCGGGCCTGGAACGACGGGTCACGTGCGAGGTCGGCCCGCAGCGTCTTCACCGCCACGGTACGGCCGAGCCGGGTGTCATGCGCGAGGTAGACCTCCGCCATGCCACCACGGCCGAGCACGTGGCCCAGCTCGTACCGGCCGCCGAGGCGACGCGGCTCTTCCATAGCTACCTACCAGCCCTCTCCGTCGGTCCCGACCGCACCTTTGTGTGGTCCGGCGGTGTGCTGTCCGGGCATACGGTACCCGGATCGCCTTGTGTGACCTGGCCAAGACCGTCACCCGTGACAGGACCGGTATCGCAACGTGCACCGATGTGATGGGGACGTGAGCGGGGTCACTTCTTACTGTCGATGACTGCCTTCATCACGTCCCTCGCGATGGGGGCGGCGAGACCACCACCCGAGATGTCGTCACGGTTGGCGCTGCCGTCCTCCACCACCACGGCCACGGCGACCGGGGAGCTGCCGTCGGGGAGCTTGGCGTAGGAGATGAACCACGCGTACGGCTTCTCGCTGTTGGCGACACCGTGCTGGGCGGTACCGGTCTTGCCGCCCACGGTGACACCGGAGATCTGCGCCTGCGTACCCGTGCCCTCCTTGACGACCGTCTCCATCATGTCCTGCAGGATCTGGGCGTTGGACTCGGAGAGCGGCTGGCTCAGCTTCTCCGGCTCGGTCTGCGAGATGACGTCCAGGCTCGGCGCCTGCAGCTTGTCGACCATGTAGGGCTTCATGAGCGTGCCGTTGTTGGCGACGGCGGAGGCCACCATGGCCATCTGCAGCGGGGTCGCGGCGGTCTCGAACTGGCCGATGGAGCTGAGCGCGGTCTGCGCCGGGTCCATCGTCTTGGGGAAGACGGAGGCGTTGGAGCGCACGGGCGTGAGCTGCTCGGAGTTGAAGCCGAACTTCTCGGCCTCCGTCAGCATCTTCTCCTTGCCGAGGTCGGCGCCGATCTTGCCGAAGACGGTGTTGCACGAGTAGCGGAGAGCGATCCGCATGCTCGCGTTCTTGCAGGGGATGCTCCCCTCGTTCTTCAGCTCGGTCGTGGTCTTCGGCAGGATGTACGGCAGCGGAGAGTCGGTGTGCTGGTCCGCGGACGTGTACAGGCCGTTCTCCAGCGCCGCGGCGGCGGTGACCACCTTGAAGGTGGAGCCCGGCGGGTAGGTCTCGCGCAGTGCCCGGTTGAGCATCGGGTCGTCGGGGTTGTTCTTCTTCTGGAGCTTGTTCCAGGCTTTCGCGTCGGTGTTGGTGTTCCCGGCGAAGGCGGAGGGGTCGTACGACGGGGTGGAGGCCAGCGCCAGGATCGCGCCGGTCTGCGGGTTGATCGCGGCGACGGCGCCCTTGCCCCGGCTCAGCAGGCCCTTGTAGGCGGCTTTCTGCGCGGCGGCGTTGAGGGTGGTGATGACGTTGCCGCCCTGCTTCGGCTTGCCCGTGATCATGTCGAGGGTGTTGCGGAAGAAGAGCCGGTCGTCGTTGCCGGTGAGGACGCCGTCGTCCAGTTTCTCCAGCTGGGAGGCGTCGAAGGCCTGCGAGGCGTACCCGGTGACCGGGGCCCACATGGCGCCGTCCTTGTAGGTGCGCTTCCAGACGAAGTCGTTGATGCCGTTCTTCTTCGTCTTGGTGGCCCCGGTGATCGGGTCGCCGTCGACGATGATGTTGCCGCGCGGGGTGGCGTACCGCTCGATGGCGACGCGGCGGTTGTGCGAGTCGGTCCGCAGGCCGTCGGCCTGGACGTACTGGACGTAGTTGTCGCGGAGGAGCAGGGCGAGGACGAGGAGTCCGCAGAAGATCGCGATCCGGCGCAGGGGCTTGTTCACGGGCGGACCACCTGGGTCATCTCGGCGTCGGGGCTGGGGGCGGGTGCGGGTGCCGGGCGACGGGCGGTGTCGCTGATGCGGATCAGTACGCCGATGAGCGCCCAGTTGGCGATGACGGAGGAACCGCCGGAGGCCAGGAACGGCATGGTCATACCGGTCAGCGGGATCAGGCCCATGACGCCGCCGGCGACCACGAAGACCTGGAGGGCGAAGGCGCCGGAGAGGCCGACGGCGAGGAGCTTGCCGAACGGGTCGCGGGCCGCGAGCGCCGTGCGGATGCCGCGCTCGACGATCAGGCCGTAGAGCACCAGGATCGCCATGACTCCGGCGAGGCCCAGTTCCTCGCCGAACGTGGCGAGGATGAAGTCGGAGTTGGCGGCGAAGCGGATGAGCTCGGAGTGGCCCTGGCCGAGGCCGGTGCCGAGGGTGCCGCCGGAGCCGAACGCCCACAGCGCCTGCATGGCCTGCTCGGAGTGGATGATGCCGTCCTTGACCCCGGACTGGCTGAGCATGTACTCGTGCATCGGGTCGAGCCAGGCCTGGACACGCGTCTGGATGTGCGGTTCGAAGGTCGCCACACCGACCGCGCCGCCCGCGGACATCAGCAGACCGAAGACGATCCAGCTGGTCCGCTCGGTGGCGACGTACAGCATGATGATGAACATTCCGAAGAACAGCAGCGACGTACCGAGGTCGGTCTCGAAGACCAGGATCAGGATCGAGATGAACCAGACCACGAGGATCGGGCCGAGGTCGCGGCCGCGCGGCAGGTACAGGCCCATGAAGCGGCGGCTGGCCAGGGCGAGCGCGTCGCGCTTCACCATCAGGTAGCCGGCGAAGAAGATCGCGAGGACGATCTTCGCGAACTCACCGGGCTGGATGGAGAATCCGGCGACCGAGATCCAGATCTTGGCGCCGTAGATGTTGGCACCGAGTCCCGGGACCAGCGGGAGCAGCAGCAGGACCAGGGCGCCGACCATGGAGATGTAGGTGTAGCGCTGCAGGACGCGGTGGTCCTTCAGGAAGAACAGCACGGCGACGAACAGGGCGATGGCCAGCGCCGTGTACAGCAGCTGGCGTGGTGCCGCGTTGCCCGCCTGGTTGATCGACTGGAGCAGCTTGGACTGGTCGAGCCGCCAGATGATCACCAGGCCGAGCCCGTTGAGGAGCGTGGCCAGCGGGAGCAGCAGCGGGTCCGCGTACGGAGCGAACTTGCGTACCGCGAGGTGGGCGACGCCGGCCAGCAGGCCGAGGCCCAGGCCGTAACTCAGGAGGCCGGCGGGCACCTTGTCGTCGATGGCGAGGCCCACGTTGGCGTAGGCGAACACCGGGATGACAACGGCGAACACCAGCAGCGCCAGTTCGGTGTTGCGTCGGCTGGGTGCGCCGATCGATCCGATCGTGGACGTGTGGTGCGTCGGCGTGTTCGAACTACTGCTCATCGTGTGACAGGGCCCCTCACGGCTTCTTACTGCTTACCGCACAGCGAGACCAGCTTCTGCTCCTCGTCGGAGAGGCTGGGGCCTGGTGTGGGAGTGGGTGCGGTCGTGGACTTGGAGGACGAAGGTGCCGAGCTCGACGGGGTCGGGCTCGGGGTGGACGTGGCCTTGGACGTCAGAGAGGTCTTTGTGGTTCCCGTGGTCCCACTGGCCTTGTCCGTACCGGTCTTCGTGTTGTTCTGGCTCTCGGCGGTGCGGCGCTGCGCTTCCTTCCGGCAGGCGGAGGCCTGCACGGAGAGCTCGTCGATCTTCGACTTCGCGTCGGCAAGGCCGCCTTCGGCGATGGTCGCCTTGACCTGCTTCTGCTGATACGGCGGCAGGTACTTGAGTTCGATCTCGGGGTGGTCCTTCTCCACCTTCGAGAGCGAGACCCAGGCCAGGTCCTGGCTGATGCCGCGGTACAGGGCGACGTGGTCGTCCTGGGTGCCGACGTAGTACTGCGTCTGCGTCCAGCGGTAGCCGCCGTACAGGCCGCCGCCGATGACGGCGAGGGACAGGACGATGTAGAAGGATCTCTTCAGCCACTTGCGTCCGGTGCGCGGCTTGACGAAGTCCTCGTCCGAGTAGTCGCCGAAGCCGCCGGTGGAGACGTACCCGGTGGTGTCGCCGCTGCCGGGCGGGCCGAACTCGCCGCCGCCCTGGCCGGGAACGGGCCGGCCGAGGCTGGAGGCGCGGCCGGCGGGGGTCTGCATGGCTCCGTTGTCGTGGAGCTGGAGCTGGTTCTCGGCGACCGCGCCGACCACGACGGGGGTGTCGGAGAGCTGCGCGGCCAGGGTGTCCCCGGAGTCGATGTCGAGGACGTCGGCCACGATGACGGTGATGTTGTCCGGGCCGCCTCCGCGCAGCGCGAGCTGGATGAGCTCCTGAACGGTCTCCTGCGGGCCCTGGTAGCTGGCGAGGGTGTCTTCCATCGTCTGATGGGAGACCACGCCGCTGAGGCCGTCGGAGCAGATCAAGTAGCGGTCGCCGGCCCGGACCTCGCGGATGGAGAGGTCGGGTTCGACGTGGTCGCCACTGCCCAGCGCGCGCATCAGCAGGGAGCGCTGCGGGTGGGTGGTGGCTTCCTCCTCGGTGATGCGGCCCTCGTCGACGAGGCGCTGCACCCAGGTGTGGTCCTGCGTGATCTGCGTCAGCACGCCGTCCCGCAGCAGGTAGGCGCGGGAGTCGCCGACGTGGACGAGGCCGAGGCGCTGGCCGGTCCACAGCAGAGCGGTGAGCGTGGTGCCCATGCCCTCCAGCTGCGGGTCCTCCTCGACCATCAGCCGGAGCTGGTCGTTGGCGCGCTGCACGGCGGTGCCGAGCGAGGTGAGGATGTCGGATCCGGGTACGTCGTCGTCGAGCGCGACGATGGTGGAGATCACCTCGGAACTGGCGACCTCACCGGCGGCCTGGCCGCCCATCCCGTCGGCGATCGCGAGCAGGCGAGGACCGGCGTAGCCCGAGTCCTCGTTGCCCTCGCGGATCATGCCTTTGTGCGATCCGGCGGCGAAGCGCAGTGACAGACTCATGCGCACCTCGCCCGTCGGCTCCGGGTACATCCGCACGGTGCCCACCCTCCGGTCGGGAGCGCGCCGGGGTCCGTCGTGTGGACCGCCGTTGCGTGCTCGCTCCGCTCGCTCATTGTCGTACTACTTCCGCAGCTCGATGACGGTCTTGCCGATGCGGATCGGCGCGCCCAGCGGAATGGGCGTCGGAGTCGTCAGCCGGCTCCGGTCGAGATACGTGCCGTTGGTGGAGCCGAGGTCCTCGACGATCCACTGGCCGTCCCGGTCCGGGTAGATCCTGGCATGCCGGCTCGACGCGTAGTCGTCGTCCAGCACGATGGTGCTGTCATGTGCGCGTCCCAGGGTGATGGTCTGTCCCTGGAGCGCGACGGTCGTGCCCGTGAGGGTGCCCTCCGAGACGACCAGTTTGGACGGTGCTCCGCGGCGCTGGCGGCCGCCGCTGGGCGGCTGCTGCTGGCGCTGCTGTGGAGGCGCGGCAGGCCGCGCGGCCTGCTGAGGCCTTGCGGCCTCCCTGCGGGAGCCGCGCTGTGTGACGCGCGTTCCGAACAGGTCGCTGCGGATGACCTGCACGGCCACGATCACGAACAGCCACAGTACGGCCAGGAAACCCAGCCGCATGACCGTGAGGGTCAGCTCTGACATTGCCCCCGCTTCACCCTTCGGCTTGCCGGTAAATGATGGTGGTGCTGCCCACGACGATCCGCGAGCCGTCGCGGAGCGTAGCGCGGGTTGTGTGCTGCCCGTCCACCACGATGCCGTTGGTGGACCCTAGATCCTGGATCGTCGAGGGCGTTCCGGTCCGGATCTCACAGTGCCGGCGGGATACGCCGGGGTCGTCGATCCGCACGTCGGCTTCGGTGCTGCGGCCCAGCACCAGCGTCGGGCGGGAGATCTGATGGCGTGCGCCGTTGATCTCGACCCAGTGCCGCATACGGCCACCCGCCGCCGGGCCGGCCGGGGGTCGGGCACCGATGGGTGCCGCGCCCGGACGGCCGCCGGGCGGCGGCGCGGACGGCATGGGGGGAGCGGCCGCGGGCGGGTAGCCGTAGCCACCCTGGGCTCCGCGGGGAGCCGCCGGGGCGGGACCCGCGGGGGCGCGCTCGGGGGACTGCTGGTTGGCGGAGGAGGCGAGTGTACGGCTGCGGACCCGGTACAGACCGGTGTCGAGGTCGTCCGCCTTCTCCAGGTGGACCTTGATGGGGCCCATGAAGGTGTAACGCTGCTGCTTGGCGTAGTCGCGGACCATACCCGCGAGCTCGTCGCCGAGCTGGCCGGAGTAGGGGCTGAGCCGCTCGAAGTCCGGCGTGCTCAGCTCGACGATGAAGTCGTTGGGGACGACGGTCCGGTCGCGGTTCCAGATCGTGGCGTTGTTGTCGCACTCGCGCTGGAGCGCTCCGGCGATCTCCACGGGCTGGACCTCGGACTTGAACACCTTGGCGAAGGTGCCGTTGACCAGACCTTCGAGACGTTGCTCGAACTTCTTCAGGACTCCCATGGGGCACCTCCTCCTTCGTTGTCGTCCTGGTACAGCTTGCTGTCGTCTTCCTGATCCTGCTGGCCTCGCTGGTACTGCTTACTGATCGTATCCACGCGTCGGGAAATCGGCTGGTTCCCCCTGTCGGCCCGGTCGACGGGTTGTCGACGCCTTCCGGGGTCCCCTCCCGAAGTTCCCTGAGAGGCCCCTCTTCGAACTCTTCCCGGCACTGCTCCTGCCATGGATCGTAGAGGCGCCCCGCGACCAGTGTCCCGCACCTGACTGTGCAGCCCGTCCGACTCCTGTGGAGATGGGCTGGACCGGTACGAGGTTGATACGTGAACCGGTTCTGTCTGAAACGTGTGACGCACGCCGGAGTGCCGGTGAGGGAGACGGCCGGCGTGGGATCCGGAGCCGCTCGGGCCGGAGGGTGGGGCAGGGCAAGGGCGCCGGGCCTGCGGATGCTGTGCGCGGGGGCGGGGAATGCCGGGCACGAGGGGCGGCGAAAAGGGATGTGATTCCACCCCTGACAGCGTGCTAATCTTCTGGATGTCGGCAGGCGCTCGCACCACTCGGTGGGAGACGGACGACACACCCAATGCGCGGGTGGCGGAATAGGCAGACGCGCTGGATTCAGGTTCCAGTGCCCGAAAGGGCGTGGGGGTTCAACTCCCCCCTCGCGCACCAGCTGAAAGCCCCTCAGGTCTTCGACCTGAGGGGCTTTCACGTTGTCCGGGACATTTCCGGTGCTGTCCCCGAGTTCTCGTACGAGGTCCCGCGGCGGCCAGTGGCGCGCGACGCGGACGGCTCGGGGCCGCTGTGAAGTGTGACGATGCTCTCACGCGGGTGGTGGGGAGTTGTCCGGGCGGTGGCTGGTGAACGGGCGTTCGCGGAGTCGGCGGATTCCTCGGTGTGACCGGCTCGGTGGGCGTGACGGGCGTAACAGTCAGGGCCGGCGCGGCAGTCGGGGCGGTGATCTGGGCGCCTATCGGTGCGGTGATCGGGGCGGCGCGACAGTCATGGGGAATGGCTCGGCGGGCCGGCAAAGCGGAGCCGGTAGGGGGAGCCCCGCAGGGTGAGGCGTCCGGCCCTGCGGGGCTCTGCGCCGCTGTGCCGGCTCCGGTGGACGGAACGGCGGCGGTCGTCGGGTGCCGTGGTTACGCGGCGAGGCGCTCCGCGACCTTCTTGGCCTGAGCGGCCGCGTCGTCGAGGGCCTTGCTCCGGGACGCCTCGAAGAGCGGGACCAGCTCGGCCATCGCCGGGTTGTGCGGGGCACTGGTGAGCTCCGGGACGATGAAGTCGACCTCGAGGGCGAGCATGTCGCGCAGCACGGCCTCCAGGTAGTTCTGCACGTACTCGAAGCCCTCGCGCGGAGTGCCCGGCGCGTACGAGCCGCCACGGCTGGCGACGACGGTGACCGGGGTGCCCTTGGCCTTCGAGTCCTCGGCCATGGCGGTGCGCCCCATGAGGACCACGTTGTCCAGCCATGCCTTGAGGGTCGAGGGGATGGCGAAGTTGTACATGGGGGCGCCGATCAGGATGGCGTCCGCGTTCTCCAGCTCCTCGATGAGCTTCAGGCGTGCGGCGAAGGCCTCGGCCTGCTCGGCTGTGTGCGTGTCCGGGGCGGCGAAACCGGCGGTGTGGGCGTCGGCCGTGATGTGCGGCACAGGGTGCGCGGCGAGGTCGCGGTAGACGACCGTGCCGTCGGGGTGCTGCTCCTCCCAGGCCGTGCGGAAGGCGTCCGTCACGGCACGCGAGGTGGAGGCGCCGCCCGGGAAGACGGACGAGTCGATGTGGAGGAGTGTGGCCATGGGGGTCTCCAGATAAATGGGATGTATCGGGTGGCTGCCCGGATCTGGACCTGGGCCGGGGCCGGGACTGAGGCCGGGGCCGGGGCCGAGGTTGGGACCGGGTTCGGGGTTGAGGTCGGGCCGGGGAGGGCTGGGGGCAGGGTCTGTACGGGCTCCAGGGGGCGGAGTCCGTCCTTGCGGGCCCTCGGGGCCGAGGCCCGGGTGAGGCCGGTGAGCCGGATCCAGGGCAGGGCTGTCGAGGGGGGCGAGTCGCCCCGGAGAGCTTCTCTTTCGTTCTCAACTATAGATAACACAGCTACTTACTTTTTTTCATCCCCTTGTGGAGACGCAGTACCCTGGGCCCATGGCAGAACCGGGAAGCCACGACGCGGGTCCGTGTCAGAAGGTCGACGACGGCATGACCCGTGTCTTCACGCTGCTCGGAAAGCGCTGGACAGGTCTGGTCGTCGCGGTTCTGATGCAGCACCCCGTCCACTTCGCCGATCTGCGCAGAGCGATCCCCGGGATCAGCGAGCGGATGCTTTCGGACCGGCTCACCGAACTCGGCGCGGCCGGTCTGGTCGTGCGCGAGGTCAACGAGGGTCCCCCGCTGCGGGTTTCGTACCGTCTGACGGAGGCGGGTGCGGCCCTGGAACCGGCTCTCAAGGAGCTGGGTTCCTGGGCGGAGAGGTATCTGCCGGAAAGCGGATCCTGTCCGGGACCGCTGCGGTAGCGGCCCCGAGACGCGGCCGAACTCGCTTGAGTCGTTCTCGGGTTGCCGCGCCGACGCCGCCGGTCGAGCCGTGCGCGCGGGTGTGTTCGCGGCTTCCTGCCCGTGTGCCGGTGGAGTTGTCCACAGGGTCTGACGCGTTTTCCCGACCGGCTGTACGGTCAGCACGAGTTGATGTTCGTGTGCGGGGGAGGCGGTCGTGATGGCCGAGATCGGTACAACGGGTACGGAGCAGCAGACGGCGCAGACGGCGCAGACGGCGCAGGCCGGGCTGGTCGAGCAGGCCGGCCTGGAGCGGCAGAACCACGGTGACCGGCGGCCCGGGTCCGGGTCCGGTTCAGAGTCCGAGGGGCGGCCTTCGTCCGAGGGCGGGTCGGCGGCCGGGGCGTTCGGGTCCCGGGGATTCGCTGTTCCGGGGTTCGCCGCCTGGCCGGTGAAGGGCTCGCCCAAGGAGGAGGGGAAGGCCCTGCGCGGGCGTGTGCCGCGCGAGGCACACACCGAGTTCCTGGTCGACGCCGACCGTCCGGACGCCGTGGTCGCGGTCGAGGAGTCCAACCGGGGCCGGCTCTCCGAGCTCACCCCGATACGGGTCGGCAGGATGGCGGCCACGCCCTTCGCGTTCCTGCGCGGTTCCGCGGGCCTCATGGCGTACGACCTGGCCCGCACCCCGATGACCGGCATCAATGCCCAGATCTGCGGTGACGCGCACGCGGCGAACTTCGGTCTGTACGGGGACGCGCGGGGCGGTCTCGTCATCGATCTGAACGACTTCGACGAGACGGTGTACGGCCCCTGGGAATGGGACCTCAAGCGGCTCGCCACCTCGCTCGTGCTCGCGGGCAGGGAGGCCGGAGCGGACGAGGACACCTGCCGGGCCGCCGCGCGAGACACCGTGGGCGCGTACCGCCGCACCATGCGCCTGCTGGCCAAGCTGCCGGTGCTGGACGCGTGGAACGCCATCGCCGACGAGGAACTCGTCTCGCACACCGATTCCCACGACCTGCTCGGCACTCTGGAGCGGGTCTCCGAGAAGGCGCGGGCCAACACCAGTGGGCGGTTCGCGGCCAAGTCGACGGAGGCTGTGGAAGGCGGTGGCCGCCGGTTCGTGGACGCGGCGCCCGTGCTGCGCCGTGTTCCCGACAAGGAGGCGGTCGCGGTCGCGGCGTCCCTGGACCACTATCTGACGACGCTCTCCGAAGATCGGCTCCCCCTGCTCGCCCGCTACGCGGTGCACGACGTCGCCTTCCGGGTCGTCGGCACCGGCAGCGTCGGCACCCGCTCGTACGTCGTCCTGCTCCTGGACCATCGCGGCGAAGCCCTCGTCCTCCAGGTCAAGGAGGCCCGCGCCTCGGTGTTGCTCCCGCACCTCGCGACCGCCGGCCACCCGATGCCCGAGGTGGCTCATGAGGGCCGCCGTGTCGTCCTCGGCCAGAAGCGCATGCAGGTCGTCAGCGACATCCTTCTCGGCTGGACCTCGGTCGACGGTCTCCCCTACCAGGTACGCCAGTTCCGCAACCGCAAGGGCAGCGTCGACCCCGCCGCCCTGGCCGCCGACCACATCGACGACTACGGCCGCATGACCGGCGCCCTGCTGGCCCGCGCCCACAGCCACAGTGCCGACCCGCGCCTGATAGCCGGGTACTGCGGCAAGAACGAGGAGCTGGACGAGGCCATCGCCTCCTTCGCCGTCGCGTACGCGGACCGCACGGAGGCGGACCACGCGGCTCTGGTGGCGGCGGTCCGAAACGGACGGATCGCTTCTGAAGCGGGGGTGTGACCGGGGAAGTGTCCGGGTCTCCTTCCGGGCAGGCCGCCTTTCCGGGCAGGCCGCCTTTCCGGACGGTCTGCCCCTCCGGACGGTCTGCCCCTCCGGACAGGCCGGTCCACCGGTGCAGATGTCGGTGCCGGTGCTGATGTCGGTGCAGGTGCCGGGGGTCGGTGCCTGTGGCGGCGCCGGTTCCGGGGGGTCGGGGTCATTGGGGTCATTGGGGTCGTTGTGGCCGGTCAGGTGGCTGTAGAGACGGGGAAGACAGTGAGCCGCGGGGGAGTGTGGCCTACGCTGGTCGGGTGACGACCCCGGAAGCCGATCAGAGCCAGTCCGAGCCCACCTTTGATGGGGGCCGGGAACAGTCCGGTGCCCCGGAGGGCAAGACGTCCCAAGCCTCCCCCGGCGACAACGGCGGCATCACGGACGCGGAGGGCGCAGACGCCCCTTCCGGCGCCCAGCATGCCGCCGGGAGCGAGGTCCGCATCGAGGCTCGCGGTGGGGCCGACGGCGAGGGCCCGAGCGGAGCCCGGCCCGAGTCCGAGCCTGCGGAGCAGACCCAGGGGCAGCCCGAGACCCGGCCCGAGGGGCAGAGTGAGGCCGGGGCCGATGAAGGCCGGAGTCCGGCTCAGGGTGAGGACGCCCGGCCGGAGGCGAGGCTTGAGCGGGCCGTGCGAGCGGCCGAGCAGGCGTTGATCGAGTTCGAGATCGCCGTGGAGACCTTCCGCGTCGAGGTCGACAACTTCTCCCGGCTGCACCACCAGAAGCTCGGTCCGATGTACTCGCGCCTCGACGAGCTGGAGGCCCAGATCGCCGAGGCGCGTGCCGCGCGCACCGGTGACCCGGAGGACATATTCAAGGCGCACGAGGCACGGGCGCGGGTCATGCCCATGCCCGGTGTCGAGGAACTGTTCCACGGCTGGATGGACTCGGAGGGGCTGTTCCCCGAGGCCGTGGCGATGCTCACGGGCCAGCCCGTGCGGCCCCCGCAGCGTGTGCGTCCCAGCGAGGAGGCCCGCAAGCTCTTCCGCGAGCTGGTCCGCAAGGCCCACCCGGACCTGGCCCAGGACGAGGACGAGCGCAAGCGGCGTGACGAGTTCATCGCCCGCGTGAACACCGCGTACGCCAGGGGTGACGAGGCGTTGCTGCGGGAGCTGGCCCAGGAGTGGGCCGCCGGCCCCGCGCCCGAGGAGTGGAAGCCGAGCCGCAGCGAGGAGCTCTACGCCCGCCTCGAATGGCTCTCCCAGCGCAAGGAGATGCTCACCTTCGTCGCGCGCGAACTGGAGGAGAGCGCCATCGGCGCCATGCTCAAGATGGCTCCGGAAGACCCGGACCGTCTTCTGGAGGAGATCGCCGAGCAGCTGCTGACGCAGGTCGGCGAGCGCGAGAACGAGCTGGCGGAGCTGATCGCCCAGGCTCCCTGAGCTTCCCCGTCGGCGTCGTCGGGTAGCGTCGGAGGCATGAGTTTCGGAGCTGGTGTGCCCACGGTCGGGATCGACGATCTCGCGGTCGACGACTTCCTGCTGGACGTCCGTGAGGACGACGAGTGGGAGGCAGGTCACGCCCATGGGGCGCTGCACATCCCCATGAGCGACTTCGTCGCCCGGTACGGCGAGCTGACCGAGGCGGCCCCGCAGGACGGCCGGGTCAACGTGATCTGCCGATCCGGTGGCCGTTCGGCCCAGGTCACGATGTACCTGGTCCAGCAAGGCCTCGACGCCGCGAACGTCGAAGGCGGCATGCAGACCTGGGAGGCCGCGGGCCGCCCGGTTGTGAACGACAAGGGCGAGCCCGGCTTCGTGCTGTAGCCGACGGCACGCTCACCCCAGGGAGTGCGCCGCCAGCAGATCGCCGAGGGCCTCTTCGTGTGCCGCCGCCGGGCCGAGTGACAGTTCCAGGTGCTTGGCCCAGGCGTGGTACCGGTGCAGCGCGTACTCGGTGTCGGCGCCGAACCCTCCGTGCAGATGCTGGGCGGTCTGCACGACCCGGCGTACCCCCTCGGACGCCCAGATCTTGGCGACGGCCACGTCGCCGCAGGCCGGGAGAGCGCCATCGGCGCCCGTGCCGATCCGCCATGCGGCCTGCCAGAGCGTGGCCTCCATCGCGCGCAGGTCGACATAGCGGTCGGCGGCCTGCACGGCGACCGCCTGGAACGTGGCGACCGGGAACCCGAACTGCTCCCTCCTGCTCGTGTACGCGCTCGTCATCCGGAGCACTTCCTCCCCGAGCCCGAGTGCCAGCGCACATGTGCCGGTGGCCAGCAGGTCGCGCAGCCACTCCCATGCACCCTCCGCGTCGATGACATGCCGGGGGGCGATCCGGGCGGACTCCAGCCGCAGCTCACCGAGCCGCTCACCGGTCGTGGAGATCTGCTCGGCGAGGACCGCCCCTTCGTGGTCGCGGGGAACCAGGGCGAGCACGGTCCGGTCGGCGTCGGTGTGCGCGGGGACGACGATGAAGTCGGCATTGCAGGCCCAGGGGACGGCCGTCTGCACACCGTCCAGCACCCACACCGCGCCGTCCTGCCGCGCGGTCACGGCGAGTTCGGCCGGGTCGTGACCGGTCCTGCCGTTGGCGGCGACGGTCAGCACGAGCTCGCCCCGGCCGGCCGGCTCCGACAGCTGTGTCCTCAACTCCTGGCCGCCGTAGCGCTGTACGGCCGCCGTAGCCGCGCTGTTCTCCAGCAACGGCACCCGTGCCAGCACCTTCGCCGACTCCCGCAGTACGAGACACAGCGCGACCGCGTCGAGGCCCGCCCCGCCGGACTCCTCGTCGAGCAGCAGGCTCAGCAGGTCCGCGTCCGCGAGCCTCGCCCACAGGGCCCGGTCGAAGTCCTCGGCGACGGCGCCTGCGGTGAGCGCGGGGCTGGGCACCGCGTCCGGGGAGACCCCGGCGAACACCGCCTGCGCCGCCTCGACCGCCGCCTGCTGCTCCTCGGTGAAGGTGAAGTCCACGATCCCGTCCTCCCGCACACGCACCGGACCAACGATCAGGCAGGACGCCTGATCTGACGGTGCGTCAAGATAGAACAGGTTCTATGAGAAGGGAACGCCCAACGATCGGTCACCCGCCGCGGCGCTGAGTTGCCGTTCCAACGCCCACGGGTTGGGCTGTCGGCACCCTGCCCCACAGGCTGGGCTGTCGGCATCCCGTCCAACGGGCTGGCCGTTGGCAACCTCCCCAACCGGGCCGGGCCGTCGGGGACCTCTCCGGCCGGGCTCGGCCTTCAATGCCGTACCAACCGAGCTTCGGCCGTCAACACCTTGGCAACCGGGCTGGGCGGTCGCAGTGTGCCCACCGGGCCGGTGGTCGAAGCGTGCCCACCGGGCCGGTGGTCGAAGCGTGACCGCCGGGCCCGGTGGTCGAAGCGTGACCGCCGGGGTCAGCGGTCGAAGTCCAGCTCCACCTTCTCCGTGGCCGGATGGGACTGGCAGGCCAGTACGTACCCGGCCTCCGTCTCCTCCGGCTCCAGCGCGAAGTTGCGGTCCATCCGCACCTCGCCCGAGACGAGGAACGCCCGGCAGGTGCCGCACACGCCGCCCTTGCAGGCGTAGGGCGCGTCCGGACGGTTGCGCAGCACCGCGTCCAGCAGGGACTCACCGTCCTGGACGGGCCAGGTGCCGCCGCGTCCGTCGAGCCGTGCGGTCACCGTGCTGTGCGCGGGGGCCGGTACGGCGGAAGCGGTCGTGGTGCCGGCATCCACGTGGAAGATCTCCTCGTGGATGCGCGTCCGGGACACCCCGAGCCCGCGCAGCGCCTGTTCGGCCCCCTGGACGAGTCCCATCGGCCCGCACAGGAACCATCCCGCCACCCTGTCCACGGGCAGCAGCGCCGGAAGCAGCCCGGCCAGCCGCTCCTGGTCCAGCCGCCCGGACGGCAGCCCGGCCTGCTGCTCCTCCCGGGAGAGGGCCGTCACCAGCTGGAACCGCTGCGGATAGCGGTCCTTGAGGTCGGCGACCTCCTCCAGGAACATCGTCGAGGCCGACGTACGGTCGCTGCGTATCAGGCAGAACCGGGCATCCGGCTCCCGCGCCAGCAGCGTCGAGGCGATCGACAGCACCGGGGTGATCCCGCTGCCGCCCACCACCGCCGCGTAGAGGCCGGCCGTGGGCTCCAGGGTGAAGCGTCCGGCCGGAACCATCGCCTCCACCTCGTCGCCGACGGCGATCTCCTTGAGCGCGTACGTCGAGAACGCGCCTCCGTCGACCAGGCGCACTCCGACCCGCAGGGTGCGCGGCCCCTCACCGTCGGGCGCGGGTGCCGTTGAGCAGATGGAGTACGTACGGCGTATCTCCGTGCCGTCGACCGTGCGGCGCAGTGCCAGATGCTGGCCGGCGGCGTGCCGGTAGTCCTCGCGCAGCTCCGCGGGTACCGCGAAGGTCAGGGCCACGGAGTCGTCGGTGATCCGGTCGACCGCGGCCACCGGGAGCGGGTGGAAGCGGGCCATCACAACTCCTTGAAGTGGTCGAACGGTTCGCGGCAGGACAGGCAGCGGCGCAGCGCCTTGCACGCGGTGGAGGAGAAGCGGCTGAGCAACTCGGTGTCGGCCGATCCGCAGGACGGGCAGCGGACGGGCTCCGGTTCCGGCTCGGTGGCGGCTGTCCGGGTCGGTCCCAGGTCGAGCGTCACGGGGCCCGCGGGACGCCCGCCGCGTGGCGGCGCTATCCCGAACTCCCGCAGTTTGCGGCGGCCTTCGTCCGAGATGTCGTCCGTCGACCAGGCGGGACTGAGCACCGTACGCACGGACACATCGCGTATGCCGTGCTCGTGCAGTACCCGCTCGATGTCCATGGACATGGCCTCGACGGCCGGACAGCCGGTGTAGGTCGGGGTCAGCTCGACCTCGACGGAGTCCTCGCCGCGGACATGCACGGCGCGCAGCACGCCGAGGTCGTCCAGGGTGAGAACGGGCAGCTCGGGGTCGAGCACGGAGCCGGCCAGTCTGCGCAGCTCCTCCTCGAGGGCGGTCGCCGTCACCATGACGCCCCCGGGTGGCTGCGGTGCAGATGCTGCATCTCGGCGAGCATCCGTCCGAAGGACTCGGTGTGCAGACCCTGGCGTCCGGCGCCCGCCGTCCATGCCCCGGACTGCGGTCCCTCGGGGACCGACAGAGTGGCACGGAGCAGGGTGGCTCCCACGGACTCCAGCCAGGCGGCCCGCATCCCTTCCCAGTCGATGTCGACGCCCTCGACCGGCTGGAACATCTCACCGGTGAAGCGCCACAGTGCCTCGCACGCACGGCTCATCCGATCGTGGCTGGCGTCCGTGCCGTCGCCCAGGCGCAGCGTCCACTGCTCGGCGTGGTCCTGGTGGTAGGCGACTTCCTTGACGGCCTTCGCGGCGAGGGGAGCGAACTCGCTCTCCCCGGCCGCCAGTTGCGTGTAGAGAAGCCGCTGGTAGGTGGAGAAGTAGAGCTGGCGGGCGATGGTGTGCGCGAAGTCGCCGCCCGGCTGCTCGACGAGCTGGAGGTTGCGGAAGGCGCGCTCCTCGCGGAGGTACGCCAGCTCGTCCTCGTCACCGGCCATGGACAGCAGCACGCGGGCCTGGCCGAGCAGGTCCAGCGCGATGTTGGCCAGGGCGACTTCCTCTTCGAGGACGGGCGCGTGGCCCGCCCACTCCCCCAGGCGGTGCGAGAGCACCAGGGCGTCGTCGCCGAGGGCCAGGGCCGCCGCGGTGTTCACGGTGAGAGTCACAGGTGCTTCACCCCTTCCGGGATCTCGTAGAACGTCGGGTGCCGGTACGGCTTGTCCGCGGACGGCTCGAAGAACGGGTCCTTCTCGTCGGGCGAGGAGGCCGTGACGGCGGCGGACGGGACGACCCAGATCGAGACGCCCTCGCCGCGGCGCGTGTACAGATCGCGGGCGTTGCGCAGGGCCATCTCGGCGTCCGGCGCGTGCAGGCTGCCGGCGTGGGTGTGCGAGAGTCCGCGGCGCGAGCGCACGAAGACCTCCCACAGCGGCCAGTCGGTGTTCGTCATGCTCGGGTCGCTCCTGTCTCACCGGTCGTGCTCGCGGAGCCGCCGGTCCCGCTCGTGTGCTTGTCCGCGTACGCCGCGGCCGCCTCCCGTACCCACGCGCCCTCCTCGTGGGCGCGCCGGCGCTGGGTGATCCGCTGTTCGTTGCACGGGCCGTTGCCCTTGAGGACCTCCCAGAACTCCGTCCAGTCGATGGCGCCGAAGTCGTGGTGTCCCCGCTCCTCGTTCCACACCAGGTCGGGGTCGGGCAGGGTCAGGCCGAGGGACTCGGCCTGGGGTACGGCTATGTCGACGAAGCGCTGGCGCAGCTCGTCGTTCGAATGGCGCTTGATCTTCCACACCATCGACTGGGCGGAGTGCGAGGACTCGTCGTCGGGCGGGCCGAACATCATCAGGGAGGGCCACCACCAGCGGTCCACCGCGTCCTGTGCCATCGCGTGCTGCTCGGGGGTGCCCTGGCTCAGGGCCAGCAGCAGCTCGTACCCCTGGCGCTGGTGGAAGGACTCCTCCTTGCACACGCGGACCATCGCGCGCGCGTACGGGCCGTACGAGCAGCGGCACAGGGGGACCTGGTTGGTGATCGCGGCGCCGTCCACGAGCCAGCCGATGGCGCCGACGTCCGCCCATGTCAGCGTCGGGTAGTTGAAGATCGACGAGTACTTCTGGCGGCCGGAGTGCAGCTTGTCCAGCAGTTCGTCGCGGCCGACGCCGAGGGTCTCGGCCGCGCTGTACAGATACAGCCCGTGTCCGGCCTCGTCCTGGACCTTCGCCATCAGGATCGCCTTGCGGCGCAGCGAGGGCGCGCGCGTGATCCAGTTGGCCTCCGGCTGCATGCCGATGATCTCGGAGTGGGCGTGCTGCGCGATCTGGCGGACCAGGGTGGAGCGGTAGGCATCGGGCATCCAGTCGCGGGGCTCGATGCGTTCGTCGGCCGCCACCGCGGCGTCGAAGACGGCCTCGTATGCCGCTGTGCGCGCCGCCTCGTCGGCGGTTTCGTCCGCCTGTGCGCGGGCCGTGTGGTGCGCTGATGCTGTCGCCATGCGGTCCCCCTCGACCTCTCATTCCCGACCGACCGATCGTTCGGTCCGCTCGCATCAATGGTCGGTCGAGCGCCGTATGGTGTCAACCGCTGTGGATAACCTCGTGCGCGTTGGCATGGCCGTGGTGACACATGGGCTGTGCCGGACGGCCGGGTCTGAGTACGGTTCGCTTGCGAACGTCGTGGTGTGGTGCGACGTGGCGGTACGGTGCCCGCAGTCCGGCGGCCGACAGTCGGATTCGGGATCGTGAATCGGGGCGGGATGGACGCGAACGACGAGGGCGCTGAGCCGGAGCCGGTTCCGGGCGCGCCCGAGGGGGCCGCGCCGGGCGGTGTCGCGTCAGAGAGCGCCGCGCCTGACGGGACCACCGGCAGTACGTCACCCGACGAGTCGGCTGCCGACGATCTCGCGACCGACGATCCGCGGTCCGAGGGGGTTGCTTCGCCGGTGTCGGAGAGGACCGAGCCCCAGGCGGTCGCCGCTGCTGAGTCGGAGCCGGAGGAGTCGGAGCCGGAGGAGACGGATCCCGAGCGGACGGATCCCGAGGGGTCTGGGCTTGAGACGGTCGCTCCTGTCGAGTCCGAGGGGGACGAGCCCCTGGCGGTCGCGCCCGCGGAGCCTCGGGGAACCGGGCCCGAGGCGGTCGTTCCCGCGGAGCCCGAGAGGGACGAGCCCCCGGCGGTCGCTCCCGTGGAGATCGAGGAGACGCAGTCCGAGGCGGTCCCGTGGCCGGGGTCCGAGGTCCCCGTGGGCCTCGCGGCGCTCTCCCTCCGCTACCAGATCGCCGCCGCCCTCGCCCTGGCCGTCGTGGCCGTCGCCTCCTGTGTCCACCTCGGCATGGTGTTCCTGCATGTCGCGCCCTCGAACACGGTGACCAAGCAGCACGGCCGGGCGATCGACGAATGGATCTACCCCGAGTTCGAGCAGAACTGGAAGCTCTTCGCCCCCAATCCGTTGCAGCAGGACATCGCGGTCCAGGTCCGCGCCCTGGTCCGTACCGCGGACGGCACCAGTCGCGAGACCGGCTGGTACGACCTGTCCGCGCTCGACGGAGTCGCCATCGACGGGAACCCGCTGCCGAGCCACACCCAGCAGAACGAGCTGCGCCGCGCCTGGGACTTCTACGCCGGTACGCACGACGGCGAGAACCGCCCCGTGGGCCTGCGCGGCGACCTCTCGGAGAGTTATCTGCGACGCATCGGCGTGCTGCGCCTCGACCGCGAGCACGCGGGCGGCGAGGGCGCTGTCATCGAACGCGTCCAGTTCCGCTCCCTCACCACCGACGTGCCGCCTCCCGCGTGGAGCGACGAGAAGGTGTCCGGCCGGCCCGTCGTCCGTGAGCTGCCCTGGTGGGCCGTTCCCGAGAGCGACCGCGCGGACGGGCTGACGGAGGCGAGCGCCCGATGAACCGACCCGCTCCGACGATCGCGCGCGGCATCGCCAAGGTCACCGAGTCCGCCCTCGGCCCGTACCAGAGCGCCGTGATCCGTATCGGCCTCGCCGTCACCTGGCTGCTGTTCCTGCTGCGCGAGTACCCCCACCGTCAGGAGATGTACGGGCCGGACGCACCGTGGAGCTGGGACCTCGCCCAGCGGCTCGTCGCGGGCAACCACGCCTTCACCGTCCTGATGTGGTCCCACAGCCAGATGTGGTTCGAGATCGTCTACGCCCTCGCCGTCCTCTCCAGCGTCCTGCTGCTGGTGGGCTGGCGGACCCGCGCGATGTCGGTGCTCTTCATGATCGGCGTGCTGTCCCTGCAGAACCGCAGTGTCTTCATAGGGGACGGCGGGGACAACGTCCTGCACCTGATGTCGATCTATCTCGTGTTCACCCGTTGCGGCCGGGTGTGGTCGCTCGACGCGCGGCGGGAGCGCCTCGCCCGCGGGGCACGCGCGCGTGGGGAGCGGGCCGGGCCCGACCGAGGGGGCCCCGCGCTGTGGGCGGGGCTCGGGGCCGTACTGGCGGTGGCGACGGGCGCGGGACGGATCGACGGAGGAGTCCTGGGCGGCTGGCTCACGGTCCTGTGGGGGCTGTGGGCGGTGCAGGCCCTGTGGTGGACCGTCGGCCGGGTCGCCCGTACCGCGGAGCCGCGCGTCCTGCTGGACGTCGTCGCCAACCTCGTGCACAACGCGGCCTTGATGATCATCATGGCCGAGGCCTGCCTGATCTACGCGACCGCCGGCTGGTACAAGATCCAGGGCTCGCGCTGGCAGGACGGCACCGCCGTCTACTACCCGCTCCACCTGGAGTCCTTCTCGCCGTGGCCGGCCCTGTCCGGCCTGCTGTCCGCGCACGGCACGATCGTGATGCTGGTGACGTACGGGACGGTCGCCGTGCAGGTCGCCTTCCCCTTCACCCTGTTCAACCGGCGGGTCAAGAACGTCCTGCTGGCGGCCATGATGACCGAGCACGCCGTGATCGCCGTGGTCCTCGGGCTGCCGTTCTTCTCGCTCGCGATGATCGCCGCGGACGCCGTGTTCCTGCCGACGTCCTTCCTGCGGCGCCTGGGCGGACGGGTGGCGCGCGCGCGTGGCGGGCTGTTCACCGGCCGCGGCCGTACGGTCCCGGGGCCCCGGGAGCCCCAGCCGGGCGTTCCGGAGGAGCCCGGGCACACGCACGTAGGCTTCACCGCATGAACGACCCGGTACGTGCCTGGCGCAAGCTCGCCGACGACTCCGTCCTGCTCGACGGCTTCCACGCCCTCAAGCACGCGGTTCGCTTCGGGGCGCGCGTCCCGGTCGCCGTCACGACCGACCGCCGGGCGGTCCTCGAACTGGCCGACGAACTCGCCCCCGACGTACGCGCCGTTCTCGGCGAGCTCCTGACCGAGGTCCCGGAGGCGACGTTCGCGGCTCTCGTGCCGCGTCCGCACCCCACCTCGGTGGCCGCTCTCGCCGTACGTCCCTCCCGCGCCGCCAACCTGGAGACGCTGGCCGGCACGCCCCGCACCACGCCTGTCGTCGTCCTCGACAATCCGCGCAACCTGGGCAACGCGGGCGCCGTGATCCGTCTCGCCGCGGGCTTCGGCGCGACCGGAGTGGTCACGACGGGCACGCTCGACCCCTGGCATCCCACGGTCGTCCGTGGTGGGGCCGGTCTGCACTTCGCGACCGCCGTGGAGCGCCTGACGGTGGACGAACTGCCGCCGGGCCCGGTGTTCGCGCTCGACCCGGAGGGCGAGGACATCCGCGGGTCGAAGCTCCCCGACGACGCCCTGCTCGCCTTCGGCTCGGAACGCAGCGGTCTGTCCGCCGAACTACGGGCCCGGGCCGACCACTTGGTGTCGCTGCCGATGCGCCCCCAGGTCTCCAGCTACAACCTCGCGACCAGTGTGGCCATGACGCTGTTCCACTGGAGCGCCACCGGGGGCGCACCTGCGTAGGGCTCACGCCCCCGGTCTCACGCCTCCCGGCGCACCTCGACCACCCGGAAGCGGTTCGCCACGAACGCTCCGTCGCACAGTGCCGCGTTGGCCGCGCCGTTGCCGCCCGAGCCGTGGAAGTCCGAGAACGCGGCCGTCTGGTTGACGTAGACCCCGCCCGTGAGGTTCAGGGAGAGCTGGGCGCACTCCTCCAGGCAGGCCTCCCGCACCTCGCTCTCGAACGCCTCGTCGGTGGTGTACGCGCCGACGGTCATGGCGCCCTTGTCCCTGATGGTGCGGCGCAGCAGTTCCACGGCGTCCGCCGCCGAGTCGACCGCGACGGTGAAGGAGACCGGCCCGAAGCACTCGCTCATGTAGGCGGCCTCGTCGGCGTTCTCGGCGTTCTCCCAGTACTTGCGCGCGCCGTCGAGCTTCACGATCACCGGCGAGCGCACGACGGCACCCGGGAACTCCGGGTTGTCGATCTGCCGTGAGGGCAGGGCGACTTCGCCGAGTCCGGCGGCTGCCTCCAGGCGGGCCTTCACATCCGGGTTCACGATGGCGCCGAGCAGCGCGTTCGCGCGGGCGTCGTCACCGAGGAGTCCGCCGACCGACTTCGCGAGGTCGGCGACCACCTCGTCGTAGGACTTGTGGCCCTCGTCCGTGGAGACGCCGTCCCGGGGGATCAGCAGGTTCTGCGGGGTGGTGCACATCTGGCCGCTGTAGAGCGACAGGGAGAACGCCAGGTTGGACAGCATCCCCTTGTAGTCGCCGGTCGACTCCACGATCACCGTGTTGACGCCGGCCTTCTCCGTGTAGACCTGCGCCTGGCGGGCGTTGGTCTCCAGCCAGTCGCCGAAGGCGGTGGAGCCGGTGTAGTCGATGATCCGGATCTCGGGGCGGGTGGCCAGCGTCTTCGCGATGCCCTCGCCGGGACGCTCGGCGGCCAGCGCCACCAGGTTCGGGTCGAAGCCCGCCTCGGCGAGCACCTGGCGCGCGACCTGCACGGTCAGCGCGAGCGGCAGCACCGCGCGCGGGTGGGGCTTGACCAGGACCGCGTTGCCGGTGGCCAGGGAGGCGAACAGGCCCGGATAGCCGTTCCACGTCGGGAAGGTGTTGCAGCCGATCATCAGCGCGATGCCGCGCGGGACGGGCGTGAACTGCTTGGTCAGCGCGAGCGGGTCGCGCTTGCCCTGGGGCTTGCTCCACTCCGCGGTGTCGGGGGTGCGGACCTGCTCCACGTACGCGTACGCCACCGCTTCCAGGCCGCGGTCCTGAGCGTGCGGGCCGCCCGCCTGGAACGCCATCATGAAGGCCTGGCCGCTGGTGTGCATGACCGCGTGCGCGAACTCGTGGGTGCGGTCGCTGATCCGCTTGAGGATCTCCAGACAGACCACGGCGCGGATCTCCGCGCCCGCGTCGCGCCAGGCGCGCTGCCCCGCGCGCATGGCGGGCAGCAGGGCGTCGATGTCCGCGTGCGGGTAGGTGACGCCCAGCTCGATTCCGTACGGCGACACCTCGCCGCCGACCCAGTCGTCCGTGCCGGGCTGGCCCAGGTCGATGCGGGTGCCCAGGAGCGCGTCGAAGGCGGCTTTGCCCTCGGCCATGCCCAGGCTGCCGTTCTCGCCGTACGCCTTGGGATGCTCGGGATGCGGGGACCAGTACGCGCGCGTGCGGATCACTTCCAGCGCCTGATCCAGGGTGGACCGGTGCTGGGCGATCAACTGGTGCGCGGTGAGTTCGGCGGCCATCAAGGACCAACTCCTCGTCTCAAGAGCTCCTCGTCGAGCTCGCGAGCTGGGCAGGAATGGACAGTCAGGGTTAGAGTAACCGAACGATCGGTCGGGACAAGGGGGTCCGCCGCATCTGTGGAAAACGCCGTGCGGGAGGATCGCGCACATGACAGCACTCGACCTCAGCAGCCCCGTGGCAGTCGTCGGAACCGGCACCATGGGCCAGGGCATCGCCCAGGTCGCGCTGGTGGCGGGCCACCCCGTGCGGCTCTACGACGCGGCTCCCGGGCGTGCCGCGGCGGCGGCCGAAGCGATCGGCGCCCGTCTCGACCGGCTCGTCGCGAAGGACCGGCTCGCCGGCGCCGACCGGGATGCCGCGCGCGCCCGGCTCCAGCCTGCCGAGCGCCTCACCGACCTCGCGGACTGCGTGCTCGTCGTCGAGGCGGTACTCGAACAACTCGACGTCAAGCAGCGGCTGTTCAGCGATCTCGAAGACATCGTCGGGGACGACTGCCTGCTGGCCACCAACACCTCCTCGCTGTCCGTCACGGCCATCGGCGGCGCCCTGCGCAACCCGGGCCGCCTCGTCGGGCTGCATTTCTTCAACCCGGCGCCGCTGCTGCCTCTCGTGGAGGTCGTCTCCGGGTTCGCGACCGACGTCACCTCGGCCACACGCGCGTACGAGACGGCCCGCGCCTGGGGCAAGACGCCCGTCGCTTGTGCGGACACGCCCGGCTTCATCGTCAACCGCATCGCGCGGCCCTTCTACGCGGAGGCCTTCGCGGTCCACGAGTCCCAGGCCGCCGACCCCGCCACCATCGACGCGGTCCTGCGCGAGTGCGGCGGTTTCCGGATGGGCGCCTTCGAGCTCACCGACCTGATCGGCCAGGACGTCAACGAGTCCGTCACGCACTCCGTGTGGCAGGCCTTCTTCCAGGACGTGCGCTTCACGCCCTCGCTCGCCCAGCGACGGCTCGTCGAGTCGGGCCGGCTCGGACGCAAGACGGGGCACGGCTGGTACGACTACGGGGACGGTGCCGAGCGGTCCGAGCCGCACACCGCGGAGAAGGCGCAGCCGCCCGCCTACGTCGTCGCCGAGGGAGACCTGGGCCCCGCTGCCGATGTCCTCGGCCTGATCCGCGAAGCGGGCATCCAGGTCCGGGAGGACGAGGAGGACCACGGCACCCGCCTGGTGCTGCCGAGTGGCGGCCAGCTGGTCCTCGCCGACGGCCAGACCTCGGTCGAGTTCCGCGACGTCGTCTACTTCGACCTCGCGCTCGACTACCGCAGGGCCACCCGGATCGCCCTGTCGGCGTCCCAGGACACCGCTCCCCAGACGCTCTCCGAGGCCATCGGCCTCTTCCAGGCGCTGGGCAAGGACGTCAGCGTCATCGGGGACTGCCCCGGCATGATCGTCGCCCGCACGGTGGCCCGGATCGTCGACCTCGCGCACGACGCGGTCGCCAAGGGCGTGGCCACCGAGGAGGACATCGACACCGCGATGCGCCTCGGCGTCAACTACCCCCTGGGCCCCTTCGAGTGGAACCGCAGGCTCGGCACGAACTGGTCCTACGACGTCCTGGACGAACTGCACGTACGCGACCCCTCCGGGCGCTACGCCCCGTCGCTGGCGCTCTACCGCCACGCGTACGCCAACGAGAAGCGGGAGGGCACCCAGTGACCACCGCCAAGCGGGACACGTACACCCCCGAGACGCTGCTGTCCGTCGCCGTGCAGGTCTTCAACGACCGCGGCTACGACGGCACCTCCATGGAGCACCTCTCCAAGGCGGCCGGCATCTCCAAGTCGTCGATCTACCACCATGTCGCGGGCAAGGAGGAACTGCTGCGGCGCGCGGTGAGCCGGGCGCTGGACGGCCTCTTCGAGATCCTCGACGAGGAGCACGCGTGCGTGGGGCGTGCCGTGGAGCGCCTGGAGTACGTCGTACGGCGCATGGTCGAGGTACTGACGTCCGAGCTGCCCTACGTGACGCTGCTGCTGCGGGTGCGCGGCAACACGGCCACCGAGCGGTGGGCCCTGGAGCGGCGCCGCGACTTCGACCACAGGGTCGCCGAGCTCCTGAAGGCCGCTGCCGCCGACGGGGACGTACGCGGTGACGTGGAGGTCCGGCTCGCGACCCGGCTGGTCTTCGGAATGATCAACTCGCTCGTGGAGTGGTACCGCCCCGACGCGCGGGGCATGGGCGCGCGGGAAGTGGCCGACGCCGTGGTGGTGCTGGTCTTCGGAGGGCTCCGGCAGGAGTCGTGAGGCCCGGGAGTCCGGCGGTGCCGGCTCCGGGGCGGAGCCGCGAGGCCTGGAAGGTCCGGCGGTGCCGGGCGCACGAGTCGTGAGGTCCCGCGAGCCCGGGGGTGGGTCGGGCACGAGCCGTCGGCCCGGGCCCGGGCGCCATCAGCCCTCCGGCTCCAGGTCCTCCTCCTCGAAGACCAGCAGCGTCCGGCTGCTGAGTACCTCCGGGATGGCCTGCAGGCGGGTGAGCACCAGTTCGCGCAGTGCCCGGTTGTCCGGTGTGTGCACCAGGAGAAGTACGTCGAAATCGCCGCCCACCAGGGCGATGTGCGAGGCCCCGGGGAGCACCCTCAGCCGCTCCCGCACCGTGCGCCAGGAGTTCTGCACGATCTTGAGGGTGATGTACGCCGATGTGCCCTGCCCGGCGCGTTCGTGGTCGACCCGTGCCCCGAAGCCGCGGATCACACCGTCCTCGATGAGGCGGTTGATCCGCGCGTAGGCGTTGGCCCGCGACACATGGACCCGTTCGGCCACGGAGCGTATGGAGGCACGGCCGTCCGCCTGCAGCATGTGCAGGATGTCCTGGTCGATCGCGTCGAGCGGACGGGCGGGCGGCGCGACGGGGCCGGCCTCCGGCGGCTCGGCCATTTGTTCAGGTGCCATGTCCCCCCGCCTCCCTACCATGGACGTACTGCGTCCATCTCAGGCTGTGCAGAACCGTTTGTCCACAGCCTGGCGGTGCCTGTAGCCAAAATGTGCCGACGACCGAACAATCGGTAGGTGAGGGGCGTCACACCCGTGACGCGCCTGAAGCCGCTCCCACGAGGAGGTGCCGTCATGACGGTCATGGAGCAGCGAGGGGCCTACCGGCCCACGCCGCCGCCCGCCTGGCAGCCCCGCACCGACCCCGCGCCGCTGCTGCCCGACGCGCTGCCCCACCGCGTCCTCGGCACCGACGCGGCCGCGCAGGTCGATCCGGCCCTGCTGCGCCGTCTGCACGCGGAGCTCGTGCGTGGCCGCCGCTACAACGTTCAGGCCACCGCCCTCACCAAGCAGGGCCGTCTCGCCGTGTACCCCTCCAGCACCGGACAGGAGGCCTGCGAGGTCGCCGCCGCGCTCGTACTGGAGGAGCGCGACTGGCTCTTCCCCAGCTACCGCGACACCCTCGCCGCCGTCGCCCGCGGCCTCGACCCCGTCCAGGCCCTCACTCTGCTGCGCGGCGACTGGCACACCGGCTACGACCCGCACGAGCACCGCATCGCCCCCCTGAGCACCCCCCTCGCGACCCAGCTCCCGCACGCCGTGGGCCTCGCGCACGCCGCCCGCCTCAAGGGCGACGACGTGGTCGCGCTCGCCCTGGTCGGCGACGGCGGCACCAGCGAGGGCGACTTCCACGAGGCGCTGAACTTCGCCGCCGTGTGGCAGGCCCCGGTCGTCTTCCTCGTGCAGAACAACGGCTTCGCCATCTCCGTCCCGCTCGCCAAGCAGACCGCCGCCCCGTCGCTGGCCCACAAGGCCGTCGGTTACGGGATGCCGGGCCGCCTGGTCGACGGAAACGACGCGGTGGCCGTGCACCAGGTCCTGAGCGAGGCCATCGCCCACGCGCGCGCGGGCGGCGGTCCCACGCTCGTCGAGGCCGTGACGTACCGCATCGACGCCCACACCAACGCCGACGACGCCACCCGCTACCGGGGCGACTCCGAGGTCGAGACCTGGCGCGGCCACGACCCCATCGTGCTGGTGGAGCGGGAACTGACCGAGCGCGGTCTGCTCGACGAGTCCGCCCTGCAGGCGGTGCGCGACGACGCCGAGGTCATGGCCGCGGACCTGCGCGAGCGCATGAACCAGAACCCGGTGCTCGACCCCATGGATCTGTTCGCCCATGTGTATGCCCAACCCACTACTCAACTGCTTGAGCAGGAGAGCCAGCTGAGAGCGGAGCTGGACGCCGAGGCGGACGGCACGCTCGGAGCGGGCCCGCACGGCCCGGAAGGAGCCGGGCGATGACCACCGTTGCCCTCAAACCGGCCACCATGGCGCAGGCGCTCGGGCGCGCCCTGCGCGACGCCATGGCCGCCGACCCGGCCGTCCATGTCATGGGCGAGGACGTCGGCACCCTCGGCGGCGTCTTCCGGGTCACCGACGGGCTCGCCAAGGAATTCGGCGACGACCGCTGCACGGACACCCCGCTCGCCGAGGCGGGCATCCTCGGCGCGGCGGTCGGCATGGCCATGTACGGCCTGCGGCCTGTCGTGGAGATGCAGTTCGACGCGTTCGCCTACCCGGCGTTCGAGCAGTTGATCTCGCATGTGGCGAAGATGCGCAACCGCACGCGGGGCGCCATGCCCCTGCCCATCACGATCCGCGTCCCCTACGGCGGCGGCATCGGCGGCGTCGAGCACCACAGCGACTCCTCCGAGGCGTACTACATGGCGACCCCGGGCCTCCACGTCGTCATGCCCGCGACCGTCTCCGACGCCTACGGACTGCTGCGCGAGGCCATCGCCTCGGACGACCCGGTCGTCTTCCTGGAGCCCAAGAGGCTGTACTGGTCGAAGGATTCCTGGAACCCGGAGGAGCCGCCGGCCGTTGAGCCGATAGGCCGCGCGGTGGTGCGGCGCTCGGGCCGGAGCGCCACGCTCATCACCTACGGGCCGTCGGTGCCCGTCTGCCTCGAAGCCGCCGAGGCGGCGCGGGCCGAGGGCTGGGACCTCGAAGTCGTCGACCTGCGCTCTCTGGTGCCGTTCGACGACGAAACGGTCTCGGCGTCGGTGCGGCGGACCGGACGAGCGGTCGTCGTGCACGAGTCGGGCGGGTTCGGCGGACCGGGCGGGGAGATCGCGGCCCGCGTCACGGAGCGCTGCTTCCACCACCTGGAGGCGCCGGTGCTGCGCGTCGCGGGGTTCGACATCCCGTATCCGCCGCCGATGCTGGAGCGGCACCACCTGCCCGGCGTCGACCGGATCCTGGACGCCGTGGGGCGTCTGCAATGGGAGGCGCAGAGCTGATGGCACAAGTGCTGGAGTTCAAGCTCCCCGACCTCGGGGAGGGACTCACCGAGGCGGAGATCGTCCGCTGGCTGGTGGAGGTCGGCGATGTCGTCGCCGTCGACCAGCTCGTCGTCGAGGTCGAGACGGCCAAGGCGATGGTGGAGGTCCCCTGTCCTTACGGCGGCGTGGTCACCGCCCGCTTCGGTGAGGAAGGCACGGAACTGCCCGTGGGGGCACCCCTGCTGACCGTCGCCGTGGGCGCCCCGGCCGGGGGCGAGGACAGCGAGCTCGACAAGGACGACCAGAGCGACGAGGGCTCCGGGAACGTGCTGGTGGGTTACGGCACGGGAGCGCCCCCGGCGCGGCGCCGGAGGGTGCGCCCCTCCGCCGGTGTCG